>CAVVDJ010000003.1:0-291356 GCA_963747025.1 uncultured beta proteobacterium
CCGTCCCGATGATCTTGACGGTGCCAGACTGCTCGACGATGAACTTCGATCGTCTCCCGGTGGCGGCCAGTCGACCAGCGGGTGAGTTCAACCCTTCGGCGACCACTTCCAGCTTCACATCCAGTGTGAAGGCGGTCTGGGACATTGAAGCGCACGCAGCCGCAGCTGCGGCGTCGTGCACGTTCTATTGAACACGGCTCCCCTGTTCGACTCGTCATTGTTCGTGGACAGTCCAACTCGTCCTGGCCACGCACCGTCGCGTCGAAATCTCGCGCACAGCATCCCTCATGCCGTGCTGATCGCGACGATGTGCGCGGCGACAGGGCGTGAAGTATCTGGCGTTGCCGACAAGACGGTAAAGGGAGATTCTCCCGTCGCAATCCCCATAGCTTTGGGAGTTTCTCCCGGCGATCGACATGACGGCACGGACCCCTGCGACCGTCGATTCCAACAACAGCAGCGGTTTGATCAGGGCTCGCAGCGACCCGAAACCCCAGAACACCAAAAAAGGAGGCCGGACAAAAGTCCGGCCTCGTATCGGAGAGATGAAGCGTAAACTCTTTGTGGAAGACTCAGAGGTGAGATGTCGCGTCAACTCTGAGAGCCCAGCGCAGAATACTGAGCGCCGCGTGACTGCGACAGGGATTTGCTCCGGTCTCGGGCAGGGAATTGCTCCCGGCCCCGCCTCGCCCACGTGCTCTGATGACAAATCCGAACTGGGCCGCGTCTCTCGCTAGTTCCGGGCGGCGCGGACGCGCCGCCTGCTACTCCGCGTTGCCCCCGACCAAGCCGCGCTTGAGGGCGATCCAGACCATCTGCGCTGACGTCTGAGCTTCGAGCTTCTGCTTGATTGCGGACTGGTAGTTGGCGATGGTCTTCTGGCTGAGCGAGAGGATGTGCGCGATTTCGCTCACCGCTTTGCCCTCGGCCAGGAGCCGAAACACTTCGAACTCGCGAGGTGAGAGTGTTTCGAGCGGCAGCTCCTGGCCTGGCACGGCCTGCAGCGCCAGGCGTTGCGCCATGTCGTGGCTGATAAACGTGCGCCCCTGTGCAACAGTGCGAACCGCTTCCACCAAGACCTCCGGAGCACTGGCCTTGGTGACGTAACCGCGCGCCCCCGCTTGCAGTGCGCGGGAGCCGAACAGCGCGTCTTCGTGCATGCTGAACACGAGCACCCGCGCCTCCGGTTCGCGCGCGAGGATACGGCGCGTCGCCTCGATCCCGCTCATGCCCGGGAGGTTGATATCCATCACCACCACGTCCGGACGCTGTTCGGAGAACAAGCGGTAAGCCTCTTCGCCGCTGGACGCCTCGGCGATCACCTCGATGTCGGGAGTCCGCTCCAGCAAGCGGCGGTAGCCTTCTCTCACCACGGAGTGGTCGTCGATCAGGATCACGCGCACGGGAGCCATCGACTCATCCCCGGCTCATCAGCGGCAGCCATGCGGTGACGTGCACACCCTCGGCCGGCGCGGCGGTCAACTCCAAACGGCCCTCCAACGCCTCCACCCGTTCGCGAAGTCCCACCAGGCCCAGGCCCGAGCGCTTTGCCTGCAGATCCATGCCTCGTCCATTGTCGCGTACCGTCACACGCACTTCCGATGGACCGATACGCGCTACGCCGATGTAGACGTGCGTTGCACCCGAATGCTTTGCGACATTGGTCAGAGCACTCCTGCACCAGCCGGTAGACGGTGATATTGGCGAGCTCCCCGAGCCCGGACAGATCACCGTCCGCCTCGAAACCGCAGATGACGTTCGCGTTGCGGCGGCGCCATTGATCGACCAAATCACCCACGGCGTCGCGCAGGCCGAGCGCATCCAAAGCCGCGGGCCGGAGCCGCTGCATCATGCTGCGTACCACGTCGTACACATGGTTCGAGATCTCGACGATCGAGCCGGCGCTTCTCTCGATCTCCGGTTGTATGCCTCTGGACAGCTCGCAGATCGAAACGGCGTCCAGCTTGATGGCGTTGAGGCACTGCCCGAGCTCGTCGTGCATCTCGCGCGCGAGGTTGCGCCGCTCCTCCTCCTGCACCAGCACGTATTTCTGCGACAGCAGCCGGTTCTCGGACAAAGTCTCGGCCAGCTCCTTTTGCGTATGCTGAAGTTCGGAGATGTCTGCCAGGTACGCCTGCAGTTCAGGCGGCTTGTCGGGAGAGCGGCGCGCGAGCATGCGTGCGATGACCTTCACGCCCCGACCGTCGGCACTGCGCAGATCCAGCAGCGGAATTTCCAGCTTCTCCCCTCGCGCCAAGGCCGCGCGGTGCTGTGTCCACAAGTCCCGATCGGCGTAGAACTCCCCGAAGTTGCGCCCCAATGCCTCCTCGGGCGAGCGCAAACCCAGAATGCTTGCCATCGCCGGATTGCACAGGAGCATCGTGCCGTCCAACCCCGCCAACGTGTTGCCTGCCAGGTTCTCCATGAACAAAGTGCGGTACTGCGCCTCGCGCTCCACCAGCGCGCGCTGGGCCGCGACACGCAGCCGCAGCTCGCGCTCCGACTGATGCCAGCGGCGCCAAGCAAACCAGGCGAGAGACAGCGTGAGCGCCGCGAAGGTGAGCGGCAGCTCGTCCAGCTGGTAATACTCGAGCGGTCGGGTCAACTCGGTCAGCCGCTCCCTGAGCTCGAGCGCGGAGGACAACATGAACATCCCGATTGTGGCCACCACGACCACTACCAGATCGCGCGAAACCTGGCGCCGATGCGCGGGCGAGTCAGGTGCTATGGGCAAAGACAGCTGTGCATTCATGATTGATATCGCATTCCGGGAACGAGGACATCTTTAGGGCAACCTGCGCAGGTTCGATCGAGCATCTATACCCAAGGCTTCCCAAGCTGACAAGGGAGTTTTTCCCTGACCCGCTATGCCTTGCTGCCGGCCGTTGGTGTTCGCGTGCATGTCCGCATTGATGCTCGTCATCGCCGGCATCATGCGCTGGCTTGCGGCGTCGGGACGCGCCGGTCCCGAAGATCGAAGTAACCCTCCCCTGCACCCTGATTATTCGAGCAGTGAACTGGCCTGAGCAGTAGCGTAGCATCGAATCTTCCACCGGCGATGTTGAGGCGCGCCGTGACCGGGGCGTCATCCATCGGGCAAGCCAGCACTTGGGGGACACAGGCATGAGCAACTCCACGAAACCGTTGCCACCGGCGCTGCGCGATCGGCGCGGGTTCTTCCGGCGCACCGCGCGCCTGGCAGCTGCGAGCATTGTTCCATTCGCTGCGCGTGCCGCGGCGTCCGACGGCGATCCCCGCCCGGCAGATCTGGTGCCGCCGTGGATGAGGGCCCAGGGCCGGCCCATTCTGAGCCCACCCTATGGTGAGCCCTCTCCGTACGAGGCGGCAGTCGTGCGCGTCCCATTCCCCGGACGCATCAACACCACCGCCGCCGCGAGCCTTACGCCATTGCAAAGCCTGCACGGAATTATCACGCCCAACGGCTTGGTGTTCGAGCGCCACCACGGTGGCGTGCCCGATATCCCGCCGCGGGAGCATCGACTGCTCGTGCATGGCCTGGTCGGCCGGGCGCTGACTTTCACCATGGACGACTCTGATGCGTTTCCCGTCCGTTTCACGCATCCACTTCCTGGAGTGCTCTGGGAACAGCACTGGCTGAGTGGAAGGCAAGGGGCAGCACCGTCCAGGTGACGCACGGGCTGCTTTCCTGCTGCGAATGGACCGGCGTTCCGCTCGCGCTGGTGCTGCAAGAGGCCGGGTATCGATCCGCGCGCCAAGTGGCTGCTGGCCGAAGGCGCGGACGCTGCAGCGATGACCCGCAGCATCCCGATGGACAAGGCGTTGGATGACGCCGCTGCTGGTCTACGCGCAGAACGGCGAAATGCTGCGGCCCGAGCAGGGTTATCCGCTGCGCCTGTTCCTGCCCGGCTTCGAAGGCAACATGAACGTCAAGTGGCTGAGGCGGCTCAAGCTCGGCGATGCGCCATTCATGACCCGGGAGGAGACTTCGAAATATACCGACCTGATGCCGGACGGCACGGCGCGCCAGTTCACGTTCGTGATGGAAGCCAAGTCGGTGATCGTGCGGCCATCCGGTGGGCAAACGCTGCGCCGCGCCCGGATTCGTCGAGATCTACGGCTACGCCTGGAGCGGGCGCGGTCGCATCCGACGGGTAGACGTGTCCGTGGACGGCGGCCGGAGCTGGCGCGAGGCGCGGTTGCAGGAGCCGGTCCTGCCGAAGTGCCTGACCGCCTTTCGACTTCCCGTGGCGGTGGGATGGAGCGCCGAGCGGTGCTGCAGAGCCGGGCCGTCGACGATACCGGCTACGTGCAGCCCGCTCGCAGCGCGCTGCTCGCGGCGCGCGGCATCGACTCCTACTACCACTACAACGCCATCCAGAGCTGGCGCATCGGCGCCGACGGTGGAGTGGAAAATGTGCACGCGTAGCCTGTGCCTGCTGCTGCTCGCCTTCTGCGCCGCGGCGCGGGCAGATGGAATGGGCATTGGAGCGCCGGCCTCCGCCCGTTGCTGCGCGCGTGGGATATCGACATCGCGCCGGATGGCGCGGGTCTTCCTCCAGGCCGCGGCACGGCGTCCGCGGCGCGCGCAGCTCTACGCCGAGCGTTGCGCGGTCTGCCACGGCCGCAAATGGCGAAGGCAAGCCGCAGGATCGCCTTACCGGCGGACGCGGCACTCTCGCTCCGACGCGACCCGGTCAAGACCATCGGCAGTTTCTGGCCCTATGCCACCACGTTGTTCGACTACGTGCGCCGGGCCATGCCTTTCAACGCGCCGCAATCGTTGCGCGACGAAGAGGTCTACGCGCTGGTCGCCTACTTGTTGTATCTGAACGGCATCGTGCAGGCCGATGCGGTCATGGATGCCGTGCCACTGCCTGCCGTACGCATGCCAAACCGCGACGGGTTCGTACCCGATCCGCGCCCCGACACTCGCTAAGCGACTCCGCCTCCTTCAGCTGCGGCGTAGAGGGCGACACTTTGCTGAGATGGTCTAGCCGTTCGTCGCTGCCTCTCGAAACGCTTGACTACGGTAATGAGAATCATTATTGTTCGTCTGCCTGCCCTACCCTCTTCGATGTATCCCGCAAGCCCGCTCCGCGCGTGGCCTTGCCTCTACCTGCCAGCGAGCCCGACGTTTTTGCCGGAGCCAGCGAGCCCGTTTCGACCAAAAGGGGCTGTTGGGCCTGCACCGCCGTTGCCGCTGTTGCTGCAGCGGGATTCGCCCCACACCGGTACGCAGTCAAGTTGACGCGTCCTTCCATCACTTGAAGTTTTTTTTCGGAGCCCATGATGAGCACCACGAGTGTTGCACCGAGCCGCGTCGAGACAATAATTGCCGCTACGTTTTACCTGATGAATGCGTATCAACGCACGCGCTGTCCACGCCTGGCTAGATGCGTCGCCGCGCACCTGGACTGCCTTACACGACATCCGGACGCCGACCCAACGATTCGCGCCGTGTGCAACGGGATGTGCGATGACTGGCGTGCGGCGGCCGAGGGCGCTCCGATGTGCCAGAGCGTCCACTGACTCTTTGCGGTAGGAGCCATGTCCAGGTCGCGAACGCGCGGGTGCGCAGCGCAATCGCCGTAAGCGGCGCGACCTTCGTTCTGCGCTTGCTCGCCAAGCCGTAGCCGGAGCAAGCGCGTGATGCGCGATCGCTTGCTGCACGAGCGAGGGCAAGGTTCGACCGGCACATTCGCACCACGCACAGCGCGCGACTACGTGTCGGCATGTTGGCCTCGCCGAACGACCTCAACTGGCTGCCAAGCGCGCGCAGCACGTCGTCCTGTTTGAACAGGGCCACGCTCTTGCGAACGCGATCCCAAACGCCGCGCTCGCTCCGAGAATCTGAGCACTGTTTCAACGTCGACGCCAACTTTTTGCCCCCTCCGCTTCAACCGACGGCTCGCCACCTGAACGATTGACGAGAAGTTTTCCTGGGTGATCCCGGGAATTATTCCCTGCAGCAGGGTCCGCCTCCGGGCCTAGATTGTCGCCTGAACCCGGTGAAACGCCACTTTGCGTGCCCGGAGATTCAATGGGAGGCCGTTGCGCCAGCGGGAGTCTGATGCAACGCGGCTGAAATCAAGAACAACGAGACATGACAATGACAACTAGAACAGTGCGTGCCGCGTGCCTGGCAGTGCTGGCTTTATCCGCCACGCCCAGCCATACCCAGGAGACCCAGACCCCCACACCGCAGGCCTCCCCGACACCGGAGACCAAGTCGCAGCCACAGACTCCGGTCGTGGAAGTGATCTCAACCAGCCCTGTCCCCGGCCTGGGGGTGGACAAGAACATGGTCCCGGGCAACGTCCAGACCGTCAACGAAAAGCTGATCGATCAATTCAAGCCGATCAATGTCAATTCGCTGCTCGAGGAAAGCGTCGGTTCCGTGAGCGTCAGCAACTTCCAGGGCAACCCGTTTCAGCCCGACGTGAACTACCGCGGCTTCACCGCGTCCCCGCTGCTGGGGACGCCGCAAGGTCTTTCGGTTTACATGGACAACGTCCGCATGAACCAACCGTTCGGCGACGTCGTGAGCTGGGACCTGATCCCGATGAACGCGATTTCGCGGGTCGATGTCATCCCCGGATCCAACCCGCTGTATGGCCTCAACACGCTGGGCGGGGCCATCGCGCTGCGCACCAAGGACGGCTTCCTCGATCCGGGCGGTTATGTCGAAGCGTCAGGGGGATCCTGGGGCAGATGGAACACGTGGGCCGAGCTGGGCGGGAACGACGGCAGACTCGGCGGCTACATCAACGCCAACTACTTCCAGGAGAACGGCTGGCGCGATTTGTCGCCCACGAAGGTGGGTCAGCTGTTCGCAAAGACCAGCCTGCGCGCCGAGCACACCGACCTCGACCTTTCGCTGGCGTATGCCAAATCGAACATGACCGGCAACGGCGGGACGCCGGTCAATCTGCTGCAGCAGAACTACGACTCCGTGTTTACCGTGCCGGACCAGACGAAGAACGAGATGGTCCTGCTCAATCTGGCCGGGACGCACTGGTTCGACGACAAGAACCAGATCGGTGGCGCGATCTATTGGCGGAAGAACCGCACCAACACCACCAACGGCGACGTGTTCGACGATTTCACGGACACCGACTTCGACGGCGCCAGCCCTACCGCTTTCGATCCCGTCACAGGTACGCCGTTCAGCGCCACCGAGGGGTATGCCGCTACCGGTGTTTTCAACAACACGAACACGACACAGGAGAGCACCGGCTTGTCGCTGCAGTACACGCACCTGATGACCAACAATCGCTTCACGCTCGGCGCAACCTACGACTACAGCAAGGTGAACTACAGTCAGACCGTGCAGCTCGCCGTGCTCGACGATCAACGGGTCGCGCAATTGCCCCCGCAACCGTTTGTCGACTTTTTCAACGGCCAGGTGCTTGCCAACAGCATCTCAGGGAATTACCAGACGGCGAGCGCCTTCTTCACCGATACGTGGTCCATCAAGCCGACGCTGCACCTGACGGTCTCGGGACGGTACAACTACACGAAGGTCACGAGCAACTTGAACCACAACGTGGCCGCGGAGGAAATGGCGGACTACGACGGCACCGACGACTTCCAGGCGACAAACGATACCTTCACCTACCACCAGTTCAACCCGGCCGCGGGGTTGACCTGGAACGCGAAGCCCAATCTCACCACGTTCATCAACTGGAGCCAGGGCAGCCGGGTTCCGTCCCCAATCGAGTTGGGCTGCGCGAACCCCAACGCGCCCTGCACCATCCCCAGCGCTCTGACGGGCGACCCGTTCCTCCCCGAGGTCATCGCGCGCACGGGCGAGATAGGCGCGCGCGGAATCTTGAACGGTCAGATGGCGTGGAACATGGCGCTGTTCCGCACCGACACGACCAACGACATCCTGTTCGTGAGCTCGCCTACCAATCCTCAACAGGGCTACTTCAACAGCTTCGGCAAAACCCGCCGGCAGGGACTGGAGCTCGGGTTTTCCGGCCAGCTTGGCCGCTTCTCCTGGCAATCGAGCTATACCTACCTCAACGCGACGTTTCAGAGCACCTCGCAGCTGGTCAACGGCGCGAACAGTAGCGCCGATGCAGACGGCGTCTACACGGTGAGCCCTGGCGACCACATTCCCGGCTTGCCGCAGAACATATTCAAGCTGAATGTTTCCTATCAGCTCACGCCCGCCTGGTCCATCGGCGGCTTGCTGCTGGCGCAGTCCTGGCAGTACGTGCGCGGGAACGAGAACAACCTCGATCAGCCCGGCGGCGTGAGCGCCAGCAACGGATTGCCGAACGTGAACGACGGGACCGCTCCCGGCTTCGCGGTGGTGAACCTGCGCACGCGCTACGCGTTCGAGAACGGCCTCGCCCTGTTCGCCGAGATCGACAACATTTTCAATCGGAAGTACTACCCGGCGGGATCTCTCGGCACCAATCCTTTCGTCGCCGGCGCCGGCGGCATACAGACCGCGAACGGCTTCAACTACAACTCGAGTGGCTGGCAGAACGCCACCTTCTACACTCCCGGCGCTCCGATCGGGATCTGGGTCGGCGTCTCGTACGCCTTCGGCGGCAAGAAGACCGCTTCCGCCAACGACTGACCCACTCGGCCCTGCTGGCTGCAGGGCTGGGTTCGGATGCGGACCGCGACGAGTCACGCAACGATAAAAGCATGACATTTAGACGTTTTCCTTCCCAAGGCCAGAATGGTTCCCGGCCAGTCGGGAAAAATTCCCGGAACATACGGGAATTTTTCCCTGACTCCTCGCTGTACCCCTCGCCTAGATTGCTCGAACAGCCGACATCATCCCCAGGATGTGGGCATAGATCCGTGACGCCGGGTGCACGCAGCCCAGCGCACGAGCATCGAAAACAGGGGGAGGGAGCCCAGAACAATGAAAACCAAAATTGCCGCGGCATTGCTCGCGGCCGGCTGCTCGGCCTTGTCCGCGCTAGCCCAGCAAGCCGAACCCAAGGAGAACCCTGCAGCCCAGCTGGAGACGCCCACCGTGGAGATTGTGGGCACGACGCCGGTGCCCGGCATTGGCACTCCAATCAACGAGGTGCCGGCCAATGTCCAGATCATCACCGGCAGCGAGATGCGAAAGCAGGAGTCGGTCAGCGTGCCAGACTACCTCGACCGCAACATCGGCAGCGTGAGCGTCAACGAGGCGCAGGGCAACCCGTTCCAGCCCGACGTGAACTTCCGCGGGTTCACGGCATCGCCGCTGTTGGGTGTACCGCAGGGCTTGTCGGTGTTCCAGGACGGGGTGCGCGTAAACGATCCGTTCGGCGACGTGGTGAATTGGGATCTGATTCCGCAAGGCGCCATTTCCACCATGACCCTCATCCCGGGATCCAACCCGGTGTTCGGTCTGAACACGCTGGGCGGCGCGCTGTCGGTGAACACGAAGAGCGGCCGCGCAGTATCCGGGCGGCGCGGTGACGCTGTCTGGCGGTTCCTGGGACACCTACACCGGAAGCGCCGAATACGGCGGCGTCAAAGACAACTTCGACTACTACGTCTACGGCAACTACTTCGGCAGCAACGGTTGGCGCGACTACTCGCCGAGCACGATCCGGCAGATATTCGGCAAACTGGGTTACCAGACCGCGGACTTCGACGCGACCTGAGCTACACCTTCGCCAACAACAATCTCTGGGGGACTCAGACGATCCCGACCGCCATGTACTCGGCCAACGACAAGCTCGCCTATACCTGGCCGGACATCACCGACAACAACCTGAACGCCATCACCTTGCAGTTGAGCAAAGTGCTGACCGAAGACAAGATCCTGGCTGGGAACGTGTACTGGCGGCAGCTCAACAGCACCAACACCAGCAGCAACATCAACGACCAGTTCGACGGCACCTGGCACCGACGGCTCGGCCTACGTCGGCGGACGCTGTGTCCGGCTTCCAACGACCAAAGCGTGATCGACACCAATGGCCTTGGCGGCGCTATCCAGTTCACGTTGCTCACGCCGCTGGCGTCGCACAAGAACAGCCTGACGGCTCGGCGCGAGCTACGACTACGGCAGCACCAGCTTCAAGCAGAGCTCGCAGGACGCGGTCTTCGACTCGACCCGTCAGGTGGTAGGGGTGACCCCGTATGTGCTGGAGACGGACGTGAGCAGCACCACTGCATACACCGGCTTCTACTTCACGGACACGTTCGCATTCACCGAGAAGCTGTTGCTGACACTGGCCGGCCGCTACAACATCGCCACCATCGACATCACCGACGAGCTGGGCAACAAGCCGGGCGTCGATGGCAACAATACGTTTCAGCGTTTCAACCCGGCGATCGGCCTGAACTACAACCCGAGCAAGGCCGTCAACACCTACATCAGCTACAACGAAGGCATGCGCGCACCGACCGCAGTCGAGCTGACTTGCGCGGATCCCAATGCGCCGTGCCCGTTACCCAACGCCTTCCTCTCGGATCCGCCGCTGCAGGCGGTGATCGCCAAGACACTGGAGCTGGGCGGACGCGGCGCACTCGGTCCCAACACCGCCTGGAGTGCCGCCATCTATCACGCAAATCTATACAACGACATCCAGTTCGTGAGCGCCAGTTCCAGCGGTGCCGTCGGCTACTTTCACGAACATCCCGCAGACGCGGCGCCAGGGCCTGGAGCTCGGCCTGCAGCAGCAGCTCGGTACGGTGAAGCTGCAGGCGGCCTACGCTTACGTGGACGCCACGTACCAGTCGTCCTTCCTCATCAACAGCCCAAACAACTCGTCACACGACGGCAACGACGACATCCAGGTGCAGCCGGGGGATCACATCCCCGGCATCCCGCGCAACAACTTCAAGCTGCGCGCCGACTGGCAGGCGACGCCAAAGCTCTCCATCGGCGGCACTCTGGTCTATGCCAGCAGCCAGTACGCGCAGGGCGACAACAACAACCAAGACAGCAACGGACCGGTGCCCGGCTACACCATCTTCAATTTGGACGCGCGCTACTACATCACGGACCAGCTGCAGGTGTTCGGCCGTATCAACAATCTCTTCGACAGGAAATACCAGACTGCGGGCGTTCTGGGCGCTAACTTCTTCACCGGTCCGAACTTCAGCTACAACAACGCCAGCGTGCCATCCTCCATGTTCAGCTCGCCCGGCGCGCCGTTCGGCTATCTGGATCGGCGTGCGTTACGATTTCGACAGACCCGCCAAAGCCGCGCATTCGGATGACGCCAACTGAGACGCGTCTCGCAGAGTCAGCCCTGGGCGCGAGCGCACGGACCTCGCTTTGGATAGAGCGAGCCCCAACCGCCGCGTTCGGTAATCGAACTTGAGTCGAGCCGGCGGCATTCTAAGACATGGACCGCCATCGCCGGACTGGCCATGCGGTTACAATGCCGGGCGTCGAAAAAAGGAGACCAATTGTGAAGATGCGCACTGTTCTATTGCCGGCGGCAGCTCTCGCGCTCGCGTGGCAGAGGCGTACTCGCCGCACCGCTCGCCTACGTACCCAACGAGGAGAGCGGCACGATCTCGGTGATCGATACGCAGACCGACACCGTGGTCAAGACCATAAAGGCCGGCAAGAAACCGCGCGGCATTGCCACCGGGAAAGCCAGCAACACGCTGTATGTGAGCGATCAGCCCAACAACGCGTTGCTGGTCGTCGATCTCGACCAGCAGAAAGTCGTGGACAGCATCGACCTGGGTGAGTCGCCCGAAGGCGTGGGACTGTCTCCCGACGGCCATTTGGTAGCAGCGGCGGTGGAGCTGACCAACTCGATCGCGCTTATCGACACGGCGACCAAAAAGCGCGTCGCCAACATCAAGGTCGAAGGGCAAGAACCCCGAGCACGCTGTGTTCAGCCCCGACGGCAAATGGATTTACTCCAGCGCCGAGGAGGCAACACAGGTCGACATCATCGACCTCGGCCAGCGCAAGGAAGTCGCGAGCGTGCCGGTCGGGCGCCGTCCGCGCGGGATCGGCTTCCTGCCCGACAGCAGCAAGGCTTACGTAGCGTGCGAGCTCGACAGCACGGTCTACGTCATCGACGTGGTCAAGCAAGCAGTGATCAAGAGCATCAAGGGCGGCAGCTTCTCGAACGGCGTGACGGTGCGCCCCGACGGCAAGCGCGTCTACATCTCCAACGGCAAGGACGCGACGGTGTCGGTGATCGACACGGGCAGCGACGAGATCATCGCAACCATCCCGGTCGGCAAGCGTCCTTGGAACATGGCCATCACGCCCGACGGCAAGAAGCTGTATGTGGCCGCGGGCCGGTCCAACGCCGTGTCGGTCATCGACACCGAGACCAACCAGAAAATCACCGACGTCCCCGTCGGAGAGCGGCCCTGGGGCGTCGTGATCCACTGAGGGTTCGTCCCAAGAAAGCGGGCGGTTAGTTGCGGTAACGCAAACCCTCGCCGCCGTCTCACCTGATTTCCGTCCCGGCGCGGCTGACCGTAGCACCGCGCTCGGCGACTCAGCCAGTCCCGTATGGCATTGCCCGCCGCCGGCCGGGCCGTATAATCGGTGCCACGCCCTGTCCTCCTTCTTACGTTTGCAGCGTTGAACGCCATACGCGCACTGCTGTTCGATGTTTTCGGCACGGTCGTCGACTGGCGTGGCAGCCTCGTCCGCGAAGGCCGGGCGTTGGCCGAGCGCAAGGGGCTGGAGGTGGACTGGGCCGCATTCGCCGATGCCTGGCGCGCCGGCTACCGGCCGGCGATGGACCGCGTGCGTCGAGGCGAATTGTCGTGGATGAACCTCGACAAGCTGCACCGGGTCATCCTGGACGAAATCCTGCCCCGATTCGGCGTTCACGGCCTGTCCGAGGCCGAGCTCGACGAGTTCAATAGGGCATGGCACAGGCTGCGCCCGTGGCCGGACTCGGTCCGCGGGCTGAAGCGCCTCAAGACCAAGTTCATCATAACGACCTTGTCCAACGGCAACGTGGCGTTACTGACTGAGATGGCGAAGCACGCCGGTCTGCCGTGGGACTGCATCCTCTCGGCCGAGCTGTTCCACCACTACAAACCAGATCCCGAGACCTACCTGGGTGCTTGTGCCCTCCTCGGCACACGCCCCGAGGAAACACTGATGGTCGCCGCGCACGAAGATGACCTCGCTGCCGCGCGCGCTCAGGGCTTACGCACCGCTTTCGTGCGCCGGCCGCGGGAGTTCGGTCACCGCTCGGGGTACAACCTCCCGCACGACACCTCGTTCGACGTTGTCGCAGACGACTTCAACCACCTCGCGGAGCAGCTGGGTGTCTGAGCAACCCGCCTGGCCGCCAGCCAGCGCGGGGAGCTGGCGTTCGGCGTGGCTGGCGCTCTGCATGGCGCTGTGTCTGTCCGGCTGCGCCGCTTTTCGCAGTTATGACAAGGAGCTCAACCAGACCACCAACCTGGCTGCCGAAGGCAAGGTGGACGATGCCATCAAACAGCTCAACAAGAACAACAAGGGGAAGGACAAGGACCTGCTCTATTACCTCGAGCTCGGCATGATGCAACGATGGGTGGACCGCTACCCCGACAGCCAGAAAGCCTGGAGCTCGGCGAACGAGACCGTGCAAGCCTGGGAGCAGACGGCGAAGACCGACCCCTCGAAGCTGGGTTCGAGCATTGCCAGCTTCGTGATCAACGACAAGGTGCGTCCCTACGAAGGGCATGACTATGAGAAGGTCATGCTGCTGACCTACATCGGCTCAACTATCTGGCCTTGGGCGAGTACGACAACGCCCGTGTCGCCATCAAGCAGACGCACGAGCTCGAAGCCGTGATCGCGGACGTGCGCGCCAAGGAGCTCGCCAAGGTCCAGCAGGAAGCGCAGAAGAAGGGCGCGCGCACGAACTTCAAAGAGCTGAACGGGTATCCGGTCCAGACGATCGACAACCCCGCGGTGAACGCGTTGCAGAACAGCTACCAGAGCGCGTTGTCGCACTATCTGGCGGGCTTCGTCTACGAGTCGTTGGGCGAGCCGAGCCTGGCCGCACCGGGCTATCGCCTCGCAAACGAGCTGCAGCCCAACCAGCCGCTGCTCGAGGAGGCGCTGCGCGGCCTGGATCAGCGGGTGAGCGCGCCTGACGACGGGCTGACCGACACGTTGTTCGTGATCGGATCCGGCACGGCGCCCGCTATGCAGTCGCGCCAGTTCGCACTGCCGATCCCGGTAAACGGTACGCTGGTCCTGGTCCCGGTTTCGTTCCCGGTGATGGTGCCGACTTCGACGCCCTTTCTGCCCGGCCAGCTCGGACTGAATGACGGGCAGTCCCTGGCCGTGGCGCCGATCACCAGTATCGATCTGATGGCGCGCCGCGCGCTGAAGGACGACATGCCCAGCATCATGCTGCGCGGCGCTATCCGGTCGGCCACCAAGGCGGCAACGCAATACGCGCTGCAACACCAGTCGCAGAAGCAGAACAACATGGGGCTCGCGATAGCCGCGCTCGCGGTGACCATCGGTTCGGTGCTGACCGAATCGGCGGACGAACGGACCTGGCGGACGCTTCCGTCGCGAGATCGGCATCGCCCGGGCGCGCCTGCCGCCCGGAACCCATACCATCACCCTGCAGACGCCCGGAGGCACGCGCAGCGTGCAGGTGAAACTATCCGGACGCTACGCCGTGGTAGGCTTACGCATGTTGCGGGGCCAGCTCTTCCTACAGGCTCCGGTAGCGGCGGCGATGGGTGACCCCACGAGCCCGTCAACTGGCGGCAAGTAGAAACGTTTGAGCAGCAACCCCACTGGAGAATCCAAAATGAAATGGACATGGACCATCATCGCAGTGCTGGCGGCCGTGCTCGCGGCGGGATGTGCCGCCAAGAAGGGGTTCGAGAAGCCCGGCTTTGCCTACGGTTGCCCGATCGGGGACACCAAGATCGGCTCGATGGAAGACCTGATCAAGGCCAAGGTGTTGATGGAGGGCAAGCGCACCACCATCCAGGCGACCGAGATGCGCTGCACGATGACCGGCGATCTGCTGAAGATCGACGTCAACCTCAACAACGACAGCTCCAAGGTCAAGCGGATCAATTACAAGTTCCGCTGGATCGACCGCGAGGGCATGCGCGCCTGGGAAGAGGAAGTGTGGAAGCCGCTGCTCATGAACGAGAACACCAACATCGTCGTCAACGGTATCGCACCCACGAGCAAAGCCGTGGACTACCGGTTGATCCTGCAGAGCCAGGAATAGCCATGGCCGCGAGCGCCCCAACTTGTCGGATGCCAGCCCCCACGCCAGGCGGGCCTATTTACTGAAAGGAGAAACCAACCATGATCGATGCAAGCCGTAGCCGCCGCCTCGCGCTGTTGCCGTTGCTCGCCGCCGTGGCGCTCGCCGCCGGCTGCGCTCAGGAGAAGACCCGCTACGGCGATGAGAAGGCCGTGGAGACCGTGACCAACCAGTTCGGCTCGACCGACTTGCAGATGATCGCCGAGTCCATGACGCGCTCGATGCTGCAGGACCCCGTGATCGCCAGCGGAAATCTCCCGATCGTCACCGTCCAAGAGGTCAAGAACAAGACCAGCGAATACATCGATACCCGCTCCATCACGGACAAGATCCGCGCCGAGCTGCAGAAGAGCGGCAAGGTTCGCTTCGCGGTCGATGCCGCCGCCATGCAGCAGCAGGTCGAGGAGCTGCAGCGCCAGCAGAGCGAGCTATACGAAAAGGAGCAGGCGGTCGAGAAAGGAAAGATGGTGGGTGCCCAGTACCGCATGGAGGGCAACATCACGTCCATCGTGAAACAAGCCAAGGACGTGAAGGACGTCTACTACAAGTTCAACCTGCAGCTATGGAACATCCGCAACGGACTGCTGGAGTGGACCGACGAGAAGGAGATCCGCAAGACCACGAGCAAGGGGTGAGACGTGGTTCGCTCTGGGTTTGAGATAGCGGACTTGCGTTCGCCGCAGGGTAGCTTGCGTCCTGTCATTCGGTCTTCGACAAGCTCAGACCGAACGGACCTTTGCGAAAGCGCACGTGGTTCGACAGGCTCACCACGAACGGCAAGTTATTTCTGGGGCAGGTCACTAGCTCTTAGTTTCTGCCCTTCTGGTACGTCCCCACCAACTGCGCTTGCGCGATGACGTGACCCTTCATCGCCTGCTCCAGCGCAGCCTTTGTCGGTTTCTTCAGATCCGGTAGCACGGTATCCAGCGCGTACAACTTGTGGAAGTAGCGGTGGCGCCCGATCGGAGGGCACGGGCCGCCGTACCCGGTCCGTTGCCAGTCATTGGTCCCATCCAGCGTGCCTTTCGGCAGCCCGCCGGATGCCGCGCCCTCGGGCAGACCGGAAGCGTTCGCCGGGATGTCGTACAAGACCCAGTGCACCCATGTCATGCGCGGCGCCGCAGGGTCTGGAGCATCCGGATCATCCACGATCAGCGCCAGGCTCTTGGCGTTCGCAGGCACACCGCTCCAAGCGAGCGGCGGCGACGTGTCCTTGCCTTCGCAGGTGTATACCTTGGGGATCGATTGGTTCTCGGCAAATGCCGTCGAAGTGAGTTTCATGATGTCCTCCGCTAGCGCGGGCTCACGCGCGAGCATCGCTACCAGCGCCAGCGCGGAGACGGCTGCGCAAGCGAGCCCGGGTTTCAGAACTGACGTTTCAAGACTGGACATCGTATTGTCCTCGCAGTTTGCGCTGCTGCTCGGCGATAGCCCACGCCACGTGCTCTCGCACCACATCAGAGGGATGGCTCCGGCGCGCCTCCAGCGCTTGCAGGATGGCTCGATCCCCTGGCGCGTTGCCCAGGCCCACGGCGAGGTTGCGCAGCCAACGTTCGTGACCGATGCGCCGGATCGCGCTCCCTTCGAGCTTGCTCTCGAACTCCTCCGCGCTCCAGGCGAACAGCTCCAGCAGCGTGGCGCGGTCCAGTCCGTGGCGGATGCGAAAGTCGTCCAGCTCGCTCTTCGGCGCGAACCGATTCCACGGACACACGAGCTGGCAATCGTCGCAGCCGTACACGCGATTGCCCATGAGCGGCCGCAATTCTTCTGGGATGCTGCCGGCATGCTCGATGGTGAGATAGGAGATGCAGCGGCGCGCATCGAGCTGGTAAGGCGCCACGATCGCGCGCGTGGGACAGACATCGATGCAGCGCTGGCAAGTGCCGCAGTGCTCGCTTTGCGCCTCGTCGACAGGCAGCGGCAGATCGGTATAGATCTCGCCGAGGAAGAACCACGAGCCGGCCTCGCGATCCAGCAGCAGAGTGTGCTTACCGCGCCATCCGAGCCCCGCCTTCGCCGCCAACTCCACTTCCAACACCGGGGCGCTGTCGGTGAACACGCGGTAGTGGAATGCGCCGATGTCCTGCTCGATGCGGTCGGCCACCTTCTGCAGCCTGCCGCGCAGAACCTTGTGATAGTCACGCCCCAGAGCATAGCGCGACACGTATGCCTGCTTACCGTCCGCCATGGCCGTCTCGCTGTCCGCTGCGTCCAGTGGCCAATAGTCCAGGCGCGCCGAAATCACGCGCACCGTGCCTGGAACGAGTTCGGCCGGACGGCTGCGGCGCGTGCCGTGCCACTCCATGTAACGCATATCGCCATGGAATCCTCTCGACAACCAGTCGAGCAGCCGCGCCTCGGCATCGCCCAGCTCGACGTCGGCGACGCCGATTTGCGAAAAGCCGAGCTCCTCGCCCCAAACCCGGATGCGGCTCTTGAGGCGTGCGAAGTCGACCGTATCCGCTTGCGCTCGCTCACCCGCTTGCATCATCTCGCAGTCGCCGGCTCCACAATCGACACCAACGCGGGGCCGGGGCGGAACATCGGTGCCAGCTTGCGCGTCTCGCCGTGCTTCATCAGAAAGAACTCCTCAGGTGCTATCCCCGCCGCCAGCCGCGCCGCAGCCAATCGATGCGGAGGCTCATCGAGCGGCTCATCGGTCAGGATGAAAGTTCCCCAGTGCATCGCGACCGAACGGCGCGCGCGGAGGTCCTGGTGGATCTTGACCGCTTCCTCCGGATTGACGTGCATGATGCGCATGAACCAGCGCGGCTCGTATGCGCCGATCGGAATCGCGGCGAGATCGAACGAGCCGAAGCGCTGTCCGATGTCTTTGAAGTCGGCAGAGTAGCCGGTATCACCGGCAAAGAAGAATCGGAAGCTGGGTTGTTCGACGACCCAGCCTCCCCACAATGTGCTGTCGCGGTCCCAGGGCGATCGCGCGCTCCAGTGCTGCACCGGGACCAGCGTGAGCTTCAGGTCCCGAAATTGGACCTCGTCCCACCAGTCGTGCTCGCTCACGGTGCGGATGCCCTGGCCCGCGAACCAAGCTTTGAGCCCGAGCGGCACGAAGAAGTGCGGTGCGCCTGCTGCCTGCGACGCGAGCCGCCTCACCGTCTCGCGATCGAGGTGGTCGTAGTGGTTGTGCGAGAGGATCGCTGCATCGATATGCGGCAGATCACGGAAAGCGAGTGCCGGCGGAACTACGCGTTTCGGGCCCACGAAACCGACCGGAGAAGAACGTTCAGTGAGATGCGCGTCGGTGAGGATGTTGACGCCGTCGAGCTGCAACAGAAATGTGGCATGCCCGATCCAGGTCAGCGTGGCCTGCGTCCGGTTGGCCTGGAGCCAGGCTACATCGGGGCGAAGGCGCTCGAAGTGGTATCCGCCTTCGGGCATCTTCGGCAGCCCCTTCTCCCAGCGCTCGCGCTGCCATTTCCAGAAGCTGCCGCGCGCGCCAGTCGAGTAATTGTTGCGGAAGCCGCGCGCGGTATGATGCGGTTTGGTGGTCATTGGATTCGCGGTTTCAATCAAGAGCGACAGCCCGAGGGAATCATCATACCGTTGTCGCATACCGTGCGGCGGATGGCGGCCAGCCTCATGGCACTATAAACTGCCGGCTTTGCGCGAAGCCATCATGGGAGGGCAGAGAATGGCAAAGAAAGTGGCTAAGAAAAAAGGCAAGAGCGTCGGCGTAATCGGCTTGGGGTCCATGGGCTTGGGCGTAGCGCGCACGCTGGTGAACAAGGGGTTCCAAGTGCACGCATACGACGTGCGCCCGGAGGTGGTCAAAGCGTTCGCCAAACAAGGCGGAATCGCTGCAGCGAACCCTGCGGAAGTCGGCGCCAATGCATCGATCGTGATTCTGCTCGTGCTCAACGCCGAGCAGACCGACGAAGTGCTGTTCGGGCGCAACGGCGCCGCCCCGCGCATGGCGCGCGGCTCGGTTGTCATCGCCAGCGCGACGGTGCCGCCCGCCTTCGCCGAGTACCTCGGACAGCGGCTGTCTCAGCACGGAATCCATTTGATCGACGCCCCAGTCAGCGGCGGAGCGATGCGTGCGGCAAGCGGGCAGCTCTCGATCATGTCCTCGGGCACGAAGAACGCGTTCCGGCAGGCGCAGCCAGTGCTCGACGCCATTGCGGTCAAGGTGTACCGCCTGGGTGAGCAGCCCGGGATGGGCTCCAAGGTGAAGATGATCAACCAGCTGTTGGCAGGCGTTCACATCGCTTCCGCGTGCGAGGCGATGGCGCTGGGCATACGCGCGGGCGTCGATCCGAACGTCCTGTACGAGGTCATCTCCAACAGCGCGGGCGCTTCCTGGATGTTCCAGAACCGCGTGCCGCACATCCTGGCTGGTGACTACACGCCGCTGTCGGCAGTCAACATCTTCGTGAAGGATCTCGGCATCGTGCTCGACTCGGCCAAGAAGCTGACCTTCCCGCTTCCGATCACCGCCACCGCGCACCAGATGTATCTGATGGCCGGTGCGGCCGGCTACGGGCTCGAGGACGACTCGGCGGTGGTGAAGGTGTTCCAGCACCTGTCGGGCATTCCGCTCCCGGCGAAACGCATCCGGGCCAGGCCCTCGGCGACGCGCAGACGAACGCCCGCCGTGAAGAGGAAGGCGAAGAAGAAGTAAGCTGCCGCGTTCAAGGTTCTCGAGCTGCGCACTACGGCCGTACGGCCTAGCATCCGGGCCCGGAAATGATTTGCCGTTCGTGGTGAGCTTTGTCGAACCACGAGGGCTTCGATTTCATTCGGTCTTCGACAGGCTCAGACCGAACGGGCCCACAGGGCGTCCTCAGTGCGAAGGGACTAGATATCCTGCTTGCCGTCCTGATGCAGCTTGTAGCGGATGAGTCGGATGCTCTCCTCCACGCCCTTGAGGTTCGGATTGATCTCGAGCGCGCGCTCGAAGTATCCGAGCGCGTTTTCCAGCTCGCCCAGCCGAAGGTAGATCATCCCGTACCCGGATAACGCGCCGAAATGTTGTGGATTGCGCTTGATCACCTCATCGCAGTCCTTGAGCGATTGATCGAAGTCGCCCATGAGGTAGTACGCGGTGGCGCGCTTATTCCAGCCTTCGGCGAAGTCGGGCTTGCGTTCCGTGATGCGGGTAAAGACTTCCACCGCCTGACCCATCTGGCCATCCTCCATGCGCTGGATTCCAGATTTCAGCAGCTGATCGACCTCGGGATCGCCGGATCGGCCCCAGAGCACCCAGACGGCGACCTCCGCGTGCACACGCACTTCGGGATCGGTGTCATGCAGCGCCTCGATCACCAGGTCGGCGTCGGAAGTCTCACCGATCTGCGCAAGCTGGTCGACGGCGTCGCGTCTGATCGCTGCATCCGGGTTGTACAGTTCCGCCACCGCTTCGTCGCGGGTGCCGCTCTTCGCGGCGAGCGTCACCGCCAAACCTACGGCGAGCGAGAGCGTCACTGCCGGCAGGACGAGAAACCTGAGACAAGACCACTGCACACGCACCTGAACCTCCAGCACATTTCGCCGCGCACTACGCGCCGGCCTTCGGATCTGGTACCCGGCTATCAGGATCCGCAGGACCGCTGGTTCATATTCTACGCTTACGCCCCGACGGCCCCCGGAGAGACGACGCCCAGCTTTTCTCGCGGCTTACGCGTACTGTTATGCTTGCGTTTGGACCGCTTAGGCGAGCGCCTTTTTGGGTCGAGGAGACACCGATGAACGAGCCTGCACCACGCGTCGCGCGATCGTCACCGCTACCGCCGCCGGCAGCGGTGGGCATGAGCATCGATCAGGTCGACACACCTGCGCTGCTGCTCGACCTGGACGCCTTCGAGCAAAACCTTATGCGGCTGAGCGAATCCCTGCGCGGCACGAGCGTGCGGCTGCGGCCGCATGCCAAGTCGCACAAATGCCCGGAGATCGCGCTGCGGCAGATCGCGCGTGGGGCGGTGGGCGTGTGTTGCCAGAAGGTCAGCGAGGCCGAGGCGCTCGTGCACGGCGGCGTTGGCGACGTCATGGTGGCAAACGAAGTGGTCGGAGGACAGAAGCTGGCCAGGCTCGCAGAGCTCGCGCGCCAGGCCCGCATCAGCGTCTGCGTGGACGACGCCAGCAACGTCGCGCAGCTAGCGCGTGCGGTGCGCGAGGCCGGCGTCAAGCTGGACGTGTTGGTTGAAGTCAACGTGGGGGCCAACCGCTGCGGAGTGGAGTCGGGTGAGCCCGTGTTGGGTTTGGCAAGGCTTATCGCCCAGTCTCCGGGGCTGCGCTTCGCGGGCGTGCATGCCTACCACGGGGCCGCACAGCATTTGCGCACGCCGCAGCAGCGTCGCGAGGCCATCGCACAAGCGGTGGCCAAGGTGCAGGCCACCCTGCGGCTGCTCGAAAGTGCCGGTCTCCACCCCGAGATCGTCACCGGCGCAGGCACTGGCACCTATGCGCTGGAGACGGCTTCCGGCGTGTACAACGAAATCCAGCCGGGCTCTTATATCTTCATGGATGCGGACTACGGGCGTAACCTGAGCGACGACGGCAAACCCGCGCACGAGTTCGAGCAGAGCTTGTTCATCCTCGCCACCGTCATGAGCCATCCAGTGCCCGCGCGCGCAGTGGTGGACGCGGGGCTCAAGGCGCACAGCGTAGACTCCGGAATGCCGCTGGTCGTTGGCGTTCCCGGGGCGGTCTACACCAAGGCTTCGGATGAGCATGGCGTGATCCAGCTCGACGGACCCGGCACCGTGAAACTCGGACAGAAACTGCGGCTCATACCCGGTCACTGCGATCCCACGGTCAATCTTTACGACTGGCTGGTCTGCTACCGCGGCGAGCGCGTCGAGGCCATCTGGCCGATATCGGCGCGGGGAGCGTTCTACTAAAAACAGTCAGCGAGCCGACCGATGGCAACCCCGAAGTCCTATCAGTTCGACACCTTGAGCTTGCACGCCGGGCAGCAGCCCGACCCCGAGCACGGCGCGCGTGCGCAACCGATCTACTTCACCACCTCCTATGTGTTCAAAGACACCGACCACGCTGCGTCGCTGTTCAACATGGAGCGCGGCGGGCACGTGTACACGCGCATCACCAACCCCACCAACGCCGTGCTGGAAGAGCGGGTATCCGCGCTGGAAGGCGGCGTCGGGGCGATTGCGACAGCGAGCGGGCAAGCCGCGCTCCATCTGGCGATCTCCACTCTGATGGGCGCGGGGTCCCACATCGTGGCTTCGCGCTCGCTCTACGGCGGCTCGCACAATCTGCTGCACTACACGCTGCCGCGCTTCGGCATCGAGACGACGTTCGTCGACCCGCGCGACGTGGACGCCTTCCGTCGCGCCATTCGCCCGAATACGCGGCTGCTCTTCGGCGAGACCCTCGGCAACCCCGGACTGGACGTCCTCGACATCCCGCGCGTGGCACAGGTCGCGCACGAGGCGGGCGTACCGTTGCTGGTGGACTCCACCTTCACCACACCTTACCTCATGCGCCCTTTCGATCTGGGCGCCGATCTCATCTACCACTCTGCTACCAAGTTCCTCGGCGGCCACGGCGTGGCGATCGGTGGGGTTCTCGTGGACGGCGGACGCTTCGACTGGGAGAAGTCCGGAAAATTTCCGACGCTCACCGAGCCGTATGCCGGCTTTCACAACATGGTGTTCAGCGAGGAGTCGACCACCGCCGCGTTTGTCCTGCGCGCGCGCCGGGAGGGACTGCGCGACTTCGGCGCGTGCATGAGCCCGCACAACGCGTTCCAGATCCTGCAGGGAATCGAAACGCTGAGTCTGCGCATGCAGCGCCACGTGGAGAACACGCGCCGCGTCGTAGCCTTCCTCAAGAGCAGCGCGGCGGTAGAGTCGGTCTCATATCCCGAGCTACCGGAGCATCCCGATCACGAGCTTGCCAAGAAGCTGCTGCCCAACGGCTGCGGCGCGGTGTTCAGTTTCGGCATCAAAGGCAGCCGCGCTGCCGGTAAACGTTTCATCGAAACGCTGAGCGTTTTCTCGCACCTGGCAAACGTAGGCGATGCCAAGTCGCTGGTCATTCATCCCGCCACGACGACGCACTACCGCATGGATGATGCCGCGCTGCGCGCCGCCGGGATCACCGAAGGCACCGTGCGGTTGTCGGTAGGGCTAGAGGATCCCGAAGACCTGATCGCGGATCTGGACCGGGCGCTGCGGGTTTCGCAGAAGGGCTGAATTTGCAACGGTGCCGTATGGGCACGGAGCATGAGTTTCGGGGCAATCGAGATTATGCGTCATATCGACGGTTTTTCCGCCGTCATTGGGACGTTCCCAACTCCGTCTTTGGGACGCCCACTTTAAGTTGGGCGTCTACGAGATGAGGTGATTGCTCGTGTCGAAGTTCCTGAAGATAGGCGACATCAAGGAAATCACGCCGCCCGGCCTTGACGGACATCGCTATCGCTTGTCGTTCGAGGTCGGTGAGCAAGAAGGGGACGTGTTCCACCCTATCAGGCAGTACTCAGTTGATATTGATGCGTCTCGAACACTCCAGTCTGTTTGGGGTAGCTCGGATGCACAGATGACTTCGGTATCTTCGTCTTCTGCGGCCGCATACGCGCTTACGCTTGCGAGCGAGAATCGCCTGGACGAGATTAGAGACCTAAAGCTCAATACATATACCGCCCCACGGGAGCCTCCTCAGGGTCCGGTCGTTCAACCTGGTACGCTGCTCCCCATCGGGGAGATCCAGTCCGCGCCTCTCCGCCGAGCCGCGCTCTCACTCCTCTCCGACGATATCTCCGAGTTGAGAGACCAGATTAACGCTATCGCGAAAGACATTTGGGGCGAACGCATTCTCCTCTTAGCTCAGGAGCGACCTCTGTTGGACATGTATAAGCCCGTTCGGAATGCGGATGAGTTCCGTGCGAGAGTTCAGTCGCTTGGGATTATTATCAAAGACTTGAACAAGCCAGTATTAGGAAAGGTGGCGGGCATCTCTGATCTCGCAGAGACCGGTGCGATTGTTCTGCTTCAGCAAGCGTTGACGAAGGTAATGAGTGTTGAGGAGACCGACACCGCGTGTGCTGTACTGAAGAACATAAATGCTCTGCGACAAGGGTATCCCACGCACGGCGACAACGCGAAGCAGTTTCTCGAAGCACATCGATTCTTTAATCTCCCGTATCCCGTCCAAGACTACGAACCCGCGTGGGAATCCGTTCTTGGCGAATACTTCCGGGCAATGAGGCGAATCAGAGACGGCCTCTCCGAAGCATGGAAGCGGCACAAGTGAAGGCTGCGTGGACGACGCCCAACCATCAGTTGCACCGGAGCGTCAACAGCTGGCTTCGCCGGCCGTCGCCGCCCGGTGAACTGGGTCGTTGAGTCTGTAGAAAAAGGTAGAACCGAGTGCTTGTTGCGTTGTCCATGCATGTAGCATAGATAGCTCGGGGGACGGGCGATGGCACGCTACAAGCACTACGATTACGGTCAGATGAAGCTGGTGCCGGTGAGCTTCGAGCAGCAGATTCTGCCCGGGACCTTCGAACACACCCTGAGCGAGCTCATCGATCAGGAGTTTGATCTGACGGTGTTCGAAGCGCAGTACCAGAACGACGAGACTGGCGCCCCGGCCTACGACCCGGCGATCCTGCTCAAGATCATTCTGTTCGCCTATTCCAAGGGCGTGACCTCCAGCCGCGAGATCGAGCAGTTGTGCCGGGACAACGTAGTGTTCATGGCCTTGTCGGCCGACAGCAGCCCGCACTTCACCACCATTGCCAACTTTATCAGCCGCCAGCAGGACGAGATCGTATCGATCTTCCGCGACGTGCTGCTGGTGTGCGACGAGCAGGGCTTGATCGGCAAGCAGATGTTCGCAGTCGACGGGGTGAAGCTGCCGAGCAACGCCTCCAAGGAATGGAGCGGCACGTTGGGCGAGTTTGAGAAGAAGGCGTTGAAGCTGGAACAAGCACTCGAGAAGCTGCTGCATCGGCATCGGCAAGTCGATACCCAGGCCGAAGAGCCGCAGCTTCGCGCCGCCCGCGCCAAGCAGGCCGCCACGCTCAAGGCGGCGCTGGTCAAAGTCCGGGGGTTTCTTCGATGTGGGCAAGACAAAGTTGGTGCGCAAAGACGAGTAAAGAAGAGCAACATCACCGACAACGACAGCGCCAAGATCAAAACTGCCAAGGGCACCTTTCAGGGCTACACCGGGGTGGCTCTGGTGGACGCCAAGCACCAGGTGATGGTGCACGCGCAAGCCTTCGGCGAGGGGCAGGAGCATGGGCTTTTGATCCCCATGCTGGAGGGGGTCAGGCAAAGCTATCGCGCGCTCGAACTGAGCGCGGATGTGCTCAGCCAAACCAGGCTCGCCGCCGACGCCGGCTTTCACAGCGAAGCCAACCTGAAGTACCTGAGCGAACACCACATCGACGGCTATGTAGCGGACACCTTCTTCCGCAAGCGCGACGTGCGTTTTGCCAACGCGGCTGGGCATAAGCCAAGCAAGGTGCTCGACCCCAGCGCTTTGTTCAGCCCGCGCGAGTTTCGCTTGGCCGAGGATCTGTCGCACTGCATCTGCCCGGCGGGCAAGCGCTTGTATCGAAACGGGGCCAATGTGGTGATCAACGGCTACGCCGGGGTGAAGTTCCACGGCGCCCAGCGCGACTGCCTGCCGTGCAGCTTACGCGATCGCTGCTTGAAGCATCCTGAGCGCACCAAAGCACGCCAAGTGGTGTTCTTCAAAGGGCGCGCGAAGGGCAAGCCGCCGACCTTCAGCGCGCTCATGAAGGGCAAGATCGACAGCGAAGAAGGCCGCTACCACTACAGCCGCAGGCTGGCCATCGTCGAGCCGGTGTTCGCCAACATCTGCAGCAGCCATAAACTGCGGCGCTTCTCGCTGCGGGGCACACGCAAGGTCAACAACCAATGGCTGCTCTACAGCATGGTGCACAACATTGGCAAGATACAGCGATACGGGAAGCTGGATAGCCCCAGTAAACGCAGCTAAACAAGCAAGCGAGAAACGGCGCAGCGACCCCATCGCCACAATCCCATTCGCATCTACGTCGAGACGCCTCATCGAGGCAGTGATACCCTAACCTTATGACGCTTTTTCTACAGACTCGTTGGGCCTCAATAACTGACGCCAGGACACTACGATGAGACTCCGAGCAGTCGGCGTCATCTTTTCTCTCGGCCTCGGCATCCTCGCGGTGCCGCTTGCCTCTGACGCGCAGCAGCCGGCGAAGGTTCCGCGCCTCGGCTATATGTCGCCCGGGGATGCTCCCCCCTTAGACATTGCTTTTCTGCGGGGTTTGCAGGACCAGGGCTATATCTTGCCGGGGGAGATCCCCCGTTATGACCCTGCCTTTTGGCGAGGCTTGGTGAAACAGGGCTACTTCGAGGGGCAAAGGATTCGCATCGAGATCCGAGCGACCAACGGGCAGTTCGAGCGCGCCCCGGAACTGGCAGCTGAACTGGTCCGTTTGAACGTGGATGTAATGTTTGTCATCCCCGTACTACTTGTGAAGGCTGCCCAAGATGCTGTTCAGAAAGCGAACAAGGCGATCCCTATCGTCTTTGGGCCGGAGTTCGATCCCGTTGGGATGGGACTCGTCACCAGCCTGGCCCGACCCGGTGGGAATCTCACCGGACTCGCCCGTGTCGACCCGGAGTTCGAGGGGAAACGGTTAGAGATCCTCAAGCAGACGTTTCCCCGACTCTCCCGCGTGGCTTACCTTACGAATCCAGCCTGGTATCTGGATTACTTTCTACACTCTAAGCCAGTGATGGAGGCCGCAGCCCGGGCGATGAGCCTCCGACTTGAGACCTTTGAGGTAAATACCCCCGAGGATCTAGAGGGTGCCTTTGCGGAGATCGCTCGCAGGCGTATCAAAGCGATCGTGCTGCCTATGACCCCTCTGCTTCTTGCGGAGCGCCACCGGATCATAGATCTTGTGGCAAAGCACCGACTGCCCGCGATGTACGGAGACTCGATATTCGTAGAAGAGGGTGGCCTTATGTCTTATGGGGTTAGCCTTGCAGACCAAATGCGCGGATCGGCCGCCTTAGTGGCGAAAATCCTGAGGGGCGCCAAGCCGGCCGACATGCCGGTGGAACAACCGACAACCTTTAAACTCATCATCAACCTCAAGACCGCTCGGGCTCTTGGCCTCACCATCCCCAACGAGATCCTGTCCCGGGCGGATCAGGTGATCCGATGAGTCCTCGTTATCAGCGGCGTGGCCCAACAAACGCATGCAGCAGAGCCGCAACAGCGGCGCTTCGCTTGCTGTTGCGTCCCGCTGATGCGTGGCGGTTAGGCGCCATGGGAGCGCTGCGGAAAAGCATGAATCGTAGGCATTCGACCGGAGTGCAAGATGCGTGGATGCATTATTAGAGCAAGAAATGCTGCGTCCTTTCGGGCGGAATGGCGGCGCAACATATGAGTCGCGGCATCCGCTGGCTGCTAGCCCCAACCGCAATCTTCAGCGCGGCCTCTGTGCAGTGTATCGCCGCGCAATACATGAGCCTCGAGCAGGCCCAGGCGCTAATCTTCCCGAATGCCAAGGAGTTTGTCGCTGCACCGGTTACTCTCACACCGGACCAGGTCACGCGGATCGAGCGCCAGTCCGGCGTCTCGGTTCGTTCGCCGCAACAGCAGGTGTGGCAAGCGCGGGCCGACGGCAAGTTGCTGGGCTGGTTCATCGTGGATCGGGTCATCGGCAAGCATGAGCTCATCACGTACGCAGCTGGTATCAATTTGGAAGGAAGCTTGCGACAGTTCCAGATTCTCGAGTATCGGGAAGCCTATGGCTCCCAGATCCGCTTTCCCAGTTGGCGCGATCAGTTCGTAGGCAAGACTGCCGCGGATAAGGTGGAGCTCGATACAGACATAGTCAACATCACTGGTGCGACGATGTCGTGTCGCCACGTCACCGAAGGAATCAAGCGACTATTGGTCTTTTACCAAGTTGCCTTGCGTTGACTTGACTCGAGAGTAGCGCGGCGTCACTTTCGACTTCAACGTCGCCAACGTGACGCCTGCTTGCGTTAGCGTACACTCTTGTCATGGTGGTTCTTTGCAGGTAGACGCCCAACCAGCTCATGCAGCGGAGCCGCTGAAGCGGCCCGCTGATGGGGATGTTAGCGGGCTCTGGAAGCGGCACGGCAGCGCGCGAGATATACTTTAGTTTTGATCACGACCCAGAGGTTCTCGATGTCAAACATGCTTGCTGAATTGAAGGAGAAGGCAGCGCAACTCTCCGAGCCGGAGCGAGCGGACCTCGCGCTCGCCCTGATCGAATCCTTAGACGGCCCCGCCGAAGATCCTATAGTGGTCGAAGAGGCCTGGCGGGTGGAGATCGAGCGTCGAGTTGGTGAGATCGACCGCGGAGAAGTAAAACCCATTCCTGGTGACGAGGTATTCGCTGAGGTTCGCCGCAGACTGAAGTGATCCTCTACGACTTCCACCCGGAAGCGAAGGCTGAGTTTATCGAAGCCACGGTGTTCTACGAGTCGCGAAGGGTGGGTCTTGGTAATTCGTTCGCTGCTGAAGTTGAGCGCACGATCGCGCTCATTCGTTCGCACCCGGACGTAGGCGCTCCCGGTCGACTTCGGCGTCGGCGAATGTCCCTTCTGGGATTCCCCTATTCGGTTGTCTACCGACACGATTCGGAGTCGGTCCTGATCTTGGCGGTTGCTCACCAAAGTCGGCGGCCTGGATATTGGCGCCATCGGAAGTAGCCCGCTAACATGTCGTATATGGACTCCCTCCCAAGGACAAGACGAATTCGAAGTTGATGGCGAACGGAAGCGCTTGCAGTCGTATATCCGGCATCTTGAGTGAGCGCTGTGAGTTGTGGCTCGTGCCGACATGGAATCTGCCAACCCGGTGCCAATCGCTGCAACAGACTGTACGCCGCATGGGCGATGAGCCAGCAAAGTTATCGGCATCGGTGGGTTGTGGTGCGACCGGTGTTGCCATGATGGGTCGAATCGTCTCGACGCAACGCGAGGTGGGAAACGGTTGATCAGTGCGCCAGCTCAAAGGACTGGCGCTGCATCTTCTTGCCAAGCCGGGTCGCCGGCTGACCGAACGGGGTCTGGTCGCGCAGCACCGCGTAGCAGATGCGCGCCATCTTGTTGGCCAATGCGCAGGCGGTCTTGTTGTGGTTGGAACGCGATTGCAGCGCGATCGCCCACAGGCGCACGCCGAGTAGCTGCTGGCCTCTCATCTTTGCCACCTGGGCTGCGTGCAACACCGAGCGAGCTCCGTGGGTGAGCAGCATGCGCAGGTAGCGATCGCCCATCTTGGAGATGCGCCCCAAACGGCGCGTGCCGCCCGAAGAGCTCTCCTTGGGTGTGAGGCCGAACCAGGAGGCGAAGTGACGAGCGCTCTTGAAGTGGGCCACGCTGCCCGATGTGGCCGCCAGAATGCCGGTGGCGGTGAGCAGCCCCACCCCTGGGATGCTCATGAGCAGCTTACAGGCCGGCGCCTCGCGTGCGACCAACGCGAGCTGGCGCTCCAGTTGCGCCACGCGTACCTCCAGCAGGCGGATCTCATCGATGAGCTGCTGCATGATCGGACGCAGCAGAGGCGGGATTGGCGATTGATCGTCGGCCACAGCCCGTCCCATCGCCTCCAGGCCGGTGCGTGCGCCCACCGGCACGTGCAGCCCCAGCTCGCGGCAAAAGCCGCGCAGCGCGTTGATGCGCGAGGTGCGCGTACCCATCCACAGCGAGCGCGTGCGGTGCAGTGCCTGCAGGCTCTGCTGCTCGACCGACTTGACCTTCACCGCCACGATGTCGGGGCAGCGCGCCGCCTCCAGCAGCGCCAGGGCATCGGCCGCGTCGGTCTTGCTGCGCCGCACGTAAGCGCGCACATAGTGCGCGGGCAGCAGGATCACCTCGATGCCGCGGGCGGCGAACACGCGCGCCCAGTGATGCGCCGAGCCACAGGCTTCCATGACCACGCGGGCGACGCTGCGGTTATCGAAGAAGCGCTCGAATTGAGCGCGCGTCAGACGGTGCTGCTCCAGCACGCGCGAACGTCGCATCGGCCAGAGCCACCTGGAAGACGTTCTTTGCCAGATCGATCGCAGCGGTAGTAGCATTCATCTTGGACTCCTTCCGTTGAACGCTGACGTCCCATCCCATATGAGTCATCAGCTCTGGCACTATGATGCCGACACAAAACGGAGGGAGTCCATCCCATCAATCAACCTGACCGGCCAACAGCGGCGCTTCGCTTGCTGTTGGCCGGCAGGTTATTGCCGGCGTTGAGTCTGTAGAAAAAGGTAGAACCGAGTGCTTGTTGCGTTGTCCATGCATGTAGCATAGATAGCTCGGGGGACGGGCGATGGCACGCTACAAGCACTACGATTACGGTCAGATGAAGCTGGTGCCGGTGAGCTTCGAGCAGCAGATTCTGCCCGGGACCTTCGAACACACCCTGAGCGAGCTCATCGATCAGGAGTTTGATCTGACGGTGTTCGAAGCGCAGTACCAGAACGACGAGACTGGCGCCCCGGCCTACGACCCGGCGATCCTGCTCAAGATCATTCTGTTCGCCTATTCCAAGGGCGTGACCTCCAGCCGCGAGATCGAGCAGTTGTGCCGGGACAACGTAGTGTTCATGGCCTTGTCGGCCGACAGCAGCCCGCACTTCACCACCATTGCCAACTTTATCAGCCGCCAGCAGGACGAGATCGTATCGATCTTCCGCGACGTGCTGCTGGTGTGCGACGAGCAGGGCTTGATCGGCAAGCAGATGTTCGCAGTCGACGGGGTGAAGCTGCCGAGCAACGCCTCCAAGGAATGGAGCGGCACGTTGGGCGAGTTTGAGAAGAAGGCGTTGAAGCTGGAACAAGCACTCGAGAAGCTGCTGCATCGGCATCGGCAAGTCGATAGCCAGGCCGAAGAGCCGCAGCTTCGCGCCGCCCGCGCCAAGCAGGCCGCCACGCTCAAGGCGGCGCTGGTCAAAGTCCGGGGGTTTCTTCGATGTGGGCAAGACAAAGTTGGTGCGCAAAGACGAGTAAAGAAGAGCAACATCACCGACAACGACAGCGCCAAGATCAAAACTGCCAAGGGCACCTTTCAGGGCTACACCGGGGTGGCTCTGGTGGACGCCAAGCACCAGGTGATGGTGCACGCGCAAGCCTTCGGCGAGGGGCAGGAGCATGGGCTTTTGATCCCCATGCTGGAGGGGGTCAGGCAAAGCTATCGCGCGCTCGAACTGAGCGCGGATGTGCTCAGCCAAACCAGGCTCGCCGCCGACGCCGGCTTTCACAGCGAAGCCAACCTGAAGTACCTGAGCGAACACCACATCGACGGCTATGTAGCGGACACCTTCTTCCGCAAGCGCGACGTGCGTTTTGCCAACGCGGCTGGGCATAAGCCAAGCAAGGTGCTCGACCCCAGCGCTTTGTTCAGCCCGCGCGAGTTTCGCTTGGCCGAGGATCTGTCGCACTGCATCTGCCCGGCGGGCAAGCGCTTGTATCGAAACGGGGCCAATGTGGTGATCAACGGCTACGCCGGGGTGAAGTTCCACGGCGCCCAGCGCGACTGCCTGCCGTGCAGCTTACGCGATCGCTGCTTGAAGCATCCTGAGCGCACCAAAGCACGCCAAGTGGTGTTCTTCAAAGGGCGCGCGAAGGGCAAGCCGCCGACCTTCAGCGCGCTCATGAAGGGCAAGATCGACAGCGAAGAAGGCCGCTACCACTACAGCCGCAGGCTGGCCATCGTCGAGCCGGTGTTCGCCAACATCTGCAGCAGCCACAAACTGCGGCGCTTCTCGCTGCGGGGCACACGCAAGGTCAACAACCAATGGCTGCTCTACAGCATGGTGCACAACATTGGCAAGATACAGCGATACGGGAAGCTGGATAGCCCCAGTAAACGCAGCTAAACAAGCAAGCGAGAAGACGGCGACAGACACGACGCGCCATCGCCACAATCCCATTCGCATCTACGTCGAGACGCCTCATCGAGGCAGTGATACCCTAACCTTATGACGCTTTTTCTACAGACTCGTTGGGCGTAAAAGGGTAGGTGTGATCGGTGCAACTCGATCCAAGGGATAGGGTACGGCTGGACGCTCTGGTTGACTCAACTCAACGCAAGGGGTCGCGGCGGACGTGGCGCATCTGGTTGGTTGTGGCAGCTGCCTCGCTCGGCCTGATCCTTCTAACGCAATACGACGTGATTCCTGGGTATCTGAGGGTCGCAATGGCCGTGATCGGATCTCTTGGGCTGCTATTGTTCTTGGTCTTTCTCTCGACCAAGCCCTACGGGCACTGGGATTCGCCTGGGTCTGGGTTCTGGTGGTGGTGGTGACCGTTCTCAGTGAGATCTCGCTCGTAGCATGACACTTACGCCCAACCGTCAGTTCGAGGGGAGCGCCATGCAGAGCAGCTGCCTGGTACCCGTCGTGCGTTGCACGCCGGCGCCCGGTCGGGCGAGCGGTAGCCTGGAGGTCTAGATGAACGGTGACACGTTGGAGCGTAACAAGCGAAACGTGCTTGCGTTCTACGACCTAATGTTCAACCAATGCAGACCCGCGGACGCGATCGAACAGTACGCAGGTACTACCTACATTCAGCACAATCCGCATGTGGCGGATGGCAAGCAAGCCTTCATTGACTACTTTGACCGGATGGCCCGGGAGTATCCGGGCAAACGTGTGCACTTCAAGCGGGTCATAGCTGAAGGCAACTATGTAGTCCTCCACTGCCATCAAGAGTGGCCCACCGACGAGAATAAGGACTGGGCTGGCATTGACATCTTCCGTGTGGACGCCGAGGGAAAAGTCGTCGAACACTGGGACGTGCTGCAAGTCGTGCCAGCTCAGTCAGCGAACAATAACTCGATGTTCTAGCAGTGCAGCGGGACGCGAGAGTATGACGCCCAACCGTCAGTTGCAGCCGACCCGCTACAGCGGGCGGCTGAACTGAGTCGTTAGACGGCATATGTTTGCCCGCCGAGCGATCTTCGCCACTGCCGTTGTAGGTGCCGCAATCGGCATCGTCGTACTACAAGCCCTGCATTTATCGGTGGCATGGTGGTACGGAAGCGCCGCCAGTCCATTGGTTCTCTTGCTCGCACCCGGTATCGTCTTGGCGGGAATGCTTAATCCAATGTATCCGGCGGCATACTTCGTTGCCGAATCCGTCGGTCAGGCGGTGGCATACGCTGTCGTGGCGGTTGCATTAGGTGCACTGTTAAGGCGTGATAGGCGTGCAAAAAGGGATGCCGTCTAACAGCGCGTTGTTGACCGACGCCTCCACCTCGCCGCTTCGCGCTCGACGCGGCGCGGCAAAACGCGGACGTTGGGCGTCATCAGGAAAAACTGGGTGTTGTTGATTGGTGATTCGATGAAGAACATCGCAGTCCGCATTACTCTGCTGACGATCATTCTCGTTGCGCCGTTCCGGGTGCACGCAGAGCCGGTGAAGGTGTTTCGGATAGGCGTTCTGGAACCGTCGAGTTTCGTCACGCCGGGCACAACGACCACTTCCCTCTGGGACGCATTCCGGCAAGGCCTGCGTGATCTCGGGTACGTCGAGGGGCGGAACGTCGTAATTGAAGTTCGAGCTGCGGAGGGTCACTACGACCGCCTTCCCGGCCTCGCAGCCGAGCTGGTCCGTATAAAATCAGACGTAATCGTGGTGGACGGAACCATGGCCGTGGTTCCTGCCAAGCAGGCGACGAAAACGATTCCGATCGTCATGGCGGTCGCCGCCAATCCGGTTGAGTCCGGGCTTGTATCCAGTCTCGCGCGTCCGGGCGGAAATATCACTGGCAATTCGATCCTCTCAGTAGACTTGGCAGGAAAACGCCTGGCGTTGCTCAAGGAGGCTGTCCCAAAGGCTCAACGTGTGGCGATCCTGTCAAATCCTGACGCTCCTGCTCATGCGCTCATTCTGAGAGAGGGATTTGGAAGAGCGCGAGATCTCGGGTTGCTGATACAGAACTTGGCCGTGTCCTCACTGCCTGGGCTCGACGACGCCTTCGCAACCGCAGCCGCCCAGCACGCCGACGCAATCTTTGTCCTCGACGACCCCATGTTTGGTTCAAACGCAGGGCGGATTGCCGAGCTTGCGGCGCGAAGCCGGCTGCCAGCGATGTATGGATTCCGTCAGTATGTCGATTCAGGCGGACTCATTTCCTACGGGCCGAACCTGTCGGATCTCTTCAAAAGGGCAGCAACCTACGTTGATAAGATTCTCAAAGGAGCCGCGCCGGCCGAGCTGCCGATCGAGCAGCCGACCAACTTCGAGCTGGTGGTCAATCTCAAGACCGCCAAAGCTCTGGGCATTACAATTCCCGAGTCGATCCTGCTCCGCGCCAGCGAAGTACTCAAATGAGCCGTAACGCCCAACCATGCGATGAACCCGACTTGCAAACCGCGTCGCTTCGCTTGCTTATTTGCAAACGGGTTATCTTGATTCGTTATACGTAAGAGCCATGGAAATTCCTGAGAGCATGAAGGCGGAGCTTGGCGCATGGAACAACGGCGCTGGAATCGACTTGGAGTCGTGGGTTGGCTGCGTAGGTGGATTCGCGCTGGCGGTGGGCTACGTGTCAATCTTCTGGCCGGAGTTTGTTGAATTCGAGGGTTACATTCTGCGCAAAGGCTTCTCGGAGAAATCCCTGCGTGGTTTCGAATCACAGCAAGGGTGTACTCGTGGGGCCACTGAGTGGGTCATGAATCATTTGCACATCGCAAGTACTCACCATTCCGGGCGCGGTGACATGACCAGAGATAAGGTCGCATTGCTTGGTGCAGTGCTCAAGGAGATCTACGAAGCTAAGCTCCAGCGCGTTTTTCCCGACCGACCATGCGTCGTTGAGTTCTACGTGCCCGAAGATAAAGACGATCTCATGCAGTACCAGATTTCATTTTGGCAAAAGGCGCATGAAGTCTAAGACGTATAACAACGCGCTCCAGAGGACGCGTTCAAAGCAACGCGCCTCTGAGCGCGGGCGGTTAGCCTTCACGGGGAGTTGATGCTTCGACAACGTGGCGAAAAGCTGGCTGACGGGAAATGGTTTATCCCGGCGGCAGAGCGTAATAAGGGCCCGATACTCGATGTCCTTGCGCGCGTTCTGCCCAGACGCGGCCTGGTGCTAGAAATCGCTAGCGGTACGGGACAGCACGTCATCCATTTCGCTAAGGCTTTCACAGAGCTCACGTGGCAGCCGTCCGACCCAGATGCGGAGCTTCGGGAGTCTGTTGCCCTGCGCGTTCGAGCCGAACAGTTGGCAAACGTCAATCCCCCTATTGACCTTGATGTGACCCGACCTCCTTGGCCTTTGCAGACCGCGGTGGATGCGGTTGTGTGCATTAACCTTACCCACGTTGCTCCGTGGTCCGCCACACTAGCGCTGTTCGAAGGCGCGAAGGCTTTGCTTCCGACACAGCACGTCCTCCTCCTATACGGACCATACCGTCGCTTCGGTGGCCACACTTCGGAAAGCAATGCACAGTTCGATTCTGAACTTCGTGCGCACAATTCGGAGTGGGGTCTTCGCGATGTGGAGGCCGTGTCCGAGGTTGCTGCTCGCGCTGGATTCGCGCTGGCCGAGATCGTCGAGATGCCGGCGAACAATCTCAGCTTGGTTTTCAAACGACGTGAAGGCTAACCCCGCGCTCGAGCTGATCGCCGCAAGCGGGCCTCGCGCGCTTGCGGTTCCCTCGTCGCCGCGCTCCTCGGCGGCGGCTCAGCGCGAGCGGTTGGGCAGCATGAAACCAGCCTTGGCAGCCATCACTTGTCTCGTTATCGGTCATCACGCCTTGGCAACTCAGCCGAACTCTTCGTGTCCAGCGACCACTGTTCTCCCTCAACTGGATGCCGCGTATCACGCATGCGCTAATGGCTACGTCGATGGGAGCTGCCAGCGCTTTATCGAAGCATTCAAACGGGTTACGGGCCGCTACGACTGTCAACGCTCGTTTGATACCGCACCTGTCCCCGCCGTTTGGCTAGCACCAACCGGAGCCCTTGACGATTTCGTGCGGCTAGCGTGGCACCTTGCCTCGGAACGACAATTCAATGACAAGCTGTATAAAGACATACGCACTGAAGCACGCACGTTTTTCGGAAGTGAAGAGTTCCGAGGAATCTTGGACGGGGCCTTGGCGGAGGAATACCTGCAAAAGTCCAAAGCAGTTGAGCGCGCATTGAAGAGGTAAGCCTTTAATGCTGCCCAACAGTGCCTTGCTTCAAGAGCGACGGCTAAGTAAATTGTATGAGGCCCAACAACCAGTTCGAGCCGGTGGCCCAAAGCGATACTTCGCGCGCTGTTGGGTACCCTCGTCGCTCCGCTCCTCGGCAGCGGCTCAACTGGAGCGTTAAACATCAGGGATACCGGTGGCCGATCCAAACCCTATCTTCGCACTACAACAGCTCGTCGCTCGCTTTGCCAACAGTCTCGATTTGAAGGAGTGGGGCCATCTTGGTCAATGCTTGGCTGATACCGTGCATACGGACTACTCTGAACTGCGCGGAACGCCCCCCGAGACTATGTCCCGGGATAAGTTCATTCAGCTCAGGCAGTCGGCGCTGCACGAACTGCAAACACACCATCTCGTGGGGAACCTGGAGATCGATCTTACTGCAGGGTCGGCCAATTTAAAGGTCTCAATGGTCATCTATCGAAGGAACCAGGCTGGAGAGACGTTGAACACTCACTGCTTGTACTTCTTGGGGGCAGAGCAAGGAGAGGGGGGCTGGCGCATTAACTCGATAAGGCAGAAGGTGTTGATGAGCTATGGTGATGCAGGAATTCACAAGGGAATCGTCAAGCCGTGATGTCTAACCATCACATGAGCGCTTCCGCAGGTTCTGTCACCGCCCTTGTCGAGGACGAGCTCGCGAAGCTGGGTGACCGCAGAGTGCTTGAGCACATTCGCGGACTCTTGGTTCCTCCGGAGATTCAGATGCGGGCCTGGGACTACGGAACGTCTGATACTGCGTATCCGTGCTGGCTTGTGCTGGCTCACAAAGCCTCGAACACCGGTATTGCATACTCGGAGTTTGGCTTCGGCCCGACTACTCCTTGGGGCCTACTGTTCCTGGAGGGCGAGCACATGTCCATGGGAATGGACTCGGGTTGGTACCAGTACTTTCTCGACGCCCACTTTGAATCGATGGCGGCATCGGATTTGCGGATTTGGCGGGTATACCGGCATCAAGGAGACTTTCCTGGTGCCCCAATCACCGACGAGGGTGCCTGGGAGGCCACATGGGGCGAAGTGATGCGTCTGCGCAGCGAGCATCCGAACTTTCGGTACGACTGCTGGCAGAGTGTGTATGTGCGTGATGCCTAACAACGCGTTGTTGACCGACGCCTACGCTTCGCCGCTACGCGCTCAGCGCGGCGCGGCAAAACGTGGACGCTAGAGCGCAAGAACAATGGACACATTCAGCATACTTGAGAGCTCCGAGACAGGTGTTGTCCGAGGTGACTTTGTTATCCTCTTCAAGCACGGACACTGGCATCTCATCGGCACGCGTCGAGAATCAGACGAAAGGTATATTGCTTCGGTGCATGTAATGTCTCCAACGAGAGTTCGTTCTACGCTGGCTGAAACACCGAGCGCCAAACCAAAAAGCTACGCGGAGCTTGGGTCCCATTTTTGCAGCTGAAGTCAGCGCGAAGGTTCTGCCATCTGCAGAAGAGTATTTGTCTCTTTTCAAGGCAGGAACTGCTGTCCTCTCGGCAGGATTTCACACCGACACAATGCAGCAGTTTGAATACTCCTCGGAGACAGGAAAAGAGTTACTGCAAGCCGTGTCCCACATGATGCTCTTTGGTGAGCCCGGCGTTTGTGTCTACTTCAAGCATGCGCTCTAACAACACGCTGGTTCCAACCGCCCAAAGGCATGTGCCTTTTGGTTCCGGCTCCTGCGGCGCGGCGGCGGCACAGCGTGGGCGTTAGAACGCACTAAATGGGCACCATCGAAACATCTCCGCGTGACGTAAACGCGATCGTCAATCGATACAAGTCGATTGGATTATTTGGTGGCTTCTTCCTTGGCGGCATAGTCGGAATCATCGTTGCCGGCCCGCGCTTCCACGAATGGTCAGCCGTACGGTCTATGTTGACGATTTTTGGTTCTCTCGCGCTTGGTAGTCTGATCGGATACATTGCGGGAGAGATCGCAGTTGCCTCTCTAGCTTCTGGGCCCGGTTCCGGTTTAGCCGGAGGGTCTGACGGTGGCGTTGGCGGTGGAGGGGACAGCGGAGATGGTGGCGGCGGAAGCGGAGATAGTGGCGGTGGAGGGGGAAATGGAGGGGGAGATTAGTGAGCGAAGTGCATTCTGACAAAGCCTTACACCCGACCGCCAAACGGCAGCGCCGCTTGGTTCCCGTCGCGCTACGCGCGCCGGCGCTCGGTTATGCCCGGCGTTGGGCTTGCGGATCTCCGTCGACGACAGTAAGTTTCCAACATCGAGGAACTCTGGGAGCAGGAAATGAATTGCCCCCGTGATGGGGCGCCCCTCATCACTGAGCCCTACGGGGATAACACAACGGTCGATCGGTGTCGGGCGTGCGCGGGTGTATGGCTGGACCTTGGTGAGCTGGAAACCGTTCAGCGAGACAGCCACATTTCTTCTGCGGAACTTGACGACGTTGATGTGATTGCGGACGCCTATGAAATGGCGCGCCAAAAGGCGTTGCGTGGAATCAAATGCCCGCGGTGCTCACTCCCGCTCGAAGCGGTCGAGTACGCATACTGTTCACGAGTCCTTATTGATCGATGTGTCAAGTGCGAGGGCATCTGGTTGGATGCGGGAGAATTGGAGGCGTTGGAGAAATTCTTCAAGCGTGAGACACGTCCCCGTGAGCGCTTCTGGGAGACCTTGCGTGAAGCCCAGCATGTCTGGCGCTTCCTCCTGCTCGGGTGATCCTATCGACTGGCGGGAAATGCTGTTGTCCCTCGAACACTTGCCATCTCGGACTGTCGATTTGTGCTGTAGCTCATCCAACAAGGCGCCCGGGCTACTGCACTGGCCGCGGGTGAAGCGGTGAAACTAAGCCGCCCGACCTCGGTGGGCAGCGGACGCGGGACTTGCCCCGAAAAAGTAGACACCTCAACCTAACGCTCGAAGGAGGTGTCAGATGGGAAGAGCCACACAGCCACGTAGAGTCAGCCGCTACACGCTGGAGTTGTTCTTCGAGACCACAAAAGTGAGGCCCGAACACCCCGGGACAGAAATCGTCGCACAACAGGCGGTCTGTTATGAAGGCATTCGTCGTCGAGAAATATGGCAAGAGCGGCCTCCGCGCCGCCCAAGTGCCAGATCCCACCGTCGGGCCCCGTGACGTCCTGGTCCGGGTGAGTGCTGCCAGCATCAACCCGCTGGACAAGATGGTGCGCAACGGCGAGTTCAAGCTGCTCCTGAAGTACAAGACGCCGTTCGTGCTCGGACACGACGTCGCGGGCGTCGTGACGCGGGTCGGCGCCGACGTGCGGGACTACAAGGTCGGCGACGAGGTCTACGCCCGACCCCGCGACCTGCGTATCGGGGCCTTCGCGGAGTACATCGCCATCGACCATGCCGACATCGCCCTCAAGCCGAACTCACTCACGATGGAAGAGTCTGCAGCGGTCCCGCTGGTGGCGCTTGCCGCGTGGCAGGCGCTGGTCGACCTCGCGCGGGTCAAGCCGGGGCAGAAGGTCCTCGTTCACGCTGGCGCTGGCGGACTGGGCTCGACAGTCATCCAGCTCGCCAAGCACCTGGGCGCATACGTCGCCACAACTGCGCACGGCAACGACGAGGAGAAGGTGCGCGACCTCGGCGCAAACGAAGTCATCGACTACACGAAGGCAGACTTCGCCGAGTTGCTCTCCGGCTACGACGTCGTGCTCGACTCCCTTGGTGGCGACAACCTCGCGAAGTCGCTGACCGTGCTCAAACCTGGCGGCCTGGCGATCAGCGTCGTCGGCCCGCCGGACGCGGCGTTCGCCGAGCAGATCGGCCGACCACTACTGAAGCCTGTGATGGCACTGATGAGCCGCAAGGTCCGGGCGCGGGCCAGGAAGCTGGGCGTGCGCTATTCGTTCTTCTTCATGCGGGCCGATGGCGCGCAACTGAAGACGTTGGCCGCTCTCTATGATGCGGGCACGCTGCGTCCGGTGCTCGACCGCACGTTCCCATTCGACGAGACGCTCGATGCGATGGCATATGTGGAACAGGGGCGCGCGAAGGGCAAGATCGTCGTCACCATGCCGCCCTCAAGCACCTGACAACAGAAGCTGCTGCATACGTGCTGGTGGAGGCATCAGCGCCGGTGAGGGCTCGGGGCCCAAACGCCGTCGCCACTTACCTATTGCTAGTTCCTTTTACCGTCAATTTACAGGCTTGCGCGCTCTAACACACGCATCGACACGGACGCCCAAACAGCGGCCTTCGTCCGCTATTTGGGCGCCGGTCATGTGCAACGTTTAGATGCCTACTAAGGGTTGGTGTCGAAAGCACGCGGACTCAAATGGAGGCCGATGATGGAAGAGCAGAACATTCGGATGGCCATTGATCGACATTGGACTGCATCCGCTGCGGGCGATCAAGTTGCCGAGCATGAAATCTATCACGATGATACTGTCTGCGAGTATCCACAGTCAGGCGAGGTCATCCACGGTCGGCGTAACCTGCAAGCGCTTCGTAGCCATCACCCTGGTAGACCATCGGGGTTTGAGGTCCGGCGGATCGTAGGAGAGGGCAATTACTGGGTTACCGAGTATGTGATTACCTACGAGGGCAAGCGCGCCTACACCGTGAGTATCATGGAGTTCCGGGATGGAAAGGTATCGCACGAGACTCAATACTTCGCCGATCCATTCGACGCTCCTGCCTGGCGCGCTCAGTGGGTCGAGCTCAGGGCGTGACCGACGGCATCTAACAACGGCACACAGCCGACGCCGCAAAACGGCGCGGCGGATGTCCACCCGCCAGTTCACCGGAGCCGCAAACAGCGCCGCTTCGCTCTGCTGTTCGCGGGCCCGGTGAACTGAATCGTTGGGCCTCAAGGACACATATCGATGAACGCTAGCAAGGCCGTGTGTGTTGGGTTGTTCTGCGTGGCGCTCGTGGCCCTCGGTGCGCCCACTCCAGTCCAAGCACAGCAATCTGGGAAGTCCTACCGGATCGGCTTCTTGACGCCATTCCCCGTACCACCCACAGCGGGTGCGCGTTTCAGCGCCCACTACAAGCTCTTTGAGGAGACGCTCGTCGAGCGAGGGTATGTGCTGGGGCAGAACCTCTTGATCGAGTATCGAACTAGCGAAGGGCGGGACGAACGCCTGCCCGGTCTGGTAGACGAGTTGTTGCGGCTCAAGGTCGATGTCTTGCTGACGGTTGGCACGCCGCCTACACGGGCCGCACAACAGGCGACCAAGACCACTCCCATCGTGATGGTCACTGTCCTCGACCCCGTTGCAGCGGGCTTCGTTAGCAGTCTGTCGCACCCCGGTGGAAACATTACTGGCTCCTCCGAGATGGCCGAGGAGCTGGTCCCAAAACGCCTCGAGCTGATCAAAGAGTTGCTACCGAAGGCAACCCTAATCGCTGTACTGTGGGATCCGACCCATCCGACCAACCCATTGGACCTACGCAGGACAGAGCTCGCCGCGCAGGCCGTCGGGCTGAAGGTGCGAGGAGTTGGTGCGCATGATCTCCCCGAGATGGAGAATGCGTTTGTCGAGATGCGCCGATGGCATCCCGACGCCCTTGTGGTATTGACGTCTGGCTCATCCATCCTTTATTTGCCTCGAATTGTTGATTTGGCAAATAAGAGCAAATTACCGACTATCTATGGGACGTCGGAGGGAGCGACTGGTGGCGCACTATTGGGTTACGGCCCGGATTTCCTCGATCAAGACAGACATGCCGCACTCTTTGTGGACGCTATTCTGAAGGGCGCGAAGCCAGCCGATTTGCCGGTTCGGCAGCCCACCAAATATCGGCTCGCCATCAATCTATCGACCGCGAAGGCGCTCGGTCTTTCGATTCCACAATCGCTTGTGCTCAGAGCGGATGACATCGTTGAATGAACTCGATCTTGAATGGCGGACGCGCCGGAAGCGGCGGCCTGCTTCGCTAGCGGCATGCCGGCGCACGGCTCAACCGAAACATTGGGCCTGATCCAAAGAGCGGCATGCCTTCGCTTGAGCACAAGATTCCACCGCCCGTCGTCGGCACACTTGTCGCCGCCGCAATGTGGAGCGTCTCTGCCCTCGAACCTCAGTTCCCAAGCGCCACCGGTCCAAAGTATGCGGCCGTTGCCATCCTTGTTGTGGCGGGCGTTGTCTTCGATCTATTGGGCCTATTAGCGTTTCGGGCCGTTCGTACAACCGTCAATCCACTCAAACCGGAGCGCGCCTCGGCCTTGGTTACTGGCGGCGTGTACCGGATCAGCCGAAATCCTATGTACGTTGGCATGGTCCTGCTTTTGTTGGCTTGGGCGGTCTACCTGTCGGCTCTCTTACCCTTCGCCGGTCCACTTATCTTTGGTCTGTACATCACGCGCTTCCAAATCCAATCAGAGGAGCGTGTTCTCAAGGACATCTTTGGCGAAAAGTACTCAGCCTATGCTTCCCGAGTGAGGCGGTGGCTGTGATGCCCAACCCTTTCATCGATCGGAACGGAGCCGAATATGCCTCAAGAGAATGAAAACAGAGTTCTCGAATCGCTGAAGCTTGATCATGAGAGTTTCAAACACCTGACGACGGTGAGCACAGGTTCGATCGTGATTCTCGCCGCTTTTCTCGAGAAGTTATTGAATGCCCCGGAATTGAAGTGGCTCATCCCACTGACATTCTTGGCTCTGATAGTTGCTGCCTACACGTCTGTGGTTCAGATGTTCCGCATCTCACATGCGGACGTTCGGGCGGGCCAAGGAATGGGGAGCCAACGAAGGAAGTTTCCACTCGTTGCGATCTTGTCGTGCGGAAGTTTTCTTCTTGGAATGCTCTGCCTAAGCGTTTTCGTCACATGGAACTTCTACAGGTCAGCGTAAAGCGCACGTATTCCGTTCATGGGCCCTAATTCCCACGAAGCCCTCCTTCGGCGGCGGGAGGCAGCAATGCTGACGTGGCGCGGCCCGGCACTGATGTTGTTTGCGCGCGCAGCTTGTGCCGTGGGAGCGCAAGCCGTTGTCGCAGCCGTCTTCGCCCTGCGAGCATCGCCGACTCCATGGCATGACGCTGAGCCATGGCTGCCGGTGTACGGAACATTGATCGACGCCGGATGCCTGGCGCTGCTTTGGCGGCTCACGCGCCGCGAGGGCATCCGCCTGTTCGATCTTGTCGGCTTCGAGCGGGCGCGTCTCGTGCGCGATACGCTGCTCGGCTTCGCGCTCATCCCTGTTAGCCTCGTGTTCATTCTTGGTGGCATCTATGCGGCCGGTTGGTTTTTGTATGGGACGCTCGCGCCGCCGTACCTCTTCGGGTCCCTGCCATTGCCGGCCGCTCTATACGGCGTGCTGGTGTGGCCGTTCATTTGGGGACTGACCGAGCAGATGACCTATAACGGCTATCTGGTGCCCCGCTTCCAGATTCTTTGTCGGAGTACAAGCCTGGCGATCGGATTCGTAGCGTTCGCCTGGTCGCTGCAGCATGCCTTCATGCCATTGACCTTTGATGCGAAGTTTATGGCTTTTCGCCTGTTGTCGTCGGTGCCAAACACGGTCTTCCAAACACTTTTGTATCTGCGACTTCGCCGGTTGGTTCCGTTCGCGATTGCGCACGCCCTGATGGATGGTGCGAGTGTGCTAATTGGCGTGCTTCTTCCGTTGGTGAGGGCATGATGAGGTCGTTGCGACGGCGTGTGCGGCGAAGAGCGGAGGGCTATCTCAACGCGCTGCCTAAAACTGGTTGGAGGCGACAGAGGCGCCAAGCGGCTCCGCGGCCGAACCATGGCGTTGGGCGTCACAAAAAGTTGGAGGTGAACCGTGGCGTTAGAACCAAGGGGAAATGAGCCGAAGGCCAGCGGTACGTCGCGCGCAAGCAAGCCACGCAAGTCAGCCACCAAGTCATCGCGGAAGACAGGCGCGAAGGCCAAGCGGATCAAGGCGCGAGAAGACGAGAAGGTTCCCGTCCTCCTCTCGGGCGGTAACCCGCAAATCGCGAAGGCGGACGGCGACGCCCCGGTGCAGGCGTACATTGCCGCGATGCCGGGTTGGAAGCGCGACCTCGGGAAGCGCCTCGACGCGCTCGTCGTGCGCAACGTGCCCAGCGTGCGCAAGGCCGTGAGGTGGAACTCGCCGTTTTACGGCATCGAGGGCCAAGGCTGGTTCCTGTCGTTCCATGTCTTCACGCACTACGTCAAGGTGACCTTCTTCCGAGGCACGTCGTTGCGACCGGTTCCGTCCGGTGGCTCGGTGCGCAGCAAGGACGCGCGCTGGATCGACATCCGCGAAGGCGACCAGCTGGACGAGGCGCAGATGGCGACGTGGGTGCACCAGGCGGCCACGTTGCCCGGCTGGGTTCCGTAGATATGGAGCGAGCGTATGCGTTTATTGAGAAGCAACACACGAGGATAGCTGCCATGCCGAAGACGATCAGATTGTTTCCCGGTATTTTCGCTTGCATGTTGACCCTGAACTCTATGGCTCAGGCCTCCGCGGGCGAGATCAAGCTGGTGTCTGACACCATGGACATGATCTGTCGCGTGGAAATCACTTCAGGACCCGATGCCCCGAACGCGCCAGTTGAAACCTATACCGACGTAAAAAAGGATTGGTCGATCACGAAACCAGACAAGCTCTGCTATCGCCGGGCAAGCACTCCCGACAACTGCGATTCGGGGATGACGCAATGGAATACCCAATGGAAATGTGCCGCAAAGGCCGATTCGGGTATTGAGGAACTATCGTTGAAATGAAGGACCCGGGACAAGGCAATCAACCTGACCGTCCAACAACGGCGCTATCGTTCCATGGCTACTTCGGCTGCCGATAATATCTACAACTACCGAGTGGTTGATGAGTTGCTGTCGACATCCGGGCAGCCCACGGAAGCGCAGTTGCGCGCTGTGGCGGCGGATGGCTTCAAGGTTGTGATCAACCTTGCTCTTCACAACGATCCGCGCTATTCACTGCCTGACGAGGCGGGTGTCGTCGGCTCCTTGGGCCTGAGCTATGTTCATATCCCGGTCCAGTTCGATGCCCCCAGGGAGCACGACCTGCTCGCGTTCTTCGAGGCCATGAATGCGCACCGTCAGAAGAAGATGCTGGTTCATTGCGCCGCCAACAAGCGAGTGACCGCATTCCTGGGCTTGTATCGTGTTATCAAACACGCATGGAAACCGGACGAAGCCTTCGCCCTGATGCGCGAGATCTGGGTTCCGGACCACGTCTGGTCGTCTTTTATTGCGGATATGTTATCCAAGCATCATGGCTAATGGCAGCAGCGGGCGGCACGCTTTCCATGCCGAACTGAGAGCCCTCAAAGATTACTTCGATCGCATGGCGCCGGAGCTCGAAGTCACGGTGCGCGATCCTGCTCTTGGCGTCGAGGGGTATGTGGTGGTCTGGAACACCGGCATCACGGTCGGCGGCCCGCTTGAGGGCTGCGCGAAAGGGGGAACGCGGATCACAGCACAGGTCTCGCTCGATGAAGTGAGGATGCTGGCTCGGACCATGGCGCTCAAGAACGCGGCGGCAGGGCTTCCGTTGGGCGGCGCCAAATCAGGGCTGAAACTGGATCCCTCGGCGCCCGGCTTCGAGAAGCAGTATCGCCGCTTCGTCCGCCTCTGCGCGCCATTTCTGTATGAGAACGGCGGCCCGTTCGGCGGATTCGGGTTCGACATCGGCGCACGCCCAGAGCATGCGCTGTGGGCTTGCGACGAGCTGAGATCGACTCGGTCCTTCACCGGGAAGCCGCTGAATATGGGTGGCACCGACTACGACAGGGAAGGTATCGCCGGGTTAGGCGTTGCGGTTGCGGGCAGGACGATGATGGAGGTGAAGGCCAAGAGCCCGGCTACAGCCACGTTTGCTGTTCAAGGAATGGGCGCGCTGGGCGCGGCGGTGCTGCGCTATTTCAGCGAGACGGGTGCTCGTTTGGCGGGATTGGGTGATCCCAAGTATGACGGCACCTGGACTTTTGATAAGCCTCTCTCCGCTGAATTGCACCGGGCGCTCGTAAAGCAAGACATCCGAGCAGCGAAGGCCCGATTGCCCAAGGAAGGGACGAAGCTCTCCGAGAGTGCCGAGGATGTTCTGTATCAGGTGGTCGACATCCTCTTTCCCTGTGCGGTGCAGAACGTCATCACTGCAGGCAACGTCGAGCGCATCCAGGCGGGGTATGTGTGTGAAGGTGCGAACGGGCCCGTTACGGCGGAAGCGCGCGCGAACTTGCACAGGCGCGGCATTCCTCTCGTGCCTGATTTCATCGCCAACCCGGGGGGCGTCATTGCAGCTTTTGTCGAACTGACGTCCGCGAGCGCGAACAAGGCGGAGGAAGCAAAGGCGCTCGCGCGGGAAAAGATCACCGCCAACGTGCGCAAGCTATTCGAGATCGTGGAGCGCCACGACGCCGATCCGCAGGACGCGGGGCTGTATATGGCGCTATCGAAGATCAAGGGGTCGTCGGTGGTGGGTTGAGACCCCTCGGCTCCGGCGCTTCGCACCTACGCTCTCAAGAAACGGCATCGCCTCGCGACTGTCACAACAGGCCATGGCGGCTCGCCCACTTCCCCCTTTGAAAAAGGGGGATCGAGGGGGATTTGTTTTTCTCGTGACGACCGCGGATAAATCCCCCTTCCCCCTTTGTCAAAGGGGGAAAGTTTCTTCATCTCGCCTCGTCAGCGGCGGGGCTTAGGTGAGTTCAGGATGAACGGGCCGGATCAAACGCGCAATGCCTCCAGCCCTTTCCAATCGAAATCGACGCCGTGCCCGGGGCGGTCCGGCGCGATTGCGAAGCCGTCGCGGATTTCGAGCGGATGCGCGAGGAAACGGTCGAGACCGAAACCATGCGCCTCGAGATACGAGCGGTTGGGCACCGCTGCCAGGCAATGCACGGTGATGTCGTGCGCGCCATGCGAAGTGACGGGGAGATTGAATGCCTCGGCCAAATGCGCGACCTTCATGAACGTGGTAACGCCGCCGCAATTGGTTACGTCGGGCTCGGGAAAAGTCACGGCCTGCGCTCGGATGTAAGCGGAGAACTCGTGCAGCGAGTGCAGGTTCTCCCCTGCCGCCACCGGCAGGCCGCCTTCGCGCACGATGCGCGCGTGGCCCTCGACGTCATCGGGGATGGTCGGCTCCTCCAACCAGTACACGTCGAGCTCCCGCAGCCCGCGCGCGGCGCGGATCGCTTCGTCGACGCTCCAGCGCATGTTGGCATCGACCATCAGAGGAAAGTCCGCCCCCAGCATCTCGCGCATTGAGCGCACGCGCGCGAGATCCTCGCTGAGCTTGGCGCGCCCTACCTTCATCTTGATCGCTCGGAAGCCGCGGCCGAGGTTATCTCGCGTCTGCTTCAGAAGCTGCTCGAGCGGAAATTGCAGATCGATGCCCCCGGCGTAGCATGGCACCAGAGAGTCGTTGCCGCCCAGCAGACGCCACAGAGGCTCGCCCTGGGTGCGGGCTTTCAGGTCCCACAACGCGATGTCCACCGCCGAAATGGCGAAGCTGGCGCTGCCGCCGCGGCCGCCGTAATGCAGGCCCCACCACATCCGACGCCACAGGGACTCGATGAGGTCGGCCGGCTGGCCCAGCAGCAGGGGGGTGAGGTCGCGCTGGATCTGGGAGTGCACGGCCGCACCGTTTGCTCCCACCGTGTACGTGTATCCCATGCCCTCCGCGCCGTCGGTGTCGAACACGCGGGCCGTGATCAGCTCGAAGTGAGTCATGGTGCCATGCGTGCTGTCGGACAGCGTAACCGGCAACGGGATGCGATAGAGCGCGGTCTCCAGCTTGGCGATCTTGTTGTTCATGTCTACTCCCGTGGGTCGTGGGTCGTTGGCTCGTGGTTCGTGATTCCTGAGTAGAATACCCAAACTCACCGGCCCTGCACTTATCGATGCGCATCGAGCTCAGCGGCAAGACGGTCTACGCGTACACCGGCACGAAGCCCCTCATACCAGGGCAGCGCAGCATCATGTTCATACATGGCGCGGCCAACGACCACAGCGTATGGGCACTGCAGAGCCGTTACTTTGCGTATCACGGCTTCAACGTCCTCGCGGTAGATCTGCCTGGCCACGGGAAATCGACCGGCCCGGCTTTACCCAGCATTCAGAACATGGCCGCATGGGTTTTGTCTGTGCTGGATGCTGTCCGGATCGAGAAGGCGGCACTGGTCGGCCACAGCATGGGCTCGCTGATTGCGCTCGAAGCGGCTGCGAGCGCACCGCAGCGTGTGGAGAAGCTGGTGTTGGTCTCCACCGCGTTCCCCATGAAAGTCTCGGATGCCCTCCTCAACACAGCCCGGGCCCACGACCACGCGGCGCTGGAGATGATCAACGTGTGGAGCCACAGCGCCAGCGGCCAGACCGGCGGTAACCGGGCGCCGGGTCAATGGATCATGGGCGGCAGCATGCGCCTGCTGGAGCGCACCGCCGGACCGTTGTACAACGACTTCGATGCCTGCAATCGGTACACGGCAGGCGCCGACAGCGCAGCGAAGGTAGCCTGCCCCGCGCTGATGGTCTCGGGCAGTCACGACCTGATGACCCCTCCGCGCAGCGCAAAGCCGCTGGCCGAGAAGCTCGGGAACCCTAAGTCCGTGACGATCGAAGGCTCAGGTCACGACCTGATGGCCGAGCGGCCCGACGCCGTCCTCGACGCGCTGATTTCGTTTATCGATTGAACGCGCTCAGGGCTACGGGATGAAGTTGGTAACCTTCTCCGCTTGCTCGAGCAGCTTCTCCGCGCTGCTCACCTCGAACTTGCCGCCCTCCTCCACGTTCAGCGCCTTCACCACGCCGTCGTCGACCAGCAGGGAGTAGCGCGTAGAGCGCACGCCTAGTCCGCGCGCGACGAGGTCCAGCTCCAGACCGAGTGCCTTGGTGTACAGTCCGCTGCCGTCGGCCATCATCCTCACCTTGCCCTTGGCGCCTTGCTCGCGGCCCCAAGCGCCCATCACGAACGCATCGTTGACCGAGATGCACCAGATCTCGTCGATCTTGCGCGCCTTGAAATCTTGAGCCTTCGCCACGAACCCGGGCAGGTGCTTGGCCGAGCAGGTAGGTGTGAAAGCGCCTGGCAACCCGAAAATGGCGATGCGCTTGCCCCGGATCAGGTCCTCGACCTTGAAGCTGTTGGGCCCGATACTGCAGCCGGGCGTCTCTTCCTCGATGAATTCCCACAGCGTGCCGGCGGGAAGCTTGTCGCCTATCTTGATGGCCATGACGGTCTCCTTTGCGTTAGGGTGCAATGGTCGATTGTAACGCTGACATATAATTTTCGCGTCACGCCCGTTCTTTTCCCTCAGCATGAGCAAAGCACCACCCAGTGAGCCGGCGCAGGACGAGGACGAAGACCTCGAGGGCGCAGCACCGATTCCGGCCGGTGCCAAGAACTACCTCACGCCTCAGGGCCACGCGCGCCTCAAGGAGGAGGCGCTACGTCTGCTGAACCACGAGCGCCCCGAACTGGTGAAAGTCGTCGCTTGGGCCGCTTCCAATGGCGATCGCTCGGAGAACGCCGACTACATCTACGGAAAGCGGCGGTTACGCGAGATCGACCGCCGCATCCGCTTCCTGACCAAACGGCTGGACGTTGCCGAGGTCATCGACCCGGCTGCAAGGGACCAAACGGATCAAGTTTTCTTCGGCGCCACGGTCACGGTGTCGGACAACCAGGGCGGTGAGACCACGTACAGCATTGTCGGAATCGACGAGGCCGACGTGGGGCGCGGGCGCATCAGCTGGATCTCGCCGCTGGCCCGGGCGCTGCTGAAACGCCGGGAGGGCGACGAGGTCGCTTTCAAAGCGCCCGGCGGCGATCAGGTACTGGAGATCGTGAAGGTGGAATACAAGGCACTACCGTGAGTCCAGTGTCCTGGGCGCCAGGGGGCTGGAGAGGGTGGCGCGGTTGACTAGCCCGCCGGCAACGCGCTGCGGAGTTTGCTCAAGAAGGTCCGGATCCGCTTGGCATTGACCCCCAGATCGCTGCGCCCGACCCGCGATTTCGAACGGACGTCTATTCGAGTGCCCTGTTGAGATTCCTGGATCCGCACCACCATGTCGTCCTGGAATCCGTAGAGCAAGGTCGTGTCGACCGCCTCCAGCCTTCCGTCGGCCGGGTTCGCATTGGTGATCTTCAGCCCCATGCTCGCCAGCGTGGACAGTGCCGCATCGAACACCTGCTCCTTGGAAGCCTTGGTGATGAGCGGCGCCAAGTCTGGATAAGCTTGTTTCTGTTGCGCGCCGACCTCCGGGCCGTCGTAGTCGACGGGGTGGTCGCCCTCCTTGCGCAATGTGCGAGCCGCCACGAATTCGGGCGGGTTGCTGACATCGGTGGTGATGTCATGGATGAAGGGCACGCTGCTCACCGTTCGCTTGTAGCTCCAAGGGATGTAAGCCGTGACGATCGCAATCAGCAGGCCCAGCAGCCCCATGACGAGCACACCGGGCCTGGTGCCCCGGCCCACGATGAGTCCCGCGAGGGAAATCAAGGCGGCACCCAATGCGCCCCAGAATGCCCACTGGAGAATGGCGAAGCCGGTACGAAAATGCCACAGGCCCAAGCGATAGCCGATACCGGAGAAGATCGCAGCAGCCGCGCAGATCAACGCGATGACAAGGCCGGCCGCGGCGAGCTTGACTTTGAAACCGCGCTGCGCGGGGACGGCATTGCGTGCATTGCCATTCTGTTCGCCCATACACCGCCTCCCTAGAGTTGGTATTACAGCCGCGAAACAAATCAGCGCAGACCATTTTGGCTACGCCCTCAGTCGAAGAGTCGCAAGCTCTCGCCTGTTTCGTTTTCGTCTATGCTCGATCGATGAGGACTGCTAGCCTGGCCCTCCTGTCCCACGCGCACAAGCGACCCCGCTCTGACTCCGAGCAAACGCAGCTTGCGATCGAGCGCCACGCGTTTCAGACACGTCCTCGCCGCGGCGCGGATCGTTTGCAGGTCGCCCGTGGGGCGCTCGAGCGTGGTATCCCGCGTCACCGTCCGAAAGTCCTCGTAGCGTAGCTTCACGCCGATGGTCCTTCCCACGTAGCCCTTGCGCTCGAGATCCCGGCTCAGGCTCTCGCACAGCACCAGCAGAATCTGAGACAGGGCGCCCCGATCGCGCCGAGGGTGCAGGTCGCGCTCAAAGGTCGTTTCTCGGCTGACGGACTTCGGCTCGCTTTCGGTTACCACCGGCCGCACATCACGCCCGTGGGCGGCGTCGGCAAGCCAGCGCCCGTAGCGCTCGCCAAAATGCTGGATCAGTTCTTCGGGCGGGGCGTGGGCGAGCTCGCCAATGGTGCGGATGCCCAGTTCCTCGAGCCGAGTGCTCGCCCTCGGACCGACGCCGTTGATCTTGCGAGCGGGTAGCGGCCAGATGCGGGTAGCGACATCAGCGTGAGTCAGGACCGTGAGCCCATCCGGCTTTTGCAGCTTCGAGGCGATCTTGGCGAGAAGCTTGTTGTGCGTGATGCCAATCGAACAGGACAGACCGGTCGCGGACCGCACGTTGTCCTTGATGCGCTGCGCGAGGAAACGCGTCTCGCCCGGCACTTCCGTCAAGTCGATGTAGATCTCATCGATACCTCGATCTTCGATGTGCGGTGCGATCTCGGCGACCGCCGCCTTGAAACGCCGTGAGTAGAGACGGTACGCGTCGAAGTCCGCCGGCAGCAAGATGGCCTCGGGAGCCAGGACCGCCGCCTTCATCAGCCCCATGCCGGAGTGCACGCCCAGCGCACGCGCCTCATAGGTTGCAGTGGTAGCGACGCCTCGCCCGATGTAGTCGCGTAGACGCGCAAAGTCCTGCTCACCTTCTTGCGGCGGCGACTTGCGCCGACGGCCGCCTCCGATCACGACCGCCAAGCCCTTGAGCTGCGGGTAGCGAAGCAGCTCCACCGATGCGTAGAAAGCATCCATATCCAGGTGCGCGATGCGGCGTTCCATAAACAAGATGGTAGCGCTGTATCGCGTCTTTGCGCACGCCGGCTGTTGCCTTTTGCACCAGATGAAAATCTAGGACCGCGCGGCGCAAACAGTAATGTCGGCATCAGCTTTGCCCGTGAGCTGCGCCTTATGAGGGTCGTTCGGATGCCAGTCGTGGACCAGCAAAAGTACAAGAAAGCCGATCACGTAGGCTACTGCGACGTACCAGCTATGTTTCAACCACAATGCCACCGATCTTGCCTCCGGAAACAAATTCGACAATGCGACCCCCGCCGACGAGCCGAACCAGATTATGGAGCCGCCAAAACCGACGGCGTAGGCGACGAACCCCCAATCGTAACCACCCTGTTTCAACGCAAGCGCTGTCAACGGGATATTGTCGAACACCGCAGAGACGAAGCCGAGTCCCAGGGCAGTCGGCCACGACGCAGCCGGCAGCCGTTCGACCGGCATCAGTGACGCGCACATCACCAGCGACAGCAGGAAAATGCTGCCTTTGACCGCTTCTGGCAGCACCTTCCAATCCGGCTTTCGCCATGCCGCCCCGAGCAGAATCGCCCCCCATACCGCCACGCCTATGAACGGAAAGCCGGCAGCATACGCTGGATAGCTGGTGTTGATCGCTATGTTTGCGGCAATTGCGGCGACAAGTATCAGCGCGACGATGAAGACTCGGCCCCAATCGACGTGCGTGCCGCGCGGCGGGTCTTTCCGCATCGGCGAATACGCCTGCTGCTGGATCGCGGCCGGAATGCCGAATATGCACAAGGCGACGACCGCCGCAATGTAAGCTTCGAAGACGTCGACCGGGCTCACGCCGGCGATCCACATCATGGTGGTGGTAGTGTCGCCGACCACGCTGCCTGAGCCGCCGGCATTCGAAGCAGCGACGATAGCCGCAAGGTAGCCGATATGCACCTTGTGCCTGAACACTGTCGCCGCGATAGTGCCGCCGATGATCGCGGCGGCAATATTGTCCAAGAACGACGACAAAACGAAAATGATGGCGAGCAGAATAAATCCGCCCTTCCAGTCGTGCGGCAGGAACTTCGGCAACAGTGCCGGCACACGGCTTTCCTCGAAGTGCCGTGACAACAATGCGAATCCGACGAGCAGCAGGAACAGGTTGCTGAGCATTACCCATTCGTGCCCTAGATGCGTGACGAAGCCCTCGATCCCGGGTCCGGTGCGAAACCCGGTAAACAGGAGCTGGTACGCCAATATCGCCGCCAGACCGATCAGCGCCACCCGCAGCGTGTGGTGGTGGAACAGCGCCACGCCAAGCAGCGTCGCGGCGAAGAGCAGGAAATCGACTGGAATCCCGAGAAATACCAGCGGCTCGCCCGCCACCGCTGCGCGTGCAGGCAGCGTCCACAGCAGCCCGATCAGTATCGCAATGCCCGTCCTGAGGGGCGCGGCTGCCTCCCTTCCTGGCGATAACGCGCCGACCCCCATCTCCCTCTCCCCGAGCAAAACGACGGCGGATTTTAGCATCTGATTGCCTGGATCTTGTCGATCGGGCAACGCTGGTGCCGGTTTTGCGCCAGGTGAGAATCAAAACACTGCGTCGCGCAGACGGTAATTTCGGAATCAGCGTTCAACGAACACCGATCGACTCAAGCTATCGCCGCAGACTGTACCTCAGACCAAGCCGGCAAAACTCCATGGCAATGTCATCGTGCGAGGTCACGACCGTTCGGTTTTCGAATCGCTGCCGCCAGGAGTTCATACGAGCGGTGTCGCGGAGCCGGTTCGTGCGTCCAAGTGACGATGACCAGCTCGTCCAGTTCCAGGCGATGCGCCAGTTCGGTCAGCCGCGCGGCCACTTGGTCTGCGGTGCCGACGAACGCTTTGCGGCGCAACGACTCGATGGTGGCACGCTCCGCTTCCGTATAGGGGTATGCCGCAGCTTCCTCCGGTGAAACGAGCGGTTTGCGGACTCCCCGCTCGAACCCGATGCGCCAGAGCTCACGCGTCATCAACAGGCGCCGGGCTTCGGCTTCCGTATCGGCCGCCAACGCCCAGACGCAGATCGTCGCCTGCGGTCTGGGGTGGCGCGGGCTCGGGCGATAGTTGCGCCGGTAGAGATCCAGCGCCTGCTCCACGCCTCTGCCATCGCTGAAGAAATAAGCGAAGGCGTAAGGCAGGCCGAAATGCGCCGCCAGCCGTGCGCCATAGTCGGAGCTGCCGAGAATCCACAGCTCAGGACTGGTTGGGCCGAGCGGATGCGCCTGGATCGCGCGGAACGGATGACCCTCCTGCAGAGGCGCCCCAGATACCCAGGCCTGCAGGTCGTGGACCTGCTGCGGGAATTCGTCAGCCGCGTTTGCGTGCGGGTTCAGCGCGTAGGCCGTGAGCTGGTCGGAGCCGGGAGCGCGCCCGACGCCGAGATCGATGCGGCCCGGGGCGATACCCTCCAACACACGGAACTGCTCGGCGACTTTCAACGCCGAGTAGTGCGGCAACATTACACCTGCGCTGCCGACACGGATACGCTCGGTCGTGGCGGCGATCGCCGCCATCAAGACCTCCGGCGCGGTACCGACGATACTGTCGCTGTTGTGGTGCTCCGACACCCAGTAGCGGTGGTACCCCAGCGCATCGCAATGGCGCGCGAGCTCGAGCGTCTCCCGGATGGCCAAGTCCTGGCTGCGGCCTTGCGAAGCGGTGGATTGATCGAGCACCGATAACTTCATCTTTGCGGCAAGCTTGCGCCTGAGTGCTGGGTATCGCTGGTGTCACCGCTTTCACTGGCACCCGATCGTCCCGTCCTGCTCGACATACTTGGTGCCGCCCTGACATTCGATCTTGGGCGCGGCACGCTCGAATCGGCATTTGAACCGGTATCCGGACTGAGAGCCGGGAACGAGTGACCAGCCAGCCGGACAGCCGGCAGTCACCGACGGTGTTTCGCTCGGGCCAGCGCCTTCCGTCGCCGAAGGCTCGCGGATCACCGTGACCTGTGCTCGCTTCTCTCCGTCGCAGGTACGCCCGCCGGCGACCACGCGGCCGCGCGCCACTACGGAGTAGGTGCCGGGAACTTCGTAGACGTGCTTCACCACAGCCCTGCGTGCCGCGCCATCCATGAAATGCTGCTGCGCTTCGGGCGTACCGTCGCCGAATTCCAGTATCACGTCACAGCCCAGGATTCGGGTCACACCGCGGTCTTTGATCGTGATCTCGAACTCGAACTCCTGGGGGTAACCTTTGACAGAGCGTGCGGGCATGGGCCGAGCAATCAGCTTGTCGATGACCACCGCGGCGGCTGCGGGCATTGCAGGACAGAGCAGTAAAAGACCAACCAGCGCGACTGGGACCGCCCGACGATACATCCGCCTCCCCCCTCAGCGCCGCACAGTCGCGGCGCTCTGCCCGAACAGGAATTTCCTTGCCTCGTCGTCCACGACGGGCTGCGCGCTCACCTGTTTGCCCTTCTCATAGGCTCGCATCACCGCGGGACGGTCACGAATGGTTTCGAACCAGCGCTTGAGGTTGGGAAACTCGGCCAGATTCTGCTGCTGGCGCTGGTGCGGTACGATCCAAGGATAGCTCGCCATGTCGGCGACGGAGTATGCGCCAGCGATGTATTCGCGCTCTGCGAGACGCGCATCCAGAACTGCATACAGACGCGAGGTCTCCTTCACATAGCGATCCACCGCATACGGCAGCTTCTCGGGCGCGTAGTTCGAGAAGTGATGATTCTGCCCGGCCATCGGACCCAAGCCGGCGACCTGCCAGAACAGCCATTGCAGGACATCGTAACGAACGCGCACCTCTGCAGGCAGGAAGCGGCCGGTCTTCTCGGCCAGGTAGAGCAGGATCGCTCCCGATTCGAACACCGATATCGGTTCCTTTCCATCCTGCGGCGCCTGGTCCACGATGGCGGGCATGCGGTTGTTCGGGGCGATCTTGAGGAACTCCGGCTTGAACTGATCGCCGCGGCCGATGTTGACCGGCACGATGCGGTAGGGCAGCCCGGTCTCCTCGAGGAAGATGGTGATCTTGTGCCCGTTGGGTGTGGGCCAGTAGTGGACGTCGATCATCGGTACGTGGTGCGCCGTGGGTTGGCAAGTCACGAAGTCGCTGTATCCGCCAAGCTTACAGCATTCGCTCGAATGCCATTGGGGACCGCCATCCCAACCTTTTGATGATCCAATGCACGCGCGGTCGTTGAAAGCTCGCCGTCAGTTCAGCAAAACATCTGTGAGAGACCTACTGCACCGTGGCATGCCGGCTGCTTCCTCAGCTCTCGCAGTCTCGTTGCATCACTCATGGAGATAGTCATGACGAAAGCCACCGTTACTCTTGCGACAGCGTTGTGTGCCGCACTCTTCGCCCTACCCGCATCCGCCAGGCACGAGCGCCATCATCACGGCGAACACGACGGAGACGGCCGGATGGAGCATCACATGGATCACGATTCAGATCGCCACGGCGATCATGGCGATTGGCATCACTCTGGACAGGCCTCTGGCCAAAGCGGGGGCGGATCGACCTTCACTCCGGGCGGCACCAAGACATCCGGCGGAACCTCTTCCTCGGGCAGCACATCGTCATCGGGCAGCACGTTCACGGCCGGCGGCGGTACGACCTCGTCCGGCGGCGGCACGACTACCACCGGCAACTGATCTCGTCCTCTGCGACGAGCTCGTCGCAGCAAGCCCCCGGAGATGCAAGACCGGGGGCTTCTTCTTTCCTCATCCATCGTGCGATTGCAACGGGCTCGCTCGCACCGCCCTTTCTCGGCACATCGTGCGTGACGTTCGGCGCTGCGCTATCAGCACGCGTGTCACGAAACTTGCGCTCAACTTACACGGTTGCGCGTGCACATTCCGAAACTTGCAACGAACTTACACCGACGCGGAACGCGCGCCACTCGTTCTGATTTGAAATCCGCTCGTCGGCAACAGCAGCGCAATTCGCAAGTCGGGTCGTGGTATTGCGTGCATCACGCATCGGAGGTGCCTCGCTATGCGAAATACATTTGGATTTAGTTTGATCGAGCTGATGGTCGCTGTCGCGATCGTCGCGATCCTCGGAGCGATCGCGCTGCCGGCTTACAGCGACTACGTCACGCGCGGAAAGCTCGCAGAGGCGTACACCGTGCTCGGCTCGCAACGCGTCAAGATGGAGCAGTACTACCAGGACGTGCGCGACTACACCAACGCGTGTCAACCCAACACCGTCGCCCCGAAGCCGACCGGAACCTACTTCACGTACACGTGCGGCAATCTCAGCCCGACCAGCTACACGATCACAGCTACTGGAGTGGCGGCGCAGGGTGTCAGCAACCAATTTGTCTTCACTATCGACCAGAACAACAACAAGACAAGCGCGGGTCCCGCCGGCTGGGGCAGCAGCCCGAACTGCTGGATTCGAGCGAAGAACGGCCAATGCTAGTCCGCGCTCACAATCAAGGCGGCTTCTCATTCATTGAGTTGCTGATCGGCATCGCGATCGTAGCGCTGCTGCTCAAGATGGCCGCGCCGAGCTATCGGACCTGGATGCAGAACATGCAGATCCGCAATGCCGCGCACTCCATCGCAGACGGCTTGAGCGTCGCGCGCGGCCAAGCCATCAGCCGCAACGTGCAGGTGCAGTTGCAGCTGACGTCACTGGCCAATGGCACCGGCGCAGCGTGGACCGCGTCGGAGGTTCTCGCCGGCACCGTAGTCGAGAAATGGTCTTCCGCCGAAGGCGCGAGCGGCTCTCAGATCTCGCCCGCGGGAGGGGGAATCGTCACCTTCAGTCCGCTGGGACGAGTCGTTGCACCAAACCCGATCGACAACAGCGCGCCGCTGCTCCAGGTCGATGTGACCTCGAATAACGACGCCGGCGATCTCGCGCTGCGCAACTTGCGCGTGGTTGTCGGAAGCGGCGGGCTCGCGCGAATGTGCGACCCGGGCCTCGCGCAACCCGACCCGCGGGCGTGCTGAGTATCACTGGAGGCAAACGTCATGTCCAGGAACATTGGATTCAGGAAGCAGAGCGGGGCGCTGCTGTTGGAAGCGCTCATCGGCATCCTGCTCTTCTCCATCGGCATTCTGGCCGTCGTGGCATTGCAGGGCACCGCCACGAAAACGGTGACGCAGGCGAAGTTTCGTTCCGACGCGAGCTTTCTGGCCGACCAGCTCATCGGCCAGATCTGGGCCAACCGCACCAACGCGACAACCTACGTGTACCCGGTCGGTTCCCCACCACCCGCCGTGACGGCATGGGTGAACCAGGTTCAGGCACGGCTCCCGAACGCGGCCAACTACCCTCCGACTGTAGTCGTGACACCTACGGCCTATGCCGGACCTCCGACGTATACCGCGTACCAGGTCAATGTGACGTTGTCCTGGCAGTTGCCCGATGAGTACAACAGTGTTCCGCGCCCCCCGGCGCACAGCTTGACGTTTAGCACGTCGATCCCCTGCTGCTGATCCGCGGAGCACGAAAAATGAACAGGCACCTCACACCAGCGCGCGCTCGAGGATTCGGCATCGTAGAGATCATGGTGTCGATGGTCATCGCGCTGCTTGGCATGATCGTCATCTTCCAGGTCTTCGCCATCTCGGAAAGTTACAACCGCACTGCCGTCACCGGCAGCGACGCACAGCAGAACGGCGCCTACAGCCTGTATGTCCTGCAACAGGAGATCCGGCAGGCCGGCTGGGGCTTCAACAACTCGCAGGCATTGGGCTGCAATGTCCTGGCTTACAACTCTGCGATCGGCGCGCTGCCGGCTTACACGCTGGCACCGATAGTCATCAACGCGGGCCCGGCCAACGGCTCGGACTCGCTCGAGATCAACTACGGAAGCCAGGGCCTGCTGGTCGCGCCCACTCCCATCGCGGCCAACCAGTCCTCGAGCCTGGATCCGTTTCCGGTCGCGAACCCGTTCGGGTTCAACCTGGGTGACACGGTGCTCGCGGTGGAGGCCGGCAAGTCCTGCACTCTCGCGCAGATCACCAAGCAACTCCCGCTCACGGGCGCGGCTCCGCTCCCATGCGTCGCCGCATCCAACTGCGTCATCCGCAGCGCGGGTGCCACCGCATACCCTTACAACAATCCGGCGGGTTCCGGCGTGACGTATTCGTCCAGCGGCTTTCTCTACGACCTCGGACCGGCGCCCACGCGCGACGTGTTCAGCGTCATCAATAACCAGTTGAGCGTAGTCGCATCGCTGACCTCGAACGCGCAGCAGATCGTCGCCGACAATATCGTGCAGTTGAAGGCGCAGTACGGCCATGACAACGGCGTCAACAACGGCACAGTGCTGACCGGCCCGTACTCGGCTGGTGACGGCATCGTGGACGGCTACGACACGGTGACCCCAGCGAGCGCTGCCGCCTGGAACCAGGTGCTCACGATACGCATCGGCCTGGTCGCCCGCAGCGCGCAGCCGGAAAACCCGAGCGGCCCCGGCCCGGCCTGCGATACAACCACCACGCAACCGTCTTGGTCTGGCGGCAACTTCAATCTGTCCTCCAATGCCAACTGGATGTGCTACCGCTACAAAGTCTTCGAGACCGTCATTCCGGTCAAGAACATCCTCTGGACTCAAGGGTAGACCGACCATGCCACGTTCCGCACGCACAACTGCCCGATGCGCGCCCATTGAACAGCGAGGCGTGATCGTGTTCATCGCGCTCATCGTCCTGGTAGCGATGACGCTGGCCGCCCTGGGCCTGATCCGCTCGACCGATACCGGCAACATCATCGCAGGCAACCTGGCGTTCAAGCAGGAGACCGCCAACGCCTCCGAAACAGTATTGGAGTCCACGTATCGGCTTCTGCTCCAGGCCGACGGATTGGGCACTGGCGCCCTCAACAACGACAACGTCTTCCCGGGCTACCACTCGTCACAACCCAACCAGCCCGAGAGCACCGCGAACTACTCGGACCCGACCTGGTTCCAGGCCAATGGCGCATGTTCGGTAGCCGGTTGCCTGCCCGATGCCAATGGCAACGTCAGCTACTACGTGGTCCACCGCATGTGCACGCAGGCGAACACCGCATACAACGGCACAGGGGGCACGGGCGTTCCGAATCAATGTGCCACGCTCGCTGCGACGAACCCGGCGCAAGACGGCAACAGCCAAAGTGTAGGCGGCAGCAATTTCCAGCCTCCACCGCAGCTCTATTACCGCGTCACCACGCTGGTAAAGGGCCCGCGGAACAGCGAATCCGTCGTGCAGGCCATGCTCGTGTTCTCGAACTGAGCCGGCACAACAGGTCCAGATCAACACCCAATCGACAGGAGAAGTCCCATGAGACAGACCCCGACCAGGAACACCGCGGCGATCGCTGCTGCCGCGACGGCGCTGATCGTGAGCCTGCCCGCGCACATGGCCGACGCCGCTCTGACCGACATTTCCAACATGCCGATGTACAGCAATGCGAGCGCCACGGTTAAGCCCAATCTGCTGCTCACGATGGACACGTCGGGCTCCATGGGATGGGACTTCCTGCCGGACAACGCAGCGCCGGACCAGTCGTCCGACAATTGGCCGAGCAACTCCCACTCCAATCGTACACCTGCCGCCACGAGTCAACGGCAATAACGAGTGCTTGGCGGGCGACCCGTCCGTACTATGCCAATCAGTTCAACTTCGTTACCTATAATCCGACGTTCACTTACACGCCCGCGGACCAATTACGACGGCACCAGCAAGGGCAACATCACGAATTTCGCTCCGTACCGGTAGATGCATTCGACACCAGTCGGGAACGATCAACCTGACCTCTTCGTTTCCCGAGCAGGCGTACCAGAACTCCAACCGCGTTCAACTACAAGCGCAACGGAGAGGTGTATCCCTATGGCAATGTGCCTCCCCCGCAGGGAAACCCGACGGTGACGGCGACGGCATTGTCTTACTCCAACCCCGGCGAAGCCGTCCGTCACGGGAGTCGGCCTCTCCGGTTTCGGCACGAGCACTACGGTCACCGGCACGGTGACTCCGGCTCCGCATCGCGGTGGGCGACGTCGTCGACGTCGTGTGCACCAGCGGCTCAGGTACCCCCACGCCTTTCGTTCTGGCCAACGCCGTCCCAGTGATCACGGCCGCCGGCAACACTTTCAGCTTCACGGCCGGGGGGACCTGGGGCGGGGTCTCGTGCTCAGCCGCCACCGTCAACTACTCCATCGTGGGCTACCCCGAGCAGACGGACGCGAGCGGGTATGCGCTGAACGCCAACGGCGCTGACTGGGCGATTAACGTCCCCGGTGTTGCCGCCGGAGTGAGTAACAGCAACAAGACGGTCACTGTCAACTTCTATGACCACGGCCTGATCGTGGGAGACATCATCACCGTAAGCGGAGGCAGCAACGGTAATTGCCGCGCGACCAAGACAGCGGTGACGAGCGTCACTTTGGGTACCGGCAGCTACGCCGCCGTGCCGATCTCGTTTCAGTACAAGGTGGGTACAAACAGCGCGTGCGGGACGGGCGTCTACACTATCCTACGCGGAGCCTACAACACCCAGGTCTCCGGCGGATCGACGCCGTTCTACTACACCATCACGCCGACCGAGTACTGCTCCGATCGTCACCTGAGCACCTGCGCTCTGCCCGGACCCGGCAACACCGCCCCGCCGGGCTATCCCTTTGCGGCGACTGCGCGCTACTGCAACTCGGCTGCCAGTGCGGCCGCGCCGGCGCCGGGGCCGAACCCCACTACCTCGGGATCAACGACGACGGTGTACTGCCAGAATAAGTACCTGTTCGGCGCCGGGTACGTCTATCCGCGCTATGGCAAGTTCATCCGAACCGACATCTTGTCGTCCAGCATCTACCCGAACTATTCGGGACGCACCGACTGCGGCACGGGTGCGACGTGCACGTACACGCAGGAGATGACGAATTTTTCAAACTGGTATGCCTACTACCGCACCCGCATCCAGATGATGAAGACGATCATCGGACAGGTGTTTCTGAATCTGAACAGCAGCTATCGCGTCGGGTACATCACGCTGACACCGGCCGTCGACATCACGAAGGACGTCTCCTCCAGCAATCCGGTCAGCTCGGCAAAGTACGTGCCGATCAACGATTTCACCTCGGCCCAGAAGCAGGCCTTCTACACAGGCGTCTACTCGCAGACCGCCTATTGGGGTACGCCTATGCGCGGGGCACTGGCGCGAGCGGGACGATACTTCGCCGGCAAGCACGACTATATCAACTCGGGGATGACCGGCGACCCGGTGCAGTATTCTTGCCAGCAGAACTTTTCGCTGATCACCACGGACGGCTACTGGAACACTCTCACGAATGGGGACACGGAGGCCGTTGGACTGGACGGTCACACCGTCGTAGGGGACCAGGACGGCAATCCGGGCTTTCAGGTCGTGAACCCCGGCCCTACCGAGCAGCAGAGCGGCATCTACGAAGGTGCGCATGGAGTCGACTACAGCGCGAATCCGCCGACGGTTCTGCCCACCTGCCAGCCAGGAAACTTCGCCAAGGGAGGTTGCGCCAACACGCTCGCCGACGTGGCCGCGTATTACTACAACACCGATCTGCGACCGACCGGATCGCTGGGGGCGCTGGGCACCGACGTTTCGCAGAACAACGTGCCGACTACACCTCAAGACCCAGTCAACTGGCAACATATGACGACGTTCACGCTGGGACTGGCGGATGGCCTCATGACATGGCAATCCAACTATGCGACCGCCACCAGCGGCGACTTCTACAGCATCGTCAACGGCCAGACCGGTTGCTGGTGGCTCCCGAGCAACGGCAGCTCCTCCTCCGTCTGCCAATGGCCCGTCCCCGTCGAAGATGACCCCACGGCGCTGGACGACTTGTGGCACGCCGCGGTGAACGGCCATGGCATCTACTATCACGGGACCAATCCCCGGAGCGTGGCTGCTGGTCTCGCCAGCGCGCTGTCCAACATCAACGTGCGCCTGGCTTCGGCTGCTGCCGCCGCCACCAGCAGCCCGCAGATCACACAGACGAACAACTTTATCTACAGTTCCACCTACGACACCGTACAGTGGAGCGGAGATCTCGGTCGCCCAGAGCATCGATCCGAGCACCGGGGTGGTCCAGTCGAAGATCATCTGGGACGCAGCCAACACGCTCGATGCCGCCGCTTGGAATACGCGCGCTATCTATACCTACGACACGGTCAACAAGACGCTCAAGCCGTTCGCCTGGGCGAACATGACCGCCGCCGAGCAGTTGTCCTTCAGCAATCTCTGCGGTGCATCGACCAACCTCACGCAATGCCCGCTGCTTACGCCGCTGCAGCTGGTGCAGATCAACGACGGGTTCGACCTCGTCAACTTCATTCGCGGAGATCGCACCAACGAAGGCGTCAGCGCCGGCACCGGCATCTTCCGCACGCGCGTTCACGTGTTGGGCGACACCGTGGACGCCCAGCCGGCTTATGTGGGGGCCCCCTCGTATGGCTTCACAGACGCGGTATCGCCATCCTACGCGGCATTCCAGACCGCCAATGCGTCGCGCCAGCCGGTGTTGTACATCGGCGCTAACGACGGCATGCTGCACGCATTCAACGCAAACGCTGGGAGCGGCTCCACCGGCAACGAATTGTGGGCGTATGTGCCACGCATGCTCTGGTCCCAGCTCTATATCTTGTCGGACAGCAACTACGCCAACCTGCATCAGTTCTACGTGGATGGTACGCCCGCGGCTATGGACGCCTACTACGGCGGCACCTGGCACACGGTGCTGGTCAGTGGGCTGAACAGCGGAGGCCGCGGCTACTACGCACTGGACGTCACCAACCCGACTACACCGATCGCCCTCTGGGAAATCTGCTCGAGCAGCACTGTCTGCAATATCTCCGACGCTGACCTGGGCTTCACCTACGGCACTCCGATCATCACCAAGCGCGCATCCGACGGGCGCTGGGTGGTGTTGGTCACCTCCGGCTACAACAACGTCTCGCCTGGCACCGGGCAGGAGTTCCTCTACGTGCTCGATCTGTTCACCGGCCAGGTTCTGCAGAAGGTCGGCACCGGTTACGGCAGCACCACGAGCCCGGGTGGCCTGGGCAAGGTCGCGGGGTGGGCTGACAACTTCTATCAAGACAACACCACCAAGTATGTTTACGGCGGCGATCTTTATGGGAACGTTTGGCGCTTCGACCTCACCGGATCCGGATCAGTGATGAAGCTCGGAACGCTGCTGGACGCCGCCGGAAACCCGCAGCCTGTGACCACCAAGCCTGAACTCGCCACGGTGCAGGGCTCGCGCGTGATCTACATGGGTACGGGCGAATTCATGGGCGCCAGCGACGTCACTAACACCAAGACGCAATCGCTCTACGCCTTCAAGGATCTGGGCATCAACTACGGCAACATCAGGACCGGTGCCAACCTCGTCCAGCAAGTCATCACCAACAACACTGCAAGCACGCGGACCACCTCCAGCAACACGGTGAATTGGAGCCTGCAGAATGGCTGGTACGTGGACTTCCCGAGCGCTGGTGAGCGGATGAACGTGGATCCCCAACTGGTGCTCGGCACGCTGCTGGTCGCCACCAATATCCCGGGTTCCAGCGCGTGTACGGTGGGCGGCACCAGTTGGTTCTACGAGTTCGACTACAGCAGCGGACGCTATGTCTCGACCTCGCCGAGCAACACGGTTGGCTTCGCCAACGCGAACGAGCTCACTGTGGGCTTCGTGATCATGCAGCTGCCCTCCGGCGCCATCGACAGCCAGAAGAAGGGCAGCGGCGGGGATAACCAGATGAACCCGGTGTACAACAACCAGACGCCGCTGTCGGGCAAGCGTTCCGGCTGGCGGCAGCTGTAATGACAAGCAACCGGTGGCCACGGAGCGAGGCGAGGATCCTGGAAGCTGGAGCCCCGGCATCAGCACACGGCCTCCGTGCCCACCGCCTTACTGACCCGCAGAGGAGTATTACGCCATGAGCACTTCAACTTCAAGACTCACGAAACCGATTCGCCATTTCGGATTTGTCGCGCTGTCGGTCTGGATTCTGGCCAACTCTGGAATGGCGTCTGCTGACGCACCTAATGCAACCGCGCCGCAAACTCGTCCCGAGTCTCCGGGTCAGGTCAAGCCAGGAGCCACCCCGCCTCAAAGCACGTCCACCTTCACACCCAGCCAGGTCGCGCCGAGCAGCGCTGCGCCCGACGGGACCAATACGAAAAAGGCCAAGTGACGTACGAGGCGACCAGCGCAAACCCGGTCGAGGAGGATCAGGCGGATTCTTCTTGGAAGTTCTCGCGAACGCGTCGAGGTCGCTGCTGTTACAACCCAAGGTAGGCGCGGATGATTCGGGTCGCCGGAAAACAGCAGCTTGAGCGACGAGGCCTGGTTCCGGCAAACTGCGAGCCTGACTGCGACCTTTTCAGGCACCATGACTCGACATTACGACCTTCTGACCATCGGCGGCGGCAGCGGCGGCGTCGCTATTTCCAACCGCGCGGCCCAGCACGGAGCCAAGGCTGCGCTGATCGAACGCAGCCGCCTGGGAGGCACCTGCGTGAATGTGGGCTGCGTGCCAAAGAGGATCATGTGGAACGCCGCGCAGCTAGCCCATTCCCTGCACGACGCGAAGGACTACGGCTTCGTCCTAGGCAAGCACGAGTTCCACTGGGATCAGCTCAAGCGCAACCGCGATGCCTACGTGCTCGATCTCAATGGCCGCTACGCCGAAGCGCTGGCCACCAATCGCGTCGACGTGGTCCGCGGCAACGCGCGCTTCATCGGGCCCAAGACGGTCGTGGTCGATGGCGAGCGCATCAGCGGCGACAAGGTCGTCATCGCGACAGGCGGGTATCCGTCCGTCCCGGACATCACCGGCGCGGCGCATGGGATCACATCCGACGGTTTCTTCGAGCTCGAGCACCGCCCAGATAAGGTCGCGATCGTCGGCGCCGGCTACGTGGCCGCCGAGTTTGCCGGCGTGCTGAACGCGCTGGGGGCCGAGGTCACGGTGGCATTGCGACGCGAGCAGCTCCTGATGAGCTTCGACGTCCTCGTGCGCGAGACCCTTATGGAGCACATGCGGACGGACGGCGTTCAGCTCCTGGAGAACACGCAGATCGTCGGACTCGAGCGCGACGCCAAGGGCAAGCTCACGCTGATGTGCGCGACGGGGATGCGGTTGACCGGCTTCGACACTGTGATCTGGGCGATTGGGCGCGCTCCCCGTTCCGCTGGGCTCGACTTGCCCGCAACCGGACTGGCCACCGACAAGCTGGGTTTCGTCCGGACCAATGGCTACCAGGAAACCGAGGTGCCGGGCATCTACGCGATCGGCGATGTGTGCGGCCGCGTCGCGCTCACGCCGGTAGCCATCGCGGCCGGCCGCAGAGTCGCGGATCGCGTGTTCGGTGGCATGCACGACCGGCGTCTGGTGTACGAGAACATTCCCACGGTCATCTTCAGCCATCCGCCGCTGGGCGCGGTCGGGCTGACCGAGGCCGAGGCAGTTCACCGCCTGGGTGCGGATGCAGTGAGGGTGTACGAGGTGCGCTTCATGCCCATGTATCACGCTTTCATCATGGGAAAAATGAAGACGGCCATCAAGCTGGTGGTGGCCGGCCCCGAGGAGAAGGTTGTGGGTTGCCACGTGATCGGCCCCGGCGCCGACGAAATCCTGCAGGGGTTTGCGGTCGCGCTGCACATGGGTGCGACCAAGCGCGACTTCGACGATACCGTCGCCATCCATCCCACCGTAGCCGAGGAACTGGTCACGCTCAAGACGGCGCGTCCGGCGCGCGCCTAGAAATAAGCACGAAGACCAATCCGTCCTCGCGTCTGACCGGAAACGTCCGCACGCATCCTTGCTCCGGCGCTTCGACTCTGCCATCGACGAGCCCGATGCCCCAACCGTGATCGAGACACGCGATCTTGTCTCCGTCGTAGATCACGCCCGCGGAGAGCCGCGCGCCCCGATGCGGGCAGCGATCCTCGATGCCGAACATTCTCCCATCGGCGAGGCGGAATACGGCCACGTTCAGATCCGCCAGTGCGAGCGTTCTCACGCTCGCGCAAGGCAGCTCATCGAGCGTGCAGACTCGCAGCCATTCGCCGGCGGCAGGCGCGCCGACGGGCTCGTCGCGCATTACGCTCCTCCTGCTATGCTAGCAGCCATCTCCGTAGCCCATTGCCCGGGGTCACCCCCGCGCCCCATTCCCCATGCCGCAACTTACCGAAACGGCAATCTTTCTTGCCGCCGCCGTCCTCGCCGTCCCGCTGTTTCGGCGCTTCAAGCTCGGGGCTGTCCTCGGTTATCTGGCGGCCGGGGTCGTCATCGGCCCGTCGGTGCTGCGCCTGGTCGCGAACGTCGACAGCATCATGCACTTCGCGGAGCTGGGTGTCGTGCTCCTGTTGTTCGTCATCGGTCTCGAGCTGCAGCCCTCACGACTCTGGGTCCTGCGCAAGTCTGTGTTCGGGCTGGGCGGCGCGCAGGTGCTGCTGACTGCGCTCGTGCTGGGGCTGATCGCTTTCGCCTTCGGCTTGAGCTGGCAGAGCGCGACCGTCATCGGCTTCGCGCTGGCCATGTCTTCCACGGCATTCGTGCTGCAGATCCTCGCCGAGCGCAAGCAGCTCACTACCCGCTACGGCCGCTCGGCGTTTGCCATCTTGTTGTTCCAGGACCTGGCGGTGATCCCGTTGCTGGCGCTGATCCCGCTGCTCGCGGCCGGGCCTGCCGTCGCGCACGCAGTCAATCCGTGGTTCGTCGGACTCAAGGCGCTGGCAGTCATCGCAGCGGTGGTCGTCGGCGGCCGTATCGTGCTGAAGCCGGTGTTCGATATCGTCGCGCGCGCCGACATCCAGGAGATCTTCACGGCCGCCGCGCTGCTGGTGGTGATCAGCGTGTCGCTGCTGATGTCCGCGGTGGGGCTGTCCATGTCGCTCGGCGCTTTTCTCGCCGGCGTGCTGCTGGCCGACTCCGAGTACCGCCACGAGCTGGAGGCGGCCATCGAACCGTTCAAAGGTCTGCTGCTGGGCCTGTTCTTCATCTCCGTCGGCATGTCGGTCGACCTGGGCGTCATCGCCAGAGAGCCGCTCACCATCGTCGCGGCGGTGATAGGTCTCATGCTGCTGAAGGCTGTGATCGTGTTCGCAATCGGGACGGTTCGCCGGACACGGCAAAGAATCTGCGCGCAATCTCGCGGCCGCCCTGTCTCAAGGCGGGGAGTTCGCGTTCGTGCTGTTCAGCCTCGCGGCGGGCTACCGGATCATGGATGCGCAGCTGGTCGACGAGCTGGTGGTGGTGGTGACCTTGTCGATGGCGGCAACACCGTTCGCGCTGGCGTTCAACGATGCGCTCTCGCGCAAGCTGCGCAAGCCGCGCGCCGAGGAGCAGTTCGACAACATCGAAGCAGGCGACAGCCAGGTCATCATCGCGGGTTTCGGCCGCGTGGGACAGATCGTGGGACGTATTCTGTACGTGAAGAAGATTCCTTTCACCGCGCTGGACCGCAGCCCCGAGCAGGTGGAAAGCGTACGTCGTTTCGGCAGCAAGGTTTACTATGGCGACGCGTCGCGACTGGACCTGCTGCGCGCGGCCAGGGCCGATCTTGCCAAGATCTTCGTGCTCGCCATCGACGACGTGGAAGCCTCCATCCTGACCGCCGAAACGGTGCGCCGGCATTTCCCGCAGCTCAAGATCTACGCCCGTGCCCGCAATCGATTCCACGCCTACCGGCTCATGGACATGGATTGCGAGTTGATCGAGCGCGAGACGTACCGCTCTTCGCTGCATCTGGCCGAGGAGGTGCTCACGACGCTGGGTGTGTCCGAATGGGATGCACGCCTCACCGTGGCGCGCTTCCAAGCGCACGACCAACAAACGCTGACGCGCCAGCACGCCGTGTACCACGATGAAACCCAGCTGCGCCAGACAGTCCATCGACGCGGCGAAGGAGCTGGAAGGGCTGTTCGAGCAGGACCGGGAAGACGCGGCGCAGCTCAACGCGGACCAGCCGGTGTTTTCGCCGTCCGATATCAGGTGAGCCCAGTCTGCGCGCCATGGGTCGGAGCTATCGCGCGACCGCGGCGCGGATGCCCGAGCCTGCCGGAATGCATTATCCTGTATCCTCGTATGAGTCTTGCTTGCGTCGATTGGTCTTTACCGGGCACTGTACGCGTCCGTCATAGCTGCGCCCAAGCCGTCCGTCATAAACCAGTAACAGGAGGTCTCGCCATGAAGAAACTGATTCAGCCGCTGCTCGCCGTGGTTGCATCTGCCATGCTGCTTCCGATCGCATCCGCCGAAGGTCTGCAGGTCGCCGATGCCAAGCTCGGCAAAGGGCGTGCAAGATCGCAACATCACGGAGGAAGCGACCACTTTTGCGGTCAACGACAAGGTTTATCTGTGGTTAAAGCTGACCGGCGGCGGCTCGGATCCGGTCAAGGTCAGCTGGAAGGTCGGCGACAGCGTCGACACCGTCACCCTGAAGGTCGGAGGCAGCCCTTGGCGCACCTGGTCCAGCAAGACGGCATGGAAGGCCGGCGACTGGACCGTCACGATCAGCGACGCCAGCGATCAGGTATTGAAAGAACTGAAATTTACGGTGCAGTAACCGCCGAGGCTTCTTACTTCGTCATTCCGGCACGGGCGGTGATCCGGCCCAATTCCTGGATCCCGGGCCGCGCTGGATGACAAGAAGAGAGCGCTCGCGGGCAGGTTCGCGGCGGTGGCCCGCGTAAGGGGGCTAGGCTCCGGAGCGCCACGTCTTGCCCGCCAGCACGATCACTCGATGGCGCTGTCGGGCTCTTCGTCTTCCTGGCCCGGTGGCCCCAAGCCATGTAGAGCCCACTGCCGACGATGATCGCCATGCCGATGACGGCGTGGTGATCCGGTAGCTGGCCGAACACCAGAAAGCCCAGCAGCGTCACCCAGAGCAGTTGACTGTATCCGAACGGCAGACAGCGCGGAGGCGCGCTCGATCTCCAACGCTTTGATCAGCAGAAAGTGCCCAGTCGCGCCCGCCGCTCCCAGCAGCAGGAGCAGACCCAAGTGCGCCCCCGACGGTGTCACCCATAGAAAGGGCACGAACACCTCGCGCGACGGCTGGGGTGCAGCGCCCGGAAGCGGGTCAAAACAGCTTGCATCTCGGCTTTCGGCCACGGCCTGCGGCGACGAGTACAGCCCGCCTCAGCCAGTGCCGGGACCGACTGGCGAGAGCCGGGAGCGAACAGCCGACGTCAGAAAAACGAGACGCATTGTACCGTTATTCGGATGCCGGCGGTCCGCGAGCGGCCTCACGATCCGGTCGGCTGTCGCATCCCGCGCGGTCCGAGTAGACTATGCGCTGCGCGGCGTCAGACCACACACCCCGGGGGACAATCCAAATGCGAGTCGAGGTCCATCTACACGGCAACATTCAGCTCCGCGCCGGCGTGACGCTCACACAGATCGAGGTCGCACTCCAGCCCTGGCTCGACTACCTGGACGTAGAGAACATCGACGAAGCCAAGAGCGTGCACCGGGACGAGCCCGGCGTCGTGTTCGACGCGCGCCGCCGGCTGCTGGAGATCTGCTGGACCGGCGACGTCGGCCGCAACTTCCGCAAGATCGTCGAGGACTCGCTCCAGGCGCTGTGCCGCTACTGCGAGCAGGCCACCGAGATCCAGCTTTCCTACTATCACGAGGACGGGCGCGACGAGATCGGCATCGTGTTCGTCGGCCCCACCCCGGATTCCATCCACGAGGCCCAGCGCCGGCGGATGGTCGAGGATATCTCCAATATCCTGTCGCGGCACTTCAGCCCGTCCGAAGTGGCGGAAGTCGTCACGCACGTCAACGAACTGTTCTCGCGCAGCTGGATCGAACGCAGCGCCAACGGGCAAACCAGCGTGTCATCCGAACCCACCCCAAGCGGCAAAGGGCGCAAGCACTTGCATTGATCCTCGCGCTGGAGGCAAAGGCGGCTGTTCGCGGAACGGCCGCTACCACCCGGCGCTGCCCGCTTCTCCCTTGAACGGCCCGACGATTTCAGAAGTGATCCAGCAACCGCAGAGCGCGAGCCGTTCGCGCGATGACCTCTCCATTGAACTCCACCACGATCAGCCTTGAGGTCGCCTCCAGCCGTGGCGGGCGGGGGTAGTCCCACACTGATTCTTGACCAGGGCAGAGCGCGGCTCTTTGCATCGGTTCCCTCCTTGCCGGTTATCCCCGCGCGTGGACGGGCGGTACGCCTTTAGTCGGAGCTTAACCCCGACAACACCCGACTTGCGTTGACAGGGGGTCAACCCTGCCGCAGGAGGAGCCATGCCCCGAAATCGGTTGCCCCCCTTCGCCGTTGCCGCTCTAGCCTTTTGGGGCGCCGTTCTGATCCTGGCCGCCGGCCCGGCACGAGCGTTCTGCGGATTCTACGTCGGCAAGGCCGACGCCTCTCTGTTCAACAAGGCGTCGCAGGTGATTCTGGTCCGGGACGGCAACCGCACCGTCATCAGCATGCTGAGCGACTACCACGGCAGCCTCGATGAGTTCGCGCTGGTCGTCCCGGTACCGCAGGTCCTCAAGCAGGGCCAGATCCACGTCGGCGAGCGCAAGATCTTCGATCGCATCGATGCGTACAGCGCCCCGCGCCTGGCCGAATACTACGACCAAGACCCGTGCGTGCGCGAGCTGTACGCGCCCGCATCCGTGGGCATGGCGACACTCAGCGCGGCCCAGAAGGTATCGAAGGACGAGCGCAGCCGCGCGCTGGGCGTCGCGGTGGAAGCCTCCTATACGGTCGGCGAGTACGACATCGTGATCCTTTCGGCTCGCGAATCCGACGGCTTGGAGACCTGGCTGCTGGAGAACGGCTACCGCATCCCCAAGGGTGCCTCCAAGGCGCTCAAGCCCTACATCCGCCAGGACATGAAGTTCTTCGTCGCCAAGGTCAACATCAAGGAACAGGCACGGACCGGCCTAACGTATCTGCGGCCACTGCAGTTCGCCTACGAATCGGAAAAATTCATGCTCCCGCTGCGGCTCGGCATGGTCAACGCGGACGGACCCCAGGACCTGATCGCCTACGTGCTCACACGCCATGGGCGCGTAGAGACGACCAACTACCGCACCGTCAGGTTGCCTGCCAACATGGACCTGCCGGTCTACATCCGCAGCGACTTTGCGAGTTTCTACCGTTCCCTGTTCGAGCGACAGGCCAAGGCGCAAGACCAGCGCGTGGTGTTCACCGAATATTTCTGGGACATGAGCTGGTGCGACCCCTGTGCGGCCGATCCGTTGTCGCCCGATGAGCTGGCATGCAGCCGGCGTGTTATGGCTCGACGACGAAGACTCGGCTGGATAGCGGCACCGCACCTCGCACGGGTCCCAGCGCGAGGTGGAAGCGGCAGGTGGCCGGCGCGCCGGTGATGGTGACGCGGCTGCACGTGCGCTACACGCCGCAAACGTTCCCCGAGGATCTCATGTTCCAGGAGACCGGCGACCGCGAGAACTTCCAGGCCCGGTACGTCCTTCGCCACCCCTGGCGCGGCAAGCCTGACGCCTGCCCCGAGGCGAAACTGTATTTCGCCGCGCTTGCGCAGCGTCAGGAGAAGGAAGCACAGACGCTGTCGTCGCTCACCGGATGGGACATCAAAGACGTGCGCGCCCGCATGGACCTTACAGCCGGTGGCGCAGCGGCAATGGTGGGAGCGGCTGTGGCGCTGAACGATCGTGGTTCGTGGTTCGTGGCTCGTGGTTCGCCCTCCCACGATCGCGTCGCGTTCTTATCGAGGCACACGAACCACGAACCACGAGCCACGGCTTCTATGCCTCTCGATGCCCGCCTCTACCAGATCGCATTCCTCGCAACGCTGCTAACCGTCGGAGTATGGCTGCGCGACTTCAGTCTGCGGCCGGAACAATGGCTCTTGACGTTTGCGAGCGGACTCGCCACCCAGCTCGTATGCGTGCGCGTGCTCGGATTGCAGCGCGTCGGCATGCTGAGCGCGATCATCACCTGCTTCGGCCTGTCAATCCTGCTGCGTGCGGACAACCTGTGGGTCCATCCGCTCGCGGCAGCGCTCGCCATCAGCGCAAAGTTCTGGCTGCGCGTGAATGGCAAGCACCTCTACAATCCCGCCAATCTCGGCGTCATCGCTGCGCTGCTGCTGCTCCCAGGCGCCTGGGTCTCACCCGGACAGTGGGGCAGCGATCTTGCGCTCGCCTGCTGGGTCGTTGCGCTGGGCGCGCTGGTTACGCGTCGCGCCCGACGCTGGGACGTGAGCTGGATGTTCCTGGCCTGCTGGCTCGGATTCGTCCTGCTTCGGGTGAGCTACCTCGGACAAAACTGGGGCGTCTTGTTCCACCAGTTGCAAAGCGGCGCACTGCTGCTGTTCGCCTTCTTCATGATCTCGGACCCGATGACGATCCCCAATCAACAGCGCGCAAGGCTGCTCTACGCCGTGCTGGTCGCCGCCATCGCGTTCTTCTGGCAGTACGTGCTGTTCCGACCCAACGCTCTGATCTGGGGATTGTTTCTCGCCACACCCCTGGTCCCGCTGTTGGATCGGCTCCTGCCCGCGCCGCGTTTTCAGTGGCGACCGGCGGCATTGGATGCGGACGCGCCGCAACGCGGCCCAGCGCTATCCAACGACGGCCTGGGAATCGGGAGATAATCCGACGACGCGCAGCTTGAGGAGATGTGCACATGGAACGAGAGACTGCCTTGATCGTCGGCGCTGGTTCGGGCCTGAGCGCTTCGCTGGCGCGGCTGTTCGCGCACGAAGGAATGGCGGTAGCGTTGGCTGCGCGCAATCACCGACAAACTTTCTGCACTTGCGGCAGGGAGACAGGCGCGGTTGCGCTCGCCTGCGACGCGTCCGACGCGGCTCACGTGGAGCGCCTGTTCTCGAGCGTGGATGCTCGGCTCGGTACGCCGTCTGTGGTGGTCTACAACGCGGGCCGAAGGGTGCGAGGTCCGGTCGAAGCTCTCGACCCCGCCGAAGTTCAGCGCGCGTGGATGGTGGGCTGCTTCGGCGGATTCCTGGTCGCGCAGCAGGCCGTTCGCAGAATGATGAAGGCCGGGCGCGGCACCATTCTGTTCACCGGCGCTACCGCGAGCGTCAAGGGTTTCGCGCAGTCAGCGGGGTTCGCGATGGGCAAGTTCGCGCTGCGCGGGCTTGCCCAAAGCATGGCCCGCGAGCTCGCGCCCAAGGGTATCCATGTCGCGCACATCGTGATCGACGGCGGCATCGCGTCGAGCTACGCAAAAAGCCCGGAGGAGCGCGCGTCGGACCGCTTTCTCGACCCCGATGCCATCGCTCGCGAATACCTGCATTTGCATCGCCAGCATCGCAGCGCTTGGACTTGGGAGCTCGAGCTCAGGCCGCACACCGAAAACTTCTAGCTCGACTACTCCGCGCGACGTAGCCGTAGCGCAGGTTGCTCGGCACGCCGCCACCGCCGCGGTGAGCCGCTTTGAGCTCGGCCAGACGGTCGCCGGCGCCGGCGTAGCTGGTCGGCTCGATCCCGTACAGTCGCGCGGAGGTCTCGCCGAAGATAGCGCTCTTCACGGGCCCGGTCGCAGGACCCAACGGCGCAAAACCATATTTCGCCTGCATGTCCTCGGGAATTTCCAATCGCCTCAGACCCTCGATCTGCCACTGCGGCGCACCGGTCCACACCGCGTCCGAACCCCACACCACGCGGTCTGCGCCGAGGCCCTTGATCAGCGTGCCCATCAGCGCCGCGGCCAGCTTCGGCTGCGCAACCGTGGTCGTCGCAAACACCTGGCCGAGGTCACCGTAGACGTTGCTTACCCCGTACTTACTCGGGGATCTCGGCGAGATCGGTGACCCAGTCGATACGGCCGCTCTGCTCGAACTCGGCGAGCTGCCTCCTCCGGCGTGCCGCCGCCGGGAAAGCGGTATGCAGCGTGGTAGATGATGAAGTTCAGCATCGGCCAGTCCTTCGCCGCCTTGCCCACGTCGCGCACGTCGCAGTAGGCGCGCAGATGCGGATATTGCCGCTCGACCGAGGGCGGAAACAGCCCCTTGTGCACGCAGATGTTGCGGATGCCCGCCTTCCACGCCTTCTCGTAGAACGGATAGACGAGCTTTTCATCGTCCATCCGCCAGGGATAGCGGCTCAAGTCCTTGTGCGTGTTGTCGCCGATGGTGTAGCCCTTGAACGAGTCGGGCTGATCCTCCGCGATGGCGCGGTCGACCTCGTCCAGCCAGCCGGGTTGGCCGGGCGTGAAGATCGCGTGACTCAACATGCGCCGCGAGCCCAGCAGCTCGTTCACTCTGGCGCGCGCCTCCGCCGTCATCTGGTTGGTGAGAAACCAGTCGGCTGCGACGTCGGAGGGTGCGCTGCTGATCAATGCGATCTTGGTATCGCTGTCGTAGAAGACCTCTTTGAGATAGTTGTCGAACTTGAGGTCTTCGATGGTTTGGGGCTTGCCGGCGAGCTCCGGGTTCCAGCCCGCCTTGCCCACCGCCTCGCGCATGCGCACGAAGCCCTGCAGCTGCGTGTCTTCGCGCAGGAAGTGCGTGTGCCCATCGAAGATGAATTGCCCCGCGAGCTGATTGGCGCGTTCGTCGGCCATCTCCGGCGTCGCCGCTTCGGCGCGACTGACGCCGAACAGCGGGCCCGTAGACGTCGTTCATGGCGACGAACGCGGCTGCCATGCCCGCCGCAGTGCGCAGGAACTGGCGGCGGCTGATCCCCTGCCGATGGGCAAGCTCATCGGCCAGCGTCTTCAGCCGCGCCTCGACCTCGCGCTGCCTGGGCAGTCTGCGGCGTAGGCGCGAACTCATCGCTCGACACGATCTGCGTCGGAATGGGGGAGTCGAACGCGACCAGTTCCGCCGGCAGCAGATTCGCTGCGCTCTTGCTCCGAAAGCAATCTCATTGGGCACCTCCAGCCGCAAATATACCGTTGCCTGACACGCGAGACTACGCCGGAGTTCCCAGCTGGCCCAGCGCGGGCGTTGGGAATGTCACCCGTGACTACAGAGGTGGCGAAGCTACATCTAATCGCAGCATCTCGACGTACACTAATGCACCGGGTCTGGATCGCAGGCCCGGAGCGCCATGCCCGGTCCGGCGACCGGCGGGCACGGCACGCAGCGCGGTCGTCCCCAATTCCAGAGGAACAACATGGATCAAACCAAGCGAAGCACCGTAAGGGCGCTGTCCGGCGCAGCCATCGCACTCGCAGCGGCGGGCCTGTTCGTCAGCCAGACGATCGTGCCCGCGGCCGCAGCCGACGAGGCCACCATTCACTGCAGCGGCGTGAACTCGTGCAAGGGCAAGAGCGAGTGTTCGACCGCCAAGAACGGCTGCAAGGGTCAGAATTCCTGCAAAGGTCAGGGCTGGCTGCCACTGACCGAGAAGGCGTGCAAAGCGAAGGGCGGCGTTGTAGAGAAGAGCTGAAGTACTGAAAGGCGCGGCGCGGGAGGTTCCCGCGCCGCGTCGTATGGATAGATCCGTGTTAGCTCGAAGAGGACGGTTCTTCCGGTTTGGGCGGTACTTTCAACGCGCTCGGCTTGAGCTTGTCCGGCAGCACGCGACCCATGCGTGCGCGGTGACCGGCGTAGTGCCACAGTTTCGCGTCGGCGATCTCGATCTCCTTGTCTCGGCCGCGCGAGTTACCGCGGACGATCAGCCTGGGCTCATCGGAAACCGCTACGGCAAGCAGCTTCTCCTCTTTCTCCAGGCCCATCACGATCACGCCACGCCCCTTGGACATGTGCTTGAGCTCGGCCAGCGGGAATAGCAACATGCGGCCGCCCGCAGCGACCGCCGCCACGTAGCTGCGCTCCGCAGGCTCGAACATGAACGGTTCGATCGGCGCCTCACCCTCCTCGATGCTCATGAACTCGCGGCCGGCGCGCCGATTCGACATCATGTCGGAGATCTTGCTGAGGAAGCCGTAGCCGCTGCTCGAAGCGACGATGACGTTGGTGTCCGGCTTGCCGGCGACCACGTACATGATGTGTGCGCCCTCCTGAACCTCCACCAGCGATGAGGCCGGCGCACCGTCGCCGCGTCCGGGTGGCAGCTCGCCCGCCTGCACCGTGTATGCGCGCCCCTTCGAGTCGAGGAAGATCGCCGGATCGACGGTACGGCACTGGATCAGCGCCAGCAGCTCGTCGCCCTCCTTGAACGAGAGCGTGGCGGGATCCACCTCCCAGCCCTGCCGTGCACGCACCCAGCCCTTGCGCGAGAAGATCACGGTCACAGGCTCGTCGATCACCGGGGTCTCGATCTCGGCCTTCTCGGCTTCTTCGATCTTGGTGCGCCGCTTGTCGCCGAAAGTATTGACGTCCGCTTCGATCTCGCTCACCACCAGGTCCTCCAGCACCTTGCGGCTGGCGAGGATCTTCTCCAGGCCCTTCTGGTCCTTGCGTTTCTCGTCCAGCTCCTGCTCGACCTTGATGTGCTCGAGCTTGGCCAGCATGCGCAGCCGCATCTCGAGGATGTCCTCGGCCTGGCGGTCGCTCAGCTTGAACGCTTTGATCAGGTCCGCCTTGGGCTCGTCGGCGTTGCGGATGATCTTGATCACCTTGTCCACGTTGAGGAGCACGAGCATGCGCCCCTCGAGGACGTGAATGCGGTCCAGCACCTGATTCAGCTTGTGCTGAGTGCGGCGCGTGACCGTGGTGAAGCGGAACTTGATCCACTCCGAAACGATTTCGCGCAGGTCCTTGCCGGTCGGACGCCCGTCCAACCCCACCATCACGAGGTTGATGGGCGCATTCGTTTCCAGGCTGGTCTTCGCCAGCAGGAGATTCACGAATTCCGTCTCGTCGATCTTCGAGGTCTTGGGCTCGAACACCAGCCGCACCGGATGCACGCGATCGCTCTCGTCGCGCGCTTTGTCGAGCATCGAAAGCACGAGCTGCTTCTCGCGCTGCTGCTCGGGCGTGAGTGACTTCTTGCCGGTCTTGGGCTGCGGGTTGGTGATGGCATCGATCTCCTCCAGCACCTTACGCGCCGAAGTGCCCGGCGGCAGCTCGTGCACGACGACCTGCCACTGCCCGCGCGCCAGACGCTCGATGGTCCAGCGTGCACGCACGCGTACCGAGCCGCGCCCGCTGGTATAGGCGTCCTTGAGCTCCGCGCGCGGCGTGATGATCTGACCGCCGCCTGGGAAGTCGGGCCCCTTGATGTGCTTCATCAGGCCCGCCATGCTCAGCTCGGGGTCGCGAATCATCGCGATGGCGGCACTCGCCACTTCATTCAAGTTGTGGCTCGGGATTTCCGTCGCCATGCCCACCGCGATCCCGGACGCACCGTTGAGCAGCACCACGGGCAGCCGCGCCGGGAGCACAACCGGCTCCTGCCGTGTGCCGTCGTAGTTGGCGACGAAGTCGACCGTCCCCATGTCCAGCTCGGACAGCAGCACCTCCGCGAACTTCGTAAGCCGCGCTTCGGTGTATCGGTACGCTGCCGCCTCGTCGCCGTCGCGGGAACCAAAGTTGCCCTCGCCGTCGATGAGCGGATAGCGCATGGTGAAGTCCTGCGCCAGCCGCACCAACGCGTCGTACACCGACTGGTCGCCGTGCGGATGGAGCTTCCCGAGCACCTCGCCCACCACCGCCGCGGACTTGGTGCGCTTGCTGCCCGCGCGCGTGCCCGTGTCCCACATCGAATACAGAATCCGGCCTTGCACCGGCTTCTGGCCATCGCCGACGCGAGGCAGCGCGCGGTCCTTCACGGTCGCGATCGCGTACTGGAGATACTGCGTAGAGGCGTACTGACCGATCGGCAACGCGTCGCCGAATTCCCCCGACATGGGTGCGAAATGCGGCGGCAGAGTGCCTCCCGCGCCGCCGCCAGAGTCGGCCTTCACCGGCGTCTTCGCGGCGGGTTTCTTTTCTCGCTCGACAACAGCGATGCCGCCGTCGTCTGCGCCGCCGAACAGATCGCCGGTGTTGTCGTCCTTGCCTTTCTTGCCGTCCATCTACCTTCTCCGATGGCGTGAGAACTGATTCGAGGCTCGTGGCTGGAAACTGTCGGATTTCGCGAGTTCGGGTTACGAACCACGAATCACGAACCGCGAACCACGAATCACGTTATATCCGCTTCCACGAGATTGCCGTAGGTCTCCATCCACTCGCGCCGCTGCGAGGCGTTCTCCTTGGCCATCATCATGTTGAAGATGTCCACCGAGATTTCCATGCCGCCTTCCAACGACACCGGCAGCATGCGGCGCGTGTCGGGGTTCAACGTGGTTTCCCACAGCTGCTCGGGGTTCATTTCGCCCAGGCCCTTGAAGCGGCTCACGGTCCAGCTTCCCGGCTTGACGCCCTCGTCCTCCAGCTTCTCTTCGAGCACTTCCAGCTCCTGCTTGTCCAGCGCATAGAGCTTGCGCGCGGGCTTGCCCTTGCCCTGGCCAGGCACGTCGATGCGAAACAACGGGGGCTGCGCAACGAAGACGTTGCCGCTCTCGATCAGCTTTGGGAAATGGCGGAAGAACAACGTGAGCAGCAGCACCTGGATGTGCGCACCGTCCACGTCGGCATCCGCGAGGATGATGATCTTCCGGTAACGCAGCCCCGACAGATCCACGGGATCGCCGGATTTGTGATGGTCGACGCCGATCGCCAGCGCGATGGCCTCGATCTCCTTGTTCGCATACAAGGTGTCCGCGCTGTCCTGCCAGGTGTTCTTTGGTTTGCCCTTGAGCGGGAGCACGGCCTGGAATTCCTTGTCGCGCGCCTGCTTGGCCGACCCGCCCGCGGAGTCGCCCTCGACGATGAACATCTCGTTGCGATCCGGATCGTCGGAGGCGCAGTCGGTGAGCTTGCCCGGCAGCACCGCCACGCCCGAAAGCTTGCGCCGCTCGACCTTCTGTGCCGCGCGCGTGCGCGCCTGCGCCTGCCGCAGGACCAGCTCGGCAATGCGCTTGCCTTCGTCCACGTGCTGATTGAGCCACAACTCGATCGGATCGCGCACCATCTGCCCCACCAGCTTGACCGCGTCGCGCGAGATCAGCTCGTTCTTCACCTGGCCTTTGAACTGGGGATCGAGCATCTTCACGCTCAGCACGAAATTGGCACGCGACCACACATCCTCGGGCACGACTTTCAAGCCACGCTGACCCATCGCGTGGATATCGATGAAGTTCTTGATGGCGTTGTAGACGCCCTCGCGCAACCCGGAAACATGGGTTCCCCCAAGGCGCGTCGGGATCATGTTGACGTATGACTCCGTCACCAGGTCTGCCTCCGGCGTCCAGGCGATGGCCCACATCGCGCCTTCGCCTTCGGCGAAGCTGTCCGACTCGGACTGCGCCGCGACGTAGCGCTCGCCGAAGAAGCTGTCGGCCACCGGCTCGGCCCCGGCAATAGCGGCGTCGAAGTAGCCCTTGATGCCCTCGGGAAAATGCCACGTCTGCGTAGTGATCTTTCCCTTCTTCTCGATGCCGAGCGTGAACTTCACGCCCGGCAGCAGCATGGCCTTGGCGCGCAGCAGCGCTGCCAGGTCCGCCGCCACGATCGCAGGGGAGTCGAAATACTGAGGGTCGGGCCAGAAGCGCACGCGCGTGCCGTTGTCCTTCGGGCCCGCGGTGCCGACCTTCTTGAGCGGCTGCTTCACCTTCCCGTTGTCCGCGAACACGATGCGGTAGGCGGCGCCATCGCGCTTTACATCGACCTCCAGCCGCTTCGACAGCGCGTTGCTCACGCACACGCCCACACCATGCAATCCTCCGGCGATGCGGTAGGCCGCGTCCTTGTCGGTCTTGTGGAACTTGCCGCCCGAGTGCAGGGTGGTGAAGATCACCTGCACCGCCGGGACTTTCTTCTTGGGATGGATGTCGACGGGGATGCCACGACCGTCGTCTTCCACCGACGCCGAACCGTCCTCGTAGAGGACCACGGACACCTTGGTTGCGAACCCCGCCAGTCCCTCGTCCGCAGCGTTGTCGATCACCTCGACCAGGGCGTGATTGGGGTTGACCGGGTCGGTGTACATGCCCGGGCGGTGCAGGATCGGCGACAGATCCTCAAGAATCTCGATGTCTTCGGCGGTATACCCGCCGGCTTTCCTGGCCATGGCTACCTCTCTTCAATTGGCTTGCAGCGCCCCTCGACCCCGGCGCCTTGCGCGCCGGGAGGGCCAGCACCTGTTCTCCCAGCTGCGATGCCAAGGCGGGCCCGCAACTCGCGGATCGCGACCTCGCGCTCTGCTTGCGCCCCGCCCCGGATCGCGTCCACCAGACGCGAGCAGCTCGTAGAGCCTCGCATCGCGCCTGGCAGCGTACGGCACCGACTTGTACAGAGGCGAGAACTCGTAGCCGCGCACCTCGCCCTCGGCATCTGGCCACACCGGTGGCGGCTCCTGGGGAAGGGCCAAGACGCGGCTGAGCGGCGGCGCCGCAAAGGAGGTCGGCATGCCCCGGGTCAGCCGGCCGTGCACGGGCGTGAACACGTACTTGACGCCGTGAACCAGAAGCTCCTCGAGCGCGTCCGGGTCGGGCGTGCCCCACCCGTCCTCCAGACGCATCAACGACGCCTCCGTCGCCCGCTTGACCCCGGCATGCACCTCCGAGGCCGACATCCCGAGCTCGTAGGCGAGCTGACTGTAGGACCAAGGGGAGCGGTCCAACGCGACGATCTTGAGCAGGACGCAGATATCCTGGGGCTTCAGGCTCAAAAACGGCTCCCCGGCGCGGATGACTTGGCGGGCATTCTATTCGCGAATCGCGAATAGCGAAAGCCCGCCCACCCTCACCTCGCCACCGGGGTTACACTGATCGGCAACAGGCAGCCGACTTCTCGTCGGCGAACTGCTGTGTGGCGCGAGGACAAGATGGCGGGCCCTATCCAAACAACAGCTCGCTCACCTGACGCATCTGCTCGTCGAACGCCACCAGATGCTGATCAGGGAAGTTCGTGCCATGCTGGAACAGTCCGGTAACGAGACCTACCTCGACATCGCCGGGCGCGTGACCGATACCGGCGACGAGTCGGTGGGGACATGCTTGCGGACATGGGCGCTGCCCGAGTCCACCGCCACGTCCAGGAGCTGCGCGACATCGAGGCGGCCCAGGCGCGGCTCAGGGCCAACAGCACCTACGGCGTATGCATCGACTGTGGCGGAGAGATCGTTTACCTGCGCCTCACCGCTCACCCGACCGCCAAGCGTTGCATTCAGTGCCAGAGCAAGCGCGAGAAGAGCTACGCGCAGGAAGGGCGACCAACGCTGTGAGGCGCGAGTCGGGAACCGGTAGTTTTGCAGATAGCGCGATCGAGGATCGCCGCGTGACGGCCTGGCGTAATTCCTCCCAAAAACAAAAAAGGCAGGGGATCCCCCTGCCTTTCGACTACAAGTTCCACCTAACTACTGGTTGTCGGCGCGACCTGCACCCTTCGGCGTAGGACTGGTAACCCCACCGCCACCCGGCAGCCGCTGCGCCCGATGGGGTGCCACGGCCCTGGGCTGCGGGGGCACCTGCCTGCACGCCTCCGGTGCCGGAGGATTGAGCGGTGCCCTGCCCCGACTTGTCCATCGGATTCGCGGATTGCGAAACGCCGGTGGACTTGTGTTTCTTCTTCTTCGCGTGCTTCGCGGGCGGGGTGGTCGGCGTGGCAGTGTCCTGCGGCGTAGGCCGAGAACGCTACGGCTGAGAACACCGCCGCCACCAGAATGGCAATGAGTCTGCGCATGTCTTTCTCCTGTAGGGTCGAATTGTCTGTGGATCTCTAGGCACGACTACTCGTGCCCCTCTCACCAACGTGCAAGGCTGCTAACGGTTTACCAGCTACTTTCCCTGTGCTGGGCAATCGAGCCCTTGCGGGTGATCCCCCGGTGGCCGCGCCGCACCCGGCACCGAGGCGACCTCACCACCTTCCCCGTTGGCCGGTTTTGCCGGCAAGAAGGTGATGTCGCCGTAGTAGGCCTCGGCTTTCGCACCCGTTGCGTCAGTGTCCGTGATGATCCCGATGGTCGTGATCCTTCCTGGCGCCTCGCCGAAGACGCGCTGGTAGTCCTCGTAGACGTTGCGTGTCTCGGTCACCCACTCCCCCACCCGCTCTGGACCGCTCTCGACCAGAATCATCCGGATACGTGACGTCCAGGTATTTTCGATGATCGTCTCCCTGGGAGCGCCGTCGCCCCAGACGTATTCGAGCGTGGCGTAGGGCAGATCGATCCCGGTCAGGGCCTTCACCTGCGCAGCCCAGAGCCGGTCCGCGATCGTCAGCTTCGTCGAATCGCCGTCGAAAGAGATCTCGATGCGAGCTGGTGCGTCTTCAGTCTCGCGCCGCGCGTTGTCGACGCCGCGGATCGGCTGGACCACCTTCCACCGCCAGGTGAGCCACGGATACTGGCGCGGATCGATGTCCACCAGTTCTATCAGGCCGGAAGAACTGCCGTCCGCACGAGCTTCTACGACGGTGTTGCCGCAATCGTCCACGAGTGCGTAGTGCGTCTCCTTGCGAAATTTGGAGAAAGCGAGCGTACGCCAGCCCGCGGGGTACGCGCCACCAGGCCGGGCTGCTGAGAACGGCGTGACCTGCGCGGGCGGAGCGGGAGGAGTCTGCGCGCAGCTGCTCAGCAGCAATGCCGCCAGTGCGACCAGCGACCCGATCTGCCCGCGTTGCATCTGGGTGAAGCGACAGTCGCCCAGGAGTGCAAACTCGGTCACGGGTTCCGCAGCCGGAACACGATGGGGAACCGCACCGCGAAGTCGCGCGAGCGGAGCTCCTCGGGTGGGTTCGGCAATCGCATGTTTCTGGCGATCTGCAGCGCCGTGTCGTCCAACGGCGGATAGCCGCTGCTTTCGCCCACCACGATGCTTTGGATATAGCCTGCCGCTGCGTAGCGCACCTCGATCTGCGTAGTGCCCTGCCAGTCCTTACCTCTCGCGTCTTTCGGATAGTCGCGCTGATCCAAGACCTGCGAGGCAACGCGCTGGACTTCGGCTGCGAAACGCTCGACTGCACTCCCGTGCCCGCTGTCGCGCTGCGACTTCGCGACCGCGGCTGGCGATGGCGTGGCTGCGGATGATTCGCCCGTTGCAGTGGCAGCGCGCGCGGGCTGAGGCGGAGATTGTGGCTGTTGCTTCGCTTTCGACTGCGGCGCAACCGCCACCTGCTCAGCTTGAGCAGGACGGGATTCAGTCTGAGTAACCGTTGGTGGTTTGGGTTGTTGCTTTGCCTCCGGCTGCGCCACGGTCGGCGCTGAGCGCTCAACTTGAGGAGGAGGCGAGGTTGCAGGCGCACCCGCAGGTTGGAGTTGTCGCTTGGCGTCCGGCTGTGCGACGGCAACCGTTGATGCGGTGCTTGAAACAGGAGGCGCCGCCGGGACCGGCGCCGCAGCAGATTGGGGTTGTTGTTTGGCATCCGGCCGCGGGGTGGCTGCAACCGTTGCCGCGGTAGCTTGAGGACTAGGCGCCGCGGCAGTGGCCGGTGTCGGTGCCGGCGATTGCTGCTTCGATTCCGGCTCGCGCGGCAACGGTGCCGCGCGCTCGGCTTGGGAAGGACGCGCCTCAGCCGCAGCCACACTTGCAGCCTCGGCCCGCGGCTTGAGCTCGGCCTGCGTTCCCGTAGCGGCCGGGCTGGTTTGCGCGGAAGGCGTAGGCGGCGACGGGGTGGTTGCTGCCGGCGCCAGTCGCTTCGCGTCCGCCGTTGGTGCCGTCGTCACCGGGGGAACAGCTTGCGGAGGAGTTGTGGACGGTAACGGTGTCGTCGCCAACGGGGGTTGCTGCTTTACATCAGTCTGCGCTGTAGTCGTCGCCGAACGGGCGGCTTGCGCCGGAGGCGTCGATTGCACAGATCTGGTAGCTAATGAGGGCTGCTGCTTCGACGCGGGCTGCGGTGTCGTCGTTGCTGCAGGGCTGGCAGCTTGCGCCGAAGGCGCAGACGGCAATGGTGCGGCGGTTAGCGGAGGCTGCTGCTTCACCTCCGGGCGCGGCGGCGGCGTTCCCGGGACACCGGCTTGCGAAGGCGTTGAGGATACGGTCGCCGCTGGCGACCGGGTGGCTTGCTGCGGCTGTGCTGACGACGGCGACACGACGGGAGCTAGTCTTTGACGCTATGTCCTTCGCTGGGGCCGCAAAGCGCTTCCGATAAGCATCGCGCGCGTCGCTCTCGAGCTTGGCTCGATTGGGCTCGACGATTGCCTGCGCGCTCTCCCGTGCACCCTCCATATAGCGGTAGTGTGCGCAGCGATTGTTGTAGTCCACGACCAGCCCGTTGAAGTAATCGACCTGGGCCCGTTCGTACCGGTCCACGAGAGACCTGACCGCATCGATCCGGATGATCTGAGCCAGGCAGTATCGGATCGCTGCATCGGAAAACATCAGGTTGTCGACCCCGCCGGGAGGAATCTCCTCGTCGAACGGAAGCGCCGGCTTCTGGTTCGACGGCGACGTGGCCGCAGCAACCGGCACGTTCTTGTCCAGCGGACTTTCAGGCGTGCCGGTTGGAGAGCGCTGCTGAGCTTGCAGATCAGGAGATGGCCTGGACTGATCCGCGCCGAAAGCGGTCGACACGGCACAGACTAGAAGCGCCGCGGGGACGATAATCGCCCAGAACGGAGTTCCTGCCCTACGGTTTCGCATTGCGTACTGCATCTGGAAGGCCGTCTGCGATGCCGAATGATAGCGTGATGATCGCCGTTTTGCTCTTGAGGCGGCTCGGACAAGTGGCTCGATCCAAGCGGCGATCACAACCGCTCGAGCGTCGCTGGATCGGGTTCGCCTCCAAAATACTTCCACAGAGCCTCGTTGAAGACCTGGTTGTCGGGCGTCGCTTGAGCGAACAGCGTCATCGAAGACCGAAACTTGAGATCGTCGGGATGGCCGAGGATCCGATCGATCGAACGCCCCTCCACCAGATTCACCAGCCGGGTGCACTCTCTCAGCCTGGGCCCGAGTACCGGGTGCTTCAGATACGCCTCGGCTTCCTCCAGGCGGGAAATTGCGAACCGGCTGGCCAGCTCGCTGTGGCCCAGTCCCATGATCTGCGGAAAGATGAACCACATCCAATGACTTCTTTTGCGGCCCTCCCGCAGCTCTGAGCATACCTGCTCGTAGACGGGAGACTGCGCAGCCACGAAGCGCTGGAGATTGTGAGGATCGTCCACGGAAATCCTGCAGCTCTAGGCAGTCATCAACACCGGCGCATGGTCGCTGGTCCCGACGTCGGCAAGAACGACGCAGCTTGCAGCGCGCGAAGCCAGCGTCGGTGAGGCGAGGATATAGTCGAGGCGCCAGCCGATATTGCGCTGGCGCAGGTTGCGCCACGGCGCCCACCATGTGAAGAGGTTTGGATTGCTGGGGTCGAGCGCGCGGCCGACGTCCACGAGGTGTTCGCCAAGCAGCGATTCGAACAATTCGCGCTCTTCGCGTCGCTGCCCGATAATGCCCGGCTTTCGCTCCTTCGGATGCACGTCCATGTCCGTGCGGGTGATGTTCATGTCACCGCAGAGAACGAGCTCCCGCCCTTCCTGATGCAGCTGCTTCGCCCACGCCGCGAGCCGGCGCATGAAGCCTAGCTTCGCGTCGTAGTCTTTCCCACCGTTCGGCACGTACACCGAGGCGAAGATGAGATTGCCGAGCGCGGCCTGCACGATGCGCGATTCCATGTCGAACGCGGGGTGGCTGAACACAGGCTCGGCGTCGAACAGGCCCTCCCTGATGTGCAGGGAGACGCCAGAATAGGCGCGGAGACCGTGCCAGAACACATGGTAACCCTCGACCTTGCACTGTTCAGGAATCTGACGCCAGTTCTGCCTTCAGCTCCTGGAGGCACACGACGTCCGGACGGTCGCGCGCGAGCCATTCGGCGAGCTGCGCCTGGCGCGCGCGGATGCCGTTGACGTTCCAGGTGGCGATTTTCATTCGAGGAATCCGTATTCAATCACGCGCGCGCGAGCATTCAACCGCCAGGGGCGAGGGAGCCGCTCAAGTTCCCCATCCCATCGGGCCGAAGACGATGCCACATTTTCTCGCACTTCTTGCCAGAGGAGATTCTGGCGTATGGGTTGTAACAGATGCTTAGTCGTAAAGGGTAAGCCGAGCCGGCCTTCAGTAGCTTCAACGTCACATCGGTGCTCGAATTTGGCCGCCAATAGGGATGCCTGTATCGTCTACGTGTACTTGTGCTCGAATCCTCTCGAAACCTAAAAATGGCAAATAAAATCAATATCGACTCAGTACTACTCGACCTGGGAGGCGTCCTGATCGACTGGGATCCTCGTTATCTGTACCGCCCTTTGTTCCGGGGAGACGAAGCGGCCATGCAGCATTTTCTGACCGAGATCTGTCCGCCGGAGTGGAACCGTCAGATGGACGCAGGCAGGCCTTTCGACGATGCGATCGCCGAGCGCCAGCGCCTGTTCCCCGAGCACGCGGAGCTGATCGCGCTGTGGAAGACCGGCTGGGGCCAGATGCTGCGCGAGCCAATCCACGAAACCGTGGAGGTGGTCGATGCTCTGCGTCAGCGCGGGCACCGCCTTTACGCGCTCACCAACTGGTCGGCGGAGACCTTCCCCGTCGCGCGGGAGCGCTTTGCCTTCCTGAGCTGGTTCGAGCACATCGTGGTGTCGGGCGAGGTGAAACTGGCTAAGCCCGATCCGCGCATCTTCGAGCTCACCATCGAGCGCTGCGGACTGACTCCCGCGTCCACGCTGTTCGTCGACGACATGCGCCCGAACGTCGAAGTCGCGCGCGGGCTGGGTCTGCATGCGCTGCACTTCGAGCATCCGCGGAAGCTGCGGGCCGACCTCGAGGGGCTGAGGCTCTTGTAGCGCCGCCCGTCCACGCCGCGGGAACCTACCCACTGGAATCGAACCCAAGGAATCTGTGCGATAGTACCGAGGGGACTATCGCGCGTTCTGGAGGATTCATGCGACGGGAACGTCGGGACTTTCTTGCGCTCATCTCCCTGATGGTGGCGGGTGGACTGCTGCCGGTCGGGATGGCACGCGCCGAAGGCTGGAACAAGGCGGCGTTTTCGGCCAAGAACATGGACGATCTGCTCCGGATCCTCGGCGCCGGCGTTCCGAAACCCAGCGCCGAAGTCGTGCTCGTCGCACCTGAGATCGCAGAGAACGGGGCAGTGGTTCCGATCGAGATCGCGAGCAAGGTGCCCGGCACACAATCCATCGCCATCCTGATCGAGAAGAACCCCAATATTCTGACCGCCACCTTCGACATTCCAAACGGCACACTGCCCTGGCTGCAGACGCGAGTGAAGATGGCCGAAACGTGCAATGTCTACGTGTTGGTCAAAGCGTCGGGGCAGTTTTACTACACCACGAAGGAAATCAAGGTCACGCTGGGCGGCTGCGGCGGATAAAGATGCTCGACGGTGAGGCGTGCGAAGTATAGATAGGAGCGCGAGGACAGGACATGGGCGGCCCGATGAGGATCCGAACCAAGCTCGAGGGCGACGTCGTACAGGTGCGCGTCCTGATGAGCCATCCAATGGAGACAGGGCTGCGCAAGGACGCCGACGGCCAGTTGGTCCCAGCGCATTTCATCGAGCTGGCTACCTTCACCCATAAAGACCGCACCGTGCTGTCTGCGCAGTGGGGTCCAGCCGTATCGCGCAACCCTTACCTGTCGTTCAAGTTCAGCGGTGCAGCCAAGGGCGAGAAGATCGTCATCTCCTGGGTGGACAACATGGGCGACACGCGGACCGATGAGGCGACCATCGAATGATTATGCGCCCGGAGTCGACTGTTTCAGCACGACCCCCACTCGCCTTCGTTGCGGTGGAGGCTAACATGGCCTTGCGCCATGTTAAGCGCGCTCTAGCGCGCGGCCGGAACCACAACATGGGCGACACCAGAACCGATGAGGCTACCATCGAGTGATCGCAACACCTCCGCACATGTTGCGGTGGAGGCTAACATGGCCTTGCGCCATGTTAAGCGCGCATCAGCGCGCGGCCGGAACCACAATGAAGGCGACTCACGAACCGACGAAGCCATCATCGAATGAGCTCTGACCACGACACCAGGCAGAAGGGGCGGCGAATGCCCCTCATCGTGACCGCCGCTCTCGCCGGAGTCGGCCTCGCGGTGGTGGCCATGAGCCAGGACGATCACGCGCTGGAGGAAGTGCACAAGTACCGGCGGATGTTGGAAGAAGGAAACCCAGCCGAGCTGGCGCAAGCGCGGGGCGAGGAGCTGTGGGTGGCGGCACGAGGTCCGAAGCAGGCGACGCTGGAGCGATGCGACCTCGGACTGGGCCCGGGCAAGGTAGAGGGTGCATATGCAGAGCTGCCGCGCTACTTCGCCGACACCGGTAAGGTCCAGGACGTCGAATCGCGACTCGTCACCTGCATTACGACGCTGCAAGGGCGAACCTACGAAGAAGCGATCAAGGACTGGTACAAGCCCGACTCGGACTTGGCGTCTTTGGTCACTTACGTCGCCGGGAAATCCAAGGGTGCGAAAATCGACGTACGCGCTACGCATCCAAAAGAGGCAGAGATGGCTGCCATAGGCGAGGCTCTGTTCTTTCGGCGCTCTGGTCCGTTGGATTTCTCCTGCGCGACCTGCCACTCGCAGGAGAATCGCCGCATCCGCTTGCAGGAGGTGCCGGATTTTCTGACCAATGCCGGCGCCCGGAGCGCCATGACGCAGTGGCCAGCGTATCGAGTGTCCCAGGGTTATGTATGGACCATGGAGCGCCGGCTGATCGACTGCATCAGGCAGATGCGCTGGCCCGAGCCACAGTATCTATCCGACGCGATCGTGGCATTGCAGGTGTATCTGCAGATGCAGGCACAGGGCGGCGTGATGGAAGCTCCGGGAATCAAACGTTGAGGGCCGGTGCATGAGGTCCGGTGGTCTCTGTAGCTTGCTTCTTGGCGCGTGCGCTGCAACTGCGATTGCTGCCCACGGCGCCGACGCAGTGATCCAGCGCGCCGAGCAGGTTGTGCGAGAGTCTTTCACCAGCGCGACTCCGGAACAGTGGAAGACACGCCTGGCGCAGGACCAGACCCAAGCGCTATGCAGTCGGTACCACAACTCGCCGCCAGCAGATGCTGCAGCGAGCATCCTGGCTGACGCCCAGGCCTCCATGCGCTATCCCGAAAGCGGCAGACTGCTGGGCAGTTGGAAGGAGGGCGAAAAGCTTGCATCCATCGGCACCGGCGGTCACATTGGTCGGCTGCAGCCTGACCCCCCCGATCGCAAACGCGGCGGCAACTGCTACGCCTGTCACGCATTGGCAGCGACGGAAATTGCAGCGGGTACCCTGGGCCCCAGCCTGACCGGCTACGGCAAGCTGCACGGGAACTCCCCCGAGGCGATCAAGTTCGTCTACGAGAAAATCTATAACGCGCAGGCCACCTTCCCTTGCTCGTTGATGCCACGCTTCGGCCACAACGCGTGGCTCACCCCCGAACAGATCGCCGATACGGTCGCCTTTCTGCTCGACCCCGAGTCTCCGGTAAATAAATGACAGAGAGGCCGTGGTTCGTGGCTCGTGTTTCGTGGTTCGTGCCTCGTGTTTCGTGGTTTGCAACACCCAAGTCGGGCTTCGCGATCCGGGATTCTGAATTTGCGCGTCATGAATCACGAGTCACCAATCACGGACTTCGCGAGCCACGAATCACGAGTCACGAATCACGGTCTCTAGATGACTCGCCGTGAGTTCTTGCAACTGCTGGCCGCGGCTGCCGCCGCGGGCATGCAGCTCGACGGGCGTCGCGCGCTCGCGGGAGCTGCATCTTCATCCTTTTACGACCTCCCTCCGTTCGGCAACGTCGGGCTGCTGCACTTGACCGATTGCCATGCGCAGTTGCAACCGCTGCATTTTCGGGAGCCGAGCGTCAACTTGGGCGTGGGGTCGGCGTCGGGCCAGCCCCCGCATCTGGTCGGCGAAGCGCTGCTGCGCCGCTTTGGCATAGAGCGCGGCAGCGCCGAAGCGCACGCTTTCACGTTCCTCGATTTTCCGGAGGCTGCCAAGACGTATGGCAAGGCCGGGGGGTTCGCGCATCTCGCGACGCTGGTCGCGAAGTTGCGCGCCGAGCGTCCAGGCGCATTGCTGCTCGATGGCGGGGATAGCTGGCAGGGTTCGGCCACCGCGCTGTGGACGCGTGGCCAGGACATGGTGGACGCTGCTCTGCAGCTCGGCGTCGATGTGATGACCGCGCACTGGGAGTTCACCTACGGTGCCCAGCGCCTGCTCGACGTCGTGAGCGGAGATTTCAAGGGACGGATCGACTTCGTGGCGCAGAACGTTCGCACCATCGATTTTGGCGATCCGGTGTTCCGTCCCTACGTCGTGCGCGAGGTCAACGGCGTGCCGGTCGCCATCGTCGGACAGGCCTTTCCCTACACGCCGATCGCGCATCCTCGCCGGTTCGTGCCCGATTGGACCTTCGGGATCCAGGAGGAGAACCTGCAACGATCCATCGATGCGGCGCGGCGCGATGGCGCGCAGGTGGTAGTGCTGCTCTCACACAACGGTATGGATGTGGATTTGAAGCTGGCCAGCCGCGTTGGCGGGCTGGATGCGATCCTCGGCGGGCACACCCACGATGCGGTGCCCGCCGCGATCGAGATCTCCAACGCTGGAGGCAAGACGCTGGTGATCAACTCCGGCTCCCACGGGAAATTCCTCGGAGTGCTCGATCTCGAGGTCACGGCGGGTCGCGTGATCGGACACCGGTACAAGCTGCTCCCGATATTCTCCAATCTGCTTCCTGCGAACCCGGAGATGAGCGCGCTGATCGCAAAGGTGCGCGCGCCGTTCGAGTCCAGGCTGTCCGAGCCGCTCGCATTCACACAGGGGTTGCTCTATCGGCGCGGGAACTTCAACGGCAGCTTCGATCAACTGATCCTCGACGCGTTGATCGACACGCAGAGCGCGCAAATCGCCTTCTCGCCGGGTTTCCGATGGGGCGCTACGCTGCTTCCGGGGACAACGATCACCCGCGAGCACCTGATGGCGCAAACCGCGATCACCTATCCCTCCGTCACGGTCAACGAGCTGACGGGCGAGGCGATCAAGGCGGTGCTCGAGGACGTGTGTGACAACCTGTTCAATCCTGATCCCTACTACCAGCAGGGCGGCGACATGGTGCGCGTCGGCGGCCTCACCTACGCCTGCGAACCGAACGCCCGGATGGGCAGGCGTATCAGCGATCTGCGGCTGGGAGGCAAGCCGATTTCGCCGACAAAGAAATACAAGGTAGCCGGATGGGCGCCGGTTGCCGATGACGCAACCGGTACGCCGGTGTGGGAAGCGGTAGAGGCTTGGCTCAAGCACCAGCGGATCGTCGCGCCACGCCGCCCGAATCTGCCGCGCCTCATCGGCGTCCAAGGCAACCCCGGCATCGGATGATCACGTCGGCTGGCGCGCGAACGCCACCGCACGCGCGATCATGGAAGACCAATACTGGACCGACTACCGCTCCAGCGGGAACGCGAACCGGAGCGTGATGCTGAGTCTCGCTAGAGCTGCGCGACGCCGAAGGTATCGCACGACTTGGTGCTGCCGGATTCCAATCCACGCTTGAACCAGCGCACGCGCTGCTCGGAGCTGCCGTGGGTGAAGGACTCGGGAGAGACGTAACCGCGCGCGCGCATCTGCATGCGGTCATCGCCGATCTGGGCGGCAGCTCTGAGGCCCTCCTCCAGGTCGCCAGGATCGAGGATGCGGCGCGCGTGGTCCGCACGGTTGGCCCAGACGCCCGCGAAGCAATCAGCCTGCAGCTCGACGCGCACCGACAGCGCGTTGGCCTGAGACTCGGAGGCGCGCTGTTGCGCGGCGTGCACCTTGTCGGAGATGCCCAGCAGGTTCTGAACGTGGTGGCCGACCTCGTGTGCGATCACATAGGCTTCCGCAAAGTCTCCGGGCGCGTGGAAGCGCTCACGCAGATCGCGATAGAAGCTGAGGTCGATGTAGACCTTCTGGTCGGCCGGGCAGTAGAACGGCCCGACGGCGGCCTGAGCGAAACCACAGGCTGACTGCACCGCGCCGGAGAACAAGACCAGCTTGGGATCCACGTACTGGCGCCCGCCGGCCTTGAACATCTCGCCCCACGTGTCCTCCGTGGAGGCCAGCACAGCAGAGACGAAGTCTTTGAGCTTGTCCTCCTCGGGCGAGCTTTGGACTGGCCCGGAGGAAGGGGCGACCGTGCTGCTGGTCGGCATTTGCTGCAACAGCTGACTCGGATCGACACCCATGAGCAACGCGATCACCACGACGATGACCACTCCGATGCCGCCACCGGCCAATTTGACTCCGCCCCCGAACGACGCTCCCCGCGCGTCCTCGACGTTCTCGCTGCGCCTTTCGTCTTCCAATCTCACGACTGTCCTCCCGGCCGCGTGTCGCGACCAGTCTCGGTATGCGCGTTTCGAGCTACCCCAAGGCCACCGCCTGCACGCGCGACACTCGCGTATTGTAGCTTGCACCCCGCGCGGCAGGATAAGCGCTGGTTCTAGCTATGCCGCCGGCTTCCCGCCCGGCCACACCGGGCTCTGCGCAAGATCCGGCCACGCGACCGGCGCGCGGCACTTCCGCTCCTCCTGCTCCGGCGGCTGCGATGCGTCCCACTGCGCCGCTACGTACCGGTTGCCGGAGATGCCATCGGCGGCGTCTGAGCACAGCCACACGATGGGCGGAGCCATGACGGCTGGAGGGATCAAATCCTTGCGCTCGAAGCCGGATACCTCGGTGACCATCGGCGTGTCGGCCGGTCCGCCGGGTACCACGATATTGACCGTTACTCCGGTGTTCGCGAACTCTGTCGCATGCCCGGACGTCATGGCTTCGAGACCAGCCTTGCACGGCCCGTAGGGGTGGAAGCCTCCGCGCAGCATGGTGAAGAAGCTCGTGGTCACGTTGATGATCCTGCCCCAGCGCTGGTTGAGCAGGTGGCCGATGGCGGCACGCGTCATGTTCCACGCCCCGGTGAAGTTCACCGCCACGAATCGCTGCCACATTTGCGGCGTGATCTCCCGGATCGCGACCAGGTTTACCATGTGATCGGCGCGGATCTCTCGCATGCCCAGCGCACCGTTGTTGATGAGGATGTGCAATCCCCCGAACCGGTCGATGGTATCTTCGACTGCAGTCTCGCAAGCCGCGTAGTCCGCGATGTCCGTCACCTTCGCAAGCAGGGCCTCCTCGCTCCGGGCCGGCACAGCGCCTCTGAGCGCTATCAATCCACTGTCGCTCACGTCCAGGGCCGAGACCTTCGCCCCCTCGGCAAGCAGCGCCCGCACGAGCACGCGTCCGAAACCGCCGGCTGCGCCGGTGACGATGGCAACTTTGCCGCTCAGCTTGCCCGCTGACATTGTCTCCTCCCCGGCTAGCGTGCCAGCGCACGCTCGACGAAATCGAGGCGGTCCTGACCCCAGAAGACCTCGCCGTCCAGGACGTAGCTCGGCGCCCCGAACACCTGGCGTTCGATCGCCTCCTGCGTGTAGGCTCCGTACGCTGCTTTGGCCTCGCTTTCCCCTGCGCGCAGCGCCGCGCCATCCACGCCCAACGCCGGCTGCGATTTGATCCAACGTCTCGGTGTCTGCGCAGTTGCGCTCGTCCGCCCAGCACGCCTGCATGATCCCGTAGGCTAGCCGCATGGCGACCTGTGCACCGTGCTGGCCGTCGGCGGCAATGATCATGAAAGAAGCGCCATCGGCCGCGTAGGGAAAATACTTCGGCTCCAGGTTCAACGGCACGCCGAGGTGCTCGCGCCAGCGCCGCAGCTCGATCAGGCGATAGGCCTGGCGTTGCGGCGCGCGCTGCTTGACCGGGAGCCCGCCAGACACCGGAAAAATCCGCCCATAGTCGACCGGCTTGACGTTCACCTGGGCACCCGAGCGCGCGAGCATCTGAGCAAAGCGCGCGTGTCCGAGGTAAGTCCAAGGTGACATCGGCGAGAAGTAGTAGTCGACGGTCTTGGGCATGGCTGGTCGGGCGTTGGGCGAGATTCGACATCTTCGCACAGGCCCGCTACACACACCCAACTCGACTGCGGATGCCGCTGGAGGCGGCAGTTGACTTCGCCAGCCGCTCGGGGCGCCGGCGCGGGGACTCAGCTCTTCGGCAGACGCTCGAGTGCGAGCTTGAGCAGCGTAGCTACTTCGTCGGGCTGCACCTGGCGCACGGCCGCGGTCTTGAGCCCGTTCAGCTCGACGTAGCGCTGGCCTGCGAGAGTCCCGGCCACGCCTTCGACGAAGAAGGCCGCGTCACCGACCCCCTGAACCGAATGCACCTTGCGCATGCCGCTGCCCTCGGCCAGGGTGACCCGCTGCTCAAAGCGCTTGCGGTCCCACGACTGAGGGTGCACCAGCACCAGGAAGCGGCGCCCACTCTCGCCCTTCATTTCGTACACGCACATGGGCACCCCCAATGGATCGCGTTCCGGGTGTCCGTCCAATGGCATGTGGCCGAGGACCGGCGCGAGGTCTGCAGGCTTGAGCAGGCAGGGACTGAAGCCCGCGGCGTCGGCCAAACCGAATGCAAGCCACAGAAGGGCGATCAAGACGGGTCTCATGTCGCGTCGCCTTCGAGCGGATGGCCGCTGATTCTGCGCCTTAGCGGCCAGTGGGCTTGACCGCCAGGACCTTGGCTTTTTCTTCTTCGGGCAGGTACCAGTCGTAGAGATCAACGCGCTTGCGTGTCTCCTGGGCACCCACGTCGACCGTGAGCAGTTGATGGTCCTGGCACTGCCCCGCCTCTGCCTTGTCGGGCGCGCTCAGCACGCACACGCTGAAGGCACTGTAGGCCCCGCGCAACGGTTGCTCGCCAGGCTCGTCCTCGACCCCAGGGCCGTGGGGGACCGCAAATACGATGTAGCGTCCGGCGGCAACGTCGAGCCGATAGCTGCGCTGCCCCGCGCGGGTCTCAACGCTGTACTGCTTGCCGCTGTTCAGGTCAACTGCAACGACGGTCAGCGCCGGGATAGCGTCTCCGGGGAAAGCCAGACCCCCGGTGATCGAACCTGCGAGCGCTGCTGTCGAGGCAATCAGAGCCGCCGCGAACGCCGCGATGCGCCACGCTGTTATTGCCTGTCTGGGATTCATGGTGCTCATCTCCTTCGGCGATCCTTGCCGCCGACCCGCCAAACACCGCGTGCGTTGCAGCGCGTGCCCCGCGCGCACATCTCGGTAGAAATATCGGTATCGTCGCACTAAGCTTGAGTTTGTGTAATGGTCGCTGGGGATCGCATTTCTGCTATAGTTCGCGCCTTTTCCCCGCACTTGCGGTGCGCAACCGGCCCGCTATCCCGCAACGTGGATCCCGCACCTCAGCTCGTCAAGGCACTCGCGCATCCGCTTCCCGCGCTCAAGCACGACGCGGGAGGCAAGCCGCGCATCGACTACCGCGCGGTAGTCGCTCTGGCTGCGCCGCTGTTCCTCAACAGCAGCATCCAGGCGGTGCTGAACCTCACAGACACCTGGTTCCTCGGCCACATCTCCACTGACGCCACCGCCGCGGTGGGCGCGGTGTACTGGTTCGTCATCGTGTTCGTGCTGCTGTTCGGCGGCGTAGCGATGGCCGTGCAGACACTGGTGGCCCAGGCCTACGGCGCCGGCGAGCGCATGCGCGCCGCACGCGTGACGTGGGCTGGGCTGTGGGCGGTGCTCATCGTGAGTCCGCTGTTCTTGACGGTGGCGCTGGCTGGCCGTCCGCTGATCGCACCGTTCCGGCTTGCGCCCGAGATCGAAGCGCTGTCGCTCCAATTCTGGTTCCCACGCTTGCTGGGCGCGGTGGGCGGTGTGGCGCTGTGGACCGTTTCCAGCTTCTTCAACGGTATCGGTCGCACCAAAGTGACCCTGGTCATGATGGCGTCCGTGGCGGCGGTCAACGCCGTGCTCAACCAAGTGTTCATCTTCGAACTGGGCATGGGCGTGGCCGGCTCGGCGTGGGCCACCGGCGCAGCGCAGCTGGTGGGATTGGGATTGGGTATGAGTGTGTTCCTGAGCAGCGGCATATGCCGCGAGTTCTCGGCGCATCGCTGCTGGCGCCCCGATGCCGCGGAAATCCGACGAGCGGTTGCATTGGGCTTGCCGATGGGTCTGCTGCCAGCTGTTGATCTGATTGGACTGGCGCTATTCCAGGCAATGCAGGCTAGCCTGGGCGCAGTAGCCGGCGCAGCAACCCAGATCGTCATGATGATGACCTCGATCGCCTACATGCCCGCGATCGGCATCGCGAGCGCAGGCACTACGCTGGTGGGTCAGTCGATCGGCGCCGGCAACCGCCAATGGGCGACGCGCGTGGGCAATGCGTCCATCATGTTGACCGTGGCCTACATGGGCCTGGTGAGCGTCGCGCTCGCGCTGGCCGGACCGTGGCTGCTGCCGCTATTCCTGTCAGGGTCTGATCCCCATGCGGCGCGGGTGCTTGGGCTCGGGTACACCTTGCTGTGGATCGGGGCGGCATATCAGATCTTCGATGGCTTCAACCTCGGGGCCGGCTTTTGCCTGCGCGGCGCCGGTGACGTGCGTGTGCCCGCGCTGATCGTGGTGTTTGTGTCTTGGTTCTGCTTCGTTCCTCTGGCGCATATGCTGAGCTTCGCGCCGGGTCAAGGCTGGGTGCAGTTCCTGCCGCAGTTCGGCTTCGGTGCGGCGGGGGGCTGGAGCGCACTACTCCTCTACACCTTCGCGCTGGCAACCGCCATGTACCTTCGCTGGCGCTCGGGCGCGTGGCGCAGGATCTCCTTGGGCTAGAAAAAAGACCCGGTGGCGAGCCGGGTCCGTATAAGCGCTAAGCAGGCGGCCGCCTAGTGGTCGTGGTCGTGATCGTGATCGTCATCCTCGGGAATGATCTCCCAGGTCTGGTTGTCTCCGTGCTGTTGCGTGTAGAACACGCGCCAGCCGAGATGGAACGGCCAGGGGAGTTTGGCGCCGAGCAGCCCGCCAATCGTTGCATCGCCATCCGACACGTGAATGCCGGTGATCTCATTGTCCCCGTCATTCTGAAAGCCCGCGCTGCCGAGCAGTGCAGAGTCTATCGTGGCTGACGGATCGCGCCCCAGTGCCAGGATGCGCACCGGCTGGTTCGCTGAGTTGCTGTAGTCCTTGCGAACATCAAACATGAAGGCGGAATCGAAGGCGTTGATTTGCGTGTGCATCGTGTCTCCCATGTCTTGCACGAACACGATCTCGTTGGCGGTCCAGAAAGCGACGTTATCGAAGGCCGAGTGCGTGACGTCGCTCCTGTAGAACAGCGTGAGCGCCCCTTGGTTCGCCGCCGGGCTGAACTGCGTAAGCTTGAACACCGCGCCGAATCCGCCAAAGCTCCCCGCTTCCGTGAGCGCACTGGTGTCGCCGGTGGTGTCGAAAAAGAACTCGCGGAAGCCGGTGCCAGGCCGGAATTGACCGTTCTCCGGCCGCTTGAACGGCGTGGCCTGAGCATTCTTGGCCAGGGTATTGGCGTTGAACGCCGCAAAGCCGTCGACCGCAGTGTCGTGGATCGTGATCCATTTGGTCTGGAAGGAGTTGCCGTAGGTATGCAGGTCCTTCTGGTCCTGGGAGCCGATGTCGCCGTCTATGATGGCGGCGGTCGTGCCCGGGGTGAAGACGATAGGCCCCGCGTGCGCCTTGGACATAACTTGGAGAGCCTGCAGCTTGCCTCCCAGCTTCAGGTCACGCGGATCCTTCGGTACGAAGCGATAGATGAAGCTGTTGGGTCGCCTGGCGTGAGGGAATGCGGACCCGGTTGCGCCGCCCGTGTCTTCGACGATCCAGATATTGCCCTGCGGGTCGGCCTGCATACCCTCGTACCCGCCCTGTCCCATGATGCCGACCAGGCTGTCGACCACTGAAGGATATCCCGGCGTCGCCTGCCATACGCCGCCGCCCTTGGCGCCTTCAGCGCTGAACAGCACGCGCCCGGACCACGGATACCAGGTCGAGCCGTCGAACGCGGGCAGCGCATTGTTGTCCGTGTCCGTGGTCGCCAGCAGGGTCACGCGATGCGCGGAATCGGCGTCGAGGTTGATGCGCGTGATGTAAGCTGTTTCCACCCGTGCTGTTCTCGTGACCTTGAAAGAGAAACCGGTGACCATAGTCGTACGCATGATCGGGACCGCTCAGGCTGCGGAACACAAGATAGGTGTTCTTGTCCGGTTCGGTCTTGGTCGATTCAACGTTGCTGCCCAGCGCCGGCAACATCGGAGTGCCGGTAGCGGTGTTGCTGTTGTTGTTGTAGCCATAATGAGAAAACTGGCCTGTCGGATTTTCCAGCGGGGTCGAGCCCTGCGCTACGATCTTCTCCGCCAGTTCCGGGGAGAGGACGTTGGGCGCCGCGGCGCCCGTGCTCTTGGGGTTGGCGTTAGGCACAGGCGTCAGCCCGTCGGCAAGAGCAAGGGCACTTCCGACTGTCAGCGGCAGAGCGAGGGCCGCTGCCAGGATACGAGGTGCTAAAGACATTCGTTCCTCCAAGTTGGGTCGTAAGGTCGGTTGCGAGCAGATCCGGCTCGCGCCCCGAGGGCACCAATGCTGTCACGACGGCATTAACAACCGATGACACCATGATGACGATGCGTCAGCCGTGAGGAGCGTATCTACGCGACGACCGTAACCAAACGGAAAAATACCTTTCGCCCCGCTTTCAAGATGACAGGACGCGCGCGAAGTGGTGCAATGGCGTCTCATGTGCCCGATTTCCGTACGTCATCTCGGTACACTGGCGGCCGGGCTGCTTGCTCTGGGCCTCGTCCCGGCACCGGCGCAGCCTGTGGAAACGCTGGCTCCCGCCGTGTTTCTGGTGGCTAAGCCGGAGTTGTTGGACCCCAACTTCGCCCAGTCGGTTGTCCTGGTCGTCTTTCCGAAAAACGCCGGGCCGGTGGGCGTGATCCTGAACCGGCCCGTGCCTCTGACGCTGAACGACGTCTTTCCCGAGGAGCCACGACTCAAGGGCCGCGGTGATCGCCTCTATTTCGGCGGACCGGTAAGCGTCAACGCGCTCATGTTCTTGTTCCAGCGCGCGGCCGCGCCGCAGAACGCGTTTCCGGTCGTGGGCGATCTTTATTTGAGCGGGGACGGGGGGTTGCTGGATGAGATGCTTTCTCGCTCGGACGGACAGGTGCAGCGATTCTTCCTAGGGTACGCGGGCTGGGCGACCCAGCAGCTCGACTTCGAGATCGCGGAAGGCGGCTGGTACGTCATACCCGCGGATCTGGAGACGGTGCTGAAGGGCGACCCGAAGACCATGTGGCGGGATTTATTGCTGCGGGCGACAGCGGTGAGGACGTGAGAGGCCGTGATTCGTGTGAGGCTCGTGATTCGTGATTCGTAAATTCAGAGCGGCTGGACGCGAAGGGCTAAACACGAGACACGAACCACAACCACGAACCAGAGACACAAGAAGCGCAGGTGACATAACCAGTGGAAGACAATCTCTTCTCAGTTCGCGACCAGGTGGTGCTGGTATCCGGCGGCAGCCGGGGCATTGGCCGGGCGCTGGCGGAGGGTTTCGCCGAGCGCGACGCGCAGGTCATCATCTCCGGGCCGCGAACAGGCTACGCTGGACCAGACGGCGGGCGAGATCTCGAAAGCGCCGCGGCGAGTCCGCGCGATCACGGCCGATGTGGCCAAGCCGGACGACATCGCCCGCCTCGTGGAGCAGGTGCTGAAAGAGTTCGGCCGGATCGACACGCTGGTGAGCGTGGCCGGAGTCAACAAGCGCATGAAGGTGGAGAACTATACGCCCGAGGAGTTCGACTGGATTCTCGACATCAACCTGCGCGGGGCCTTCCTGCTGGCGCAGCTGGTCGGCCGCCATATGATCGAGCGGCGCGGCGGCAGCATCATCAACATCGACTCGCTCAACACCTACGCGCCGCTCAAGGGCGTGACGCCTTACGCCATCAGCAAGGCCGGCGTGTCGATGATGACGCGCGGCATGGCGACGGAATGGGGGCAGCACGGCGTGCGCGTGAACGCCATCGCGCCCGGATTCTTCCCGACCGATCTGTCGAAAAAACTCTGGGCGCAAGACAAGATGCGCACCTGGGGCGAAGCCAACACACCGCTCGGCAAGCTGGGCGAAGTGCGCGATCTGGTAGGCAGCGCCATCTTCCTGGCATCGCCCGCGGCCCGTTTCGTGACCGGGCAGGTGCTGCGCGTAGACGGCGGTTGCTCTGCGGGAATCTCATGGCCAATCGACCTGTGAGGTAGGCGATGAACACAATCGGTTACAAATGGATGGCCGCCGTGGCCATGCTGGGCTTGGCGACGGCGGGACGAGCCGAAGTGCATTGCCCCGACACGCTGAGCGTAAGCCAGCGCGCCGATCCTCCTACGGGCTGGAGCGTGACCTACGCAGAGCAGGCGCCGCGTCTGTCCGGCGTAACCATCTACGATGGCCAACCGGCCAACCGCGTCACGATCAAGTACACGAACGCAAGCAAAGCGCCAAGGAGCTGATCCTGATCTGGGATCTGGGCGACAACCCGCGCAGCTTCTACCTCCAGTGCAGCTATGAGCGCTCCACTGCGCAGATCGCCTCCCCCTTGCCGCCCGGGGTGCGCACCTGCGAGGTGGTGTTCGACCGCACGGTCTCCTACCCGGGCGGCGGCTTCGCCGTCAAGCGGATGGTTTGCCGGTAGAGGGATTTTTCCTGGCGCGCGGCCTGGCTTCCACGCGCGCCGGTAGCCGAAAGGCGAGGTCCTACGCCGCGAGAATCTGCCAGGCCAGCGTCATCTGCGCGAGGAATCCCGCCGTGAACGCCAGCGTGCGCACCCATGGCAGCCGGAACGTGTACGCAAGGAAGTGGACCACACGGGCCCAGAAGTACACGACGCATGCCATGACCGTCGCGTTGTTGCTAATGCCGACCGCCTGAGCAGCCAGCACCAGCGCGGCGAAGATCACCAGGTTCTCGATCGCGTTCGCGTGCGCCGCTTTCATCCGCCGCGCCCACGGCGACTGGGGCTTCGGATTGTCCGGATAGCCCACCGTGTCCATCAAGCCCCAAACCGAAAGCCGGTCGAGAATGTAGGGAACCCACATCAGCGCCGTGAGAGTCGTCACCCAAACCAGATACATCAGCTCTGCTTTCATCGCATCCTCCGTCTCTGGTGTTCGTCATGTGCTGATCACGCAAAGGGCCAAGCGCCGATACCGCAGGCGCGCGCCAGTATAGCGTCATAATCAGCTGCTGACTCACACTCGGGCGCGGCGGGTCGCCGGCTGCGTTGCCTCGACTCCCGGCGAACCTTGCCGGACGCGCTTCGCGCGCGCAGCAAGCGTTCAAACTCGACTGGGCCCAGCGGCTTGCTGAAGTAGTAGCCCTGTCCTTCGTCGCAACCATGCCGCCGCAAGAACGCGAGCTGCTCGTCGGTTTCCACCCCCTCGGCGGTGACGGCCAGACCGAGCACGTGCCCGAGCTGGATTACGGCCTGAACGATGGCGGCGTCGCCGGGATCGCTCGCGATGTCGCACACGAAGGAGCGGTCGATCTTGAGGCGGTCGACAGGAAACTGTTTGAGATAGTTCAAGCTCGAGTAACCGGTACCGAAGTCGTCCACCGACAGCTGCACTCCCAGGTCCTTGAGCGCGTGCAGCCGGGCGATGAACTCCTGCACGTCCTCCATCATCAGGCTCTCGGTGATCTCCAGATCGAGGCAGCCGGCCGGCAGGCCGCTCTCGCGCAGCGTCTCGGCGATCTGGTCGACCAGGTCCGGGCTGCGGAACTGGCGCGCCGAGATATTCACCGACAACACATTCAGCTGCAGCCCCTCGACCGCGCCAGCCCTGAACTTGACTGCAGGCCGTGCGCAGGATCCATTCGCCGATCGGAACGATCAGCCCCGTGTCCTCCGCCACCGGGATGAAGCGGGCGGGCGACAGCAGGCCGTGCTCGGGATGGCGCCACCGCACCAGCGCTTCGGCACCGATCAAGGCGCCGCTGGACAGCTCCATCTTGGGTTGATAGTCCAGCAGCAGCTCGCCCCGGTCCAGCGCCTGCCGCAATCCATGCTCGAGCGCGATGCGCTCGTGCAGCGCGGTATTGATTTCCGCGGTGAAGAAACAGAAGTTATTGCGTCCCTGCGCTTTCGCGCGGTACATCGCCGCGTCCGCGTTCTTGAGCAAGGTCTCGACGTCGTTGCCGTCCTGCGGGTACAGGCTCACGCCCAGGCTGGCACTGGTGTTGAATTCCCGTCCAGCCACGAAGAAACGGCTCGGACGCCGTCTCCAGCACGCGCTGTACGACCTGGTTCACCGCCTCGGCGCCGCTCTGGTCCACCAGCACCAGGACAAACTCGTCGCCGCCCAGCCGCGCGACCGTGTCGCCTTCACGCACGCAGGTCTTGAGCCGCTGCGCCACCATCTTCAGCAATTCGTCGCCGGCGCTGTGCCCCAGGCTGTCATTGAGGTACTTGAAGTTGTCCAGGTCGAGGAAGGCCACCGCGAGCTGGAGCCGCTGGCGCTCGGCGTGCGCGATGGCCTGATGCAGGCGGTCGTGCAGCAGGTTGCGGTTGGCCAATCCGGTCAGCGCGTCGTGGCTGGCCTGGTGCTCCAACCGCTCGCGATAGGACTTGATCTCGGTGATGTCGCTGATGAATCCTTCCAGCGCGACCGGCTCGCCGCTGTCGGAATAGAACGCCAGGCCCTTCTCGGACACCCATTTCTGCTCTTCCGCCGCGCTCGATCAAGCGGTACTCGACGGTGAAGCGGGAACGCGAAGCCGCGCCGCGGCCGATCTCCTCGCGCACCCGCGCGCGGTCGTCGGGATGGGTGATGTCCTCGTAAGACACCAGCCGGTTGAACTGGAGCTCGTCTGCGGTGTAACCGGTCAGCTCGAGGCAACCTTCGCTCACGAACTCCATGGTCCATTCGTCGTCGTAGCGACAGCGATAGGCCATCCCAGGCAGGTTGCCCAGCAGGGTCTCCATCTCGCGCTGCGTTTCCAGCAGGGCAGCCTCGGCGGCCTGCCACTTCCGGCTGGATTCGATGCTGTCGAGCGCGAAGCTGATCTCGCTGGCCATGCGTTCCAGCAGCCCCACCAGCTCGTCGTCGAAGAAACCGACTTCGTTGCCGTAGTGCATGATGGCCCCGACCACCCGCTCGCTCAGACGCAGCGGGAACACGGCCACGCTACGCAGGCCATACTGTCGCGCGGCGTCGCGCCACGGCGCCATGCGCGGGTCGGCGTCGAAGTCATTGACGATATAGGCTCGGCCGTCCCGCACGGCGAGTGCGATCGGGCCCCGGCCTTCGGGCCGGCTCTCGTCGGTCGAGATGAACACCTGCCGCGCATACGCCTCGCCCGGTCCGAACGCGGCCACCGGCACGACCCGCTGCTGCGCCGCGTCCACCATTCCGATCCAGGTCGTCTGCAAGCGGCCGAAGACCACGGCGATACGGCAGGTCTCCTGCAGCAGCGCGTCGCGCTCCTGAAACCGGGTCACGGCGTGGCTGGTGACGGACAGCGCCGAGTACAGATTGGTCAGCCGCTTGATCTTGCGCTCCGCTTGCTTGCGCTCCGTGATGTCGCGCACGAAAATCTGCACCGAGAAATGTTGGCTGTGACGGACGGGAGAGGCGGTGACCTCGACCTCTACGGTCGAACCGTCGAAGCGCAGAAAGCGCTGCTCCTCGGGCGCTACCGGGAGCCCTTGCCGCATGCGCTCGATGCGCCGCAGTTCCTGTTGACGATCGTCCGGGTGCACGATGTCCAACGTCGGCACGCCGATGACCTGGCTGGGCCCGGAGGCCCGCAGCAGTTCCACCGCCGCGCGGTTGGCGTACTCGCAGCGACCGTCGGAGTGCACCAGGATCGCGTCCGGTGACAGCTCGACCGCGGCGCGAAACCGGTCCTGCGCGGCACTGTCAGTCCACGCCCACGCGCCCGGCCGGAGAGCCGTGCGTGAGCGCAGGAACAGCAGCCAATGCGAACACCAACCCGCCCAGGGCAAGTGCGAACATCAGAGGCAGCGGGGTAAGCTCGGTGGCCTCGGCGGCCCAGGCAGCGTCGGAAAGCAGCAGCGCGAGTGCAACGCAGCCGACGAGCCGCGCCCAGCGGCAGGGCGTGCCGCGCGGGCGTCCGCAGATTTGCTGCGCAGGCCACGCTCTGGAAAGTCAAGGATTTGGAGGAGATCATCGTGCTGGGCACCGCAGGCCACGCCGAGCGACGCAACATACGTGCTAGGGAAGCTCTGCATTGGCGCTGCGGATGCGAGGGTTGCCTCAATATCGGTCCCAGGCCGCACCGCTGTAGGTAGGAAGTCACGGCGCCCACCTTGACGCACCCGAGCGCGAGTTGCATTTCGGGCAGGCCGCATCGATACTACGCGCGTCCCGCGGCCGGAGCCGGATCGAGCAGCTGCGCGTTCGCTGGACCACCTATGGAGTTCCCTAAGGATCACGCGGCGTGAAGGTTTTGGTGTTGGGGTCGGGCGTGGTCGGTGTGACCAGCGCCTGGTATCTGGCGGAGGCCGGACACGAGGTCACGGTGGTCGACCGCCAGCCCTTCGCCGGCTTCGAAACCAGCTTCGCCAATGGCGGACAGATTTCGGTCAGCCACGCCGAGCCGTGGGCCAACCCCAGGTGCACCGCTCAAGATCCTGCAGTGGCTCGGGCGCGAGGACGCACCGCTGCTGTTCCGCCCGCGACTCAGCCTGCGCCAGTGGAGCTGGGGCCTGAGATTCCTCTACGAATGCCTGCCCGCTCGCACCCGCCGCAACACGCTCGAGATTCTGAAGCTCGCCTGGTTCAGCCGCAACGAGCTGCAGGCGCTTCGCCGTCGGACCGGGATCCACTACGATCACTCCGAGCTCGGCATCCTGCATCTGCACACCGATCTTCGGGAGTTGGACGCCGCGGCGGCGCGCATCGAGCTCATGCACAGGCACGGCTTCGAGATGCAGCTGAAGACGGCGCAGGAGTGTCTCGAGATCGAGCCGGCGCTCAGGCACAGTCGGGTGTTTCTGGCCGGTGGCACCTATTCGCCATCCGACGAATCGGGCGACGCCCACTTGTTCTCGCGCCACCTGGAAGACCTGTGCCGCGCGCGTCGACGTCGTGTTCTTGTTCCAGACCACGGTGCAGCGATTGCTGCGCGAGGGGGACCGCGTCACGGGTGTGCGGGTGCGGCACGTCGAGGGCCCCGAGCAAGTCCTGCGCGCCGACGCGTACCTCGTTTGCCTCGGCAGCTATACGCCCATGCTGGTCGAGCCGCTCGGCGTACGCGTTCCGGTCTATCCGGTCAAGGGCTATTCCGTCACCATACCCATCAGAAACCATGAGGCCGCCCCGCGGGTATGCCTCACGGACGACGGCGCCAAGCTCGCGATCTCGCGCCTGGGCGACCGTCTGCGCGTGGCTGGAACGGCGGAGCTGAACGGCTACGACACCTCGATCAACACGGTACGCTGTGGCGCGATCCTGCGGCGCGCGCAGGAGCTGTTTCCGGATGCGGCCGACTACTGGCGCGCGCAACCCTGGGCGGGGTTGCGTCCGGCCACACCCAGCAACGTGCCCGTCATCGGGCGCACGCGTCTATCCAACTTGTTCCTCAACACCGGGCACGGAACGCTGGGGTGGACCATGGCCTGCGGCTCAGGCAGCGCCATCGCGAGCATCATCAGCGGCCGGCCGCCGGCAGTCGATTTTGCATTCGCGCAGGCGTGACCGGGACGCGCTTGCTCCCGGACCCCGCTAGCGTCACACTTGGGGCACGCCTGGTGAACGGATATCGAATGGAGGTCCAATGGCAACCGGTACAGCTGGCGACGGGCCACTCCTCTCGTTGGCGGAGCAGCATCTCAAAACGCTGGCAGAGCATGGGACCGTCAAGGCCTACCCCAAGAACGCGGTCATCGTCAGCGAGGGCGACCGCAGCGATTCCCTCTACGTGATCCTGACCGGTAAGGTCAAGGTGTACCTGGCCGACGAAGACGGCAAGGAGATGGTCCTCAATACGCAGGGCCCGGGCGAATACTTCGGCGAGATCATCCTCGATGAAGGGCCGCGTTCGGCGTCGGTGATGACGCTCGAGCCCAGCAAGTTTTCTATCGTGACCCGGGAACAGTTCAATCAGTTTCTGGCGCAGAGCCCGGAAGTTACTCTCGAGCTCGTACGCAGCCTGATTCATCGGGTCCGGGACCTTACCAAGAAGGTGAGCGAACTGGCTCTGCTCGACGTCTACGGACGGGTCCGGGGGTTGCTGCTGGAGCTTGCCACGGAACAGGATGGGAAGCTGGTCGTCGAGCGCCTCACGCAGCAGGATATGGCGAGCCGCGTGGGGTGCGCGCGCGAGATGATCAGCCGCATCTTGAAGGACCTGCGCACCGGCGGCTACATCAAGGACGACGGCGAGCGGATCATCATCGTGAAGAAGCCGCCACCGAAGTGGTGATGGTCGCGAAGTGCCCTCGCTGCCAGCACGAAAACCGCGCCGGCGCGAGATTCTGCGAGCAGTGCGCCACACCGCTGGCCCGCTTCTGCACCAACTGCGGCACGGAATTACCTGACACGGCCAAGTTCTGCCCCGGCTGTGCTCACCCCGTTACTGCGACAGGCGCTGCGGCCGCGCAACCCAGCACTTCCGCGCACGCAGCCATGCAGCGGTCGCTCAGTGCGGCGCCAGTGGGAGAGCGCCGACACGCAACGGTGTTGTTCGCCGACATCTCGGGCTACACGTCGCTGTGCGCAGCATGGATGCTGAGCAAGTGCAGGCCTGCTCAGCCGCTTCTACGAGCTGACGGATTCGCGCATCGACGCCTATGGTGGGCACGTCATCGATCACGCCGGTGATGGGGTCGTCGCGGTGTTTGGCGCACCGGTAGCACACGGCAACGACGGTGAGCGGGCGGTGCGCGCGGCGCTCGAGCTGCATAAGGAGGCCGCGCAACTCCACGATGGATCGGGCGACGCGTTGCGGCTACACATCGGGATCGCCAGCGGCGAGGTCGTGGCTGCCGTCATCGCGGGTGGCGCACAGCCGAAGTACGCCGTGACGGGAGATGCCGTCAATCTCGCCGCCAGGCTCGACGCGCTGGCGCAATCGGGTCAGACGCTCATTTCGGACACTCTGTACGCGACGGTGTCGCACCTGGCGGATGCCGAAGGGCTCGGTGAGGTCGCGATCAAGGGATTCGACAAGCCGCTGCGCGTGTGGAGCGTGCGCGGCTTGCGCCCGGCCAGTGCAGAGCGCCGACCGTTCGTTGGACGCCACAACGAGATGCGGCAGCTCAGGGGTGCGCTGGACGCCGTCCTCGAATCGGGTACCGGAGCCGCGATCTGCGTCCGCGGGGAACCCGGGATCGGTAAGACCCGGCTGATCGAGGAGTTGCGCTCGGAGGCGACGGCGCGAGGCTACGCCTGTCATACCGGGCACGTGCTGGACTTCGGCGTGCGTAAGGGTCAGGACGCCATCCCCGTGATCCTCGGCGGCCTGTTGCAGGTCGCCGCGCACAACGACGACTCGGCGCGTCGCTCAGCGGTGCAGCGCGGTCTGCGCGAGGAGCTTGATCGATCCCGATTACGAGGCGTTCATCAACGACCTGCTCGACCTGGAGCAGCGGCCGGAACTGCAGGCCGTGTTCGACGCGATGGATAACGCGACGCGCATCCAGCGCACCGGCGAAGCGGTGACCGCAGTGTTCAAGTGCGCGTCGTCGCGGCAGCCGAGGCTGGTCGTCATCGAAGACGTGCACTGGGCCTCTCCTGCCTGGTTGCGGCACTTCGCACAACTGACGATGGCCACCACCGAAATCCCAGCGGTGCTGGTCATGACCACCCGCATCGAAGGCGACCCGCTGGACAAGGTCTGGCGCGCTTCAACCCACGGCAGTCCGCTCATGACTATCGATCTGGGGCCGCTGCGACCCGAGGAAGCGCGGCTGATCGCCGGTGGATTCATCGAGGCCTCGAATCGGTTTGCGGCCAGTTGCGTCGAGCGCGCCGAGGGCAACCCGCTATTTCTGGAGCAGCTGCTACGCAATGTGCAGGAGAGCGAAACGGCGAACATACCACCGACAATCCAGGGCCTGGTGCTGGCGCGAATGGACCGGCTACAACCGCGCGACAAACAGGCTCTGCAAGCCGCCTCAGTGATTGGCAAGCGCTTCAGCGTGCCAGCTTTGAGATTCTTGATCGATGATCCCGATTACGCCTGCGACGCGCTGGTCGCCTGCGATCTCGTGCGCCCGGAAACAAGCGACTACCTGTTCGCCCACGCCCTGATCCAGGAAGGTGTCTATTCTTCTCTGCTCAACAGCAAGAAGCGCGAGCTGCACGGCAAGGCTGCCCAGTGGTTTGGCGAAGAGGAATCCATCCTCCGCGCCGAGCACCTGGACCGGGCGGGAGATCCCGAGGCTGCCCAGGCCTACCTGAGCGCGGCGAACGACCAGGCGGGACGGTCGCGCTACGATTTGGCTCTCCAGCTGAGCGAACGCGGTGCGCAGTTGGCCTCCTCCGGGGCTTTGCGCTGCGCGCTCGAGCTGTTGCGCGGAGATGTGCTGCGTGAGCTCGGTCGTTCGCAGGATTCGATCGCTGCATTTCAAGCTGCCGTGCAGCTGGCGGAAGACGATGCGCAGCGCTGCCGCGCATGGATGGGGATCGCGGAGGGCCATCGCGTTACTGGAGAGTTCGCCGCTGCGATGGACGCCCTAGGCCAAGCCGAACCGATCGCGCAGCGACTGGGCCTTGTTGCTGACTCGTCCCGGATTCGCCACACTCGCGGCAATCTGTACTTCGCTCAAGGCAAGGTTAGCGAGTGCCATGACGAGCATGAGGCCGCCCTCGCGTACGCGCGCCAGATCGGCGATCCCGAGTGCGAGGCACGCGCGCTGAGCGGTCTCGGGGATGCTCAGTATGCGCAGGGCCGGATGCTCACGGCGCTGGGGTATTTCAGGGACTGCGTCGAACTTTCTCAACGAGCGGGGTTAGTCAGAGTCGAGGTACCCAACCGCGCCATGGTCGGTCACTGTCTTATATACAGGAACGAACTGGATCGCGCTATCTCCGAGGCGCAGGCCGCATGCGACACGGCTCACAAGGTCGGCCTAGTACAGAACGAGATCTTTGCGCAGGAGTCGCTGACTCTCTTCCTCGTAGATGGCCGGGCACTACGACGAGGCCGAGCAGGCCGGCGCACGGTGCCTCGTCTCTGGCCCGGCCAGCAGGTGCACGCCGGTTTCAGTCCGCGGTGCTTTACGTGATAGCAGTGCTGCGGATCGCCCAAGGTAACCGCGCCCTAGCGCAGAGAATGCTTGGCGGAGTCTCTCGAGTTGGCGCGCCAGACGGGAATGGGTTTCCTCGGCGCTGCTATCTTCGGAGCCCTGGCATACGCCGCTGAGGAAGTTGCCGAACGTCGACTGGCGTTCGGGCAAGGCGAAGCACTGTTGCGCGAGCCCTGCGTTGGCCACTGTCACCTCTGGTTCTATTGGCACGCCATCGACGCGACGCTCGCGGCGGGCGAGTGGGATATGGCCGTGCGCTACGCCGGCGCGTTGGAAGGCTATGCTCGCGGCGAGCCGCTCCCCTGGGCCAGCCTGCTTGCCAGCCGCGCCCGCGCGCTCGCAACCGTAGGCATGCAGGGTCCCAGCGACGCAGCCCTGAGCGAGCTCAGGCGATTGCGCGAACAGGCATCGCAGGCGGGTCTAGCTTCGGTCTTGCCGGCGATCGACGCGGTGCTACGGACTGCAGGATCGTGACGCGCGTCAGCCAGCCACGCCTTGCGGGCTCAAATTTTGGGCTGAGGCGGCGCGCCGACCCGTATCGGTCGAGCGCTCCGCCTCAGGAGTTAACGCAAGCCAGCTGCTCTCCGGGGATGAGGCCAATCGAGCGCTGAGCCCACGGAGACCTTGCGGTTCCGTTGATCGCCGGAGCGGCGCGCCGCAACAGGTCTGCACCAGCAGCGATGCATTCGAAGTGCAGGCTCTCCTCGCTCGCGTCGCCTTGCGCCCCGACTCGCCAGCCGCTCGTGTACCCGCTTCCCACCCCCAGATTCGGCCGGTGGTCGGTCTGGATGGCAAGCATCGGCGCAAAAGCCAGAACTGCGATCGTCGCAAGCATCAGTCTCATATTCATCGCCGCCTCCTGTCAGACGGGGCTGATCGGTATTTACGTCTCACGTGTCCGATCGGATTCGTAGGCTCTCGTAGGTGGTTTGCCCGGCTTCGGCCCGACTATCGGGGCTCGCGCCGCGGACCTTCCACACGCTATCGTCAGCTTAGCCAGCCAGCTCCCGCCGGGCCCGTGCGAATTCCCGCCCCGGCTGTGACTTATTTACCTCGAGTCGCCGCTCAGTCGGTTCAATTGGGCGAGCCTTACACCTCGAAGGCGCGCCGGGCCTCGGACCCTCCGCCTCGACGGGATGTATCCTGATGCTCATGGTCTCCCATATTCCGGCGCGCGAGCGGTTCAGCGGCTGCTTGATCGGCCAATGCCTGGGTGACGCCCTGGGTTTTCCGGTCGAGGGTCAGTCCTCGGCGGCGTGCGAGCGGTATGTCCGGGATTGCCTGCAGGACATGGACGGTCGTCGCGGAGCGACCGTGGATTCGGCGGTGGGACAGTACACCGACGATTCCCAACTCGCGCGCGAGCTGATGCAGAGTTACGTGCAGATCGGGTGCTTCGACCCGGAGCACTATGCCATGCGCATCGCCGCCATCTTTCGGGAGGAGCGCATCGTTGGACGAGGGCGCGCAACGACCGAAGCCGCGCTGCGCCTGATCAGCGGCGTACCCTGGGCGCGGGCCGGCACCGCACCACCTTCTGCGGGCAACGGCAGCGCCATGCGCGCCGCGCCGATTGGACTGATGTATTGGGACGACGCGGAGCAGATGATCGCAGCAGCCCACGACCAGGGCCGCATCACCCACCAGGACCCGCGCTGCTCCGCGGGCGCAGTCGCGGTGGCAGGCGCCGTGCTTCTGGGACTGCGCGGCAAGATCGATCGCGAGGCCTGGGGCGCGCAACTGAGTAGCTGGGTGCGCGGGCTCGATCCCGAGCTTGCCGAAGGCATCGGGCGTGTGACCGATCTCGCGAGTGCGCCACCAACTCTTGCTTTCACGGAGATCGCAAAGTTCGGTCAATCATCAGACTACGATAACGGCTGGGACGGGATTTCTCCCTTCGTGACAGGCAGTGTCTTGTGGAGTCTCTACGCCTTCTTCAGCCACCCACAAGACTATTGGGCCACGATCTGCACCGCCATCGGGGTTGGCGGTGACGTCGATACTACTGCGGCGATGGCCGGGGCCATCAGCGGGGCCTACCTCGGCCTCGACGCGCTACCTTTGGACCTCGCCGCAAGGCTGACCGACCGCGGCACCTGGGGTCTGGAGGAGCTGATCTCGTTGGCTCACCAGTGCCACGCGGTCAAACACGGGGTTCAACGATCGGGGTAAGGGCACCCGCTCAGCTACACTGGCCAAAACGCTAGCCAGCTCCGTGACGCCGACACCGGCAACGCATTCGCAGTCAACTTCCCTTGAACAGCGGTTTGCGCTTCGCGTGAAACGCGCGTCACGCCCTCGCGGAAATCGTCCGAGGTCCGCAGCCGGCTGTAGCAGTGGCCTTCCATCTCGATGCCGATGCTGAGCGTCGCGTCCTCGCTATCGTTCAATAGCTTCTTCGCCGTGCGCTGCGCGAGCGGCGCGAATGTCCCGCAGCTCCTCGACCAGCGCGTCGGTGGCACGCTCGAGCTCCGCAGTCGGGCACGCACTCGGTCACGATGCCCCAGTCGTACGCCTGCTTCGCGGCAATGCGACGCGAGCGCATCACCACGTCCTTGGTGCGCGTGATGCCGATCATCTTCTGCAGCCGCGCGGAGCCGCCGGAGCCGGGGATCTGACCGAGCTTCTGCTCGGGCAGCGCGTACAGCGCCGTCTCCGAAGCGATGCGGAAATCGCAGGCGAGCGAGATCTCGAAGCCGACGCCGAAGCAGTAACCGCGATTGGCGGCGATGACCGGCTTCTCGCAGCGCGCCGGCGCGCCGATATTCCAGGCCAGCTTGGATACCTGCTCCGGACTCGCTTCGAGAAAGCCCTTGATGTCTCCCCCGCTGGAAAAATGCTCACCGGCGGCGCGCAGGACGATCACGCGCACGCCCGCGTGCGCGTCGAGCGCTTCGAACGCACAGCGCAGTTGATCGCGCTGCGGCATGCTCACCACGTTCAGCGGCGGACGCTCTAGGATGATGTCGGCGCGTGCGTTGCGTCTCGTCGATCTCGATGCGAAAACCGTCAAGGTTGTCCAGGAGCCCTTGGGAGGGATGTTTGAGTGTCATCGATTCTCCTCGTGAAATCTGGCGGTGCTCACGCGTAGCGCAGTGGAAAAGCGACAGTCAAGCGCGGCTCGTCTGTTCGCGGCGTTCGGCGGCCACGGAGAGTATGGCCAGCACGATCGGGGTGTATCCGGTGCAGCGGCACAGATGCCCCGACAGCATGTCGCGCACCTGCGCTTCGGTCGGCTCGGGCACACGCTCGAGGAACTCTGACGCCGACAGCAGGATTCCCGCCGTGCAGAAACCACACTGAAGCGCATGGTGGCGGCGAAATGCCGCCTGCAGGTCGGACAGCTCGCCCTCGGCGCCAGCCAGTCCTTCCACCGTCTGCACCGTTTGACCTTCGACCCCGACAGCCAGCGACAGGCAAGATCGCTGGGCGACACCGTCGATGCGCACGGTGCAGGCTCCGCACACGCCGTGCTCGCAGCCGACGTGCACACCGGTGGCCCCGAGCTCCTGCCGCAAGAAATCCGACAACAGCATGCGCGGCTCGCTGTAGCCGACGCGCTTGACGCCGTTGAGCGTCAGCTCGATCCGGTGCCGGGCCCCGTGCGCGAACCGCTTCAATGCTGCAACCCCTCGATCAATCTGCGCCCCAGGGTCCGCACTTGATGCCGGCGATACGCGCCGCTCGCGTGCTGATCGTCGCGCGCCGCCAGGTCCCACGCGAGCTGGTTGAGCGCCACGTCCAGCTCTTCGCCCGCCAGCCGGGGCCAGCGTTGCACCCAGGGCCGGTCGGCCACGCCGCCGACGCCGACACGGATCTCGGTCTGGCCGACGATCGCCGCCAGCGCCACGATGGCGAAGTCGCCGTGCCGCATCGCGACTTCGGCGAAGCCGTACCGCTCGCCGGCGCGCGCCAAGCGGGAAGCGCACCTCCTCCACGATTTCGGTGGGCTGCCGCGCGGTCGCCATCACGCCTCGGAAGAACTGCTCCGCGCGCACCGTCCGCCGACCGCGACTGCGAGCGCAGCAGCGACTTCGCCGCCGAGCACCGCAAGACACAGCGGCAGCTCCGCGCTCGGGTCTGCGTGCGCGATCGAGCCGCACACGGTGCCGCGGTTGCGCGTCTGGAAGTGGCCGAGATGCGGAAAGGCCTGCGCCAGCAGCGGCACCTCATCGCACGAGACGCGGACGCCGCTCGCACGGCCGCCTGAGTCACCGCCGCGCGGATCGCGAGCGCTCCGTTGTCTCAGCGAGCCGCAGCAAGGTCCGCCGCGCGCGAGATGTCCAGGAGCACCCGCGGCTGCGCGACACGCATGTTGAGCATCGGCATCAGCGATTGCCCGCCGGCCAGGATGCGCGCATCGTCGCCATACTCGGCCAGCAGCGCGACCGCCTCGTCGGCCGAGTCGACCCGGATGTAGTCGAAGGCGCAGGCTTCACGACACGATCCTCAGCCAGCGCAGCGCTCGCGTCCAAGGCCCGGACGGCGCAGTCATGGCAGACGCTTCTCGCGCCGAGTTGCCACGTGCGTGCTGGGCTGCTGCGCGCGTCCCGGCGCAGGATCGGGCGGGCCGAGCAGCGCGAGGATCTTCGACGGCGTGAGCGGCAGAATGATCCTTTCCGGATCCACTGCCGGCACCGAGTGCATCCGCGATCGCATTCGCGATGCACACCGGCGTGCTCATGTTGCTGCCTTCGCCGATCCCCTTCGCGCCCAGCGGCGTGAACGGCGACGGCGTCTCCATGTGCAGGATCACCGGCTCCGGCACTTCCATGGCGGTCGGCACCAGGTAGTCGGCGAACGTCCCCGAGAGAAATGCGCCGTCGGCCGCGTACCTGAACTCTTCCATCAGCGCCGCGCCCATGCCCTGCGCGAAGCCGCCGCGGATCTGACCGTCGGCCAGAGCCGGGTTGAGCAGCCTGCCGGCGTCGTGCAGCGTCACGTAGCGGTCGATGCGCACCTTGCCGGTGTCGCGCTCGATCTCGACGGCGCACAGATCGAAGCCGAAGCCGTAGGCGGCCGACGTGTTGACCCGGTCCTGCTCGTCGGGCGCCGCGAGCTGCTCCGGCGTCCAGAACACCGTCTCCCGCAGACCCGGTTCCATGCCCTCCGGCAGCAAGCGCAGGCGCCCAGTGCGCGCTGCTCGCGACGCGCGCGAAGGGCAAGCGCGTTGTCCGGCCATCTCGCGGGCAAACACTTTGCCGCCCGCAAACACGACCGCATCGACTTCGCAGCCGAGCTGAGCGGCCGCGATCCTGGCGAGCTTGGTCGCGCAACTTCACCGCGGCCAGATGCGCAGTGCCCGCAACCGCTCCTGCGAAGCGGCTGGAGTAGTTGCCCGAGGCCACCGACCACGCATCCTTCTGCGTGTCGAGCTCGACGTTGACCGCGATCTCATCCGGCTCGAGCCCGAACACGTCGGCCACCACTTGCGCGAGCACGGTCATGTGTCCCTGGCCTTGCGGCACCGACGCGACCACGACGCTGACACCCGCCGAGCAGGTCGATGCTCACCGTCGCAGCCGCGATGGCGCCGTTCTTGGGCCCGGCTTTGGCGCGCGCATCGGCCGGCATCACGGTCGTGATGTAGCCCATGTTCGAAATCGACGGCTCGACGATCGCGGCGTAGCCGATGCCGTACAGACGTCCCTCGCGCGCGTGCCTGCGTCGCGCCGGGCGATCAGCTCCGCCAGACCGCCGCGTTCCGAAGCCAGATCGAGTGCGGCGTGGTAGTCGCCGGAATCGATCAGCGCGCCCGCGGCAGCCCGGTACGGAAAGGCTTCGGCGCGGATGAAGTTGCGGCGGTACACCTCGAGCGGATCGAGCCCCAGCTCCACCGCGATCCGTTGCATCAGGCGCTCGAGCGCGAAGTACACCTGCGGCCCACCGAAGCCGCGCACCAGGCCCGCCGGCGTCTTGTTGGTGAGCACCACGCGATTCCGCACCTTCAAGTGGCGGATGTCGTAGGCGCCGGTGAGGCACCCGTGCATGCGGTAGAACGTGGCGGGCTCCGGCGCCCGCAGATATCCGCCGCAGTCGTCGAGCTGGTCGTAGGCAAGCGCGGCGATGCGACCATCCGGCTCGACCGCGGCCTCGATCGTCGCAGACGCGTCCGGTTGCAGAAGTGGCCGCAAGCGAGATGTTCGAGACGATCCTCGACCCACTTGACCGGCGCCCCCGCCTTCCGCGATGCGAGGCACAGCGCGACGACGTTCGCGAACACCGCCTGTTTGACTCCGAAGCTTCCGCCGGAATCCCGCGGGACGCGCAGTCGCAACTTGGCGGCGGGCACCTTGAGCGCCAGCGCCATCACCGCGTGCAGCGAGAACGGCCCCATGAAGTTGGCTAGAACGTCGTAGCCCTCGCCGCCGGCGAGATGCTCGGCGACGACCACGGAGCACTCGATCGGCGTGCACGAGTTGCGCGGGTAGCGCACCTTCAGGCGAACGCGGTGCGGCGCCGACGCAAAGGCAGCATCGGGATCGCCGTACGCGAAGCTGCGATCGCTGACCACGTTCGAGCCGACTCGCCTCGTGCAGGATCGGCGCGTCCGGCGCGATTGCCGACTCGATGTCGACCACCGCCGGCAAGCGGCTCGTAGTCGACCTCGATCAGCTCCAATGCATCCTCCGCCAGGTAGCGGTCTTCCGCCACGACGACGGCGACGGGCTCGCCGACGTAGCGCACCTTGTCGACGGCCAGGCACCAATGCTCCATCGGGGCCTTGACTCCGACCACGAACGGCGCCGCCCAGCGCTGTCACGTCCTCGCCGGTGAGCACGGCGCGCACGCCGCGCATGCCAAGCGCAGCGGATACAGTCGATGCTGCGCACCCGTGCGTGCGCATGAGGCGAGCGCAGAAACGCCGCGTGCAGCGTGCCCGGGGCGAGTCCCGAGGTCGTCCGCATAGCGTCCCGCGCCGGTGAGCAGCGCGGCGTCCTCGCGCCGCTCGACGGGCCGACCGGTCCAGCCCGCTGGCGGTGCCGTATCGGAGGGCGTCTGAAACGTTCGCTGGTTCACGATGGGTAGCGCCTGCTCAAGCCAAGCGCATCGCATCACCCACCCGGAGACCCATCATCTCCGCTGCACTGCCGCCGTTTACCGCAATCTCCACCAGCCCAACGCTGTTCTCGTACCAAAAGGCGTGGCCCGCCGCGGACATCCGCGAAGACGCGCGCATAGGCGAGCTGCTGGCCGCCGACCTCGATCTTCGCGCTACGCGGCAGGTTGGCTGCCCGCAGGCCGGTCAGCGCGTTGCCGTAGTGGTCGATATAGATGACCTCCGACAGATCGTCGGCTCCGAGTTGGACGGCCGAGAGCGGGTATTTCTTCGAGCCGATCCTTCGGGAGATTTCCCGACGCGATCCGAGCTACCACTGGAGCGAACAGATCGCGCCCGTGGAAGGATGCCGACTGCATCGCCGGCCGCCAGACGATGCGCCAAGTGCGCACTTTGGCGGCGCGCGCGGCGACCACAGACAGCAATCCGTTGTCGGGTCCTACATAGGCCTTGCCGTCGGCTTCGAGAACGACGGGCTCGCGCGTGCCGCCCACGCCAGGGTCGACAACGGCGAGGAATACGGAGCCGGCGGGAAACCATCCTTGCAGTGCAGCGAGCAGATGCGCCCCTGCCTTCGCGTCGAAGTTCGGCACCCTGTGGAGCAAATCATGGATCGGAGGTGCCGGACGCCGTTTGCTGCGCAGCACCGCCTTCATCTGCGCGACGTAGATATCGTCGGAGCCAAAGTCGGTAAACAGTACGATCATGGTTCGAGTGCGAAGGGGTTGGGATGCCCGCCGTATTGTAGGGAAGCTTCACCTCCCGCACCACGATACTCGTACGCGAGCGGGCTGGGTGGTCGATAATGGGCCATCATCATGGATCCAGCCCGCGCTATTCTCGATTACCACGAGCGCAGCAAGCATCACCTGCGCCGCTTCGCGCCCGGGCCCGGGTACCTCGACTGGGCGAACCAGCCGGATCCGTTTCGGCGCTACCACGGCGCGCCTCGCTTCGAGCTCGCGCTTGCCGCGGACAGCCTGGCCACAAGTTTCAATGCTCTGCGGGCGGGCCGCCTGCCCGTGCCCGCGCCGCTCGCACGCGACTCGATTGCCATTGTCTTTGAGCTGTCGCTCGCGATCTCGGCGTGGAAGGCGCTGCGCGACACCTCCTGGGCGCTGCGCTGCAATCCCTCCAGCGGGAACCTGCATCCGACCGAGGGCTATCTCGTCACACCCGACCTTCCGGGTCTGGAAGGCGGCGTCTATCACTACCACAGCCGCGATCACGTCCTGGAGCAGCGCGCGCGCTGGAAAGCACCAGCCCCGCCACTGACACGTGGCGTGCTGATCGGTATCGCATCGATCTACTGGCGCGAGGCATGGAAGTATGGGATGCGCGCGTTCCGCTACTGCCATCATGACTGCGGGCACGCCATCGCCGCGGTGAGCTACGCGGCTGCGTCCCTCGGATGGCAGACGCGCATGCTCGATGCGGCAGCGGACCAGGATGTCGCCACGGTGCTGGGTCTTGACCGCACCGCCGACTTTCTCCACGCCGAGCGCGAGGAACCGGATTGCTTGCTCTGGGTCGGACCGGGGGAGCCACCCGTGCTCGACGATCTGGTCGCCGCGGCGCGCACGGCAAGCTGGTCGGGCAGCGCAAACCGGTTGAGCGACGAGCACGTTGAGTGGACCGACATCGACCTCGCGCACGAAGCGACGCCTAAGGCGCGCACCGCGCCGGCCAACGCCGCTGCGCGGAGTGCATTCGAGCTTTCGACATGGCATGCGGACCTTCCCGCCGCCACCATTTTCCGCCAGCGGCGCAGTGCGGTCGCGTTCGATGGCGTGACTTCGATCTCTGCGGAAACGTTCTACCGCATGCTCGAACCATTGCTTCTCCACCCGGGGACGCCGCCATGGAACGCCTGGCCGTGGCCGCCGCGCGTCCATCTGGCACTCTTCGTCCATCGGGTCGAGGGGCTCGAGCCGGGGCTATATGCGTTCGTGCGCGCCCACACCGCCCTCGAGCCCCTCAAGCGCGCGATGCGGCGGGAATGGCAGTGGCACAAAGTCGGGCCTGCGCACATGCCGCTTTATCTGTTGCAGGTAGAACGACCTGCGTCAGCCCGCGCAGCTCGTCTGCTGCCACCAGGACATCGCCGCCGACGCCTGTTACGCGCTCGGAATGCTTGCCTCATTCGAGGATATCCAAGATGCGCCGTGGCGCTATCGCAGGTTGTACTGGGAGTGCGGCATGATCGGACAGGCGCTCTATCTCGAAGCCGAGGCCGCAGGGATCCGGGCCACGGGCATCGGCTGCTTCTTCGACGACGAAATGCATCGACTGCTCGGGCTCGAAGGGCAGGAGTGGCAGAGCCTCTACCATTTCACTGCGGGTGGCGCGGTGGAGGATCAACGTTTGACCACACTGCCGCCCTATGGCTCGCCTCGATGAAGCGACAAGCGAATGCCAGAGATCCGGACGCATTGACAGCCGAAGACACCCGCGCCTACCATCGCCGCGTCACGAGAACAGTATCTTGAACCGGTCGCAGTGCCGGAAAACGCGCCGTGGCAATCCACGAGGAGGGGACTCAAATGACTAGTGCATTCAGGGGTGTGTCGGTCCTGCTGGCCGCCATTCTGGCTGTAGCTCTGGTTGTCGGCGCCCAGCCAGCGTCAGCCCAACAAACCGTGTTGAAGATGCAGGCGTCGTGGCCAGCGTCGCTCACGCTGTACGACAACTTCCTGATGTTCGCCGACCGGGTCAGCAAGATCTCGGGCGGCACGCTGAAGATCGAGGCCATGCCGGCCGGCCAGGTGGTGCCTCGCGTTCGAGGTGCTGGACGCGACCCACAAGAAGGTGATCGACGGCGCGCACACCTGGGCCGGCTACTGGGTCGGCAAGAACAAGGCCGGCATTCTGCTCACCGGCGGTCCCGGCGGGCTCGGCATGGACTACATCGACTACGTGGGCTGGATTTACGACGGCGGCGGGTGGGAGCTCTATCAGGAGTTCTACCGCGACGTGCTGAAGCTGAACGTCGTGGCCTTCCCGATCCTGCCCTCCGGCCCGCAGGCGCTGGGCTGGTTCAAGCGGCCGATCAAGAACCTGGCTGACTTCAAGGGCATGAAGTGCCGGCAGACCGGGATGGCGGCCGAGGTCTACACGCGCATGGGCATGACGACGGTCAACATGCCGGGCGGCGAGATCATCCCGTCCGCACAGCGCGGCGTGATCGACTGCGCCGAGTGGGTGGGCGGCGTGGAGGACCTGCGGCTCGGTTTCCAGAACGTGTGGAAGTACCACTACACGCCCAGCATGCACGAGAACCTGACCACCGGCGAGCTGATCATCAACGGCGACGTGTGGAAGAGCCTGACTCCTACGCAGCAGGAGCAGATCAAATCGGCCGCGAACGAGACGTTCCTCCTGTGGTGGGCAAAGTGGCAGAAGCAGAACGCCGATGCGCTGAAGGAGCTGCAGGAAAAGCACGGCGTTCAGGTGCTGCGCACGCCGCCGGACATTCTGATCGAGTTCCTGAAGACCTGGGACATCATCGCCAAGGAAGAAGAGGAGAAGAACCCCTTCTTCAAGAAGGTGCACGACTCCCAGCGCGCGTACGCGGCTCTGGTCGTCCCGGCCAAGCGCTTCATGTTCCCGCCCTACTCGTTCGCTGCCAACTACTATTTCCCCGAGAAGGGCGCGGCTCCAAGATAAGACGCCGGCCGCCGGGGCGTCAATCCCCCGGCTGACCGGGCCCGCCCGCCGCGTTGCGGCGGGCTTTTGTTGCCCGCCTAAGGGGAAACCATGGCCGAACAGTCGCAGACCCTCATCCGGATCGTCCGGGTGATCGATCGCTTCACAGACACCACCGGCGGCTGGGTCGCCTGGCTCAGCGTGCCGCTCGTGCTCGCGGTCAGCTACGAAGTCATCGCGCGCTACTTCTTCAACGCGCCGACCGTGTGGGCATTCGATGTGACTTACATGCTCTACGGCGCGCTGTTCATGCTGGGGTCGGCGTACGCGCTGCACAAGGGCGCGCACATCCGCACCGACTTCCTCTGGGAGAAGTGGTCGGTCAGGACCAGGGGGCTCATCGACGCGATCGCATACGTGGTGTTCTTCTTCCCGTCGCTCATCGTCTTGTTCTTCGTCAGCTTCCACGAGGCGTACTACGCCTGGCAGATCATGGAAACTTCCGAGCAGACCGCCTGGCGGCCGGTGCTTGTGGCCGTTCAAGGCGGTGGTGCCGGTGACCTGTCTCCTGCTGCTGATCCAGGGCGTTTCCGAAACGGTCAAGAGCCTGTACGCAGCGCGCACCGGCATCGAGCTCGAGCACAAGGAGAAGGTGGAGATATGAGCCGGCACAATAACAATCGGGAGGTCGCACCATGACCGGCCAGGAGCTGCTCGGCTTGATCATGCTGACCGTGATGCTGGGAGCGATCTTCATCGGTTTTCCGATCAGCTTCACGTTGCTGTTTCTCGCGCTCAGCTTCGGCTACTTCGGGCTGGGCGGATCCACGGTCTTTGACCTGGCGTACTTCCAGACCATCGGCATGATGAAGGAGGAGCTGCTTGCGGCGGTGCCGCTGTTCATCTTCATGGGCTTCATCACCGAGCAGGCCGGGCTGATGGAGCGATTGTTCACCGCGTTCCGGCTCCTGCTCGCGCCGGTGCGCGGCGCGCTGTTCCTGGTCGTGATTCTCACCGCGACGGTGTTCGCGATGGCCACCGGTATCGTCGGCGCCGCGGTGACGGTGCTCGGCATCATGGCCGCGCCGATCATGATCAAGACCGGGTACGACGCAAAGCTGTCCGCAGGAGCGATCACCGCCGGCGGCACACTCGGCATCCTGATTCCGCCGTCCGTCATGCTGATCGTGATGGGCCCGGTGCTGGGCGTATCGGTGGCCGACCTGTATGCGGCCGCGTTCGGACCGGGTTTCCTGCTCGCTGGGCTCTACCTCGTGTACCTGATGGGGCGCGCATTCATCAACCCGAAGCTCGGGCCGCCGGTGCCGAAGTCGGAGCGGGTTCACTCGGTGCCCTTCATTTTGAAAGAAGTGGCCATCGGCGTGCTGCCGCTGCTTGGCCTCATCGCCGCCACGCTCGGCTCGATCCTGGCCGGCTGGGCAACCCCGACGGAGGCATCCGGCATCGGCGCGCTCGGCGCGATGATCCTCGCGGTGGCTTATCGCAAGGCCACCCTCGCGGGCCTGAAGCGGGCGCTGCTCAGCACCATGTCGACCTCGAGCATGGTGTTGTTCCTCGCCGTGACGTCGAACGTGTTCGGCGCCGTGTTCGCGCGGCTCGGCACGGCGAACTGGATCACGGACCAGATGCTCCTGTTGCCGCTTTCGCCCACGGCCATGCTGGTCATGGTGATCCTCTTGATCTTTCTTCTGGGGTGGCCGTTCGAATGGCCGGCGATCGTCCTGGTGTTCCTGCCGATCTTCTACCCGATCGTCGCGGCGCTCAAGTTCGATATGATCTGGTTCGGTGCGTTGGTGGCGGTGACGCTGCAAACCGCCTTCCTGTCACCCCCGGTGGCGATGTCGGCGTACTACCTGAAGCAGGTGGTCAAGGACTGGTCGCTCGGTACGATCTACAAGGGCATGTTCGAGTTCATGGTGCTGCAATGCATCGCGATCGCGCTGCTCATCATTTTCCCGAAGATCGCCACCTACCTTCCCGAGCAACTGCAAGAGGCGACCCGCGACGTCCAGATCGAGCAGATCAAGGACGACACGCCCAGCCTCGAGGTGGACACGATGGAGAAGATGCGGGAGCAAAGCGAGCGGGAGGGCGCCGCGGTGGAGAAGAAAGCCCGACGCCACCGGCAAGTGATGTAGCGGCTGTGCCAGCAGAGCCTGGGCCGGCTATGCCACCTCCGCCGCCGGCACCGCCCGCTCACTTCACCAGCACGACCGGCACGGGTGAGAGGTGGATGACCCGCGCGGACACCGAACCGAGGAGCATGTTGGCGATGGTTCCCATGCCTCGCGTGCCCATCACGACCAGATCGCTCCCGTGCTCAGATGCGTAGCGGGCAATGCATTCGGGCTCGTCCCCTACCGCCACGTGCACCGCGCACGGAGCTGCCCGAGCTCTCGATCGCCTCGCGCGCGGCGCGCAGCGCATTGGCGCCTTCCTCCTGATAGAACCGGTTGATCTCCTCCTGCGACACGAACAGGCGCACATTGCCGGAGGCGATGCGGCGCTGAACGTTGAGAAGGTCGTATTCCACCGGCTCGCGGAACTTTTCGCGCAAGGAAATCGCATAACGAACAGCGCGCAAGGCGCTGTCAGAACCATCGACCGGAACCAGTATGCGCATGCTCACGTCCTCCCATGCCGACCGGGACACGCTTCTCAGCGCGGCGGTCGGGCTCGATCATTTCCATTCAAATCCAAAACCCGCTGGCGGCGTGTACGCCGTCCGCCAGCGGCAATGAGGTGCCCGGCCAAGATCACCAACACAGCGCCTGCGACAGGCACGCCATATTGCACGAGCGCCGCGCCTGTCGCCAACCACGGCTCGACGACCGGCTCGTCCACCAGCATCTCGCCAGCTACATAGCCGATCAACCCCGCACCCAGCGTCACAAGCACCGGGAAGCGGTCCATGATCCGCAGGATGAGGGCGCTGCCGAACACGATCAGCGGGATGCTGATGATCAAGCCGACGATGAGCAACATCAGTTGCCCGTGCGCCGCGGCCGCCACGCCCAGGACATTGTCCAGGCTCATCACGAAGTCAGCTACGAGGATCGTGCGTATGGCCGCCCACGGACTGCCCGGCTTCGCCGTCACAAGATCGTCGCCCTCACCGCCATCCAGCAGCATCCGGACCCCGATCCACACCAGCAGAAGCGCGCCAGCCAGCCTGAGCCAAGGTAGCTGCAGCAGCTCTGCCGCCACGACCGTGAGCACGATTCGCATCAGGATCGCGCCCGCACTGCCGAGCGCGATGGCTATCCGCCGCTGGTCCAGGGGCAGTGTACGCGAGGCGAGAGCGATGACGACGGCGTTGTCGCCGCTGAGGACGATATTTACGCCGATGATCTCGAGCAGGCTGCTGAGAAGCTCGATGCCGCGCATAGCGCGCCCCTTTGCATCGTTGCACTATTGATCGGCGGAGCTGTAGGCCCCGCAGGACCGTACTGACAGGCCACCCCGATCAGCGTCGGGTTGTGGTGATCCTGGCATGACGGGAAGTAGAATGGCACAAAACAAGAATACCCAGCGTCCGGGGCGACATCAAGAAGCCGCGACACGACGCCGGCCGCCCGGCCCCGGACACGGAAACAACTGGTGTTCAGAGGGGGACTCTCATGTCAACGCCAGACAAACCCAAGTTCTTCAAGGTGCCCGACCCTTTTCCGCTCACCATCGTCGGCTTGTTTGCCGCCTTGGGGCCTCAGGCGATCAACTTCGGGATCTCGTGGGCGGCGGGGAAACGATGCTGATCCCGAATCTCGCCGCCCAGGGCGCAGTCAACTTGTTCTGGATCATGACCGTCTCGACCATCGTCGAAACGGTTCTGGTGATCGAGTGCGTGAAATACAGCCTGGTTACGGGACGCTCGTTTTTCACGATGACTCGGGACATTCCGCCGCGCGGGCTGTTTTGGCCCTGGACCTGGGCCGTCCTGTCGATCCTCACTTTCGCTTGGCCGTTCTGGCTGGGCGGCTCCTCGGCCGCGCTGCTCAAGGCGACCGGAGGCACCTCGGAATCCATGACGTTCGGCATCAAGACCTATTACCTCTGGTGCTGGGGCGCGTTGCTCGTGGTGCTGGCGGTTTTCGTGTTCTCGAAGACCGTCTACGGCAGCATCTCGAAAATATTCCAATGGCTGATGTGGATCAACATTGTCGGCATCGTCATCACGGTGGCCGTCACGGCGGGCTGGGACGATTATCGCGCGGTGCTGTGGGGTTATTTCAACTTCGGCCTTGCCAGTACCGACAAACCCGTGTCGTGGAAACTGATTGCGGCGCTCTACAACCAGCCGGGCGGCAGCCTGATGTGGGTTTCCCTGTGGGTGCTCGAAGCCGGTTGGGGGATGGGCCGCTACGGAGGCAAGGTGACCGGCCTGCTGCGTCCGCCCGAGAAGGTCAACACCGAGGTGGTGCCCTGGGACTACTCCGACCCGCAGGAAGTCAAGAAGATGCAGGGTTGGGTCGGCATCGGCAAGTGGAGCCAGATCATCTGGTGGAGCATTCTCGGCGCCATGGTTATGACCTTCTTCTACGCCACAGCGGGCTACGCGTACTTCTATAAGGCAGGCATCGTCAAGACCGGCCTGGAGGTTCCGATTCAAATCGCGACCATCGTGGGCGGGATCTTCGGTCCGATCGCGTTTGCCGTGTTCCTGGTTTTCGTCTTCGCGACACTTTACGACGCCGGCTTCGCGATCATCGACACATTCGTCGGCAGAACCGTTGCCGACGCGGTCGCCGTCACACCTCGGCTGCAGGGCAAGCACCCGTATCGCTTCTACTACTTCGTCGTCGTCATCGCCGTCATCGCAGCAGGATTCTACTTCGTGACTGTCAAGGAGCCCTATGCGCTGTGGCTGTTCGTCGCGACCTCGGCGGTCTTGTTGCGCAGCATCGCCGCGATACAGATCCTGTACATCAACTCGAAGCATCTGCCGGATCCGTTCAAGCCGGGGCGGATCACCAAGACGATTTTGTGGTTCACGTTCATCACCGGCATCGCTGCCTGGGCGTTAGGCATGTACGCGACGGCCATGAACATTTGACTGGGTCACCCTCGCCCCTCACTGCGCCATTCGAAACCATGCCACGGGCTGGCGCGCGGGGCTATTGCACCACGATCCCGTCCAGCTTCTGCTTCAGACGCGGGTAGCGCATCTTCAGTCCTTCGAGCGTCTCCAGCAGCACGGAGGAGATCAAGAGGTTGCGGTTTTTCTTGGAGTTCGACGGAACGACATACCAGGGCGCTTGCTCGGTGGAGGTCGCCGCGAGCGCATCGGCGTAGGCCTTGATGTGGTCGTTCCACAACGCACGCTCGGCCAGGTCGTTCATGTTGAACTTCCACTGCTTCTTCGGGTTGTCGATGCGCTCCTGCAAACGCTTGCGTTGCTCGTCCCTGGAGATATGCAGATAGAACTTGAGGATCACCGTGTCATTGTCCGCGAGCAGGCGCTCGAACGCGTTGATCACCTCGTAGCGGCGCTTGCACTCGGCCTCGGTGATCAATTTGTGCACGCGTACCACCACGACGTCTTCATAGTGACTGCGATTGAAGATCATGAGCTCGCCCTTGGCCGGGGCATGCGGGTGCACCCGCCAAAGGAAGTCGTGAGCCAACTCGTCCTCGGTCGGCGCCTTGAACCGAACCGCCCGGACGCCTAGCGGATCGATTTCGCGGAACACATGCCGGATCGTTCCGTCTTTGCCCGAAGTGTCCATTCCCTGGAGCACTACGAGGACGCTGCGTTTCGCCTCCGCATACAGCAGCTCCTGCAGCTCGTCGATTCGAGCGGCAAGTTCCGCCAGACGCTTCTCGTCGGCCTCCGCGTTTCCGGGCGATGCGCTCTTGTCGTCCGGGTCCCAGTCCTTGAGATCGACCTTGGAGCCTGGCTTGACGCGGTATTTGGAGAAATTCATCCCCGTGCCTCGTAGCGGATTGTCTACAGCATTCTAGCGCCTGCCTCGGGGCCCAGTTGCTGTCGCCGATCAATTTGCGTAACTTGGACTGCATGGGGCTCGACCGATTCGGAAGGTGCTCGCTCGTCGCGTTCTATGCCATGGCGCCGGCGGTACTGTTTGCGCTCGGCAAACACGGAGCTGCTCGACCGGGCCGCTCTGTCGGGCGGCACTTCCACCGTGGCCATCGAATCCGAGCAAGCGTACCAGCAACCCACGCCGATCCTGAATGCCGGTGACCTCGAGCAATTCATGGCGGGTGGGAAGGGCTTCGGGCAGCATTGGGTGGTGGCGCCTTCGATACTCGGGCTGTGGGGTCGCGGCCCGACCTCCAACGCTGAAGCCTGCACCGACTGCCACGAGAACGGCGGACGCGGTCGTGCACCGCGCGATGCAGACGAGCCCATGCGTTCCATGCTGGTTCGGCTCAGCATTCCGGGCGCCGGCCCTCACGGCGGCCCGAACCCGCACCCGGTCTACGGCGATCAGCTCCAGAACGAAGGGATCCTCGGCAGGGTTCCGCCGGAGGGCGATCCACGGCTCACCTGGGAGACGCGCAGCGTGACGCTGGCCGATGGCGAGATCGTGGAGTTGCGCGTGCCGGCATTGAAACTCCAGAATCTCAACTTCGGTCCGCTGAGCGCAGAGGTCATGACGTCCATGCGCGTTGCGCCAGCTCTCGTTGGTGTCGGGCTCCTCGATGCAGTGGCGGAAGACACCATCCGCACGCTTGCGACGAACCAGCGACGCAAGGGCCTGCGCGGTCACGCCAATGTCGTTTGGGATGTGATCAACAGCCGAGAGTCGTTGGGCCGGTTCGGCTACAAAGCTAATCAGCCCAGCGTCGAACAGCAGATCTTCCTGGCCTACCACGCCGATCTTGGCGTGACCTCGCGCTGGTTCCCGGACGAGAATTGCACCGAAGCCCAGGTCAAATGTCTAGCCGAGCCGCCGGGAGGCCACCCTGAATTGCCGAACGAGTTCGTCGATCCCGTGCTGTTCTATGCGCGTGCGCTGGCGGTGCCTGCGCGCCGCAACGTGGACGATGCCCAGGTCAAGCGCGGCGAGGCGCTCTTCCACCTCGCGGGCTGCGACGGATGCCACGCGCCAACGCTGGAGACCGGAGGCTATGCGCCGCTACCCGCCCTTTCGCATCAGACGATCCACCCCTATACCGACCTGCTGCTGCACGATATGGGTGACGGACTGGCCGACGGGCGGCCGGACTTCCGCGCGGGTCGCACGCGACTGGCGCACCGCACCGCTGTGGGGGCTCGGCCTGTCGCACAGCGTGAACGGCAACGATTCGCTATTGCACGATGGCCGCGCCCGCAACCTGGTCGAAGCCGTGCTGTGGCACGGTGGCGAAGCGCAAGCGTCGCGCGATCAATTCGCTTCCATGGCGAAGGCGGATCGCGACGCGCTGCTCGCGTTTTTGCGCTCGCTCTAAGGTATCGCCCATGCTGCGAGCGGGGGCTCGACATTTACAGGGCACAGGCGCATTCCGTTTTCTGACGAACTATGCCGGCCAGATCAGGGGCCCGCAGGTCAAGAGCTTGCTCGAAGGCGCGCTGAAGTAGCCGGCATGCCGCAGCGCAACACGGGTATTTCGAATCGGTTGTTGCGACCCGCAGTCTGGGGGCGTAGCATCGGTTGGCAGAACAAAAAAACACCGTGTCCTTAATGGCAACTCATCGCAAGAGGAGGTCCGCCATGTGTTTTGAGTTCGAGTACCTGTACTGGGCGAAATTGGAAGAGGAAGCGCGTCAGCGCAAGGAGGAAGAGGAGGCACGCAGGCGGGCAGCGCAAGCCACGCCGCAACCTGCGAAGCAACCCGAGCAGCAACAGCCTGTGCCGGTCTGACCGGCCCACGCGGGTTACCGAAGGCCCCGCCCCTCGATCGAGGCGCGGGGCTTTTTGTTTCGGTAGCCTGCGCCTCCAATCGCAGAGACAGGCCCGCTGACGCGCACATCTCTCTCGCGCTCAGTGCCCCGTCCAGATCGGCTGCGCGACGGCAAGCGCGGGAGGAGAGACGGGAATAGGTTCGCCATTGCGCCACTGCACGATAACCAGCGGCGCGCCTACGCGCCGCCCCTTGTCGTCGAACTTGAGGCGTCCGCCCGGGTAGAAGCGCGCCGGGCCCTCCGTGGTATCCATCGCGCGGATCGCGTCCGCAACTTTCCTGCGATCGGCGACGCCTGCTTTCTCGAGCGCCTCCTTCAAGATCCAGACATGGCCGTAGGGGGAAAGGCTGTCCTGCGTCATCCAGGGCTCGCCCGTGCGTTTCTTGAACTCCTCGACCAGCTTCTCCTGCCCCTTGCCGCCCCAGTTCGCGAGCGTGACCAGCACACCTTCCATGATCTCCTTACCCGCCGTGACGCGCAGTTCGGAGGCGGCCATGTGCGCACCGTTGCCTACGACCGGGAGCCGGCCGCGATTCAGCCCCATCTCGCTGAGCTTCTCCAGCAGCAGCTTGTCGTCGGAGACGGCGGTCGGCAACAGAAAGAGGAAGTCGGGCTTGGCCGCACGCACCTTCTGCACGAGCGGCGTCGCGTCCGACAGCGGAGGCGTGAAGGTCTCATCGACCAGAAGCTTGATTCCCGCCTTCTCGAGTCCGCCACCGCGCATCGGCTTGACGAAGCTCACGGACGCAGCGGTGTTGTCCATGATGATCCCGACGGACGTCGGTTTGTGCCCGGTCGCCGACTGCGCCAGCTCGAGGATCGTCGGCAGCGCCTTCTCGGCCTGGTCGGCGCCCGTCGGCGAAGTCTGAAATACGTAGTGGAAACCGCGGCCCGTGATCTGGTCGGAATAGGACAGCGTGAGCCACGGCAGCTCGGCGCGCTCGGTCACTTCGGTAATAGCGAGCGTGAACGAGCTGAGCCAGGCGCCGAGACCACCGACGAGATCGGGTTCCTGCGCGAGCACGCGTTGCGCGGCGTTCTTGGCTTTCTCCGCGTTGTCGCCTGCATCGGAGATCACCAGCTTCATCTTGGCTCCGCCCAATGCTTTGATGCCGCCAGCGTTGTTGATGTGCTCGATCGCGAGCTCGGCACCCGCACGCTCGAGCTCGCCCATGCGGGCCCACGGGCCCGACAGCGGCACGATCAGCGCGATCTTGACCTCCTTGGTCTGAGCGCAGACTGGCGCCGGCCAAACCAGAACCAATGCTTAAGGTTCCGGCGAACAATATGCATCGCAATGCAAGTCTCATCGTTTTCAGCATGGCTTCTCCTCCTTGCGTAACCCGCGATCAGATCCCGAGATAAGAACGGCGGACGCGATCGTCCGCCAGCAACGCTTCCCTGGGCCCTTCCAGGACCACGCGCCCAGCCTCGAGCACGTAGCCGGTGTCGCATGAATCCAACGCTTCGACCACCCGCTGCTCGACCAGGAGCACGGTCAGGCCATCCTGCTGATGGAGGGCTTCGATGCGTTCAAAGATCACATCGGCGGCCGTGGGCGACAGGCCCATCGACGGCTCGTCGAGCATGAGAAGCCTGGGCGAGGACGCGATGCCGCGCCCAATGGCCAACATCTGCTGCTCGCCACCGGAGAGGGTGCCGGCGAGCTGGCGACGCCGATCGGCGAGCACGGGAAACAAGCCGAAGATGCGCTCGATGTTGCGCGCCCATTGCCCGCGTCCCGCCGCTGTATAGGCGCCCATCTCCAGATTCTCGAGGACGGTGAGCGAAGCAAATACCCGTCTCCCCTCGGGCACGTGCGCGATGCCGAGGTGCGCCCGCTCGGACGGTGGCACGCGGAGCAGGTCAGTCCCCTCGAACTCGATGCGGCCGCCAGTTGGCACTACGGTACCGGAAACGGCCTTGAACAGAGTCGTCTTGCCGGCGCCGTTCGGACCGATAATGGCGACGAACCCGCCTTGCGGGACGCGCAGCGAAACTTGTGTGAGCGCGCTCAGGCCACGGTACGCAACAGAGATCGCTTCGATCTCAAGCACGCGCTGCACTCCAGCGTTTTCCGAGATAGGCTTCGATCACGCTTGGATCGCTCGTCACCTCGCGCGCCTGCCCCGAAGCCAGCACGCGCCCGTGGTCGAGCACCATGAGCCTGTCGGCCAGCCGCATCATGGCCTGCATCGTGTGCTCGATGATCACGATGGTGGTTCCGTCTCCGGACAGCGAGCGGATGACCGCAAGCAACTCCGCGATCTCGGGGCTGCCGAGTCCGGCGAGCGGCTCATCCAGCAGCAGGAGTCTCGGCCGGCCAGCGAGCGCTCGCGCCAATTCCATCAGCCGCAGCTCCTTGCTCGTCAGCCCACCCGCGGCCACAGCGGCTCGAGAAGCGAGGCCGACTCGCTCGAGGGCCTCTTGAGCAACGGAGAACGCTGCGGCGCTGGTCGCCTCTGCGACGTAGGCGCCGACCACGGTATTCTGAAGCACGGACATGCGCGCGAACGGGCGCACCGTCTGGAACGTGCGGCCAACGCCCAGCCGGCAGATCCGGTTCGGCTTGAGGCCAACGAGGTCAGTTCCGGCAAAGACAATCTGCCCGTGGTCTGGACGCAGGAAGCCGTTCAGCAAGTTGAACAGCGTGGTCTTGCCCGCGCCATTCGGGCCGATGATGCCCAGCAACGCCCCCTCCTCGACTTCGAATGAGACATCCTCCACGGCGCGTAGTCCACCGAAAGATTTCGACAGCCTATGGACGCGCAAAATCGGGCCGAGGATGGTCGGACCGCCAGGTCTCGGGATAGCCGCTCGTTCGGGAGCGCTGTGGACGGTTGGAATCGTGCGAGGTTGCGCCGGCGCCCGTGAGAAACGGTCTCGCACGCGCCAGAACACGCCTTCGGGTGCCATCAGGATAACGAGGATGATGGCGACACCGTAGACGATGCCTTGGATTCCTGGGATCACATCGCCGAGCTCCGCGCGCAACGTTTCGCTCAACGGGATGAGCACGGCTGCACCGATCAACGGACCCCACAGCGTGCCGGCGCCGCCGAACAGGGTCACGATCAGCGCCTGGGCGGAGGTGAGCATGCCGAATACGCTGCTGGGGGTGACGACCAGGAGCACCACGGCGTAGAAGCCCCCTACCGCTGCCGCAAGGGCGCCGCTCAGCATGATGGCGCGCATCTTCCAACGCAAGGTGTCTATGCCGGCGGCCTCGGCCGCCGGCTCGTTCTGCTTGATGGCGAGCAACGACATGCCGAAACGCGAACGCTCGACGGCCAGCGAAACGAGCAGCGCCACGATCAGGAGCGCAACGGCGATGGCGGTGTAGGCACGCGGATCGGCGAATTGCATGTAGCGGGCAGGAGCGTCGCGTTTCATCGGCAACGCCACTTCTTGATATCCGAGCCATTCGAAGACGTACAGCAACGCCAGTGGGTATGCCAGCATCGCGAGCGCGAAGTAATGCCCGCGCAGACGGAACGTCGGGTAACCGATGAGCGCACCAGCGGCGACGCCGACCAGCATGCCGAGCGGGATGCCGAGCCAAGGCGTCACGTCGAAGTCCACCAGCGCGATCGTCACGGTGTATGCGCCTAGACCAAAGAACGACGCGTGGCCGAAGGACACGAGTCCCGTGTAGCCGCTCAGCAGATTCCACGACAGCCCCATGACGGCCCAGATCGGTACCAGCGTGAGCATCAGCTGATAGTAGCTGTTGCTGACGCACATGCCGATCGCGAGCCAGGCCACACCGATGACAGCGATGGCGATGAGAGCGCGTGTCCCCTCTGCGCGCCCCGGGTCCATGGCTCAGGTCCTCTCGGTGCGCCGGCCGAACAGGCCCTCCGGGCGCAGTAGGACGACCGCTAGAAACACGACGAAGATGGCGGTGTTCTGCAGTTGCGGCGACAGGACCAGGCTGGACAACTGCTGCACCAGGCCGATCGTCATCCCGCCCCAAAACGCGCCCAGCATGCTGCCCATGCCACCGAGGACGACGCCTGCATACATGATGATCACGAACTCGAGGCCGACGTACGGCTGGAAAGACGAGTACGTAGCGACCAGTCCGCCGGCGACCGCTGTTACCCCGGTCCCGATACCGAACGCGATCCGGTGGGCGCGATCCACGTCGATGCCCATGTACGTCGCGGCCTCGGGGTTGTCGGCCGCGGCGCGCAGCGCTTTTCCCAGCCGCGAGCGGGCGATGAACCAGTAGAGGCCTGCGGCAGCCGCAATTGAAATCAGCGCCGCAATGCTGCGCGCTTTGTTGAGGAAGATCGCGCTGCCATCATGCAGCAGCGGGATCTCCCAGGCGCTCGACGACAGCGGCGTGCGCACCGACTGTGGTGTCGAACCGAATACAATCAGGCCGCCATTCTCCAGAATGAGCGCGACGCCCAGCGTCAGAATGAGCTGGGCGTAGTGGCCATCCCCTTCGATCCCCGCAACGCGAATACCCGTTACGCGCGAAACCAGCAAGCGGTGCAGCAGATAACCGCCCACGAACAACACCGGGCCGGCGCAGATCGCGGCTACGAAAGGCCCGGCGACGGGCCCGAGCAGAGCGACTCCCCCGAGAGCAGCGGCGAGATACAGGGTGACGTACATCCCCAGCATCAGGAAGTCGCCCTGCGCGAAGTTGATCACCCGCATCACGCCGAAGATCAGGCCAAGGCCGAGGCACATCAAGCCGTAGATACAGCCCACCAGAAGCCCGGCGGTCAGCGCCTGCAGGAAGCTCTCGTTGAGGGCCGCGAGCCCACTCATGATGCCGGCGCAGTTGCCTCGATCAGGGTGCGGCAGTCAGCGAGCTTGTCGATGCTCCAGCACTGTGCAATGAGCTGCTCGGCCCGTTGCACTCCCAACACCGGCGCGGCCTGATCGCGAAACTTGTCCTCGAGCTCGCGATCGGTCATCGGACGCGAGAGATTGCCGATGGCGTGCTCCACGTGCTTGACCACACTCTCGCCGCTCGCCAACGTCACCTTCACGATGACTTCATCCTCGGCGATGCTCTGGTCGGCAACGGCGACGGTCAGCGTCTCTCGCACGCGCTTGACGTCCGGATCATTGACGGTCGCGTCGGTAAACTCGGCGATGCCGCCCTTGCCACGTACCAGACCGATCGCCGCAGCATGGTAGATAGAGAACTTGCCCTCCAAACCCTTGCGGATGTCGCGCTTGCTGCATAAATCGAGCACCAGGGGTGCAACGTTCAAATGCACTGCTCGCACGTCGCGCGGAGTCAGCTTCCTTTCCCGGTGGATCTGAATGCATGCGTCGATGGTCGGGTGGATGACGATCCCGCACGGGAAAGGCTTGTAGGTATTTCGCCGCAGGCCGAAATCGGAGCCGAAATCTCTCGTGACCCGGGTCAGATCGAATTCCCTCGCGGTCACCGGCGCAAAACCTCTCGGCCCCTCGATGCCGTATTCGCCGCTGGTAAAACCGCCTTGCGCGAGCAGCGCCCCCATGTAGCCGCTCTGCGCCGAGCGCCCCGGATGGAACGCCTTACCCATGGAGCCGAACATCTCCCGCAGACCTGCCGATTGGGTAGCAGCGAGCCCGATCGCCCAGATCATGTTCTGGAGCGGCAGATCAAGGAGCTTGCCGACAGCCACCGCTGCGCCGAAGACGCCGATCGATCCGGTGCTGTGCCACCCGGCCTCGTAGTGGGCCGGATAGGTTGCATCGCCGATGCGCGTTTGCACCTCGAAGCCGAGAACGAATGCGTGCGTCAAGTCGGCGCCCGTGACCGGGGCAGCGCAGGCATATGCGAACAATGCGGAGGCCGCCGGCGATGTGGGATGAATATAGTTGCTGGGCGTGGTGTCGTCGTAGTCGAGAACGTGCGAGCTGATACCGTTCAGCAGTGCGGCTTGCAGCGGGTCGAGCCGCTCGCTTCGGCCGAGCACGCGGGCCGTGCGTTCGCCTGAGAACGGCGCCAGCACCTTCAGCGCAATCTGAACCGCCTCTTCGCGGCTGCCGCCGACTGCGCATCCGACGTAGTTCAGGATGGCGCGGCGCGCTTCGTGCTGAACGTCCGCAGGAATCTGGTCAGGCCGGCTCCCGACCAGATAGGCTGCGAGCTCTCTGGTGACAGACATGCTGGTTTTGTTTTCTAAATCATTGTCAGTAAAGCGCGGGACAAGACTCCTTCCCCCGCCTGCGGGGGAAGGTTGGGATGGGGGAGTTCGCTTTCCGCAGCTTTCTCTCGCCCCCACCCCAACCCTCCCCCGCTCGCGGGGGAGGGAGGCACTAACGCTATCGCTTGGGTTCGACGTCGACTCTGGCCACGATACCCTCGAGCTCCGGCTTCGCCGCAGGATAGCGCTTCAACACCAGCGGATCGTGCCCCGGAATGATGTGTTGCGGCGAGCTGGCGAGCCGCCGCAACGTGGCGTGACCCTCGAGCATGTCGGCAACGTTGTAGACGATCGGAAACGGCCGTCCCTGCTCCATGTTCGCGTACAGATGCGACGCGTCCGATGCGAGCACCACCCAGCCGCGTTTGGTCGCGACACGCACGACTTGCAGGCCCATCGTATGTCCGCCGATGTGGTGAACGCTGACGCCGGGCGCCAGCTCGTCCGCTCCATCATGAAACTGCACCCGCCCCTCGTACAGGCGACGGATCATGACGGTGACGTCGTCGGGATCGAACGGATGCCGCAAGACCGGATGGCACATGTGACGGCCCGTGCAGTAAGCCATCTCCTTTTCCTGCAGGTGATAGCGCGCCCGCGGGAACAGCGTGTAGTTCCCGATGTGGTCGTAGTGCATGTGGGTAACGATGACGTCTTCGACGTCCGCGGGGTCGACGCCGATCGCCTTCAACCCCACGCCGGGCGAGCGTATGACATTGCGATGGCGCTTACCGGCCATCTCGGTATCGAAGCCGGTGTCAACGACGAACCTGCGCTTCTCTCCCACGATGGCCCAAACGAAATAGTCGAGCGGCATCGGACCTTCGTGCGCATCGCCGCCGATGAAGTTCTCGTTGGCGAAGCGATTCGGATGATGGCCGTAGTGGATGGCGTAGACTTCGTACGTGTCTGCGTCGGACATGCTCTCCCCCGGTTATCCTTTGACCTCGACTCCGGCCCATTCCTCGACGCATTTCACCATCGTCGTGAAGTCGGAATCGAAACCCTGCCTCGCCTTGGTGATCGCCAGGAGCTGGCGCACGGCGTTCCCGACCAGCATGGGCACGCCCAGCGCCTCGGCCTGCTCCAGACACAACATCACGTCCTTGTACAGCAATCCGGTCGCGAAGCCGAAATCGAACGTGCGCGGCAGTATGGCTTTCGGAAACTTGTCCTGCGTGGCGCTGTTGCGGCCGCTTCCGGCGTTGATGACATCGATCATGACTTTCGGGTCGAGCCCGGCCTTGACGCCCATCACGATGGCTTCGGAGGAGATGGCAAGCGCCGAAGCCGACAGCAGATTGTTGGCAAGCTTCATCGTCTGCCCCATGCCCGGGCCGATCGCCGATGTAGAAGAACTTGCCGAGCACCTCGAGTATCGGGCGAAGCCGGTCAGCCAGATCTCGCGGGCAGGAAACCATGACGGCGAGGGTCCCCTTCTCCGCGCCGCTGATGCCCCCGCTCACCGGCGAGTCGACCCCCGTAATGCCTTTGGCACGCAGACCTTCCGCAACGGCGATCGCCGTGCGCGGTCCTGACGTGGACAGATCGATGAAGGTTTTGACTTTGGTGCCGGCGATGACGCCGTCGTCTCCGAGCGCAACGGCTTGGACCACAGTCGGCGTCGGCAGACTTACGAGGATCGTTTCGACAATCGACGCCAGCGCCGCGGGAGACGCAGCCCGCTGCGCCCCGCGTGCAATGAGCGGTGCCATCGCCCGCTCGTCCTTGTCGCAGACCATCAGCCGGTAGCCGGCATCCAGCAGGCGGCCAGCCATCGGCCCGCCCATCCTGCCGACACCGATAAACCCTAGTTGCTCTTTAGCCATCGTCGACTCCCCTACTCCGCCTTGCGCGATCAGCTCATGACGCGCAAACGATGAACCCCTACCCTTACACGCCCCCGCGAGCGAGGGAGGGAGTAGGGAGGGGACATGCTATGCGTCGCGGGCAATTGTAATGACTTTCGCGCCGCAACATCCAATTCCGTCGCGCAACACGTCGTGCGCATAGCATGTGGTGGGGGTCATGTTGCGCGCGCCTGCCGCCTTGCGCTATGGTACGGTGCCTTTGCCTCGGCGGCGCACGCTTGGCTGCGCCCACGGTGGCCGACACTCCAGTCAATGCCCGTCATCCCAGACACCATGTCGTCCTGCTCTGAACAGCTCGCCCACTGGGCCTCCGCATTGAAATTCGAGGATCTTCCTACAGACGTAGTGGAGAGCACCAAGCTGCGCATCCTCGACGTCATGGGTCTTGCCCTGGCCGGTCTCGGCACCGCTTACGGCCAGTCGGTGCGGAAAGCAGCGATCGCGATGGGCTCCGGCGGCGAAGGGCGGATCTTCGGCACCGGAGAGCGTGTCGGGACGAGCAGCGCGGCGTTCGCGAATGGCGCGTTGGCTCAAGCGCTCGAGTTCGACGACACCCACAACGAATCTATCGTGCACATGAGCAGTCCGTCGGTGGCCTCCGCCCTCGCCTTGGCCGAGGCACTGAATCTGTCGGGCAAACAGGTGATCGCCGCCATCGCCCTGAGCAACGAGATCGCCTGCCGAGTCGGCAGCGTTGCGCCCGGGCAGTTTCACCGCCGCGGCTTCCATCCGACCGGGCTGTTCGCCCCGTTCGGGACGACTTATCTCGCGGGAAAACTGCTGGGCCTGAGCGAGGAGCAGCTCGTCAACGCTGCGGGCATCGTCGGCAGCTTCGCGGCGGGCATCCTCCAGTGCTGGGTCGACGGCACGGACTCGAAGTACCTGCATTCGGGGTGGGCAGCCCAAAGCGGCATCGTCGCGGCCTTCCTCGGTCGTGCCGGCACCACCGGGCCCAGGGCTGTCTTCGAGGGGCGCTTTGGCTTCATGGCCGCGCATCTACCGGACGGCAACACGCCGCGGGACTTTGCACGAATCACAGATGGCCTCGGCGTGACGTGGGAGAGCCGCAGGTCATCGTTCAAGCCGTTCCCCGCGGCGCATGTGATCCATCCGTATATCGACGCGTTGCTGCGCCTGCGCCGACAACACGCGATCGACCCCGCTTCGGTGCGTGAAATCGCGTGCCCGGTCGCGAGCTACATCGTTCCGATCGTATGCGAGCCAGTGGCCGAGAAGCGGCGACCAAAGTCCGATTCGCATGGGCGCGTCAGCCTGCAGTACACCTTGGCGGAGGCAATGCACGCCGGCCGCCTGGGAAAGGATGCGTACCAACTCAGCAAGCTGCAGAATCCCGAGGTTCTTCGCCTGGCCGACGCGGTCACTTACCAGGTCGATGCGACCTTCCCGGGTCCCGATCGATTCAAGGGTCAAGTCAAGGTCACTCTACACAATGGTCGGACCTACGAGGCCATCGAGGAGCACAACAGAGGCTCCGCGGGGAACCCAATGAGCGTCGACGATCTCGTCGCCAAGTTCGAAGAGAATGCGGCCGGGGTCCTTGCACCTGCGCAGACTGCCGCCTCACCGCGGCGATATTCGGGCTGGAGAGCGCCCGCGGCGCGAGCGCGCTGGTCGACCTGTCGGTCGGTAGCTGACGCCTCAGTTGCTGGTGCGCCTTGCCACACGGCGGTCGGAAGGTTTAGCCTGTCGGGCGCGAAAGGAGGCAGCGCAAGATGCAGGAAACAAGAACCGGAATGAGCGAGGACTGGCTGTCAGTCTGGATCGGTTTCCTGGTATTCGTGCTGGCCCTGGGCACACTCGTCGGCGCCGACCTCCTCGGATGGGTCGTGTCCACTTCGATCTGGGCGGACCTGGCCAAAGCGCTCGCCCCCGTCTCCAAGACCTACGCTGCGCTCGGCGGGGTCGGCGCGCTGATCGCGACTTATGTCGTCCTGCTCGTGGTCATGAGCATCGGGGCGAAGCTCATGAACGCGGACGTCAAGCGGTTCGCGCTCGGGTTCACGGCGGTCTTCTGGCTCAGCTACATTTCATGGATCGTCGGGCAGCTGGGCGAACATCGCGGCGAGCACCCCGGCGCAGTTCAAGACGTTCGGCATATCGTGGTCGCTGCGGCTGACGCCCGAGGCCGGGTTCATCGTCGCGCTGCTGGCTGGACTCGTCGTCGGCAACTTCATGCCGAAGTTCGCCGCCTGGATGCAGGAGGCGGTGCGGCCCGAGCTGTACATCAAGACCGCGATCGTGATCCTCGGCGGATTCCTCGGCGTTACCGCCGCCCAGCAGCTGGGCTTCGCGAGCTCGCTGATGTTCCGCGGTCTCGCGGCGATCATCGAGGCCTATCTGATCTACTGGGCCGTCGTCTATTACGTGGCGCGGAAGTACTTCAAGTTCAGCCGCGAATGGGCGGCGCCGCTCGCCTCGGGCATCTCGATCTGCGGAGTCTCGGCGGCGATCGCGACCGGGGGCGCGATCCGGGCGCGGCCGATCGTCCCGATCATGGTGTCCTCGCTGGTCGTGATCTTCGCCGTCGTCGAGCTGCTGATTCTGCCGTTCGTCGCCCACGCGATCATGCCGAACGAGCCCATGGTCGCGGCGGCGTGGATGGGCCTCGCGGTCAAGACGGACGGCGCCGCCGTCGCGAGCGGGGCGATCACGGAGTCGCTGTACCTCACCGCCGCAGCGGCGAGCGGGGTGAAGTACGAGGCCGGCTGGATCCTGGGCACCACGACGACCGTGAAGATCTTCATCGACATCTTCATCGGCATCTGGGCTTTCATCCTGGCCTACATCTGGACCACGCGGATCAACGTGCGCGCGGGCGACAAGGCGCGTGCGAGCGAGATCTGGGATCGCTTCCCGAAGTTCGTGCTCGGCTACATCGTGACCTTCCTGGTGATCCTGCTGCTGTCGCTCGGCGCGTCGAAGGAGTTCGGAGCCAAGATCGGCGCGGCGATGAAAGAGGCGAACATCTTCCGGGTGATCTTCTTCGTGCTGACCTTCTTCACCATCGGCGTGATGTCGAACTTCCGCAAGCTGTGGGCCGAAGGTATCGGCAAGCTCGCGGCGGTCTATGTGGTGACCCTGTTCGGTTTCATCATCTGGGTCGGACTGGTGATCTCGTGGATCTTCTTCCACGGCGTGAAGCCGCCGCTCGCGGCCGGGTGAGCATCGGGAGGCAATGCAATGGCTGAAGAACCGAAAATCAAGACAGAGCTGGAGCAGATGCCCTACGAGCCGCTGCTCCCGGTGGAGATGTCCTTAATTAGATGGAGCCTCGGGCTCGGCGTCGTCCTGATGGTCGTGCTGATCTGGATGACGTACGCGTTCTTCCCACCGGGCGGGTGAGCCAACGCCATCACAGCCACTTCGCCTTGCGGAACCGGTAGAAAAGATACGCATCGATCGAAGCCATAGTCGCGACGGATACTGGATAGCCCCACTCCCACGAAAGCTCCGGCATGTGCTGGAAGTTCATGCCGTAGATGCCGGCGATCATGGTCGGCACGGCCACCAGTGCGGCGTACGCGGCGAGGCGCTTCGTGACCTCGCTCTCCTGAATGGTCAGGAGCGACAGGTTCACCGTGATGGCCGTGGTGACCATTTCCCGCAAGCTCTCGATCGACTGGTTGAGCCGGACCAGGTGGTCGTAGATGTCGCGGAAGTACTCCTGCAGACGCGCGCACGGCTGAGGCACCCGGCCGCCGTAGAGCTTTCCCGTCGCCTCGAGCAGCGGGCCGGTCGCGTGCTTGAGGGTCATCAGCTTCTGCTTCAAGCCGTAGAGCGCTTCGATGATCTCGCGGTTGCTGCGACCTGAGAAGATGCGCTTCTCGACCTCCTCCAGCTCGACTTCGAGCGCATCCAGCACCGGGAAGTAACGGTCGACCACGGCATCCATGATCGCGTAGAACACGTAGCCCGAGCCATAGCGAAGCAGTTCGGGCTCTCGCTCGGAGCGTGCACGGACATCGGAAAAGCCGCGCTCGGTGCCGCGCCGGACCGACAGCACGTAGTTGCTGCCCAACGAAAACGGCGACCTCCCCCACCTTCAAGTCTTCGCCGGCGACCTCGACCGTTTGCAGGACGGCAAACAGCGAATCCGCTGTACTCCTCGATCTTCGGGCGCTGATGACCATGGCCGCGCGTCCTCGACCGCCAGCTCGTGCAGGCCGAACTCCTCCTTCATCGCGTCGAGTTCTTCGGGAGAGGGCTCGAACAGCGCGACCCAGACGAAGCACTCCGGCCGGCTGACGTAGTCGCTGATCTCGCTCGGCATGATGTCCCCGAGCTTCTTGCCGTCTTGGTACGCGACGCAATTGACGAGCATGGTGGTCCTCCCCGGGGGCGAATGCTATCACCGCGGCGGGAAGTGATGCGAGGCCGGAGCGTCAGCTGATCACATGTGCGATCGCCCCCTCCTCAACCCTCCCCCGCTCGCGAGGGAGGGAGAACCGGGCGAGCAGATCAGTTGAGCCCGTACAGCTGACGCGCGTTGTCGCAGAGGATGCGGCGGCGCGCCCCGGCGGGACGTCCTTGAAGTTGTCCTCGATCGCCCGCTTCGACTCGGGCCAGGTGCTGTCGGCGTGCGGGTAGTCCGAGGCCCACATCACGCGGTCCTCGCCGAGCGTGTCCAGCAGGCGCAGCCCGGCGTGGTCGGTCTGGAAGGTGGCCCAGATCTGGCGGCGGAAGTAAGCGCTCGGCGCCATGGCCAGAGCGAGCTTGCTCTGGCTGCGCCAGAAGTCCGACGCGTCGAGGAACTTCTGATAGGTATCGTCCATTCTCTCGAGCATGTAGGGCAGCCAGCCGATCCCCGTCTCCGCGAGGACGATCTTCAGATCGGGATGGCGTTCCAGCGCCCCCGAAAAGATCACGGCCGCGAGCGCCTCGTCCATCTGCAGCGGCGAGGCCGAGACGCGCACCCCGATATTTCCGGGATCGGCGGCCTTGGGCCCACTGACCGCGACCGTGCGCCACCCGCCACCGAGGTGAAAGCCTATCGGGATGCCGGTCTCGGCCGCCGCCTCCCACAGGGGCTCCCACGCTTCGTCCCACAGCGGCGTCTCGACGCGTGCCGCGAGCAGCATGCAGGTGCGCAGGCCAATCTTGCGCAGATAGCGCACTTCCTCCGCCGCGCTCTTGGGATCGTCGATCGGGATCAGACCGACGCCGACCAGACGCGCGGGCGCCGTCGCGCAGAACTCGGCAAGCCAGTCGTTGTAGGCGCGATAGCAGACCTTGCGCAGTTCCGGATCCTTGATGAGCAGCGGCACGATGGGACCGTACATCACGGTGGCGTCCACGCCGTCGCGATCCATGTCGGCCAGCCGCAGCTCGGTCGTCGTCGGCCGCAGAACGCCGGGTTCCAGGACACCGCCGCGCTCGAGTGCGAGGCGCCGCCCGCCCATGGCACCGGCAGCGCCTTTGCGTCCGCCCCATGGATCCCAGCGGTCTGCGCCGCAGAACCAGTACGGCCCGTCGGAGGTGTCCGCTACCCTCGGGCTGCGCTCCCGCCACTGCGGCGGCACGCGCTTCTGCCAGAGGTCCTTCGGCAACCATTGCAGGTCGATGTGATCGTCGGCCGAGACGGTGCGGTATTCCATGGCGACCTCCCGGGAAGTGGTCGGCGCGCACCAGGCGACGGAAATTGTCCATGGCATTGACCAACGGGACCTGGGCTACCGCACACTTGACGCGGCGGTCGAACGCGGCCAGATGGATGACGTGCCCACCGCTGTATGACGAGCCCCAGATGCCGATGCGCTCGGGGTCCACCATCGGCTGCAGCATGGTCCAGGTAATAGCGTTTTTGTAGTCCTCGTGCTGCATAGACGGATCGATGTGGCTGCGCGGGTCGCCTTCGCTGTCGCCGAAGTTGCGGTAGTCGAACACCGTCACCACGAAGCCGCCGTTGGCGAACTTGGCGGCAAAGGCGTCGAGGTACATCTCCTTGACTGCGCTCCAGCCGTGCGCCATCACGATCGCCGGCCGCTTCTCACCTGGCTTGAGGCCATTGGGCACGTAGAGCCAGCCGACCAGGTTCAGGCCTGCGCTCTTGAAGGCGATGTCTTGCCGGGTGAAGTTGTCGGCGGCACCGGCCGGTTGCGCGATGCACAACGCAGCCATGACGGCCAGTGAGCACAACCAGCGAATCGGGGAACGCATGGCGATCTCTCCTCCTGTGGGTTATTTTCTTGCCAGGTCTGCAGTGTCTGTATAGATCCCGCGACGGGCGCCGTCAAGACCGCGCGTCAGTCAAATCGCATAGGGGCCGCCGTCTCCATCATCACCTGCTCCGGAACGCGCGCCAGCTCCGCCTGCCGCCGCTCCTCCTCCGACTTGAGTTGACTTTCCATGTAGCTGCCCAGGTAGCGGCCGCGTGCGACGATGGCGCGCGCCGATGCGCAGCCGTTCCGCCTCGAAGGCCTGGAGGCCGGACAGATAGTCGCCGCCGCTGCGCTTGATCGACTCGACCAGCGCGATCGCGTCGGCGCCGCCTTTGGGAACGCCCATCGCCACGTGTGGCCGAGCCGTGAACGCTGCGTCGCCGATGACGACGACGCGCCCGAAGACCAGGCGCGGCGACTCCAGGTCGACGATGGGCTGGAAGAACACGAGCCTCGCGCGCTCGATCGCTTCCGCGAACTGAGGCGCGAGCACTTCCCGCGCGAGCGCCGACATCTCCTCTCGAACGCGCGCGCTGATGAGCGACGGTGGGATGCCGTTTGCGTGATAGCGGCCCGTGTCGTCGGTCAGCAGGCGCGGCAGTTCGCTGGCTTCTTCGACCGGGTGATACCAGACGACGTTGTACTGCCGCCGGCCTGACTCCATGCTGTGGCCCGGCCCGGGCACGGGGTAGCCGATCCCCTGTTCGCCCGGGGCGACGCAGACCGTGTAGCGGTCGAACAGCTGCGCGTGCGTCGAGGAAGACAGCTCGTTCTCGTCGACCAGACCGCGCCAAGCGACGTACCCGGGGTAGAAGGGCTTGAGCTGCGGCAGAAGCTGGCTGCGAACCGTGGAGCGCAGTCCGTCGGCTGCGATCAGCAGATCTGCGTCGACCCGTTCGCCGCCGGAGAAGCAGGCAGTGACCTTTCCAGGCGTCTGCTCGACGCGCTCCAGCGTCATGCCGCTGTGATAGCGCTCGTCGGGAAACGCCGCCTTCAGCAAGTCGTACAAGCGCCGCCAGGACGTCATCACCTGAGGAAAAGGCGCGCCGCGCCACGATTCGGCCCGAGCCGTCCAGCGCGATTCTCTCGGGAAGCTCGATTCCGTAGCGCTCCTCGTCCACGCCTGCGGCCTGGAACGCCTCGACCAACCCGGGCAGGATCGTGATACCGGCGCCCCGCCCTTCGAGCACGCCAGTGGTCCGTTCGAACACATGGGTATCCCAGCCCATCCGGTGAAACAGGTTGCCCGCGATCAGCCCGACGAGCGAGCCGCCGATCACCGCGACGCTGTGCCGGGGAAGTGCAGCGAGATCTGCCATGTGCTCGGCCTGGCCCGGACGTCAATCCACCGTTTCCGAGGACAGGCCGGACTGTTTCTCGGCGAGCTTGATGATCGCCATGTAGTCCTCGCTCGCCGTAGCCGGCGTCGATCGCCGCCTGCATCACCTGGCGCGTCGCGGAGGTGACCGGCATCTGCACCCCGCTCGCCTGCGCGGCGGCGAGCATCAAGTCGATGTCCTTGAGGATCAGCCGGGTCGTCATCGTGGGCGTGAAGTCGCGCTGCTTCATCAGCCCCGCCTTCACCTTGAGCCAGGGCGAGGCGATCGTGCTCTGCGCGATGGTGTCGAGCAGCAGGTGCCATCCGAGCCCCGCCTTGCGACCCAGCGCCAGCGCCTCCGCCATCGCCTGGGCGGTGGCAACCACCAGCAGGTTGATCACCAGCTTCATGTGGCGCGCCTCATCGCCCGCGCCCAGGTAGATCTGCGCCTGGCTGAACGTCTTGACGATGCCTTTGACGGTGTCCCACGCCGGCTCGGGCCCCGACACGAGCGCGGTGAGCTCGCCCAGCCGCGCAGACGCGGCGTTGCCCGAGATCGGGATGCGTAGATAGCGCTACGCCGCGCTGCGCGGCGTCCCGGTCGATTTCCTCGGAGATCTGCGTGGACACGGTGCTGGTGTCGGCGAAGACGCAACCGCGCGCCGCATTGGCGAGCACGCCGCCCGGGCCCAGCGCGACTTCACGCAGCGCCCGGTCGTCCGGAAGGGAGGAGAACACCACCTCGGCCGCGCGCGCGCATTCCGCCACGCTCCTGGCTTCAGTGGCGCCCAGCGAAACGAGCTTTCGCCGATTGTCAGCGTTGCGCGAAAAGACAACCACCGGATAGCCGGCCTTCAGGATGGATCCCGCCATCGGCACGCCCATTCGCCCCGCGCCGATCCAGCCGATGACTGGCAACGATGCCATCCGTGCTCTCCCGCCCCATTTGGGTCCGAAGCGCCAATTGCGCTCCGAGATGATAGCGCTGGACCAGCTCGCTCTGCTGCGGGTCGCCGGGCGGGGATTGACGTAGGCTATCAGCGAAGCTAGCCTGAACTTCGCCGCGCCGCCCCTCGACCAAACGGTTACTTGCTTCGCCCGGACGCGCAGAAACATGACAACAGGGAGGAGGACAACGTGGCGCTCAGGTCCGACCGCGTTGCCATCGTGCCGACAAGCCGACGATTTACAAGGCGGCGTACGCCTTCGAACAGGCGAGGGAATGGAAGCAGATGTGAGCGACGCTTTCGAGCTCCTGAACGTCACGCGCCACGCGCACAGCCTGCACATCGAGCTGAATCGGCCCGAGCGGCTGAACGCTCTGTCGAAACAGGTTCTGCTCGAGCTCGGAGCTTGCTTGGACGCGGCCGAAGCCGATCCACAGGTTCGGGCCGTGGTGATCAGCGGAGCCGGCAAGGGGTTCTCGTCGGGCTTCGACTTGAAGGAGCAGATGGAGCGCCGCCCGGAGGGGGCCGACGCCTGGCGCGAGATCCTTGAGCTGGATTTCCGCACCACGATGCGATTCTGGCACTGCCCCAAGCCGACCATCGCGGCGATCCATGGTGCTTGCCTCGCAGGCGCGTTCGAGCTTGCGCTCGCCTGTGACATCGCGGTAGCTGCGGAGAACGCCTACTTTGGCGAGCCCGAGCTGAAGTTCGGGGCCGGCATCGTGACGATGCTGCTGCCGTGGATGGTGGGCCCAAGCAGGCCAAGGAGATCATCCTGCTCGGACTCGACGACATCGACGCGGAAACAGCGCAGCGCCTGGGTCTCGTCAACCGCGTGGTGCCGGTGGGCACGCACGTCTCCACGGCGTTGCGGATCGCAGCCAACATCGCGGCGATCGATCCGACCCTGGTTCAGGCTACGAAGAAGGCTATCAACCGAAGCTACGAAGCCCAAGGGATGGACGCCGCTCTCAAGGCGGCGCTCGACATCGATCATGCCATCGAATCCCGGGGATCTCCGGACAAGAGGCAGTTCATGGACATCGCCAGGGCACGGGGCCTGAAAGCGGCACTCGCGTGGCGGGACGCGCGATTCTCGAAGGGATAGACGCCCGCGCGCCGAGCCCCTGCACGATTGACGGAAGAATATATTGTCGCGCTGTCTGCCTGTCTCACCCAGAAGGCGGTATGAAAATCTTACACGCCACCCGCTAACGCAGCCGTGGGTCGTCGGCCGATTCACGTAGTTGATGTCGAGAGGGTTGTTCGCATGGATCTCCACCATCGTCTCCTCCTTGGTCCACGCAAAGTGGTGGTGCGTGGCCGGCATGACGACAAACGCGCCGGTTGGGAACGCGAGACTCTTCTCGCGGTCCAGGGTGTCGCACGCCATGCCGGCATACAACGTTCCGGATAGCACCGTGATGACTTCATCGGTGGAGTGCCGGTGCGGCGCAACCCGGTAGGCCGCGGAAATCTCAGACGTACGACTATGGGCCCGGGCTGTCCGGGCATGCCCTGGAGCACCGCGACCTTCGCACCTTTTCTCGAAAGCCGGGATCGGCGATCCGGGTAACGCCGTGTCGCCCACTGACTGCAAGGCGTCCGGCTGGAGCAGCACCATCGGAGTGTCCGCCAGCGCTGCGCGGCTCAACAACATGGCAGCCATCGCAAAGAACGAACGCCCAACACCGAGCCCGTGGCGGTTCGAGTACGCGCATCGTTCATCATCATCTCCCGTTATCTGACTTGACTCGTAGCTTTTCGGCGAACCGGCAGGCGGCAACTTCTTGTGGGCGCGGTTCCCGGATGTCGAGGACGCGGCCACGTTATCGCAATCGGCTCTCGAGGACGGCGTCATGCTGGCGCCCGGTGCCGTGTTTCGTCCCAATCTGGAGCCGTCTCCGTACATGCGCTTCAACGTGGCGTTGTACGCCGACCCGCGGTTGCGCCGGGTCCTTGGGAAGATTGCTCGGAGCGCAAGCTGAAGAGCGACTGGAACACGCAGTCACAGGACGATTGCAAGGTACGTTTCGACCGCTCGCGGCCGGAGGTCTGGCAAGGCCGCCGGCGGTCTTGAGCTGTTCGACGCACCAGAGCGCTACATCCCGAAGCACCTTTAGACGCCACGTGTTACACTGTGCGCCTGTTTGTAATACAGAGGAAGTCTCGTGCCCTTGACCGTCCGCCTGCCGCCGCGCGTCGAGCAGGAGCTCAAAGCCTACTGCGTCACCCGCCGGATCACCAAGAGCGATGCCGTCAAAGAAGCGCTCGAACGCCTGTTGACGGAAACGGCGGGTCAAGCGACGCCCTACGAGCTCGGAAAGGATGGCTTCGGCGCGGACGATAGCCAACGTGGCGACATCGCTCGCAACACCAAGCGTCTGATCAAGGAACGCTTCCGTGGCAAGGCTCGTCGTTGACACGGGCTTCCTAGTTGCGCTCTACCGCAGCGGCGACTCCTTGCACGACGAGGCCATCCAGTTCCTGCGGGGAAGCCGCGCACCACTTTTGACTGCTTCCCCGGTCGTGGTCGAAACATGCCATTTCCTGAATACGCGCGGCAAAGTCGAGCTGCTCAAGTGGATCGAGAAGGGCGGCTTGAGTGTCGCCGAGGTACCGGCGGAGGCTTATCCGGCACTCGCTACCCGGCTCGAGAAGTATGCAGACCTCGAGATCGACTTCGCGGACGCGGCGCTGATCTGGCTCGCCGAACTCGTAGGTGAGTACCAGATCCTGACCGTTGACCGGCGCGACTTCTCGGTGTTCCGGCTCAAGGGACGAAAGCGATTCGATCTCGTGCGGTGGTATAGCAAGTAGACCCCGCGACCAACCGCTCGCCAACAAATAAACCCGATCCCACGCCTTCTCAGCCACTGGCTCTCTATGCTTTAGTATTGTCGATAATTGGGTCGATCTCCCTCGAGGCCTTTGAGTGACCGAATCCTTTGACCTGCTGATTCGCGGCGCCACCGTTGTGGACGGGACAGGGGCGCCTGGCTACGCGGCCGACGTCGGCGTGCGAGGCGACCGCATTGTGAGCATCGGCGCTCTGGCGCAAGCCCGTGCGAAGGTCGAAATCGACGGCGCCGGCAAGGTTGCGGCACCGGGCTTCATCGACGCCCATACGCACGACGACCGACTGCTGCTCTCCGATCCGGAGATGACGCCGAAGATCAGTCAGGGCGTGACCACGGTAGTCTCCGGCAATTGCGGCATCTCGCTGGCGCCTGCGCCGACGGGAATGCGCGCGCCGGTGACGCCGCCGCTGGATCTGCTCGACGACGAGGGTGGATGGTTCCGCTTCCCGAGCTTCGGAGCCTACGTCGAAGAGCTGAGAGCTCGCCCGGCGGCGATCAACTGCGCGCCGCTGGTGGGGCATACGACGCTGCGCGTCGTCACACTGGACGACGTGAACCGACCCGCTACCGGAGCCGAGATCGCGCACATGCGCGGCTTGGTCCAAGAGGCCTTGGCGGCCGGCGCAATCGGCGTGTCGACCGGGCTGTACTACGAGCCTGCAGCCGCTGCGCCGACCGCGGAGGTGATCGAGATCTGCCGCCCGCTGCGCGAGTTCGGCGGTCTGTACGTCACGCACATGCGCGACGAGGGCGAGCGGGTCATGGATTCGCTCGAGGAAAGCTTTCGGATCGGGCGCGAGGTCGGGGTGCCGGTCGTGATCTCGCATCACAAGGTCGCCGGTACGGCCAATCACGGCCGATCCGAGCAGACGCTGCCTTTCATTCGGAGCACATGCGGCATCAATCGATCGGGCTCGACTGCTACCCCTATTCGGCCTCCTCGACCGTCTTGTCCGTGGACCGCGCAGCCGCCGCCCCGCGCGTGCTCGTCACTTGGTCGAAGCCCCACCCGGAGCATGGCGGGAAGGATCTCGCTGTTGTCGCCAAAGAGATGGGGGTCACAGCGCCGGAAGCCGTCGCGCGCCTGCTGCCGGCCGGGGGCATCTACTTCTCCATGGACGAGCGCGACGTCCAGCGCATCCTCGCGTTCGAGCCTACGATGATCGGCTCGGATGGGCTCCCGCACGATGCCTTCCCGCATCCACGCCTGTGGGCGACGTTCCCACGTGTGCTCGGCCATTACAGCCGCAGCCTCGGTCTGTTCTCATTGGAGCAGGCGGTGCACAAGATGACCGGGTTGACGGCGCGCACCTTCGGCCTCGAAGGTCGCGGCGTGCTGCGTCCGGGCGCTTTTGCCGACATCACCTTGTTCGATGCAGCGACTGTCGATGAGGCCGCGACCTTCGAGAACCCGATGGCGCCCTCGAAAGGCATCGACACCGTGGTGGTGAATGGCTCGGTAGCGTGGCAGCATGGCCGTTCGACTGGTGCCCGGACGGGGCGCGTCTTGGCTCATCAACGATGACGTTCTCGAAAGGAAGATTCGCATGAAGGTCGTTTCCGGTTTGCTGCGCGCGGCTGCGCTCGGCCTCGCGCTCGCAGCAACCTCCGCGGAGGCGCAGCAGAAAGTCCTGAAGTTCATCCCGCAGGCCGACTTGCGGATCCTCGATCCGATCGCGACCACGGCGTACATCACGCGCAATCACGGCTACATGGTGTACGACACGTTGTTTGCCACCGACGCCAAGTTCCAGGTCCAGCCGCAGATGGTCGACAAGTGGGAGCTGTCGAAGGACAAGCTCACCTACACGTTTACGCTGCGCGAAGGGCTCAAGTTCCACGACGGCCAGCCCGTGCGCTCGGCCGATTGCATCGCATCCCTGGAGCGCTGGGCGAAGCGCGACCCGCTCGGCCAGAAGCTCGCCGAGGCGGCCGACTCGTGGAGTGCAGTGAACGACAAAACTTTCCGGCTCAAGCTCAAGAAGCCGTTCGCTCTCACCCTACAGGCTTTGGGCAGGCTGTCGTCGAACGTGCCGTTCATTATGCCGGAGCGCATCGCCAAGACCGACGCGTTCCAGAACATCACCGAAGTGATCGGCTCGGGTCCTTTCAAGTTCGTCAAAGAAGAATGGGTGCCGGGGAACAAGGTGGTGTACGTCAAGAATACCGACTACGTGCCGCGCAAAGAGGCACCGTCCTGGGCGGCGGGCGGCAAGGTCGTCAAAGTGGATCGCGTCGAGTGGATCTACATCCCCGATTCGGCCACGGCCGCGGCGGCGCTCAATGCCGGCGAGGCCGACTGGTGGGAGCAGCTGCCGCCCGATCTCATTCCGGTCCTGCGCAACAACAAAGACGTGCGGGTCGAGAACATCGATCCGCTCGGCTCGATCGGCATCATCCGGTTCAACTTCCTGAACCCTCCGTTCAACAACGACAAGATGCGCGCCGCGCTGCTCGCGGTCGTCGACCAGAAGGACTACGTGCTGGGCATCGCGGGCGACGCAAAGAATGGCCGGACCTGCTACTCGTACTACACCTGCGGTACGCCGCTGTCTTCCGAGATCGGCGCCGAGGGGCTGAAGGGCAAGCGCGATTTCGATCGCGCCAAGAAGCTCGTCCAGGAGGCGGGCTATAAGGGCGAGAAGATCGTGATCATCTCGGCCACCGATCAGCCCATCGTGCACGCGCAGTCTCTACTCACCGCTGAGCTGCTGCGCAAGCTGGGACTGAACGTCGAGCTGCAGGCAGGCGACTGGGGCACGCTCATCACCCGCCGCACCTCCAAGGAACCGGTCGAGAAGGGAGGATGGTCGATCTTCCACACGTGGCTGGTGGGGCCCGACATGATCTCGCCGGCGAACTCGCCGATCCGGGCCTCCGGCGAAAAGGCATGGTTCGGATGGCCCAGCGATCAGAAGCTCGAGGAGTTGCGCGAGGTGTGGTTCAACACCACCGAAGCAGCCGCGGCCAAAAAGGCGGCCGACGCGGTACAGATCCAAGCCTTCAAGTTTCTGCCCTATATTCCGACCGCGCAATTCATCATCCCGACAGCCTACCGATCGAACCTCTCGGGCGTGATCGTCGCGCCGGTCACCTTTCTCTGGAACGTCGAGAAGAAGTAGCCCGCGCGGCTGGCAAGATGCTCCTCTAGAGGAGAATCCGCATGACGCTCGTTTCCGCTTCGCTTCGCGCGCTCGTGCTAGTACTCGCGGCAGGCTCGGCTTCGGCGCAGCAGAAGGTCTTGAAGTTCATCCCGCAGGCCGATCTGCGCATCCTAGATCCGATTGCGACTACCGCTGGCATCACCCGCAACCACGGCTACATGGTCTACGACACCCTGTTCGCCACCGATGCCAACTTCAAGATCCAGCCACAGATGGTGGACAAGTGGGAGTTCTCGAAGGACAAGCTCACCTATACATTCACGCTGCGCGACGGGCTGAAGTTTCACGACGGGCAACCAGTCCGCTCGGGCGATTGCATCGCGTCCCTGCAGCGCTGGGCCAAGCGTGACCCACTCGGGCAGAAGCTCGCCGAAGCGACCGAGTCATGGACCGCAGTGAACGACAAGACTTTCCGGCTCAAGCTCAAGAAACCCTTCCCGCTCACTGTCGAAGCACTCGGGAAGTTGTCGTTGAACGTCCCCTTCATCATGCCGGAGCGCATCGCCAAGACCGATGCCTTCCAGAGCATCACCGATGCCACCGGCTCAGGCCCATTCAAGTTCGTGAAGGAAGAATGGGTGCCGGGCAGCAAGGTCGTCTATGTGAAGAACACCGACTACGCGCCGCGGAAGGAGCCCCCATCCTGGGCGGCCGGGGGCAAGGCGGTGAACGTGGATCGCGTCGAGTGGATCTACATCCCGGATTCGGCGACTGCTGCCGCCGCGCTCAATGCCGGTGAGGTCGACTGGTGGGAGCTGGTGCCGCACGATCTGATTCCAGTACTGCGCAAGAACCAGGCGATTCGTGTCGAGAACCGCTCTTCGCTCGGCTATATGGGCGTGCTCCGGTTCAATTTCCTACAGCCGCCGTTCAACAATCCGAAAATGCGCGAAGCCTTGCTATATGCGCTCGATCAGCATGACTATGTGCTCGGCATCGCAAGCGATGAGAAGAACGGGAATCCCTGTTATTCGTTCTTTGCTTGTGGGACACCCCTGGCTTCCGAGCTCGGCGCCGAGGCGCTGAAGGGCAAACGCGACTTCGGCCGCGCCAAAAAGCTGATTCAGGAGGCAGGCTACAAGGGTGAGAAGATCGTCATCATCTCGGCTACCGACCAGCCTTTCGTACACGCGCAGTCGCTCCTCACGGCCGAGATGCTGCGCAAGCTGGGCCTGAACGTCGAGCTGCAGGCGAGCGACTGGGGGACGCTCATCGCGCGCCGGGCATCGAAGGAGCCGGTCGAGAAGGGCGGCTGGTCGATCTTTCACACCGTGTTCCTGGCGACAGACATCAGCTCGCCGGCAGCCGCTCCCATGCTCAGTTCAGGCGAGAAGGCGTGGTTCGGCTGGCCGTCCAATAAGAAGTTGGAGGATTTGCGCGATGCGTGGTTTGACGCGACCGACGCCGACGCCGCCAAGAAGGCGGCAGACGCCGTGCAGCTGGAAGCCTTCAAGTTCGTGCCGTATATCCCGACCGCGCAGTTCATCATCCTGACAGCATATCGCTCGAATCTCTCCGGTGCTATCGTCGCGCCGGTGATTTTCCTCTGGAACGTCGACAAGAAGTGAGACCGCAGGCCGCCCATCGCGCGCCATGATCGCCTACCTCCTTCGCCGCCTCGGCGCGACGTTCATCGTCATGGCGGTGGTCGCGCTGTTCGTGTTCTCGCTGCTGTTCCTCACGCCGGGGGATCCGGCCGCGGTGATCGCCGGGGACGTCGCCACCGACGACGACATCAAGCAGATCCGCGCGAAGCTTGGCCTCGATAAGCCGTTCCTGGTGCAGTTCGGGGGCTGGGTCTGGCGGCTGCTGCACGGCGATCTCGGCACTTCAATCTTCACCAATCTGCCGGTCACGACGCTGATCGGACAACGCGTCCAGCCGACGCTGTCGCTGACGCTGTGCACGCTCATCGTCGCGGTGCTCATCGCCGTGCCGCTGGGCGTGATGGCGGCCGCAAGAGCGGGCACCTGGCCGGATCGCTTGGTGATGGGGTTTTCGGTGCTGGGCTTTTCGGTGCCTGTGTTCGTGTTGGCCTACACGTTGATCACGGTGTTCTCGGTCCATCTCCAATGGCTGCCCGTGCAGGGCTACCGTCCCATCGGGGAGGGACTGTGGCCGTGGCTGTCGCATCTGATTCTGCCGAGCATCGCGCTGGGCACGGTCTACATGGCGCTCATAGCCCGCATCACGCGCGCCGCGATGCTGGACGTTCTGTCGCAGGACTACATCCGCACCGCCAATGCGAAGGGCCTGGCACCTCGCGCCGTGCTCATCCGCCATGCGTTGAAGAACGCCGGCGTGCCCATCATCACCGTGATCGGCATCGGCATCGCGCTGCTCATCAGCGGCGCGATCGTCACCGAGACGGTGTTCGCGATTCCGGGCATCGGCAGGCTCACGGTCGACGCCATCCTCCGCCGGGACTATCCGATCATCCAGGGCGTGATCCTGCTTTTCTCCGGGGTGTATGTGCTGATCAACCTGCTGGTCGATCTCTCCTACCGGCTGTTCGACCCACGCATCCAGTACTGACATGACCGCGGCAGTTCTCGCAGCGCCGAAATCCGCTTCGCCCACGTGGCAGCGGTTCCAAGACGCATTCCGGAGACATCCGACCGCCATCCTCGGCGCCATCGTGCTCGCGCTGATGGTTTTGATCGCGCTGCTGGCACCGTGGCTCGGCACCTTGGACCCGCAGGCGCTCTCTCCCGCCCAGCGCCTCAAGCCCCCCTCGAGCGAACACTGGTTCGGCACCGACATGCTGGGGCGAGACGTCTACAGCCGGGTGATCTACGGAGCACGGATCTCGCTCACGGTGGGGATCGCGGTCGCGGCCCTGTCGATCGGCATCGGGCTCGCAATCGGTCTGGTGACCGGGTTCCTCCGCTGGCTCGACGCCATCGTGATGCGCGTGATGGACGGCCTGATGTCCATTCCGTCCGTGCTGCTCGCCATCGCGCTCATGGCGCTGACCAAAGCCAGTGTCGGCAACGTCATCATCGCCATCACCATCGCGGAGGTGCCGCGTGTGGTGCGGCTGGTGCGCAGCCTGGTGCTCAGCCTGCGCGAGCAACCCTTCGTCGATGCCGCGATCGCCGCGGGGACCAATCTACCGCTCATCCTGCTGCGCCACATCCTGCCCAACACGGTAGCGCCACTGCTGGTGCAGGGCACCTACATCTGTGCCTCGGCCATGATCACGGAGGCCATCCTCTCGTTCATCGGAGCCGGCACACCACCCAACATACCGAGCTGGGGCAACATCATGGCCGAAGCGAGGAGCCTGTTTCAGATCGCCGGTTACCTGATTTTTTTCCCGGGGGTCTTCTTGTCGCTGACTGTGCTGGCGGTAAATCTGCTCGGCGACGGCATGCGCGATGCGCTCGACCCTCGGCTTGCGCGACGGATGTAGCACGTGGCCGCTCTGCTCGAGGTCGACGGTCTGCGGACCCACTTCTTCACCCGCGATGGCGTGGTACGCGCGGTGGATGGCGTCTCGTTCTCGGTCGATCCAGGCGAGACGCTCGCGGTGGTCGGCGAGTCGGGTTGCGGCAAGAGCGTCACGGCGCTCTCGATCCTGCGCATCATCGCCTCCCCTCCGGGCCGCATCGTCGCGGGACGGGTGCTCTTCGAGGGCCGCGATCTCCTCGCGCTGACCGAGGAGGAGATGCGTGCGGTGCGCGGCAATGCGATCTCGATGATCTTCCAGGAGCCGATGACCTCGCTCAATCCCGCGCTCACCGTCGGGCGGCAGATCGCCGAGAGCCTGGTCCTGCACCGCGGATTGTCTCGAGATGTGGCAACGAAGAAAGCCATCGAGATGCTGCGCAAAGTACGCATGCCAGAGCCGGAGCGGCGTGTACGCCAGTATCCGCACGAGCTCTCGGGCGGGATGCGGCAGCGGGTGATGATTGCGATGGCGCTTGCGTGCGGCCCGAAGCTGCTGATCGCCGACGAGCCAACGACGGCGCTCGACGTCACCATCCAGGCGCAGATCCTGGAGCTGATGCGCGACCTGGCGCGCGAGACCGGTGCGTCGATCATCCTGATCACCCACGACCTCGGCGTCGTGGCCGAGATGGCGCAGCGTGTCGTGGTCATGTACGCCGGACGCAAGGTCGAGGAAGCACCGGTCGAGCAGCTCTTCGCGCGGCCGCGCCACCCGTACACGCGTGGCCTGCTCGGTTCCATGCCCCATCTCGGGGACTCGGTGCGTGGCGAAGGCGGGAAGCGCTTGGTGGAAATCCCCGGGATGGTACCGTCGCTCAAAGACGAGCAGCCCGGCTGTCTGTTCGCGCCGCGCTGCCCGAACGCGATCGCGCGTTGCTCCCAGGACGTACCGCCCCTCGCCGCCCAGGGTTCCGGCCATTGGGCGGCATGCTGGAATCCAGTCCAATGAACGCCCCTGGCAACGTACTGCTCGAGGTCCAGGGGCTGCGTAAGTTCTTCCCGGCAAAGACTGGGCTATTTGCGCGCGGTGCAAAAGTGCACGCAGTCGACGGCGTAAGCTTCTGGATCGAAGACGGCGAGACGCTGGGCCTGGTCGGTGAATCCGGCTGCGGAAAATCCACCACGGGCAAACTCATCCTGCGGCTGCAAGACCCGACCGAGGGCCACATCCTGTGGCGCGGCCGGCGCATCGATCAGCTCAATCGGGCCGAGATGCGTCCGGTGCGGCGGGAGCTGCAGGCGGTCTTCCAGGATCCCTACTCGTCGCTCAACCCGCGCATCCGCGCAGCCGACATCGTGGCCGAACCGATCCGCAACTACGAAGCGCTGCCCGCGGCGGAAGTACGGGATCGCGCGGCGCAGCTTTTCGAGCGCGTCGGGCTGCGCGCGGATCAGATGGTCAAGTACCCGTACGAATTCTCGGGCGGGCAGCGCCAGCGGCTCGGCATCGCGCGTGCGCTGTCGGTGCGGCCGCGCTTGATCGTCTGCGACGAGCCGGTGTCGGCTCTGGACGTGTCGGTGCAAGCGCAGGTCATCAACCTGCTCATGGACCTGCAGGCGGAGTTCAATCTCTCGTATCTGTTCGTCGCGCACGACCTGGCAGTCGTGGAGCACATCAGCCATCGCGTTGCCGTGATGTACCTCGGCAAGATCGTCGAGATCGCACCGAAGCGGGCGATCTTCACTCGGCCGCAACATCCGTATACGGAGGCACTGCTGGAAGCCGTGCCGGTGCCGAATCCTGCGCTGCGGAGACAGCGGCGCGTGCTCGGCGGCGACGTACCGAGCCCGATACATCCGCCGTCAGGTTGCCGCTTCCACACGCGCTGCCCTTACGTCGAGGAGCGCTGCAAGCGGGAGGAGCCGCCGTTACAAGAAGTCTCGCCCGGGCAGTGGGTGGCGTGTCATCTGCGGCAGCCGGCGCCTCAATCCAGTGAGGATGTGAGGATGCAATGACCGTCGCTTCCGAAAACCTTCCGGAACGATTCGCCGGCCGCTGAGGAACTCGAAGCGTTCCTGAGCCGGCCGACTCCGGATCTGGTCGCCGACCTCGCAACCGTCGACGGCGACATCCTCATCCTCGGCGTGGGCGGGAAGATGGGACCGACGCTCGCGCGACTCGCTCGCAACGCAGCGCCGGGCCGCCGCGTGATCGGCGTCGCGCGCTTCAGCACACCAGGTCTGCGGGAATCGCTGGCCGCGCACGGCGTTGAGACTATCGCAGCGGATCTCCTCGACCGAAGCGCTCTGGAACGCCTCCCACGCGTGCGCAACGTGATCTTCATGGCCGGACGCAAGTTCGGCGCCGACCGGGAACCAGCCGCTGACCTGGGCGGTGAACGCCTATCTCCCGGGGCTGGTTGCAGAAGCGTTTCGGGACGCTCGCATCGTGGCGTTCTCGACCGGCTGCGTGTACCCGTTCGTCGACGTGACGAGCCAGGGCGCGACCGAGTCGACGCCCCTCACGCCACCGGGCGAATACGCCAACTCGTGCGTCGCTCGCGAGCGGATCTTCGAGCACTTCTCCCGCGAGTTTCGCACGCCGGGCCGGTTGTTCCGTCTGAACTACGCCATCGATCTGCGCTACGGGGTGCTCGCCGACGTGGCGCTCAAGGTCCGGGACGGATTGCCGGTAGACGTCACCATGGGCCACGTGAACGTCATATGGCAGGGCGACGCGAATGCGTGGGCACTCCGCTGCCTCGCGCATTGCACGGTGCCAACTTCGCCGATCAACGTCAGCGGCCCCGAGATCATCTCGATCCGCTGGCTCGCGCACGAGCTTGCGGCGCGCCTGGGGCGGAAGGCGCAGATCGTCGGCAGCGAGGCGCCGACCGCATGGTTGACGAACACCGCAGCAGCCGCAAAACTCTTCGGCCATCCCTCGGTTCCCCTCTCCCGGATGATCGATTGGACCGCGGACTGGATCGTGCAGCGATCTGCCCATGCTCGACAAGCCGACGCACTTCGAGGTGCGAGATGGCGCCTATTGACGAGCTCGCGATCGAGCGCATCGGGACGGAAGCTCTCCCGGAAGCAGTCGGGCTCACGGTGGAGGCCAACTGGAATCAGACGGCAGACGACTGGGCATTCTTCTTTGCGCACGGGACGGTGTTCGGCGCGCGCGATGCCTCGGGCAAGCTCGTCGCGACGGCAGCGATTCTTCCTTACTCGGCGGGCTTCGCATGGATCAGCCTGGTCATCGTCGCTAAGTCGCACCGCGGCCGAGGCCTGGGTACGCGTATGTTGAACGAATGCCTTGGCGGTGCTTCGCGAGCGCGCCTGGGTCGGCATGCTCGACGCAACCCCTGCCGGCGCGCGTATCTATGGACCGCTCGGCTTCAAGCCGGTCGTGGGGCTCAAACGCTGGGAAGGCAAGGGCGGCGCAGGTTCGGCGCACAGCAACGAGGTACAACCGCTCGAAGTGTCGGGCATACAGCGAGTCGCGCGGTTCGACGCGGCCGCGTTCGGCGCAAAGCGCGAGGTACTGCTTACAGACTTTTGCGCACGCGCCGGAGCGCGTGGCTTCGAGCTCGAGGGCAGAGAACGCTTACGCACTGGTGCGGCCGGGCCGCGTCGCCTCGCACGTGGGTCCGATCGTCGCCGCAAACGAGAGCGATGCTCTCATTTTGCTCGAAACGGCCATCGCTTCGACACCCGGCAGCATCTTTGTCGACGTGCCGGATGCGTGGACCGGGATTGCCGCAAGGCTCGGCGCACGCGGCTTCCGAGTTCAGCGTCCCTTCCTCCGGATGGCGTTCGGCCGCGACATCTCCTACGGCGATCCGCCCCAGGTATTCGCCATTGCCGGCCCTGAGTACGGATAGGAAGCGAGCATGGGCCTGCATCGAAACGACCTCCCCCGCGAAGTCCTCGCGATTCTCAGCGAAGGCGCCGTGATTCCGGCGCATCCGCTCGCACTCGACGCCGCGCGCCGGTTCGACCGCCGTCGCCAGCGCGCGCTCACGCGGTACTACATCGATGCAGGCGCCGGCGGACTCGCAGTCGGCGTCCACACCACTCAGTTCGCGATCCGCGAAGCCGGTCTGTACGAGACCGTGCTCGCGGCAGCCGTCGAGGACAGCCAGCGCATGGACAAAGCGCCCGTTGGTTCTGATCGCGGGCATCTGCGGGACGCACACCGCAAGCGGTGAGCGAGGCGCGCGCCGCCGTACGGCACGGCTACCACGCCGGGCTGTTGAGCCTGGCCGCGCTCAAGGGCGAGGACGAGAACGCACTCATCGCTCATTGCCGCGAGGTTGCGGAGGAAATCCCGCTCGTCGGCTTCTATCTGCAGACCAGCGTCGGCGGCATTGCGCTCGCCGCGCCATTCTGGCGCCGCTTCGCCGAGATCGACAACGTCGTCGCGATCAAGGTCGCACCGTTCAACCGCTACCGCACGCTCGACGTCGTCCGTGGCATCGTCGAGGCGCGCGCCGAAGAGCGCATCAGCCTGTACACCGGCAATGACGATCACATCGTGCTGGATCTGGTCACCCCATTCACGGTCATGCGCGACGGCGTGCCTGTGACCGTGCGATTTCGGGGCGGGCTGCTCGGCCACTGGTCGGTGTGGGTGCGATCGGCCGTGGAGCTGCTTGCGCGGATCAAAGAGCAGACCGGCGGCGGCACCGTGAGCGAAGCGCTGCTCGCGCTCGACAGCCGGGTGACCGACTGCAACGCGGCGTTCTTCGACGTGGCGAACGACTTTCAAGGCTGCATCGCCGGCTGTCACGAGGTGCTGCGCCGGCAAGGTCTGCTCGAGGGCATCTGGTGCCTCGACCCGAACGAGAGCTTGAGCCCCGGACAAAAGGAGGCGATCGATCGGGTCTGTACGATCCATGCAGATCTTTCCGACGACAGCTTCGTGCGAGCGAACCTCGAGCGGTGGCTCGCGTGAGCGCAGCCTCCGTCGGCGGCCTGGACGAAGTGCGTGAGCACGAATGACGCGCGTATACTGGCTGGACAAGAATCGGTCGCGGCGCGTAACCAGGGAAGGAGAGCCAGCATTTGGACGCTCGCATCGTCACCCCGCCTGACACCCAGTCCGACATCGTGGATCGCGCGCGAGCGCTCCTTCCGCGCATCGCGTCGCTCGCCGTCGAGATCGAGCGCGAACGCCGGTTGCCCGCGCCCCTGCTCGACGCGCTGCACGAGGCGCGCTTGTTCCGCCTGCTGCTTCCGCGTTCCCAGGGTGGGCTCGAGACCGATCCGATCACGTTCTTCCTCGTCATCGAGGCCATCGCCACCGCCGACGCCAGCACCGCCTGGTGCTTGAGCCAGGCCGGCGGCTGCGCCATGGCCGCGGCCTACCTCGATCCGGCGGTCGCCCATCGAGTCTTCGGCGATCCGCGCGCCGTGCTGGCATGGGGTCCAGGCCCGAAGGCCAAGGCGGTAGCCGTAGAGGGCGGCTATCGGGCGACCGGCGTATGGGCCTTCGCCAGCGGGGGCCGGCACGCAACCTGGGTGGGCGCGCAGTGCCCGATCTTCGAAGCGGACGGCAACCCGCGGCTCGACGATGAAGGCCAGCAGATCGTGCGGACGCTACTGGTGCCCGCATCCGAGGTCGAGTGGTCTGATATCTGGAACGTCGTCGGCCTGCGCGGTACGGCCAGCGATCAGTTTGCACTGACCGATCATTTCGTGCGTCACGATCACTCGATCACGCGCGAGTTTCAGAAGGAGTGCCGGGAGCCGGGGCCACTGTATCGCCTGCCGGCGCTGGCATTCTACGAGCTGGGCTTCGCGGGCGTGGCGCTGGGCCTCGCGCGCGCCTCGCTCGACGTGTTCGTCGACGTCGCACGCAACAAGGTGCCGCGCGGAATGAAGAGCCCCATCCGCGACAACGCGGTCGTGCAATCCGGCGCCGCTCAGGCCGAAGCGGGTGTACGCGCCGCGCGCGCGTTCCTGCTGCAGACGGCGCAGCAGATCTGGCAGGAGGTCGTGCGGCCTGGCGGCACACTCACGCTCGAACACCGGATGACGCTGCGCATGGCTTCGACGCACGCTATTCACCGCGCCCGCGACGCCGTCGATTTCGCCTACAACGCCGCCGGAACCACGGCGATCTTCGAGACGCATCCGCTGGAGCGTCGCTTCCGCGACATGCATACCGTGACGCAGCAGCTCCAAGGGCGCTCGTCGCATTTCGAGACTGTCGGCGCCTACCTGCTGGGCGGCGAGCCCGACCTTACGTTTGTGTGAGGACCAAGTGGCCTCTCGCCGAAGCACTCACAGCATCCGCGCACAAGCGGAGCGCAAGCGCCGCGAGATCGAGAAGTCGAGAGCCGCGTATCGAGCGCTTTCTCCAGGCTTCCGCAGCCCTGCAGGAGACGCTCCCGTTCGAACAGCAGGTCGCTCAGGTGTTGGAAGCTGCTCGAGAGGTCCTCGACGTCGACCGTGTTCACGTCTGGGCAGCCGCGCCGGAGGCCGACCGGCTGATCCATGTCGCGAGCTCGGGTCTGTCGGCAGAAGACCGGCTGTCGCTCGGCGAGCGTATGGAGATCCCGCTTGCCGAGGCAGGAGCGATGGCCAGCGCCTATCGCGGCAAGGCTGTCCCTCGTCGTCGACGAAACGCATCCGCTCCCGCCCAAGTCGCGGCTGAAGCCACCGTACTCGGCGATCAAAGCGCTTCGCACGAACAGCTTCGTCATCGTCCCTATAGTCGCGCGCGGCCGCTCGCTGGGGCTGCTAGTGGCGGACAACAAATACCGCCGAAGCGCCGTTGCCGGTAGACAGGTTGCATCTGCTTCCCATCTTCGCGCTTCATCTCGCGACGGCGGTCGACAATGCGCAGCCTTCTCACGGAGTTGCGAGACGCGCGACCGGGCTCTAGCGGAGACAATCGAGCAACAGACAGCCACCAGCGAGATCCTGCGCGTGATCAGCAGCTCGCCGACCGACCTGCAACCAGTGTTGGACGCCGTGGCCGAAAGCGCCGCGCGCCTCTGCGGCGCCGTCGATGCCGCCATCCTTCGTTGGAGGAGGGAGAGCTTGCGTAGCAGCGCAGTGGGCCGCTGCCGTTCGGCCGTCCAGGCAGAAACCGGTTTCCATGTCGACGCGATTTGACGACAGGCCGAGCGATCATCGACCGGAGCATCGTACACGTCCCCGACCTCTTCGCGGAGCCGGACACGGAGTTCGGCGGGCGAAGCCGTAGCTGCACGACTCGGCTATCGAGCGAGCTGGCTCGGCACCGCATGCTCCGCGGAGATCACGCCATCGGGGCGATGACCATTCAGCATCGACAGCCAGGCGATTTCTCGGAGCGGCAGATCGCAATGCTTGAAACGTTCGCGGACCAAGCCGTGATCGCGATCGAGAACACGCGGCTGTTCAACGAACTGCAGACCCGGACCGCGATCTCACGCTCTGGAGCAGCAGACCGCGACCAGCGAGATCTTGCGTGTGATCAGCCAGTCGCAACGCGACGTGGAGCCGGTTTTCAAGTCAATCGCGGAGAATGCACGAAAGCTGTGCGAGGCTGCCTTCGTAGTGGTGACCAGGTTCGACGGCGAGCTGATCCACCTTGCGGCTGTCGAAGGCTATAGCCCCGAGGGGCTCGGCGAGCTTCATCAAGCCTTTCCGATGCCGCCGAGCCGCGGCGGCGCGAGCGCCCGCGCCCTCCTCACGAGAGCGGTCGTCTACATCCCAGATGTACGAGAGGATGCGGAATATCCCCTCCAGAGCCTGGCTCAGACGACTGGGTTTCACAGCGCCCTGGCCGTGCCCATGCTCCGCGACGGCGGCCCCATCGGAGCGATCAGCGTTGCCGGCGCCGAAGCGGGGATGTTCTCCGAACGCCAGATCGCCATGCTTCAGACGTTCGCCGACCAGGCGGTGATCGCGATCGAGAACACGCGGTTGTTCAATGAGCTGCAGACACGCAACCGGGACCTGACCGAGGCGCTGGAGCAGCAGACGGCGACGAGCGAGGTGCTCAAAGTCATCAGCCGCTCGACCTTCGACCTGGACCCGGTGCTCGTAACGCTCATTGCAAACGCGACGATGCTCTGTCACGCCGAGCAGGGATTCATCTTCCGGTTCGACGGCGAATTCAGCCGGCTTGTCGCCTCGCATAACACGACAGCTGAATTCAGGGCATTCGCCGACAGTCATCCGATTCCGCCCGGCCGCGGGACACTCGTAGGCCGCGTCGTGCTCGAACATAGTGCGGTCCACATTCCAGACGCCGTTGCCGATCCGGAATACGAATGGCGGGAATCGCAGACTCTGGGCCAGTTCAGGACCATGCTCGGCATTCCAATGCTGCGCCAAGGAGTGACGATCGGCGTTATCGCGTTGTGGCGCGGGATGGTCCAGCCGTTCTCGCAAAAAGAAATCGAACTGGTCACCACGTTCGCCGACCAGGCGGTGATCGCGATCGAGAACACGCGACTGTTCACCGAACTGCAAGAGCGCCTCGAGCAGCAGACCGCAACGAGCGAGATCTTGCGCGTGATCAGCCAATCGCAACGCGACGTGCAGCCAGTGTTCGACGCGATCGCGGCAAATGCACTCAAGCTATGCGAGGGAGCTGCTGGAGGTGTCTGGACGTTGACGGACAACTCGTTCATTTGGCGGCTCTCGTAGGCTTTACTCCGGACGGAATCAAGGCGGTCCGTCAAGCGTTCCCCACGCCCCGGGACGCGCTGGGGCGGCAAACCGCGCGATCTTGACCCGAACGGTGGTCTACATTCCGGATGTTCGCGAGGATTCGGAGTACGCCAATCAGAGCATCGCTAAAGCAGTCGGATATCGCAGCGTGGTCTTCGTACCCATGCTGCGCGAAGGCGAGCCGATCGGAGCGATAGGCGTCAGCGGGGCCGAGCCCGCGATGTTCTCGGAGAGACAGATCGCAATGCTCCAGACCTTCGCCGACCAGGCCGTGATAGCAATCGAGAACACGCGGCTGTTCAACGAGCTGCAGACGCGCAACCGGGATTTGACCGAGTCGCTGGAGCAGCAGACAGCCACCAGCGAGATCCTGCGTGTAATCAGCAGCTCGCCCACCGATCTGGCAGCCGGTACTCGATGCAGCTGTCGCGCAGACTCGCCGGAGACTGTGCGACGGCAACGATGCGGCGATCTACCGCCTAGACGGCGACGCATTCTTCGACCGGTTGCGACCACTGGGTCGATCTGCCTGCCCATCCTGTTGCGCGCTCCGAACGCGGGGAGCCGTGACCGGACGAGCCGTGATCGACCGAAGCACTGTTCACGTCAGCAGACATCCTGCGAGGTCATTGATCCCGAATTTCCCGAGGCAAGGCGCTTTCAGCGCTATGTCGGATTTCGCAGCGTGGTCGCGGTGCCAATGCTTCGCGAAGGGACGCCAATCGGGGCGATCATCATCCGCCGGCACGGAGGGCGGCCGTTTTCCGAGAGGCAGATCGCGATGCTCAAGACCTTCGCCGATCAGGCGGTGATCGCGATCGAGAACACGCGGCTGTTCACCGAGCTGCAAGAACGCCTCGAGCAGCAGACCGCAACCAGCGAGATCTTGCGCGTGATCAGCCAGTCGCAGCGTGACGTGCAGCCGGTGTTCGAGACGATTGCGGCGAATGCACGGACGCTGTGTGAAGCCGCGTTCGCAGTGCGTCTACACGTTCGATGGGAGCTCATCAATATCGCGGCCGCCGAGGGCTTCAGTCCTGAGGGGCTCGAGGCGATCCGGCAATCGTACCCGATGCGACCGGGTCGCGGTGGTGCGGCCGCCCGCGCGATACTGACGCGGGCCGTGGTCTACGTACCGGATGTCCGTGAGGATCCGGATTATGACAGCTTGAGGACTCTCGCTCAGTCGGCTCGGGTTTCGCAGCGGTCTTGCTGTGCCTATGCTTCGCGACGGCAGCCCAATTGGAGTGATCACCGTCACCGGCGCCGAGCCCGCGATGTTCTCCGAGCGGCAGATCGCCATGCTCCAGACCTTCGCCGACCAGGCGGTGATCGCGGTCGAGAACACGCGGCTGTTCAACGAGCTGCAGACCCGCAACCGCGATCTGACCGAATCGCTCGAGCAGCAGACCGCCACCAGCGAGATCCTGCGCGTGATCAGTCAGTCGCAGCCAGACGTGCAGCCGGTGTTCGAGACGATCGCGGCAAATGCGCGAAAGCTGTGCGAGGCGACGTTTGCAGTGGTGTACACGTTCGATGGCGAGCTGATCAAGGTCGCGGCCGCGACAGCGTTAGCCCGAAGGCCTCGAGGCGATCCATCGCACCTACCCGATGCCTCCGAGCCGCGGCGCTGTGGCCGCCCGCGCCATTCTCACCCGAGCCGTCGTCTACGTACCGGATGTTCGCGAGGACCCGGAGTATGCACTGCGACGCGTGGCCGAGACCGCCGGCTTTCCCAGCGCTCGTTGCCGTGCCCATGCTCCGCGATGGCAGCCCGATTGGAGCGATCAGCGTCCCGGCGCTGAGGCCCGCGATGTTCACCGAACGGCAGATCGCCATGCTCCAGACCTTCGCCGACCAGGCGGTGATCGCGATCGAGAATACGCGGCTGTTCAACGAGCTGCAGACGCGTAACCGGGACTTGACCGAGTCTCTGGAGCAGCAGACGGCCACCAGCGAGATCCTGCGCGCGATCAGCCAGTCGCACGTCCGACGTGCAGCCGGTGTTTGACGACGATCGCGGCTAGCGCACGCAGGCTCTGCGAGGCTCACGCTTTGCCGTGGTCTACGACGTTCGACGGCGAATTGATCCGCTTGGCAGCGGCCGCGCAGGGCATGCGGAACACGGGCTCGAGGGCATCTCGGCCATCGAGCGTGCGGCACGCATCAAGCCCCGGGCCGCGACAGCGTGCTCGGACGCGCTGCCTTGGCAGTGCTTACAGTCCCGGACATTGAGCCAGGACCGATTTCGAATACAGACCTTGGCTGAAGCACGGTCGGAGGATCGCAGCGTCATGCTCGCCGTGCCCATGCTCCGCGACATTAGCCCGATTGGAGCGATCGGCGTCACCGGCGCCGAGCCCGCAATGTTCACGCGAACGTCAGATCGCCATGCTCCAGACCTTCGCCGACCAGGCGGTGATCGCGATCGAGAATACGCGGCTGTTCAACGAGCTGCAGGCACGCACCGGGGAGCTGGGTCGGTCAGTCGAAGAGCTCAAGGCGCTCGGCGAGGTCGGTAGCGCGGTCAGCTCGACGCTCGATCTCGATACCGTCTTGACGACCATCCTCGCGCACGCCAATCAGCTCGCCGGGACCCAGGCGGGGCAGATCTACGACTACGATGAAGCGACCGAAGAGCTACGCCCACGGGCCACGAGCGGGTATGCGCAGGAAATTGCCGAGCTTTGCGGCGCAATCCCCTCAGGAAGGGAGAAGGTGTCACCGGTCAAGCGGTCTTGAAGCGGCAGCCCATCCAGGTGCCGGACATCCTCGTCGAGGGCGCCTACCACAGTCGTGTGCGCGATCTCATGATCGAGAGCGGCTTCCGAGCGGTGCTGGCGGTGCCGATGATTCGCGAGGACCAGGTGATGGGCGCCTTGACGATCGCCCGCACCCAGCCGGGCGAGTTTCCGCGACAAGTCGTCGATCTGATGACCACATTTGCCAGCCAGTCCGCGCTGGCCATGCAAAACGCGCGGCTGTTCCATCAGCTCGAGATCGCGAGCCAGCACAAGTCCACGTTCCTCGCGAACATGTCGCACGAGCTGCGCACGCCGCTCAATGCCGTCATCGGCTACAGCGAGATGCTGCAGGAGGATGCGGTCGGACGTGGGAGCCGACGGCCTGGTGCCCGACCTGAAGAAAGTGAATGCCGCCGGCAAGCACCTGCTGGAGCTGATCAACTCGATCCTGGATCTGTCGAAGATCGAAGCCGGCAAGATGGAGCTGCACCTCGAGGACTTCAGCGTGGCGCGGATGGTCGAGGACATCGCCGTCGATGATCCAGCCGCTGGCCGAGAAGAACGGCAACCGGCTCGAGGTAGTTTGCGACGCCGACATCGGCACCATGCATGCCGATCTGACCAAGGTCCGCCAGGTGCTGTTCAACCTGTTGAGCAACGCGTGCAAGTTCACGGAGCAAGGCACCGTGTCGCTGGCAGTGCAGCGCGAGGCGTCGGACGGCGACGCCTGGCTTACCTTCACCGTCGAGGACACGGGCATCGGGCTCAACGCCGAGCAGCTCGGACGGCTGTTCCAGGAGTTCTCGCAGGCGGATACCACGACCGCGCGCAAGTACGGCGGTACCGGCCTCGGACTTGCGCTCGAGCCGCCGGCTGTGCCGGCTGATGGGCGGCGAGATCACGGTTGCGAGCGAGCCGGGTCGAGGAAGCACCTTTACGGTTCGCCTTCCGGCCGACGTCGCGCAGATCCGCGAAGGCCTGGGCTGAGGCAGCCGGCAGCGCGGGGATGGTCCTGGTCATCGACGACGAAGCCGTGGTGCGCGAGCTGATGCAGCGGTTTCTGAGCAAGCAGGGCTTTCGCGTTCTGACGGCGGCGAACGGTGAGGACGGGTTGCGCCTGGCGCGCAGCCAGCGGCCGGACGCGATCACGCTCGATGTCATGATGCCCGGCATGGACGGCTGGACCGTGCTCTCGAGGCTGATGGCGGATCGCGAGCTCGCGGACGTTCCGGTGATCATGCTGACGATCGTCGACGACAAGCAGATGGGCTACGCTCTGGGCGCATCGGAATATCTCACCAAGCCGATCGACCGCGAGCGGCTGATCGCGGTGCTCAACAAATATCGACGTGATCTGCCGGTGCTGGTGGTCGACGACGATCCGGGCGTTCGGTTGCTGCTGCGGCGGATTCTCGAGGCGGAAGGGTACGCGGTGATCGAGGCGGAGAACGGGTTGGCCGCACTGGCCCGACTCGGCGAGCGCACGCCGGGCGCCATCCTGCTCGACCTCATGATGCCGCAGATGGATGGCTTCGAATTCTTGAGCGCGCTGCACGAGCGTGAGGCGTGGCGGCAGATCCCGGTTGTGATCGTCACGGCCAAGGACCTCACGGCCGAGGATCATGAACGACTCAATGGCTCCGTGGTTCGCATTCTGCAGAAAGGGGCATACGGGCAGGAAGACCTGCTGGCCGAGGTGCGGGCGCTGCTCGCCGCCTCGATCGGGCGCCGCAAAGGGACAGGCACATGACCAAGCTCCTGCTGGTCGAGGACAACGAGATGAACCGCGACATGCTGTCGCGCCGGCTGCAGAAGCAGGGCTACGAAGTCGTCATCGCGGTTGACGGCGAAGAAGGCGTCGCGAAGGCGCAGACCGAGAGCTGCCGGCGCTGATCCTGATGGACATGAGCCTGCCAGGCATCGACGGCTGGGAGGCGACGCGGCGGCTCAAGGCGGAGCCGCAGACGCGAGAGATTCCCGATCATCGCGCTGACCGCGCACGCCATGGCGGACGACCGCGACAAGGCCATGGCCGCCGGCTGCGACGACTTCGACACCAAGCCGGTGGAGCTGCCGCGGCTGCTGTCCAAGATCCAGGCGCTGCTTGGAGGACAGAGCTCGTGAACATGGATCGAGAAGCGCTCGCGCATCTGCGGCACGAGTTGCGCACTCCGCTGAACCACATCATCGGGTACAGCGAGATGCTGCTCGAAGACGTGGCGCAGAGCGATCCGGCCGCGCTGGGCCCGGGTTGCGTCAGGTGCACGCGGATGCGCAGCGCCTGCTGACCCTGATCAACGAGCTGCCGCATACCGATGCAAGTCACGTCGACCTCGCACGTCTGTCGACGCAGTTGTCCGGGCCGCTGGGCTCGGTCATGCTGACGGTCGGAATCGCTGCAAGGCCCAGGCTGCGCGGGCGGGTGCGCAACAGCGAAATGCAGGATCTGGAGCGCATCGCGCTCGCGGCCGCCACGCTGCAATCCGTGGTTGCGAACGGAGTCGCCGCCGTCCGAGCATCGGCAGCTCGGCAGTCGAGGCCGCGGCCAGCGCAGAGGCACCACGGAGACAGGCGTGATCCTGGTCGTGGACGACAACGCCGCCAATCGCGAGATGCTCGGGCGCCGGCTGGAGCGCGAGGGCCATCGAGTTCAGCTGGCCGCGAGCGGGCGCGAAGCGCTCGAGGTGCTGCGGGCGCGGCGCGTCGACCTGGTGTTGCTCGACGTGATGATGCCGGAGGTCGACGGCTACGAAGTGCTGCGCCAGCTCAAGGCAGACGAGGCGCTGCGCGACATTCCCGTTCTGATGATCTCCGCGGTCGATGAGATCGAAAGCGTCGTGCGCTGCATCGAGCTGGGTGCGGAGGACTACCTGCCGAAGCCCTTCGACCCGACCCTGCTGCGAGCGCGGATCGGCGCCTGCCTCGAGAAGAAGCGGCTGCGCGACCGGGAAGCGCAGCACCTCCGGGAGCTGGCGGACTGGAGCCACTCGCTGGAGCAGCGCGTGGCGGAGCAGGTCGCCCTTGTGGAACGGCTCGGTCGGCTCAAGCGGTTTTTCTCGCCTCAGCTCGCTGAACTGATCGTCGCAGGCGGGGCCGACGATCCCGCTCAAGACCCATCGGCGCGAGGTGACCGTCTGCTTCCTCGATCTGCGCGGCTTCACGGCGTTCGCCGAGACCGCGGAGCCCGAGGAGGTCATGGGCGTGCTGAGGGAGTATCACGCCGAGATGGGTAAGCTCATCCTGGAGCACGAAGGCACGCTCGAGCGCTTCACCGGCGATGGCATGATGATCTTCTTCAACGACCCGGTGCCGGTGTCGAACCCAGGCGAGCGGGCGGTCCGCATGGCACTCGCGATGCGCGAGCGCGTCGCGGAGCTGATCGACAAGTGGCGCAAGCTCGGCTACGAGCTCGACCTCAGCATCGGCATCGCGCTAGGCTACGCGACGATCGGCGCGATCGGTTTCGAAGGGCGATGGGACTACGGCGCGATCGGCTCGGTCACCAACCTCGCGGCGCGTCTGTGCGGCGAAGCGAAGCCCGGCCAGATCCTGGTTTCCAAGCGCGTCCTGGCGCTGACGGAGGGACTGCTGGAGGTCGAATCGGCGGGCGAACTGTCGCTCAAAGGTTTCCACCGCCCGATCCCGGCGTATAACGTGCTGGGGTTGAAGGCGTAGAGCCCTGGACCCTTGCTCCCCGTCCCCGCCTTCCCCCGCTCCGCAGGGGAAGGAGTCCCTGGTTGAATGAGCTTCGTTGCTAATCGGCACGCGACAAGATTCCAAGAGACGAAGCGGATCCCTCATCATTTCTGGAACATAGCCAAGGAGACCGTAATGAAGAGCTTCATCCTCGAATTTCGAGAGTTCGCAACCAGGGGCAACGTGATCGACCTTGCCGTCGGCATCATCATCGGCGTGGCTTTCGGCAAGATCGTCGATTCGATGGTCAACGATCTCATCATGCCCGTCGTCGCCGGGATGCTGGGCAAGGCGGACTTCTCCGGCCTGTTCATCCCGCTCGCTGAGCCGCCAGCCGTGCCGCCCACTCTGGAGGCTTTCAAGAGGGCCGGCGTACCGGTGATCGCCTACGGCAACTTCCTCACCATCGTGCTGAACTTCATCATCCTGGCCTTCGTCGTCTTCGTCATGGTGAAGCTGATCAACCGCTTCAAGCGCCAGGCCCCGCCCGCTGAGCCGCCCGCACCGCCCGAGGAAATCGTGCTTCTGCGCGAGATCCGCGACGCGGTGAAGCGTTCCTGACCGACTGCATCGGGTTCCGCTGCAGAGGCGGCTGAAGTAAGCTTGCTTCATTCGATATCTCGGAGGTGATTTGAACATGCGCGGAATCGCCGTGATGTGCGTAGTCCTGGCGAGCGTCGTCCTGGCCACCATCCTCTCCCCCGCCAGCTTTCGGTGCGGCCGCAAAGGTCGCGTCCTGCCCACCGGGAAGACCGCCCAACATCCAGACGCTGCAGGGCATGTTCACCGTGCACGTCGTGTGCGATCGCGTGATGTTCGAGATTCCCCCGGCGATGCTGAACCGGGACATCCTCGCCAACACCGAGTTCGCGGCGCTGTCTTCCGGAACCGATTTCGTGGCGCCCGGCTCGGCCGTGGACAACCGCGTCATTCGCCTGACCCGGCAGGGCAACAAAGTCTATCTGGAGGACGTGCGCTACGAGATCTGGGCGCGCCAACAGTCCAACCTGCAGCGCGGCGTGGAGGCCGCGTCTCTGCGCCCGGCGCTGCGGGCCTTCGACATCATTCGCGAAGGCAAGGGCGGCGCGCCCATCATCGACATCACCGGCATCCTGGTCACCGAGGTGCCGGCGGGCTTCGCGCTGGATCTGATGCGCCAGTTCCACATGCGCATGGTCGACCCGCGCCGCTCCTACGTCCAGTCGGTGAAGGCCTTCCCGGAAAACATCGACATCCGTTTCTACCAGACCTGGGTGCCCGACCCGGCGGAGCTGTTCAAACCCGGGGCGGACGACGAGAAGCGCGCGACCTCCATGGGCTTCATCTTTCACACCAGCCTGCACCTGCTGCCCGAGCATCCCATGCAGGGTCGTTACTGGGACGAGCGCGTGGGCTACTTCGCCGTGACCTTCGACGACTACGGCACCGAGGAGCATGGCAAGGTCAGCCGTGCCTACATCCAGCGCTTCCGGCTGGAGAAGAAGGACATCAACGCCGCGGTCTCCGAGCCGGTGAAGCCGATCGTGTTCTATCTGAGCCCGGAAGTGCCCGAGGAGTGGCGCCCCTATATCAAGCGCGCCATCGAGGACTGGCAGCAGGTCTTCGAGAAGGCCGGGTTCCGCAAAGCCATCCTCGCCCGCGATGCCCCGACGCCCAAGGAGGACCCGGACTGGGATCCTGAGGACGTGCGCTACAACGTGATCCGCTGGACTCCGAGCGGGCGGGCGAACGCCATGGGCCCCGCGGTGATCGATCCGCGCAGCGGCGAGGTCATCTCCTCGCACGCCATCTTCTTCCACAACGTGCTGCGCCTGGCCGAGCGCTGGTATTTCACTCAGGTCGGCCCGCTCGATCCGCGCGCAAAGAAGCTGCCCCTGCCCAATGACCTGATGGGCGAGCTGCTGCGCTACGTGGTCTCGCACGAGATCGGCCACGCCATCGGTCTGCGCCACAACTTCAAGGCGCACTCGGCTTACTCGATCCAGCAGTTACGCAGCCGCGAGTGGACCGAGCGCTGGGGCAGCACTGCCTCGATCATGGACTATGCGCGCATGAACTACGTCGCGCAGCCGGGTGACAACGCCTATCTGCTGCCGAAGTTCGGCCACTACGATTACTTCGCGATCGACTGGGGTTACCGCCAGTTCACGGAGACGGTGGTGAAGGACGGCAAGAAGGTCACCCAGTTGCTGAGCAGCGACGCGGAGATCGTCAAGCTGGACGAGCTCGCCGCGCGGCAGATCGACGACCCGATGCTGCGCTTCGGCGGCGAAGACGACTCTGCGGCGCTCGACCCGAAGGTCAACACCAACGTGATCGGCGGCGACCCGATCCCGGCCGCCGAGCTGGGGCTGCGCAACATCGACCGGGTGGTGCCCATGCTGATTCCGGCCACCACCAAACTGGGCGGCAGCTACCAGCCGCTGCGCGAGATGTGGGACGCGCTGATCACGCAGCGGCATCGCGAGCTCAATGCGGTCGCCAAGATGGTCGGCGGCGTGGAGGAAATCCGCTACCAGGCCGGGCGCGGCACCGCGCCGTTCAAGCCGGTGCCACCGGAAAGACAGCGCGCCGCCGTGAAGTTCCTGCTCAGCCACGCCTTCACGACACCGCGCGCGATGCTCGACCCCGAGGTGCTGCTGCGGGTGGCGCAGACCGGCGCGACGGACGGGCTGCAGGATTCCAATCAGAAGCTGCTGCAACGGCTCGTCGAAGCCGGGGTGTTCCAGCGCATGGCGGAGGCGCAGGCGCTGAATCCGAACGTCAAGGGATACACCGGCCTGGACATGCTCTACGATCTGAACGACGGCTTGTTCAGCGAGTTGGCTTCGGCGACGCCGACCATCGAGCTTTACCGCCGCGAGCTGCAGCGCGCTTACGTGACCCTGCTGGTGCAACGCGTCGACGGTCCTCCGAGCGAATTCCGCGCCGGCATAAGATTGGGCGCCGGGGACCTGTTGGAGAAGATCACGCCGGCGGTCAAGAAAGCGAAGGGCGCCACGGCGGCTCACCTGCACGATCTTGCCATCGAGCTGGCGCGTATTGCTAAGTAGCTCCCTCTCCTCGATGGGAGAGGAGGCATGTTGCAGCCCGAGGGAGGAAGCCGCCATGCTCAAGTCGATGATCCGCGCCCTGCTCAAGGTTGCGTTTCGCGTCCAGGTAGAAGGTGACGCCAGCCACTTCTCCGAGCGGCGGCTGCTCATCATCGCCAATCACCAGTCCTTACTGGACGGGTTGATCCTGGCTGCGTTTCTGCCGGTGGACGCGGTGTTCGTCGTGCACACCGAGGTCACCCGCAACTGGATCTACCGGTGGCTGCTGTCATTGGGCGAGTACCTGGCGGTGGATCCGACCAACCCCATGGCCATGAAGCGCGTGATCCGCCTGATCGAGTCCGGCCGCCCGGTGGTGATCTTCCCCGAAGGGCGCATCACGCTGACCGGCAGCCTGATGAAGGTGTACGACGGGCCGGCCTTCGTCGCCGCCAGAACCCAGGCCGTCATCGCGCCGGTGCGGCTGGATGGCGCCACGCGCACTTACTTCAGCCGTCTCTCGGGCAGCAATCCGCGCGCGCTGTTCCCGCGCATAACCGTCTCGCTCCAGCCGCCCACTTCGATCGTCATGCCCACAGGCGAGACCGGCCGCATGCGCCGCAGGAAAGCCGGAGAAAGCATGCGCAGGATCATGCAGGAGATGATCTTCCGCTCCCATCCGATCCAGACGCTGTACGACGCGCTGCTCGATGCCATGCGCATCTGCGGCCGCGGCCGCAAGCTCGTGGAGGACATGAAGCAGACCGAGTACTCCTACAACACCCTGTTCAAGATGACGCTGGTGCTGGGGCTGCTCGTTCGCCGCAACAGCGCGCGTGGCGAAACGGTCGGCATCCTGCTGCCGAATCTGGCCGCGACCTTGTGCATGGTGATCGGAATGACCGCGTTCCGCCGCATCCCTGCCATGCTCAACTACACGGCGGGAACCGACGGCATGCAAAGCGCGTGCGTGGCGGCGCGCATCTCGACGATCGTCACGTCGCGCAAGTTTCTCGAGACGGCCAGGCTGCAGGGGCAGGTGGATGCGTTGAAGGGCATCAAGGTCATCTATCTCGAAGACCTGCAGCCCACCGTGACCACGGGGGTCAAGCTGTGGGCCCTGCTGCATCTGCTCTTCCCCAAGCTGCTGGGAAGGCGCATCAGCTCGGATTCGCCGGCCGTGGTGCTGTTCACCTCCGGCTCGGAAGGACGGCCGAAGGGGGTGGTGCTGTCGCACCGCGCTATCCTCTCCAACATCGCGCAGATCCGGGCGATCACCGATTTCACGTCGGAGGACCGCATCTTCAACGCGCTGCCGATCTTTCACAGCTTCGGCCTGACGGGAGGCGGACTGCTTCCGATCCTGACCGGCATCAAGCTGTTCCTGTACCCTTCTCCCCTGCACTACCGCCTGATCCCCGAGATCATCTACGACCGCAGCTGCAGCATCCTGTTCGGCACCAGCACGTTCCTCGGCCAGTACGGCAAGTTCGCTCACCCCTACGACTTCTACCGACTGCGGTACGTGGTCGCGGGGGCCGAGAAGCTGTCCCAGCCGGTGCGCGACCTGTGGTTCGAGAAGTTCGGCACCCGCATCTACGAGGGGTACGGCGTCACGGAGACGGCACCGGTCATATCGGTCAACAACGCGATGGCGACCCGCATCGGCAGCGTCGGGCAGCTGTTGCCCGGCATGGAGGCCAAGCTGGTGCCGGTTCCCGGCATAGACCGCGGCGGCGTGCTCCACCTGCGCGGCCCAAACGTCATGCTGGGCTATCTGCACTACGCCAACCCCGGCGTGCTCGAGCCGCCGAAGTCGGAACTGGGCCCTGGCTGGTACGAGACCGGCGATATCGTCGACATCGATGCGGACGGATTCCTTCACATCCTGGGCCGCGTCAAGCGCTTTGCGAAGATCGCCGGCGAGATGATCTCGCTCGAGGTCGTCGAGAAGATCGCGGCGGCCGCGTCGTCTGGATTCCTGCACGCCGCCTCCTCCAGGCCCGACGGTCAACGCGGCGAGGCCCTCGTGCTGTTCACCACCGATCCCTCGCTCACCCGCGAGAACTTGCAGCAGGCCGCGCGGACGCTCGGATTGCCCGAGATCGCGGTGCCGCGCAAGCTGGTTTGCGTTTCCGCCATACCGCTCTTGGGTACCGGCAAGGTGAACCACGCCAAGCTCAAAGAGGATGCTCTGGCGCTCGCACCGGCGGCCGCCTGACTGGAACCGCACGCCGCACCCTACCCTGCCCCGCGCGCGGGGGAGGGAACGGGACTCGATGATAGCGTCGAGCGCAATGCTGCGTTTCCCGGCATCATGGCGCGCGGAAACTATGCGCGAGACGGAACAGCGATGACCTACGCAACAGCCGACTTCGCCGGCCTGCTGGAGTGCCTTTCCGAGCGGCTGCCGGCGCTGCGCCAGGCGCTGCTGGCGGAGCCGGCCGCTGAGCTCGAAGAAATCGACATCCGCGACCGGCGAGCGTCTGCTCACCAGAGGGGAAACAGCGCACGCCGTCTACGTCATCGTCAGCGGGGCGCTGCGGGCCACCGCGCAGCGGGAAGATGGCACCGAGCTGACGCTGTCGGAGTTCGGCCAGGGCGAGATCGCAGGCGAGATGGCGATCCTGGCCGGCGGCGGGGTGTACAGCGCCTCGGTGTCCGCAGCGCAGGACAGCGTGCTGGTCCGGGTTCCGCGCAGCACGTTCGAGCATGTCCTCAAGACGTCCCCGCAGGTCGTGCAGGAGCTGTCCGAGGGCATTCGGCGCCGCGTCGCGCGGTCCCAGCTCGCGTTGGGCCTCACCCGTCTTTTCGGCACTCTGCACGAGTCGGTGCTCCGCTACGTCGAGTCGCGGGTGCAATGGGTCCGGCTGCAGGCCGGCGAGATGCTTTTCTCGGAGGGCGACACCGGCCAGGACCTCTACTTCGTGCTCGGGGGGCGCTTGCGCGCAGTGGCGGGCGGCCGGGTCCTGAGCGAGATGAGCCGCGGCGAGAGCATCGGCGAGATCGCGCTGCTGACCGGCGAGCCCAGGACCGCCACGGTCATCGCGGTGCGCGACAGCGAGCTGGTGCGCATCTCGCGCGAAACTTTCGAGGAGATCGTCCAGAAGTACCCGAAGGTCATGCATGTGCTCGCCGAGATCGTCGTGCGGCGCTTGCGGGCGAAGGAGCGTGTGAGCAGCGCCCCCGCCATGGGGATGTGTATCGCAGTCCTGGGGATCGGCACCGCCACGTCCACCGCCGATTTCACCGAGCGGCTGGTCAAGGCTCTGGGAAACATCGGTCCCACGCTGCATCTGTCCGGCAAACGGGTCGATGCGCTGCTCAACCAGCCCGGGATCGCCGAGGCCGGCAGGGATCACGTGGCGGGAATGCGTCTGACCGCCTGGCTGGACGAGCACGAGTCGCAGTATCGGTTCATCGTCTGCGAGGCCGACAGCAGCGCATCGGGCTGGACGTTGCGCTGCCTGCGCCAGGCAGACGAGATTCTGCTGGTGGCGCAGGCCAGTTCGGATCCCGAGCCGAGCGCGGTCGAGAAGGCACTGCTCGGCGGGCATGACGCGGTCTCGAAGGCGCGCCAGACGCTGATCCTGCTGCACCCGGACGGCAGCCGGCTGCCGTCGGGAACCGAGCGCTGGTTCCGTGGCCGCAATCTGCAGCGCCATTTCCACATCCGTCAGGATCGGCAGGAGGACTTTGCGCGGGCGGCACGCTGCCTCACGGGACAGGCGATCGGCGTGGTCTTCGGCGGCGGGGGCGCTCGAGGGCTCGCTCACATCGGCGTCATCCGCGCGCTTGGCGAGGCGGGTGTGCCGATCGACATGATCGGCGGCACCAGCATGGGCGCGGTCATCGCGGGCGCGCTGGGGATGGGCTTCGACTGGAAGGACATCCTCGAGATCTCGCGCACCGGCTGGCTGCGGCACAAGCCGCACAAGGAGTACACGCTGCCCTTCATCTCGCTCATCCGCACCCGCGTGCTCGACCGGTGGGCCAGGGAGGTCTACGGCGACACCGACATCGGAGACATGTGGCTGAACTTCTACTGCGTGTCGTGCAACCTCACGACGAGCGAAACGGTGATCCTCGAGCGGGGCCCGCTGTGGAAGGCCGTACGAGCGAGCTCCTCCCTGCCTGGTGTCTTTGTCCCGGTCATGCGCGACGGCAATGTGTTCGTGGACGGGGCGCTCGTGAACAACCTTCCCGGGGACATCATGCGCAAGCGTTCCTGCCAGAAGGTGATCGTGGTCGATGTCGGGTCGAAGACGACCTTTGCCTTCCAGATCACGGAGTTTCCCTCCCCGTGGGCAGTCCTCTGGAACCACATCCTGCCCTTCCGCAACCGCGTCGACGCGCCCAACATCGCCGCCGTGCTCATGCGTGCGACAGAGGCCGGCAGCCACCAGAAGACCGACGAGGTGAAGCGCGACGCCGACCTGTGTCTGCGGCCGCCGATCGACGAATTCGGCGTCCTCGAGTTCGAGGCGATCGATCGGATCGTCGAGGTGGGCTACCGGTACGCGTCCGAAAAACTGGAGCAGATCAGGAGCGACAAGACGCTGGCAGGTATCTTCCTCGCGGCGTAGGCAGGGATCGTCTCGAGACTCGACTCGTGACCCATCTGAGGTCGTCATTCCGGGGCCGCGTAGCGGAACGGAAGGAATCGAGGTCAGGAATCCCGGGTCCCTCGCGGGCGCCGGAATGCGCGGCTAAACCAGGTCGAGAAAAAGATGGCCGACTCCGGCAACCGGAAAAACAAAAGGCAGGGGGTACCCTGCCTTCACGTTATGCAGCGGCGGCCTGACCGCTCGGACTACATCCGGTTGCCGTCGTCCTCGATGCGAGCGGGCTTGTTCACGCCACCGGAGGCTCGCACGGGGAGCGATTTCCTCGATCTTGCGCTCTGGCTTGATCGAAGCACCGGTCGACTTGGGCGGCTGGTCGTCGTCGGCCATGCGTCCAGCCCTGCTCGATGCTACCCGCCGGACTTGAGGGCTGCGTCTTCGTCGGCGGAGCGTCCAGGTTGGCTTGAGGCGCCAGCGGCTTGAGGGGCGCCTCCTGGTCGGCTGCGCGGCCTGGATTGCTGGCACCGGTGGATTTGAGAGGCGCGTCTTCGTCGGCCAAGCGTCCAGGTTTGCTCGAGCTGCCCGGCAGACTTGAGATTGGGCTCGTCATCGGCCGTACGGCCGACCTGCTCGAGTCTGGAATAAGAAGGGTAGCGCTCGCCACCCGCATATCCCGAGAGGGAGCAGATGACGAGACCGACCGCGGCCAGCGAGATGATCAGAGCACGCATATGAAACCGAATCATCGTCGCAGCGGAGCGAATACGCAATGCCCCCCGGGGGATATCAGCTATCACTTTCGTACGGGCAGGCGGCATATCACGTTAGGTGCTGCCGCGCAAGGAGCGCAGCCCGCTCGCGGTTTTGCCCTACTTCTCCATGACTTGCTTCAAGTTCTGCAAGCCACCCGCGTAGGCGCCTGTGATGAACTTGACAGCACCAGCGTCGCTTTCGGCTTCGGGCAGGTTGTCGCGCGGATTCTTGCGCACAAAGGTTCCAATCCACGTGACCGTCGAGCCGCCGCTTCCGTTCGGCTTCACGGTTATCGTGGATAGGTAGTGGTCGAGGGGCAGCGGCGACTCGATGATGTTGTAGGTCAATGCCATGGACGAATCGTTGATCGCGAGCAGCTCTTCGGTGAACGTCGGACCATCCTTCACCGTCAGTGCGCGCACCGCACCGAGCTGTCCATCCTTGCCTTTGATGATGTCGCTCTTTGCGAAGGCGGGGTGCCAGTCCTTGAGGCCGTCGAAACGCTTCACGAACTTCCACACGGCGGCGGGCTTCGCGTTGATTTCGATCATCTCGGCCACGACGAGCAGCGCGCGATCGTCGGCGTAGGTGACATGCGGGCACAGCATCAGCAGGCCCAAAAGGGTAAGACCGACCGTCTTCATTCTTGTCTCCTCGTTGTTTTGTGGGGTAGCTGGGCGAAAAGAGCACGTGGCCTCCAGCACGAGTGGACTCTACCACGTCCTTGGCCGTGCCTACGAAGGGTTAAGACAACGCAGCGCGCCGGCGCTGCGCGATTACTGCGGAACGACGCTGCGGAACCGAGCAGGGAGCGGCTCCAAGACCTGGAGGTCGAGGAAGTTCGACAGGACTTCGGAAGGCCAGAGCTTGGCGTCTTCGCCGGTAGCCAGATAGATCGCGTGCTGCCCGGCGGGATAGCTCTCGCACGAGCCACCGGCGAAGCGTGCGAAATACTGAGTGGGCGCGTCGCCCGTTCCCCAGGGGTGCCCGACGAATGTTCCGCGGTTCCACGGCTTGCGGTTTTCGTGCAGCTTAGTTTCGCGCAGAACGCGCACATCGAGCACCACCCCCGGGGACGCCGCAACCATCCGATCGAAGTCCTCCTTCCAACCCGCACGAGGCGGAGCCCAGGTGACCTTGGCGACTCGGTCATCCCAATACCCCATCGCCTTATCCTTGAGCGTATCAGGTGTCCCGACAGCCACCGATCTCCGCATCCACGACGTTCGCATAGTACTTTGGCTCCGGCATGCTGAAGTACAGGCACACCGCAGCCAATGCGACCGACACGACAGCAAGCGCCCTCGCAGCGATGGCCGCCGGCGGACGCGCGGCACCGACGATCGCTCCCAGGATCGCGCCCAACAGCGCACCACCCGGACCGGTGATAAATATCCCTAACATCGGACCCTGGTTCGCGTCCGGCGAAAACACCATCGGGCCGATGAAACCGCATACGAAGCCCACGAGACCCAGGACGAGCGCCCACTTCTTCGTGTAGCTCAGGATGCTCTGGAACGTGCTTTCGTGCGCGGAGGGATCGGAGACGGCGTCCATCGATCAGAACACGAATGCCAGGGCGGCCGAAAGAATCGCGTAGATCACGACCGTAGACCAGTACCAGAAGGGATTTTCCGATCGCGCCCAGGTCACGCCCCATGGGCCGCGTCTCGCATAGACTTTGCCGACGCTCAACGCATAAGCGACGTATAGCGCGACGACCACGCTCAATGCTTTGAAGATCATTTCTGTCGGCTGCTCTGTGACATGGCGCCAGAGGCAAGCAAGAAACTTTCCCGCCCTCTAACATTGCAGCCACGCCACCTCACTATCCGGACCAAACAATGAGCAAAGTACTGATCATCACCGGCGCAAGTCGCGGCATCGGCGCTGCGACCGCGCAGTTGGCAGCACAGCGCGGTTACTCGGTGTGCGTCAACTACCGAAGCAACCGCGACGCCGCCGAGAAGGTGGTGGAGGAAATTCGCCGCGCGGGCGGTAAGGCAATTGCCGTAGCGGCTGACGTGGCGCTCGAACCCGATGTGACTCGCCTGTTCGCGGTCGTGGACAAGGAACTTGGCCCGCTGACCGCCCTGGTCAACAACGCCGGCATCCTCGAGCAGCAGATGCGCTTGGAAACAATAGACGCCGCACGCTTGACCCGCAGTCCTGGCAACGAACGTCGTCGGATCCTTTCTCTGCGCTCGAGAAGCCGTTCGACGCATGTCTACGAAGCATGGCGGCAGCGGCGGCGTCATCGTCAACGTGTCGTCGGCCGCTTCGCGCCTGGGCTCTCCGGGAGAATACATCGACTACGCAGCCTCCAAAGGCGCGATCGATACGCTCACCATCGGCCTCGCGCGCGAGGTGGCAGAAGAAGGCATCCGCGTGAACGCTGTCCGTCCGGGTTTCATCTACACGGACATGCATGCCAGCGGCGGCGAGCCGAATCGCGTGGATCGAGTCAAGGTGTCCGTGCCGCTAAAACGCGGCGGAACTGCGCAGGAGGTCGCCAATGCGATTCTCTGGCTTCTCTCCGACGAAGCGACCTATACAACAGGCGGGTTTATCGATGTGGCGGGAGGACGGTAGAGGAGCGGAGCAGGAGTCGTCCGTCGATCAAGCTCGCCCACTCAGGAACACGCCTCTACCCGCTGCCACCAGCTTCGCTGGCGCATCGACATCGACGAGGTGGCCCGCGCCCTCCACGATCTCTACCTGAGTCTTGCCCGATATGCCATCGGCGAACCGCGCTCGATAGCTGTCGGGAATGACCCGGTCGCTGGCGCCCCACACCAGTAGCGTGTCCTGCTTGGTAACGATGCAGGCGTACTGGCAAGCCCTGTAGTCTCCCAGCGGCCAGAGGAGCCGAGCCGCAGCTTCCCTCGCGCGCGTGGTTGCAACCATCCACTCGACCGGATCTGCACCTTCGGGTGCGGCAATGTGTGCGAGATAACGCTTGGGATCGGCGCAGAGCAGTTGCGGCAGCTGATCCGGGCGTTGGGCGAAAAGATCAGTGCTCGGTTCCTTCTCATCGAACAGGCCGAGGGGAGACACCAGTATCAGGCGATCGACCAGATCGGGCCACAGCGCTGCAACATCGGCTGCTAGCGCGCCGCCGAGCGACACCCCCATCAAATCGCAGCGCTCGAGGCCTGCACCACCGATGAGGTCGCGAGCGGCCAGCAGCCAATCGAGGTGGGTGTAGAGAGGGCCTATCTCGGTGGTCCCGGGAAATCCAGGTAGAGACGGTGCGATCACGCGGCGGCGCGCGGCGAGCTGGTCGAGACATTCGGTCCAGCGCGGCAGGCCGCCGAAGCCCGCGAGGAAGACGAGCGGCGCACCCTCCCCTTTCTCCCACACGCGGCAGGGCTGCCCGTTGATCGCGACGCTGCGCGTGCGCGGCGCCGCGTCGACCGCGACGCTCATGCGACCTCTGCTGCCGTCGGCTTCTTCAGCCCTGCTGGCCACCAATGGTCTTCCCATTGGTCTTCGAACAGATCCGCGATCTGCGGCATCACGCGCTCGGCGAACAAGCGCGTGTTGTAGCGCGTCAGCTGCTTGTCCATGTTGCCGAACTGGAGCAGCAACATGAGCTGGCCGACGTTCAGATCCTTCGCGATCTGGCGCAACCGTGCAGCCACCTCGTCGGGTTCGCCCGCGACGAGATAGCCGCGATCGAGAATGTCCTGGAAGGTCAGCGCCTTTCCCTGAAACTGACTGACGCCCTGTGGCGCTTGCTTCTGGCTCGCCGCATAGCGCAACGAGGATTCGGTCGTGTAGCCGGGTGGAGCGGTGAAGCGTGGGTCAACACGCAGGCAGCGCCCGTAAAAGTACTCGGCCGGCTCACGGTAGATCTTCATCGCCTCCGCGTGCGTCTCGGCGACGCCGACGAACTGCAGATAGCCGGCCTGGAACGGGTTGCGCTCGCGGCCTTGGCGCTCGATCTCCTGCCAGTAGCCGCCGAGCACGTGGCGGCTGGCGTCATAACCGTAGTAAGAGAGCGCCGCGAACACATACCCTTCGCGTGCGCACATCGCCCAGGTTTCGCGGGCGCCGCCTCCGGGCACCCAGATCGGCGGGTGCGGCTGCTGGATCGGACGCGGCCAGACGTTGACGTAGCGGAGCTGGGTGAATTTCCCGTTGAAAGCGAAGGGATCGGGCTCGGTCCAGGCCCGCAAGATGAGGCGTCTCGCCTCGTCGTACTTCTCGCGCAGCGTGCTCGGGTTCTGCCCATAGGCAAACGTGGTGTCCATCGGCGTGCCGAGCGGGAAGCCCGCGATGAGCCGCCCGCCGGAGATGCAGTCGATCATCGCCATCTCTTCTGCTACGCGCACGGGCGGGTTGTACAACGCGAGCGAGTTGCCCATCACGCAGAGCGCGGCGTTGCGGGTGCTGCGCGCGAGCGCCGCGGCGATCAGATTCGGCGACGGCATCAACCCGTAGCCGTTGGCGTGATGCTCGTTGACGCAGACGCCGTCGAAGCCGAGCTCGGCCGCATACTCGAGCTCGTCGATGAAGTCGTTGTACATCACGTGGGCGCGCGCCGGGTCGAACAAGCGCGAGTCGATGTCCACCCACACGGACGGGTGCTTCTCCCGGAAGTCCTCCGGCAGATCCGTGTAGGGCATGAGGTGGAACCACAGAAGATTCATGGCGCGCAGCCCTCCCCGGGGTCGTTGTGGCTCATAGTCTAACAGGCCACCTTCGATCGCTCGCACTGTCCTGGGGGCGCGTCTGTGGCAGGATAGCGGTACGGAAGCGACAGCCCATCAACACAGGCACCCGGCCCACAATGACTCTCGAGTACAAAGGTGTATTCCCGGCACCACCCACCCCGGTGACGGAGGACGGACGGATCCATGAGAAAGCCCTGCGCGCACTCCTGGAAGACAACATGGCGCATGGCGCGGGCGGCTTCTGGATGGCGGGCACCACCGGCGAAGGACCGATCCTCACCGACGAGCAGCGCGACGCGGTCGCTCGAGTCTCGGGCGAGGTATGCAAAGGGCGGGCGCTCGTCATCATGCACGTCGGCGCAATCAGCACCGCCAGCGCGGTGAAGGCGGCCAGGACCGCCAGGTCGGCAGGCTGCGACGCGGTGTGTTGTCTGCCGCCGTTCTTCTTTCCCAGCTCCGAGCGTTCCCGCATCGAGCACTACAAGGCGGTAGCCGACGCCGCGGGCGACTTGCCGTTCTTCGTCTACAACCTGCCGCAGCTCACGCAGGTCGAGACGGGCCCGGCGCTGATGGAGAAGTTCATGCGGGAAATCCCGACGCTCAAGGGTCTGAAGCACTCGGCGCCCAACTTCGCGGATATCCGTATCTTTGCCGACATGGGCCTCACCTGCTTCTCCGGCAATGGCGCTTTCCCGCTTCCCGCGCTCACCATGGGGGCGGTCGGTACGATCGACGCGCCGCTATCGCTTGTACCTTGGCACTACGCCGAGCTGTACAACGCATGGAAGGCTGGTGATCTGGCGAGAGCGCAGGAGCTGCAAAAGGGCGTGCGCAAGTACGTGGATCTCGTGTGGATGTTTTACGCCATGGCGGACGTGTGCAAGGCCGTTCTCTCGGAGAGGCTGGGCATCGACTGCGGCCGCTCGATCCCGCCGGTGAACCGCTTGAGCGACGACGAGCGCCGAGAAGTGTTACGCGTAGCGGAGTCGCTCGGAGTAACCAGGCAGCGCCCGTCTGTATCGCAGGTGCGCCCCGCTCGCCGCGCATAACTGGCGCCAAGCTGAAGACTCCGCATGACCGAGCTAACGCCCAGCGGCAAGATCCTCGGTGCGACGATCGCAGGCCTCGACCTGTCGAAGCCTCTGAGTCAGGACGACTTCGCCCTGATCGTCCGCAGCCTCGGAACCTATGGCGTGATCTGCTTCCCAAGGCAACGCCTCGACGCTGCAGCACTCAAGGCGTTCAGCGCGCGCTTCGGCACGCTCGAAGTGAACGTCATCGGGTCATTCCAGGAACCCGGGAATCCCGAAGTGATGACGCTTTCGAATATCGTCGAGAATGGAAAGCCCATCGGCCTGCCCGACGCGGGGCAGGACTGGCATACGGACATGTCCTATAGCAAGACGATCGCTTTGGCCAACGTCCTCTACGGGATGCGGATTCCGCATCGGGATGGCCGTGCGTTGGGGAATACGGAGTTCCTGAGCATGCAGGCCGCGTACGACGATCTGCCCGGCGAAATCAAGGAGCGTCTCGAGCACGCCACGGCCCTGCACGATTTCAACAAGTATTGGGAGAACGCGCGGCGGCAGCCGGGCAGCACGAGACAGCCATTGAGCGAGGCGCAGCGCCGCGAGAAGCCTCCCGTGTCGCATCCGATATTCCTGAAGCATCCGATCACGGGCCGGATGATTCTGTATGCCAATCCCGGCTACACGATCCGCATCAACGACATGCCCGAGCGGGAGAGCGACGAGCTGCTGGACTTCTTGTTCCGCCACCAGCTCCAACCAAAGTACAAGTACGCCCATCAATGGTCCGAGAACGATGTCCTCATGTGGGACGATCTTCTGACCTTGCACAAGGCCGTCGCCGACTACGGGCCGACGGAATATCGTCTGATCAAGCGCTGTCAGGTTATGGCGGACCGGGTGTTCGACAAAGACTACCTGAGCGTCGCACCCGGAATTGCATAGGGCGCCGGAGCCAGAGATCAAACTCGAAGGAAAACGCCGTGATCGTCGAACAGATCTGGACCGGGAACTCGTACCGGAATTTCAATTACTTGATCGTCTGCGAGGAGACAGGTGAAGCGCTTGCCGTCGATCCGTTGGATCATCAGAAGTGCCTGGCCGCGGCTGCAGAGCAGGGTTGGAAGATCACTCAGATTCTGAACACGCACGAGCACGGCGATCATACCGGCGGCAATGCCGCCATGATCGCAGCCACCGGCGCCAAGCTGCTGGCGCACAAGAATGCAGGGAAGCGCATTGCCGGCATCGATCGCGGGTTGGGTGCCGGAGACATCATCAAGGTGGGCAAAAGCGTGGTGCTCGAAGCGCTCGATACCCCGGGGCACACGATGAGCCATGTGTGCGTGCTGTCGCACACGGACACGCCGGCCCTGTTCTGCGGAGACACCCTGTTCAATGCCGGCGCCGGCAACTGCCACAACGGCGGTCATCCGAATGAGCTGTATCGAACGTTTGCCGATCAGCTGTTCAAGTTATCGGACGAGACCCTGGTGTACCCGGGCCACGACTACATCGCCAACAATCTACGCTTTACGCTCGCTCGCGAACCGGACAATCAGAACGCGCAGCAAATGCTCGCGCGGGTCCGCGATCAGGACCCCAGCCGGGCGATGGTAACGACTCTGGCGCTCGAGAAGGAGATCAACACCTTCTTCCGCCTGCGCAGTCCCACTGTCATCGCCAAGCTGCGCGAGGCGTTTCCCGATCTGCCGGACGACCCCGACCCAAAGACGGTGTTCGTGAAGCTGCGCGAGCTGCGCAACGACTGGTAGCAGCAATCATGCTGTTCCCGACCACGCTCGTCGGCAGTTACCCGCAGCCCGAGTGGCTCATCGACCGAGAGAGGCTCCAGAAGAGCCTGCCGCCGCGGGTGCGCGCGAAGGAGCTGTGGCGCATCCCTGAGCCGTTCCTGGCACAGGCGCAGGACGATGCCACGATTCTTGCCATCGAAGCGCAGGAGCGGGCCGGCCTCGACATCATCACCGACGGCGAGATCCGCCGCGAAAGCTACTCGAATCGCTTCGCGACCGCGCTGGAGGGGCTCGACATCGAGAACCCCGGGACCGTCCCGGGCCGCACCGGGCGTCCGAATGTAGTGCCGCGCATCGTTGGTCCGATCCGGCGGAAGCGGGCGGTCGAAGTCGACGACGTGAAGTTCTTGCGCGCGCATACAGCGAAGCCGATCAAGATGACCGTGCCCGGTCCCTTCACGATGACTCAGCAGGCGCAGAACGACTACTATGCGACCGAAGAGGCGGCCGCGATGGCCTACGCTGTCGCGGTCAACGAAGAGATCCGCGATCTTTTCGCCGCGGGTGCCGACATCGTGCAAGTCGACGAGCCGTACATGCAGGCGCAGCCGGAGAAGGCGCGCCAATACGGTCTCAAAGCACTCAACCGTGCGCTCGACGGGATCACCGGTCAGACCGCAGTGCATATCTGCTTCGGTTATGCTGCGATCGTCCATCAGCGGCCATCGGGCTATTCGTTCCTGCCTGAGCTGTCCGGATGCACCTGCCGACAAGTGTCGGTGGAAACGGCGCAATCGAATCTCGACTGCGCCGTGTTGGCAAAGCTCGAAGGGAAGCAGATCATGGTAGGCTGCCTCGACCTCAACGACATCACGGTCGAGAAGCCTGAGGTGATCGTCGCGACGCATCAAGGCGGCGCTACGCTACGTCCCGGCGACAAACGTGATCCTCGCGCCGGATTGCGGAATGAAATACCTCCCGCGCGACCTCGCCTTTGGCAAGCTGCAGGCGATGGTCGAGGCAGCGCGGACGCTCCGCGCCGAGTTCGGCGACGCTTGACTGAAGTCAATATTCGGGAGGACATCCATGCACGAAACCAGAGAGGCTCTCCTCAAGCGGCTGGAAGCCGAAGCGCGGCAACTTCGGCGCAACGTGTGGCGGGCGCTTCGCGCCGGCGGCGGCGGCCACGCCGGCGGTTCCTTGTCGGCGGCCGACATTCTGGCCGCGCTCTACTTCCATCGCCTGCGCGTGCGGCCCAGCGAGCCGGATTGGCCGGAGCGCGATCGTTTCGTGCTGTCCAAGGGGCATGCGAACGCTGCGCTGGGTGCGGTCCTGGCCCAGGCGGGCTTCATCGAAGATGAGGTCCTCGACCGCTTCTACGGGTTCGAGTCCCCGTTCGGCATGCATCCGGACATCAAGGTCGCCGGCGTGGAGATGTGCACCGGCGCGCTCGGGCACGGCCTCGCGGTGGCGATGGGCATGGCGCTCGGGGCCCGCATCCAGAAGAAGCCGTTCCACACCTTCGTCATGCTCGGCGACGGCGAGCTGCACGAGGGCTCCAACTGGGAAGCGGCCATGGCAGCCTCGCACTACCGGCTCGCGAATCTGACGGCCATCGTCGACCACAACAAGATCTCGCAGAGCGGACGCGTCGCCGAGATCATCGGCGTCGATCCCCTCGCCGACAAGTGGCGCGCCTTCGGTTGGGAAACACGAGAGATCGACGGCCACGACATGGCCGCCGTGGTGGATACGCTTGACGCGCTGCCACTCCACCCCGATCGCCCCACGGCGGTAATCGCCCACACCGTCAAGGGCAAGGGGGTGAGCTTCGCGGAGAACACCTACCTCTGGCACAGCAACAACGTCACCGACGAGATTCTCACGCGCGCACTGGCCGAACTGGGGCTACCATGACCACAGCCGCCCCCGTAGCTGCAGATTGGCGCACCCGCTCCGCCAAGCAGACACGCCTCGCATTCGGTCAGGCGTTGCTCGAGCTGGCAGAGCGGGAATCCCGCACCGTCGTCGTGTCCGCCGACACCCAGGATCTGCTCGGGATCCGTCCCGTACATCGAGCGCTATCGCGACCGCTTCGTCGAGCTTGGCATCGCCGAGCAGAATGCGATCGGCGCTGCTGCCGGCCTCGCAACCACGGGCCTGCGCCCCTACGTGTGCGCCTATGCGCCGTTCATCACGGCCCGCAGCATGGAGCAGGTGCGAAACGACGTCGCCTACGCGAACCAGCGCGTCGTGATCGGCGCCGCGGCGAGCGGCATTTCGCTCGGCGTGGCCGGTGGCACGCATCACGCGCTCGAGGACCTCGCGCTGATGCGCAGCCTGCCCAACATGACGGTCATCGTCCCCGCCGACGTCGACGAAGCTTACAAGGCCACGCTGGCGACGCTCGACATCGACGGGCCGGTCTATCTCCGGCTCGGCGGACGTACGGAGGAACCGCCGGTGAGCGATCCCGAGGCGCCGTTCCGGCTCGGGCGTGCAGTGGAATTGCGGCCCGGCAAGGACGTCGCGGTGATCGCGTGCGGTGCGCTGGTCGAGATGGCGGTGCGTGCCTCAGACGTATTGCGACAGGAAGGCATCGGCGCCCGCGTCATCAACATGCACACGATCAAGCCGTTCGATCGCGATGCAGTGCTCAAAGCTGCCGCCGAGACCCGCGGTATCGTGACGGCGGAGGAGCATCACCTGACCGGCGGTTTGGGTGGCGCGGTGGCCGAGCTGTCTGTCCGTCGAGCATCCCACGCGCATGCGCATGGTCGGCATGCCCGACACCTTCGCGATGGTTGGGCCCACCGTCGCGCTGCGCGCGAAGTACGGCATGAGCGCGGAGGCGATCGCGGATGCCTGCCGTGCGCTGCTCGGTTCGCGTAGCGTAGCGCCTGAAGACGTCAGGCCGGATTGCTATTACACTTCCGAATCCGCGGTGGACCAACAACGCCGCTGCCGCCAACTACCAACTCTAGGAGGAAGACATGCTGCTCGACGTGCGCACCTACACCTGCCGCCCCGGAACCATCAAGAAGCACCTGGCGCTCTACGAGCGTCTCGGCAAAGGCCCGCAGACGCGCCACCTCGGCCAACCCTTCGCCTACCTCGTCACCGAGACCGGCAACGTCAACCAGTACATTCACATCTGGGCCTATGAGGACGCCGCGGATCGCGCACGCCGGCGCGCGGCGATGCAGGCCGATCCGGAGTGGATCGCTTTCACAGAAGAGAGCGCGAAGCTCGGCGCGCTGGAGCACCAGGAAAACCGGCTGATGACACCGGTGTCGTTCTTTCCTCTCAAGCGCTGAGTCGCGGCATCGGGCAGCATCCGAGGGGGGTTCCGTCAAGTGTCCGAAGCCATGGGCCGCGCATCGCCTCTGGCATCGGTGCTCAAGCGCGATCGCACGATCGTGATCGCCGCGCTCGCCGCCGTTTCCATTTGCGGCTGGATCTACACGTTGGCGGGCGTGGGCATGAGCATGAACGCGTTCGAAATGACCGCCATGGGCAACGCGGGCGCCGCGCTCGCTACCCCAATGGCGTGGTCGCCCTCTTATGCGCTGCTCGTGTTCCTGATGTGGCTGGTCATGATGGTGGCGATGATGCTGCCGAGCGCGTCCCCGATGGTGCTGCTGGTCGATGCCCTGGCGCGCAGGTCCAGTCCGCAGTCCACATTCCATGCGGGAACAGCCGCCTTCGTCGCTGGCTATCTGGCGGTCTGGGCCTGCTTCAGCGCATGCGCCGCGCTCGTGCACTGGGGACTGGAGATGAGCGGGCTGCTGACTCCGATGATGACGCCGACCAGCGCGCTCCTCGGTGGCACGCTGCTGGTCGCCGCCGGACTTTACCAGCTCACACCGCTCAAACAGGCCTGCTTGCGAAGCTGCCGCCACCCGATCGGTTTCTTCGCTAGACATTGGCGAGCCGGAACAGCCGGCGCGTTCCGCATGGGTGTCGTGCATGGCACGTTCTGTGTCGGCTGCTGCTGGATCCTGATGGCGCTGCTGTTCTTCGGCGGCGTGATGAATCTCTACTGGATTGCGGGTATCGCCACCTATGTGCTGGCCGAGAAGCTCCTTCCGCGCGCACGCTGGCTGAGCTATGCGGCAGGCGCGCTGCTGCTCGCTTGGGGAGTGAGCATCCTTGCCGGCGCAATGCGGCATACATAGCGAGGGGGCTCTACCAATGCGCATCGACATCCCGAACGGGATCGAATTCGAATTGGCAGAGATCGGCAGCGCCAGCACCAAAGCGAGCGGGGCGATATCGCTGGAGCTCAAAGACAGCTACGGTCAGTTCAATGTTCTGCGCCACTCCGGTACCGGCGTGGTTCATAGACCCTGACAGCGAGGGGCGCAGTCGCTACACGGGAGAAGGCATATGGTCGAATGGGAAATTCACGGGCTGGAGTTCGGCAACTGCAATTGCGCGTACGGCTGTGGCTGCCAGTTCAACGCGTTGCCAACGCACGGTCATTGCCGGGCGGTCGCCTTCTTCCGAGTCGATGAGGGCCATTTCGGCAAGACCCGCCTCGACGGGCTGAGCATGGCGCTCGCCGCCATATGGCCCGGCGCGGTCCACGAGGGGCGAGGGCACATGCAGCCGATCATCGCTGCGGAAGCGGATGCGGAGCAACGGCAGGCGCTGCTCAGCATCCTGACCGGAAAAGAGACCGAGCCGATGGCGACCTTCTTCGCGGTCTACTCGGCCATGTGCGAGAAGATCCACGATCCGGTCTACTCGCAGATCAGCATCAATGCGGATATGGCTGCGCGGACAGCGACATGCAAGGCCGCCGGCGTGGCTTCCGGCCGCGGCCAGCCGATCCTCAACCCGGTGACCGGCAAGGAGCACCGCGTCGGCATTGTGTTGCCGAACGGGTTCGAGTACACGCAGAACGAGGTCGGACGCGGATGGTCGGAGTCGACCGGCGCGGTCGCGATGACGCTGGAGGATTGCTACGCCCATTGGTGCGAACTGCATCTGAACCGGCGCGGGGTGATACGGTAGCGTAGCCCCGATGGTCCGCCCTGCCAGGCTAGCTCAGCTTCGAATTTCGCCGTCTGCTTTGAGCAGTCGCAGCGCCTGCCCGAACGCCGCGACCGTCTGTTCAATCTCGCGCTCGCCGTGCGTAGCGGACACGATTCCGCCCGGGGCACCCATGACGTCCACGCCGGCAACCAGCATGGCGAGACGCAGCTTGTTGGCCATGGCCGCACTCTTGTCCCTTCTTGAGTCCGTCGAATCCGATTTCAAGCGGATCGAAGCGTCTGGCGTCGATGGCCAGGCCGCTGGGGTTCGTGAACACATGGAACAGCGAGCAGTCTCCGTAAACCGCCCACGGGACCCCTTCACGGGCGAGCACGTCGTTCATCCCCGCCCTCAGGCTTGTCGCCGCACTACCTGCGCGCGCGCATGCGTCCGTCTTTGCCACCATCTCAAGCGTTGCGATGCCCGCGGCGGCCGCGAGCGGGTTGGCGTTGTATGTGCCTTGATGCGCAACACGTTCACGCCCCGAGGCCTTGGTCACGGCGAAGTCGAGGCCTTCCATGATGTCGCGCCGTCCGGCGACCGCGCCGCCGGGCAATCCCCCGGCGACGATCTTCGCCATCGTGCACAGGTCGGCGGTAATCCCGAAGGCCTGTTGCGCGCCGCCCGGGCTGAAGCGAAATCCGGTGATGACTTCGTCGAAGATCAGAATCACGCGACGGCGCGCGGTCACTTCGCGCAGCGTCGTCAGGAAACCCGGCGGCAGCGGCACCTGGCCCCATGAACCGCCCGAAGGCTCGAGGATGACCGCCGCGACATCGTCTCGGGCGTCCAACAACGACACCGTAGGCTGCACCTCGTCCGAGGGCATCAGAATGGTCGCCTCGACGATGTCGGGCAGCACACCGATCGGCCGCGTCCCGTCGTAGTGCGAGTTGGCGCCGCCCGCAACATGGTCGTGCCAGCCGTGAAAGTGGCCGAGAAAGCGCACGACCTTGTCCTTGCCGGTGAAGGCACGGGCCAAGCGCAACGCCAGGTGAGTCGCTTCGGTGCCCGAGGCGGTAAAGCGTACGCGGTCGGCGCCGGGTACAAGCGTCTGGATCAGCTCCGCCCAGCGCAGCTCGAGCTCATGCGCCGAGCCGAAATGCGTACCGAGCGCAACCTGCCGCTGAACCGCGGCGACGACTTCCGGAGCGCAGTGCCCGAGCAGCAGTGCGCCGTGCCCGCCGAAGTAATCGACATACTCATGACCATCCACGCACCATTTGCGCGGACCCGCGGCGCGCTCGACGAACAGCGGATAGGGGTCGAGGACGCGCGAGTCGTGCGTGAGTCCGCTCGGAAACGCGGCTTTGGCACGCTCATATAGCGCGGCCGACTTCGGGGTCTTGGCGCGATAGCGCTCGGCGATGGACAACGAGGTTACGGTTTCCATAGTGGTATGGATTTGGGCGCATGATAGCGGTTGCGGGCGCCAGCGTGTTCGGCCAAGAATACAATATCGAAGTCCAAGACGCCGCTTTTCCCGCTCGAGCCAGAACCCGAACTCCAGGAGCTTGTCCCGATGTCCGCGAGCCGTGATCCGATCGTCTTCGAGCTGTTCAAGAACGCCATCTTTTCCATCGCCGACGAGATGGCCCTCACCGTGCTGCGCACCACCTACTCCGGCGTGCTCAAGGACAACATGGACTATTCGACGGGTTTCGCCGACGCGAGCGGCAAGCTCGTCGCGCAGGGGTTGACGCTGCCCGGCCATCTGGGCTCAGTGCCGACGGCGCTGGAATCGATCATGCGCCACTACGGCAACGACATGGCCGACGGCGACGTGTTCATCATGAACGACCCGTTCGACGGCGGCATGCATCTGCCCGACATCTTCGTGTTCAAGCCGCTGTACATCGGCGGACGAGCGACTCGCATTCGCGTGCACCGTCTGCCATCACACCGATGTCGGTGGTCGCATCGCGGGCTCGAATGCCTCCGACTCGACCGAAATCTACGCCGAAGGCTTGCGCATCCCGCCGCTCAAGTTCTACGAGGCAGGCAAGCGCAACGAAACGCTCGTCGCCTTCATCGAGAAGAACGTGCGGCTTCCGGTGAAGGTGCTCGGCGATCTGCGTGCACAGCTGGCCGCCTGCCACATCGCCGAGACCCAGTTCCGCGAGCTGGTGACGAAGTACGGCCCGGCGCAGACCAAGCTCTACATGCAGGAGACGATCGACTACGCCGAGCGTCTGACGCGCGCCGCGCTCGAGAAACTGCCCGACGGGCAGTGGAGCTTCGAGGACTGGATCGACGACGACGGCATCGACTACGGCCAGCCGATCCGCTTGTTCGTGACGTTGAAGAAGAAGGGCGGCCACATGATCGTCGACTGGACCGGCACCCATCCTCAGGTCAAAGGCGCGATCAACAACACGCTTTCCTTCACCAAAGCGGCTTCGTATACCGGCGTGCGCTCCGTGCTGCCGCCCGGCATTCCCAGCAACGAAGGCGTCTTTCGAGCCATCGAGGTGATCTGTCCGCCCGGCACCGTTGGCAACGGCGTGCTGCCTGCCGCTTGCGCGGCCCGCGGGCTCACGGGATTCCGCATGACGGACTGCATGTTCGGAGCGCTCGCGATGATGCTCCCCGACAGAGTCGGGGCAGCGGGTGACGGCGGCAACACCGGCATTACCATCGGCGGGTACTTTTCCGACCGATCGCCCTTCATCTACGTCGACTTCACCTGCGGCGCGTGGGGTGCGCGGCCCTGGGCGGACGGCCTCGACGGCAACTCGCACATGTTCGCGAACATGGCTTCGCATTCGATCGAGGTCACCGAAGCCGAGCACCCCATTCAGCTGCTCGCGTACGAGTTCGTCGCGGACAAGGCCGGTGCCGGCAAGTACCGCGGCGGGGTCCCGTTCAAGCGCGACTACCGCTTTCTCGAAGACGAAGCCGTGCTGCAGGTGCGAGCCGACCGCAAGACGCACCGGCCGTTCGGATTGTACGGGGGCGGCCCGGGCCAACCCTCGGAGAACTACTTGAACCCGGACGGCGAGAACCGTGAGCTGCCCGGCAAGTTCACCATGACGATCAAAACGGGCGACGTCTTCCGCCATGTGCTTGCGGGCGCCGGCGGTTGGGGCGATCCGCTCGAGCGCGATCCGAACGCGGTGCTGAAAGACGTCCGCAACGAGCTGTTATCGCGCGCAAAGGCCGACGCCGACTACGGCGTCGTCATCGACGCGCAGACGTGGGCAGTGGACGGCCCGGCCACCGAGCGGCGCCGCGCTGATCATGCGTGCGAAGCGCGGGTGGCGCGTGGTGCCGAAAGTCCAATGGAGCGACCCGTGCCGGGCGAGCCATCCGCTGCGGCGAAGGCACAGACCGAGACCATCCTCAGCAAATGACGCCGCTATCGCATCGGCGTCGACATCGGCGGCACGTTCACCGACATCGTTCTGCTCGGTTCGGACGGAACCGTCCACACCCAGAAGATCTCATCGAGCGTCGACAACTATGCGCGTGCCATCGTCGAAGGTCTGAAGGAGCTTTTCGCGCAAACCGGCGCTCGCCGGCAGATGCGATCGAAGAGATTCGGCACGGGACGACGGTCGCCTCGAACGCGATCCTGGAGCACAAGGGCGCCCGCACCGGGCTGATCACGACCAAAGGGTTTCGCGACGTGCTCGAGATCCGCACGCTGCGCATGCCCCGACTCTACGATCTCACCTGGACCAAGCCGCCGGCGCTCGTCGAGCGCTATCTTCGTCAGGTCGTCGACGAGCGGATCGATGCGCAGGGCAACGTCCAACGCGCTCTGGACCCGAAAGACGCCGAGCGCGCCGTGCAGGCGCTTCTGGCCGAGCGGGTCGAGACCATCGCGGTGTGTCTGCTGCACTCCTTCGTCAATCCGGTTCACGAGCTGACGATCCGCGACATCATCCGGCGAGATGGCACCCAGGGTGCCGGTCAGCATTTCCTACGAAGTGCTGCCGGAAATCAAGGAGTACGAGCGCACGTCCACGACGGTGGTCAACGCTTATGTCATGCCGGTCGTCGCGACTTACCTTCGCGCGCTTCGCATGGGTCTGGACAACGCCGGGATTGCGGCTCCTTTGCTTCTCATGCAGTCGAACGGCGGACTGACCACGGATACCGCAGCGATCGAGCGGCCGATGAACATCATCGAATCGGGACCGGCGGCCGGTGTCGTGGGCGCGCAGGCGCTCGCCCGCACCCTGCATCTGCCCAAGATCATCAGCTTCGACATGGGCGGCACGACCGCCAAGGCCTCCATCGTCGAGAACGGTGAGGTGACGCGTACCGCGGAATACTCGGTCGGCGCCGGCATCGTCATCGGCTCGCGCTTGCTGACGGGCGCCGGCTACACGCTGAAGGTGCCGGCGATCGATCTCGCCGAGGTCGGCGCGGGAGGCGGCTCGCATGTGTGGATCGACATGGGCGGAAGCCTGCAGATCGGCCCGGAGAGTGCCGGCGCGCAACCCGGCCCGGTCTGCTACGACCAGGGCGGCGTGACGCCGACGGTGACGGACGCGAACGTCTTGCTCGGCTATGTCAATCCGCAGCACCTGGTCGGGGGTGCGGTGAGGCTGAATGCGGACAAGGCGCGGAGCGTCTTCGAGCAGACCATCGCGCGGCCGCTCGGCATGTCGATCGAACGAGCGGCGTACGGCGCGCATCAGATCGCCGCGTCCAACATGATCCGGGCGATCAAGGCCGTGTCGACCGAACGCGGCCGTGACGTTCGCGAGTTTGCGCTGTTTGCGTTCGGCGGGAACGGTCCGCTGTTCGCTTGCGGAATGGCAGCAGCGCTGGGCATGAACCGCGTCATTGTCCCGCCCTGCGCGGGCCTGTTCTCGTCCTTCGGCTTGCTCTATGCCGATGTCGAGCATCACTACGGGAGGACTTTGCGCCGCCTGCTGCGCAAGTGCGATCTCGGCGAAATCGAGCGCGCATGGGCAACGCTCGCTCGGCAGGCGACCGAACAGCTCGCGGCCGAGGGCTTTACCGGTGCGCGTGCACGCCTGCGCCGCTCGGCGGCGCTTCACTACCAGGGGCAGACGTACGAGCTGACCGTGCCCGTTTCCGACGGCGCCATCGATCAGGAGATGGTGACTTATCTGGAGGAAGCATTCGGCGCAGAGCATGAAAGGACGTATGGTCACCGCGCGGGTCCCGATGAGCCGGTCGAACTGGTCACGATTCAAGTCGTGGGCCAAGGGATCCGCGCCGGTACCGGTATCCTCGAACGCGCGCGCTCGAGCCGGCCAGAACCGCCGCCGCCCCCGCCTCGGCGGGCTTACTTCGGAGCGGAGACGGATTGGGTTCAAACGCCGGTGATACGCAGGTCGGAACTATCGAACCCGCTCGCAGGCCCGGTGATCGTCGAAGAGTACGACGCCACCTGCCTCATTCCACCCGGCGCGCGCGCCAGGCTCGATAGCGGCGGGAACATTCTGATCGAACTGATGTGAAGTCGGCGCAGGGTCCACGATCGGCCATCAACAGGACCGGACCTCTCGCATGTCGAGACCCACTCTGGGTTCCGATCGATCGCTTTTTTTTCACTCCGCGCGCAGCGCCTCTACCGGATCCAGGCGTGAGGCGCGGCCTGCGGGCGCAACACCCGCCGCCAAGCCCGACGGACACCGCGATCAGCTCGGCCAGCAGTGCATACATCCAAGGTGTGCTGACGGGGAGCACCGGGAACAGCGCATGCAGCAGTTGCGCCAACGCGTAGCCCAGCGCGAGCCCCGAAAGCCCACCCGCGGAGGCGAGCAGCGTCGCTTCCGCCAGGAACAAGGTCAAGATCTGCTTGCGCGGCGCACCCAGCGCGCGCAGCAGACCGATCTCGACGGTGCGCTCGGCCACTGCAATGGTCATGATGGTCAAAATCCCCACGCCGCCCACCACCAGCGAGATCCCGCCCAGCGCGCCGACCGCGAAGGTCAACACCTGCAGCACGGAGTTCAGGGTGTCCAGCATCTTCTGCTGTGGCGTGATGGTGAAGTCCTCGCGCCCATGGCGGGCGATCAGCACCTCGCGCACCCGCTGCACCAGCTGCTCCACGTCGGCTTGCGGATCGTGGACGACGTGAATCTCCATCAGGCCCTCGCGATTGAACAGCTCCAGCGCGCGAGCCGAGGGGATATACACGCAGTCGTCGAAGTCCCATCCCAGCACGTTGCCCTTGGACTTGATCACGCCGATCACCCGGTAACGGTAGCCGCCGATCTCGATGCGGCTGCCCAGCGGGTTGGCGGCTCCGAACAACTCCTGCCGCACTTTGGGGCCGAGCACGGTGAAAGCCCGGGCCTGGTTCAGCTCTTCGTGCGGGAGCCACTGTCCGAGCGCAAGCTCCATCTTGAACGCGGCCGGGAAATCGGGGCCGGAGCCGAACACGGTGACACGCCGCGCCCGGCCTTGGACGCTCACCTCGGCGTTGCCGACGACACCGGCATTGGTGAGCAGGACTTGCGGGATTCGGCGCAACGCTTCCGCGTCGTCCAGGCTCAGCGGGCGCACCGACCCGAATACCCCGATCGACATTCCCTGGGTGGTCACCTTGCCCGGGTTGATGTTGATGAAGTTGGTCCCGAACTGGGTGAACTCCGAAGTCACGAACTGCTGCAGCCCGGCGCCGATGGAGGTCAGCAGAATGACCGCGGCGATTCCGACGCAGATGCCCAGCGCCGTGAGGAAGCTGCGCAGCCGGTGGGCGGCGAGCGAGGAGAATACGAAGCGCAGAAAATCCGCGGCTGCCATCTCAGCGCCCGGAGAGCGCACTCACGGGATCGAGCCGGGCGGCGCGCCGCGCCGGCATGATGCTGAACACGATACCGGTCGTTACCGCCGTGACCACCGCCGCAGCGATCGCCCAGGCCGGGGTCGCCACCGGCAGGATCGGGATACACGCGAACGATGGCGGCGTTGCCTGCCAGGCCCAACACGACTCCGGCCGCTGCGCCGATCGAAGACAGCAGCACGGCTTCGCCGAAGAACAGCAGCCGGATCTGTCCCGGCGCAGCACCGACGGCCTTCAGCAGGCCGATTTCGCGCGTGCGCTGCGATACCGCGATCAGCATCACGTTCATGATGAGGATCCCGGCCACGCCCAGGCTGACGGTGGCGATGCCGCCGACCGCGAAGGTCAGCGCCGAGAGCACGCGGTCGAAGGTGGCGAGCACCGCGTCCTGCGTCACTACTGTGACGTCGAGCTCGCCTTGGTGCCGGTCCTGGATGATCCGAGTCATGTCGCGTTTGGCCGCATCCAGCTCCTCGCGGCTGCGCGCCTCGGCCAGGATGCGCAACAGCGTATTGATGTTGTACAGCGCCTGGGCCGAGGCCACGGGCACGATGACCATCTCGTCGGTGTTGAAGCCCATATGCTGGCCTTGCGTGGCGAGGACGCCGATTACACGGAAGCGCCGGTCGCCGATGCGCACGAACTGGCCGAGCGCCGGCGCGGCGCCGAACAACTCGTCGCGCACCGTTGCTCCGATCACGCACACGGGGCTGGGAGCGTGCGGGTCGCCGCCGGGCAGGAACGAGCCCTGCGCCATCTGCATATTGCGGATGGCCTGCCACTCCGAGGTGGTGCCGATGACCGGCGCCTCGCGGCTGCGCCCGCCGAACGAAATGAGCGCCGAGCCGACGGCCAACGGCGCTATCCGCAGCACGGCGCGGCTGTGTGTCAGCGCGAGCGCGTCATCCAGCGTGAGGTCGCGCGGCGTCTGCCCAAGGAACATGCCCGGGCCGGTCCCGGCGGTCTCGCTGCGCCCGGGGAACACGATCACCAGATTGGTCCCGAGGGAGGCGAATTGATCCACCACATAGCGCCGCGCGCCCTCTCCCAGGGCGGTGAAGATCACAACCGCAGCCACGCCGATGGCCATCGCGATCGTCATGAGCACCGTGCGGCTGGGATAGCCGCGCAGGCTGGCCCAGGCAAAGCGCAGCACGTCGAGCGGTCTCATGGCCGCTCCTGTCTGCGATCCTCGGCGATTGCGCCGTCCACCATGCGCAGCTGGCGATGCGCGCGCAGCCCGAGCTCCGGATCATGGGTGACGAGCAACAAGGTGACGCCGCTCTCATGCAGGTTCTCCAGGATCCGCACGACTTCTTTCCCGGAAGCGCGGTCCAGGTTGCCGGTGGGTTCGTCGGCCAGGAGAATGCCAGGACGCATGACGGTGGCGCGCGCAATAGCAACGCGTTGGCGCTGTCCGCCGGAGAGCTGGTCGGGGCGATGATCGGCGCGGTCTCCCAGTCCATAGGCGTGCAACAGCTCCAAGGCACGCGCGCGGCGCTCTCCGGCCGAGATCCCGGCCAGGGCCATCGGCAGCTCGATGTTGTCCGCGGCGCTGAGTCGAGGAACGAGGTGGAAGAACTGGAACACGAAGCCGATCTTCTCGCGCCGCACGCGCGCCTGCTCCTCGTCCGACAGCGACGTCACATCCTTGCCGTCCAGACGGTAGATGCCGCTGCTCGCGCGGTCGAGCAAGCCGACGATGTTGAGCAGCGTGGACTTTCCCGAGCCCGACGGTCCCATCAGACTCACGTATTCTCCTGACGCAACCGCGAGCGTCACCTCGCGCAGCGCGTGCACAGCTTGCCCGCCAACCTGGAACACGCGGCTGATCCGCTCGAGGCCGATCATTTGCGCGGCGGGCGGCTCTCCGGCTTCTCGGGCACGAGCTTCGCGCCGGCCTTCACGCCGGGCTTCTCCAGAGAAAGCACGACTTGATCGCCCTGCTTCAGCCCCGAAGTGACTTCGGTGAACTGCCAGTTCGACAGTCCGGTGGCGATCTTGCGCTCTTCCGCTACACCCGTGGCCGGCACATAGACGAGCACGCGGTTGCTCTCCTGGATGGCGGGTGTGGGCACGCGCAGAATGTCGTCGCGCACGTCCAAAACGATCTCGACGTCGGCGCTGTAGCCCACCAGCAGCACCTGCGTCTCGCCCGGATCGCTGAACTCCACCTCCACGTCCACCGTGCGCGCCTGCTTCTCCGCCTCCAGGACATAGGGCGCGACCCGGCGCACATGCCCCTTGAATTTACGGCCGGGGAATGCATCGACGCTGATGCGTGCGGGCATCTTCAGCCGTATGGCAGGAGCGTCGACCTCGTCGATCGGCGCAGTCACGTAGAGGCAGCTGTCGTCGATGAGATCGACCGCAGGAGGAGTCGGGATGCCGGGCGGGGAGGGGGTGGTGAACTCACCGAGCTCGCCGGTGATCTTGGCCACGACTCCGTCGAACGGAGCGCGCAGCACGGTGCGCGAAAGGTCAGCCTGCGCAGCGGAGATTCGCGCCTGGGCCTGCTCCGCTTCGGCACGCGAAGCGTCGCAACCCGCGCGCTTGGTTTGCGCCTCGGACACGGCGCGATCCAACCGATCGTCGCTGATGAAGCCCTTCTCTTTCAATTGGCGCGAGCGCTCGGCGTCGCGCTCGGCCAGGTCCGCGCTCAAGCAGGCCTCCTGGGCGCGCAGGCGAGCTGCCCTGAGCTGGTCCTGTGTCAGCCGCTCGTTGGCGACCAGATCCTTGTTCCACAGCTCGAGCAGCACCTGGCCAGCCTTGACGCGGTCGCCCTCGTGCACCAGCAGCCGGGCGATCTGCCCACCCGATTTCGGCGCCAGCCGGCTGCGGCGGCAAGCGGTAACAGTCGCGGCGCGCGTATTGGAAACCGTACGCTCGACGAGTCCGCGGTCGACGGTGGCAAGCGCGACGGCGATCGGCTTCGGGCGCGTGAAGTACCAGCCGGCGCCGAGGATGGCCGTCGACTAGGACGCCGAGCAACAAGTAGCGATGGAGGCGGGGCATGCGTTGTTATGGTGTTCGTCGCGCTGCCGGCTGGCAGGCACTACATTCTCGTCGGGCGACGCAGCCCGCACCTTGCGCTGGATCAAGGCTCCATGATGCCCGGGCTGACGCTTCGGTGCATCCCCGCTCCTCAAGGCTCAGCTGGGCGGACCATTGATTTCACCCAAGCGCAGCTCCCCGTGCTGTACGGCACCCGTGGCACCACTCTTGCTGACGCATCGGGCAATCGCCCGCATCACCTCCGTAGGTGTCGGTCCATGACGCCACTTGGTCAACTCGGTTTGACGAAAAACCGGGGGGATGAGGTCGCTTGCCTTGGTGATCTGCCCTCGATGACGAATGCCTTCCGGAGCACCGCAAGCCGGCTCGTGGCCGTGAGCCTAGCCGCCTGCATGTGGCTCCTATGCATGACTGCGCTTGCGCAGACACTCGGCTCACACCCTCGATCGGAGTCCAGAAGCTGCGGCCCGGCGTGGCGGCGATGCCGGTCACGGCGTTCGCGTGGACCGGGTCTGCACCCGTCTGTTCGACGGACGCGGAGAGAAGGTCCTGGTACAACGGCCGGGTCGTGAAGCGGCGTGCCTCCGCCACCCCCGACTGTCGGCCGGATAGCATTGCCACGAAGCCCGTCGAAGCGAGCGGCCAGGCAAAACCGAGGCCTGAGCCGGGCCAAGACCGTTGCGCCGAGTCCGAACGCGCCCCCGATAACCGCGGGAGCCGCACAAGTCGATCGCGCATTGTCCCGGGATCGTCAGGCCGGCACCCAGATTGCGCCACGCGTCAGCGCCGGACGCCTCAGCGCGACTCTGGTGACGAGCGGCACCGCCGTGTTCCTTCTGCAGTCGGGCCTGTGGACCTACCTGCTGATCCTTGGACTCCCGCTCTGGCAGCATGTCGACCTGCTCCCGATCGTCGATACGGCGGCGAGTGATGACGGCGCAACCGGGCAATCGGCGCCGGATGCGGACGACGAGCAGGCAGTAACCAAAGTGCTCGACGCGCAAGGTCGCGGACGCGCCGAGCCTGGAGGACGAGGCTGATGCGCATACGCCCGACCGTCCAGATCACCTTCGGACTGGTGATGCTCACCAGCGCGATCTTGCTCGTGGTCGACTTGCTGTTCGGCGTGTTTCCGGACCCGAACGTTCAGCTCATGCAGCTGCGCAAGGCATTTGCCGAAAGCGCGGCGACACAGGTGGCGGTTTTCCTGGAGCGAGGCGACCAGAAGACGTTGGCGCTCGCGCTCGAACGCATGCGCGAGTACGACCCGAGCATCCGATCGCTTGCGGTACGGCGGGCGGACCGGACCCTGGTCGCGCAGGCGGGCGACCACAAGAAAGCGTGGACCGACCCGGAGGACGGCCACTCGACGCCCACCGAACTGCTCGTCCCGTTGTCCAGCAACAGCGCAGCGCTGGGGCAGCTTCGAGATGGTGTATTTTCCGGATCAACGCGGTGTGCTCCAACAGGCGCTCGCCCATCCCCTCTGGATCACCCTGCTTGCGATAGCGTTGCTGGGAACGCTGGTGTACTGGCAATACATCCGCCGCGCCCTGGTCCATTTGGACCCCAAGGCCGTGATCCCGGAGCGCGTGACGCTGGCCTTCGACATCATGACCGAAGGCGTGGTCGTGCTCGACAGGCGCGGCCGGGTCCTGCTTGCCAACAGGGCGTTTCGCGCGCTGCACGGCGACGGCTCTTCGGAGATCGTCGGCAAGCAGCTCTCCCACCTGCCCTGGCTCGCCGCCGGCCTGCCCTCCGATCCAGCCGGCTATCCATGGACGCGCGCCATGCACGGCGGAAAGCCGGTCATGGACTACGCGCTCGAAGTCGCGCCTGCAGCCGAAACCCGCAAGAAGCTCGCGGTCCATTGCGCGCCGATCACCGATCCACGGGGCATCGTGCGCGGATGCGTGGCGACGTTCGATGACCTCACGGCGGTTCATCTCGCCAACCAGCGCCTGTCCGAAGCCCTGACCGACCTGAATGCATCGCGCGACGAGATCGCGGAGAAGAACGTCGAACTCGAACGCCTGGCCTCGCACGATTCGTTGACCGGATGCCTCACCCGCAGAGCCTTCTTCGAACGCATGGCGCAGGCGCGGGAGGATGCGCGCCGTAGCGGCAAGCCCTTCACCTGCCTCGCATTGGACATCGACCAGTTCAAGTCCGTAAACGACCGGCTTCGGGCACGCCGTGGGGGATCGGGTGGCTCAGGAAGTAGGCGCATTGCTGGTCTCGTCGCTGCGCGGCGCGGATATCGTCGGTCGCTATGGCGGCGACGAGTTCTTCATCGGCATGCCCGGCTGCGACTCCGATCAGGGCCTTGCCGTCGCGGACAAACTCCGGCGCGGCGTCGAGGAACGGTGCAACGCCGCATTCAGCGACATCGCGACACTGCGGGTGACAGCCAGCATAGGCGTCGCCACCTTGCGCGATGCCGACTGCACCCTGGCCGAGCTCATCGACCAGGCCGACAAAGCGCTCTACCAAGCAAAGTCCAGCGGCCGAAACCGGGTGGCGGAGGCCGCCTCGCCCCGCCCGACCGACGGCAAGGCGAAGCGGGAATTCACCCGCACTACCTGAACGCACGGCCTCGGGAGAGCGCCATGATTACGCCTCGATTTCTGCTTCTTGCCATGTTGATCGCCTCCGCGCCCGCCGGCGCTGGCGTCTACAAGTGGACCGACGCTCAGGGCCGCGTCCACTACTCGGACGACCCGCCGCCGGAAGCGAAAGCCCAGCAGATCAAAGTGAAGATCAATTCCATACAGGGCCCCGCCGTGGTGTCCACCCTGCGCAGTACCTCCGCCGCCAAGGCGAAGGACAAGGTCCGCATCTATACCGCGGTCTGGTGCGGCTACTGCAAGCGGGCGAAAGCACATCTCGCGGCCAAGGGTGTGGCCTATGACGAGATGGACGTCGAGACTTCGGAGCGCGGCCGCAGCGAATTTGCCCAGCTCGGCGGGCGCGGCGTCCCCGTCATCCTGGTCGGCAACCAGCGCATGGACGGGTTCGATGCCAATGGGCTGGACGCAATGCTGGCCGGGGCAGGTTGGTGATCTGAGCTGGCGTAAGTAGCACCCGGGATCGAGCCGAGCTTTCGGACACAGCCCGCGGCGACGTGACGGACCACTCAGGAATAACTGCACGCGCCACTGGGAGCGCCTCGAAGTCAGTTCGAGCCGCCCCTTGCAGCCGCGGCGATCCACGGTTCGAGACGCTTGCCAAAGGCGACGTCGAAGCGTACCGGACTGTGCATGCCGATTGCGGCCTCAGGCACCGCGCGCTCGAACACGTTTCGAAATTCGAGCGGCACGTTGATCTCGTCGATACTGAGCTCGCTGACGTAACCCGTGAGGCTTGACGACCGTCGGGAGCTCATGAGGAGCGGCCGCACCTGGCCGCGCGCGATGGCGTAGTGCGCGCGGTCCGGGTACTTCGAACGCAAGGCGCCCGCGTCGAGACCGGCGTCGACGGCGAACAGGCGGCTGTACTGGCGCTCTTCTCTGTCCATCCGGTCTCGAGCTTCCTTGGAGCGCTGCTCGAACTCTTTCTTGTCCGGGTTGGCGGCACGTAGTGCATCCTCCTGATCGGCGTGGCGTTTTGCGCGTGCAAGCGCCTCCGCATAGGCAGGGCCGTCCAACTCGAGGACGAGCAGGACCTCTTTTGGCAGCTGCTTTTCGTAGTGCCTGCGGGCCCGATCCGAGTCCTCGGGCTGCGAAACGTCGAACCCTAGTTCGCCTAGCTTGGCCTTGGTCAGCCAAGCCGGTGTGCCACCAACGCCGTACCAGCTGGCCGTATCCGTTTCGTCACCGATCTCCGCGTTGTGCATGCGCCACAGCAGTCTGAGGGCGATACCGCTGTTCTCGCGATCTCTCCACCACCTGTACGACAGCTGCAGCTCGCGCTGCGTCAACGTCAGAGCGCTGTCCGATTCCCCACTACGGTTGTAGGCAACGCCGACCAAGGCGATCGCATTGGTGAGCACAATGAGGGCTGCTCCCGCGATCAGAGTATGCGCGCGCGACCACCGCATCATGCGGAGCCTCGCGGCTGCTTCGGCCCCACGCCTCGCAGGCGCTTGAGCACGACGAGGAACAGTATCGCAGTCAGACCCAGCACGAAGAAGAAGAGATACTTCGGCATCGTGTCCCACCACCAATCGAAGAACTTGGTGTAGAGAAAGATGACGAAGAAGGTCACGCCCGTGTTCACGACCTCGGGCCAGTGACGCCGTACACCGAGCCACACGGCGGCCGCACTAAGAGCGAAGCCGAGGATCTGATAGAACCCCTTGATCAAGTAAGGGTCGAGGTCCACATAACTCGCCTCCCCCCAATTCCCCAGCACCAGCATCGGCAAAAACAGCGTCAACAGCGCGAACACGCGATAGATGGCGCCAAATCCTGTGAAGCGATCGTGACGGATCACCAGTGGCACGAGAAACAGCGCGAGGGCGGCGGGAAAGAAGTTTTCCGGGCGCTCGCCGAAATGCAGCCAGTACATTCCGCTCCACGTCCCGGTGCGCGCGGAAACGAAGGCGACGAGGCACAGAATCCCCGCCGCCAGCAGCAGCCGAAGATCGCAGGCATAGGCCAGAACCAACGCGAACGCGGCCCATGGGACGAGCGCCTTGTCAGAAGGCGTGATATTGAAAATCTGCCCGAGCATGACGATGTTGAGCACGAAGCACGCGAACGCGACCATGGCGGCGAGCTTCGTGAAGTAGCCCGTCGCATCCCGACCCTGGACCCATACCGTCCCGGCTAACGTGCCGAGCGCGGCGAGCAGCAGAATCGCCACCTGCGCCGTGGTGGAGAACAGTCCCCAGAACTGGTAGAAAAGAAAGAAGACGCTCGCTGCCAATGCCAGCGCGCCCAGGAACGAGGCGATCCGCATCCCCAGCGATAGCTGCTTCGCCTGCACATCGCGGTCGATGTCGAACGCTCGCGCGTACTCGGCAAGCAATCCGGCGTGGTGCCGTGCAACCGCGCGGCGCTGATCTTCGCCGAGCGCGAGCACGCCTTCGCGCTCCAAACGCTCCAGCTCGGTCTGAAAGACGCGAATGGCGTCGGTCCGCTGCTGGGCTTCGCTTCGTGAGGACGGACTCATCCTGGATGACTATACTCTACCCCGATGGCCGGCAGCAGCGAGCGGCCGGCACTATCTGAGGACGCATCCATGGAACCGACGAAACGAAACCCGCGCGGCATTCTGGCGATCTGGAATGACCGCCGCGCCGGAACGGAAACCGAGTACGAGGCTTGGTATCGGGGCGAGCATCTGCCCGAACGGCTCTCCATACCGGGCTTCCGCGCAAGCTGGCGCTACCGCGCGATCGAGGGCGAACCGGAGTACTTCACTTTTTACGAGACCGCCACACCCGAAGTTCTTTTCTCCGAGGCCTATGTCGCGCGGGTGGAGAACCCTACCGAGCTCACCCGGCGCATCATGTCCGGGACCTTTACCAACGCGACGCGCGCGCTTCTCACGGGTGCCGCCCGCTGGGGAATGCTGCGAGGCGCCTTCGCGGTCAGCGTTCGCTTCGACGCGGCGCCTAGCAGCGGACTCGAATCCAATTTGCGCGAGATCGCGGTCCGCGCAGATGTCCTCAGCGCGGAGCTCTGGACCCCAACACGCCCGAACGCGCCGGCGGTCCTGTCGGCCGAGCAGCAGCTGCGCGGACCGGACAAGAGCGTCGCTGCGGCCGCATTGGTCGAGACGACCTCCGAGCAGGAAGCGCGCGCCGTCGCCGCCGTGTTGCGCAAGGCGCTGGGCACGGGGCCGCACATCGGCGTCTACCAACTGTTCTGCTCGCTCGACAGGGCGGACCTCGACCGGTGACGTTGATGGCTGACGCGCAGACAGCGTCCCGTCTGCGACCGACCGAGACTCGAGCTTTTCCGAACACAACGTCGTCACAACGGTTTTGAGGAGTGATCCATGCCGCTGGCAAATCGATTGAGTCTGCTGATGCTCGTAACGGTCGCCGCCACGACGCAATGCAACCCTGGCGCATACGGACAGAGCGACGTCCAGCCTACCAACGACCTTCCCAGTCCGTACCGGACCATTGCGCCGTGGGGAAAGCTGCCGGAAGGCAAGACCTGGGGGGCGTTGAACGCTGTCGCCATCGACAACGATGGCGAATCCGTCTGGGTGGTGAACCGTTGCGGCGCGAATCCGAACGTTCCGCCCGGGACACTCCCGTTCACTTACGACAGTTGCGCAGGCTCCACCGTGGCACCTGTGATGAAGTTCGATTCGTCGGGCAATCTTCTCAAGAGCTTCGGCGCCGGCATGTTCATCTTCCCGCACAAGATCCACGTGGATCGGGACGGCAACATTTGGGTGGCCGATGCAAGAGGCGCGAACGACAGGGAACGCAAGAACAACCCAGACACAGAGGCCAAGGGCCATATCGTCGTCAAATTCAATCCGGACGGCAAGGTGCTGCTGACGCTCGGGACAGCGGGAGTAGCTGGAAATCCACCGGTCGCTCTAAGCGAGCCGACCAGTGTGGTAACGGCGCCCAATGGCGACATCTTCATTGCGGAGGGCCACTCGGGGCAGAACGATGACGCAGGCCCCGCTTCTGTCGGGCGCATCTCGAGGTTCACGAAGGACGGCAAGTTCATCAAGTCCTTCGGCAAGTGGGGAGCCGGGCCGGGAGAGTTCAAGACGCCTCACGACATCGCCATGGATGGGCAAGGACGGTTGCTCGTCGCCGACCGGGGAAACATGCGCATACAGATCTTCGATCAGGACGGCACCTTTCTCGCAGAATGGAAGCAATTCAGCCGCCCGAGCGGTCTCTACATACGGGACGATATGCTCTATGTGTCCGACTCCGAATCAAACGGATTTCCATCGGCGGCCCACCCTGGATGGAAGAGAGGCATCCGGATCGGAACCCTCAAAGATGGGCAGGTCCTGTACCGTATCCCCGATCCGGTCGAGATGGTCGGAACCAGTGCCGCCGAAGGCCTGGCGGTGGATGGGAAGGGAAACGTGTACGGCGCTGAGGTTGGCCCGAGGCAACTGGTGAAGCACATCAGGCAGGAGTAGTCTTGGACTCAAATCGCCCGCCCCGCATGCAGGAATTGATCAGATCGTCCCTGAGGACCAACGGAATGAAAACTGCGCTGAACGATACCCCACGCGTCATCGCACACCAGCTCACCCCGGGCGGCGCAATCCCCAATCACCCGCGTTGGCCGCTGCTGGTGTACCCAGGCGCGGTCGCGATTTCCGGGGCCGATCCGGCCGTGGCCTTCGAGTCCCTGTTCGACCGCAACCGCTGGCCCGCGGCATGGCGCAATGGCGTCTTCCCTTTCCATCACTTCCACAGCAATGCGCACGAAACGCTGGGGGTCTATAGCGGCGAGGTGACAGTGCAGTTCGGGGGCGACGGCGGGGTCGTAGTCACCGCACGACCCGGAGACGTGATCGTGCTGCCGGCGGGCACCGGCCACAAGAAGCTCTCCTCCCGCGGCGCGCTGGGCATCGTGGGGGCCTACCCCGCGGGCGAGCATCCCGACATGTGCAGGCCACCGGTTTCGGACTCGCAGCGTAGCGCCGATGCCGTGGCACGCGTCCCGCTCCCCGAATGCGATCCGGTTTACGGTGCTGGCGGGCCGCTCTTCGCGCACTGGATGCGATGAGCACGGCCGGGCATAAGGCGATGACACGAGCGACTGGCGTTCACAGCATCCTACGCAGAGTAGCCCGCATTTCAGATAGGTTTTAGAGTCGTTCGAACACACCCTTGACGTTGCCGAACGGCGTGGTCCATGTTCGGATCGTGACAAACCCGTGCACCAACACGAGCCGCTCGAGTTCCTCGATCGTATAGAGGCAGACGGCCTCGCGAATCCCATGCTTGGCCTGCATCTCGCTGGAAAGCGGCGCGAAACGGTGCTCGACCGCAACGCCGGAGTCAGCATATCCGGTCCCAAGCTCGCTCCCGAGACCGGACGCCGAGACGAACAGGCGAGCTTTCGCGCAGAGCCGGCCCGCCAGCATCCTCAAGAGGTGCGCAGCCTCGTCGAACCGAAGGTAGTGGATGAACCGCTGGGAGTACGCCACCCCGACGTCCGCGGGGAAGTCTTCCGGCGTCGCCTGCCGGAGATCGATCTGCCTGAACTCGAGGTTCTGAATACCAAGGGCATGCTTTACGCGCTCGATCCGTTCGCCAATGTCGATGACATCGTAGAGAACAGCCTTGCAGCCGAGCACGGCAAACCGGATTCCCTGCACGCCCAGACCGCACCCGAAATCCAGCGCCACACGCTTGGGAATCTTCGGCGAGACCACGAAACGAAGCGTCTCGAGATCGAGCTCATCTACCCACTGGGCAGCGATCTCAGCCCCGTGCGACGCAATGGAGTGACGAAGCGGTTCCTGGTTCGGATCGGATGGAGCGGGACTGGAAATGGGCATGGCGCAGTCTAACTTGATCCCGCGGAACAGTGCAGAAGGAAGACCTGCATCCACGCCGCGAACGCTCGTACGGTTCGAGAAGCGGGAAGGGCCGCTGCGTAAAGTGAGGTCGTCTCACCTGCCCCTCAAGCCCCCTTGCACCGCGTCGATACTGGCGATGTATCGGCGATGAGCTCTCGCCGCTTCGTCGGTTGTCATCCCGAGCGCACACCTTATGACGAGAACACTCTTACTCGCGCTGCTGGCTCTGATCTGCGTCAATCAGGGCGCATATGCCCAGGCCAGGTCGCGTCCGGCCACGGCATCGGACTTCACGGGAGTCTTCCGGCTGATCGACTATCCGGCCGATCAGCAACCGAAGTACTTCAAAGAGAACCCTTGGCCGGCTCCGTGCCAGTTCTTTGGTCACTATCCCGATGGATACTGGTTGCACCAACAGCAAACGGCCCTGCGAAAAGCCCGAGCTCAGTCTGGTAGCTGCACAAACACGATCACCTCGAGGAAGCCCGCACTTCCGCAAACCGTCAGCTGGAAGATGCTCAGAGACGGCTTCGTGCTGATCGACCGAGCTGACTACAAAGTCCACGAGATCTGGAAGGTCGACCACATCAACGGCCCGACCCACCTGGACACGATCAACCTGAATCGGAGCGACCTCATCATGCAGCTTCTTGACCGGACGGGAAAGCAACTGGTCTGGGTCAGGCTGCTGCGACGAGTCGGGGATGCCGGCGGCTGACCTTCCTTGATGGTTCGGATGTTTCGCTATCCCTGATTCACGAGCTTTGCTGAAGTCTCGCGGACCATTTCCTCTGTTTCCAGATCTGCCAGCGGATGGGTTGCACCGGCCCAGACGTCGAGGAAAAAAGCCGCGATCATCTCTTCGGTGACGTCTTCAATTCGCGGCGGGTTCCAGCGCGGCGCATTGTCCTTGTCGACCAGCACTGCCCGCACGCCTTCCCTGAAATCGCCCTGCTCAAAGCAATGAAGAACCATGCCGAGCTCCATGCGGAAGCAGTCCGGCAGGTCCATCGCTCGAGCGCGTTCCAGCTGACGCGCGGTGACCGTCATCATCAATGGCGAGCGTGCAGCCATCATCTTCTGCGTGTGCTTTGCCCAATCATGGAATGCGGCACTCGACTCGGACTGCAAAGATTGCAGGATGGCCCGGATGTCTGAGCGAGAGAAATGCGCGTCGATGGCCGGTCGCAAGCTTGCCAGTGCCGCCTCGGGCGACTTCATGGTCGCGAGCGCATGCACGGCGCCGTGCACGTCTGCGGAATGGTCTCGGCTCCAGCGCAGCGTGGCGAGAGCAGTCTCCAAGTTGTCGAGAGCCTCGTGGGCCAGGTATACGTCAGCCAAGCCGGCATACAGCGCATCCGCCGCTCGAATCTGTGCGCCGCTCAAGCCAAGGTAGGTACCGAGCGCTCCGGGAAGGCGGGAAAGGAAATAGCTCGCGCCGACGTCCGGGAAGAACCCAATGCCGACCTCCGGCATGGCCATGCGCGTGCGATCGGTGACTACCCGGAGTGAGGCGCCCTGCGCGATGCCCATGCCGCCGCCCATGACGATGCCATCCATCAGCGCGATGTAGGGCTTGGGGTAACGATGGATGAAGTAGTCGAGCCGATACTCCGAGGCGAAGAAGTCGCGATGCGCGCTGCTCGACGGTGTGAAACTCGCGTGGACCGCGCGGACGTCGCCGCCGGCGCAAAACGCCTTGTCCCCTGCGCCTCTGACCACCACCGCGTAGATGGACGCGTCCAGCGCCCATTGCCGCAACTGAGCATGCATCTCCAGGATCATCGAATACGAGAGCGCATTGAGCACAGCCGGGCGGTTCAGCGTAACAAGTCCGACGTGGTTGCGAGCCTCGAACAGGATTTCCTTGTCCAGCGTCGTCATCGAGGGCTCGTCCTCAGGGTCTTCTGTACAGATTGATGATCGCAGAGAAATCCTTGCTGCCGTCACCCTGAGCGCTCATCTTCTGGTAGAGCTGTTGCGCCACCTGCCCCAGCACCACGGCCTGGTTCGCCTGCTTGGCTGCGTCCATAGCCAGTCCGAGATCCTTGAGCATGAGATCGGCACCGAATCCGCCGGTGTAGCCGCGCGCCGCCGGCACGTTCTCCATTACCCCCGGGTACGGATTGTAGGTGTCCGAGCTCCAGCAGCGTCCGCTCGACGTGTTGACGATACCGGCCAAGACCTTGGGGTCGATGCCCAGACCCGCTCCCAGCGTCATCGCTTCGGCCACACCGATCATGCTGATTGCCAGAAGCATGTTGTTGCAGATCTTCGCAACTTGCCCGTTGCCGGACTCGCCGCAATGGACGATGTTCCTTCCCATCTGGGAGAGCACGGGCTTGATCCCTTCGAACAGTTCCTTCGAAGCGCCCACCATGAAGGTCAACGTGGCGGCTTCCGCGCCGCCGACCCCACCCGAGACCGGTGCGTCCGCCATCGGATTGCCTCGCCTGCCTGCGGCCTGGGCGATTTCGCGGGCGGTATGAGGATCGATAGTGCTCGAATCCACCAGGGGGACTTCACGCCGAACGCCGGACAGCACACCAATTTCCCCGGTGTAGACGGCTCGCACGTGTGGCGACGACGGCAGCATGGTGATCACCATCTCGGCTCGCGAAGCCGCGTCCCGTGGAGACACTGCGGCGCTGGCTCCCGCAGCCACGAGCTTCTGCATCGCCTGTTTCTGGATATCGAACACTACGAGCTCATGACCGGCTTTGCGCAGGTTGCGCGCCATCGGCGCGCCCATGTGGCCGAGCCCGATGAATGCAATTTTCATTTGGATCGCGTCAAGTTGGCACTGGAGCGGTTGCGACAGCCAGGTTGGCCGCCATGAGACCACGGGGATAGTATCGCATCGGATCGCGCGACCGCCAGACCCTCCGATCAGGGTGCGCAGGATCAACGCCCGCTGGATCTCGCTTGTGCCTTCGTAGATCTGCGTGAGCCGCGCAGGCCCGGCTCACCCATCTTGGCCACGGCATCGTCCGCGATCAGTGATCACATGGTCGTCGTGCGGCCCAATCCTGCGGCCGTTAGACGGTCACGCAGCAAAGCGATGCGGTCCGTGCCCCAGAACAGCTCCCCGCGGAAGATGAACGTTGGAGCTCCAAAGACCCCTTGAGCGTCTGCTGCTTCATAGACGCCGCGCAGTTGTATCGGGCCTTCTCCTCCAGCGAACGCGCGAAAGCCCTCAGCTTTGGCCCCGGCTGTGACCAGAGCCGCTTCGATGTCTTCGCCGCGGTCGATTTCGGCCTCGTGTGTCCAGAACTTGGACAGAAGGCAGTCGTGGTACGGGCGCAGGACTCCAAGGCTCTTGGCGTACAGCATCCCGAGGGAGGCAAGTGTCGGGTCGTAGATCTTTCGCGTTCCCTTGACGATGAGCCCCCGCGTATTCGCCAGCCGGCGCACATCCATGTACAGGTAACGAACCTTGCGCCATTCGCGCTCCGTCCGCTGCTCGACAGCGCCGTAGACGCTTTCGACGTCGATCCCGTACGGATACCAATCAATCGTTACTCGGAAGTCGTCCTCCAGACGGTATGCGTCTTCCTTCGCCAGATAGGAATACGGGCTGCGATAGTCGACGTACAGCGTAACGGTGGCGTCGGTCATGGCTGAACTCAGCGGCGCGCAGACTCGGTTATCGGGCCCCCCGCCCGGGCGATACCGGATCGGCGAAGATCGTCCGCATCGTTGTCTCGATCGAGCCAACCTCAGCCCCTTCGAGCAACCCACCGCTCGCGAGCAGATCGTGCAATCGCTTCAAGTGGTAGTGAGGCACGGCGGGATACAAGTGATGCTCGACGTGATAGTTCACGTGGTGGGGAAACAGCAGAGGCCGCGCCAGCAGCCAGGCAGCATTGAACCGCGGGAGATGGGTTCGCGCAGCGGTGAGCGGTGACGACAGGTCGACGACCGCGCCGTGCTCGCAGACCGCCCGCAGCCGCAGGATCGCCTGCAGAACCGTCAACGCTGGCAGCACCCAGAGCACGAGATAAAACATCAACGCCGCCCATCCTCCAAGCCACAGTATCAGCGCGGGCAACGCGATCTGCAGTGCGATGACGAGCCTCTGATCGGATCGAGCTGTCGCACGCAATCGCACCGAGGTATCCGCCAGCGGCGTTGGCGCTCCTTCCAGCGCGATGTTTTTCGCCGGATTGCCGAAGAAATAACCGTAGGTCTTGACCGCGGTCAGTCCGCTGAGATCCTTCAGCAGCTTCTTCGCCAAATACCACTTGCCGCGCGGATAGCCGCCATGAAGCGCGATGTCCGGGTCCTGCGCACCGTAAAGATGGTTGTGGTGCAGACGGTGGATGACCCGATAAGTGCACATCGAGAGCCCGGCCGCCGAGGCGCAGATGCGGCCGATCAGGTCGTTGAGCCCGCGGTTCTCGAACAGCCGGTAGTGCGCGGCATCGTGCGAAAGTATGAACAAGGCGTGCTGTTGCGTTCCGATGACGGCGACGGCAGCGAGCGCGAGCGGCCATGACCAATGCATGACCGCAATGGCACCGGTGACGCCAATGATCAGCCAGGTCTGTAACACCGCTGCGGCCGAACGCCAGGTCACGATTCGCGTCAGCGGAGCCAGCTCTTCGGCCGACAGCCGGCGCCGCGGCCGGTTCTCTGCCGCGCGCGGCGCATGCCCAGACTGGCCTGACGCCCGTAGATCGTCCCGGAACTCCTCGCCCTTCAGGCCGCGAGAAGACGAGCGTTCCTTCGTCTGCATGCTCATGAGGTCGACCCTCCAGATCCGCCGCAAGACGTCGCTCCGCCGCCTCCTGACGGCGCGAGACGGTGCCTCATCTGCCGCCGCACGTCAGCTTCGAGACCATCGCGGGCTGGGGTAGTATGGCAAACGCGCGAACTATAGATCAATCGTTCGGGCGCCGCGATGTCGGGACCGATCAAAATGCCTGATCGAAATTGCCACACCCGAACGGGGTAGTCGTCAGCACCTATGGAGAGGGGGACCATTGCCATCTGCTTCGTCGAAGAGGCTCTGTGGAGCGTGCGCGCCCGTGGCCTCGACCCGGACGCTTTGCTGCTCGAGGTAGGCATCTCTCCGAGCCTGCTGGAAGTACAACAGGCTCGGGTCTCAACGGCGCAGTACGGCGCGTTGTGGCGATCGATTGCCAACGCCCTCGACGACGAATTCTTCGGCCTCGACTCGCGCAGAATGAAGCTGGGCAGCTTTGCCATGCTGTGCCGCGCCGTCGTCCACTGCACGACGCTGGAGAAGGCGCTCTTGCGCGCCTTGCGGTTCTACGGCTTGCTCCTCGACGACTTCCGCGCCGCGCTCGCCCGGAGAGGCGATGCGGCGAAGATCCTGCTGGACGACCGCATCCTCCACGTCTCGCAGCGGGTGTTCGCTCACGAGGCCCTGCTCATCATGCTCTATGGTCTCGCGTGCTGGCTCATAGGCCGGCGCATTCCGATTCTGGTGGCGCAGTTCGCGTATCCGGAGCCGGCGCACAGCGCAGAATATCGGATCATGTACAGCTCGAGGTTGAGCTTCGATCAGCCGAATACGGCGATCACGTTCGACTCCGAGTATCTCGATCGGCCTGTCATACAAGACGAGCAGAGCGTGAAGGAGTTCCTGCGTACTATCCCCGAGAACATCCTGGTGAAATACAAGAACACCAACAGCCTTACGGCCAAGATCCGCCGGCGCTTGCGTCAGACACTGCCCCACGAGTTGCCGGACTTCGAAGTACTGGCGCACGAGCTGCATACAGCCTCCGCTACCTTGCGGCGCAGGCTCCACGAGGAAGGAGAGTCCTACCAGTCGATCAAGGACCAGCTCCGCCGCGATGTAGCCATCACCTACCTAAGCCACTCTGACCGCAGCGTCATGGATATAGCGCTCGAGCTCGGCTTTGCCGAGCCAAGCGCATTTCACCGCGCGTTCAAGAAATGGACCGACGCATCCCCTGGCGAGTACCGCCGCAGTCTGGCGCAACCCTTTGCGCCCTCGAGGGATGTGCAAGATCTGCTCGACCGTCGCCCTCGACCAAAGGGCTCGCGCCGCGCTGCTCAACGAAAACTCCGCACATAGTCCGGCGCTGAGAAGATCCAATCGAGCGCGTCGTAGTAGCGCTCCGCAGGCCGGCCCTTGTAGATCTCGTTGCGCACCAGGCGTTCCACGCCGGAGGCGTGGAACAGCAGACCGAGCAGGCCCGAGGAGATTTGCACGCGGGAAGCGCGTAGCAGGCGAAGGCTTTGGTAGCGCTGGAAGGCGGCCGGGAAATCACCGTCGGTCTCGCGAGCGCACGCAGCGAGGCACACCGCATCCTCCAGCGCCATCGCAGCGCCCTGGGCGAAGTACTGGAGCATCAAGTGCGCGGCGTCGCCAAGCAGCGTGACCGGTCCCTGCGTCCAATTGTCCACGGGATGGCGGAAGCGCAGCATCCATCGCTGGAAGGTCTTGGGCACGCGCAGAATGCTCAACGGCTTGCCGCAATTGTGTGCGAACAGGCGCAGCACCTCTTCCGGCGGCGCGGCCTCGTTGTGCCCGCTACCCGCCTGCTCGCGCACGACGGTCGCGACGACATTGAATAGCTTCCAGCCACGCAGGGGATAGTGCACGATGTGTGTGTTCGGGGCGGCCCACAGAGTGGCTGCGGGCCACCGCAGGTCGTCTGGCATGTCCTCCGCGACAAGCACCGCGCGATAGCAAACATGTCCCGAAATCGGCGGCTCGCCGTCGCCTACGATTTGTCTGCGCACTACCGAGTTCCAGCCGTCTGCACCGATCAAGCCCGACGCCATGATGGGACTCTTGCCCGCCAGCTCCACGATCACGCCGCGATCGTCGATCCGAAATCCGGTCGCTCGGGCGTGCGTTCGCAGATCGATCAGATCCGCCCGCGCCTTGCACGCATTCAGTAGCGATCCGTGGATGTCTGCGCGATGCGTCACCGCGTAGGGGTTGCCGTAGCGCTGCCGGAAGCGCTCATCGACCGGAATCTCGATCACCGTCTCGCCCGAGAGGCCATCCATCATTAGAAGCCGCTCGATCAACACGGCTTCCCTTTTCACCAGCTCGCCTACACCAAGCGCGTCGAGCGTGGACCAGGCATTGGGCGCCAGCTGGATCCCCGCTCCGACTTCGCCGAACTCCTGCGCCTGCTCGAGAACAACGGTGCGAAAGCCTGCACTCGCCAACCCGAGCGCGCAGGCGAGGCCGCCGATTCCGCCGCCGGCGATGACTACAGGTGCTGCGTTGCGCGGCTCGTTCATGGTTCACGCACGGCTCGATAGGCACCCCTCATGGCATCACGAGCGGAGCGCCGCGGAAGGAAAAATGGTCTCTCAGACGCGACACTCTGTCCCGGCATTCTCACCATGTGAGAGCGCTGCCGGTTCACCGGAGTGCGTTGTATCCAATGCCATTCTCGACCGTGGACCGACTCAGAGCAATTACGGAAACGCTGCCTCGAGCAAGCGTAGTCGACTCTGGCAGCACCGAGGTTGAGTGTGTCCGACATCTGCCGGGCGTTCGGATACGCGCAGTAGGCGCGGGAAGTTCTCAAGTTGACGTCGGCAGTGCCGTTTTTACTGCGCGCACCTCTGAAATTTTGCCCGCACTGGAGTCCCCGCCCTTGTCGCCACTGAAGTTCTACGCAGGTCTGTTCCTGGTCACCGCGTGCACGTTGATGCTGCAGGTGGTGCAGACCAGAATCCTGTCTGTTGTCTCGTGGTATCACCTGGCGTTCTTCGCCATCAGCATGGCCATGTTCGGCCTGACCGCGGGGGCCGTTTGGCTTTACCTTCGGCGCGATCGCTTTACCGAAGCGAGCCTATCCTACGATCTTTCTCACTACAGCACCGCGTTTGCAGTGAGCATCGCGTTGAGCCTGATGGTTCAGATGACCCTGGCCCCCATGGTCGTCTGGTCGGTGAGCGCGCTCTGGACTTGGATGGAGCTCGCGCTGTGCATCGCGATCCCATTTTTCTTTTCCGGGGTGGTCGTGAGTCTGGCGCTGACCCGCAGCCCGTTCCCGATCGGGCGAGTATATGGAGTAGATCTGCTCGGTGCCGCTACGGGTTGTCTAGGGGTTCTGTTCTTTCTAAACATAACCGACGGGCCCTCGGTGGTTCTGTGGATCGCTACGATCGCCGCGGCGGGCGCGGTTCTCTTCTCCGACTCTGGCTTGGGGACGGCGCCAACTCCGCGACCGCTTTTCGATAGAATCTTCAAGCATCGCGGTGCCGTCCTCGGCATCCTGGCCGCAGCCGCGGCGCTCAACGGACTGAGCTACTACGGTATACAGCCGCTGGTGGTCAAAGGCTTGTTCGAGGACGGGAGCTCTCACATCTTCCGCAAATGGAATACCTTCTCTCGGGTGGCGGTGTACCCCACCGAGACTGGGAAGCCGAGCATGTGGGGTCCATCTCCGCGCTTTTCGACGCAGGGAACCCAAGTGACGCAGCGCTGGTTGAACATCGACGGTGACGCGGGGACGGTCGCCTATCGCTTCAGCGGGAACCTGGACGAGGTCGGATTCCTGAAGTACGACATCACCACGCTCGCCTACCACCTGCCCGGTCGCGAGCGGGCGGCCGTGATCGGGATCGGAGGCGGGCGCGACATCCTCTCCGCCGCAGTCTTCGGATCGCACGAGATCACTGGAGTCGAGATCAATCCGACGTTTGTCCGGCTCTTGACGCGAACGCCCGATTTCGCCGACTTCGTGAACCTCGATAAGCTCGAAGGCGTCAAGCTGGTGGTCGACGAAGGACGCAGCTGGTTCGCCCGGACACATGCAACGTTCGATCTGATCCAGATGAGCTTGATTGACACCTGGGCGGCGACCGGAGCCGGTGCGTTCTCGCTCAGCGAGAACGGGTTGTATACCGTGGAAGCGTGGAAGATTTTCCTCGGCCGGCTGAGCAAGAAGGGCGTGTTCACGGTCAGCCGCTGGTACAACGCGAAAGACCCGAGCGAGACAGGTCGCACGCTGAGCCTGGCGGTCGCCGCGCTCATGGAGATGGGTGCGGTCGCGCCCGAGCGCCACATCTTTCTGGCGGCGAGCGGAAGCATCGCTACGATCGTCGTAGCGCGCGAGCCCTTCTCCGCGGCCGACCTCGCCGCATTGCGCGGCGCCGCAGCCCACTACCAGTATCGGGAGCTGGTCGCCCCCGGCATGCAGCCGGAAGCGGAGGCACTGCGCACAATCGCGCACACCAGAGACCGCGAGGAGCTCGAAGCGTACACCTCGCGTCAGGCATTCGACCTGACACCGCCGACGGACGATCGGCCGTTTTTCTTCAATCAACTGCCGCTGAGCAAACCGTTCGAGGCGCTCTCGATGGCTACCGGATTGATGGGCGTCAAGGGGCTGGGTGGCGTGAGGGCGGGCAATCTCGTGGCCACGGCCACCTTGCTGATCTTGTTCCTCATATCTCTTTTGCTGGTTGTGGGGAGCATCGTCATTCCGCTGCGCTCCGCGGTCAGGGACGTGGGGCAAAGGCTCGTGCTGGGCGGCACGGCGTATTTCCTGTTGATCGGCATTGGATTCATCACGGTGGAGATCGCGCTGCTGCAACGCATGAGCGTCTTTCTCGGGCATCCCGTCTACTCGCTGAGCGTTTCGCTCTTCACTCTGATTCTCGCCACCGGCGTCGGCAGCCTGCTCTCCGACAAGCTGGTCCTGAACAACCGATGGAAGTTTGTGACTTGGGGGACGCTCACTGCGTTCTACATCTTCTCCATGCGCCATTGGTTGCCAGGCTTGCTGCTCGGTCTCGATAGCGCTGTACTGCTCGTGCGAGCTATGACGTGCGTGGCGGTCATTGCGCCCGCGGGCATTTTCATGGGGTTCGCTTTCCCAACCGGCATGCGCTTGATCGCCGCGGTTGACCGGCGACCAACGCCCTGGTTCTGGGGAATCAACGGGGCTGCAGGGGTGCTCGCGTCGGTCCTTGCCGTGGCGATGAGCATCGCTATGGGCATCAACGCGACCTTGGCATTCGGAGCGATCTGCTACGTATTGCTGATTCCTGCTGCGATGCTGTTGTACGCTCCACGCCAAGCAGTCGCGTTCACAAGCTCCGCGCAGCAAGTCTCTCGAGTGTAAATGTGGGCACACGTCGAGCGGATCCGCCATGAGCGACAGTGATCCTGATGCACTGGACGCAGGAACCGGATTGATAGCGCGCTGCCTACTGGGTCGAAGGCGAAGAGGGCTGGGCGGCGGCAGACGCGGACGATGTTGTTTCCGGCCCATGCGGCAGGTTTTCGCGTTTCGCTAGATTGTCCGAGCTGGGCATATCCGTCACCTGCCACCCTCCCCCCAGCGCCTTGATAAGCAGCACGGCGGCGTTCATGCGGTTGCCTAGTATGGTCACCGCTGTGCGCTGGTTGTTGAGCAACGCAGCCTGGACAACCACCACGTCCAGATAGCTGATAGTGCCGGCCTTGTACTGGTTCAGGTATAGACGAACCGATTCCTCGGCGGCGGTGACCGCCGCGTCTTGCACCTTCGCCTCGCGTTCGAGAATCTTCAGCGCGGCCAAGTTGTCCTCCACCTCCTGAAAGCCGGTGAGAACCGTCTGCCGGTACGTTGCGACCGTTCCGTCGTAGCCAGCACGCGCCGCATCGACCTGGGCGCGGGTCAAGAAACCGTTGAACAGCGGTTGCGCCATCTGCGCCCCCAGCGACCAGTAGCGGCTTGGATACGTGAACAGCTGCGAGCAGCACGAGGCGAAAGAGCTCGAAGTTTCGAAACCGAACAAGCCACTCAAAGTGAGCGTCGGGTAGTAACCTGCCGTCGCCACGCCGATCTGCTCATTGGCCGATGCGACGCGCCGCTCCGCAGCCGCGATGTCCGGCCTGCGCTCGAGGAGTGCGGACGGAATGCCGGTGGGAATAGGAGGCGGCACGACCGTGGGGGCCAGTGGGCTGCTCTGCAGCGAGAACATCGACGCTGGCTTGCCGATCAGCATTGCGATCGCATGCTCCATCTGCGCACGTGCGACGCCTATATCGATCGCCTGTGCCTCAGTCGAGCGCAGAAGCGTCTCGGCGGCCGCTATGTCGGCCTTTGAGACGACTCCGGCCGCGTAACGGTTTTTCGTGAGCTCGAGCGACTTCTGATAGTTGATCGCGGTGTTCTCGAGCAGCGCCTTCTCCGCATCGAGCGCGCGCAGCTGGAAGTAATCCTGAGCCAGCTCGGTCTGGATCGCGAGCCGGGTCGTCTCCAGATCCGCAGCGCTGGCTTGCGCGCTGTCCAGAGTAGATTCATAGCCCCGTCGATACTGCCCCCAGAGGTCGATCGTCCAGGACGCCTCTACCGGCACGTTGTAGAACGTTTGCGCGACGCGCGCGACTGGCGTCGCCCCCAGCGTATTCGACGACTTGGAGCGAGTCACCGAGGGATTCAGGTTCACAGTCGGAAACAGAGCGGAGCGGGCTTCCTGGACCAACGCCCGCGCCTGACGGTACTGCGCCAAGGCCAGCTGTACGGACTGATTGGAAACGTTGACCTGCTCCTCCAGCGCGTTCAGCTGAGGATCGCCGAACAGCTCCCACCACTTGCCGCGCGGCAGCTGGTCTTGGGGCTGCGCGACCTTCCAGTCCGCGTCCTCCTTGTAGGCGGTTGGGACCTCCACTTTCTGCTTCTTGTAGTCAGGCCCGACCATGCACCCCGCCACCAGCGAGAGCGCTGTCCCGAACAGTGCCGCGCTGAGACCTCGGCTCATGCTTGCTCCGCTGGACTCGAGGTCGAGCCGTGCGCGGCGCGGCGACCCGTACGCCGGGTATTGATCCATAGTCTGAATCGGTCGAGGTAGAGATAGACCACCGGCGTCGTGTAGAGGGTCAGCATTTGGCTGACGACCAAACCACCGACGATTGCGATCCCGAGCGGACGCCGCAGCTCCGCGCCCACCCCGCCACCCACGGCCAGCGGTAACGCTCCCAGCAACGCCGCCATCGTCGTCATCATGATCGGGCGGAAGCGAAGCAGACATGCTTGATAAATGGCCTCCGCCGAACTCTTGCCCTGCGTGCGTTCCACGACCAGCGCGAAGTCGATCATCATGATGGCGTTCTTCTTCACAATACCGATCAGAAGAATGATGCCGATCATCGCGATGATGGTGAGCTCGGTCTGGCAGATCAGCAGGGCGAGGATCGCTCCGACTCCGGCCGATGGCAGCGTGGACAAGATCGTGATCGGATGCACGTAACTCTCGTAGAGAATGCCCAGCACGATGTAAACGGTGACCAGGGCGGCGAGGATCAGCCACGGCTGGCTGGACAGCGACGCCTGGAAGGCCTGAGCGGTACCAGCGAATTTGCCGTGGATGGTCGCGGGCAGGCCCATCTCGCTCAGGGAGTTCTCGATCGCGCGGACCGCTTCACCCAACGCGACGCCAGGGGTGAGGTTGAACGACAGCGTCACGGCCGGGAATTGTCCCTGGTGATTCACCTGCAAAGTGTCGCTGGTGGACTCGTAGTGCGTGAAGGCGCTGAGCGGCACCTGCGCGCCGGTCGACGAGCGCACGTAGATGTCGCGCAGCGTCTCGGGCCGCTGCCAGTACCGCGGCTCGACCTCCATCACCACGTGGTACTGATTGAGCTCCGTGTACATCGTGGAGACCTGACGCTGGCCGAACGCATCGTAGAGCGTATCGTCGATCATCTGCGGGGTGATGCCCAGGCGCGACGCGGTACTCCGGTCGATCACCAACGATGCCTTGAGGCCCTTATCGAGCTGATCGCTACTTAAGTCGACCAGTTCGGACAGCTTGCGGAGCCGGTCCAGCACACGGGGTGCCCATGCACTGAGCTCCCGGAAGTCCTCCGCCTGGAGGGTGAACTGATACTGGGCGTTGCTCGACCTGCCGCCCATCCGCACGTCCTGCACCGCTTGCAGGTAAAGGGTCGCTCCGGGAACCTTAGCCAGCTTGCCGCGCAGGCGGCCGATCACCTGGTCGACACTCAATTTGCGCTCGTCCAAAGGTTTCAGTGCCGCGAACACCCGGCCGGTATTGCGTGTCCCTGCGAAGCCCCCTCCGGTAAAACCCAGTACGCTCTCCACGGCGGGGTCGGCGCCCACAACGTCGACGAGGTCCTGGAGCTTCTGACGCATCGCCGTGAAAGAAATGTCCTGCGCTGCAACGATGGCGCCGGCTAAGCGACCAGTGTCCTGCTGCGGAAAAAAACCCTTCGGGACGATCATGAACAAATAGACGTTCAGCGCGATGGTCGCAAACGTCACCAGGATCATGGTTCGGGGATGACGCAGAGCCCAGGACAGACTTCTGTCGTAGCCGGCCAGCACCCGGTTGAAAGTCCATTCGCTGGCGCGGTACAACCGTCCGCGGGGACGATCCATCTCCCGTTTCAACACTCTGGCGCACATCATCGGCGTGGTGGTCAGCGAGACCAGCAGCGAAATCAGGACGGCAACCGACAGCACCACAGCGAACTCGCGGAACAAACGCCCGACCATGCCACCCATCAGGAGTATGGGAATGAACACCGCAACCAGCGACAGGCTCATGGACAGGACCGTAAAGCCGACTTCCCTCGCGCCCTGCATTGCTGCCTTCATCGGCGCCATTCCCTCCTCGATGTGGCGGGACACGTTCTCCAGCACCACGATGGCATCGTCCACCACGAAACCGGTGGCGATGGTCAGCGCCATCAACGACAAGTTGTCCAGGCTGTAGCCGCACACATACATCACGCCGAAAGTCCCGATCAGGGAAACCGGCACAGCGACGCTCGGGATCAGCGTGGCGCGGACTTCGCGCAGAAAGACGAAGACCACGAGGATCACCAGCGCAATGGCAATCATCAGCGTGATCTCCACATCTCGAAGCGAGGCACGGATCGTCGTGGTGCGGTCGAGCACGACCGACAGCGTCATCTCGGCGGGGATTGAGGCCTGGAGCTGGGGGATGGTGTCTCGCAGCCGATCGACGGTCTCGATCATGTTCGCCGCCGGTTGCCGATAGATGATGATGAGCACCGCGGGCTTTCCGTTGGTCAGCCCGGCGTTGCGCAGATCCTCCACGGAGTCCTGGACGTCGGCGACGTCCGCCAGGCGCACGGCGGCTCCGTTGCGATAGGCGACGACCAAATCCCGGTATTGGTCCGCTTTCTTCAGCTGGTCGTTGGCCGAGATCTCCCACGTCTTGTCGCGGTCGGTCAGATGGCCCTTGGCCCGGTTGGCGTTGGCGCTGGACAGCTGGCCACGCACGTCCTCGAGGCCAATCCCGTACTTGTTCAATGCACTGGGGTTCAGGTCCACGCGCACGGCCGGCAGCGAGCTGCCCCCGACCTGAACCTGGCCAACGCCATCCATCTGCGACAGCTTCTGCTGCAAGATGGTGGAGGCCGCGTCGTACATCTGGCCCTGACTCAGCGTGTCGGACGTGAGCGCGAAAATGAGTATCGGCGCATCGGCGGGGTTCACCTTCCGGTAGTAAGGATTAGTTGGCAGCGCGGACGGAAGGTAGCTCCTCGCCGCATTGATCGCGGCTTGCACGTCGCGTGCAGCCCCATCGATGTTCCGGTTGAGGTCAAACTGCAGGACGATATTGGTCGAGCCCATCGTGCTGCTCGAGCTCATCTCGGTGACACCCGCAATGCGGCCCAGTTGCCGCTCAAGCGGAGTGGCGACCGAGGTTGCCATGGTCTGCGGGCTCGCGCCCGGAAGACTCGCCGAGACGCTAATGGTGGGAAAGTCCACCTGCGGGAGGGCGGCAACCGGCAGTAGCTGGAAACCGATCACACCGGCTAACGCGACCCCGATGGTGAGCAGCGTTGTCGCCACCGGCCGATTGATAAACGCTGCCGAGATGTTCATGGCTGCTCGGGATGCAGCGGAGCCCCTGCGCCGCCAGTTCCTGGCGACCTCACGCGGCGTGCCAACCGGTCGAAAACGAGATAGACGACCGGCGTTGTATACAGGGTCAGCAGTTGGCTCACGATGAGCCCGCCGACGATCGCGATGCCCAGCGGACGCCGGAGCTCCGCCCCGACGCCGCTGGTCAAGGCGAGTGGCAGTGCACCCAGCAGCGCGGCCATCGTGGTCATCACGATAGGACGAAAGCGCAGCAGGCACGCCTGATAAATCGCTTCCTCCGCCGGCCTGCCCTCCTTGCGCTCGGCCTCGAGGGCGAAGTCGATCATCATGATGGCGTTCTTCATGACAATGCCGATCAGAAGAATGATGCCGATGATGGCGATGACGCCCAGATCGGTACGCGTCAACATCAGCGCCAGCAGTGCACCCATGCCTGCCGACGGCAGCGTCGAGAGGATCGTGATCGGATGGATGTAGCTCTCGTACAGCACGCCCAGCACGATGTACACGGCCACCACGGCCGCCAGAATCAGCAGCAGCTCGTTGGACAGCGAAGCGCGAAACGCTTGCGCCGCACCCTGAAATCCGGCCTGGATGCTCGCCGGCAGGCCGATTTCCTGTGTCGCCGACTCGATCGCCTTCACCGCGTCACCCAGGGAAGCTCCGCGCGCTAAATTGAAAGAGATGGTGACCGCCGGGAACTGCGCCTGGTGATTGATCGCGAGCGGCGTGGACCCCTCGGCGACCTGCGTGAACGTCTTGAGCGGCGCCTGCTGACCGGTCGGGGTTTCAACGAAGATGTGGTCCAGCGCGGCGGGGCCTTTCTGAAACTCCGGTTTGACCTCGAGTATCACCCGGTACTGGTTCAACTCCGTGAACATGGTCGAGACCTGGCGTTGACCGAAGGAATCGTACAGGGTGTCGTCGATCAACTGGGGCGTGATCCCGAGCCGGGAGGCAGTCGCACGATCGATGGTCAGCGCAACGCGCAGACCTTGATCCTGCTGATCCGTTGCCACATCGCGCAGCACCGGCGAAGTGCGCAGCTGCTCCACCAGTTTCCGCGACCAAATGGCTAACTCGCGAGAATCCGGATCTTCGAGCGAGTATTGGTACTGAGTGCGGCTCACGCGATCTTCGATGGCGAGATCCTGCACGGGCTGCATGTAGAGGGTGATGCCTCCGACGTCAGCAAGCTGGGGCTGGAGCCGGCGGATAATCTCGCTGGCGCTGATGCGCCGCTGCTCGAGCGGCTTCAGGTTGACGAGAATGCGCCCGCTGTTGAGCGTTGCGTTGGTCCCGTCGATGCCAATGAAGGACGACAGGCTTTCGACCGCAGGATCCTCGAGGACGACTTTGGCCAGCGCCTGCTGGCGTTCCGCCATGGCCGCAAAGGAGATGGATTGCGGAGCTTCCGAGATACCCAGGATGACGCCGGTGTCCTGAACAGGAAAAAAACCCTTGGGGATATAGACGTAGAGCAGCACGGTGATAGCGAGCGTGCCGATCGCCACGATCAGAGTCGCCCGCTGGCGCTCGAGGACCCAGCGCAGAGTCCGGCCGTACCATTCGATCAAGCGGTCGATTGCCCGTCCAGTGATCCGGTAGAACCGTGTCTGCTCCGACTCGGGCCGATGTTTGAGCAAGCGCGCGCACATGGTCGGCGTCAGGGTCAGCGACACGGCCGCAGAGATCAGGATGGTCACGCTCAACGTGATGGCAAACTCCCGGAACAAGCGGCCCACGACGTCGCCCATGAACAGCAGTGGAATCAGCACGGCAATCAGCGACACCGTCAGGGACAGGATGGTGAAGCCGATCTGTTCGGCGCCCTTAAGAGCCGCCTGCAACGGCGTGTCGCCGGCCTCGACATAGCGAGAGATGTTCTCGATCATCACGATGGCGTCGTCCACCACGAAGCCGGTCGCGATGGTGAGCGCCATCAACGATAGATTGTCGATGCTGAAACCGAGCAGGTACATCACGCCGAACGTTCCGATCAGCGAAAGCGGTACCGATACGCTCGGAATGGCGGTCGCGGCGACGTTGCGCAGAAACAGAAAGATCACCATCACCACCAGCGCGACGGATAGCAGCAGGGTGAACTCAACGTCGCGGACCGACGCTCGGATTGTCGAGGTGCGGTCCGTGAGCACCGATACCTGCACCGCCGCCGGCAGCGCGCTTTGCAGCTGCGGCAGCAGTTTCTTGATGCGATCCACGACCTCGATCACGTTGGCGCCGGGCTGCCGCTGGATGTTGACGATCACCGCGGGTACCTCGTTCATCCACGCGGCCTGCCTGACGTTCTCGGCATCGTCGATGACGTCGGCCACATCGGACAAGTGCACGGGGGCGCCGTTGCGGTACGCAACGATCAGCGGCCGGTATTCACGGCTGCTCAGAAGCTGATCGTTGGCGGCGATGGTAAAGGCACGCTGCGGACCGTCGAAAGTTCCCTTGGCCTGATTGACGTTGGCCGCTGCGATCGCGCTGCGGATGTCTTCGAGGCCAACCCCATAGGAAGCCAGAGCCGTCGGATTGGCCTGCACTCGCACGGCTGGACGCTGGCCGCCGCCGATGCTGACCAGGCCCACGCCCGGCAGCTGCGAGATCTTCTGCGCCAGTCGGGTGTCCGCGAGATCTTCAACGCTGGGCAGCGGCAGCGTCTTGGAGGTCAACGCCAGCGTCAGCACCGGCGCGTCCGCCGGATTCACCTTGCTGTAGACGGGCGGATTGGGCAAATCCTTGGGCAGGTAGCTGAAGGACGCGTTGATCGCCGCCTGCACTTCCTGCTCGGCGACATCCAGGTTCAGGGTGAGAGTGAACTGCAGCGTGATGACCGAGCTTCCGCCGGAGCTGCTCGAGGTCATCTGCTGAAGCCCCGGCATCTGCCCGAACTGGCGCTCGAGCGGAGCCGTCACCGAGGAGGCCATGACATCCGGGCTCGCGCCAGGGTAGAACGTCACGACTTGAATGGTCGGATAGTCGACCTGGGGCAACGCCGACACCGGTAACAGGCGATACGCCACCGCGCCCGCGAGAAGCAGTGCGACCATGAGCAGCGAGGTCGCTACCGGCCGTATGATGAATGGGCCGGAGATATTCATGCCTTGCCTGTCTTTCCCGCTTTGCCCCGCTGGCGAGAGCCGCCGTCGCCCGACTGCACGTCCACCTTGGCGCCATCCTTGAGCTTGTCCGCCCCGTCCACTACCACCAGCTCCCCAGGCGCGACCCCGTCATCGATGGCAATGTCATCGCCCTGTGTCGGGCCGACGGTGACCTGACGCGCCGCGACGGTCTGGTCGGGCTTAACGACGTAAACGTATGCGCCTTGCGTGCCGCGCTGAATTGCGATGGCGGGGATCACGGTGGCGTCCTTCTTCACGTTCAGCAGCAGACGCGCATTGACGAATTGGTTCGGAAACAGCGCTCCCGATTCGTTATCGAACTTCGCTTTGAGGCGGACGGTTCCGGTGGTCGGGTCGATTTGATTGTCGGCGGTCAGCAGATACCCAGTGGCCAGCTTGTTCTTCTGCTCGCGATCATAAGCGTCGACGACCAGGCGCTCGCCTGCGTGCAGCTTCTTCATGACCTGAGGCAGACTATCCTCGGGGATAGTGAACACCACCGTGATCGGTTGAAGCTGCGTGATCACCGCCAATCCGGTGGTGTCGGCGGCGTGAACGATGTTGCCGGGGTCGACGAGGCGCAGCCCGATGGTGCCACCGATGGGCGCGGTGATCCGCGAGTAGACGAGCTGCAGCTTCGCGTTGTCGACCTGGCCCTGGTCGACTTTGATCGCGCCTTCGTATTGGCGTACCAGTGACGCCTGAGTATCCAGCTGCTGCTTGGGCGCGGAGTCCTGCTCGACCAGGACGCGGTAGCGCTCCAGGTCCAGCTCTGCATTCTTCAGCAACGCGGCGTCGCGTGCGAGTTGTCCCTCGGCTTGTGTCAATTGCACCTGGAATGGTCGCGGATCGATCTGCGCCAGGAGATCTCCGGCGCGGACGACCTGCCCTTCCTTGAACAGCACCTGCATCAGCTGCCCATCCACCCGGCTCTTCACGGTGACGGTGTTGAGCGGTGTGACCGAACCCAGCCCGTTCAGATAGACGCCGATGTCTCCGGTCTTGGCGGGCGCGGCGACCACGGGCACCGCACGCGCCGCTGCGCTCTTGTCCCCTTTTCCGCCCGGAGACTGGGCGTCCCCGGGTCGGACGAAAAACAGGTACGCGCCCACTGCGACGACTGCGACTGCGACCACACCCATGAGCCAGCGCAGGCGGGAAAAACCGGCGGCCCCTGGCCGCTCGAGGAGTGAGCGTTGCGGAACGCGTGGTTTTGACGTCGTCATGGCCCTAAGGGAAAGTTTCGGAACGGACGCGGCACATCCATCCGGCGTCGGCAGGGACTCGATATTGGATCAAATGTCGGCAGCCGGCAATTTTCCAGTCGGGCTTTTTGAAACGCAGTGTTGCAGGGGTGCCCTCTGTTAAAGTACGAAACAATAGCGGCGGCCCGGTCGTGCCGCGGAGGAAATCGGGGGTGAAAAAGCCCTGGTGCTTCTTCGAGCATCGGGCACGCCGTTGCCCGCCAGACCACACGAGGAGGAGCCTTGACATGAGTTCTGTGATCGTCCCTTGCGCCGCCGTTCGCAGCGCGCTCGCCGTCGCCTTACTCGCCGCCGCCGGCCTGGCTTGCGCTGGGCCCCTGCCCGAGGCGAAGCCAGAGGAAGCGGGCGTCTCGTCCCAGCGGCTGGAGCGGCTGACCCAAACCATGCAGCGGTTCGTCGACAACGGAGAGCTGGCGGGCATGGTGGTCCTGGTCGCACGCCAGGGAAAGCTGGTGTACCAGAAAAGCTTCGGCATGCAAGACAAGGTCAAGGGCGTGGCCATGTCCGTCGACTCGATCTTCCGCATCTATTCCATGACCAAGCCGGTGGTGACCGTGGGGGCGATGATCCTGGTCGAGGAAGGCAAGCTCAGCCTTGAGGAACCGATCTCGAAGTACCTGCCCGAGTTCAAGGACATGAAAGTGGGGGTGGAAAGCTTCGATCCAGCCACCGGCGCTCAGGTGTTCTACACGGTCCCCGCGAAGCGCCAGATCACGGTGCAAGACCTACTGCGGCACACCTCGGGATTTACCTACGGGACCTTACCCAAGACTCAAGTCCAGAAGCTGTACTCGCAGGCCGGAATTTTCTCGCAGAAATGGACCTTGGACAGTTTCTGCAAAGAGCTCGCAAAGCTGCCGCTGCAGTACGAGCCTGGGACCGTATGGGAGTACGGACACTCGTCCGATGTGCTGGGCCGGGTAATTGAAGTCGTCTCCGGGCAGCCCCTCGACAAGTTCCTGTCAGAGCGCATCTTCAAGCCGCTCAAGATGGTCGACACCGCCTTCGAGATACCCCCCGCAAAGCAGAACCGTCTCGCGCAGCCTCAGGTGGATCCGCAAACGGGCAAGGCCGCTGAGCTGCTCGACCTCACGCAGCCCGCTACGCTTTTCGCCGGCGGCCATGGGCTCGCTTCCACCGCCAGCGACTATCTGCGCTTCGCACAGATGCTGGCCAACGGCGGCGAGCTGGAAGGCGCTCGCGTCCTTGGTCCGAGGACGGTCGCATTCATGACCTCGGATCATGTGCTCGGCGCAGGGATAGAACGCGGCACGAACTGGCTCCCCGGCTACGGCTATGGGTTTGGGCTCGGCTTCGCGGTACGGCGCGAGAGCGGCGAGTCAACCTGGCCGGGTACGGTGGGAGATTTCTTCTGGGGTGGCTACGCGGGTACCTACTTCTGGATCGACCCGAAGCAGCAGCTCGTCCCGGTGTACATGTCGCAGGAACCTAATCGCCGCCAGCATTACAGGAACATATTCCGCGACCTGGTCTACCAGTCGCTGCTCGATTGACATCGATCTCGCGTCAAGACAACACACAGAAGAAGGCCCGTGCGGCGTCCAAAAGCTGCGTGGCTGCGGTTTCTTTCTTCTGATCCTACGGGGCTGTGCCCAGCGCTCAATCAGGTGTGCGCGCGTCCGACCAGGCGCGCGCGATTGGTGCTCACTCGGGGCTGCACCGGGACAGTATTCGAGGCCGCTTCAGCAGATCGGATGGTCGGCCCGGACTGTCCGGGGCACAGGCCCACGAGGAGCACAGACAACCTACCGTCACGAATCGCGCGTGTCGAGCATAGTCAACCGATTGTGATCACGGGACACGTTTTTCGGTTGCTGCTATGTCGGGAAAACAAAAACCCCGCCACTAGGGCGGGGCAAACACAGACTATGGTTTCGTCTTGGTCTTATTTCTTGTCGCTTGTTGTCAGTGCAGATTGCGCCGTCGCGCGAGGCCAAGACTGGCGAGGGCAATGCCGAGAAGTGCGAGCGAGGCGGGCTCCGGCACCGGCACCTGCCCCTGCACCACCATGACCTCGAACGGCACTTGCACGGAGTCGCCCGCGGTCAGGCTAAAGCCGGGGAAGGCAGCTCCGATCGAGCTGGCCACTGCAGGCCCCGGCTGATTCGGGAAGGCCTCTGCTGGTATTGTGGTCGATCCGCCACCGATGGAGACGTCGAAATTGCCCAGGGTCCTTACCACACTGCTGTCGACCTGCGCCGCGTAGAAAAGACTCGTGGCGACCTCAGCCCCGTCGTCGCTGTTGTCGGTTAAGACTACAGGACCGTAGAAGCCACTGACGCTAGTTGGCCCGCCGATGGGCAATACCCCGAGCGTCGCCGAGACCGAGAAAGTCTGCGTCGAGCCGCTCAAATTCATGAGGGTGAAGGAGCCGGCCACGGTGGGATCAATACTGCCAGTGAATGTGAGTCCAGAGAACAAAGCCGAGGCACCGATTGGCGTGTCAGGGAACGTAACATTCAGCTGGCCGGTAGCCGCATCTGCGCTGGCTAAGAACTCAGTGCAGTCTGCGCCGACGCACAAGTTCAGGGAGAAGTCACCAGGCATTGCCGCGGCTGGTGTTGTCCAGGTCGCGCTGGAAACGAGGAAAAAACTAGCGAGAACGGCGACAAAATGAGTAATCTTGGCTGGAGTCTCCATTTGTTCCTCGCAGTAATCAGCTCGGCTGTCGGCAGCGCTTACACTCCGCCCAGATTCGGCGTCATTTGAAAGGCGCGAAGCATTTATCAGTCCGGCGTCCTTAGATACTGAATATTCAGGGATTGCTGAGGAACCGCTGCCGGGTCATGTAAATTGAAGCGACGGGACTCAAAGCGTTTCCTGGATATCACCAGACGCCGATGAACGTAATCACCTGGAACGTGCAGTGGTGCCGAGGCGTCGATGGCACTGTCGATCCCGCGCGCATCGCTCGCGTTGCGCGAGCTCTAGCCGATTTCGACGTCCTCTGCCTGCAAGAGGTAGCGATCAACTTCCCAGGCCTCGCGGGCAGCCGCGGCGAGAACCAGATGGCAGAGCTGAGCGCCGCCCTCCCTGGCTATCTGCAGCTGTTCGGCGTCGCCACGGATCTGGACGATGGTCGGGGCGGTCGGAGCCAGTTCGGCAATGCCATCTTCACGCGCTTCCCGTGCTCCAGGTATTCCGGCATCTCCTGCCTTGGCCGGCAGACCCGGGCGTGCCGAGCATGCAGCGGATGGCGCTGGAAGCCATCGTGGTCGCGCCTGGAGGCCCGCTCCGCGTGATCTCGACTCACCTGGAGTACTACTCGGCGCTGCAACGTGCGTCCCAGGTTGATGGGCTTACGGCAATTGCACGCAGAGGCCTGCTCGCATGCACGGGCACCGAGAATCAGTGGCGAAGCCGGGTGAGCCCTTCGAGGCGCAGGCGCGTCCGGCTTCAGCTATTCTGTGCGGCGACTTCAACTTCAAGCCCGAGGATCCGGAGCACGCGCGTATGACTGAGACGGCCGAGCCGGCGCGCCTCGCTTCGTGGACGCATGGCAAAGCGCGCACCCATGACCGAGCCGCATCCGCCGACCATCGGCGTGCACGACAGACCTGGCCGCAATACTGCTGCGACTTTGTGTTCGTCACCGATGATCTCGCGGATCGCGTCGAGGACGTGACGGTGGACCAGCGCGACGCAAGGCATCCGACCATCAGCCGGTCTTGCTGCGGCTCGCGGATCGGATGATTTGCACTCAAGACCTCCAGAACGAAAGGCGCATCGATGACTGCATGGCAGGATCAGCTGTTCGAGGTATTGAAAGCGGGCGGGATCAAACAGGTGGCCTATGTCCCCGATGCGGGACACGCGCGCCTGATCGATCGCGTCGCAGGACGACCCAGGGATACGCGGCATCGTCCTCACCACCGAAGAAGAAGGCGTCGCGCTGACTTGCGGCGCGTGGCTCGGAGGCGAGCGCGCGGCGCTGCTCATGCAGAGCAGCGGCGTCGGGAACTGCGTGAACATGTTCTCGCTCGTGTCGAATTGCCGCTTCCCGTTCCTGACGCTGGTCACGATGCGCGGCGAGTGGGCCGAGTTCAACCCTTGGCAGGTCCCCATGGCCAAAGCGACGCAGAGCGTGCTCGAGTCGATGGGATTCAGCGTCTATCGCGTCACGCAGGCCAGCGAAGCGGAGGAAACGGTGCAGGCCGCCGTAGAGCTGGCATTCGAAAGCGACCAGGCCGTCGCAGTGCTGCTGTCGCAGCGATTGATCGGGAGGAAGTCGTGGCTGACGGCAAACTGACGGATCGAGACGGGCTCGATCGGCGTGCAGCAACGGCGGTCCTGGTGTCCGCTTGCCCGAATGCTCTCGTCATCTCGGGCCTCGGATCAGCTTCTTACGACTTGTATGCGGCCGGCGATCGGAGCTCGAACTTCTACCTCTGGGGCGCGATGGGTGGAGCTGCTGCTATGGGACTGGGATTGGCTCTGGCTCAACCGCGCCGCCCGGTGCTCGTGCTCACCGGCGACGGCGAGCAGTTGATGGGGTTGGGCGCGCTGGCCACCATCGGTGCGCAGCGTCCCGCCAACCTCGCGATCGTCGTGCTCGACAATGCGACACTACGCCGAGACCGGAATGCAGCGCAGCCATACCGCGCTCGGGCGTGAGCTTGCCGGCGGTGGCCGCCGCCTGCGGCTTCGCGTGGACGCTAGACATCGGAGAGATAGACGCGCTCGCGCCGCTGGGCGCGCGCATCGAGGCGATGCAAGGATGTGGCCTGGCCGGATCAATGTCCGCGCCGAAGAAGTACCACGCGCGTTGCCGTCGCGCGACGGCGTCTGGCTGAAGAACCGCTTCCGCTCTGCGCTGGGATTCCCGCCGATCTGAGGCGAGACTGCTCAGGCCTCGAGGCCGGCTTCGTTGGCTACGCCCCGCACGATGTAACCACCGGACTTCTCGTCGCGCTTGAGATCGAGCAGGCCGCGGATAGCGGCCTCTTCGAGCAGATCGTTGAAGCTCTTGAAGCCGTAGTAGGACTCGTTGAAGCCGGGATGGCGGCGCTTGAGGGTTTGCTTGATCATCGAGCCCCAGATCTTCTCGTCCTCGCCACGCTCGGCCACCAGCGCATCCAGCGTGCTCATCACGAGGTCCAGGGCCTGGGCGGTCTTGTCCTCGTGCTCGTGCTTGTCTTCGGGCTCCGCTGCGGACGCGGCTCTTCGTAGAGGACGCCGCTTTGGGGGGCGCTTTCTTGCGAGGCGCGCGCTTCACCTTGGCCCTCTCTTCGCGCACCAGGTCGTCGTAGTAGATGAACTCGTCGCAGTTGGAGATGAGCAGATCGGACGAGGACTGCTTGACGCCCACGCCGATCACCGCCTTGTTGTTCTCGCGCAGCTTGGACACCAGCGGAGAGAAGTCGGAGTCGCCGCTGATGATGACGAAGGTGTCGACGTGCGACTTGGTGTAGCACAGGTCGAGCGCGTCCACCACCATGCGGATATCGGCCGAGTTCTTGCCCGACATGCGCACATGCGGAATCTCGATCAGCTCGAAGGCCGCTTCGTGCATCGCGGCCTTGAACTCCTTGTAGCGTTCCCAGTCGCAATACGCCTTCTTGACCACGATGCTGCCCTTCACCAGCAACCGCTCGAGCACCTTGGCGATGTCGAACTTTTCGTATTTGGCGTCGCGCACGCCCAGCGCCACGTTCTCGAAGTCACAGAACAACGCCATGTTGTGCGTTTCGCTGGAGGAAGCCATAGTGTGGGTGCGGCACGGCGCGTACGCCGGGCCTGAGGATGAGCGCGGCGTTCAGCCGTGCGGCGAGCCGCCGACCACTTCGATCTCGACCCGCCGGTCGGGCGCGTAGCAGGCGATCTTCTCCGCCCGCGGCAACGAGTCGCAGTTCTGCGTCTTCGCCACCGGTTCCGCACCGCCCTTGCCTTCGGTCTTGATCCGCTTCGGGTCGACGCCCTTGGATACCAGGTATTGCTTGACCGATTCGGCGCGCTGCTTGGACAGCTTGTCGTTCATCGCCTTCGGTCCGGTCGGATCGGTATGTCCCACGACCAGCACGCTGTCATACTGCATGCCTTTGAGGTGCTCGACCATTTCGTCGAGCTTCTCCTGCCCCGAGGGCTTGATCTTGTTGCTGGACAGCGCAAACAGTCCGCCGGCCGACAGCGACAACTTGTCGAACTCGGGCTCCGACACCATCGGCGTCATCGCCGCCAAGTGCCGTGATCGGTTCTTCCTCCGCATTCTGCACGTGCTCCGGCTCGAGAGGGCGCTCCTCGCTCGCGGCAGGAGGCTGCGGCGGAAGCGGTACTACCTCTACGGGCTCGATCTTCGGCGCGTACTCGCGTGCGCTGGTTGGCGCAGGCGCCGACCCCGCGGGAACGGGCTTCGGAGGCTGGTTTATGGCGACCATGGTGGACGACGCTGCCGCCACGGATTTCGCGGTCACCGCCGGCGCGGTCTTGACCGGAGCGGGCTTGCTCGCGACCGCGGAGGAATGGCAATCGGCGTTGGCGGAGTCCGGGGTCCACGTGCCCATCTTCACGCAGTCGCCCGTCATTCCCGCGCGGATCGAGCGATTGGATCCATCCAGAAGTATAGTGGCGGGGGGGCTCCCCTGCTGGCACCGACGCGTTGACATCCAAGACAACAGGTTGCGGGGCTGGGGCGGGTGGCGCTGGAGCATCGGCGCCCACCGCGACAGCGGGCTGAGCGACCGGGGTCGGACTGGGCCTTGGCCTGCTGCGTCGAGGGTTTCCCGAACAACCAGTAGACAACAGCTGCGGTACCAGGGCTCTTTCGGTTGGGCGGCAGTTGTGGCCGCAGGCTGCGGCGCGGCAGATGACGCGGCCTTGGCCGGTTCGGCGCCGCGGCGGCCTGCGGTGCCGCGGACGGCGATGGCTTTGACCGGTTCGGCCGCCTTGGCAGCGGGCGGCGCGGGTGCCGCTGGCGTGGCAGTGGCCGGCGTCGACGGCGACGGCGGGGGCGCGGCCGAAGCCGGCTGGCCGGTCGGCGGCACGTCATACAAGCTGGGCGGCGGCAGCACTGGGCCGAGTTTGTCCTGGTCTGCGCCAAGGGCAGCCGGCAGCGCGGTCAGCAGGACCGGCAGGGCCAGCGCAAGATGCCGTATGGTCGGCTTGAGGGTGAAGAGCATGGGAGGCTCCCTAAGCGTACGACCGGACCGCGCACAGAGCGGCCCATAGCCGTCGCAGCCATAGATTATAGCCGACCTCTCGACCGCCAGCCTGAGGCGGGGTTGCGTTCGCTCGAAGGCGCGGGGGGTGCAGCACGGAGCCGCCCTCAGGCTGCCGGGCGCGCTGCTCGGCTGTCTGCGAAAAAGCCCTGCACCGCTTCGACGACGGTCTGCACGTCCTCACGAGCGACGTCCATATGCAGAACGAGCCGGATCGGGTTGCCGCCACCGATCAGGATGCCGCGCTGCTTCAGAAACTGGCGCAGCGGCTCGGCCAGCGTCGGTTCCACTCCCATGTAGACCATGTTGGTCTGGGCGGCTCCGTACTCGGCCTTGACCGCGTCGAGGCCGCCGAGCGCGTTCGGCCAGAGCGCGAGCGTTCTCGTGATCTTGCTCCAGCCGAGTCACGTTGTTCTGCAGCGCATAGATTCCCGCCGCCGCCAGCACGCCGGCCTGGCGCATTCCGCCACCGAGCACCTTGCGCCAGCGCCGCGCCTTCGCGATGAGCTCGCGGCTGCCGCACAGCATCGAGCCCACCGGCGCACCCAGTCCTTTCGAAAGGCACATCGAGACGGTGTCGAACCAACGGCTGATCTCGCGTACGTCGACGCGCTGCTTCACCGCGGCGTTGAACACACGCGCGCCGTCCAAGTGCAGCGAGAGCTTGTGCTTACGAGCGAAGTCGTGTGCGCGGGCCAGATAGTCCAGCGGCAGCGCCTTGCCTCCCTGAGTGTTCTCGAGGCAGAGCAATCTGGTGCGCGCGAAGTGCGGATCGTCGGGCTTGATCGCGGCGGCAACCCTGGCGAGGTCGAGCGTACCGTCGGCCTCGAAGTCCAGCGGCTGCGGCTGGATGCTGCCCAGTACCGCCGCGCCCCCGCCCTCGTACTTGTAGGTGTGCCCTTGCTGCCCCACCACGTACTCGTCGCCGCGCTCGCAATGCGACATCACGCCCAGCAGGTTACCCTGGGTTCCGCTGACCACGAACAGCGCCGCCTCCTTGCCCAGCATCTGAGCGGCGAGCGCCTCGAGACGGTTGACAGTGGGATCCTCGCCGTAGACATCGTCGCCCACGTCGGCCTCCGCCATTGCGGCGCGCATCTCCGGCGAGGGACGCGTGACGGTGTCGCTGCGCAGGTCGATCTCTTTCATGGGGCGGGCTCGGCTATCTGATGGAGAGATCTTACCGCAGCGGAGAATCCGTGGCTCGTGCCACGTGGTTCGTGTTTCGTGGCTCGTGGCTCGTGAGAAAGGCCCGTGCAAACTCGTGAGCCACTGCAGCGTGGACGACTGGAGCCGTCCAAGACGGCCGGACTAAGGACTAGCGCACTACGAGGCACGAATCACGAGCCACGTACCACGAGTCACGAACCACGAATCACGGCCTTTTGAACGGATTGTTCGCCGCGAACCAGCGCTGCGCCCGCTTGCGCTGCGCTTCGTTGAAGCCCGCGAGATGTTCGGATTGCGGGTCGAGGAACAGAGCGATCCCGAGCGCAGCCTCACGCTCGCGTGGATCGGACGCATACTTCGCCTCGAAAGCGTATGTCCACCACCACGGCCACATCACCCGTTGGCGTCGCGCCAGATCGAGCAGCGCTCCCTTGTAGCGAGGCGTCCCCGGTCAACTCGTACAGCTTCTCGGCGCTCTCGAGAACCTGGAACGGCGGCGGGACCGAGAGCTTCCCCGTATCGGACCAGCTGAGCTGAGCCTGCCAAAGGTCGTCCAGCGCGGCGCGTCTGTCGCCGCCCAGGCCCTGAACGTAAGCCGATGCGAGCAGATAGTAGAAATCGCGTCCGGCCCGCTTTTGGAAATCCGACAGGAGAGCTTGCGCTTCCGCGCCCCGGCCTACCTTCGACCAGGCTGGCAGCGAGGTAGGGCACTGCAAGGGCGGCCTGCTGCTGCGCGGTCGGGGACTGGCGGATGCCAACCTCGGTCAGCTTGGTGAGATGCTCGATGGCGCCGGCGTAGTCGCCGCGCTTGAAAGCGCGATAGCCCGTCGCAAGCGTCGCGTAGGTCGGGTCTGCCGTACCGCCTGCGGTCGTGACCACATATGCAAATGTCCTATCACCGGGTGACCGGTCGAGCATGAGCGCGTTGAAAACAAACTGCTGCCGGAGAATTGCCTCAGCAGCGGCGTCTCCGGACAAGCTCTTCCAGTGCTTCGCGAACCCGATCAGCTCGTCATCACTGGTTGCCGCGATGCGGTGACCGGCAACCGCTGCAACCCAGGGTCGCGCGTCCTCGAATTGCTTGGAAGCTTCGTAAAACGTCCGCCAGCCCTCGGTCGGATCGCCAATCAGGAACGACGCGTACGCCGCATCGGAGAGACCCCACCCGTCCTTGTGCTGCTGATGCAGGCGGCGACCCCAGCTGCGAATCTCGGGCCAGTTGTGGTCGAGCCGAGCCAGCCATAACCCGCTCCAGAGTTCCGCGCCGGACCCGGTGCCGTACCCTGAGCCAATCTGAAACAGCGGACGTGCGAGCTCCCCCTCGCCAGCGCGCAACAGCAGCATTCCGCCTTCCTGCGCTTGCTTTGACAGCACGACGGCATCGGCTCTTTCCCGCCGCCAGAGCGGATAGGCCAGCAGCGTGCGCTGAGCCTGCCGCGGCTCGCGAGCCTGCAGCTGAGCTTGTGCGAGACGATAGTAAAGCGACCACTCTTCGGGCTGCTCGCGGATCTTCTGTTCGACCAGCGAGGCGTAGGCAGCGGTGTCGCGCTTGTGCTCCGCCAGCTTGAGAAGGAAATCATCGCGTGCGGGGTTGCCCATGAAGCGCTCCCGCGCCTGCGCCACGACCTGCTCGGCCGCCTGGCTGTTTCCAAGTCGCTCCAGCAACGGCTGGGCGTCGCTGACAGGAGCGAAATCGTACTGCGAAAAGTTCAGAGCTCGAAGCTGGTGCGCGAGAGCGCTCTCCAGGTCGGCTCTATTGGGGTCGCTCGACGCCTGCCCAGATGCTGATCGGGCCGGAGGTGGCGGTCGCCAGTCCCGAGGCGGTTCGTCGAGATAAGCGCGCTGCAATTCCGGTGGCAACGCCCAGGCCAGGTTCCGCTCTGTCTCGATTTCCCCGCCTCCCCACACCACCAGGTCCCGAAGCAAACGCTGTTGCCGTTCATCCAGCATTCGTTCGGGTGAGGTCTTGCGCTCGTAACGCAGTTGGCCAAGCGCCCAGGCGGACCCCTCCTCCAGCGCGGGATATCCAGCGAAGCTTTGTCCCAGCGCACCGGAGAAGGCGAGAAAATCTTCGGGACGAGCCTGACGAGACCTGAGGGACCCCACGGAGGCGGCGACAGCGATGCGATTTGCTCCGTACAACGCATCGTAGAGATCCCATTGGGCCAGACGATCGAAGGCTCTCGCGCCGCGCCACTGTGGCGCACGCGAAAGCCACAGCGGCGCGTAGCTGCGCTCGATGGCCAGCGGAAGGCGCACGATGTCCTTCGAAAACATCATCTGCTGGGTGAACTGCGCGGCGATTCTGCGGAGCATCGCCGTCGGCGCTTCCTCTGCCAGCGGAACGCCGAACGCGGTGAGCTCCCGCCAGATCTGCTCGTGCGGCGTCGGTTGCAACCACTCGTCGCTCGACAACGCGACGTACAGGAACGCCGCGTAGGCCGGATGCTTGTCGAGCAAGGCCCGGCGCCTTTCGCGAAACCCGCCGCTGCGCGCATAGCGTGCGCGCATGACCTCGAGCTCCACTTCGGTGATGAGCGCGGCGACCGGATCCGTCATGTGCTGCACGAGCGATTCGGCTTCGAACAAGTTGCCCTGGGCCACGGCAAAGAGGGCACGAGCCTCGGGCCGATGCAGCCCTCGCAGCAGAGCCGCCGCATACGGGCGGCGGTACAGGTGCAACGCTGCGCGCGCGCGCACCGTCCGTGCCGCCTCGTCTTGAGGAGGAAGATCCGCCACCGCGATCAGTGAGCGCTCCCAAAGGTGCTCGCCGGCCACGTCCGCAGGCGGATAAGTTACCGCCACCAGCTGCAACCTCTCCGCGCGGGCAAACGCCGAGCCGGGGTCATTCACGAGCTCGCTCGGGGCCAACGGCAGCCCGATGGCTGAGATCCTCCCGCTGCATCCTGAGCACGAGAGTTCACGGGCAGCCCCAGATGCTCGACCACGCTCGGCACCGTTGGCTCGAAAGCGACCTCGGGCGGCAGCTCGTCCGAGAATGCGAAGGGCCCCCACTCGGACGTTTCGCCTGGACTCCAACGCGGCTTCTCCCCAGGCGCGCGCGAGTACGCCTGCACGGCCACGTCGTATACCTGTTGCGCAGCTGTCGAGCTTGACGCCCCCGCGCACGATCCACTGCGCGCCGGAGACTTCGGCCAGGCGCGAGATCTGTCGCCAGTCGTAGTTCCGGGCACGGCTTCCGAACGCGCGGGCCACCAGCGTCGGATCTATCACGCACCGGCCGGCGCGTGTTGCAATGCCGGCGGCAACCAGGCGCGTGATCATGGAACGTGCCGGACGATCGAGCGAGCGCGCGGGTCGAGCCTCCGCGGCTTCGCCGGTCTCGAACGGCACCACGAGCACCTCGCACTGGTCGCCGCTGAGTACCTGCGTGAAGAGCGACCTCTCGCGTTCGATCCAGCCTGAGGCGCGCGAGCGCTCCGGCACCAGTGCAAGCACAATGTCCCGGACATGGCTGCGCAGCTCGAGCACGCCGTATACGACCACTCCGCCCGCCAGTATACCGATAGCGGCCTGGCGCAGGATCGGGCGCAACGCGGTCCGAAGCTCCACGTTGCCACGCTGCGCGGCGAGCAGGGCCTCGCCCACCGCGACCAGAGACACTCCAGTCACCATCGGCAGGATCCCGGCGGCCACGTAGAGGCCGACTGCTGCAGGGTAGATCCACAGGACGCTGGAGCCCGCCGTGAACTCGGTAAACGGGGCAACGACCGCGGCCGCAACACAGATCGCCGCCGCCCCCGCGATGGCCAACCTGAGAAACGGCGACGTGTTGAGGTTGGCGGCGTGAGAGACGCGTTCGCTCATGAACCATCCGCACGCGCCAAGAACCGCCGCACCCGCCGCCTGCATCACACACTGGCGGTATAGCTGGCCATGAAAGTCCTCAGCGACAAGGTACGCCGCACCGGCGCCCGCGACGGCGAATCCGAGCACGGCGAGGAGGAATTGCCAGGGAAAGTGGATGCGCAGAGCCATGTCGCTGTCGCCCGCCCCCGACCGCGGTGGGTGCGGTCGAATCGATGGACATGGATCGGCGCCGACGGGCCGGTCTTTAGGGAAGCTCTGATCAAGTCGCGCAAGTCAGACTTGATCGGAGCTCCCCCAGGGGCTAAAGCGCAGTCCAGCAAGGGCCTGGATGCCCACGAGAGCGCCTAACCGCCCTCACGACGCCAGATCGGATCCTGGCTGCCGCACCCGCCCCGCCCGGAGACTCCTGGCCCAGAGCCGGAAGCGATCCAGGTAAAGATACACCGCAGGCGTCGTATACAGCGTGAGCAGCTGACTCATGATCAAGCCGCCGACGATGGAGATACCCAGGGGGCGGCGCAGCTCTGCTCCATCGCCCGCTCCGATCGCGAGCGGGATCGCTCCGAGCAGCGCAGCCATGGTGGTCATCATGATCGGGCGGAAGCGCAGCACGCAGGCCTGGTAGATCGCGTCCTCGGGCTGCAAGCCGCGATTGCGTTCGGCGTCCAGCGCGAAGTCGATCATCATGATGGCGTTCTTCTTGACGATCCCGATGAGCAATATCACGCCGATCAGCGCGATGATGCTGAATTCGGTCCCACAGATGAGCAGCGCCAGCAGCGCCCCCACGCCGGCCGAGGGCAGGGTAGAGAGAATGGTGATCGGATGCACGTAGCTTTCGTACAGGATGCCGAGCACGATGTAGACCGTCAGCAGCGCGGCCAGGATCAACCACGGTTGACTGTCGAGAGAGGACTGGAACGCACGTGCAGTCCCCTGGAAGGAACCGTGGATCGAAGTCGGCACGCCGATGCGGTCGAGCGCATCTGCGACCGCACGCGTCGCTTCCGAGAGCGACGTGCCGGGCGGCAGGTTGAACGAGATGGTCGATGCCGCGAACTGACCTTGATGGTTGACGGCGAGCGGCGTATTCGTGGGCCCGTAGGTGGCAAACGCGGATAGCGGCACCTGCGCACCCGAGCTATTGCTGACAAAGACGTCCTTCAGGATTTCCGGGCTCTGCCAGTATTCGGGCGCCGCCTCCATGACCACTCGATACTGGTTGAGCGGATTGTAGATGGTCGAGACCTGGCGTTGCCCGAACAGGTCGTTCAACGTCGCGTCGATCAGATTCGGCGTCACCCCAAGGCGGGAGGCCGTGTCGCGATCGATGACCAGGGAGGTCTGCAGCCCTTTGTCCTGCTGGTCGGTGTTCACGTCGACCAGCTCCGGGAGATCGCTCAGCGCACGGCGGATGCGCGGCTCCCACGTGCGCAGCTCGCTCAGATCGTCGGCCTGCAGCGTGTACTGGTACAGGGCGTTGCTCTGCCGTCCGCCGATGCGGATGTCCTGCACGGCCTGCAGAAACAGGTTGGCGCCCGGCTCCTTCGCGAGCTTCCCACGCAGCCTCGCCATCACCAGGTCGATCGAGAGCTTGCGTTCCTTCAGAGGCTTGAGCGAGATGAACATCTGCCCTGTGTTGCGCTGGCCGCCGCCGGTGAAGCCGATCACGTTCTCCACCGCCGGATCCTGGCGCACGATGTCGATGAAGTCGGCGAGCTTCTTCTGCATGGCCTGAAAGGAGATGCTCTGGTCGGCCTGGATCGAGCCCGTCAACCGCCCGGTGTCCTGCTGTGGGAAGAAGCCCTTGGGCACGATCACGTACAGATAGACGTTCAGGCAGATCGTGGCGACCAGCACCACGATCATCAACCACGCGTGCCGCAGGGCCCACCCGAGCGTCTTCTCGTACCCGCGCAGCATCGCTTCGAACCAGCGCTCGCTGGCCTGATACAGGCGGCCGCGCTTGCGCTCGGGCTCGTGCCGCAGCAGGCGCGCGCACATCATCGGTGTGGTGGTGAGCGATATCACCAGCGAGACCAGAATCGCCACCGACAACGTCACCGCGAACTCGCGGAACAGCCGGCCCACGATGCCGCCCATCAGCAGGATCGGAATGAACACCGCGATGAGCGACAGGCTCATGGACAGCACCGTGAAGCCGACTTCGCGCGCTCCCAGCAGCGCCGCTTTGGTAGGCGGCACGCCTGCTTCGATGTGGCGCGAGATGTTCTCCAGCACCACGATGGCGTCATCCACGACGAAGCCGGTCGCGATGGTAAGCGCCATGAGCGACAGATTGTCCAAGCTGTAACCGCACAGGTACATCACCCCGAAGGTGCCCACGAGGGAAACCGGCACCGCCACGCTGGGGATCAGCGTCGCGCGCCCGTTGCGCAGGAACAGGAACACCACCATGATCACCAGGCCCATCGAGATCACCAGCGTCTCTTCGACTCCGCGCAGCGATGCGCGGATGGTAGGCGTGCGGTCGAGCGCCGCCCACACGTCTATCGCGCTGGGTATCGAAGCTCGCAACTGCGGCAGCAGCGCTTTCACCCGATCGACCGTGTCGATGATGTTGGCTCCGGGCTGACGGTAGAGGACTACCAGCACGGATGGCCGCCCATTGGCAGAGCCGGCGTTGCGCAGGTCCTGCACCGAGTCGGTCACCTCGGCAAGGTCGGACAAGCGCACCGGGGTGCCGTCGCGATAGGCGATGATCAGCGGCAGATACTGGGCAGCTACCTTGGCCTGATCGTTGGCGCCGATCTGCCAGTGCCGATCGCCGTCCTCGACGGCGCCTTTGGGGCGGTTTGCGTTGGTTGCGGCGATCGCGTTGCGCACCTGCTCGGTGCCGATCCCATACTTGTTGAGCGCGGTGGGGTTCAACTCCACCCGCACCGCGGGCAGCGAGCTGCCGCCCACACTCACCTGACCCACGCCCTCCACCTGCGACAACTTCTGCGCCAAGATGGTCGAGGCCGCGTCGTACATCTGGCCGCGGGTCATGCTGTCCGAGGTCAGCGCCAGGATCAGGATCGGCGCGTCCGCCGGGTTCACCTTCCGGTAGGTCGGATTGCTCGGCAGCCCCGTGGGCAGCAAGCTCCGCGCGGCATTGATCGATGCCATCACGTCGCGCGCGGCGCCGTCGATGTCGCGGTTGAGATCGAACTGGACGGTGATGCGCGTGGATCCCAGCGAACTCGACGAGGTCATCTCCGTGACGCCGGCGATGCGGCCCAGCGAACGCTCCAGAGGGGTCGCCACCGTCGCTGCCATCGTCTCGGGGCTCGCGCCGGGAAGAGAGGCTTGTACCGAGATGGTCGGGAAATCCACCTGCGGCAGCGGCGAGACCGGCAGCAGGTTGAACGAGACGGCGCCCGTCAGCGCGATGCCCAGCGTCAGCAGGGTGGTCGCGACCGGCCGTTCGATGAAGGGTGCCGAGAGGTTCATTTCAGTGCAACGACCCCCTTACGCAGCAGATGAGTTCCCTCTCCCTTTACGGGAGAGGGTAGGGTGAGGGTCACGGTCGCACGCCTCCCGTTTCTTCGCGGTAGGTCCCGCTCGCTCGCGCGACGAAAGCGCCGCGCGAGGCTGTCGAAGGCGAGATAGATCACCGGCGTCGTGAAGAGTGTGAGCACCTGGCTGACGAGCAAGCCGCCCACCATCGTCAATCCCAGAGGATGCCGCAGCTCGGAACCCACCCCGGTACCCAGCATCAGCGGCAGCGCACTCAGCAGCGCGGCCATGGTGGTCATCAAGATCGGGCGGAAGCGCAGCAGGCAGGCCTGGTGGATCGCGTCACGCGGAGATTTGCCTTCCTTGCGTTCGGCGTCGAGCGCGAAGTCGATCATCATGATGGCGTTCTTCTTCACGATGCCGATCAGCAGGATGATGCCGATGATCGCGATGATGCCGAGGTCGGTGCGTGAGAGCATGAGCGCGAGCAGCGCCCCGACCCCGGCCGAGGGGAGCGTGGACAGGATCGTGACCGGGTGGATGTAGCTCTCGTACAGCACGCCCAGCACGATGTACATCGTGATGATCGCGGCCAGGATCAGCAGCAGCGTATTGTTGAGCGAAGCCTGAAACGCGAGTGCCGCACCCTGGAAGCTGGTCTGCACGCTGGCGGGCATGCCGATCTCCCGCTCTGCCGCGCGGATCGCATCCACCGCCGCGCCGAGAGAGGCGCCGGGCGCGATGTTGAAGGAAATGGTGGCGGCGGGAAACTGGCCGAGATGGTTGATAGCCAGCGGCGTCGCCTGCTCGACGACGCGCGCCATGCTGCTCAGCCTTACCTGCGTCGCCGGCTGGCTGGTCGTCGTGGCTTGAGTGGTTGCAGCGGACTGCGTGTTCGGAGGCGGTTGCCCGATCACTGAAGATCCGACATACACGTCGTTGAGCGCGGAAGGCCCCTTTTGGAACTCGGGCTTGACTTCCAGGACGACGCGATACTGATTGGTCTGGGTGAAAATGGTGGAGACCAGGCGTTGGCCGAAGGCGTTGTAGAGCGCATTGTCGATCGCCGCCGGTGTTACACCCAGCCGGCCCGCGGTGTCGCGGTCTATCTCCACATACGCCTGCAGACCATGGTCCTGCAGGTCGCTGGCGACGTCGGCAAGCTGTGGAATCTGCTGCAGCCGCTCGACCAGTCTGGGCACCCAGAGGCTCAACTCGTCGGGATTGGCATCCTCGACGCTGAACTGATACTGCGTGCGGCTCACCCGATCCTCGATGGTGAGGTCCTGCACCGGTTGCATGTAGAGCGCGATGCCCTCTACCTGCGTGAGCTTTGGCTGCAAACGGCGGATAACGCCGGTCGCGTTGACGCGGCGTTCCGCGAGTGGCTTGAGGTTGATCAGCATGCGGCCGCTGTTCAGCGTCGCATTGATGCCGTCCACGCCGATGAACGACGACAGGCTCGCGACCGCCGGGTCCTGCAGCACGACGCGCGCGAGCGCCTGCTGGCGCTGCGCCATGGCGGAGAAGGAAATCGACTGCGGTGCTTCGGAAATCCCCTGGATCACACCGGTGTCCTGCACCGGGAAGAAGCCCTTGGGCACCAGGATGTAGAGCAGCACCGTGAGCGCCAGGGTGCCGATGGCGACCAGCAGCGTGGCGGCCTGGCGGTCCAGCACCCAGTCGAGCATCACGCCGTAGCGCGTGATCACGCCGTCGAAGAACGCGCCGGTGCGCCGATAGAACCAGCCCTGCTCGGCGACTGGGATGTGGCGCAGCAGCTTTGCGCACATCATCGGCGTCAGCGTGAGCGATACGAAGGCGGAGATCAGGATCGCCACCGCCAAAGTCACGGCGAACTCGCGGAACAGCCTTCCCGACGACGTCACCCATGAACAGCAACGGGATGAGCACCGCGATCAGCGACACCGTAAGAGAGATGATGGTGAAGCCGATCTGCTCGGCGCCCTTGAGCGCGGCTTTCAGCGGCGTTTCGCCTTCCTCGATGTAGCGCGCGATGTTCTCGATCATCACGATGGCATCGTCGACCACGAAGCCAGTGGCGATGGTCAATGCCATCAGAGTGAGATTGTTGATGCTGAACCCGGCCAGATACATCACGCCGAACGTTCCGACCAGGGACAGCGGCACGGCGACGCTCGGGATGAAGGTCGCGGACGGACTGCGCAGGAACAGGAAGATCACCATCACCACCAGAGCAACCGACAGGCACAGCTCGAACTGCACGTCCCGCACAGAGGCGCGGATCGTCGTCGTGCGGTCGGTTAGCAGAACCACGTCTACCGTTCCCGGCAGAGTAGCCTGGAGCTGGGGGAGCAGTCGCTTGACCCGATCCACCACCTGGATCACATTCGCGCCCGGCTGGCGCTGGATATTGAGGATCACCGCTGGCGTGTCGTTGGCCCACGCCGCCAGGCGCACGTTCTCGGCATCGTCGATCGTGTCGGCGACATCGCTGATGCGGATCGGGCTGCCATCCTTGTAGGCGATGATGAGCCGCCCATACTCCCCGGCCGACTTGAGCTGGTCGTTGGCGTCGATGGTGGAGGCGCGGGTCGGACCGTCGAAGCTCCCCTTGGCTTGATTGACGTTGGCATTGCCGATCGCGGTGCGCACGTCGTCGAGGCTCAGGCCGTAGGCCGCCAGGGCGGTCGGATTGGCGCGGATGCGCACCGCCGGCCGCTGGCCGCCACTGATGCTGACCAGGCCGACTCCGGGGAGCTGCGAGATCTTCTGCGCCAGCCGCGTGTCGATCAAATCCTGCACCTTCGGCAGCGGCAGGGACTTCGACGTGACCGCCAGCGCCAGAATCGGCGCGTCGGCAGGGTTCACCTTGTTGTAGATGGGCGGCATCGGAAGATCGGTGGGCAGCAAGTTCCCCGAAGCGTTGATCGCCGCCTGAACCTCCTGCTCGGCGATGTCCAGAGTCAGGTTCAGGCTGAACTGCAGCGTAATCACCGACGCGCCCCCGGAGCTGGTCGACGACATCTGGTTCAACCCCGGCATCTGACCGAACTGGCGTTCGAGCGGCGCAGTGATGGACGAAGTCATCACCTCCGGACTCGCGCCCGGGTACAGCGTCACTACTTGAATGGTGGGGTAGTCGACCTCCGGCAATGCGGACAGCGGCAGCAACCGATAAGCGACGATGCCCGACAGCAGGATCGCCAGCATGAGCAGCGAGGTCGCAACCGGCCGCAGGATGAAAGGGCGCGAAGGGTTCATGGGATGCCGTCCTCAGTTGGTTGGCGGCGCGGTGGGGTCGCCGTCTCTGTGCCGCCTGCCGCCGCCGTGCTTCGGGCGAGCCCCATCCGCCGGGGCAGGCGATGCTTCTTTCCCCGCGGGCTCCACCTTGGCACCGTCCCGCAGCTTGTCGAGGCCGTCGACGACCACCTGATCCCCGGGTACGACTCCGCTGTCCACGGCAGCCGACTCTCCTTCGATCGGGCCGAGCTTGATCGGGCGCATCGTGACCGTATCATCGGCCTGGATGACGTACACGAATGTGCCCTGCGCGCCGCGTTGAATCGCGGCGGCAGGGATGATCGTCACGTCATGCTTGACCTCGAGCAGCATGCGCACGTTGACGAACTGGTTGGGGAACAGGCGGTTCTCGTCGTTGGAAAACTGCGCTTTGAGCTTGACGGTGCCGGTGGCGAGATCGATCTGATTGTCGACGCTGGTAGAGCGAGCCGGCAGCGAGCTTCGTCTTGCCGCTGCGGTCATAGGCGTCCACCGTTAACTTTTCGCCCGCCTGCAGCTTGCCCAACACCACGGGAAGGCTGTCTTGCGCAATCGGGAAGACAACGGTGATCGGCTGCAGCTGCGTGATGACCGCCAGGCCGGTGGCGTCGCTCGCTTGGACGATGTTGCCAGGGTCCACCTGGCGCAGGCCCACGCGCCCGCCGATGGGCGCGGTGATGCGCGAGTAGGTCAGTTGCAGCCTGGCGTTGTCGATCTGGCCCTGGTCGATCTTGACCGTGCCTTCGTATTGCCGCACCACGGCAGCTTGCGTGTCGACCTGCTGCTTCGCGATGGAGTCCTGCTCGAGCAGCGCGCGATAGCGCACCAGGTCGAGCTTCGCGTTCTCGAGCAGCGCCAGGTCGCGCGCCATCTGACCCTGAGCCTGGGTAAGCATTGCCTGGTAGGGGCGCGGATCGATCTCCGCCAGCAGCTCGCCCGCCTTGACCACCTGGCCTTCGCGGAACAGCACCTTCATCAACTGCCCGTCGACGCGAGCCTTGACCGTGACCGTATTCAGCGGCGTCACCGTGCCCAGCCCATTGAGATAGATGCTGATGTCACCGCTCCTTGCCGCTTCGCCGGCGACGGGAACCGGACGGGACGCGGCGTTCGCGGCCGACTTCCCGGAACTTCGCGGCGCGTCGTCAGACTTGGCGGAAAAGAAGAAGAAATAGACGCCAGCCGCGACGATGCAGAGCACCAGCAGCCATAACCACTTCGAGCGCAGAAAAGCGAGCGCACCCGCACGACCGACCCTGAAGGTTCGAGCATCGCTTCCGTCGACTTTTGTTATCGGTGTCCGGTTCATCGTTCGGCAAATCAAGCCGTCGGCGCATGCGCCCTGACGCGTTGCGCGGGATGAGCGTTCCATTCGTTGCACAGGCTGGCGCCCGAGATCCCCTAACTCGCCGGTACAGAGGTGCCGTATTATCCACATCAACCCCGGACTGCCGAGTAACGTATTGTGTATATCGAACGGGGTAACGTTGCCGGTAGCTCGATTCCGAGGAGAGACGCTGGCACGGCTCCCGCGCCTCCGCGGCCACCTTCACGCTGACATTGCCAGGCAAGCGCCAACGCGAAAACGCAATTGAGCGAGGCTCGGTGGGCGCCGCGTCCGATAGCGCTACAATCCACTTGTAGATCTTCACCGGAAGTGTCGCCATGTCTTTCTCGCTGCGAATCCTGATTGTCGTATTCCTGCTGCCTTTGTTCGCGCTCGCCCGTGAGCCCGACGCTGGAGCCGCCCCTGGCGGCCAGTTCACCTTCGCGTGGCCGCTCGGCGAGCATGCGCTGAAACCTCGCGGCGCCAGTACACACGGCGCTCCCATCGTGCTGGATACCATGCCCGGAGCAGCATGGAAGAGCCTGCGCGAGCCCGGAATCAGCGCATTCGAGCGCGATCGGCGCGCGATACTCGCCATGGCCGGCCCCTATCGCGTGAGTTTCGACTTCCTGGAAGTGGTGCGGTTCGATCCCAGCCTCAAGCCGGATGCACCCTATCAGAGCTGGGGCACCGAATACGTATTCGTGAGCGAAGATCGCGGCGCCCTCATCGCTCTGCAGCACGTTCTCGTGATGCGCATGCAACTCGAGGATGGAACGGTGAGCGAGCCGATGGTCATGCGCCATTGGCGGCAGGAGTGGCGTTACGAGCCGGACAGCCTGCTGGCTTACGAAGGTGCGAATACCTGGGCAAGACGCCCGCTGCCTGAAGATCAGCGCCGCGGTGCGTGGGTGCAAAGCGTGTTTCAGGTCGACGATTCCCCGCGCTACGCTGCCCGCGGGCGCTGGCAGCACAGCGACGGCGCCTCCACATGGATCAGCGACGAAACCTGGCGCCCGTTGCCCAGACGCGAATTCAGCGTGCGCAAGGACTACCAGGTGCTGGTGGGAACCAATCGGCACACGATCACGCCGACCGGCTGGGTACAGGAAGAGAACAATCTCAAACTCGCGTTGGACGAGAACGGCAAGCCGCGCGTGCAGCTGCCATACATCGGTCGCGAATACGGCGTGGCGCGTTACGAGCGGATCAAAGACTACGACTTCACCGCCGGCGAGACCTATCTCGAGCGCACCGAGCCGTTCTGGGCCGAAGTGCGCGCCGCCTGGCGCGATATCGAACGACGCGAACCTCGCTTCACGCTGCGGGCACCGGTCGATCAAGGTCAGCTGTTCACGGCGTTCTTCGACTACGCCCAGCAACTCGCGGAGGGAGAGGCGTTCGACCGCCCTGCGGCGCGCGCCTTCATCGAGCGCACCCTGCGCGAGACGTATCTCGTCGCCGAGGTCCCGGGCAAGTCCTGACCACCGGCTGATGCGGCCTCAATCGATGGTCTTCTTCGCCGTCCTGGCCGTGCTTCTCGTCTACACGGGCTACAAGGCGGCCCAAATGTGGCCCAGGCATCGGTTCATCGCATGGGGCTTGGCAACTCTCTTCGTTGCTTTGACCATCGGTTGGTGGCTCTTGTACCGCTCGGATCCCGGCATGCTGGGTTCCGGTTGGTTTCGCGCTCTGGCGTGGGTGGGTTCCCTCTGCATGGGGCTGTGGGCCACCTTCATCTTTCTGTCGGCGGCGATGGATATCCTGCATCTTGCCGCTTGGGGTGTCCGGCGAGCCGGGAACAGCGCTCGAGTCGACCCCGCGCGCCGAAGCTTTCTGTCGCGCTGGATTCCCGCCGGGGTCGTCTGGTCTTCCGCCGGCATCGCCGGGCCTTGGATTCGCCGAAGCCATGCGTGGCCCGCAGGTAAGGGAGCACCAGGTGTCCATACCCAATCTTCCCAAGGCATTGCAAGGCTTCACGATCGCGCAGATCAGCGATCTGCACGTGGGCCCTACGATTCAGCGCGGGTATGTGGACGAGGTCGTCCGTCAGACCAATGCGCTCAAGCCGGACCTGATCGTCGTGACCGGCGACATTGCCGACGGCTCGCCTGCGGTGATCGGAGAGTATCTGCGACCTTTCGCCGGATCTGAAGTCACGCCTCGGAACCTACTATGTCACCGGAAACCACGAGTACTATTGGGGCGTGGAGAGATGGCTGGAGAGCGTGCAAAGGCTTGGGATTCCTCCCGCTGCTCAACGAGAATCGAATCCTGACCGTCGATGACGCGAAAATTCTCCTCGCCGGCGTCACCGATTCCGCCGGAGGCAACTTCCTCCCCAGCCACCGTTCCGATGCAACAAAGGCAAGTCGATCGACCGAGGAATGCCAGCTGCGGATCCTGCTCGCTCATCGGCCGGACAACTGGTCCGAGGCGGAGGCGCTGGGATTCGATCTTCAGCTGTCCGGCCACACCCACGGCGGACAATTTTTCCCCTGGAGCGTGTTCATGCCGCTCGCGTACAAGTACTATCGCGGATTGAACAGGCATGGACGGATGTGGATATTCGTCAGCTCCGGGACAGGATACTGGGGGCCAGCGCATCGGTTTGCGGTTCCTTCGGAGATTGCGCTGCTTCGACTCACCGCCGCTTAGCGCAAGTCCGAACGCTCGACAAATGTCTGGTCGCGATGCATGGCAGCCCAGGACGAGCCGATAGCTCGCGCGCCTCAGGGGATCGGCGCCTGGGGCCGAAGCGCTTCGCGAAAAGCGGGATCGTCCAGCGCCTGGTTCACCACGTCGCGCAGCGTCTTTTCCGTCAGCGCGCGAATCGCATCGACCGGTCGCGCCGATTCGACGGCTTGCACGGTATACGCACGGGATGCTTCGACGGCCTCGAGCGGAATAGGTATGCGTGAAGATCTGGCTCCCGGGTTGGCAGTCGGCGCAGCTCGCACTTCGATCTCGACATCGGTTTCCACGTGCACATACTGGATTGAGCTGAGCTTGCGGATGACCCCCGAGATCTCAAACACCGCATCGGCGTCCACGACAGCGAATTGGCGTGCCAGGAGCCCATCCCGAAACTGGGTCTGGACCAGAGTCGCAACCGACTCATCCACGACCAGCTTCTCGAGCGAGTTGCCGAAGGTGCCGCGGATGCGCCCGATCCAATTCGGCTTGTATCCGCGCACATCCACGAACGTTCCCACCATGATGGTGGGCGTCCCGGCGGCGGCTGGCGTAACTTTGGGCGGCGCCTGGTACTTGAGCGCAAGGTGGGTCGTCCAGCAACCGCTCAGGATCGCAGCAGCTGCGAGCGCGGCAAGGGAGGTCTTGCGCATGAAGCGGATTCGTCGGCGGATGTCGATGGGTTCGCGGTGCGCGCAGATTTTACTCCGATGCCAGAATCGAGCCACGGCCGGCCGCGAGAGCGATCCGCGCGGAGCAGCAATAGGTAGAGATGCCGATACGTCGAGGACTCTCGATGAACTCCACGAGCAGAGCATGCGTTGGCGTGATCGCCCTCTTCGCCGCGCTGGCGACGTGCCTGCCCGAACAGGCCGGCACGCCGGGTGAGGAATCCGTTGCCGGCCCGTTTCCGGTACGCGCATGAGCGAGGAGTATGTGCGCGCGTTGGGACGCTTCGCCTATTTCTGGGCGTGGCCTATGACCAACCTGCACAACCGCAGAGCCGCGTTCAAGGACCTGCCTGAGCCTGGCCTGATGGGCGGCATCGTCCCGGTTGCGCCGAGCAACCAGCTCGCGATGCTGCGCGACTATATCGAGCCGCAGGAGCGCCTTGTCGCATGTCCCAACCAGGACGTCGTCTACGGCTTCGGCATCCTCTCGCTGGAAGGCGAGCCGGTCGTGATTCAGGTCCCGGACTTCAAGGGTCGCTTCTGGGTGTATCAGATCGGAGATCAGCGCACCGACGGCTTCGCGAACCTCGGAGCGATGTACGGCAGCAAGCCCGGGTTCTACCTGCTGGTGGGCCCGAACTGGAAGGGAGCTCAGCCCGAAAGGCATCGTGAAAGTTTTCCGCTCGCCCACGAATCTCGGCTACGTCATACCGCGCGTGTTCGTCAGCGACGACGCCGCCGACAAGCAGGCGGCGCAACCGATGATCAATCAGATCCTGGCTTATCCCTTGAGCAAGTACGACGGCAGGATGAAGACCAAGGACTGGGCCCAGGTGCCCAAATTTCCCTCCGCCAGCCAGGGGGAGGAAGAGACCAAGTGGGTCGTGCCGGAGAAGTTCTTCGACGAGCTCCCGCAAGTCCTGAACGAGCTTCCGCCGCTGCGCGGTGAAGAGGCAATCTATGCCAATCTGCGCGCAGTGCTGGACGCTGCCGCGAAGGATCCAAAGCTCAAGGAGGTCCTCAAGCAGGCGGCGATCGATGCCGACGAAGAGCTCGTCGCACCGCTGTTCGAGTTCCGCAACTACGGCGTTCCGCTGCCGAACAACTGGACCACGATAAACAACGGCGCCGCATTCGGATTCGACTATTTCACCCGCACGGCGGTGGCCAAGTCCAACATTTTCGTCAACAAGAACAGCGAGACGAAGTATTTCTACCAGGATCTCGACTCCAGCGGCGAGCGCCTCACCGGCTACGAGCGCTACACGGTGACTTTCGCCAAAGGCCAGCTGCCGCCGGTCAAGGGCTTCTGGTCGCTCACGCTGTACAACGAGCACCACTTCTTCTGCGCCGAACGAGCTCAAGCGCTACTCGCTCGGCACCAAGAACAAGACGCTGCAGTACAACGCCGACGGGTCTCTGACGCTGTATGTGCAGGCCGAGCCGCCTAGCCGAAGAAAAGCGCTCCAACTGGCTGCCCGCGCCGGAGAGCGACTTCTCGTTGTATCTGCGCGCCTATTGGCCTCAGGCTTCGATCACCAACGGGACATGGACGCCGCCAGCCGGTGGTAAGGCTCGAGTAAGCGAGCGCAGGAGATCTCTGCTAGCTGGAGCGCTGGAGGGTCTACTGGAACCAGTCTCGACGTCGGTGATCTTTCTTCAGTCAACGTTGCACGCGACGGGCTGATCCGGATTCGGCAAGACGCGTGCGAGTGCGCAACGTGGCATAAGCCTATCCGCTGGCCGATGACGCAGCGGCTGAGCACTTGGTAGTATGCTTATTGGATGCCGGATGACATCCTGTCGCGCATGGTAGTGCTTGGTTCATGTGCTACTTTCATGATCCATCGCAGTCAAGGGAGGAGACCATGGAAGCTACGATGCTGGAGCACTTGGGTCGCAATTGGAGTTGGATCGTTCTGCGCGGCGTTGCCGCTGTCTTGTTCGGTGTCCTGGCTTTCGCCTTGCCCGGGATCACTCTGGCCGTACTGGTCATCGTATGGGGCGCTTACGCGCTGGCCGACGGGATCCTGGCGCTGATCGCCGCGTACCGCGTGCGCGATCAAGGCAAGCCGTTCTGGTCGCTGGTGATCGTGGGCCTGCTCGGCATCGCGGCCGGCATCGTGACCTTCATCTGGCCAGGAATGACAGCGCTGCTCCTGCTCATGTTCATCGCGGCCTGGGCAGTCGTGATGGGGATCTTTCAGATCGTCGCCGCCATCCGCCTGCGCAAGGAGATCCAGAACGAGTGGCTGCTCGGGCTTTCCGGCGTTCTGTCCGTGCTCTTCGGTATCATCATGTTCGTGCAGCCTGGAGCCGGCGCCCTCGCCGTGATCTGGGTGATTGCCGCCTATGCCATCGTCTTCGGGGTGCTGCTGATCTGGCTCGGCCTGCGGCTCAAGAAGCGTTCAGAGGGCCGCACTGCGCCTGCGTAATCGGGTTACAGCGCATCTTCGTCGTCTCCCCTTCCCTGCCCGGGCTGCAGCAGCGCCGGCGCGCTTGCGCAGCGCAAGCGCGAGCAGTGGGAACAGCAGCACGGACACCATGCCCGCGCCCACCAGCGCGGCGGCGTTCTCGCTGCGCATGCGGCCCGTCGCCACGCCGATGTCGGTAATGGCGACCACGAGCGGCAATGCCGTGGAGATGTAGAGGATGAAGGGCAGCCGCTCGTCCTTCTGCCAGATCCTTGCGGTAGAACAGCAGCGACGGCGATCCGCGCACCAGGAGGAACAGCGCCAGGAAGAACGGGACGCGCAGCAGCGCGTCCGTGCTCTCCAGCAACGAGCCGAGATTGAACTTGATTCCGCTCACCACGAAGAACAGCGGAACCAGGAAGCCGTAGCCGATCGCCTCCAACTTTTCGCGCAGCACCTCGCCTTTCTCGCCCTCGCTCGCGAGGCGCACGACCATGCCCGCGGCGAAGGCCCCCAGGATCAAGTCGAGGCCGAATTCGTGAGCCAACATCACAAGGCCCACCATAAGCAGGATACAGATGCGCACGGGAAGCTGACTGCTGGCGTGGAGCGTGCGCTCAAGGAGGCGCACGATAGGCCGCAGCCGTAGCCGCAGCGCTGCTATCGCCGCGGCCAGCGCTACGCTCGCGAACGCCAGCAGCAGAAACGTCTGTTGCCAGGTGGTATGCTCGTGCGTGAGGATCAGCGAGACGACCAGCACAGGCCCGAGCTCGCCCACCGCCCCAGCGCCTAGCACCAGCGTACCGAAGCGCGTCTTCAGCTCACCGGAGTCGCGCAAGATGGGCAGCAGGGTCCCGATGGCGGTCGTGGCCAGCGCGGTCGCGATCATGACCGGTGCGCTGAGAAAGCCGGTCGCACGCAACAGGAATGTCACAGCGAGGGCGAGAACGATCGATATTGTCCAAGCCTTCACGTCCAAGCTCAAGCGGGCGACCGCGCAGCTCATCGAAATTCAGCTCGAGTCCGGCGAGGAAAAACAGAAACGCAAGTCCGAGCGTACCCAGGAAGGCGAGCACCCCGGTAGCTTGCGCCCATCCCAGCACGTACGGGCCCACGACGATGCCCAAAAGCGATCTCGACCACGACGATCGGCAGCCGCAATCCGATCGGCAGCTCGGACACGAGCGGTGCCGCAACCGCGATCAGGGCGACGAGAAACAGCGTGGTCAGGTTCGCTTCCATGACCGCTGCGAGCATATCTGCGCGCTCCGAGAGCTCGCAACGGGCTTCATCCGCCGACTGCATCTGTCGAACAAAGTCTCAGCGTCATGCTCGCGTTAGCTCGGGCTCCGCGCTGTAGTGCCTTCCACGAATTGGTTCGAATCCGAAGGACCACTCTGCCTACGCCGCAGCGGTTCAAGTTGTCAACAGGAGAACGACGATGTGGTCTACGCGGGGAACCCTCGCTCGCATTCTGGCTGAGCGCCATGTTGGCCGCTCCGGCTCTCGCGCAAGTATCGCGCTACGACGAGCTGGCCGAGCTGCCTTTCCCCAACGGCTATCCCTCGAAGGAAGGCGTCGCCACGCTCAAGGACGAACTGCTCTTTCAGCGCGGCGTGCAGTCCTACATCTGGGCGCTGCCGGCGCTCAACATGGTCGCCATGAAGGAAGGCTCGGAGAAGGTCTTCGGCAAGGGCTACAACGTGCTGCCGATCTGGAAGGATCGGCTGAACGCCAAGACGCTGGTCACCACTCCGAACTCGGACGTGATCTATGCGATGGGATACCTGGATCTGAAGGCGGATGGCCCGATGGTGATCGAGGTCCCGCCCGGGCTGCAAGGAATTCTGGACGACTTCTTCCAGCGGCCGATCTGCTCGGAGCGCAAGATCGAGGGGCGCATCTGGTGCGGCGACGTCGGCCTGCCCGGGCCGGATCACGGCAAAGGGGGCAAGTATCTGATCCTGCCACCGGACTACAAGGGCGACGTGCCGAGAGAGTTCTTCGCGCTGCGCTCACGCACCTATGGCGTCTTCGTATTCTGGCGCGGCTTCTTCAAGGATCCGAAGCAACTCGACGCCCCGGTGAAGGTCATGGAGAAGACCCGCATCTATCCACTCGGCAACAAGAAGAGCGCCAAGCCGATGCAGTTCCCGAACGCGTCGAACGTGCCGGCCGACATGCTCTACCCGACCGACGGCAGCGCCTTCGACATGCTGGCGCGTTTCATCGCGCACGAGTACGTCGACCCGGCCGACATGGAGATGCGCGGCATGCTGGCCTCTCTCGGAATCATCAAGGGCAAGCCGTTCAAGCCGGACGCTCATACCCGCGAGATGCTCGACAAGGCCGCGAGGACCGCAAGCCGCATCGGCCACGCGATCTCCTACGAGCCGCAGACCATCGTTCCGAACGGCCTGTGGTACAAGGACCGGCGCTGGCTCAACGTCTTCCCGGGCAACGCGACGTTCACCGCGGAAACGTTCAACTTCATCGATCCGCGCACCGGCTTCTTCACCAACGCCTATTCCGCGAGCCCGGGCATGGCGGTGACCATGGTCAACGTCGGCGCCAAGTACCCGGCCACATTCGTCGACGCCAACGGCGATTTCCTGTCGGGCTCCGCGTCCTACAAGCTGCATCTGCCGAAGGGAATTCCGGTCGCACTGTTCTGGTCGGTCACCGTATACGACTCGATCACCGCATCCGGGCTCGGACAACGGCCAGCCGTTTCCGTCGATCAATACCATGGACAAGCCGATCAGGAACAAGGACGGCTCCATCGACATCTATTTCGGTCCCGATTCGCCGGGCGACGGCAAGAACTGGCTGGCAACGCTTCCCGACAAAGGCTTCTTCGTGATCCTGCGGCTCTATGGCCCGACCAAGGCATTCTTCGACAAGAGCTGGAAGCCGAGCGATCTCGAGAAGATGCAGAGATAAGCATGACCGTCTAGGTGAAGTCAATCTGATGGAGGTAGAGATGAGCAACACAAGACGGCATGGTCGAGCTATACAACCTGCGCATGGACCCTATGAGCGAGCCGACATCGTCTCCGACCAATACGACGATTGGCGAGTAGAGAACGCCTATCTGATGGGCTGGATGACCTTCCACGCTGCCGCCTTCCTCGAGACCTTCGTCGACTCCCGCCGAGCCAGACTCCGGCGAGCTTCACGCATCGATCAGATCACGGGAGAGCGTCGACAAGCGTATCGAGCAGAAGCAGCAGAAGCGTTGAGCACAACCCGCTCGGGGCGATTGCGCATAGCCGGGAGAATGCACGGCAGGCGACCGGCCGGATCGCTTAGCCCTGACTGATGCCGGCGTCAGGACACCAGCCCCAGCTGCCAAAGAATGAACGTATAGGTGAAGGCAAGCTCGCGCAGATAATCGTAGCGGCCCGAAGCGCCGCCGTGGCCCGCACCCATGTTGATCTTCAGCAGCACGGGATTGTTGTCGGTCTTGGTAGCGCGCAGCTTCGCCACGTATTTGACCGGCTCCCAGTACATCACCTGGCTGTCGTTGAGCGATGTCTCCACCAGCATGGCAGGGTAGGCCTTGGCCTGGATGTTGTCGTACGGCGAGTAGGACAGCATGTATTCAAAGTACTCTCGCTCTTGCGGATTGCCCCACTCCTCGTACTCGCCGGTCGTGAGCGGCAGGCTGGCGTCGAGCATGGTGTTGATCACGTCCACGAACGGCACCTCGGCGACCACCGCTTTGAACAGGTCCGGGCGCAGATTGACGACGGCGCCCATCAACAGTCCGCCGGCGCTCCCACCCTGGATCACGAGCCGGTCGGACGCCGTGTAGCCGCGCCGCGATCAAGCGCTCCGCAACGGCGATGAAGTCGGTGAAGGTGTTCCGCTTGTTCAGCATGCGGCCCTGGTCATGCCAGCGCTTCCCCATCTCGCCGCCGCCGCGCACGTGGCCGATGGCGAAGATCACGCCACGATCGAGCAGCGACAGGCGGGTCGAGCTGAAATGCACGTCCGACGCGATACCCATAGGCCCCGTAGCCGGTCAGCAGTAAGGGCTGAGGCCCGGACCTGCGCAGGTCCTTCCGGTAGACCATCGAGATCGGCAGCTGCGTGCCGTCCTCGGCGGTGGCATAGAGCAGCTCCGAGTTGTAGCGGGCAGGATCGTAGCCGCCCAGCACCTCCTCCTGCTTGAGCAGCTTGCGGCTCCGCGTCGTTCATGTCGTAGTCGAACACCGAGTCGGGCGTCACCAGCGACTCGTAGGCAAAGCGGAAGGTGTCGGTGTCGAACTCGGCGTTGCCGGTGCCGAAAACCGAGTAGACAGGCTCCGGGAACTCCACCGGTTGGGACTCCCCGGTCTCGAAATTCACGACACGCAACCGTGGGAAGCCACCCTCGCGCTCATGAATCACCGAGTGGCGCGAGAACAGGTCGATGTCCTCCAGCATCACGTCATCGCGGTGCGGGATGACCTCTGCCCAGTTCTGCGGGCGCGGATCGATAACCGGCGCGGTGACGAGGCGGAAGTTGCGGCCGCGATCGTTGGTGACGATGTAGAACAGCTCACCTCGGTGATCGACGTCGTACTCGTGCTCGGGGACGCGCGCCGCGATCAAGCGCGGCGCGGCCGCAGGCTGATCCGCCGGGATGCAGCGAACCTCGGACGTAGTCGCACTGTGTCGAGCCGAGAAAGATCCAGCCGCGGCTGCGCGAACGTTGCACGCCGATGCTGAAGCGCACGTCGCTTCCTCGAACACCAGCTCATCCTGGTCGCTGCCAAGTCTGTGGCGGTACAGGCGCCAAGCGCGCTTGGCGGCGTCCTCCTTGACGTAGAACAAGGTCGCGCTGTCGTTCGCCCAGGCCACCGAACGCGTTTTCTCGATCCGCTCGGGAAGCAGTGCGCCGCTGCGAAGATCCTTCACGTGCAGCGTGAATTCACGGAAGCCGGTGACGTCGGTGGAATAGGCCAGCAGGTTGGCATCGGGACTGACCGAAAAGGCGCCGAGGGAGAAGAATTCGTGCCCTTCGGCGAGCGTATTCATGTCGAGGATGATTTCCTCGGGCGCACTCTCGATCCGACGCCGCCGGCAATAGATCGGGTAGTCCTTGCCCGCCTCGGTTCGGCTGTAGTAATCGAAGTCGTCGTAGCGATAGGGCACGCCCATGTCGGTTTCCTTGATACGGGCGAGCATCTCCTGGTAGAGGGATTCCTGGAACGCCTCGGTCGACTGCATTACGGCCCGCGTGTAGGCGTTCTCGGCCTCCAGGTAGGCGCGCACGCGCGGGTCGTCTTTGTCGCGCAGCCAACCGTATTCGTCGGTCAGCGCACGGCCGTGAACGGTGGTCGTGCGCGGTGCACGCAGCGCCTGCGGGGCTTCGATGGAATCAAGGTCCGATGCGGGGGATAACATGGGTCGGGCGCTGATGCGATCAACAAGTAGATGATACCTGACGGCTTGCCGGGCGGTTTCCCGGCTTCGCGAGTCCGCTGCCGCTACAGCCGTGCCGAAGATACGGTGCTGTCTCGAAGAAGTGGGGTCCGGGGACCACTTTTCAATACTGGAACGCGGGACCTGACGTAGAATAGCCGCCCAGAGTTCCTCGACTTTGCCTCCAAATCGCATGAAAAAGACAGGTTACGAGTCCGATCTGACCAAATTCATGCGCGAGTTCCTGGACCGGCACCCGGCCGTGGTCGAAAAGCAGAAGCAGGCGCGCGCCACCTGGTGGGACAAACCGGAGGCGCTCGAGGACCTTAAGCGCGACCAGGAATCCAAGGTGCCCCTCGCAGGGTACGCGTATTACGACAAGCCCTGAGGCGCCAAAGGGGCGTGTGCGCGGAGCGCGCCACCGCCCGCGTTTAGGTCCCCTCCCGGGCGCCTTTGGGCCCATCGTCAGCGAGACTAACAACCCGTGGGGTGCCTCGAGTGCCGGGGACGCTGACGAGCCGTCTATCACCAAAGTGATAGAGCCCTCTCCCGATGTGGAATTCCCCTTGTGAGGACGCCTTGAGAAGATACGCACCGGAAGCCCGCCTCTTCCCGGCGTCGTAGCAGCGAAGCAACAGCGATGACCGCAATTGACATGCATACCCCGGCAGGCGGCGGTGGAACCTCAAATCAGGAGAAATTCATGCGTGCATTGATTTCAGCCCTAGTAGTAGCCGGCGTGGTTGGTTTCGCGCTCCCGGCTGTTGCGGACGAAGGCGTAACGGCGCCTAACAAGCCCAAGGCCGCTGGCCGCGCGATCGACGACGGCACCGTAACTGCGCCCAACAAGCCCAAGGCCGCTGGCCGTGCGATCGACGACGGCACCGTGACTGCGCCTAACAAGCACCAAGGCCGCCGGCCGCGCCATCGACGACGGCACCGTGACTGGCCAACAAGCCGAAGGCAGTACGGCCGCGCAGTCGAGAAGCAGGCACCGTCAAGGCGAAGCCGAAGAAGCACACCGAGCCGGGCCGCGCAGTTGACAACAGCGGTACGGTTAAGTCCGGGCCCAAGGATCAGCCGGGCCGCGCCGCCGACAAGTAAGACTTACAGATACGCCGCGAAGCTCCGCAGGCTGAGCTCCGCAGGAAACAAGAGAAGGCAGGGAAACCTGCCTTCTCTTTTCGCTCTTCCGCGGTGGCGCTTCTGGCTGGTCCCGCCTATCTCTCTGGCGAAGGCGGGGGACTGGCGTTGATGGTGATACCTCTTTTGCGCAGCTCGTCAACAATGAGCCGAGCGTTCGGGTTGCCCTGGTCGGCCAACTTCAAAGTCCCTGTGGCAACCGCGTCAAGGGAGGCGCGGACCTTCTGAGAAGTCTGGACCTGTGTTTCCTGACTCTTCCTGAGGGTGCGAAGTCCCTATCAGCTGGCTGGTCTGGAACCTCACCTAAAGCAATATCGCGATGGCGTGCAACGCTACGGGCAGGAACATCCGTTCGGGCGCCGTTCATCTGCCCGCACCTCTCTGCCGGTGCCGCTGACGTTGCCCGTCGGCTATTTCCGCAGCAGCCCCAGGCGCCGCGCCTCTTTCACCGCTTGCGTGCGGTTGCGCGCGTTGAGCCGCCTGAACAAGTCTTTCAGGTGTTGCTTGATGGTCCCTTCCGCCACGTGCAGCACGTCGGCGATCCGCTTGTTAGGCATTCCCTCGGCGAGCAGCGGCAGAATCTGCAGCTGCCTGGTCGTCAACGCCGCCGCTTCCTCGTTGGCCGTGGTTTGCGAGTCGGGAATGAACAGCGCATCGGGAAGATAGACCTCGCCGCGCAGAACGCGCCGCAGCGCGTCCATGAGTTGCTCGCTGCTGGCGAGCTTGGGAATGTAGCCGCGGGCGCCGCCGTCGAGGAGCGCACGAATGGTGCGCGGGTCGTTGAGCGCCCGAGACAGATCACGATCGGCACATTCGGATAGCGCCGGTGGATCGTGAAGAAGCCGTCCAGCTCGCTGGTTCCGGGCATCTGCAGGTCGAGCACCACGAGATCGACCGGTCCCTCCAGCGCGAGCTTGTCCAATGCCCCCTGGATATTGCTCGCCTCCAGCACCACGACCTGTGCATCCAGGAGCTTGAGGAAGAAACGCACACCTTCCCTGAACATCGGGTGATCGTCGGCGTGCAGGATCTTTATTGCCATACCAGCGCTCGAATCGCCCAACCGGCGCCGGAAAGCGCCACCCGTGAGGCCGAGCGCCCGCGCAGTTCCGCAGTCATTTTCGTGCCGCACCGGGTGCGGCCGGGAGGGTAAAGCCAGAACTCGTTGCCGCCACCTGCGGCCGCATCGACCCAGACCATGCCGCCCAGTTTCGAGACGATGCGCTGCACGGTGGTCAGGCCGAGGCCGTGTCCGGTCGCGCGCTCCTGGTGCAGCCGGGTGAACGGAAGGAACACGCGCCTGCGCTCCTCTTCCGAGAGCGGCTCGCCGTTGTCGCTCACCCAGAAGCGGACCTGCGAGCCGTCCTGCGCGCCGCCCAACTCGAGCCGTGGCGGCGAGCCGCCGTACTTGAGAGCGTTGCTCAGCAGGTTCATCCATACCTCGCCGACCCAGGGTGCATAGCCCAACGCGCGCGGCCAGGACTTCGGCAGCTGCACGCTGGCGCTGGTGCGCGCCTGCAGATCGGTGAGCTGACTCAGAGCCTGTCCGACCAGGCGAGCCCATGTCGAGCGGCTGCGCCTCCACGCTTTGCTGCGCCACCGTCGACAACAGCAGCAAAGCATCGACCACCTCGCCCGTCATGCGCCAACGCGTCGCGCGCCTGCCGCACCAGATGGCTTTGCTCGTCCGAGAGGTTGTCGGCTTTGAACTTGTAAAGAATCTCGAGGAAGCGATTGGCCGCGGCCAGCGGTGTCTTCAGGCTGTGCGCGATGGTGTGACCGTAGGCCTCCAGCTCTGCATTCTTCAGACGCCAGGTCCTGGCTCTTCGAGACCAGCTCCTTTTGCAGCCGGTGCAGCTGAAGATGATTCTGGATGCGCGCCAGCAACTCCTCGCGCTGTATCGGTTTGGTGATGTAGTCGACGGCACCCAGCGAGGAAACCTTCGACCTTGTGCGCTGTATCGTCCACTGCGGTCATGAAGATGACGGGTACATTGGCAGTGCGCGGGTCGCCTTTGAGCCGGCGGCACACTTCGAAGCCGTCCATCTCCGGCATGCGCACGTCGAGCAGCACGAGATCGGGCGTTGCCAGGTGCGCCTTGTCGAGTGCCTGCGCTCCGCTGCGGGTCAGCATCAGGTCGAAGCCGTGCTCGGCGAGGAAGTCAGAGATCAGGCGCAGGTTCTGGGGTTTGTCGTCGACGATCAGCAGTGTGGTGCCGTTCGGTTCACTCGATAACGGCATCGCGATGCGCCCCCAGGTACTCCTCCAACAGTGTGATCAACTCCTCCTCGTCGAGCCGGCGCGCCAAGCCGTAGACATGTCGAGCGAAGGGGCGCAGGGCGTCGTCTCGTTCCAGCTCCAGCGCCATCTGTTCCACGCGCACCAGCTTGCCAAGTCGCGCCAGCTCGAGCAGCGTCGCGAGCACGTGTTTCGGCGGCGCCACGAGCTGGGTCTGTGGCTGCTGCTCAGGCGAGACTGGAGCCGCGGCGTCCGCATTGAGCTGGCGCCACTGCAGATGGAGGCTGCGCTCGATCGCATCGATGAGGTCGCTGGTCTGGAACGGCTTGCGCAGGCATGCAGCGAACGTGGCCGGATCCGCCTCGGCATGTTCGAGGTCCGCGGTACTGGCAGAGGCGGCCATCAGCGGCACCGTCTCGAGCCCGGACGTGGACCGGATGATGTCGCGCCGCTTCGAAGCCGCTTGTCCCGGGCATGCGCAGGTCCATCATGATCAGGTCCGGGCGGCGCTCGCGACGCGGCCGCAATCGCTTCGCGACCGTTCCCCGCCAGCACCACGTCGAAACCCAATGATTCGAGCATGCGGCGCAACAGCTGCCGGTTCTCTTCCTGATCGTCGGCGACCAAAATGGTCCGGCGCTCGCCCTCGTACCCCACGATGTGCGAACGTGCGGGGACCGTGGCTTCCTGCACTTCGACCACAGGAAGCACCACGCTGAAGCGGAATCTGCTGCCGGAGCCGGGCTGGCTGTCCACCTCGATGACGCCGCCCATCCGGTGCGCGAGCTCTTGGCTTATCGCCAGGCCCAGGCCTACGCCCGCCTCGCGCTTGCGCCCCTGCTCGGTCTGCTCGAACGGGGCGAAAATGCGAGTCTTGTCCTCCGGCGCGATCCCCATGCCGGTGTCCTCGACGCTCACCCGCAGCTCGATCCGTCCCTCGCCCGCAGGGATGGCCTGCACGCTCAGGATGACGCGTCCGGCATCGGTAAACTTGATTGCGTTGCCCAGCAGGTTCAGCAGAATCTGCCGGATGCGTTTGTCATCCGCCTGCACTAGAGCAGGAAGGTCGAGCGGCGCGTCGAGGACGAAGATGAGCCCTTTCTTCTGCGCATCTACGCGGACCATCGCCGCGATTTCCTCCAGCAGCGCGGGCAGCTGAACCGTGGTCGGATTCAAATCGAGATGGCCGGAGCGGATGCGGGACAGATCCAGCAGATCGTTGATGACGGACAGCAGATGGCGGCCGCTGCCCGCGATCGTGCTCAACGCATCCTGGCGGGCGGGTTCGGTCAATGCGCCCTCGCGTATGAGATCGGCGTAGCCGAGAATGGCGTGCAGCGGCGTGCGCAGCTCGTGGCTCATGCTGGTGAGGAACTGGTCCTTGGCGCGGTTGGCCGCCTCTGCCTCCGCGCGCGCCGCTACCAGCGCCTTACGCTGTTTGTTGAGCACGGTGATCCACAGCACGGCAGCCAGCAAAATCGCCGAGAACACGGCCAGGGACGTCCAGATGGCCCGGTAGTCCACCTTGCTTTCGTAGCGGACCGATAGCCACTTCTGCGAGATCTCCCGCTCCTCCTCATGCGTGATGTTGCTGAGCACTTTGTCCAGGATCGTCACCAGCTCGGGCCAATCTTTGCGCGCCGCTACCGAGAACCCCTTCGGCTGCAGCACTTTCTCGAGCGGGGTAGCAATCTTGAGATTGCTGATCTGGTGGTACCTGATGTTGTACACGATCGGGAAGATGTCATCGACCAGTCCGTCTGCCTTGCCCGTCGACACCGCCATCAACCCGTCGAGCAGATCCGAGTACGCCGTGACCCTTGAGCTCGGATAGGCACGCGAAATCAACTGCTGGGACGAGTGCCCGACGACGACACCCACGCGCTCGAGCGCCAAGTCCCGCAGCCCGGTCACGAAACCGAAGTCATCGCGCGTGACGATCACGTTCACATAGTGCAGGTACGGCTTCGTGAACAGAAGATATTCCTCGCGCTCTGCGGTGGGCGCCAAAGCCAGGACGACGTCCACTTCCCGTTTCCGCAGCTTGTTCTCCACCGCCGTGAAGTCGGGCATCTGCTGGACCTGGAAGCGCACGCCGAGCCGCCGCTTGAGGATGTCCATGTAGTCGGCGACCACGCCGGCAAAATGCCCCCTGCTGTCCTGGAACTCATAGGGGGCATAGTTGATTTCGGCGCCCACTCGTATGAGCGGGTGGGCTGCCAGCCAGGCTTTCTCGGCTGGCGTGAATTCGAGACTGGCCGCCCCGGCAGGCGTCTGCGCGCGCGCATCCGGGCCATCGATGTCCTGTCCGCATGCGAAGTGCGGCAAGCTAAGCGCGGCTAGCGCAGCCATCCCCATTGCCGCCGGCAGAGCGGCCCAGTGCTGCTTGGAGGCCAGAGAGCGGATCACGTCGAGCCTTTGCTCTAGAGAGGTGTGGCTTGGAACCGGCGTTCTAGCCTGTCAAGTCGATTAGTTTAATCGTTTGTGCGCCCCATGCGGGAGGCGGGTCGCCTGATACGGAGCGGGCGCACGGCAGCCGCGGGGCGGCGAGGAGTTTTGCAGCGTAGACTTGGCATTCTGCCTCCAGCCGGGGAACACGCATGACTGTTTCAAGTGGCGTGACACTGCCGCGCCCGTCGAGTTCGTCAACGCCAGCGATGGACCGTTCCGAGCCGTGGACATCGTCGTGAAGTAGCCGGTGGCACCGGGCTCAACGGCGAGGACTCGTAACACCGCATGAGGCTGATTTTCGTCCTGCTTGCAGCCACGCATTGACGGGAGAGGACAGTATCCATGCACCTGTCCATTCTCGATCAGTCCCCGATCATCAGCGGCCATGCCCCCGCGCAGGCGATCCACGCGACGCTCGAGTTGGCGCGCGCCGCCGACCGCTTGGGCTACCATCGCTATTGGCTGGCTGAGCATCACGCGATGAAAGGGCTGGCCGATCCGTGCCCTGAGATTCTCCTCGGTCAGGTGGCCGCCCAGACCAGCCGCATCAGAGTGGGTACCGGCGGTGTGCTGCTCCCTTACTACAGCCCCTTGAAGGTCGCCGAAGTGTTCCGCATGTACGAGGCGTTATTCCCAGGACGCATCGACCTCGGCATCGGGCGCGCGCCCGGTGGAAACCTCCTTACCGCGCGGGCGATGAACGCCGATGCCGTCGGCGGTGAAGAGCAATTCCCGACTCAGGTGCAAGAGACCATCGGTTATCTGGACGATGCCCTGCCACCGGACTACCCCTTCCACGCGGTGAAAGCCATGCCCGCCGGCCCCACGTCGCCGCAGGTGTGGCTGCTGGGCTCGTCCGACTTCAGCGGCTCGTTGGCAGCGTATCTGGGGCTGCGTTTCTCCTTCGCGCACTTCATCAGCGCTCACGGCGGCCCGGCGGTGATGCGGGCGTACCGCAACGACTTTCGCCCGGCTTATCGCTACCCGGATCCCTACTGTATGGTGGCGGTGTTCGCCATCTGCGCGTCTACGCCGGAGCAGGCCGAACGCCTGGCAGCGAGCATCGACCTGCGCCGGTTGCAGATGGCTCGCGGAGAGGAAGAACCCGTTGCGACCACCGACGAAGCACTGACCCGCTCCTACAGCGAAGCCGAGCGTGCGATCATCTCGAAGGAGCGCGCCCGCGCTGTGGTCGGCACGCCCGAGCTGGTCAGGGCACGGCTGCTGGAACTGAAGGAACAGTTCCAGGCCGACGAAATCATGGTGATCACGATCACCGGCGACTACGCCAGCCGCTTGCGCTCCTACGAATTGCTGGCGCAAGCGTTCGACCTCGATCCGTCGCGCGATGAGCGCGAACCAGCCTAGGGAAGCTCCGCAAACCCACATGAACCCGCGCTAGAACATGAGGATCTGCCGATGAAAGTGTTGAATTGGATGGTATCGATGTCTGCTGCCTGGCTGGTCGCGTGCGCAACCACACCGAGCAGCGCACCCATAATCGTCTCCAGCGAAAACGTAGCCAAGCTGCAAGACCGACAATGGGAGCTGAAATCGATCACCTTGGACAGCCGCGACAGCGTTATGGATCTGGAGGCCAAAATGACATTGGCTTTTGGGCCGGACGGCAAGGTCACGGGCTTTGCGGCGGTGAACCGGTTCAACGGCACTTACGCGTTCAGCCCGGACGGCAAGCTGAGCTGGCCTGGAGCAGGTTTCATCACGACGCGCAAGGCCGGCCCGCCTGAGCTCATGGAACAGGAACGCGCTTATCTCCAGGCGCTCCCCAAGACGGAGCGGGCGATCCTGAAAGGTCACGCGCTGCTGCTTCAGAACGACGGTGAATCCACCGTGCTGACCTTCGCGGAGGCGGGGTTTCCTCAATGAGCTCCAACTTCGATGCGATCGTGATCGGCAGCGGACAGTCCGGTCCTCCGCTGGCCGCTCGGTTATCCGGCGCCGGCATGAAGGTCGCCGTGATCGAGCAGGCCAAGTTCGGTGGCACCTGCGTGAACAACGGCTGCATCCCGACCAAGACGCTGGTCGCGAGCGCGTACGCCGCGCGCCTCGCGCATCGCGCGGGCGAGTATGGCGTTGAAATTGGCGGGCCGGTGCGCGTGGATATGAAGCGCGTGAAGGCGCGCAAGGACCAAGTGTCCGGCAAGTCGAACAAGGGCGTGGAGACCTGGATGCGAAGCTTGGCCAACGGCACGGTGTACCAAGGCCATGCACGCTTCGCGGGGAAGAAAACGGTACGCGTGAACGACGATCTGCTCACGGCCGACCGGATCTTCATCAACGTGGGGGGCCGGCCGCTCGTGCCAAACTGGCCCGGGCTCGACGCGCTGCCCTACCTCACCAACGTGTCGATGATGGACGTGGATTTCCTGCCCGAGCACCTGATCGTGATCGGGGGCAGCTACGTCGGTCTGGAGTTCGGGCAGATGTACCGCCGGTTCGGCAGCCGTGTGACGATCATCGAGATGATGCCGCGGCTGATCGCGCGCGAGGATGAGGACGTCTCCCAGGGCGTGCGTGAGATCCTGGAACAGGAAGCTATCGAGGTCCGCCTCGGCGCCGAATGTTTGTCCGTAGGCAAGGAAGGCGGCAGCATTGCCGTCAACGTGGGGTGCGCCTCTGGTTCGCCCAAGGTGCTCGGCTCGCATCTTTTGCTGGCGGTTGGGCGCGTGCCCAACACCGACGACCTAGGGTTGGAGACCGCAGGCATCGAGACCGACCAACGCGGTTATATCGTGGTGGACGAGCAGCTGCGCACGACCAATCCCAACGCGTGGGCGCTGGGCGACTGCAACGGCAAGGGCGCGTTCACGCATACCAGCTACAACGACTACGAGATCGTCGCCGACAATTTGCTGAACAACGCTGGGCGCAAGTGGACCGATCGCATCACCGCCTATGCCCTGTTCACCGACCCTCCGCTCGGGCGCGTGGGCATGACCGAAGCCGAGGTCAAACGCGCTGGAGTCCAGGCGCTTGCGGCCAAGCGGCCAATGACCCGGGTTGGACGGGCAGTCGAGAAAGGCGAGACGCAAGGTTTCATGAAGGTGCGTGGTCGACTCGGGCAACAAGCGCATCCTCGGCGCTTCGATCCTCGGCACCAGCGGCGACGAGGCCGTGCACTCGCTCCTGGATGTAATGTACGCCGGACTGCCGTACACGGCCGTACAACGCGGCGTGCGTATCCATCCCACGGTCAGCGAGTTGATTCCGACTCTGCTCGGTGACTTGCAGCCGCTTCGCTAGCGCAACCCCGCCGGAATCAGCCTGCGGTCGAGCAGTTCGAACATCGCATTCACCAGAAGTGCGAGGGCTGCTGCCGGAACGGCACCCGCCAGCAGCATCGCGTTGTCGTTGAGCGCAAGGCCCGTGGTAATCCGCTCGCCGTAGCCGCCGGCACCGATGAAGGCAGCGATGGTGGCAGTGCCGACGTTGATAACCGCGGAGGTCTTGATCCCGGTCAGGATCGAGCGCGTTGCGAGCGGCAGCTCGACCAGCCGCAGCCGCGCGCCTGCGGGCAGCCCCAGCGCCAGCGCCGAGTCCCGCAACGCCGGAGCGACGTCGGCCAGACCGCTGTGGGTGTTGCGCACGATCGGCAGGAGCGAATACAGAAACAGCGCCACCAGCGCCGGCCAGGTACCGATGGTGCCGAGCAGCGGGATGAGGAACGCGAGTAGCGCCAGCGACGGAACAGTCTGAATCACGCCGACAATCGACAGAATCGGCTGCGCGGCCCGCGGCGTGCGTGCCGCCCACACGCCTAACGGTATCCCCGCGATCACCGCCGCCGCCAGAGAGACGAAGACCAGCATCAAGTGCTGTCGGGTGAGCCGCCAGAAGTCGTTGCCGAACAGCAGCGACAAGAATCCAACTCTGTCTCCGCCGCCCGCTTGCGGCGAGCCGGCGCTGCCCAGAAAGGCGGCGGCGATGTCGCCGAAGCTCTTGCCCTCCAGCTCCGCCTGCGCGTTCATCGCCACCATGGCGCTTGCGTCGATCCGCCCGTGCAGTTTCTGCAGCGCGGCCCAGGCCTTTGGAAACCGCTGCGGGACGTCCAGCCGATAGACCAGGATCGCACCGTAGTCCGGGAAGAAGTGGCGATCGTCGCGCAGCACGCGCAGCTTGTACTTCGCGATCTTGGCATCGGTGGAATAGATGTCCATCACGTCGATCTGCCCGCCCGCCAAGGCCTCGTAGGCGAGACCGTGGTCCAGTCCCCGCGGCGCCTGCGGAAGGCCATAGGTGCGGACCAGTCCCGGCCAGCCGTCGTTGCGGTTGAGGAACTCGTGCGACAGGCCGAACCGCAACTGCGCGTGCGCAGCCAGATCGCTGATCGTCTGAACCTCCAGCCGCTGCGCCTCGCTGTCCAGCATCGCGAGTGCGTAGGTGTCCTCGAAGCCGAGCGGCACCGCAACCCCCAGGCCAAGAGGACTGAGCCCGCGGTTGAGCGATTCGAGATCCGAGGCTTCGGACTTGAGCAGTTCGCGCGCCACCGTGCCGGTATAGTCGGGATACAAATCGATGCTCCCGCTCTTCAGCGCCGCGAACAGAATTCCGGTGTTGCCCAGCCCCTGCCGATGCTCGGCCTGCGCGCCCGCCGCACGCGCGGTCTGCACCGCGATCTCACCGAGAATGTAGGACTCGGTGAAGCGCTTCGAGCCGACCACGAGAGGCTGCTGCGCCAGGGCGCCGCTGCACGCGCACGCCAAGCAGACGGTCAGCAGGATCGCTTTCATGCGGCGGCGAGACGGGCATCGGCCCGCTGAGCGTGAACGAACTCGGTGACGAAGGGCTCGGCCGGGTGAGCCAGGAGATCTTCGAGGCGCCCGCGCTGGACGATGCGGCCGGCGCGCATCAGCACGATTTCGTCGCCGAACCAGGCCGCCTCGTGCAGATCATGGGTGACCAGCACTACGGTCTTGGCCAACCGCGCGAAGATTTCCTTGAGCTCGCTTTGCAGCTCGCGCCGGGTGATGGCGTCCAGCGCGGCCAGCGGTTCGTCCAGTAAAAGCACTTTGGGATCGAGCATCAGCGCCCGCATGAGGGCCACACGCTGGCGTTCTCCGCCGGACAGCTCGCGTGGGTAGCGTTGCATCAGCTCGCGCGGGATCCGTACCAGTGACCCGAGTTCGCTCAGGCGAGCCTCTATCCATGCCCGGTCGCGACCGAGGTATCTCGCAAGAAGAGTGATATTGCCCACCGCGTCGAGGTGGGGAAACAGGCCACCTTCCTGGATCACGTAGCCAATGCGATGGCGTATCTCGTCGACGTTGGCGAGCGTGACTTCCCGTCCGTCGAACGACACGCGGCCGGAGTCTGGCGCAATCAGCCCGACCATCAACCGCAAGAGCGTGGACTTGCCGCAACCGCTGGGGCCAAGCAGAACAGTAGTACGCCCCTGGGCGGGCAACAGCGAGGTAGGCGCCAGTACCACTTTGGCGCCGTAAGCCTTGGAGACGTTTTCGAGCGCAATCACGTGAGAGAAGCCGTGACTCGTGATTCGTGACTCGCGATTCGTGTCAGGCGCGCTAGTCGGGGCGCGCTTCGGTCAGGACCATAGTAAACACGTCATTCCAAGTCCTGCTTCATGTCGAACGCCGGCACTTCGGCCAGCGGCTTGCCCACAGGCTTTGCGGGCACGCCCGCAACAGTCGTGTGCGGTGGAACCGGGGCCAACACGACGCTGCCCGCAGCGACTTTTGAGCCTTCGCCGACTTCGATGTTGCCGAGGATCTCGGCACCGGCTCCGATCATGACGCCGCGCCGGATCTTCGGGTGGCGGTCACCACTCTCCTTTCCGGTTCCGCCCAGCGTGACCGACTGCAGGATGGACACGTCGTCCTCCACCACGCTAGTTTCGCCGATGACTATGCCGGTTCCGTGGTCGATGAACACGCCGCGCCCTATCCGCGCCGCCGGATGGATGTCCATGGCAAAGACTTCATTGATCCGACTCTGGAGAAAACGTGCGACGCCGATGCGGCCCACAGTCCACAACGCGTGCGCCACGCGATAGCCCTGCAGACCCTTGAACCCCTTGTAGTAGAGAAACGGAACCAGCGCCGCCTCACAAGCGGGGTCGCGTGCGAGCACGGCATTCAGATCGTAGAGGCTCGACGTGACGATGTCCGGGTTGCGCCGGATCGTGTCGCTGGTCAAGTCCGACATAGCCACGACGTTGAACACGTGGTTACCCAGACTGGCCGCGATCAGATACGCGAGGGCTTCGGGATAGCCGCGATGTCGGATCACCAGATCGTACAAGTGACCAGACAGTACCGGCTCGCGTTCACTCTCCTCGATCGCGGCACGCCGCAGCTCGGCCCAGACTTCCTGTTCCACGACGTTCATACCGCCTCCCCGATCTCTACACCACCTTCACACCTGGCGCACCGGCGGCTATCTCGCCGACGACCGATGCATGCTCGAAACCGTCTGCTCGGAACAGCGCGAGCACCTCCTGCACGGCTTCCGGCGCGCAGGTGACCAGCAATCCACCGCTGGTCTGCGGGTCCGTGAGCAATGCCTGCTCCAGCTCACCATAGGGTCCGAGATCCACCAACGCGCCGTAGCCTGACCAGTTGCGCCCGGATGCACCGGTCTTGTGGCCTTGCTGCACTAACTCGCGCACGCCGGAAAGCAGCGGCACGCGCTTCCAATCGATTGTCGCAGCTACCTTCGATCCCTTGCACACTTCGAGCAGGTGACCCAGCAGTCCGAACCCGGTGACGTCGGTGAGCGCGTGAACCCCCGCGAGCTGCGCGAGCCGAGGGCCGGGTGTGTTGAGCTGGGTCGTGCTGGCGATCAGCGCGTTGTAGCAGTCGTCGTCCAGCAGCTGCTTCTTGAACGCGGCGCTGTAGACGCCCACGCCGAGCGGCTTACCCAGCACCAGCTTGTCGCCAGCGCGTGCGTCGGCGTTTCGCTTCACGTGCTTTGGATGCACTAGACCGATGGCCACCAGACCATAGATCGGCTCCACCGAATCGATGCTGTGACCGCCGGCGACGGGGATCCCAGCGCGCGCGCACACCGATTCGCCGCCCTCCAGGATGCGACGGATGGTCTCGGTGGGCAACGTGTTGATAGGCATGCCGACTAAAGCCAGAGCGAACAAAGGCGTACCGCCCATGGCATAGACGTCGGAGATGGCGTTGGTCGCAGCGATAGCGCCGAAGTCGAAGGGGTCATCGACGATCGGCATGAAGAAATCTGTTGTCGCGACGATCGCCTGCGATTCGTTGATCTGGTACACGGCCGCATCGTCACTGGTTTCGATGCCGACCAGCAGCTCTTTGGGCAGGATACCCGACGCGTTCCTGGCGATGATCTGTTCTAGCACCGCAGGCGCGATCTTGCAGCCGCAGCCGCCGCCGTGGGAGAGGCTGGTGAGGCGTACGGGCTCAGGCGCGTTCATCGACGATTCCCAATCTTTCTCGTCACGGGATGCTAGCGCGCCCCGGCCCCTACCTTGCCCACCCGCTCCGCTACCGCCAGGATCCGCTGCATCGAGCGGATCACGGGCAACTCGATCAACTCGTTGTCCACTACCACCAGCCCGGAAGGGTTCTTCTCGAATGCTGCAACCAGCTTGCGCGCGCGGGCGATTTGCTCCGGCGTCGGCGTGAATGCCTCGTTGATGATGGCGATCTGATTGGGATGAATGGAGGCCTTGCCGGTAAATCCGAGCCGGGCGCAGCCGGTGGCTTCCTGTCGCAACCCTTCGGGGTCGTCCAGATTCAAATACGGTACGTCGAGCAGATCGATTCCAGCGCTTGCCGCTGCGTGCACGAGCCGCGAGCGCGTATAGAGCAGGGGCTCCCAGGCTTTCTGACAGCGCAGGTCGGCCGACATGTCGACTGCACCGAGAATGAGTGAATCGATGCGATCCGACGCCCGCGCGATTTCGTGCGCACGCTCCAATCCCTGGTTCGTCTCGATGATGACGCAGAACCGGATGTGCCGCGTCAAGCTCGTGGACAGCAGCGTTTCCAGCAGTTGGATCTCCTCCGCCGACTTGACCTTCGGCAACATCAACGACGGCGGCGGCGCCAGCGACTCCAGGATGGCCTGCAGATCCTTCAGGCCGTGCGGCGTCGACAGCGCATTGATGCGCGCCATCTGTTCGACCTGTGGATGAGTGTTGGCCGCGAAGAGCGGGAGCGCCAGTTTGCGGCCCTCATCCTTCCGGTCGAGGGCTACCGCATCCTCCATGTCCACGCACACGATATCGGCGCCGGCATCCAGTGCCTTCGAGAAGCGATCGGGCCGCAGAGCGGGGACGAAAAGCAGGCAGCGGCGCGGCTGGATGGGGCGTTGTGGAGGATTCATTGTCATTCCATTCGTAGGGCGGTCATGTCGTTGCCGTGGCGCCGCACAGTGCGAGCGGCTTGGCACCGGCCGCGACGTGCTCTTCTCACTAGCGTGGAACTCGGGAACGCTGCAGAAGGTAACACAGAGCCGCTTCTTGCGGGCGCGCTCCTGGTCCTACTCGGCCAGCAGCATCTCTGATTGCTCGCGATCCTCCGCGCTCGCACGTCCGGGGCGTCCGATCAGCAGGAGCAGCGGTAGCGCACACAACGCAGCCACGCCTAGAAAGAAGAAATCCGCGTTGTAACCCAACAGCAAAGCCTGCCGCTCCACCTCCCGCTCGAGAATGGCGAGCCCGTGCGCAGTGGTCGAATCGAACGCTCCCGACTGCTGCGCGGAACGCAGAGCAGCGCTGTACGGTGAGACATATTCGGCGAGCCGGGAGCGGGCCGCCGTGCTGGTAACGACCAGCATCGTGAGCATGACCGAGACGCCCACGCTGCTGAACACGCTTCGCACCAGATTGAAAATCGACGTTGCCTCGGTACGCTGGCTCGGCGCCAACGATGGAAAGGCGATGATCTGGATCGGCACGAGCATGATCCCGGCGCCGATCCCCTGCAGTAATCCGGTCCAGACGATCGGCCACTCACCGACCTCGTCGGTCCAGGTCGACATCTCGTAGTTCGAGATTCCCAGGCAGACCAATCCCGTCGCGATGATCGATCGCGGATCGATCCTGCCCGCGATGCGGCCGCCAACGAATAGCGCCATGATCATGCCCACTCCTCTGGGCGATTGCAGCAGTCCGACGGCGTCCACGTTGTAGCCGCGCAGATGCTCCAGGAAGGCAGGCATCAGCACCATCGGCGGAAGCGTAAGGAATCCGTACAACGAAAACAACAACAGCGTCATGAGGAACTTCCGGTTCGCCATCAGGCGCGGATCGAGGAACGGCTCGCGCGTCGTCGCGGTGTGCACAGCGAACAGATACAGGCCCAGTCCGCTGAGACACACGAGGACGACGATCTCACCGGATTCGAACCAGTCCAGCCGCTGTCCGCGGTCGAGCATCATCTGCAGCGCGCCGACCCCGAGCGCAAGTGTCAGGAACCCCAACCAGTCGAAGCGGCGGCGCGGGTCGCGCTGCGTCTCAGGCAGGAAGGCGAGCACGCCAGTCAACGCGATCAACCCCAGCGGAATATTGATGTAGTAGATCCAGCGCCAGGACGCGAACTCGGTCAGGTAACCGCCGATGGTCGGTCCGATGACCGAGCCCATCACCGAACCCATACCCCACAGCGCCATGGCCTTGCCGTGCTCCTCCTGGGGGTAGGTGTCGAGAATGATGGCGTGCGAAAGCGGGATCAGATAGGCCCCACTCATACCCTGGATGATACGGGCCAGAACTTCGACGCCCAGCGATTCGGCGGAACCACAGAACACCGAGGCTACCGTGAAGCCCATCAGTGCCCACACGAGTACGCGCTTGCGTCCAAACCGCTGGCTGAGCCAGCCGCCGGTCGGCATCATGATGGCGGAAGCGACGACATACGAGGTGATGACCCATGAGATCTGGTCCTGCGTCGCGGAGAACGTCCCTTGCATGTGCGGCAAGGCGACGACGGCGATAGTCCAGTCAATCGAGTAGAGCAGCGAGCCCAGCACCACCGACGCGGTGATGAGCCCGCGATGGCGCGGCCGGTCGGACACTACCGGGCTCATTTCTCGCTGCGGGCGTGAGCCGATTCGGGTTCCAGAAAGCTCGGCAGCCACCCCTTGTCCACCAGCCGTTGCACAGGACGCGGCAGCCCGCGTTCACGACCGGTATCGACTGTGACCGTCACGGTCATCCCCGCGCGCAGCTGTTGCTGCCCGGGCACCTGCTGCACTTCGACCTGCACCGGCAAGCGTTGCACGACCTTGACCCAGTTGCCGGTCGCGTTCTGTGGTGGCAGGACAGCGAACTCCGCCCCGGTCGCGGCTGAGATTGCAGCCACCTTCGCCGGCCATTCGATATCCGGATACGCGTCGGCAACCACCACGGCGCGCTGGCCCGCGCGCATGTGCGTGAGCTGCGTCTCCTTGAAATTCGCTTCCACCCACACCGGTCCGCTGCGGATGAGGCTGAAGATTGCATTGCCCTTCTCCACGTGCTCGCCAACCTGCAGCTTCATGTTGGTCACGACGGCGGCCGTCGGAGCCCGGACGGTCGTATGTGCGAGATCGACCGTGGCCGCGTCGTACGCGGCCCTGGCTTCCGCGAATCGCGGATGGCGCTCGGCCGGCAGCTGTAGGTCGCCGAGCAGACTCGCTAGCACTCGGTTGCTGCTCTCGTGGATGTTCTTGAGCCGGGTGCGCGCCGCGTCCAGGTTGTGGCGCGCTTCATCGTAGACATCGGCGCGGCTCATGCCTTTTTCCTTGAGCAGCTCCTGGCGCTCGAGCTGACGGGCGAGAAAGCTGATGCGGTCCTCGGCCGCGGCGGCATCCAGCAGGGTTGCACGGTATTCGGCGCGCAGCGATTGCACGTCGGTGCGCACGACGTCCATCTGCGCGCGCGCTTTGGCCACCGCGATCTCGAACGGCGTCGGATCGATCCTGAACAGCAATTCTCCCGCGGCAACGGGCTGGTCGTCGTGAACCGCGACCTCGATCACCCGCCCCGAAACCTCGGCGCTCACAGCCAGGTTGTGCTGCTTGACGTAGGCATTCTCCGTTTCCACTTCGCGGCCGCCACGGGCGTACAGGTACAGCCCCGTCAATAGCGCCACGACGGGGATCACGACGAGCAACAGGATGCGCAGCAGCCGAAGCGGCGCAAACAGGCCTTTGAGCCGCCCGACTGCCATCAGCGTTTCCTCCGCGCGGTGCCGTTGCCGTTGGTCCCGTTGTCCGGACGGCTGAGGTTTGCCTTGATAGCGAGAAGCGCATCGACGAAGCGCGTTTGATCCTCGCCAGACAGACCCGCCAAGGCGTCTCGGCGTAGATCGGCCGCCGCCGCGCGCATCGCTTTCAGAGCGGGTTCCACTTCTTCTGTGAGGAACACGCGCTTGGCGCGTCGATCATCCGCATGATTTTCGCGCCGCACCCAGCCCTTCGCCTCCAGACGATCCAGCAGCCGGCCCAGCGTGGCCTTTTCCACTTGGAGGATATCGGCGAGCTCCGATTGCGTGACGCCGTCGTTGCGGAACAAGTGGTTCAGCACCCACCCCTGTGACCTCGTCAGGCCGAGCGATTTGACGCGGCGATCGAATGCTGTGCGCAGCAGACGGGCGACGTCGTTGAGAATGAAACCGAAATTGCGGGACAGGTCTTCGCGGAGCATGCGAAGGTTCCCTTGCCGGCGAGGCGATTTAGTTGTCTAGCTTACGATAAGTAAGCCTACTACTTTTCTCCCGTTCATGGCAAGCCGGCAGTAGAATCCTCCGCCATCGACACCCAGCCCGGACCGAACCATGAAAATTACGGCGATCGAAACCATCAATCTCGACGAGTACCCCAACGTGCTGTGGGTGCACGTCCACACCGACGAAGGCATCGTCGGGTTGGGCGAAACGTTCTACGCGGTCGAGCCCGCCATCGCGCACATCCATCAGACCATCGCGCCCTATCTGCTCGGCCAGGATCCGCTGAAGATCGACAAGCACAGCCGCCACATGCTCTACAACTATCTCGGCTTCAAAAGCGTAGGGGCCGAGATGCGCGCCGGATCCGCTGTGGACATCGCGCTATGGGACATCCTCGGTCAGGTAACGAACCAGCCCATCTATCAGCTCCTCGGCGGCGCCACCCGAGAGAAGGTCCGCGCCTACAACACATGCGCGGGTTATCAGTACGTACGCGCGAAGTCAGAGCAGGGTACGGCGAACTTCGGCATGCCCGGCGACACCGGCAAGTACCAGCCCTACGAGGACCTCGTGGGCTTCATGAAATACGCCGACGAGCTCGCCCTCTCCCTGCTGTCCGAGGGCTACACCGGCATGAAGATCTGGCCTTTCGACGCGTACGCGGAGGCTTCCAACGGCACATGCATCTCCAACGCGGACCTCAAGAAGGCAATGCAACCCTTCGAGAAAATCCGCAAGGCGGTGGGTGACAAAATGGATATCCACGTCGAGTTTCATTCGCTCTGGAACCTTCCCACCGCGATCAAGATCGCCAAGGCGCTCGAGCAGTTTCAGCCCTTCTGGTACGAGGACCCGATCAAGATGGATAACCTCGACGCGATCGCCGAGTACGCGCACCGCACGGATGTATGGGTCACGGCAAGCGAGACGTTGGGCACGCGCTGGGCTTTTCGCGATCTGTTCGAGAAGCGCGCGGTGAGCGTTTGCATGTTCGACGTCGGCTGGACCGGCGGTCTCACCGAGTCGAAGAAGATCGCGACCATGGCCGAGACCTACCAGCTTCCGGTCGCGCCGCACGACTGCACCGGGCCGGTACTTTTGACTGCGTCTGTGCACCTGTCCATGAACTGCCCGAATACACTGGTGCAGGAAGTCGTTCGCGCCTTCTACACCGATTGGTACGGCAAGCTCGTCACACAGCTGCCCCCTTTGAAGGACGGATTCATCACCGCGCCGCAGGGGCCGGGGCTGGGCACCCGGCTGCAGCCCGACATTCTTAAGCGTAAAGATGCGCGCATTCGTCGCAGCGCCTCGACGTGATGCATTCGTGCTCGAGCATGGTTGCAGGCATCGCGGATAGTTCACACACATGTGACCATACTTAACTTGCGATTTTGCTGCGGCTGACTCCTATACTGGCTTCACAACAAAACTCCTTGAGATGGGTTGGGCAGCACTGATAGGGGAAGGCAGACCGATTGGGATGTGACGCGCGCTCTCCTCCACGCGCATCGCACCCTGCTCCGGGAGGCGCCGGCGGAACACGGCCGACGGAGCGCAGCAACAGCATCAGCGTTTTTCTTCATTTCCCTTTAAGCGGAGCCTCCGGGCTCCGCTTCTTTCTTTCCGAACCCCAGTCTTTCCTCCCTCTGGTTTTCGTTGAACCCACCGGGCCAAGCCGCGACCTGAAGGAACGGCTACACTAGCGCCCGAGCGGAGCCCAAGAAGCATCGAGCATCAGGCGAGCGCCCGCGGTCATGCTTGCGGGTGCAAGTTCCGCAAGCGTTAACACACTAGCTGCATCGGACGAGGCGGAGCTGGGATGGCTTTCTTTCAACGAACCGACGGCTCGGGCGTGCTGCTGCTGGCGCCGGGCGACAACATAGCAGTCGCCACCGCCGAGCTCCCCGCGGGCACGCAGCGTGAGGTCGATGGGCAGACAATCGTGCTGGGAGCCAGAGTGGACGTCGGGCACAAGTTCGCGGTCCGACCAATCCCGTCCGGGAGCCGTATCGTCAAGTACGGCGCACCCATCGGCGTGGCCACACGCGACATCGATGCCGGTGAATACGTCCATACGCACAACATGACCAGCGACTACCTGCCCACCTACACGCTCGAGGACGGGCGCCAGTTCGTCAAGGAGGTCAAATGACGCTCACCGGCTACCTGCGCACGGACGGCCGCAAGGGCATCCGCAACGGCATCGTCGTCACCTATCTGGTGGAGTGCGCCCATCACGTGGCGCGCGAGATCGTTCACCCGTTTCGCAGCCAGGGCGTGCAGCTGATCGGTTTCTCGGGCTGCTATCCGAACGCCTACTCGCACAAGATGATGGAGCGCCTGTGCACGCACCCGAATACGGGTGCGGCGCTGCTGGTGTCGCTGGGCTGCGAAGGCTTCAACAAGAGCGCGCTGCTCGAGACCGTCCGCAAATCGGGCCGCCCCGCGCGCCTGGTGGTGATCCAGGACACGGGTGGCACGCGCAAGAGCATCGCCGAGGGCCAGGCCTGGATCGAGCAAACGCTCGCGCAGCTGCAGGCCACTCCGCGCACCGAGATGGGTATCAACGAGCTGATCGTCGGCACCAAATGCGGCGGCTCCGACGCCACCTCGGGACTGACGGCCAACCCGGCGATGGGGCGTGCCTTCGATTTTCTGGTCGAGCAGAACGCCGCCTGCATCTTCGAGGAGACCGGTGAGCTGATCGGCATGGAGAACTGGATGGCCCAGCGCGCCGCCACGCCAGAGTTGGGGCAGGAGATCATCAAGACGGTCGGCAAGGCCGCTCGCTACTACGCGACGATGGGCCACGCCAGCTTCGCGCCCGGCAACGCGGACGGCGGGCTCACGACCATCGAGGAGAAGTCGCTCGGCGCCTACGCCAAGAGCGGGCAATCGCGCATCTCCGGCATCGTCAAACCAGGCGATGTGCCGATCACCGGCGGGCTGTACCTCATGGACATGATTCCCGACGGCGAAGTGCGCTTCGGCTTCCCCAACATCAACGACAACGCCGAGATCGCCGAGATGATCGCCTGCGGCGCGCACCTGGTCATGTTCTCCACCGGCCGCGGCTCGGTGGTAGGGTCGGCGGTCTCGCCGATCATCAAGGTCTGCGCCAATCCCAAGACGTACAAACGCATGTCCGACGACATGGACGTGGATGCCGGCCGCATTCTGGAGGGTCGCGCCACGCTCGACGAGGTGGGACGAGAAATCTACGACCTGCTGATCGACGTCGCCAATGGCAAGCCGACCAAGTCCGAAGCGCTTGGTCATCAGGAGTTCGTGCTGACGTACAAGAGCTTCGAGCCGCTCGGCCCGGCGTGCTTTCCTTCGGCTGCGTAGAACGCGCCACCCTGGTCGTGCCAGCCACGACGCGTCTATATCTGGCCGACGACCACTGCTTTGAAGCCGACGCGAGCGTGGTCGCGGTGGAAGGCGATCGCATCGCCTTCGATCGAACGTGTTTCTATCCCGGCGGTGGCGGCCAGCCTCCCGATGAAGGGTCGGTTCGGGTACATAGCGGGGAGGTGCTCGACATCATCTCCGCCCACGCGGACGCGGACGAGGTCGTCTGGCACACTGCAAAAGTGGCACCGCCGTCGCACATTCTCGGACAGCGCGCACAGCTGACGATCGACCGTGCCCGGCGGCTCGCTCTCACGCGTTACCACACGGTCCTTCACATCCTGAACACGATCGCGTTGCGGGACTACGGCGGGTGGATTACGGGCGTGCAGATCGCGACGGAATACTCCAGGATCGACTTCAAGCTAGAGGGTCTTTCCGCGGCGTTGTGCGCGGAACTACAGCAGAAAGTCAATGCTGTCCTCGAAGGCAACCACACTCTGAAGGCGTACTACATCGGCGAGGACGAGTTCCGCAAGCGCGAGGATCTGCTCAGAACGCTGGACGCGAGACCGCCCGTCTCCCACGGCCAAGTGCGGGTGGTCGAGATCCAAGGGTTCGATGCGCAGGCGTGTGGCGGCACTCACGTGAGCACCACCTCGGAAGTGGGCAGGTTCTCGATTCTGCGCACCGAGAATAAGGGAAAGATCAACAAACGGCTCTATGTTCGGATCGATCAGTGAGGCAGAGTTTCCCTATGGAGGCTCGCATGGACACGGCGGCTTCGATGCAGGAACAATTCAACGGCCGGCTTCCCGCTCTGCTCGGAATCCATTTCATCGAGGTGACGCGCGAAAAAGTGGTCGGGGAGCTGACCGTGCGTGCCGACCTGTGCACGCTGGGGCAGGTACTCCATGGGGGCGCCATCATGGCCTTCGCCGACACTTTGGGCGCGGTGGCAACGATCGCGAATCTGCCCGAAGGCGCGCGCACAACGACGATCGAGTCGAAGACTAATTTTCTGAGCGCGGCGCCGCTGGGGTCTCGCATCGTCGGCGAATCGACGCCGGTGCATCGGGGAAGAACGACCATGGTCTGGCAGACCCAGATCAAGTCGGAGGCGGGCCGCCTGGTAGCTCTGGTCACTCAGACGCAGATGGTCCTTCCCGCGGCCTGATCTCGGCTCGATTCAATCGGCTCGGAATTCCCATTCGAGCTTCACGATCCGCTCGTCGTTGAGGTAGATGCGCGCCGTGCCGATGCCCATGGAGTGGAAGTACTCGAGGAAGCCTTCCTGCTCGGCGTCCGGTTGACCGAGCTTGTCCTCAACCGCCTGGCGTGTGCTTCCCACGTTCAATCCGTATTTGGCTCGCCAGCGCGGCTTTGTGATCTCGACCTCCTGCAGCAGGTAGGCGTTGTGTTGTCCGCCGGGGAACAGCGCTTTGACGTAGAGTCCGCTCAGGAAAAACTCTCTGATCTCATCCGTGTGCCCGTCGACGTGCGGGCTCTGGATCTTGGTGACGGTCTCGCGCTTGACTTCGCCCAACTCCCGGATGGTCTTGATTCCACGCTTGCCCAGCCGCGATGACCAGCCCTGCTCGGTGAACGTGTTCACGCGGGCCTGTTGCTCGGCCGTGCGCGCTGCCAACGACAACATCTGGTTGCGCGCGAGAAAGCCCATGACCCAGGGCCAGGTATCCTCGAGCTCGTCGGGCGTGAACTCATGTCTGGCCCCGGGCACCAGGCGCAGCTCGGATTGGCGGCTACTGCCTTGCAGAGCCTGATACATCAACTCGCTCTGCGACGGCGGCACCCGGTCGTCCGCCGACCCGTGGATCAGCAGCACGGGCGCACCCATCGTGGCCGCGTGGAACAGAGGCGAAACGGTGCTCGGTCCACGCGCTTGACAGACCCGCGCTACATAGTCCCGCACGGCCTGGTAAGCGGTCGTTTCGCCCCAGCGTGTCACGTCGGTGACGGGAAAATAGGCCACGACGGCTCGCAGCAGAGAAGTCCGCGCGGCAGCCAGCAGTGCCACCTGCCCTCCTTGACCATAACCCAGGATACCGAGGCGGCTGCGATCCACGCCGGGCTGGCGTGCTAGCCAATGCAGCGCCTCGACTGCGTCGTCGGCCTGGCGCGCGCCGCAATCGTCCTCGCCATCGGACCCCGGGAAGCCGCGCATGCTCAGGGCCAGCGCCACGTAGCCGCGCTCGGCCAAGCTGCGGGCCGTGGTCTCCAGGTCTTCGGCGCTGCCGGGATTCCCGTGGAGCAGCAGCAGCGCCGGCATCTGTGGCTTGCGTGCGGAAGGCTGGAACAGGTATCCACCGAGCATAACGCCGACGCCGGAGACGGCGACGTTGGCGGCGCCAGCCAAATCTGGCAGCGGCTCGGGATCGGCCCGCGCCGTGACCGCTGCCGCGAGCCCGAACGCCAGCAGCGCTCTGTACAGGACGTACGAGCGCTGCACGCGCAAACTGCTACTCGTGATCAACCTTGAGCGCTTCCAGGACACGCGATACCAGGTTGTATCCAGCGACAGTCGCGGTCAGTTCGACAATCGTGCGCGCGTCGAGGTGCTGCGCCATCGCTTCGAACACTGCGTCCGGAACCTGGATGTCGCGGGTCATGGACTCGGCGTAATCGAGCACCGCGCGCTGGCCCGCATCGAACAGGAACGAGTGGCGCCAGCGCGGCAGCTCGTCGATCTGGGCCTGTGTAAGTCCGGCCGCGAGCGCAATAGGCGCGTGATGGCGGTATTCGTAGTCGGCGCCGTTGAGGACGGCAACGATCATGATGACCAGCTCGCGGTATTGGGCCGGCAGCTCGCACTGCTGGCGGATGACCGTGAACAGCTGCAACCAGGCCTCAGCCACCTTTGGGCTGTTCAGCAGCACCCGGTACAGATTCAGCACCTTGCCGCCGCGCTCCGCGCGAATGCGGTCAGCGACAGGCTTCAGCTCTGGATTGGTGCGATCGTCTACGTAGGGGACTCGGGCCATTTGGAGATTCCGTGATTCGTGGTTCGTGACTCGTGGTTCGTGATCAGGGTAGTGGCGTTACGAACCACGACGCACGAGCCACGTTCTCAGTCGTTATGCAACCGCGCGCTGAAGCCGGCGCGGGCCAGGGCCTCGATGATCTGCTGTACGTGCTCGTGACCACGCGTCTCGAGTACGAAGTCGACTTCGGCCGTGCGCACCGGGACGTGGGTGAAAGCGCGCTGGTGGTGAACTTCCTCGATGTTGGCGTTAGCCTCAGCGAGGCACGCCGTGACCTGAGCCAGCGATCCGGGCAGATCGCGCAGCTCCACCTGGAGCCGCGTCAATCTTCCCGAGCGCACCATGCCGCGCTCGATAATGTCCGACAACATCAGCGGATCGATGTTCCCGCCACACAGCACAAGGCCGACTTTTCGGCCCGCGAAGCGCTCGCGATTGCGCAGCAGGCAAGCCAGGCCCGCGGCGCCCGCGCCTTCGACCACGGTCTTCTCGATCTCCAGCAGCAGCACGATGGCTTGTTCGATGTCACCCTCGTCTACGAGCAATACGTCGCTGACGCGCTCGCGCACCACCGGGAGCGTGAGCCGGCCCGGCTCCTTCACAGCGATCCCGTCGGCGATGGTCGTGCTCCCAAACTTCGGTTCGATGCCTCTGAGCGCGCAGTACATGGACGGAAAGCGCTCGGTTTCTACACCCAGGATTTCGATGTCCGGCTTGAGGGTCTTGGCCGCCACGGCCATTCCGGAAATCAATCCGCCGCCGCCGATGGGAACGATCAGCACCTCGAGCTCCGGGTGCGCTGCGAGCATTTCCAGCGCGATAGTGCCTTGCCCGGCCATGATTTTTTCGTCGTCGTATGGATGCACCATGGTCAGTCCCCGTCGCTCGGCGAGCTCGACCGCGTGCACCTTCGCGTCGTCGAACAGCGCGCCTTCGAGCACCACGTCCGCACCGAATGCGCGCGTTTGCTCCACCTTCACCGCGGGGGTGTAGCGCGGCATGACGATCACGGCTGGGATGCCGAGGCGTTTCGCATGGTAGGCAACGCCCTGCGCGTGGTTTCCAGCCGAGGCGGCGATGACGCCGCGTGCTCGCTGGTCGGGAGACAACGACAGCAGCTTGACCAGCGCCCCACGCTCCTTGAACGATGCGGTGAACTGATGGTTCTCGAACTTCAGAAACACCTGCGCGCCGGTGATCTCCGAGAGCGTTTTCGAGAGGGTGCACGGGGTATCGGCGACGGCGCCCGTGATCGCAGCGGCGGCAGCGCGGACATCGTCGAGCGAGATGGGCATAGAGGAAAGGCGGGGCGGAGAGCGCGTAGGTTACCAGAGCCGCCGCGCTGGAGTGCGCGTGAGCTGCCCCGCAAAGCAAAAGGCCCGCAGCAGCGGGCCTTTTGCGCAGGTACTACGGGTTCAGGCCGGCTGGATGTTCGAAGCCTGCTTGCCCTTGGGACCGGTGGTCACCTCGAAGCTGACGCGCTGACCTTCCTTGAGCGTCTTGAAGCCGTTCATCTTGATCGCCGAGAAATGCGCGAACAGATCCTCGCCTTTCTCATCCGGGGTGATAAAGCCGAAACCCTTGGACTCATTGAACCACTTGACCGTACCAGTTGCCATTGCTGTTTCCTATCTAAAAATTGAATGTGTGGGCCTTGACCCGTGGCAGAGCCTCTACTATATCCAGGCTCAGATGTTTGGGCTGCAAGACCGCGTACGGCATAACCGGTACAGACGAAAACTTGACCCGAAACATCGCGCGCATGATACGCCTTTTCCGGGAAGTCAACAGGGTTTTGTTGTCCGGTGCCGACGCCCTCCGATGCCCGAGCCCGCCGCTACAATCCCCTCCTAGACACCGTGCGCGTCCTTGGAGACCGTCATAAATCGACTGCTGAACCGCCTGGCGCATGTACAGGCCGGCGAGTGGGCTGCCGTGTTGTGGTCCTTCGCCTACTTCTTCTGCCTGCTGTGCAGCTACTACGTCGTGCGCCCGGTGCGCGACGAGATGGGGATTCAGGCCGGCGTGGGGAACCTGCCCATGGCTGTTCACCGCTACGTTCTTCGCCATGCTCGCCGCGGCGCCGCTGTTCGGCTGGGTGTCCTCGCGCTTCCCGCGCCGCCAATTCCTGCCCTTTGTCTATCTCTTCTTCGTGGCCAACCTGTTGCTGTTTTATCTGCTGCTTCAGACAGAAGGCGGCACTAGAGGTCACGACCAAGGCGTTCTTCGTCTGGGTCAGCGTGTTCAACCTGTTCGTGGTGTCGGTGTTCTGGAGCTTCATGGCGGACCTCTACGACACGGGGCAAGCGCGCCGCCTGTACGGCTTCATCGCGGCAGGCGGAAGCCTGGGTGCGATCACCGGGCCCGCGCTGACCACCTTCCTCGCGGCGTCTCTCGGGCCGGTGAACCTGCTGCTGGTCTCCGCTGGCTTTCTCATGGCCGCCGTCTATTGCATCCACCGGCTGGGCCGTTGGGAAGCGGCCCCGGGTCAGGCGCTGCCGCGGGATACGCTGGTCGGCGGAGGGATACTCGACGGCATCAAGCTGGTGGCGCGCTCGCGCTATCTGCTGGGGATCTGCTTATACGTGGTGTTCTACAGCACGCTGTCGACCTTCCTGTACTTCCAGCAGCAGACTATCGTAAAAGCGACTATCGCTTCTTCAGAGCAGCGCACGGCGCTGTTCGCGTCCCTGGATTTGGTTGTCAACACCGGCACCTTGGTCTTGCAGCTGCTGCTGTTCAGCCGCTTCTTGCATCGCTTCGGATTGGCTGCCGGGTTGGTTCTGGTGCCGCTGTTTTCGGTGGCGGGCTTCCTTGCGCTGGGGTTCGTGCCGACACTCGCCGTGCTGATCGTGTTCGGCGTGCTGCGCCGCATGGGGGAGTTCACCATCTCCAAGCCAGCCCGCGAGACGCTGTTCAACGCGCTGTCCGCCGACGAGAAGTACAAGGCGAAGAACTTCATGGACACCGCCGTCTACCGCGCAGGAGACATGGCCAGCGGATGGTTCTTCACCGGGCTGCAGCAAATGGGGATGGCGCTGGCGGGGATTTCCTTCCTGTCGGTACCGTTGTCCGCGGTGTGGGCCGGGATCGGGTTGTGGCTGGCGCGGCGCCACGCTGGGATCCTTGCGCGCGCAGGAACCGACCGCGGCGCGCGTTGTTCAAACCGTCCAGGAGGCAACCAGGTGATCGGGAGCAGTGCAATGACATCACGCAGGACCGTCTTGAAGGGAATCGCCGGCGCCGGCGCATGGCTGGCTGCGGGCAGGCCCGATGCCCGCGAGTCAGTCTCGACCGGCACCGCCATCAAGCGAGCAATCCCGGTGAGCGGCGAACAGATCCCCGTCATCGGTCTCGGGACGTATCAGGCGTTCGATGTCGGGACCAGCGCATCGGATCGAGCGCCTCTCAAGGAAGTACTGCAGGCCTGGTGAACAACGGCGGCAGCGTGGTGGACAGCTCGCCCATGTACGGGCGAGCCGAGGAAGTGGTGGGCGATCTCACTGCCGAGCTCGCGTTGCGCCCTTCGCTGTTCCTGGCGACCAAGGTCTGGACCAGCGGACGCGACGCTGGCGTGCGGCAGATGGAGGAATCGTTCCGCCTGCTGAAAACGCAGACCATAGACCTGATGCAGATCCACAACCTGGTGGACTGGAAGACGCACACGGCCACGCTCACGCAGTGGAAGCAACAAGGACGCGTCCGTTACATCGGGATCACGCACTACCACGAGGGCGCCTACGACGACCTGGAGCGGTTGATCAAGACCCGCCAATACGACTTCGTTCAGCTCAACTACAGCATCGCCGAGCGCGAAGCGGAAAACAGTATCTTGCCGCTGGCGCAAGAGACGGGTGTCGCCGTCATTGCCAACCGGCCATTTGCGAAGGCCAGCCTGTTCTCGCGGGTGCGTGGAAAACAGGTACCCGAGTGGGCCCGCGACTTCGAGTGCACCTCCTGGGCGCAGTTCTTCCTAAAGTACATCGTGTCCCACCCCGCGCTGACCTGCGCTATCCCCGCCACCAGCAACCCCAAACACATGCAGGACAACATGATGGCCGGCGTCGGGCGATTGCCTGACGCCGAGACGCGGCGGCGGATGGCGAAGTTCGTCGATGACCTATAGTAGCTGCCCGCCTGCGCTCGCAGGACGAATCTCCGATCGCTCAAGACTAACAGAGCAACTATCCTGCGCGTACCTGTTGAGGACCGAGGTCAATGTAACGCGCATGCAGCTGGGTCTCTCGTAATATACTCAGCCAAAGTGGGCGTCTTCGTTTAGAAACTGCACGCCGGCTTGTGAGCAAAAGCAAGCTGCGCTCCTGCCTCAAAGTGTTCCCGCATCGCGAAGAACGGATCGACCGCGGTGACGCACGATTGGCTTGGGGCGTGGCGTCCTAACATAACAAAGCCAACGAATCAGAAAGCCTTCGATGGTCCCGGAAGTGAATGATCTCCAAGACTGGCGCACCCGCGCCCTGCGCGTTGAGGAAGAAGTCCGCGAAGCCATCATCGGCCAAGACGACACGGTGCGCATGATCAATGTGGCGCTGTTCGCCCGTGGACACGTGCTCCTCGAAGGTGACGTGGGGATTGGCAAGACAACCATCCTGCGTGCCTTCGCGCGTGCGGTTGGCGGTGACTTCGAGCGCGTCGAGGGTACCATCGACCTGATGCCCGGCGATCTGATCTATCACACCTACGTCGACGCCGAGGGTAAGCCGCGCATCGAGCCGGGGCCGCTGCTGCGCCATGGGGAGCGCCTGGTCACGTTCTTCTTCAACGAGGTCAACCGGGCGAGGCCCCAAGTGCAGTCGTTGCTCCTGCGTGCGATGGCGGAGCGGACTGTTTCCGCATTCAATCGGGAGTTCCGCTTCCCGCACATGACCGTGTTCGCCGACCGGAACAAGGTCGAGAAGGAGGAAACGTTCGAGCTGGCTTCTGCTGCACGCGACCGTTTCATGCTGGAGGTGCGTATGCCTACGCCGACGGAATTTGACGTGCGTCGCGCCCTAGTGTTCGACCCGGCGTTCCATGACGTGGATGAGCTGCTCGAACGAGTGACGCCGGGTGTCGTGCCATGGCAAGAGCTCAACGCCATCGCGGCCGTGATTCAGCGCAGCGTCACGGCCAGTGAAGCCCTCGAACGCTACGCAATGGCCCTTTGGGACGCCAGCCAATCGCCCCAGAAGTACGCTGTTCGCCTCGAAGGGGTCGACATGGACAGGCTGATTCTCGCCGGCGCCAGCCCACGCGGGATGATGTCGCTGATTCGCGCAGCACGAGTGGTCGCGTGGCTCGCCGGTCGCACGCACCTCATCCCGGATGACATCCAGGCGCTCGTGCCGTCGGCTCTGGGACACCGGATCTTCTTCACGCCGGTCTACGAACTGCGCCGCGCACAGATCGCAGATGAGTTGACTGCGCAGATCCTTGAAAAAGTTCCGACCCCGTGATAGTGACGAGCACGGCGCGGGAGTTCCACTACCGATTGCCCCATCGCGTCGCCGGCCATCGCATCGGGTCACATCCCGGATCCAGCCTCGGCGCGGGCCAGGAGTTCGTCTCGCACGCAAACCTCTACGACCGTCCGGACCCGCGCCGGCTAGATCTGCGTGCGAGTCTCCGCAACGTGCGCGGCGATTGGATCGTGCGCGTCTATCGCCAGCACGCAGGCATACCGGTGCACGTCGTGGTCGATGTGTCTGCGTCGATGAGCTTCGGCGCACATAAACCCAAGCTCAAGGTCGTGGCCGAGTTCGTCGAGGCGCTCGGGCGCAGCGCCTTTCGCGTGGGCGATGCACTCGGTATGCTGGCGTTCGACGCCAAGGAGCGCCTCGATTTGCGGGTGCCGGCGCTGCTGAGCCGGGGCATGGGCAGCGTGATGGCCGCCATGCTACAGCGGTGCAGCACTTCTTCCGGAGGGATCCGGGGATTGGAGCAGACCGCGCTGCATCTGGCTGGGCGCGAAGGGCTGGTCTTTCTGGCCTCCGACTTTCATTGGCCGCTCGATCGGCTGGGTGCTGTGCTGGATCTGCTCACGCAAGCGTACGTTGTGCCGATGATCGTCTGGGACCCGGCAGAGATCCAGCCGCCACCGCGTGATGCGCTCGCCGCGTTGCATGATGCCGAATCCGGCGTCCGCCGCACATTGTGGATGCGCCCGAAGCTGCGTGCGCAGTGGAATGATGCGGTGGCGAAGCGGCGAGTGGACCTGGATCGATTCTTCGCGGCGCGATCGCTTCGTCCCTTCTACGTGACCGGGGAATTCGATTGCGAGGCGATGTCGCAATACTTCTTCGAGGCTGCCGCATGAAGCGCTGGATCGCCCAGGCTTTGGCATCTGCGACCGTTGCGCTTGGCATGTGCACGAGCATTGCGCATGGGGACTCACCGGCGGATGTCCCTGTTGCACCCCCGAACAGCGTCACAATCGAGCAGCCACGCCCGTTCGGCTACGTGGTGGGCGACTTGCTTACACAGCGCGTACTGCTGGAATCGGGTGGACGTGTGTTCGAACCAGCGAACCTGCCGCGTGCCGAGCGCATCAGTGCGTGGTTGGAGCGACGGCCTCCCTGGGTCGAATCGACGCCGGATGGTCGGCGCTGGTTGGTAGTGGAGTATCAGGTCGTCAACGCCCCGCAAGCCCTGACCCTCGTTCGTGTCCCCGCCTGGGAGTTGAAAGCGACGGTAGGCACCGAGCTACTTAGGATTAGCGAGTGGCCCATCAGTCTGGCTCCGCTGACACCGCGCTCCGCATTCGCGCAAGGCGATCTGGAAGAACTCCGGCCGGACCGGCCGCCGCCGAGGATCGCGACTGAGCCCATCCGGCGCCAGATCGTGATCTGGTCGAGTGCGTTGATCCTCACACTGGCCGTCTGGCTGGGTTGGTGGCTGTGGCGCAATTGGCGCGCATCTGCGACGCAGCCGTTCGCACACGCGCTGCGCGAGATCCGTGGGATCGGCGAGGGGACGCCGGAAGCCTGGCAGGCGCTGCACCGTGCGTTCGATCGCACGGCAGGACGGGTCACTCAGACCGCAACGTTGGCCACCTTGTTTCAGCGGGCACCGCATCTCGTGCCACTGCGCTCGAAGATCGAACAATTTTTCCAGCAGTCGAGCGAGCGCTTTTTCGGTGCCGGGCCGCTGCAGGACGGGTTGTCGGTACGCGCGCTTTGCGCGGAGCTGCGTCGCATCGAAAAAACGCACGAGCGATGACCAGCGCCTTCGATCTCGCTCAGCCCTTTGCGCTGCTGTTGTTGCCGCTGGCGCTGCTGCCGCTGCTGCGCAGACGCCGCGATACGTTGATGTTCTCGCATGTGCCCTGGCTTCCGGCAGACCGCATGGGACAGATGATCGGCTTCCTGTGGCGGGCACTGGCTGTACTGGCTATCCTCACCACCGTGCTGGCCATAGCGGGGCCGGGGCGTTCGGAGACGCAGGTTCCGCGCACCGGTCACGGCGCAGAGATCCTGGTGCTCATGGATCGGAGTCGCAGCATGGACGATCGGATGTTGACCAGCGACTGGAGAACGCTCGATCCCCTCGTGGTGCGGGCACAAGCCTGGTCTCGCGGCGAACAGAAAGGCAAAGTCGCCCGTAACCTCCTCTCGAAGTTCGTAGCCGAGCGCCCCGACGACCGGTTCGCGCTGATGTTCTTCAGCGCCAATCCGATTCACGTCGTCCCATTCACCCAGCACGACGAAGTGGTGCAGGCTGCGATCACCGCGGGCGGAGTAGGCCGGGGACTGACCGACACGGACGTGGGCTGGGCGCTGATCACCGGGATCAAGGAGTTCGACCGACGGCCGTACTCGGGCAGTCGAATCATTCTGCTGGTGTCCGACGGCGGCGCCAAACTGGATGAGGAGACACAGCGCGAGATCCAGGCTGGGATGCTTAAGAATCGCATCGCGCTG
>CAVVDJ010000004.1:0-267719 GCA_963747025.1 uncultured beta proteobacterium
ATCCCGCCAATCGTCCGATCCCTTCTCCCGAAGTCCACGTTTGGGGGCGGGTCCGCCGCTTGACGGAGGAGAGGCGGTCACCCAACACTGCGGGCGGCGTGAAAACGCGTATTGGATCGCTTGCCGGACTCGCAGGCGGTGACGCTCGCTGCCGCGGGGACAGCGCTGCCGCTGCCGGCGTTCTACGCCCACCATAGCGGGCGACGAGCACGCGCACGCGCACGTTCACCCACTGCAACCTCTGGGGCCCCACGCAGCCCGAGTTCGACACGAGCGCGCACGTTCACTCTCACGACGGCGACCTAACATGCGCGCGCACGTGCACTCGCACGCGACGACTCCGGAGCTCACGGCGCGAGCGCGCGATCACGTTCACTAGCAGCACCCGTTCCAGGCCGCCGTCGTAGGTCATCACGCGTTGGTGGTGACTGTCGCCGATGCGATTCGCGAGGCGCCGTTCGTCTCGGCGACTCGAAGCCCGGCGGCCCTCACATTGCCGACTCCAAGGTCGCGTGGACCTCCGTTCCTAACCTCCTTCCTCTGATCCCCTCCATCGATTGAGGCATCAAGTGACGTCCGCTCCGGGCGCGCACGCATTTCTTTGCGCGTGCTGCGCCTGCGCGTTCGTGAGGAAGGATTTTGGAGGAGATGCTGAGAACGATAGCTCGCGCGAGCATGCACATCGCCGCACTCCTCTGTGGAGTCGGTGCGGAGCTTCGCGCGAGGACACTCCGACCGCCAGCGATTCTGGTGAAGCCGAAACGAACCTCACCGAAACGCCGCATCGTTGCCAAGGAGAAGCTGGGCCGTACACCGCCGCTTCGGGGCCGTCGGTGCGCGCGCGCGACCTCGAGCTTCGACCACGCTGCCGGCCGGCGACATCTTGCAAGTGGCGCCGGGGACTCTACGTTGCGCAACACGCCGGCGGCGAGGCGATTGGGTACTTACCTTCGGGGCTTCGACATCGACCACGGCACCGACCTGGCGATCTTCATGAACAGTCTACCCAGCAATACGGTACTCCATGCCTTCTCGACGTTCATCTGCTCTTCGGCATTGGCGCGGTCAGCCTGACCTACGTTGCGGACACGACCGAGCAGGCGATGGCGGAGTTCGAAGACGCAGTGATGTGGTACATGAAGACGTTCCAGAAGTACGTCTCCACACCGAAAGGCTCAGCCCGCCGTCCCCGGCTACGAGAAGTACGCGCAGATCCGCGATTTGCTCGACCTCGCGCAGTGGGAGCTGCTGCTCAAGGCGGGCGCGGTCGTCTGCGGCAGCCCTGACCAGGTCGTCGAACAGATCGGCGCGATGTCGGACACGTGCGGCTTCACCGAGTACCTCGCGTGGACGCGCGTGGGCGGCCTGGACGCGAACAAGGTGAACCACTCGATGGAGCTGATGGCCTCGAAGGTGATCCCGCAGCTGCGTGGGCACCGAGCAAGGCCAGTCGCCAGTAGAGACGTCATGGACTTCGCCTTCTCGCCGGAAGAAGAAGCGTTCCGCGAGGAAGTGCGATCCTTTCTCAAGGCCGAGTTGACAGGAGCGCCCTTCGGCGATCGGCGCCAGAACTGGGACTACTATCAGGGCTTTCTCAGGAAGCTCGCCGCCAAGGGCTGGCTGACGATGGCGTGGCCGAAGGAGTGGGGCGGCATGGGCGCGAGCCACATGATGCAGCTCGTCTTCAACGAGGAGGTTGCGCGCGCACGACGCGCCCGCCACGTACCTTGGCGCAGACCGCGTCGGCCCGACCATCATGCTCTACGGCACCGACGAGCAGAAAGCAGCGCTTCCTGCCGCCGATCGTGCGCGCTGAGGCGATCTGGTGCCAGGGCTTCAGCGAACCCGGCGCCGGCTCCGACCTGGCGTCGCTGCAGACGCGCGCGACGCAGGATGGCGACGACTTCGTCATCAACGGCAGCAAAGTCTGGACGAGCTTCGCGCACACCGCGGAGTGGATGATCCTGCTCGCGCGCACCGACCCCGACGCGCCGAAGCACAAGGGCATCTCGTTCTTCCTTGTCGACATGAAGACGCCCGGCATCACGGTCCGACCGCTGGTCGACATGCTCGACCGTCATCAGTTCAACGAAGTGTTCTTCGACAACGTTCGGGTGCCGCGCGACTGCCTGATCGGCGAGCTCAACCGCGGCTGGTATGTCTCGACTGCGACGCTCGACTTCGAGCGCTCTGGCATCCAGCGCGTGATCGGCAGCTACAGAACATACGAGCAGCTCGTCGAGTACGCCAAACATGCGAAGCTGGGCGGCAGAGCCGGTGCTCGAACACCGCCCGATTCGTCATGCCCTGGCCGAGCTCAAGATCGAGTTCGAGGTCGGGAAGTTGCTATCGTATCGAGTCACTCACATGCAGGCCAAGCAGGTCGTGCCCAACTACGAGGCGTCGGTCTCAAAGATGTACGGCTCGGAGCTGGCACAGCGTCTGGCGCACACCGGCATGCGAGTGCTCGGCCTGGGGGGGCAGCTCGCGCCGGGATCGCCACACGCGGCCCTGCGCGGGACAATTGAGACGTTGTACTTGAACGCAGCCGGCCTGACGGTCGCCGCAGGAACGAGCGAGATCCAGCGGAACATCATCGCGGGGCGGGGCCTCGGCCTGCCGCGCGGTTGAAGAAACGATAAGGGAGGAACAGACCAATGGGCACCAGCACGAAGAAGTCACACTTCGAACGGCACTACCGCGTCGAGCCTTGACGGGCCCGGCGGTGCACGCGCCGTTCGTCAAAGCGCTCGACGAGATGATCGCCGTCGCGAAGCAAGGACAGCGAACGGACAGCGAATACTTCAACCCGGCCGAGGAGTGGCTGCTCGCCCGCATGCCCATCTTCTCCAAGCAGTCGGATGATGCGCGCAAGGAGCTCCTTACGGAGTACGACGCTGTCCACAAGGAAGGCCAAGCGGCCAACGCTGAGAAGAAGGCCGCGCGCCGCGCCGGACCGGAGACCGTGGTCCAGACCGATGCAGGTGGATTGGCGTTTTACAGCCAGCTCGGCGTCGCGCGACGGCCCGGACCTCACGCAGTACCTGATCGATGGCTTCCCGAAGAACCGCGACGCGCTCGCGTTCAGCGAGGCGAGCCAGAAGCTGTTCGCGGATGTCATCCCGCATATCATCGCCCACCTCAAGGACCGCCTCTCACAGGGCAAGGACGTCATCCAGACCGACCGCCGCATCTGCGATGCGCCCGGACGCTCCTACCACGCGCGCCAGCTGGTGCTGGGCGACCGCTACCTCCAGCTGCCATACATGTGGCGCCAGCTCACCTTCGACCTCCCGCAGGACGAGTGGACGGACGAGCCCGACATTATCGAGCTGTCGCTGCCGCGCTGGCTCGATGATGTCCCGCTGCCAGACGATCTGCGCGCGCGCGTGAAGGACGCCGGGCTGGAGCAGCTCGTCTTCAAGGCGCCGACGAAGGGTCTGTCGTTCCACCTGGGCTTCGACTACGTGGGCGAGCACAAGATGGGCCCGCTCACCATCGCGATGTTCAAGACAAAGGAGAAGAACGGCGTCGCCATCCAGGCGGCGCTCAGCCTCTCGCGCATGACCAACCTGGCTGGCAATGTCCTCAACACGGCCATGGTGACGATCGGCCCGTCGCTGCACGGCAAGAGCACGCTCACGATCATGATCGACCCGACCAACAGCGATGTTGCCGACAGGCTGGGTGTGCAGCGCGACGCCGTCGAGGGTGTCTATCCGATGAACGACGACATCGTCCTGCTGCAGCCGCTGGACGAGACGCTGGAAGTGCAGCACGAACGGCCACAGCAAGCGCATGAGCTACGGCGATCGACGGGACCGAGAACAACATGTACGCCGTCCCCTTCGGCGTGACCCTGGAGGACGACCCGATCACCTACGAGGTGCTCCGCGGCACGCAGGACGACCCGAACACGAAAGAAACGCTGGAAAACGTCGTCGTTGATCCGCAGACCGGCGCGCCGGACTATCTGGTCAACCCGACCCGCAACATGCGCGCGATCTTCTCGCGCCAGCGGCTGCTCAAGTACAAGAAGGTCGACGAGCTGCTCGAGCACGATCACGGCGGTGCGCTCAAGGAGAGCGTCCACGTCCCGCTGGAGAACACGGACCGCATCTTCTGGCAGTGCGTCATGCGCCAGAACACGGTCATCCCGCCGCTGCGGCGCCTCAATCTGGAGCAGTACGTCCGCTCGCTCATGTATGGCGAAGCGGTACAGATGGGCGCGGCCGCCGGTGGCAAGATCGGCACGCCGTACGTCGAGTACTTCTCCGACCCGTTCATCATCGGACTCGAGGATGAGAACGCGAACCTCATGTACCACATCCTGCGCGAGATGGAGCGTGGCGGGCAGCAGCACCACTACTACGCGTTCAACACCGGCGGCGTCGGCGCGGACACCAACGACGAAGCCGCCGGCGCGCTCTACAAGAAGATCCCGCGCGACCTCACCCTGATGCTGCAGGAAGCGCTCCTGCGTGATGCCGTCGTCTTCGAGTACGACAGCATCCTCGGCTCGGAGTTCGCCGTCGCGATCGTCGACAAGTACGGCAAGGAGATCGTCAGCCTTCGCGAGGAGTGGCTGCCGCGCACGATCTACGGTGACGACGAGTACCGCAAGCGCATCGTCGAGCTACGGAGGCGGCGCTTCTACGGCCGGGATGAGAACGACAAGGCGGGCATTCTGCGTTACACCAAGGTGTCGGATGCGGTGCTGGATGTCTACGACATCCCCAGGCCGACCAACGAGCGCGAGCTCGCATGGCTGCTCTCGTTCTACTGGCACCTCGACCGCGCCTACGGCACGCTGAGCGAGGTTGCAGAGCACAAGCACGAAGGCATGCGGCCCGCGCCGCACTACCTGCGTGTGCTCCAGCAGATCTTCGCGCGGTCGCAGAACGACGGTATCCAGCTCCCATCCGGCACGGGCGTGCTGGCCACGCTCGGCATCCACGCGTAGCTAACCGTCATTCTGAGCGCGCATGCCTAGCGTCTCTCGCGCCGTCGTCCAGACCGGCCCGCGTGCACTCGAGCTACGCGAGCTCCCGCTGCCTGACCGGATCGGACCTGACGAGGGTCTGCTCCGCGTCGACGCTTGCGGAATCTGCGGCTCCGACTACGAGCAGTACGCGGGCGCTCATGCCCTACCTGCCCTTTCCGCTCATCCCCGGCCACGAGCCCGTCGGCACCATCGTTGAGGTCGGCGACATCGCCGCGAAACGCTGGGGCGTCGCTTCGGGCGATCGCGTCTGCGTGGAGACGTTGCTGCCGTGCGGCCACTGCCGCCAGTGCCGCTCGGGAACGTATCGATTGTGCAGCGGGCGGCGGGGCCTCTCCGGCTACGGCTACCTCGGCCTCGACACGCGCGCCAGGCCTCTGGGGCGCCTACGGCGAGTACCTCTACCTCGATCCGAACACGATGCTCCACAAGATCTCGACGGGACGTGGCGCCTGAGATCGCGACGCTCTTTAATCCAATCGGCGCGGGCATCCGCTGGGCGGTGCAAGTGCCCGGCACGCAGATCGGGGATACGATCGTCATCCTCGGACCTGGCCAGCGGGGCCTCGGCAGCGTGATCGCCGCGCGCGAGGCCGGCGCATCGTGCATCATCGTCACGGGCCTCTCAGCCGACGAACGCAAGCTCGCGCTCGCGCGAGAGTTCGGCGCGCACCACACCATCGACGTCGAACGCGAGGATCTCGTCAGCCGCGTCCGCGAGATCACCGGCGGGGCGCTCGCGGACATTGTCATCGACGTTACGGCCGTCAGCAACGAACCTGTTACCCAGGCGATCGATGTCGCCCGGCGCGGAGGGACGGTGGTGCTGGCGGGAATGAAAGGGCAGAGGCCGGTCGAAAACTTCTACAATGATCGAGTGATGGGAAAAGAGCTAACGATTCACGGCGTCTTCGGCGTCGACTTCCACGCGTATGAGCCCGCGGTCAGGCTGATCGAGTCCGGCAAGTATCCGCTCGAGAAGATGCACACGCACACGCTGCCCCTGGAGCAGGCTGAGCACGCGCTCAAGCTGCTTCGCGCGGGAAGTGCCCGGCGAGGAAGCCATCCACATCGCGCTGCTTCCGGCAGGCGGCAGCCTGTGAAATATCTGCTCGTTGCCGGTCTGCTCTTCGTCGCAGGGCTACTCGCCGCTGCGTGCGGCAGCGACGACGGCGGTGGCGGCGGTGCCGACCCCGCGCTCGACGCATACGCGACGGCGTTCCTCACGGAGCGTGCGAAGGCCAACGGCGAGCTCGCCTACCTCCCGCCGCTCACGCTCGACCAGGACGCCACGATCACCGACGCCGAGCGCGACTCGATCAAGGTGAACTACGCCGCGACCATCCAGCTGAGCCGCGACTTCCGCGACCGCGTCGCCGCCATTACGCCACCGCCGCCCGTCGCCGACGCACATGCCGCATACCTTGCCGCCCTCGACGCGCAGAACGACTACCGGGCACAGTTTGAGGACCGGTACGGTGACGTCCAAACACTCCAGGAGCTGCAAGACCTGACCGCAGAAGTGCTGGACAGCGATGAGGGTCACAGCACCGATGAGGCCCTGACCTCGAGTTGCCACGCTCTGCGCGACGCGACGGGCGGCGATGACTCCCAGATCCTGTGCGGAGATGAAGACCCGATCGAACAATAGCTGCGTGCTAGACTGAGCACCGACGCGCCGGCCCACCTGGACGTCAGCATCCATCTCACTCGAAAGGGAGCCTATGCCCGAAGCAGATACCCAACGCGGCCTGCAGCGGATGCCGAAAGTCATTCAGCTTATGCCCTTCGCCGCCCACCTTGGGCATGGAGTTCGTCGAAGGCGGCGACGGCTGGGTACGGTTGCGACTGCCGTTCAAGAAAGAGAACACAACCATGGCCGACGCGATCCATGGAGGCGCAATCGCATCGCTCATCGATACCACCGGTTCGATGGCGGCGTGGACAACATCAGAGATCGGCAACCAGCGCTACTTCGGTTCAACCGTCGCGGTCACGGTGAACTACCTCTCGGGCGTCCTGGCGCAAGACTGCATCGCGGAAGGACGCGTGCTGAAGCGGGGCAAGGAGATCGTCTACAGCGATGTTCGCGTCACCAACGCCGACGGCAAGATCTGCGCCCAAGGGAACGTCATCTACCGTATCGTAGACCGCGGCGAGCCGTAGCCATGACCGAGCACCGGTTGCCGGGCGCGCGCGATCCGCTGCTCTTCACGCCCGGCCCGCTCACCACCAGCCTGAGCGTCAAGCAGGCAATGCTCCACGACGCCGGGTCGTGGCACTTCCAGTTCAACGCCACGGTTGCCTCCATACGCGAACGCCTCCTGACGCTTGCCGGTACATCGAAAGACGCTGGTTACGAGACGGTGCTGATGCAGGGGAGCGGCACCTTCGGCGTGGAGTCGGTTATCACGACTGCCGCGCCGCGTGACGGCCGCATCCTCGTCGTCGCCAACGGCGCCTACGGCGAACGCGCGATCATGATCGCAACCACCGCCGGCATCGACGTGCAGCCGCTGCGATACCCGGAGGACACTCCCGCCAGCGCGGATGACGTTCGCGCCGCGCTGCGCGCTGACCCCGCGATCACAACGGTCGCGGTCGTACACTGCGAGACGACCACCGGCCTGCTCAACCCGATCGATGAGATCGGACGCGCCGTCAAGGGAGAGGGCCGGACCTACATCGTCGATGCGATGAGCAGCTTCGCCGGGATCCCGATCGATGTGCCCGGCATCGGCATCGACTTCCTCATCTCATCTGCCAACAAGTGCATCGAGGGCGTGCCCGGTTTCTCGTTCGTCATCGCGCGCCGCGACGCTCTCGAGCCTGCGAGGGCAACGCCCGCAGCTACAGTCTGGACCTGCTCGGCCAGTGGCGCGGCCTCGAGAACAACGGCCAGTTTCGCTTCACGCCGCCGACGCACGCCATCCTGGCGTTCGCGCAGGCGCTCGACGAGCTCGACGCGGAAGGTGGCATCGAAGCGCGCGGCGCTCGCTACCGCCGCAATCATCAGACGCTGCTCGCAGGCATGCGCGACCTCGGATTCAGGCAACATCTTCGCCCCGAGGTGCAGAGCTACATCATCACTTCGTTCCACTATCCGGAGCACCCTCGCTTCGACTTCACCGAGTTCTACCGCCGTCTGGCAGACCGCGGGATGATCATCTATCCGGGCAAGCTGACGCAGGTCCCGTGCTTCCGCATCGGCACCATCGGCCGTCTATTCGAAGCCGACATCAGGCAGTTGCTGGCAACCATCGGCGACGTGATGCAGGAGATGGGCTGCGGCAATGAGCGCTGACCGCGGCTACCGCGGGCCGTTGCGCGGCGTCATCTTCGACTGGGCCGGCACGATCGTCGATTACGGCTCGCGGGCTCCCGCCGGCGTCTTTATGGAAGTGTTCCGCCGCCGGGACGTGCCGATCACGATGGCGCAGGCGCGCGGCCCGATGGGCATGCACAAACGCGATCACATCGTCGCGATCCTGCGCATGCCTCCCGTTGCGTCGATATGGCGTGATCACCACGGACGCGACGCGACGGACGAGGATGTTGACTCGATGTACGCGTCCCTGATCGAGCTGCAGCTTGCCTGCCTCCGCGACTACGCCCAGCTCATCCCCGGTGTGCTCGAGACGGTCGCGGCCTGCCGCGCGCGGGGCATGAAGATCGGTTCGACCACGGGGTACAACCGCGCGATGCTGGACGTGCTGCTCGACGAAGCGAAGCGACAGGGCTTCGTGCCCGACGCCGCGATGTGCAGCGACGACGTCCCGGCGGGACGTCCACACCCGTACATGGCGCAGCGCGCCGCGATCGAGATGCAGGTCTACCCACCGGAGGCCCTCGTCAAGGTCGGTGACACGGTGCCTGACATTGACGAGGGCAGGAACGCCGGCATGTGGACCGTCGGCGTGACGAAGACTGGCAACGAGCTCGGTCTGCCTGAGGCCGATGTGGCCGCGCTCTCAGCCGGTGAGCTGGCCGGCCGTCTTTCTGCTGCAGAACAGAAGCTCTCCGGAGCGGGCGCGCATTACATCATTGAGGGTGTGTCGGCGTTGCTGCCGGTGCTCGACCAGATAGACCGCCGCCTCGCCGCCGGCGAGCGCCCCTGAGCGCCGTTCAGTCCGGTACGCGAACGTAACGGCCGTTTCGGGTAGAATCGTCACAGGCGGGAAGAAGGGGGCCACTGTGGCCGGTAATCAGCAGACGGGTGGCGGGAGAAACTCGGCCGACCAGGCAAAGCTCGTTGGCCTCACCATCGCAGGGGCGCTGCTCCTCCTGTTCTTCTTCCAGAACCTCCAGACGGTTTCGATCCACTTCCTCTGGATAGACATGCGCATCGACATGATCTGGGCCCTCGTCCTGAGCGCAGGACTCGGCGCTGCCACGATGTACTTCGCCATGTGGTACTTCGGGCGGGCCAAGAGTAAGGGCGCGGGCTAGCGAGCAGCCCGTCTACCGGTACCGCTCGGGCGCCTCCACAAACAAACGCAAGCAGTTGTCCGAGCAGAACGTTCGCTCCGCGCCACCCACGACGAGCCGCGCGACGGCTTCCTCCGCGCCCAGCTCCATCCCGCAGACCGGGTCGATTGTCCTGTCTGTGCTCTCCGCGCGCGGTCGTTGCACACCGAAAATCTCAACGGCCTCACCGATGCCCTTGAGCTGGCGTTTGCCAAGCGCGACAAAGTCGAGGCCAGGGATCCTCTTGGCTTCGTCACGCGCTGCCGCCGTCACGACAATCTCGTGGCGTTCGGCTTCCGCGATCAGCCGGGCAGCAACGTTGACGACAGTGCCGACATAGTCACCGTCTCTATACAACACGCGGCCGCAGTGGATGCCGCTATGCGCTGCCGGGAACGTTGGCTCAGCAGACACACCTTCCTCGATCTCAAGCGCCGCACGCACGGCCGCGCCAGCATCCGGAAATGCCAGCATGAACGCGTCCCCGATCTGCTTCACGACATGCCCGACCGCGCGGCTGGTGGCATCGCGCACTAGACCGGAGAGACGCTGCAACACATCCGCAGCCGCCCGGTCACCCAGGGCCTCGGTCAACGGCGTGAAGCTGGAGAGATCGACGAACATGATCGCCCTCGTCACCTCACCCGCCTCCTGCGGAATGGACAGTAATCCGGCGTTCTCCGCAACGTGCAGCGCTGCGTCGTCGCGTATCGCCCTGATCCGCGCCTTGCGAAAGAAGTAGACCAGCGCTGGCTCTGCATCTGCCGACGCAGCTCGCGAGACGGCCTGCGTAGCATCCAGGGCCGCTTCCGGCGACATCCCACTCGCGCGAAAGCGTTCGTGCACGTACATGTGAAACGCCCGCAAGCTCGCCTGTGCGGCTCTTTCCGTAACGTCAGCAAAGACCCGGAAGGTCTGCAGAAGCACCTCTTCCGGAAACCCACCCTTCACCGCACCGGCAAAGGTCCGGAGTGACCTCACGTCTGTCTGGCTAAGCAGGCCATCCTCGTCAAGCAAGCTGCCGGCCCTGACCAACCGTTCAATTAGGTCGGGGTCGGCTTCCACTTCTTCGACTGCCTCCTCGATGGTGAAACGAGGTCGCAGTCCTCGGGGAAACAAGCGCTCGACCTCGTGGTCCAGGAACGGCATGTCGCGCTGCAACTGGACCACAACGTCCAGATCGAGGCCCCGGCGAAGGACGATCTGCACAACGCGGGCTCGCAGCACATCCTGCTCGGAGAATTGGTCGGCGTTGCGTTGTGTGAGCAGGCCGTGGCTCTGCCACTCGAGCAGCCGTTCCGCCGGCTCGCCCGTTAGCGCTACCAGGTCATCGAGGCTAAGTTCGTCTGCCACAGGGGCAGTATGCCAGATAGGCCAAAGATTCGACTGTGCGCTCTAGCGCGAAGCTACCACTGCACCACCATCGGCATCAGCACGTGCACGAAGCGTTCGTCGCTCACGGGGCGGAGGACGCCCTGGCGTGACGGGCCGTTCATCTCCAGCGCGACGCGGCCGTCGCCGACGACCTGGAGGAAGTCCTGCAGATAGCGGCTGTTGAACGCGATCTTGTCCGGCTCGCCTTCGATCGTCGCGTCCAGCTCGCCCATGTTGTCGCCGATCTCCTCGGCGCGCGCGGAGATGATCATCTTGCCCGGCTGCACGTCTTCGCCCGCGGTGAACTGCAGCCGAACGATGCCGCTACCGTCGCGCGCGAAGATCGAAGCGATGCGCGTCTCGCGCAGGAACTCCTGCCGCATCCATCGATCGCCTTGCTGCTCGCGTCGTCGGGGATCAGCTGGCCGTAGTTCGGGAACGTTCCCTGGATCAGCTGCGCGACAAGCTCGACGTTCTTCAGGCGGAAGAGCGCCTGCGTGCGCGTCGCGTTCAGCATCAGGTCCACCGGGTCCGTCTCCTCAGGGAGCAGCCGGTTCAGCTCCGCAAGCGCGCGCTGCGGGATGATCACTTCGATGCGTTCCTTTACGGCCTTCGAGAGCGTCAAGCTTGCGCACCGAAAGCCGGAAGCCATCGGCGGCGGCCAGCGTAAGCTCGTTGCCTTCCATCACCAGATCGACGCCGGTCAGCACCGGACGCGAGTCGTCCGTCGCCGCTGCGATGATCACCTGGCTGATCGCCGCGTGCAGCTCGGCCGGATCGAGCGCGACGGAGCCGCCGTCTTCGACCGACGGTATCGGCGGGAAGTCGTCGGCGTCCACGCCGGCGATCGAGGCCTGGTTGCGCGCGCATGTCAGCTTGAGCTGACGCGAGCGCGGCGCCAGCGTCATCTCGATCTTCTCGCTCGGCAGCGAGTTCACGAAGTCGCCCAGCAGACGGGCCGGCACCGTGATCGCCCCGGCTTCCTCGACCTGTGCGCCGATCCATGAGCTGAGCGCGATCTCGAGGTTGGTCGCCGCGAGCTTCAGCCGCCCGTCTTCGGTGGAGATGAGGACGTTCGACGTGATCGGCAGCGTGCTCCGTGTCGCGACGGCCCGACCCACGATGCCGAGGCCCTTGGCCAGGTGCTCCTGAAGGCAGGAAACGTTCATATTGATCACCTACATATGCGTTTGGGTGGGTAGTCGGGCAGAGTATACCTTTGCGGGGATCGACGTGACAAGCGTATTCTGTCACCTAGAACGCCCCAATCTGGCTGGCCGCCGGGGCGCTGTCACAAACGCGGCCGGCCGCTCGTCTCCTGATCGAGAGACAGAAAGGAGTATCACCATGCAAGAACGCACACTGCAAACGGAACAGACGTCATCATCGTGGGCGGCGGCCTGGCCGGCCTGATCAGCGCGGCCTACACAGCTCGCGCGGGTCGCTCCGTCACGCTGCTCGAACGGTCGAGCACGCTCGGCGGCCGCGGCATGACGAACGAAGCTCGGAGAGTTCGAGTTCAACCTCGGGCCGCACGCCGTCTACAAGAAGGGCGCCGCTCGCTCGCGTGCTGCGCGAGCTCGGCGTTGCGTACACGGGCAAGGTCCCGCCGAACGCCGGCTACGCGATCCAGGACGGCCAGCTCCACGATGTCGGCCTGAACCCGAAGTGGTTTCTGACAACAAAGCTGCATCGGCAGCAAGAGCGAACTCCTCAAAGTCGTTCATGCGCATCCGCACGATGGACACGACGAAGTACATCGGCACGTCGATCGGCGAGTGGCTCCAGACCGAAGTCCGCGACCCGGAGTGCGCGCGCTGATCACGGCGCTGCTGCGCGTCTCCACGTACGCGAACAACCTGGAGCTCGACGCGGGCGTCGCGCTACTCCAGCTGCAGATGGGCCAGGCGGGTGTGCTCTATCTCGATCACGGCTGGCAGACGATGGTCGACGGCCTGCGCGTCGCGGCCGAACGCGACGGCGCCCGCATCGAGCTGAACGCCTCGGTCGAAGCGATCGAGCAGGAGCGGGGACACGACCAGCGTTCGGCTGAAGGATGGCCGCGTGCTGACGGCGTCCGCCGCGGTCGCTGGCTACAACACCGGATATCGCGGCTGCACTGACCGGCGCACCAACGTTGACCGCGCGTCGCGAAGCAGGCGGTGCAGGTGCGTGCCGCCTGCCTCGACGTCGGACTGCGCAAGCTGCCGGTCCCTGACCGCGAATTCGCGTTCGGGCTGGACACGCCGCTCTACTACTCCGTCCACTCGCGCGCCGCGAAGCTTGGCGCCCGACGGGCCAGGCGGTGATCCACGTCGCGAAGTACCTGGCGCCGGACGACACCGACGCGAAGGCGCACGAGCAGCAGCTGGAAGCGTGCATGGACCTCGTCCAGCCCGGCTGGCGCGATGAAGCTAGCTGCAGCGCCGCTACCTGCCCGAACATGACCGTCGTCCCGTCGACGGCGACGCCCGCAAGCGGCGGGCTGGCCGGACGCGTCCCGGCGGTCGATGGCCCGGAATCGACAACGTGTACCTCGCAGGCGACTGGGTGGGCGCCGAAGGCTGGCTCTCCGATGCCAGCGCTGCCAGCGCCAAGCGCGCCGCCGAACTGGTCCTGCAGTAGGCCTCGCGCGGTCCCGGCCACGGCGGCCGCGACGCTGCACGCCGTGCCGGCGCGCGCATAATGGTGGCCGTATGAACTGCGTAGCAGACGTTCATCGAGCAACGGCCGCTCCTCTTCTCCATCGCGTATCGCATGCTGGGCAGCGTGATGGACGCTGAGGACATGGTGCAGGAGACGTTCCTGCGCTGGCAGGACGCGCCGGTCGAAGACGTGCGCTCGCCGAAGTCCTACCTCTCGACGGTGATCACGCGGCTGTGCATCGACCAGCTCCGCTCGGCGCAGGACGCAGCGCGAGCAGTACATCGGCCCGTGGCTACCCGAGCCGCTGATCACGGAAGAGACGTCTGACATCGACGAGCACCTGGCGCTCGCTGACTCGCTGTCGATGGCGTTCCTCGTCATGCTCGAACGCCTGTCGCCGCTCGAACGGGCTGTCTTCCTGCTGCGCGAAGTGTTCGACTACCCGTACCCGGAGATCGCGACCATCGTCGACAAGAGCGAGGCGAACTGCCGCCAGATGGTGCATCGCGCCACGCGAACACGTCCGCACCGCGGATCATCGCTTCGACATCAGTCGCCGGAGCAGCTCGATCAGCTATCGGCGCGCTTCATGAAGGCGACGACCGAAGGCGACATGGACGCGCTGATCGCGCTCCTGACGGACGACGTCACCGTCTGGTCGGACGGCGGCGGCAAGGTGGCCGCGGCGCTCAATCCCGATCTACGGCCCGGACAAGGTCGCGCGCTTCTTCATCAAGCTGGCTGCGAAGATGCCCGCCGAGCACGCAGATGCGGCTCGTGCGCGTGAACGAGCGCCCGGGCTTCATCGTCTGGATGGGCAACCACGTCGACTTCGTCGCGGAGGTCTCGTTCCGCGACGGCCTGATCGAGGCAGTGCGCGTCGTGCGCAATCCGGACAAGCTCCGCCACGTTCCTGCAGCACCTCCGTAGGCAGGCGCTCTAGGGTTCATCCGTCCTTCATTTGGCGACGGTACCCTACGTGGTAGAAGGAGGCGACCATGCGATTCCACGCCGTACCGCTATTACTGATTGGATGCCTGGCCTTCGCCGCGGCCTGCGGCAACGGCGATGACGATGACTCCTCACCGACAGACGCACCCACCGCCAACGCGACAGCCCTCGCATCGGGCCTGCCGCAAGGCAATGACCCGGTCGACCTGGACCCGGCGCACTTCGTCGTGGAAATCACGAACCCCTACTGGCCGATGAAGCCCGGCTACCGCTGGGTCTACACAGAGACCGACGCGGACGGCAACGAGAGCAACGTTGAAGTGACGGTGACGACCGATACGAAGGTCATCGTCGGCATCAACGCCACCGTCGTGCATGACATCGTGACGGAAGACGGGGAAATCGTCGAGAACACCTTCGACTGGTACGCGCAGGACGTCGACGGCAACATCTGGTACCTGGGCGAAGACACCGAGGAGTACGAAGACGGAGTAGGTCGTTAGCACCGACGGCTCATGGGAGCACGGCGTCGACGGCGCGCTCGCCGGCATCATCATGCCCGCGAATCCAGTCCCGGCCTCGCGTACCGCCAGGAGTACTACGCAGGGGAGGCCGAGGACCGCGGCCCGCGTCCTGAGCATGGATGAACAGGTCGACATTCCGTTCGGCTCGTTCTCAGACGTGCTGCAGACCGAGGACACGACGCCGCTGGAGCCGGACGTGCTGGAGCACAAGTACTACGCTCGCGGCGTCGGGCCGGTGCTGACGATTGACGTTAACGGCGGCGGCCGCGAAGAGCTGATCCTCTTCGAGAACGCAGCCGCCCGGCTAGTGTAAATTCATCGCCCTCTTGCTATCCTGCGCAGCACTATGACGCTGCGCATCTGGCAGGTCGACGCGTTCACGGACAAGCCGTTCGGTGGCAACCCGGCGGCCGTCACCGTGCTGCCGGAAGCACGCGACGCGGAATGGATGCAGCTCGTCGCGCGCGAGATGAACCTCTCGGAGACGGCGTTCCTTGTCCGTCGCGACGACGGCAGCTTCGACCTGCGCTGGTTCACGCCGGCGGTCGAGGTCGATCTCTGCGGCCACGCCACGGTGGCGAGCGCGCACGTGCTCTGGCAGGAAGGCTTCCTCCAACCGGACGAGCAGGCGCGCTTCCACAGCAAGAGCGGCCTGCTCACGGCCGAGCGCGACGGCGACTGGATCGAGCTGAACTTCCCGGCCGACGAACCCGTGCAGATCGACGCGCCGGCCGGCCTGGACGAAGCGCTCGGCGCGCACGTCCTCGACGCGCGGCAGGGCCGCCACGACGTGCTCGCGCGGCTGCAGGACGAAGCGACTGTGCGCGCGCTCGACGCCCGACTTCCGCGCCCTCAAGTCGGTCCCGGTCCGCGGCGTCATGGTGACGGCGCGCGGAACGAAGCCGTACGACTTCGTGTCGCGCTTCTTCGGCCCCAACGCCGGCATCGACGAAGACCCGGTGACCGGCTCGTCGTTCTGCCTGCTCACGCCCTACTGGACGCCGGAGCTGGGCAAGACCGAGCTGCTCGCCTACCAGGCGTCGGCGCGCGGTGGCGTGATACGCACGTCGCTCAAGGGCGAACGCGTCCTGATCGCGGGCAAGGCCGTCACCACAATGACCGGCGAACTGCTCGGCTAGCGGCTCCCCGCGACCAGAAGTCCGGTCGGGTATCCTGTCCTCGCCATGTTCGACTCCATAGAGCAGACGCAGGAGCAGCTCGCTGCGCCGCGGCTACTTCGCCGACCGCGCGATCGCCACGACGGTCTTCCTGGCATCGACGCTCGGCAAGCCGCTCTTCCTCGAAGGCGAGGCCGGCGTCGGCAAGACGGAGCTGGCAAAGACCATCGCTGCGGTCCTGGATACAAAGCTGATCCGCCTCCAGTGCTACGAGGGCCTGGACGCTTCACACGCGCTCTACGAGTGGAACTACCCGAAGCAGCTCCTGCGCATCAAGCTCGGCGAGAGTCAGGGTGCATCGCTCGAGTCGATCGACCGCGAGCTCTTCAGCGAGGCGTACCTGATCCGCCGGCCGCTCCTCGAAGCGATTAGCGGCGATGGCGACCGCCCGCCCGTCCTGCTGATCGATGAGGTCGATCGCGCGGACGAAGAGTTCGAGGCGTTTCTGCTGGAGGTGCTGTCCGACTTCCAGATCAGCATCCCGGAGCTCGGCACGATCACGCGCCAAACAGCAGCCGTTCGTCGTCATCACGTCCAACCGCACACGCGAGGTCCACGACGCGCTCAAGCGCCGCTGCCTCTACCTCTGGCTCGACTACCCGACGTTCGAGCGCGAGTACGAGATCCTGTGCGCGAAGGTGCCGGGCATCAACGAGCAGCTCGCCGGCCAGATCTGCGCGCTCATGCAGCAGCTCCGCCAGGAGGACTTCTACAAGAAGCCCGGCATCGCGGAGACGATCGACTGGGGTGCCGCGCTGATCGCGCTCCACCGCGACGAGCTCGATGCCGCGACGGTCGAAGAGACGCTCGGCTGCATCTTCAAGTACAACGACGACCTCGAAGTCGTTCCGCAGTGGCAACCTCGTCGCGCTGCTAGAGCAAACAGACGTCAACAAGGCGATGTAGCCGCTCTGTCATTCTGAGCGCAGCGAAGAATCTGTTCGCTTCGGCGTCACAAGTTTCGTCTTGCCGCGCTAAACTGTCCATCTGAGTCAAGCAACCATCGAGGGAATAGCTTGCGCCACTATTACACCTACATCATGACCAATCGCGCTGGAACGCTCTACGTTGGTATGACGAACAATCTGGAGAACCGCGTCTATGAACACAAGGCTGGCTCCGTGCCTGGATTCACGAGTAAGTACCGAGTCGACCAACTCGTCTACTGCGAAGAATCGACCGACGTTCACGCTGCTATCGCAAGGGAAAAGCAGATCAAGGGCTGGCTCCGGCGAAAGAAGGTCGAACTTATAGTCGGAAAACCCACTTTGGATTGACCTGGCGGAGACTTGGTATACGCAGCCACCGGATTCTTCGCGGAGTATGCCCTCGAGCGCAGCGCAGCGCTCAGAATGACCCCGGGAGCTAACTCCCCAGGTAGTCGCAGTCGAAGTCTTGCGGGTTGAACCGGCAGACGAACGTCTGGATGAACCCTTTCACCCGGTGCTCCGTCATGTCATCAACGGAGAACTCGTCCCGCCTAGCCCATGCCGTCAGCGCGACGGTTTCGTTCGGCAGGCGGCGTACGCGTCGATCACCACGAGTGCCCATCTGTCCCTGATCGCTACTCACGCCTCAAGCAGGTCCGGGTGTTTGTGTCCGACGTCTTGTACCAGATGACAACGCCGCCGTGCTCCAGATTGTGCACAACCGACTCTTCTTCCCACTCCGCGCGGTAGATGCCCCACGGCGCCGGGCCGCAGAACGCCGGCGCGTGCGGCCTCAATAAACTCGATACCCAGACTAAGCGTTGCTGCCGGGTACACCACAACCAGCGCGCCAGCGACGTATCCCCCTGCTCTCCAGGGGAAACGCACGCGGCGCTCTCCCGAAACGCGAAGCTCTCGCGTGGGGAGCATTGCTGCGATGAGGACGGTAGCAAAAAGGACCGCGGCCAGCACTCCAGCGAAATAGATACCGAAGTGAGTCAGGGACTCCGGCACCAGAGCCGGATCCCACGTGTACGAATTCGTCGAAGCAAGGTGATCCCTGGCGAGAAAGAGCATCATCCCGCCGAACAGACCAATGAAGGCGAGCGCCGCAAGCGCCGCCGTCACCAGCGGGGATCGGTATCCCTTGCGCCGAAGGGCGATCCGGACCCGCACGAGCACGAGAACACAACCTACAACGCTTCCCACGAAGAGGCCGACCAGCAAGAAGACGTACAGATTCCCGCTCATCTCTCGGTTCGATGAGCAGCGCAAATGCCGGCTACGCCGGCTGACGATCTGGGATCTGCTTCGAAATCTACTTTCTTGCGATGCGCCGCTTCTTGGCCCAGACGGCGAACTCGGGGGTCTTCGACAGCTCCCGGTAGGGCTCCAGCTTGGCCAGCTCGTTGGGGTCGAACTCGGCGTTGAAAGCTTTTTCGTAGGCGGACAATGCCGACAGTGTCAGGGAGGGATTCCTGCTCTGCAGGCCGACGGTCGCCAGCCCCCAATAGGCAGCCTTGAAATCCGGCTCGAGGCTCATCGCTCGCTGGCAGGCCTTGGCTGCGTCCTCGAAGCGTTTCCACCCAATCAGCGCGCTGCACTTGAGAAAGTTGGTAGCGGCATCTTCGCCGCCGACGTGGCCCTCGAACGCGGTAACGGCCTGGTAGACCTGGTCGAAGCGCTGTTGATAGTAATAGTAGTCGATCAGCATGAACTGCACGCTGTTGTCGCCGCCGAAGTTTTTGGCCAGGTGCTCCAACGAGGCCCGGTAGGCCGCTTCATCGTTCATCGCCAGGTTCGCCCTCAGCATGGCCCAGTCCTTAGTCTGCTTGTAGCTTTCGGGCAGGCCCTCCATCGCACGATAGGCCTTGCCGTATTCTCCTGTGGCGGCCAGGCGCGAGAACTCTTTGAATTTATCGACCTCAGCGCGATCCATCCGCTTAATACCGAACAGCGTACTCAGCATCGAATCCTTGTCCAGCATGGCGGACGCGGCCAGCCGCATGGCGGTGCTCGCGCGGCTGCCGCGGCTGTAGGAGTACCAGTCCTCGACCTTGAGCGCGGGCGTCAGGTAATACTCCACGTAATCGAACCCGCCCTCGTCGGCGCGGTACTCGATGCGGATCATGCTGAACGGCTTGCCGCCATGCTTGCCGGTGCGCAGGAACTTGGCGAGCCCCTTTCTCTCAGCGAAGGCTCGCATGCCGCTCTCCGTCAACCGGCGCAAGCCCTTGCCCATGCCCTCGCGAAAGGCCCGCGCATCGTTCTCCGTCAGACCTAGATCCTGACTCACTCGCTCCTGCAAGGCCTGTAAGTCGATGAGCTGCATCATGCGATCCGCGTTCTGCTCGTTGAGCGCGTCCGCGATCTGCTGCCCAATTCCGGCGACATCCTCCCGCGCTGCCGCGGTTGCGGCAAGCCCGGCGCCGGCTGCCAGCAAGCAGACAGCGAAAAGGCCCACTGCGGCGAAGGAGCGGTTCAAGTTACGCATAAGTCCCTCCAGAGGTGGCTTCGAGACTGGATTCCGGTTGCTTGTGCCCGCGGGTTCCAGCAAGAAGCGGACCGTCGTTGCTACGGTTGGTGGTCGGAGGGCGTCGCATGAGACGACGAACATACGGCGGTTCGGACGCGGGCGCGCGTAACGCGTATGTCGTCGCTGGACCCGTCGGCGTTCGCCTGTCGGTCGGAACTTTGATCGAGGCCTAGCACTACTGGCCGTCGGGTCTTGCCGACGTGAGCCATCGCCTGACGGCCAATTCAGCGGAACCCTGATACTCCTTGCCCTGTGACCGGCCTATGCTGGAGTCGTCCAGGCAACCGCGAGGCGCTACATGACAACCTTATCCACGCCTGACCGACACGTACCTACCATGAGCCAGTGCAACAGGATGTAGTGATGCACGTGCGCAGACACCATCACCGCTGGACGAGTTGCGACCTAGAGCACACCCAGGGACCTGAGTCGCTGTCGTTCGGTCTTTCAGTCGTCTACCTGGTCGTACTCGTAATCGTTGTTCTCTCGTACGTCGGCGGAAGATAGGTTTAGCTATCCTCCGCGAAATCCTACGTCCGAATGAACTACACTGCATCACCCTCGCGTAACCTCCCGGCGTAGCCTGATTCCTGGGGGCACAGCGTGGGGGGCTGCGCCGCCGTTTTCCAATGTCCCTGGCCGATGGCGGATATGCCGAATCTATATTGCTACGCGCCAATAAGGTGATCCGATAGACGCCTAGTGCGACCAACGACGCGCATTCGTGCTCTCTTGAAATCAAGGAGCGAAAGCTTATGGGCAGCGATTCGAGAACGGAATTCAACAAAGGTCCTGTCTTCGCACTCTGCGAGGAGATGGGTGAGGCTGCCGTGATCGCTGATCTTGAGCGAGCCAGTGTTGTATTTCAAACTCCTGGGCAAAAGGCACTCGCGTGGACCTGGGTTAATTCCCTGCGGATGAAGCGGGAGAACGCTCGCCACCTCCGCGAGCAGCGGCTGTTCTGGATCGCCCTGTGCGCTTCGATCATTTCCGCCGCTGTTGGCATCGGAGGTCTCTTAGTCAGCATCCACCTCGGCAACCAGCAGATAGAGAGCACTCGACAACAAACGGAGAACGCCCGCCAGCAGACCGAAAACGCAAAGCGATTGCTCTCGGTTCAGTTGGCGCGAGAGTTTAGAGATGGATTCGACTCGAAGGAGATGCAGCGGCGCAGAGTCGCAACTGCAGCCACCCTCCTGCGGGGCGACAACCCGCCAACAGACGCCGTCCTGGACTTCTTCGAGAGCATCGCCCACTACGTGCGTCAGGGATTGTTGGACCGAGAGACGGTGTGGAATGACTTCGGTTACGCAATCGTGCACTACTGGCCGGCGGTGAAGACATACGTTGCTCACGCGCGCACGAGGCGAGGCAGTGACCCAGGGTACGGGACCAACTTCGAATGGCTTAACGGTGAGTTGCTGCAAGAGGCTGCACGCCGACACCATGCGACGCTAGCACAGGTGACACCTGGCACGGACGATGTGAAGGAGTTCTTGCGAGATGAGGCTAACTTGCTGAAGCCGCCCAAACCGCCAAAACCATCCCCACCCAAACCGAGGCTGACACATGGGTAGCTGGGTGCGTTGCTCTTCGGTGCCTGCGGACCGTTGACGCAAGGCGTTGGGCACGCCTCCAAGTGAAGCAAAGCATTTCGAAGCCGACGACTCGCCTTCGAGAATATACTTGCCCTTTAGCGCGAGAGTACTAGAAGACCTGGGACAATCATCCTTCGCGTCGGGTGGACCCCGACCGCGTGTTTGAATTGATCAAAATCGCTCACGGTTCCCCTAGGTTCACGATATCCAAGACACTGACCCTAGTCTGGGCACATCTGTCACTCCCCGCCAGGCTCACAGAACGATAGGCGTAGGCGCGGGAGCACCCCCAAGAGTATGCTTGATTCAGCTCTCTGAACGTCAACGCTCCGGAACAACCGAGCTCGTTGTGCTACTCGCGTCCTCGACTAGAACCGCGCCAGCGGGGGAGTCCAGAGGGGCTGCAGCCTACCGGGTATTGCGTCACAAGTCACCGTCTTCTCCCTCTGAACCTGACGGACTCGCGCAATCAAGCTTTTACAGTATGCAGAACGCATAGAGTCGTCGCGGTAACACGGGGACTTTATTGCCCGTCCTCCCGACAAACTTTTGCGTGATCAATATTTTTGTCTGTCGGTGGCATTTACGGAATTGAGGCGAGACATTTCGTTTGATTTATTAGGGGTTTCTTTTCGAACCTTACACTTTGAAAGAATTCGGCTGTGTCTTTCTTCTTACACCGCTGCCATCTGATTCGGGGCAATTCCACGTTCATCTCCTTGGAAAACAATCGAGTGCGAAACGTGGCGAGCAATATGCACGCACCGTATGGCGCGCGCGAGGTCGTCTGTGCTTGTGGCACCACCGACTGCCAAGGAGACGTGGCATGTTCGCGCGGCGACTTATCTCAACGCTGAAGGGGCTGGAACATCAGCATTTGGAAACCTTGAGGGGGCATCGATGAAAACCGCGCGGCGATTCTTGATCCCGCTGCTGCTCGCTTGGTGTGGGGCAGCCCAGGCCGGAGTCATTTACGACAATAGTAACGGAGCGACACCTGATGATGCCGTGGGCGGTGCGTCAGAACTATTTGCTGCCACTGACAACTTCGTGCTGCAGCCAGGCTCGAACACAATCACCGACATCCACTGGACGGGGGTCTACGCACAGTTCAACACTCCAGCCCCGACTGACAGCTTCACCATCCAGATCTACCCCGACGCGGTCGGGGGGCCGACTGCCCCGCTCTACACGGATCCAGCCTTCACGGTGTTCGCCGGCGACCCCGGCAATCGCACCGACACGGGGATAGACATTAGCGGCACTATTGGATCAGGATCTTTCGATCTGTATTCCTACTCGGTGAACATCGCTCCGCTCACTCTGATAGCAGGGAACACGTACTGGCTATCGATTGTGAACGACACCACCGACGACGATAACTGGTTTTGGGGATCGATATCCGCGACCGGCACTTACCTTCACAGGGGCAATCCAATAGACAATTGGAGCTCCTCCGTCGGTACCTTGGATTTCCAGCTCACCGATGACCTGCGCCAGGTTCCCCAACCCGCGACACTCGCGCTTCTCGGCGCAGCCTTCGTCGGACTCGGCTTTTCTCGACGCCGTCTCGGAGCCCTCTACGCTGACCGTTCTCTTCCTCGTCTTCGCGGGAATATCCTTGGCGACACGACGCAAAGCCGAACTGAGATCCCCTGCGCAGTCTGCGCCTCCTCATAACCTTCCAAGCCCAGTGCCAGCGGGCTGATCTCCGTGAGCTGCGGCTCAAGCAGCGGCGGCAAGACTCCTTGCTGCCGCCCATGCAAACAGCCTGGGGACCGCTTTTCCATTGATCTGGACAATCTGGGTACGCACGTCGCCGACGACACCAGTAGCGACGCGTAGTTCAGCTTCGGAGAGCTTACGGTCTTGTTGGTAGACCCGGACAACAGTGAGAATTATTGCGCCACTGTGGGGTTCCTACAGTGGTTTTGGTCAAGTCGCCTCTCCACTATGGCTAGTGGGCCGACGCTGTTCTGTGGTTCTCAGAACAACAACAAACGGTTTGCTTATGGGGTCTTCACGGAAAGGCGAGCGCTATTCCGCTACCGATCTCATAGGGAATCGCCCCGCGACAAAGCGGCCCCTAGCTACTGGATTGCTGTTCTCACTGACGAGCTGGTTGAGGGGGTTCCGCCGCTTCAGCTGTTTCCGATGTGAATCGCGAGCGTAACTCAAGGCCCTTCTCGAACCCTTCCCGGCAAATGTTATCTCGAATCGATACACAGGTGAAATCATGCACTACCCTGATCTTGGTATCGGGTTCCACTGTCACTTCTCTCCGATAGATCGGCAACGAGCTATTTGTTACGGTTATCAAGTGTCGGCCGATTGGAAGGTCGAGACTCTTGAGTGGAGGCGTGATGCCGACCTTCCTGCCATCCACATATACCTCGCCCCACGGCTTGACGCCGAGGAACAGCGTTCCGGACCTGCGATCCTGCACTGGTGCCACGTCGATGGACTGTTGCGGTTCATGCGTCTCGGCTGACACCGATAGTTCGTCGGACACGGTAGCGCTGTGGAACACAGGTGCCGCCCTCTCTTCAACAGGAGACTCCGCTCGAGTGACCTCTATTGTTGATTTGGCACGGCGTGAGGCAGCCGGTCCTGGCCTCTTGATATCGCGCGCTTGCGCTGGCACCGTCGGTGCCGCCGAGTGAGCCATGTCCTCAGACAAGACCGGAGCACGGAGAGCTATCGGAGCGGGCGCGGTCGTCTGGGACGTTGCTGCGGCAGGCCCGGAGGTAGGGACGCCGATATGAAGGCGACTAGACAAAGGCAGCGCTGCAACTGCTGCAAACACCGCGAGAAACGCATAGCCCAGCCATGGCCGCCACAGCCGGTTCCCCCTTTCGGCCCTCGACTGTGCTCGCGCTGTGGAAGCAAGGGGCAATTGCCCTAGAGAGTCCTCCACACCCAAAGACACAGCGGTCGTCGGCTGATCTTCTGACCCGGTACTTTGCGGAGGAGATACTCTGTATAAACAGAGTGAGGGGTCGACGGCATCGGAGTAAGGGCCTCCGTATTCGAGCAAGTCAGCCAGCTCTGGCGCGGTTCGGGATAGCAATTCGACAAATGGCCGCGCTACCGAGATCTGGCGGGGCGGTCCCAGGCGCATGAGTCGATCTGCGTCCAGCGCGCCTTCGCCGCTTACATGTGGGTTGCCAAATTCGTCGTCGGCGATCTCCGCTTTACCGAGATTAATGCCGATACGCAGCGGCAGATCGCGGTAGCGGTCTTGTGTTAACGTCGCTTCGCGGAGCATGAGCGCCGTTGTGAAGCACTCTTGCGCGTCAGAGAAGAAGTCCAGCAGCGCACCGTCTTCCCCCACCACCGACACAAGATCGTCAGAGTCGGCGCCTACCTTGGATTCCTCGAGCAAGTTATGGAATTCTTGTGTTAAGCGGACTTGATCAAAGACGGGTTTCGCGTCGTAGTCTGCGATTTCGAGGGCCAGCAGACAACAGATCTGGTGCTCATGATCTGTTTTGCCAACATCGAGCGTGCGACTCATGGCCGCCATCGGGTCACCAGCGTCCGGCGGAGGAAAGCAACCGACCCAACGTAGCACATTGCTTTTGAGAGTTCAATGCGCTTGGGGCGCATAGCGTCTCGTTTTGGAATCCCCGAGAATCGGGGGCCTGGAGCTTCAACGCAAAGGTTCCCTGCCACCGAGTCTGCAGTGAGTCTGGGATCCTTGCAGCGCCACTCCAGTGTGACCAGCCGACGCCCGAGCCCTACCTAGGACTATTCCACTTTTCCATGCAGCGGCGGTTAAGCTGCAAAATTCCCTTTTCGGTGCAGCGCGGGCATGCCTCGCGAAGTACATCTGGCACCATGTACGAACCCTCGCAGACTTGCAGAACTTTGCGAGCTTCAACGGTAGAACAATCAGGGCATGCCTCCCTGATGGTGTCGTACAAGGACAGAAATCTCGTGATCTCGTTTGGTGCTGTGGTGACAGGCTGCTGTTTGACCCCTGCGGTGGGTTCAATGGCGACGTAGGCCGCAAAGAAGGCAACTCCAACCAAGAAGAGTCCGCCGGAACCCGTTCTCAATCGGGAAGCGATTCGGTTGGACAGCTCCTCTAGATGCGCCAGGGGTAGTCCATCGTCAATTTGCCTTATGGCGCTCCTGAGAGCCTTTCGGCTTGACGCAGAGGAAAACAGGATGCACGAAACGCTCAGCGCCCAGCAGAGCAATGCCAAAGCCATCAGTCCAGATCCACCCCCGCCACGTAGCGTCAAGTAGTCTTTGATTACGACGAGGGAAAGGCCGAGCGCACCGCCGGACAAGATCAATACTGCTTTGTCATAAGCCTCTTGAGACTTCTGTTCCAGCGAGACGAGTTGGGTGCGATCGGAACTCCACGCTTGCGGGTCTGCGGCTTCCTTTCTGGCCTCAGATTTCCCCTCCGCCTCAGCGCCTTCGCTGTCTTTGAGTCCAATTGCCGGATCGGCCATTGCGTCCTCCCCAACCTTCATTTGCAGATGCCTGAGCAGTATAGGACTCTAGGGTCCTGTGCGGCTTCCGGCGGCCTGATCCAGCTACCGACGCTTATGACGCCAACTCTCACGGCGAACCGGGTTTCTGGCCCTGCATAGCCCAACCCGATTCGCTGCCGCGATCCTCCGCCGCCTCGTAGTCGACGCGGTCCCGCGGCAATTGCTCGTAAGAGTACTTCCTGAACCACCAAGCTAGTCCTGCATCGAGTTGCGCTAGACCGACGTCCTTGCCGTCCACGTAGACAGTGCAGACGTCCCGGTCGTAGCGATCCGCACCGTCAACAGCTCGCCTCGACCGATCCCCGGATCTTGACCGTCACATGGCTGGTAAGCGACACATGGCCCGGGCTGAACTGGCCTCCGCCATGGTTGTCATCCAGGTGTGCCACCTTGTGCTTTTCCTCGGTCGGCGGAGCATATGTGAGCTGAGTCCTTTGACGACGAAGTGGCGCTGGTCGGCTTCTACTACAGGACTTGGCTTTTACTCCGTACCCAGGGATGGATAGGGTTGTTTGGGAGAAGAAACCCCTGTTTCCAAGTGGAGGTGTCGCGTCTGCTACCTACTATGCGCCTGCTAGTAGAGAGATGCGTTAGCGCTATCTATAAGAATGGCTTTCTCATTGGTAGGCGGTGCGAGACTCGAACTCGCGACCAACGGATTAAAAGTCCGCTGCTCTACCGACTGAGCTAACCGCCCAAAAAAGGAAGGCGCATTCTACGTTTGGGTCCCGGGGGTGTCAAACCAAGAGCTCGTTTAGCGCCGCGAATCGCCCACCCGGCGGGGCTTTCACGTCTTGCGCAGGATGCGGGCGAGCAGATTCTCGATTGCGATCGGCACATCTCACGTGCTCGGACCGGCGCTCGCATGGCATCTCATCGCGGCGGAGCAATTGAAGGCGCCGGCTGCGCGTTCGGCTAGAAATGCGCCGATCAATCTCCAGTAGTCCGGATGCGAATGAATGGTGTTGTGATCAACGCCATCCAGGACTTCGAGTTGCGCGGGCCCGCCCCACGCCTGCACCAGCTGGCGTGAACGCTCGGGTCGGACGATGTCGTCGCGCGCCGCCACCAGCGCCAGGAGCGGAGCGTGGATCGACGGTGCACGTGCCACCGATTCGAACCGGTGTCGGAGCAAGCAGGTTGACGGGAAGGAATGGATAGGCCTCGCGCGCGACCTGTACCAGGCTGTCATAAGGGGAGATGAGCACAACGCCCGCGACCGGCCGCTGCGACGCCAGGTACGTTGCCACTCCCGTGCCGAGACTGCGGCCCATGACGATGACGCGTCCGGAGTCGATGTCGGGGCGGCGCGTCGCGCGATCGTACAGCGCGAGTGCGTCGCGATACAGCTTCGTCTCCGACGGCTGGCCCTCGCTCAGACCGTATCCTCTGTAGTTCACCAGCAGCGCGGCCCAGTCGGGAACGCGTGAGAACTCCGGCACCAGCCAGGACACTTCCTCCCCGTTGCCGCCGAAGTAGATCACCAGCGGCGACGGTCGCCGTGCCGGCCCATCGACGAGCCAGCCACGCAGCCGTACACCATCTTCGGCGACCAACTCGAAAGCTTCGGCGCGCGGGATACGATTGCTGAATGCCGAGGGCGGTATGCTCGTCCAGCCGCTGAGGAAAGAAGATCAGCCGCTCTTGCGTGAGATAGACCAGCAGAGCAGAGGCCGGCCGCGAGCAGCGCGGCCACGACGAGGACAGAACAGGATGACGTCCCGCAGCGAGACGGAGATCAAGCGACTACTTCAGCCGCGCCAGGCGGGCCTTGGCCTTCTCCGCCGCATCGCTCTGCGGGAAGCGGGTCATGAGATCCTCGAGCGTCTTGCGCGCGTTGACATTGTCGCCCTGGGCGGCATAGGCGCTGCCCAAGTTGAGCAGCGCGTCGGGAATCTTGGGACTGTCCGGATAGTTCGTGAGCAATACCTGCTGGGCGGCCGCAGCGGCTTTGAAGTCGCGCAGGTTGAACCAGGCATCGCCGATCCAGTACTGCGCGTTGGGCGCGAGCGGATCGCGGGGATAGTGCTTGACGATGCCGTCGAAGGCCGTGATCGCACCCTGATAGTCACCAGCCCGATACGCCGCGACGCCAGCTGTCATAGGCCTTGCGAGCCGCGCTCTGCTCGGAAGCCGAAGGCGGCGTGGCGGCCGGAACGTTTCCGGTCGCCGCCGGCGCGGTGGTCGGTTTGACCGCCGGCGCAGCCGTGCTCGGGGCGGCGGCGCTCACCGGCGCCGGAATGCTTGCCGACGCCGCGGCGGGTTGCTGCTCCAGCCGCTTGATACGAGCCTCGAGCTCGGCGAGCTGCGGGTCGCGCTCTTTTGCACCGTCCGCTCCTGCTCGTTGCTCGAGGCGCTTGACGCGCTCCTCCAGCTCTGGCGCCGAGCCCTCCTTGCGCGCGTCACCGCCTTGCGTTTCGATGCGCCGCAGCCTGGTGTCGAGGTCGAGGTACATGTCGCGCTGACGCTTCTGCGCGTTCTCCAGGCCATTGCTGAGGACCTCCAGCTGGCCGCGGAGCTTGCTGATCTCGGCCTGCAGCGACTCGACCTGGTTCATCAGCTGGATGATGCCGGGGTTGCGCGCTTCCGGCTGGGTCTGCGCCAGCAACAACGCCGGCTGGGTCGCCGCCACGGCCGCGACGAGCAAGCGGCAGAAACGCAGCCCGCGGCTCGATGCTGTGCTCAGGAAGGGGAAGGTTTCCATGCTTCAACGCAGAGCCGGCACACAGCGCGCGCCCGAGCGGGGCGCAAACTAGCGTGGCGCGTCGACGCTCGGGTAGACGATGTCGCTGCGCCGGTTCTCCGCCCAGGCTTCCTCGTCGTGTCCGAGCGCCTTGGGCTTTTCCGACCCGTAGCTGACCGTCTCGATATTCTTCGCCGGCACGCCCAGCAGCGTCATCGCCTTCTTCACCGAATCCGCCCGCCGCTGGCCCAGAGCCAGGTTGTACTCGCGGCTGCCACGCTCGTCGCAGTTGCCCTCGATGCGCACCTTGAAGTCCTTGTGCTCGAGCAGGAACTTGCCGTGCGCCTCGACCAGGGTCTGGAACTCCGGTTTGATGTTGTACGCATCGAAGTCGTAGTAGATGCTGCGCTTCGAGAGCGGGCTCGCGGCATCCTTGAGCATGGAGGCTGGGTCGCTCAGAGACTTCTCCGTCATGGTGGTATCGGCCAGCGGCTTGACCACGGGCTTCTCGGCCTCCGCGGCCTTGCGCGCCTCTTCCGCCTGACGGCGCTTCTGTTCTTCCATCTGCTGCTTCAACTGTTCCTGCTCTTGCTGAATCTTCGCCTGCTTCGCCGCTTCATCGGCTGCCTGCTGGTCCTTCTGCTGGAACAAGTCGCGCTGCTCGACTGCGGCCTTCGACTGCTGCGACGTTCCGCCCTTGGACCCGCAACCTGCGACGAGCAGGGCGGCACACACAGCAATCAGAACTTTGTTCATCATCTCAACTCCCTCTAGCGATTACCGACAAGCGGTCCCCACGCGGGCTCGCGAACGTCCTGCGCCGACGCGGAAATTTTCTGCTTGATCCTTCCATCGCTCGAAACGGCGGCTAATATACCACGCCCCCCCACGATGGACGCATACAGGATCAGGCGGCCATTGGGTGCGAAAGCGGGCGAGCCGTCGAGCGAACTGTCGGACAGGATCACGCTCTGACGTGTGGTCAGATCCATCAGCGCCAGGGTGTAGCGTCCCTGGTTGCGCTGGATGTAAGCAAAAGATTTGCCGTCCGGGCTGTAGCGCGGCGTGACGTTGTAGCCGCCGTCGAAGGTCATGCGCTCGACGTTGGTCGCCCGACGCGCTCATGCGATAGATCTGCGGACTGCCGCCGCGATCCGAGGTGAACAAGATGTACTTGCCGTCGGGCGAGAAAGCTCGCCTCGGTGTCGATCGCGTTGCTGTTCGTAAGACGCACCAGCCCGCCACCGTCGGCATCGATCATGTAGATCTGCGAGACACCGTCTTTGGACAGGGCCAGCGCCAGCCGCTTCCCGTCCGGCGACCAGGCCGGCGCGCTGTTGATGCCGTCATACGAGGCCAGCACCCGCCGGGTCCCATCGACCAGATTGTGGATGAACACGATGGAGCGGCCCTGCTCGAAGGACACGTAGGCGATGCGAGTGCCGTCCGGCGACCAGGCCGGCGAGATGATCGGTTCCCGATGCGCGAGGATGAACTGCGAGTTGAACCCGTCAGCATCGGCCACGTGCAGCTCGAAGCGCTGCGGGAATCGGGCCACGTACGCGATGCGCGTGCTGAACACCCCGGGTTCGCCGGTCAGCTTTTCGTAGATGGTGTCGGCGATCTTGTGCGCGATCGCACGCATCTGCGGCACGACAATGGTGTACGCATAGCCCACGGCCTGCGCTTCTTTCGAGGTATCCAGCATGCGGAAGCGAACCTCCACCTTGCCGTCCTCCCGCTGAATCACCTTGCCGATCACCAGCGTCTGGGTGCCGCGGTTCTTCCAGTAACGATAGTTGACCTCGGGGGGCTCGGATGGCAGCGGCCTTACGCTGCCGATCTCCTGCACTTTGAACCGGCCGCTGCGGATGAGATCGGCGGAGACAATCTGGCTGATGCGCTGCTGGAACTTCTCCTCGTCGGCCAGCGGCAGCACGGTGATGGGGATCTGGTCGGCGCCACCGCCGATGACCTCGATGGTGAGCTGGGCGCGTGCGGTCGCCGCACAAAGACACAATAAGACGCTGGCGACGATGCACCAAGCCCTGCGATGTTTGCTGTCGGCGCGGCGCGACGGCCAGGGTCTGCCGGTTATTTTCATGTGGGCGTGAGTATAACGGTTCGATTCTTCATTCGATCGGGCGAAACTTGTAGGTTCGCCTGTCGCAGTTGTTGAAACATGTCGGGGTCGGTGGGCACAGGCAGCGGACTTGGCTGCCTGGATGGCACGTTCCACCGCCGCGTCGTACGCCGGCACCCCGCTCGACTTCACGAGCTTCACGTCCAGAACTTCACCACCAGGCACCACGGTCACGCTGTACACGGCCTCCGGATTGCCGTTGATCCCCGGCGGCAGCACGATGTATCCGCGGATTTTCTGACTGATCTTGCGTTTGTAGCCTTCCAGCGCCTTCAACTGCGCGGCGGCCGCTTCGGCTGCTGCGCGTTTGCGCGCTTCCGCCTCGGCGCGGGCCTTGACTTCCTGAGCGAGCTTCTGCTGCTCGTCGAGAATTGCGACTCGACGGGCTTCGGCATCCTTCTCCATGCGCAGCTCGTCGGCGTGGCGGGCTTCTTCGCGACGCTTTTCTTCCTCCCGGCGGCGCGCCTCTTCTTGCTTCTTCAGCTCTTCCTGCCGCAGTTGCTCTTCGCGGCGCTGCGCCTCAGCTTCCTTGCGGCTCGCTTCCTCTTTCTGGCGCAGCTCCTCTTGCCGCTGCGCCTCCTGCGGCGGCCTTTTGCTCCTTCAGCTTGCGCTGCTTTTCCTGCAGGCTTATATCGGCTTTGGACGGCGCCGCTGGAGTCGGAGCTGGCTTCGGCTGCACCACGGGCTTGGGCGGCTCCGGTGGCGGCGCCTGAGGCTTTGGAGTAGGGGGAGGCGGCGGCTGGTTCCGGCGGGCGCACGATAGGCTGCGCCTTGGGTGGCGGGATCTCCTGCCACAGCTCGGCCACCAACGGTTCCGGCAGCCGCTGCTGCCAGCGGATGCCGAACACCAGCATTGCGATGAAAGAGTACGTGGACCGCGACGGCCAGGAGGCCGGAGGTAAAGCGTCCCGGCTCCGGGTAGCTCTGGCTCATGGGCTGGGCTTGGCCAGCAGGCCCACCTTGGTGATCTGATTACGCTGCAGCAGATCCATGATCTCGACCACCTCGCCGTAGGGCAGATCCTTGCTCGCGGCGATGACGACCGGCTGGTTGGGCTTCTCCTTCTGCTTCGCGCGCAACGCCTTCACCAGATCGTCGAGGCTGACCCGGCGCTCCGGCTGAGACCGCTCGCGGTCGCGCATGAAGATCGCGTCCTTGTCCCGGATCATGATCTCGATCGGTGCCGCGGGTGGCGTGCTGTTGCGCCCAATGGAAGGCAGGTCGATGACCGTGGTCGTGATCAGCGGCGCCGTCACCATGAAGATCACCAGCAGCACCAGCATCACGTCGATGTAGGGCACGACGTTGATCTGAGCCATGAGCCGGTGACCCTTGCGCCGGGAATACGCGGCCATCTCACATCCTCCTGCACCATCGGTGGCGTCAAACGAACCATCTCTGGGACCTGCGGCGCGGGCGCCGCGCAGCGAAGCAGCGCCCCACTTGCGGGGATGCGACCGTGGAGACGCGACATGCGCATGCGGGCGCGCCGTGGACGCGCCGTCGCTCATGAGTTGCTTCCGCCTTGCCGCTGGAGGATGTTGGAGAACTCTTCCATGAATGTCTCGAAGCGGGTAGACAAGACTATCGATCTCCCGCGAGTAATAGTTGAATGCCACCACCGCAGGGATAGCAGCAAACAGGCCAATGGCGGTGGCGATCAGCGCCTCGGCGATACCGGGCGCCACGTGTGCCAGCGTGGCTTGCTGCACGTTGGCCAGTCCGCGGAACGCGTTCATGATCCCCCATACGGTACCGAGCAGCCCGATATAGGGGCTCACGGAGCCGACGGTGGCGAGGAACGCCAGATGCGCATCGAGATAGTCCATCTCGCGTTGATACGAGGCGCGCATGGCACGCCGCGTCCCATCCATGACGGAGGCCACCGCCAGCGTAGTCTGCTTGCGCAGCTTCACGAACTCGCGAAAGCCGGCTTCGAAGATCCGCTCCATGCTGGCCGCCGGCCGGCGCGAGCTCACGATGGACTGGAACAGCGAATTGAGATCGGAGCCGCTCCAGAAGGTGCGCTCGAAGTCCTCCGACTTGCGCCGCGTGCTGCGGAGCACGAAGGCCTTGCGGAAGATGTACCACCAGGAGATAAGCGACATCGCGAGCAGCAGCCCGAGGACCACCTTGACGACAAAGCTCGCATTGACGATCAGCGCAATCAGCGACAGGTCGGTGGTCGTGCTCACGCCTCCTCCTCGTGGGTTATCTCCTGCCCTGCGCTCAGGCCGAGCGCGGCATAGACCCGGGGCGGGACACGGGCCGGCTTGAGCCCCTGTACGCTGACACAGGCAAGGTTTACCGAGCCCTGCACCAGCAGGTCCGCCCCGCGCAGCACGCGCTGATCCAGGGTGAATTGAGCGCGCCCCAGGTTCTCCAACGTTGCGGTGACGGTCAGCATGTCGTCGACCTGGGCCGGGCGCAGATAGTTCACGCGCAGCTCACGCACGATGAATAGAACGCCCTCGTGCTCCGCCAGCTGGCGCACGTCGAAGCCGAGCTGGCGCAGCCACTCGGTGCGAGCGCGCTCGAAGAAGTTCAGGTACTTGCCGTGGAATACGACGCCGCCCGCGTCCGTGTCCTGGTAGTAGACGCGCACCGGCAAGCTGAAGGTGGCGGCCACCAGCGCCCTGGCCGCGGCGATGCTCTGCGAGCTGCCTCTACGAGCCGGCGGACGCATCCCACAGATCGCCGGTGCCTGGCTGCGCGGGCGCAGCCAGGCCGAAATGGCGATAGGCCGACAGGGTCGCCATGCGGCCGCGCGGCGTCCGTTGCAGGTACCCCTGCTGGATCAGATAGGGCTCCAGCACGTCCTCGATGGTGTCGCGCTCTTCGCCGATGGCCGCAGCCAGATTGTCCAGGCCTACTGGGCCACCGCTGAATTTCTCCAGCACCGCGAGCAAGAGCTTGCGATCCATCACGTCGAAGCCCATGCCGTCGACATCGAGCATGCGCAGGCCCAGGTCGGCGATCTCGCGCGTCACCACCCCCTGCGCCTTGACCTCGGCGTAGTCGCGCACGCGTCGCAACAGGCGGTTGGCGATGCGCGGCGTGCCGCGCGAGCGCGAAGCAATTTCACCCGCGCCCTCGCGCGCCACCTGGACGTTGAGCAGCCGCGCCGAGCGCTCGATGATCTGCGCCAGCTCCGCCGGCGTGTAGAACTCCAGCCGCGACACGATGCCGAAGCGATCGCGCAACGGGTTGGTCAACATTCCGGCGCGCGTGGTGGCCCCGACCAGAGTGAACGGCGGCAGGTCCAGCTTCACGGAGCGCGCCGCCGGACCCTCGCCGATCATGATGTCGATCTGGAAGTCCTCCAACGCCGGGTAGAGAATTTCCTCCACTACCGGGGACAGCCGATGGATCTCGTCGATGAACAGGACGTCGTTGGGCTCGAGATTGGTGAGCAGAGCGGCCAGGTCGCCGGGCCGCTCCAGCACAGGGCCCGAGGTCTGGCGCAGATTGACCGCCATCTCGTGCGCGATGATGTGCGCCAGCGTGGTCTTTCCCAACCCGGGCGGGCCAAACAGCAGCGTGTGATCGAGCGCTTCGCCGCGCTTGCGCGCGGCCTCGATGAAGATGGAAAGCTGGCCGCGGATCTTCTCCTGGCCGATGTACTCGGCGAGCTGCTTGGGGCGCAGCGCGCGCTCTATAGCTTCGTCCTGTGGCGATGCAGCGGGGGCGATCAGGCGGTCGGTCTCGATCATGCAGGCCCGGCTCCGGGTCAGCCTTCCGGTCGACTGCGGAGGAACGCCTGCACCGCCGGCAGCGCCTGATCGGACACTGCCTTCACCGTCTGCGGGATCGAGGCGGCGGTTTCGTCTATGCGGCGGCTGATCATCCCGGCCACGTTGAGCATGGCATTCACGAAATAGCGCCTGCCCAGAGGGGACATCACGAAGCGCGTCCCTTCCGGGCTGTCGTCGATGTTGTAGCGCATGTCCCGGTCCTCATCGTTGAAGACCGTCTGCATCCGATTGCGATCCTCCTCCGCTCCGGGGACCTCGTACACCAATTTATCGGTCAACGTGAGCGCCCCCTGCACGTGCAGCGCCATGCCGTGATCTACGAGCATCAGCTGCTTGCGTCCGTACGGGGTCTTGAAGTGGGCGAGCAGGAGGTCGACCTCAGCCTCGGTGAACTCTCGTTCGTCGAGCTGCCGCCCATTCCTCCGACAACCATTCGAGGTTCGAGAACTGTTGCTGGACCTGCTTCATGGCGGCGCGCACCATCGCGCTCTCCGCCTGTTTCCAGTGCGGGTTCGACGGGTTCCAATCGGGACCCAGGTTCTTGTCCTTACCCAACCGCATCAGCTCCTCGCGCACCGTAATCAGGGTTCGTTGCTTGAGGTAGTAGTTGCCGATGGCTACCGCGGTCTTGAGGTCGTGAAGGCCGACCAGCTCGTCGATCTTCTCGATCTTGGAGGCCGCCGCGGAGGAGATCACCGCGGTGGTGACGCATACGGCCACCAATCCGCCCCGCAGGGCTCTGTTCAGCGCGTTCATGAGTTGTCTTGTGCGCGATCACGGTCTCTGTGGGCTGAAGAAGGTCCGCGCTAGTGCAGCACAGCACGGCTGTGTCGGAGCCAGGCGACTCGACACCAGGCGATCCGATCGCCCGCATCAAAGCCCCGCGAATCATAACACTCTGAACCGCCAGCGGAGGACGGGAACGCCGCGTTCCGGACGGCGGGCGAACACAGCCCCGAAGCGCAGCTCAAGGGCCCGCCTTGTAGGCGTCAATGAAGGGCTGAACCTCGTTGCGCCGCCCGGCGAGGTCGGCATCGACGTCGCGCGCCAGCTCGTCGATGTGGCGGATAAGCGCGCCCGCAAGGGGGATCGCCAGCATCTTGGCGTACTCGAAACCGGGTCCCTTGGCGACGAAGTTGAAAGCGTCCGGATACTTGCTGGCAAAGTAGATGTCTTCGACCGGAATGCGAGGTTGCGTCGCCCGCTGCAGCTCGAGCAGCTCCGCCTCGGATCCGCGCAGGGTCGAGTCGAGGCGATCGGTAAAGCTGTAGTTGAACAGCATCGTTTCGCCCATGTACCAGTCCAGCAGCTGGCGCTGCAGCCGCCCGCCCTCGGTCTGGAAGTGGCTGGCGATGACATCGGCCTGCTCGCCGTCGAACCCGTGCGACACGTACTCGTACCAGGTCTCTCCGATCCAGGCGGTGTGGTCGAAACGCTGCGCCTGGAGCGCCGACGCGTGACCGAGCAGCACGGCTTCGGCTCGCTGCCATTGCGGCGCATCGAAGTTCCAGCCTGGCACCCAGGCCCGCTTCGCGGCCCCATTGGCCCAGCAGCCGGCGCGCGCTCTTGATCGCACTCTGCTTCAGGTAAAAGCGGCCAACGCCCAACACCAAAGTGAAGTCGTGGCTGTCGACCACGCGGTCGACGGCATCCTTCTTGTTCTGCTCCTGCTCGGCCTGATAGTCATTCGCCGCGCGCGGCGTTATCGGCCGCGTATGCGGAAGGCACGAGCAGGCAGGTGTAGGCAATCGCCGCCCACAAGCGGACAGTAGGTGTCTTCGTCAATCTTGCTCCCCTAGCGGTCTCAACTCACCTTGGACAGCAGCTTGAGCGCCTGGCGGATGGCGTCGGGTGCAGCCAGACTTGGGTCGAGGCGGGCCAACGCCGCCTTCGCTTCCTTCACGCTGTATCCCAGCGTGACCAACGCGTTGAGCGCATCCCCGCCGGCGGATCCGTCCGGGCCCGCGACACGACCCTCGGCGATGCTTGCCAGCTTGTCGCGCAGCTCCAGCAACAGCCGCTCGGCGGTCTTGCGGCCGATGCCGGGAATGCGCACCAGCCGCGCGCTGTCTTCGTTCGCTACCGCGTGATACAGCTCGTCCACGGTCAACCCGGAGAGCACCGACAGCGCGGTGCGCGCGCCGATGCCGCTGATCTTGAGCAACTGGCGAAACGCCTGGCGCTCACCGTCCGTGGCGAAGCCGTAGAGCAAGTGCGCATCCTCGCGGACCACCAACTGCGTGTGCAGCGTGACCTTGCCGCCCGTGGCCGGCAACTGGTAGAAGGTGCTCATCGGCACGTCGACTTCGTAGGCCACGCCCTGGACATCCACCAGCACCATGGGTGGATGCTTCTCGAGCAGCGTTCCCGACAGGCGGCCGATCAAATCAGCCTCCCGTTGCGCATGCGATAGCCGGCCGTCGCGAGCTTGCCCAGCCCTTGTCCGCCATGCGCGTGGCATATGGCGCACGCCAGCGCGTCGGCCGCGTCGGGGCTGGGGTCGCCGGGCAGCCCCAGCAGGCGGCGCACCATCTGCTGTACCTGTTCTTTGTGCGCGTGCCCTTTCCCCACGACAGCCTGCTTGACCTGCAGCGCGGTGTACTCGGACACGGGCAGGCGGCAGGACACGGCGGCGCAGATGGCGGCACCGCGCGCCTGACCAAGCAGCAGCGTCGACGCCGGGTTGACGTTGACGAACACCTTCTCAACCACCACCTGGTCGGGGCGATGCTGGGCGATCACTTCACCGAGGCTTTCCAGAATCGCTTTGAGACGCTCGGGCAGAGCCCCATCTGGAGTGCGAATCACTCCGCTTGCGACGTAGACAAGCTGCTGGCCTGCGCGGTCCAGCAACCCATAGCCGGTGACGCGCAGCCCAGGATCGATGCCGAGGATCCGGGTGCGGATGCCAGCAGGGCTGCTATCCCGGGTCCCGGTCTTGGCGACCAGCAATCTGGCGCTCATTCGACTGGAGCGCTCACTGTTCCAGGACTGCGGTGGTATACACGTCCTGGACGTCGTCCAGGGCTTCGAGCGCATCGAGCAGCCGTTGCATCTTCGCTGCGTCTTCCCCGCTCAGGACGTTCTCGATGGTGGGCTTCATGGTGACGTCGGCCAGCTCGGGCTTGAGCCCCGCCCGCTGCAGCGCCTCTTTCACGGCCACGAAGCTGTTGGGTGCGGTGATGACCTCGATGCTGCCATCCTCGTTGGCGATGACATCCTCGGCACCCGCCTCGATCGCCGCCTCCATTACGCGCATCTCGCTCGTGCCGGGGGCAAAAACGAGCTGGCCACAGTGCTTGAACAGAAAGCCAACCGAGCCGTCGGTGCCGAGATTGCCGCCGTGCTTGGCGAAGGCGTGGCGCACATCGGCCACCGTGCGGGTCTTGTTGTCGGTCAGGCAGTCGGCCATCACGGCGGCGCCCCCGATACCGTAGCCCTCGTAGCGCACCTCCTCGTAGTTGACCCCCTCCAATTCCCCGCTGCCACGCCGAACCGCGCGCTCGACGTTCTCCTTCGGCATGTTGGCCTCGTAGGCCTTGTCCACGGCCAGGCGCAACCGCGGGTTGGTGCTCGCGTCGGCCCCGCCGAGGCGCGAGGCGACAGTGATCTCCTTGATCAGTCGGGTGAAGACCTTACCCCGCTTCGCATCTTGCGCAGCCTTCTTGTGCTTGATGTTGGCCCATTTGCTATGACCTGCCATCGGCGAGATTTGCTGCCCTGGAGCGCGGGCACCCCCTCAAAGAAAATCTGAACTGCGCATCCCGAAGCCCTTCGCTAATCGATGCAATCGCGGAACGAGGAAACAGGATCCGGCATGCGCTGGGTCGCGGATATAATCGGCAAAGTCTAGCATAGCCGCCCTCGGAGCCCGTCATGGTGCAGCCGCTTCTGGTCGCGAAAAGCAAACAGGAAATTTATCTGCTACCGGGCATGGCCAACCGCCACGGCCTGATCACCGGCGCTACCGGCACCGGGAAAACCGTGACGCTGCAGAAAATGGCGGAGGGGTTCAGCGCGATCGGCGTGCCCGTGTTCATGGCCGACGTCAAAGGCGATCTGGCGGGCATCAGCCAGCCGGGCACGATGACGCCAAAACTGAAGGAACGGGTCGACCTGCTCGGTATCAAAGACCTCGCGTTCGCCGGCACGCCCGTGACTTTGTGGGACGTGTTCGGCGAGCAAGGCCATCCGGTCCGCGCGACGATATCGGAGCTGGGGCCGCTGCTCCTGTCGCGGATACTCGAGTTGAACGACACCCAGGAAGGCGTGCTCACGCTGGTGTTCAAAGCCTGCGATGACAATGGCCTGCTGCTGCTCGATCTCAAGGATCTGCGCGCGGCGCTTCAGTTCATCGGCGACAACGCGAAGCAGCTCACCACGCAGTACGGAAACGTCTCTGCAGCCAGCATCGGCGCCATCCAGCGCGGCCTGCTGACGCTGGAGCATCAAGGCGGCGACAAGTTCTTCGGCGAGCCCGCGCTCAACGTGGCGGACCTGATGCAGACCGACAAAGGCCGAGGCGTGGTCAACATCTTAGCGGCAGACAAGCTGATGCAGACGCCACGCGTCTACGGCACGCTCCTGCTGTGGATGCTGTCGGAGTTGTACGAGTCGCTGCCCGAGGTGGGCGACCCGGAGAAGCCGAAGCTCGTGTTCTTCTTCGACGAAGCGCACCTGCTGTTCACCGACGCGCCCAAGGCGTTGCTGGACAAGATCGAGCAGGTAGTGCGCCTGATCCGGTCCAAGGGCGTGGGGGTGTACTTCGTGACGCAGAATCCGCTGGATGTTCCCGACAAGGTTCTAGGACAGCTAGGCAACCGTGTGCAACACGCACTGCGCGCCTTTACTCCCCGCGACCAGAAGGCGGTGCAGACTGCCGCCACCACCATGCGCGCCAATCCCGGGCTCGACACCGAGAAGGTCATCACAGAGCTGGGTGTGGGCGAGGCGCTGGTATCGTTTCTCGATGTGAAAGGCACACCGAGCATGGTGGAGCGCGCGTGGATCCTGCCACCGTCGAGCCGCATCGGTCCAGTCACGCCGCAGGAGCGTGAGCAGGTAATCAAGGCGTCGCTCGTCTACGGCCACTACGAGCAAACTGTCGACCGGGAATCGGCGTACGAGAAGCTCGCGGCTGCAGGCAAGCAGCGGATGGAGGCAGCGCCTGCTGCTGCGGGGCAACCGGCCGGAACTGCGCCCGCGAGCGGTGGCGGTGGCGTGATGGATGTGTTGGGCGGGATTCTTCTGGGATCGACAGGCCCGCGCGGTGGACACAAGGAAGGGATGCTCGAAGCGGCGGCGAAAAGCGCCGCGCGCTCGGTGGGGTCCCAGGTTGGACGCGAGATCCTGCGCGGCGTGCTGGGCGGGTTGCTGGGGGGACGCAAGCGCTGAGCTCGCTGCAACGCATCTCACTTCTGCGGAGGTTCTCCCTGGAACCCGTGCGGTTGCGTGGTTCCCCCCCATTTCCCCCAGTGGAGATAGTCGAAGCGAGCGTTGTATACTAAGTAAACGCGCCTAACTCAGAGGTTTATCGAGGGACCCGATGGCCTCTAAACAGCCGAGGGCGTACTTGTATACAAGTGTGCGATCATGCAATATCCGAGCGAATCAGAGCTTGAAACCTGCCTCAAGAGCATCGCTACTGAGGTAGGCGATCCCAGCAACGTACCGTTTCGAATCAATGTTGTCCCCCTCTTAGGTAAGCCGCCGATGTACTCGGTGGTGATCCTTTCGGCGTCCAAAGAACCGCTCAGAGAGCGCCTTGGCCATCTGCTTTCCAGATCGTTCAGCCTCGGGGTGAGCTCGTTCATGCTGAACGGTAATGAGGCCGCCTCGCTCGTGACGCATCATCAGCGGCGTTAGCCGCTGATGATGGTGGTGTAGCCCTTCACCTCGGACCGCGTTGCCGAGCGGTGACGCGTAGGCGCGCGCGCGGTGCGCCTTGCCCCTTCGCTCCCGGACGCGGTAGGTTTACTGGAGGCTTGCGAGGAGCCGGTGGGTGATGGGCCTCAGTCGAGTCTGCCGGTGCGGCCTTCTGCGACTGGTCGGGTGTCGTCGGGGGCTTCGGGGTGGCCATAGCTCTTCCAAGAGAGTGGGTACCGCGTTTATCTTACCCCCCGCCGCCGCAGCCCGGTCAAGTCGTCGCAGCCAACATCGGCCGAAGCAAAGCACTGGCCTCTCGGCGCATCGCTAGTGGCAACTGCCTATACCAGAATCCAGCACCCTCTCCCGCGACGTCGACACGAATTCCCACCGATAGCTGTTTGGCCAAAGCGTCATGCGCAGTACTCCGTGCGCTCCGTTGATGCGCACCTCGCTGTAGGGTTTAATCCAAAGAAACGGAGTCAGGCCGGCGCCCCCTGTTCCCACAACGAATTCCCTGATGCCTCGTTGCAGATCACGCTGACCATCCGGGTTCAAGGGTGCGAAGCGCTCATAGTCGTGATCATGGGCGCCCAGAACCACATCTACACCATGGGAGTGAAGAATTCTAAAGAGCGGATCCTGGCGTGGGTCGCTGCCGTGCCCGCCGGAGCTGAATCGAGGATGGTGGAAGAACGCCAAGGCGCATAGCGTGGGGTGGCGCTCGAGATCCTCGGCGAGCCATTGCTCCTGCTTGGATTTGAGCGGCCCATCGCTAATGTAGCTGTTCAAAGCGATGGTGTGCCAGGCGCCGAGCTCAAAGCTGTAGAAACCCTCGCCAGCAGCTCCGGCCCGTTCGCCCCAGTAGGCGTAGTAAGGCGCAGCGCCGGGTGTATTGTGGTCGTGGTTACCAGGCGTCGGTCGCGTGCGATGCTTGAACCTACCCCAGGTCGGGTCATAGCACTCGCGAAATTCCAGTTCTGTCCCATTCGGATAGGCCAAGTCGCCGAGGGCGAGCACGGTTCCCGGCATGCGCTCTATGAGGCGCGCAGTCGCCTCGGCACCGGTCCCAAGAGATCCTGAGCGACCACATTGTGCGATATCCCCCGCGGCAATCAGCGTTTCTCCGCTGTCGGCTGGCGATGGGGAGACCGCACCAGCCGGAGCGCATGCGAACGTAAGCACGCTCGCTAGAACTCGGGCGAATGCCTGTGAGACCTTGCTTGTCATCACGCGAGACCCATCTTCGCCGCGTGTCTTCTGGTGGACCTGCCGATTGGTGCTTTGCGCGTTGACATGCGCACGCGTCTGCTCGAGGGCAACAGTCGAACGCACCCAGCGAGGTCATAGAGACGACGATTTCCTATGAAGGTCAACGCGAGGTCGGGCCCTGGTCTGTCCATTGGGAATTGCCTGCACTCCATCAGCGCGGCCTTATCGTCAATGAGCAACGGTCCGTGCGCACACAGGACCTCATTGGCCTGATAAGATTCTCAAGCCAAGGTGCTTGCGGACGGTTGTCAGCAAGCACACTTGCGAGGGGAAAAACAGAAGGAACCTCGGAAAGGAGTTAGAGGTCGAGGGGGCGTCGCGCGGCACTATAATCTCTTCATCCTCTTCACGCCATGTCGCGCCCCATATTCCGTTGCATGTATCTTCTTGACCGAGTGCGGTCTCGGATCGGAAATCGATTCGACTGTTACTTCGATCCTCAGGCTTCGTCGTTCTTTGCAGGACTGGAACACGGATACGATCCGAGCGCGCATATCGACGCGCTTCCTCAACATCGTCTCCTCTACGTTTGCATTCCAAAGTGTGCTTCGAGCACGATCAAGATGGCGCTGAGTGCCATCGTCTGGCGAAATCCCGCAGCGTTCGAGGAAGTGCACAAGCGCAAATACTCAGGTCTCAAGTCGCCTTACGATGTCGGCATCTCACAGTTTCACCGGCTCGCGATGGATGAGTCTACGTTGCGTTTTTCCTTCGTGCGCAATCCGTACGACCGACTCGTCTCGACGTGGGCAGACAAATTTCAAAACAAACCGCTGGTACCCGGCAATTCGTTCATCGACAAATACCTTGAGCGTCGAGAAACGGTGAACCCCTCGTTTCCGGCGGGTCGCGACCGGTCACTGTCTTTTGCCGAATTCGCACATTTTGCCGCGTCGACCGCCGATAAACGCGTTGATGCTCATTGGCAATTGCAGGACGACCTGCTCAACTTCCCTGGGATAACACTGGATTTCATTGGAAAGGTGGAGTCGTTCAGCGAGGACTTTGCTCGGGTTATGGATCACGCCCGCGTCAGCCGGCAACTGCGTGAGGTCATCGGCGCGCGCATCAACATGTCTCAGCATCTGCCTTGGCAGGACTATTACACCAGCGCCCTGGCTGATCGCGTGTACCGAGCTTATGAGCGAGACTTCGATCGTCTGCGTTATCCGCGGACAGTCTCGATCTAAGATGAACATTGCTACACGGCCACGACAAGATTCCAATGAGTGTCGAACCAAGCGCCAAAGGCTAACGGAACCGGTCAGACAAGAACTGGACGAGCTCCTGAATACAGTCATCGACATCGCGTGATGCCGTGTCCAGTGCCAAGGCCGGGCGTGTCGGTGGCTCGTAGGGAGCGGAGACGCCGGTGAACTCGGCGAGCTGCCCAGATCGGGCCTTGGCGTACAAACCCTTGGGGTCTCGTCGTTCGCACGTCGACAAGTCCGCCGTCAGGTAGATCTCGAGGAATCGCTCCGCCCCGATGGTCGATCGCGCCGCCTCTCGATCCTCTGTATAGGGAGCGATGAACGCCGCAATCACAATCAGGCCTGCATCGTTGAACAGACGGGCGACCTCGGCGACTCGGCGTATGTTCTCCTTCCGATCTCGAGGCGCGAATCCCAGATCGCGGTTCAGGCCGTGTCGGATGTTGTCGCCATCGAGGACGAAACACGGACGGCCGAGTTCGATGAGCCGACGCTCCAGTCCGAACGCCAGCGTCGATTTGCCGGATCCCGGAAGCCCGGTAAGCCAGACGGTCGCCGGCACCTGGCGCAGCAAGGTCGCTCGCTCAGTCGGCGCGATACTTGGCCGGTTAGACATTGAAGCGGAAGTGCATGACGTCCCCGTCCCGCACCAGATACTCCTTGCCTTCGAGGCGCATCTTGCCCGCTTCGCGGCTTCCAGCCTCACCGCTGTTGACGATGTAGTCGTCATAAGCAATGACCTCGGCGCGGATGAAGCCGTGCTCGAAGTCGGTGTGGATCGCGCCGGCGGCTTTGGGCGCCGTGTCACCTTTGTGGACAGTCCACGCCCGCACTTCCTTGGGTCCGGCGGTGAAGTACGTCTGCAGCCCGAGAACCTCGTAAGCGGTCCGGATCAGCCGATTGAGGCCGGGTTCGGCCAATCCCATGTCGGCGAGGAATACTCGCTTGTCTTCGTCCGAGAGATCCGCGATCTGCGCCTCGAGCGCGGCGCAGATGGCCACCACCGGAGCACCTTCTTTGCGTGCGTGGTCCTGGACGCGGTCGAGCAACGGGTTGTTCTCGAATCCCTTCTCATCCACGTTGGCTACATACATCGTGGGCTTCATGGTCAGGAGGAAAAGGGGCTTCAGCAACTCCTTTTCTTCCAGGTACAGATCCACCGAGCGCGCCGGCCGAGCCTCGTTCAGCGCAGACCGCACCTTGTGCAGAACTGCTACCAGGCGTTTGGCTTCCTTGTCACCCCCCGCTTCAGCGGCTTTGACATACTTCGTTAGCTGCTTGTCGACGGCCTGCAGGTCCGCCAACGCCAATTCGGTATTGATCGTCTCGATATCGGAAACCGGATCGATCTTGCCGGCAACATGTACGACGTTGTCGTCCGCGAAGCAGCGCACAACGTGAGCGATTGCATCGGTCTCACGTATGTTGGCGAGGAACTGGTTCCCCAGCCCTTCCCCTTTGGACGCGCCGGCCACCAGCCCAGCGATGTCCACGAACTCAACGATGGCTGGTATTACTTTCTGCGGCTTCGCAATCTGCGCCAGCTTTTCCAGACGTGGGTCGGGCACCGACACGATGCCGACATTGGGCTCGATTGTGCAAAAAGGATAGTTCTCCGCCGCGATCCCCGCTTTGGTGAGCGCGTTGAACAGGGTGGACTTGCCCACGTTGGGAAGTCCGACGATGCCGCCTTTAAGGCTCATGTATCAATCCGTGATTCGTTGTGGTGGCTCGTGATTCGTGCGCATTCGGCAGAGCCCGGACTTGGCGAAGACCAGCAGTCTCGAACCACGAGTCACGAATCACGGCGTTGTATGAAGGCGATGCATGGCTTTTTCCATCTCGCCGGTTTGGATGAGAGGCCACACCTCGAGACTTTGTTCGACTGCGTTGGAGATCAGCTCAGCCTCCTCCTGCCGGGGAGGATGCAGCACGTAGTCGGTAACCTGGTCGCGATCGCCGGGATGGCCGATGCCGATACGCAGTCGCCAGAAATCCGGGCCCAGCCTGGCTGAGACATCCTTCAGCCCATTGTGTCCAGCGACGCCGCCGCCTTTCTTCAGACGTGCGGTGCCCGGCGGCAGGTCGAGTTCGTCGTGCACGACCAGGATCTCATCAGGCACGATCTTGTAAAACGCGGCTAGTGCCTGCACCGCGCGGCCACTCGCGTTCATGTACGTGGTCGGCAGCAGGAGCCAGCAGTCGTTTCCGTCATCGGCCAAGCGGCCGATGCGGCCGAAGAACCTGGATTGGGCACGCAGACGAACCCTCTGAGCATCGGCCAGATTCTCGACCCACCAAAACCCGGCGTTGTGCCGCGTCGCCTCGTACTCGGGCCCGGGATTGCCCAGCCCGACGACAAGCTTGACGGGTTGCTTTGCCATAGAACCAGCTGACGCTCAGACGAGAAAGCCTTCCCGGCGTTGCGCCCAACGCCGAGAAGGCCTGCCCGGGATTCCTGGAAGAGCCTGACTCAGACGACGAAGGCCAAGCGCTGGACTACTTCTTATCCTTGTCTTTCTCCTTGTCCTTGCTTTCTCTGTCGCCGGGCTTCTTGTCGCCTTCTTTGGCGTCTGCGCCTGGCTCGGCCGCAGGAGCCGCGGCGGCAGCGGCGTCGGCGGCAACGACCGCCTCGACTTCCGGCTCGACCTCGGCCTTCGGCACGACAACGGTGGCTACGACGGCGTCGTCACCGCCGCGGAGCTGCGTCGACGCCACCCCCGTGGGTAGCTTCAGATCCGAGATGTGGATCGAGTGGCCCAGCTCGAGGTTGGAAAGATCTACCTCGACGAAGTTGGGCAGATCGTCCGGCAAGCAGATGACATCCAGCTCGGTCATCACGTGGTTGATGGTACCTCCGCTTGCCTTCACACCCGGTGACAGGTCCGCGTTGATGAAGTGCAGCGGGACCTTCATGTGAATCTTCTTGTCTTTGGCCACACGCTGGAAATCGACATGCAGGACCGCGGCGCGCCATGGGTGCATCTGAATGTCGCGCAACAATACCTGCTGCTTCTCGCCCTGCAGGCTCAGCGTCAAAATCGAGGCGTGAAACGCCTCGTGCTTGAGGTGCAGCGATAGTTCCTTGTGGTCGAGCTCGATGTTCTGCGCCGGCCTGCCGCCTCCATAGAGGATGCCCGGCACGCGCTCTTGATGACGCAGGCGGCGGCTCGCACCTTTGCCTTGCGTGGCGCGCGGTGTTGCATTCACTTCGATCGCCATGTTTGCCTCCGAAAAAGCGCCATCCGCGACCAGATGACGCGGTTGAAAAGCCGTGACTCGTGATTCGTGACTCGTGATTCGTTTCTGAGGGGTTCGCAGTTACGAGTCACGAATCACGAGCCACGAATCACGGGATTTATCATTCCATGAACAGCGAGCTAACCGACTCCTCGTTGCTGATGCGCAGCATGGTCTCGGCCAGCAACTCCGCCACCGACAGCTGGCGGATCTTCTTACTCGCCTTCGCATCCTCGCGCAGCGGGATGGTATCGGTCACGACGAGCTCGTCGATGACCGACCTCTCGATGCGCTGGACGGCCTCTCCTGAGAGGACCGGGTGGGTACAGTACGCGAGCACCTGTTCGGCACCCTTCTCCTTCAGCGCTTGCGCCGCTTCGCACATGGTATTTGCGGTGTCCACCATGTCGTCCATGATCACGCAGGTGCGCCCCTTTACTTCGCCGATGATGTTCATCACCGTGGCTACATTGGGACGCGGGCGCCGCTTGTCGATGATCGCCAGGTCCGACTCCAGCCGCTTGGCCAACGCGCGGGCGCGCACCACGCCACCAACGTCGGGCGAAACCACTACCAGATTCTGGTAGCCGTGCTTCCACACGTCTCCGAGGAGAATCGGCGTTGCATAGATGTTGTCCACCGCGATGTCGAAGAAGCCCTGGATCTGGTCAGAGTGCAGGTCCATGGTCAGCAGCCGGTCCACATCCACGGCCGCCAGCATGTTGGCGACCACTTTTGCGCTGATGGCGACACGCGCCGAGAGCGGACGGCGGTCCTGACGCCCATAACCAAAATACGGTATCGCCGCTGTCACCCGCTCGGCCGAAGAGCGCTTCAGCGCATCGACCATCAGCAGGATCTCCATGAGATTGTCGTTGGTCGGGGTGGAGGTGGACTGCAGCACAAACACATCCTTTACCGCGCACGTTTTCCAGCAGCTCGACCATCACCTCACCGTCGCTGAAGCGACCGACGGTGGCGCGCCCGAGATGGATATTGAGGTGTTTGACAACGTCCTCGGCGAGCTTGGGATTCGCGTTGCCGGTGAACACCATCAAGTTCTCGTAGGCCATGCTCGAGTGCCTGCCGCTAGGACACAGGACCACACACCACCACGAATCGCTGCGCCGGAAACAAAAAAAGCCGCTCGTCACGTCGCGGCCGCTTCGATTAGCTTCCAGTTTCTACGCTCCAGTTTCCAGGTTGGCTGGGGAGGTAGGGATCGAACCTACGAATGCCGGAATCAAAATCCGGTGCCTTACCACTTGGCGACTCCCCAGAAATCTTCCGGCTCCGGTTTCGGCAGCGGGCCTAGTCTGACCAGTCCAAGAGCGGGTGATGCGCCAAGCCTCCCGCGACAAATCCCTGCATGCCTGCAGGTAATTGTGCCAACGCCGACCGCGCGGGGGTCTCGGAGTCGAACGGGCAGTACACGCACGCTCCGGAGCCCGTGAGCGCTGCCGGGCCGAAACGCCGCAGCCATCCCAGATACTGAGCGACCTCCGGATAACGTCGGCATACCGCCGCCTCCAGATCATTGCGCCCAAACAGCCCAGATGGAACGCATCCCTCTGAAAAGGCGCGTATTGTGACCGGTGTCGTAGAGCGTGTCAATTCAGGGTCGGCGAACACGTCAGCGGTGGAAACTGCCACGGGTGGAACCAGGACAAGGTACCACGCAGGCGGCAAATCGATGGCCTCCAGCCGCTCGCCGATACCCTCGGCCAACGCGTTGCGGCCGAACACGAACACCGGGACATCGGCGCCCAACCTCAGGGCCAGCTCTTGCAGCCTGGTTCGCGGTAGGTGCAAGCCCCACAGCCGATTGAGGGCGAGCAACGTAGTGGCCGCATCCGAGCTGCCACCCCCGAGCCCACTCCCCAGAGGCAGGCGCTTGCGTATGCCGATATCCACCCCGAGCACGCAGCTCGTCTCCGCCTGGAGCAGCCGGGCCGCGCGCAGCGTGAGATCGCTGCTCTCGGCTACGCCAGCTATGTCGGCGACGCGCTGTGACGCGACTATCACCACGCAGCACAAAGGTGAGCTCGTCGGCACGGTCGATGAAGCGAAACAGCGTCTGCAGCGTGTGATAGCCGTCGGGACGACGCCCGGTGACCAGGAGAAACAGGTTGAGCTTTGCGGGAGCAGAGCAGGTCAGGAACTCACTTGCGCGGGACATCAACTTTCCAGTCTTCGACAACCAGGCGCACGCGCAGACCTTCGCCGGAGAGATCGAGCTTGGAGGGCAACCCCGCTGCGCCGACCGGCGTCCAGTCGAGATAGGTTACCTGCCAGGCGCCCTGTTTCAGCAGCTTGAGTCGGCCGTTGGCGTCGTACTGTTGCTCAGTGATCTCCAAGGTTGGCCAGGGCAACCCCCTTACCCAGTACTGCAACCCCTCAAGCGGCAGGTCCCACCCCAGGACCTTGCGTGACAGCAGCTTCAAGTCTTGCGCGCGATATTCCTTTCCGTCGGAGGCGATGAGCACCGCACCGGACGCATCCTGTCGCATCCGGGCTATTCCCGACCCCACTGGGGAGTAAAGCCATAGCTCGTCGGACTGGGGCTCGTGCTGCCAATGAATGCGGCCGGGGTAGCCTTTGTTCTCGACGCGCACGTTGACGCGGCCAGTCAGGTCGAAAGCATTCACAAGCCCGGCCTCGACGGCAACCGGGGTGCGGGGAGTCGTGGCGCACCCGAAAAGCAATAGCCCACACAGGAGGGTCAAAGGCCCGTAAGAAAGCCACGACGCGAGCGAGCGCGAGCGTTTCGGGCAGATTCCAGCCGCGCACCGGTGTCCGGGGAGACGACCCGCTATCGGCGAACGCGCGGCGAAAGGCAAGAAAGCTAGAAGCTGCTCTCAGCGTTGGTAGCGCTTGATCGTCGCCTGCAGCAACTCGTTGTCGGGATTGTCCTTGGAGGCGTCATGCCAAACCTTCTCGGCCTCCTGCTGCTGGCCACGCACCCAGAGGACTTCACCGACGTGAGCGGCAATTTCCGGGTCTGGCCGCAGCCCGTAGGCTCGCTGAAGGTATTCGAGCGCGCCCTTGTAATCTCCCAGCCGATACAGGACCCAGCCCATGCTGTCGAGGATGAATGGATCGTCCGGCAACAGCTTTAGCGCCTTGTCGATGTATCCCTTGGCCTCCTTCAGCCGGTCGGTACGATCGGCCAGCGTGTAACCGAGCGCGTTGTACGCCTGCGCGTGGTCCGGCTTGAGCGCGATGAGCTTGCGCAGGTTCGCCTCCACGACATCGATCCGATCCAACTTCTCCGCGGCCATCGCGGAGTCATACAGCAGATCCACGTTTTCGGGTTGCTTTTCCAGCGCCTGATTCAGCAGCTCGTATGACTGCTGGTAATCCTTCGCTTCTCGCAGCAGTTGAGCTTCGGCCTGAATCAGCAATGCCCGCTGCTCGTCACTGGTGGTGCGGACGTTTTGCAGGTACTCCCGCGCTTCCGCGAGCTTGTTCTGCCGTCCCAGCAGAAACGCGTAGCGCGCCTGCGCCGGAACGAACTGATCGCCGCCTTGAACCGCGGCGTAGTACTTCATGGCTTCGTCGTAGCGCTTGCCTTCTTCGCAGGCCTGGCCGAGATAGAAGCGCAGAGAGTCCGGATCGCGGTACTTGAGCTCGAGCCCCCGCTTGAGCCAGGTCTCCGCGGTGGCAAACTCGTTCAATTGGAGCGAGAGCAGTCCGATCGTGACGACGATGTCGGCATTCGCTGGCTGGTCCTCGAGCAGCAGCTGATACTCCGCGCGAGCCTCCTTGAGCTGCTTGTTGTTGATCAGCAGACGCGCATAACTGGCCCGGACTTCACGCGACTTCGGGTAAGTGTTCAGGAACCGTTGCAAATACTCGACAGCCTTGGCGCTGGACTCGCGCTGCTGCAACATCTGCGCGTTGAACAATGCGCCGACCTCCCAGTCCGGTTTCATGGCGAGCGCCTGCTTGATCTCGGCGTTGGCTTCGTCGTACTTCGCGGCAGAAAAGGCGGCCTGGGCCACGGCGAAGTGCGCTTCCGGAAGCTGGGGGTAGCCCTTGGCGAGCTCTTTGGTGATGGCCAGGACCGCGTTGCGATCGGGATGCTTGGCCAACATGGAGTTCAACTGCATGAAGCCGCCGGCGACGTTACCGTCGGCGGTGATCAGCGCCTCCAAGAGCGGCTTCGCCTCGGACAGCTTGTTGCTGCTTACCAGCAACGCCGCCAGCGTTTGGCGCGCCTGCGGGTTGTTCTTGTCCAACTCCAGCCATAGGCGGGCGGCTTCCAGCGCCTGCGTCTGGAGCCGACCATAGGCCGCGATTTCCGTCGCGCGCTTAGCCAGGCGCGGGTCGCGCGTCTTCCGGGCCATATCGAGGTAGCCCTGGGCAGCAAACTGCAGGTCGCCGCGCTGCGCTGCAATTTCCGAGAGCAGAAACTTGAACAGGAGGTCCTGGTTCAGTTCGTTGTCCGGCAATGTTCCGCGGATCGGCTTGTTGCCCAGGACCGCGCGCGCACGATCCTCCAAGGTGGCAGCTTCCCCGTCATCGTCAGAGCCACCCAAGGTTCCGTCGGGCTGGACCGCGACCGTCCAGTCAGTCGACGCCGTCTGCGTGGTGGGCAGCAGAAGCGGTCCGCTGGCAGTGGTTGGCTGCTGGGCGCACCCGCAAACTCCGAGCAGCGCCGCGACGGCCGTGAGAATGTGCAGCTTCGACATGGTGTGGTCCTGACTGTGACGCCTTAAGTTTCGGGTAAGCCCGCCCACCGATATTTGGGCAGCTATCGGGGCAGCTCGGGTCGGACCTTCGGAGGGGTAGGCGGGTGATTGGTTCGGCATCCGGCAGCTTCTATCTCTGGCTCAGTTTAGGTATATTTGCGGCGCGTCACAAGTCGGCAACGCGCCCGGAGCGGGCAAAACTGCCGGCCGGCCTGTCTCAAGCCCACGCCCCCGTCAAAGCACAGAAGATGAACGCCCTCGCGGCCTTCCAAAGCAATTTTTCTGCCGTTAGAGAATGACCACGCCAGACGCCTCCGCGCTTGACCCAGATCAAGGCGGAAACGACGGTTTCGGCCCACGAGTTGTCGCGCGACTTCGGCGGCCACCGGGCAGTGCGTGGGATCGATCTGACGTTGCGTCGCGGCGAGGTGCTCGGATTGCTGGGCCCGAACGGCGCCGGCAAGACCACGACGATGCAGATGCTGACCGGCAATCTCGCACCCAGCACCGGGACGATCAGCATCTGCGGCGTCGACTTGCTGGAGCACCCGACTGCGGCCAAGGCGCGCATCGGCTATCTGCCGGAGGTGCCGCCGCTATACAAGGAGTTGACAGTCGAGGAGTACCTGAGCTTTGCAGGACGCTTGCATCGAATTCCGCGCGCCTCCATTAAGCAAGCGGTCACTCTCGCCAAACGTCGCTGTGGAATTGACGATGTCGGGAGGATCGACTGATTGGCACCCTGTCGAAAGGCTACCAGCAGAGGGTCGGGATCGCGCAGGCAATCGTCCACGAGCCGGATGTCGTGATCCTCGACGAGCCTACGGTCGGACTCGATCCGAACCAGGTCCGCGAGATGCGCACCCTGATTCGCGAGCTGCGCGACCGACACAGCGTGATTCTGTCGACCCACATCCTGCCCGAGGTGGAAGCGGTCTGCGACCGCGTCGAGATCATGCATCTGGGCGCCATCGTGTACAGCGACACGATCGAGGCGTTGCGCCGGTTCCGCGGCGGGCAGGCGTTACGCGTCGGTCTGCGCCGTACGCCACCGCTCGAGCAACTCGCGCAGCTTCCCGGGCGTGGCGAGCGCCGAAGCTGCCGGCGATTTCGTGCGTGTGTTGTCCGCAGACGGGCAAGATCCAGCCGACGCGATCGTGCGCGCCAGCGTGGAGCGCGATTGGGGTCTGCACTATCTCGCTCCCGACGCCGCCAGTCTGGAGGACGTGTTCGTGCAGTTGACGACGGCGGAGCGCCCGGCGTGATTCTGACCATCGCGGGCAAGGAATTGCGGCGGCTGTTTACCTCACCGTTGGCGTGGGTGATTCTGGCTTTCCTGCAGCTGATCCTCGCTTGGATCTTCCTGAGCCGCCTGCAAACCTTCATCGAACTGCAGCCGCAAATCGCCATGACGCCCGACCGCGCCGGGATTTACCGAGATCGTGGTGGCGCCCATCTTCGGCACCGCAACGATCGTGCTGCTCATGGTGGTTCCGCTGCTCTCGATGCGGCTCATCGCCGAGGAGCGGCGCAACCAGACTCTGCCATTTCTGCTCTCGGCGCCGGTATCGATTACGCGAGATCGTGCTGGGAAAGTTTCTCGGCCTGCTGGGATTCCTGTCGCTGGCAGTGGGGCTGCTGGTACTGATGGCGCTATCGCTCTACAGCGGCGGCAAGCTCGACTTGGGACTGCTCGCAGGCAATCTCCTGGGCCTGCTGCTGCTGTGCAGCAGCTTTGCGGCTGATCGGGTTGTATCTGTCGTCTTTGACTGCGCATCCTCTGGTAGCGGGTGTGGGAACTTACGCAGTACTGCTCGGGCTTGTGGCTGATCAACATCGGCACCAACGATCCCGACAGCGTCGCTCAACGTGCTGTCCTTGGTCAAACACTACGAAACCTTCGCCGGGGGCACGCTGGCGTTGAGCGACGTCGTGTACTACGCCGGTGCTGACCGCGCTGTTCCTGCTGCTGTCCATCCGGCGCCTGGACGCTGACCGGCTGCGCACATGAAGGCCAGCTCCAGGCTGCAGCTCCAGCTCCTGGTTCAGAACGGGGTCTTCGCCGTGCTGCTGATCGCGGCCGCTTTCCTGATTGTGTGGCTGGTGAGGGACAGCCGCGCGCAATGGGATCTCACGCAGAACCAGCGCAACACGCTGTCCAAAGCCACGATCGACGTATTGAAGAAGGTGGACGGCCCGATACAAGTGACCGCCTACGCGACCACCCAGGACCCGAATCTGGGCGATATCCGTCGCTGATCCACGACTTCATCGAGCCGTATCAGCGCGTCAAGCCCGATCTGACGCTGCGCTTCGTCGACCCGCGCGAAGATCCGAAGGGAACACAGGCTGCCAACGTGCGTGCCAACGGCGAACTGGTCGTCGAGTACGGCAAGCGCAGCGACCATCTGACCAACTTGAACGAACAGAGCATGACCAACCTGCTGCAGCGTCTGACGCGCAGCCAGGAACGCGTAGTTGTGTATCTCGACGGGCATGGCGAACCGAAGCTCGACGGAGCAGGCGAACTTCGACCTCGGCGACTTCGGCCGCCAACTCGGCAACAAGGGCTTCCGCATCCAGCCGCTGAATCTGGCGAAAGCGCAGGACGTGCCGCAAAACGCCAGCGTGCTGGTGATCGCCACACCACGCGTCGAGCTGCTCAAGGGCGAGGTGGACAAGCTGAAGCGCTACCTCGAGCGCGGCGGCAACCTGCTCTGGCTGATCGATCAGGAACCGCTGCGCGGTTTGCAGCCGCTGGCCGAGACGCTCGGATTGCAGCTCACCCCAGGCCTGGTGGTCGACCCCACGGCCGCGGAGCTGCGCGTTGCACCGACGATCGCGTTGGCCACCTCCTACGGCATCCATCCCATCACCGAGAACTTCTCCTTGAACACTGCGTTTCCGTTTGTACGCCAGATCGCGACCAAGCCGGAAAATGGCGACTGGCACGCGACGCCGCTGGTCGAGGTCGCGCAGCGCGGTTGGGTGGAAACCGGAGATCCCGGAGAAAGACCTGCGCTTCGACAAGGACCGCGAAGTGCACGGACCGGTGGCGGTCGCCGTTGCGCTGGAACGCAAGGTCAAAGACAAGGACCAGCGCGTGGTCGTGGTCGGCACCAGCCAGTTCCTGTCCAACCAGTTCATCGGCTTGCTGTCCAACCTCGACCTCGGTACCAACATGCTCAACTGGCTGTCCCAGGACGAGAACCTCATCACGGTGCAACCCCGAGCACGCGTCGACAGCCAGCTCAATCTCGGACGCACCGGGCTGGCGTTGATCGGGCTCGGCTTCCTGCTCCTGCTGCCGGCGGCATTCTTGGTCGACCGGGGGTACGGTCTGGTGGCGCCGGCGCAAGGCCTGACGGTGCGCCCTGCGCGATACGATGAAGCTCGGCTGGATCGTCAATGCTGCTGCTGCTGATCGGAGTGCTCGGTCTGGGCGTCTACGCCTGGCACAAAGATCGTCAGCCCAAGGAGCCGAGTTACAAGCTATCCGCCCTGGCGATCGCGGGCGTGAAAAAGATCGAAGTAGCACCGCGCGCCGCTCCCGGGTACACGCTGGAGAAGCGTGGAGAAACCTGGTTCCTGACCGCACCCATCGAAGCGCGCGCGGAGCAGAGCCAGGTGCAGCGCATGCTCGGTTTGCTCTCCGCTGCCAGCAAAGAGAAGCTCGCCGCCACCGATCTGAAGCGCTTCGATCTGGATCCGCCCGCGTTAGAAGGTGAACATGGACGGCCAGACTTTTTCCTTCGGCGGCACCAATCCGCTCAGTCAGGATCAGTATGTTGGCACTGGCGACGGCGTGTATCTGGTGTCGGCTTATTACGCGTCGCTGGTTCCCCGCGCGTCGGACCGCGTGCTCACGCACAGCTTGTTCAACGAGAGCGAGAAGGCGGTCGGCTTCAAGTTCAAGGGCTTCAGCGTCGAGCAGAAGGACGGCAAATGGACGCTCGCCCCGCAACCAACCTCGGACAAGGAGAAGCTGAGCCAGGATGACCTCAATCGCTGGGCCGATGACTGGCACTACGCTTCCAGCCTGGTCACCCAGCCATGGAACGGCAAACCGACGCCGGACGTGGTAGAGGTAAAACTCACCGACGGCAAGAGCATTACTTTCGTCGTGGTACGCAGGGAGCCGGAGCTGATCCTGGCCCGGCCGGATGAGAAGCTGCAGTTCCAGTTCTCGGGTGAGATGACGCGGCGCCTGCTCAATCCGGCGCCAGGCAAGGACAAGGAAAGTGCCGGAGCTTCCTGAGGTCGAGACGACCCGGCTCGGCCTCACGCCGCATCTTCAGGGTCAGCGCATCCGGACCGCCATCGTGCGCAACCATCGCCTGCGCTGGCCAGTGCCGCGCAAGCTGCCCGCTCTGGTCGCGGGCCGTCGCATCGAACAGCTGCAAAGGCGCAGCAAGTACTTGCTGATGGACTGCGGCGGCGCCTGGCTGATCTTCCATCTCGGTATGTCCGGCAGTCTGCGCGTGGTGCCGGCGGATACGCCGCCCGGCGACCATGACCACGTCGACCTGGTGCTCGAGACGGGAATTGCGCTGCGCCTGCACGACCCGCGCCGCTTCGGGGCGGTGCTGTGGGAGCCGGGTGAGCCGAGCCAGCACAAGCTGTTGCAAGGGTTGGCACCAGAACCGCTCGAGAGCGCGTTTACGGCACAGTGGTTGTTCGAGCGCACGCGGGGACGCAAGGCCCCGATCAAGAGCCTGTTGATGGACAATCACCTCGTCTGCGGCGTGGGCAACATCTACGCGAACGAGTCGTTGTTCCGGGCTGGGATCCATCCGGCACGCGCTGCCGGCCGCATCAGCGAGCCCCGCTATGCAAAGTTGGTCGACGAAATACGCGCGACGCTGAGCGCTGCCATCCAGGCCGGCGGCAGCAGCGTGCGCGATTTCGTGCACGCGGATGGCAGCCCGGGCTATTTCCAGCAGCAGTATCTGGTGTACGGACGAGGTGGCGAGCGCTGCACGCGCTGTGAGAACAACGATCAAGACCGTGCGCATCGGGCAGCGTTCGGCGTTCTATTGCCCGGGTTGCCAGCGCTGAGGGTCAGCGCGCGAGGGAAGGCGCAATAGCGCTTTCGTTTGCTGCTGCGAGCATCACCCTTCGCTCTTCGCGGTCTCTCCAGTCATCAGCGCTACGATACTTGAGCTCGAGCTGATCGCGCGTCTCGACTGCCCTGTGACAATGCAATCCACGGGGCAGACCTCGACGCATTGGGGCTGCGCAAAGTGTCCCACGCATTCGGTGCAGCGCTTGGGATCGATGACATAGATGTCCTCACCCTGAGCGATGGCCTGGTTCGGGCACTCGGGCTCGCACACGTCGCAGTTGATGCATTCGTCGGTAATGAGCAGGGCCACGCGCAGCCTCTTATTTTTTCTTCTGCATGCGGCGCAGACGGGAGAGGATCAGCGGGTTGACGAAGTGGCTGACGTCGCCGCCCAGAGCCGCGATCTCTCGCACCATCGTCGCGGAGATGAACATGTATTGCTCACCCGGGGTCAGGAATATCGTTTCCACATCCGGGTACAGCTTGCGGTTCATGCCCGCCATCTGAAACTCGTACTCGAAGTCCGACACCGCGCGCAGGCCGCGCAGGATGATGCGAGCGCCCTGACTGCGCAGGAAATCCATCAGCAACCCGGAAAAACCCATGATTTCGATGTTGGGATGCCCGGCCAGCGCATCTTTGGCCATCTGCACCCGTTCCTCCAGACTGAAGAACGGGCGCTTCGAGGGACTGTCGGCAATCGCGAGCACGACGTGATCGAACAAGCTGGCAGCACGCAGGACCAGGTCTTCATGGCCGCGCGTGATGGGATCGAAAGTCCCCGGGTAGACGGCTTTTTTGTTCACTGGGCGTCGGCCTCGAGCAGCTGATAGTGGACGGCCCCCGCGCGATCCCGTTTCACCGACCGCCATCCCGGCGGCAACTCTGGGAAATCAGGCGCTTCGAGGTACACGCGGGCTTCCGACGTCACTCGCCCCGCCAGCCGCGAGAGGAGCGCGTTCAGCCTTCACGCGATTGCTCCCAAAACGCGTACGGTGGGTCCATGAACACCACGTCATAGATCCGCCGGTCATGGGCAAGGAATTCTAACGCATCGGAGCGCACGATCTCTACGGCACCGGCGACGGACGCACCGGCTTGGAGCGCCAAGGCGCTGGCTTGAAGCGCGTCGGCGATGCGCCGATCCCGCTCGAGCAGGACGACCTGGCGTGCGCCGCGAGAGGCCGCTTCGAATCCCAGCGCCCCGCTGCCGGCGAACAGGTCGAGGCAGCCCAGCCCAGTGAGGTCCTGGCCCAGCCAGTTGAACAACGTCTCGCGCACGCGATCGGGCGTCGGCCGCAGTCCGTGGGCAGCGGGAAACCGCAACCATCGACGGCGCCACTCTCCACCGATGATCCGCACCCGGTTCTGATACATGGTCGCGCCGGGTTAGCGCAGCAGTTTTCGCCCCAACCATCACGGTGACCATGAGATCGGGCTGGACGCGACGGCGGAACGCTTCACGAATCTGGTCCACGGTCACTGCGTCGACCTTTGCCGTGAACGTATCGAGGTAGTCCAAGGGCAGGTCATAGAAGCCGATCACGCGCACATAGTCGTGAAGCTTGCGGTTGGAATCGATCCGCAACGCGAAGCCACCAATGATATTCTGCTTCGCCCCTTCCAGCTCGCGTTCGTTCGGGCCGGAGGCGACGAATTCCCGCAGCACCTCGCGTACGACTGCTAACGCATCCCGGGCCTGATCGCCCCGCGTCTGCAGACCGATCTGGAAGGGACCCGGCTGCTGGTACGGCATGAAGTAGCTGTACACGCTGTAGGACAAGCCACGCTTCTGGCGCACTTCTTCGGACAGGCGCGAACTGAATCCGCCACCGCCCAGAACATAGTTGCCCACCCAGAGCGGAAAGTAGTCCGGGATCGTTGCGGGCGACGCCAGGCTGGCCGATCGAGGATGTGCGCCTGCGCGGAAGAGTGCTCGATCTCGCGCTCGACCGCAGCCGTGAGGGGCGTGACCGGACGGCAGCCCCTGGGGCGCGACGGTCGCGCGCGGCAAGCTCGCGCGTGAGTTCTTCGGCGATTTGCGCAGCACGCTCGCGCGCCACATCACCGACTACGACCACCACGGCTCGATCGGCCGTGTAGTGAGTCCGGTAGAAGGCCACCAGATCGTCCCGCGTGAGCTTCGCGACCGTCGCGGGCTCGCCGGCACTACGCAATGCATAAGGGTGGTCGCGGTAGACCAGCTGCATGAAAGCCCGCGCGGCAATGCTGTCGGGTTTGGTGTCGGATTCCTTCAATCCGGCGATGACACGCGCTTTCTCGCGCTCCAGCACTGGGGCGGGAAATGACGGCGCTTGCAGTACGCGCGCCAGCACCGCCAGAGCCTGCCGCTGCTCGGGCTCGCTCGAAAGCGTGCGCAGGGCGTAGCCGGCGCGGTCCAAGTCGAAGGTTCCGGCGAGATTGGCTCCGACGTCAGCCACCTGCCGGGCGATGTCGTCCTCGTTCATGCCGTCCGCGCCCAACCGCATCAGCCGCTGCGTCAGGCTCGCGAGACCGTTTGCGTCACCGGTGTCGCGGCCGGAGCCGGCCGCGAAGTCCACGCTCACGTCCAGTATGGGCAAGTCGTGGCTTGCGATGAAGTAAACGCGTGCGCCAGTCGAGGTGTCCCAATGCTCGATCGGCAGAGCGGCAGCACACCCCAGCGGCATGACCAGCGTCCATAGCAAGGTTAGGGCATTCAACCTATGCGCGAGTCGCGGCGACAATCGTGCGCGTGTCGGTGTCATCGGCCGGGGCCTCAGCGGGTATGCTCAGCGGGAGGAGGCGCCGGTTTGCGCGCCGCCATCGGCTGTGGGTCGAGCACAGCCAGCGTGAGGTTGTCGTCCACCAGATACTTGCGCGCCACGGCCTGCACTTGTGCAGCGGTGACTTCCGTCAGTTTGCGCGCCAGCAGATCCAGAGAATCGAAGGGCAGGCCGGCGTTGTCCAGCGCACCGATCTGCCGTGCCTGAGAAAACATCGAATCGAGCTCGAATATCAGGCCGGCGCGAACCTGGGCCTTCACGCGCCGCAGTTCCTCTTCGCTCACCCCTTGTTCGACGATGCCCCGGATCTGGTCGCGCAGCGCCTGCTCCAGCTCTTGCACCGTCTTCCCGGGCGCGGGAGTCGCATCCACCATGAACATGGCGGGACCGCGGTTGACGCCGTCGTAACTGGCGCCGGCGGCGATCGCGACACGCGCTGTTCGCACCACCTCATGCTCCAGGCGCGCAGCATCGCTGCCTGCCAGCACCGCGGCCAACATCTCCAATGCGTACGGCTCCCAGTCCAGGTTGACATCGCGCAGACTGGGTGCGTGCCAGCCCATCACCAAATAAGGTTGATCGGCGGGGACTCTTGACGCTGAGACGTTTGATTCCGCGCTGCGCTGGCTCGGTCTGGGGCTTGCGCGGCGGCAACGGTCGCGCCGCAATCGGGCCAAATTGTCTTTCGGCTTCGGCGAACACCTCCGCAGCAGAGACGTCGCCCACAACCACCAACGTGGCATTGTTGGGCGCATACCAGCGCCGGTGCCAGTCGCGTGCATCCTCGACGCGCATGCTCTCGAGGTCGGTCATCCAACCGACCACGGGCGTTCGATACGGGTGCACCTGGTAGGCGGTGGCCATGAACACCTCATAGAGCAGGGCCTTCGGCTGGTCATCCGTCCGCAGGCGCCGCTCCTCCATGACCACCTTGATCTCGCGCGCGAACTGCTCTTCCGACAGCAGCAGGTTCGCCATCCGGTCGGCCTCCAACCGCAACGCGAGCGGCAGCTGGGATTTGTGCAGCTGCTCATGGTAGACCGTGCTGTCCTTGGTGGTGAAAGCGTTCTCGCGGCCACCGGCTCGCGCGACGATGCGGGAAAACTCCCCCGGCCCCACCTCCTTGGTACCCTTGAACATCATGTGCTCGAGCACATGGGCCACCCCGGTGCTCCCGTTCACCTCGTCCATGCTGCCGGCGCGGTACCACACCATGGACGTGACCACCGGCGCGCGGTGGTCTTCCTTCACCAGAATCTTCATGCCATTGCCAAGGACGTGCTCCTGCACCTGGGCCTGCAGCGGGGTGCTGCAACAGAGCGATACGATCAGCGTTACGGACACGCATGCTATGCGGGACATAGGGCCGCTTCGAGGTCAGAATTCAAATCGGGTTGCGGGCTGTTAGAATCACCGATGCATGCGCGCTCGAGAGCGAGCCTGCACCAGGTTTTCTCAGATGCTTCTTCCCGTGCGTGGCGTCCTGCTTGACACCCGCCCGGCCGCGTACAGGCCTGTGACACATCCGCAGCATGTTGAGTTTCCGCAAGGGTAACAAAACAGGCAGCACCCAACCTGACCCCGCTCCCGGAGCGGTTGGTTGGCTTGCGCGCCTGAGGACCGGCTTGACCGCGACGCGCGAAAAGCTCGGTACGCAACTCGCTTCCCTTCTCGGCCGGCACACCGCGATCGACGACGCTCTCTACGAGGAGCTGGAGACGCTGCTGCTGTCCTGCGACATCGGGGTCGATTCAACCCACCATCTCCTGGGGCAGGCGCGACTGCGCGCGGCCCGGGAACACATTTCGAACCCGGCGGATCTCAAACGCGTGCTGAAGGACTGCCTGGTGGAGCTGCTGCAGCCGGTGGCACAGCCGTTGTCGATCGAGCACTACCGACCATTTGTGCTACTGGTCGCGGGTGTCAATGGCTCGGGCAAGACCACTTCCATCGGCAAGCTGGCGAAGTATTTTCAGTCGCAGGGCAAGACGGTGATGCTGGCCGCGGGCGACACGTTCCGGGCGGCAGCGGTAGAGCAGCTGAGGACCTGGGGCGAGCGCAACGACGTGCCGGTGATCGCCCAGGAGAAGGGCGACGCCGCGGCGGTCGTGTTCGACGCGTTGCAGTCGGCGCGCTCGCGTGGCATCGACCTTCTGATCGCGGACACCGCCGGTCGCCTGCCCACACAGCTGCATCTGATGGAAGAGCTGAAGAAGGTCAAGCGTGTCATCGCTCGCGCGATGCCCGAGGCGCCACACGAAGTTCTGCTGGTGCTGGACGCCAATACAGGACAGAACGCCTTGAGTCAGGTCAAGGCGTTCGACGACGCGCTGGGGCTCACCGGACTCATCATCACCAAGCTGGACGGATCCGCGAAGGGCGGGGCCATTGCCGCCATTGTTCGCCACAAGCCGATACCGGTGCGCTTTATCGGCGTGGGCGAAGGGATCGATGATCTGCAGCCTTTCGACGCAGTCGAGTTCGTCGACGCACTGTTCGGCTGAAATGGCACGGCGTCCAACGCAGCGCGAATCCACACCTTCCTCTGCGTCGCCCGTGATCTCGCTCAGCCACGTGTTCAAGCGCTATCTGGGCGGCTTCGACGCACTGCGCGATGTGTCCCTTACGATCGACAGCGGCGAGCTGGTGCTGATCATGGGCCACTCCGGCGCCGGCAAGTCGACCTTGCTCAAGTTGATGGCCGCCATCGAGCGACCCAGCGCGGGCACGGTGCTGATCAGCGGTCAGAACGTAGCCAAGCTCAGGCCCGCGGCGCTGCCTTTTCTTCGACGCCGATTCGGCATCGTGTTTCAGGACCACAAGCTGCTCTACGATCGCAGCGTGTTTCAGAACGTGCTGCTCCCGCTGCAGATCGCGGGCTTCGAGCGACGCGACGCAGCGCGGCGCGCGCGTGCCGCGCTGGATAAGGTGGAACTGTTGGCGAAGGAGAAGGCCATGCCGATCACGCTGTCGGGCGGAGAGCAACAACGCGTGTGCATCGCGCGCGCGGTGGTGCACAGACCCGCCGTGCTGTTGGTGGACGAACCTACCGGCAACCTCGACGAGGCCTACGCACGCAACATCGTCGAGCTGTTCGGAGCCTTTCATCAGGTCGGCGTCACGGTCGTAATCGCCACCCACGACCGGTCCGTTGCTGAGCAGCTTCCCGCCCGCATCATCCAACTCGGGCAGGGGCGTATCGCCGCGTGAGGAGCTGGCTGCGCGATCACGGGCGAGCCCTGCGGGACGCCATCGCCCGGTTGGCGGCAAGTCCAATGGCGTCTGGCCTGAGCGTTCTGGTGATCGCAATAGCGCTGAGCCTGCCGGTGGGGCTGTACCTGGGTTTGTCCCAGCTGCAGTCTTTCACCCGCCAGCTTTCGAGCGCTCCGCAGATCAGCATCTTCCTGGCGCTGGACGGCGGATAGCAATGACGCCGCCGCCATCGAACAGAAACTACGCGCCGACCCAGAAGTAGGGAGCTATCGCTTTATCGCACGGGCCCAGGCGCTCTCCGACCTGAAACGCAACTCTGGCATGTCGGACGTGCTGGACGATCTCAAGCAGAACCCGTTGCCCGATGCCTTCGTGGTCACGACCCGCGACAACCGTCCGGAGACCTTGGAGCGCCTGCGCGACGAAGCCAAGGCGTGGTCCAAGGTCGCGCATGTCCAGCTGGATTCCGAATGGGCACGCAGGCTGGATGCGGCGCTCAGGTTCGGACGCACCGCGGTCGCGGTCCTCGGATTCCTTTTGGCCGCCGCGCTGGTGGCAGTCGTTTTCAACACCATTCGGCTGCAGATCCTCACCCGGCGCGATGAGATCGAGGTGTCCAAGCTCATCGGTGCGACCAATCCCTTTATACGGCGGCCGTTTCTGTGGTTCGGCGCGCTTCAGGGCCTCGCCGGCGGGATATTGGCTTGGATCATTGTGGCGCTGGCCGTGCACCTGTTGAATCGAGACCTCGCGGCCCTGGCTGCGCTGTATTCGGTCAGCTTCCGGCTGGCTGGGCTCAGTCTGCCGGACGCCGCGAGCTTGCTGGCGTGGTCTGCGCTGCTTGGGTGGCTCGGCGCGTGGCTGTCGGTCACGCGCCACCTATGGCAGATCGGAAGGCAATAGCCGAGTAGAATAGTCGGGAACTTTCGGGCTGATCTAGCACTCTGAGGATACGAGTGCTAGAATATGGACCGTCAGGAGGAATACTTAATGATCAATACGTTACCCGTATCTGCCGCCCTCCCTTCGACCGCCGGGAGCCTGGAAACCTATATCCAGGCCGTGAACCGCTTTCCGTTGCTATCGGAGGATGAGGAGATGCGGCTGGCCCGTCAACTTCGAGACCAGAACGACCTGGAGGCTGCCGGGCAGTTAGTGCTTTCGCATCTTCGCCTGGTTGTGTCCATCGCCCGCGGGTATCTGGGATACGGGTTGCCACACGCGGATCTGATTCAGGAAGGTAACGTCGGGCTGATGAAGGCGGTGAAGCGCTTCGATCCAGATCGAGGGGTACGACTTGTTTCGTTCGCCGTGCATTGGATTCGCGCCGAGATCCACGAACATATCCTGCGCAACTGGCGCATCGTGAAGATCGCCACCACCAAGGCACAGCGGAAGCTGTTCTTCAATCTGCGCAGCATGAAGAAAGGTCACGGCGCGCTTAGCCGCGAGGAGACTGACGCCATGGCCAGCACCCTCAAAGTCAGACCAGTCAGACGTGTCCGAGATGGAAATGCGTCTCGGTGGTCAGGACATCTCGCTGGAGCCAGCGGGCGAGGACGACGAAGACAGCTTCGGGCCGATCTCCTACCTGTCCAACCCGGAGCAGGAACCGGGTCGCATACTCGAGCACGAAGAGAGCGCTCGCTTGCGCACGCAGGGGCTCGAGCAGGCGCTGGCAAACCTGGATCCGCGCAGCCGCCGGATTATCGAGGCGCGCTGGCTGAGGGAGACCGATACCGCCACGCTGCACGAGCTGGCCGACGAGTTCGGCGTGTCGGCCGAACGCATACGGCAGATCGAGGGCCAGGCCATGAAGAAGATGCGGAGCATGATTCACGCGCCGGGCGCCTGAGCCGGTCGGTTCGGATTGGATGCAAACGCCGCCTTCGGGCGGCGTCTTTGTTTGTGCTCTTCGAGGCGATCAGGCCTAGGATGGCTTCAGCAGCAGCGCGATGTCGTGGGCGAACAGCTCGGCGCTCTGCCCGTAGCTCATGTACAAGCGCAGCCTGCCGCTGGTGTCGTAGACGTACGTCCCGGATGAGTGGTCGACGCTATAGTTGCTGGCGTCCGCACCAGAGTTCTTCTGGATGATCACCTTGAACGCCTTCGCCACTTGCGCGGTCTGTTCCGGCGTGCCGCGTAGCCCGAGGAAGGTGGGATCGAAAGCAGTGACGTATTGCTTGAGGACGTCGGGCGTGTCGCGCTCCGGATCCGCGGTTATGAACAGCACCTGCACCTTGCCCGCGTCGGCTCCCAACTTCTTCCGGGCGGAGGCCAGCTCACTCAGCGTCGTCGGGCAGACGTCCGGACAATGGGTGTATCCGAAGAACACTGCTACCACCTTGCCGCGGAAATCCGCCAGTTGACGTTGCTGACCGTTGAAATCGGCGAGTTGGAAATCCTTGCCGAAATCCGCGCCGGTGATGTCGGTGGAACGGAAACCGGGAGCCTGCGAGCCTTGGTTGCAGGCGCTCACGGCGAACAGAAGCGCAAGAACCCAAAGCCAGACGTTGCTGGCAGGGACGCGGATGGTCAGACGAGGATCCGCCAGTAGTGGTCCACCAGCAGCGCCGCAAACAGCAGGGACAGATAGACGATGGAGTAGCGGAAGGTCTGCTGCGCCAGGCGATCGCTGTAAGCCACGTAGATCCGCACCGCATACCAGACAAACAACCCACCCAGGGCGAGCGCGGAAGCCAGATAGACCAGCCCGCTCATGCGGGTGGCGAACGGCAGCATGCTGACGGCGAGCAGGATCAGCGTATAGAGCAGCACGTGCAACCGCGTGTAGCGGTCGCCGTGGGTCACCGGCAACATCGGAATGCCAGCCTTCGCGTACTCGCGCTTGCGGTACAGAGCCAACGCCCAGAAATGCGGCGGCGTCCAGGCAAAGATGATCAGGAACAGGAGCAGCGCATCCGAGGACAAATCACCTGTGACGGCCGTCCAGCCCAACACCGGAGGCATCGCGCCCGAAGCCCCGCCGATGACGATGTTCTGTGGGGTCAGCGGCTTGAGGATGACGGTATAGACGATCGCGTAGCCGACAAAGGTGGCCAGCGTCAACCACATCGTCAGCGGATTGACCAGCACGTAGAGCACGCCCAGCCCAGCGCCGCCGGTCGCGCCCGCGAAGATCAGCGTCTGCGGAGAGGTCAGTTCGCCCATCGGCAGCGGACGCGCGCGCGTGCGCGCCATCACGGCATCGAGCTTCTGCTCCACCAGGCAGTTTATGGCGGCGGCTGCGCCCGCGGTCAGCGCGATGCCGAGCGTGCCGAACGCCAGGGCCGCGAGCGGCGGCATCGCGGGGGTCGCGAGGAACATACCGATTATCGCCGTGAACACGATCAGCGAAACGACGCGCGGCTTAGTGAGCCGGAGCAACTGACGCAGGCTCGGCGCCACGTGCACAACGGTTGCCTCCGCGTCTACTGAACGACGGGTTTGGTTTCGGCGGTGGCGGACATCTACGCGCGTTGGTAGCGGTAACGACGGGTGGAATGCAATCTTAGCATTTCAGCCTACCCCCGACACCTTCAGCAGTCGCGTCACGTCCTTCTTGATCCTGCTGGCGTCGGCGTTGCGCGGGTAGCGCATCATGAGGTTGCCGAGCGGATCTACGATGTAGATGTGATCTCGCACCGAGACATCCGCAGGCAGCCGGGACAGCAGCGGGCTGCCGCGGGCGGAAACGATGCGGGTGCCCTCGTATTCGGCAACCAGCTCGCTGGAAGGGCGCGCCTCGTCGTCGACCAGCCAGGTGCGCTCGATCCGTCCCATGTCCTTGCCTTGAGTCAGCCGCACCTGGCGCATTTGGTACAGCTTCTGGCGGCAGAATGCGTCGCACGCCCCGGAATCCACCATCAGCAGCACCCATTTGCCTTTCAAGGCATTCGAGCGTGAATTCGACTCCCGTCCGCCTGACTGATGCTCACATCGCCGATCGGTGCGGGCGGCAGCAATTGCCCATAGTTGGTGAAAGCGCTCGGGCGCCAGAAATGAAACATGGCGTACGCCGCGACCAGAGGCGCAGCAGCGACCGCAGCGATCAGCAGCAGGCTAAGTCGCCCGCGCCTGGCCCGATGCTCGTCTGACATTCAGAACGACGTAGATGAGGATGATGGCAATACACATCGAGAACCACTGCAACGCGTACGCGCGGTGCCGATCGATTCCCGTGTCCGGCCGGGTCCAGTCCCGCACCAGCCCGTCGCCGAGGTCGTTCTGCTGCTGGATCATGATCGGCTGTAGCTCCAGGGCATAAGCTCTGCGGTAGCGATCGACCGTGACATTCTCCCAGACTGGACCGGCCTGAACCTGCGTAGACAGCTCGAACACACGCGGGTTGCCGGGCAGCGCAACGCCTTGGACGCTCACCGCTCCAGCGGGCGTCGCGACCTCGGGTAAGCGGCTTCGGCTCGGCCCCGCCTCAACCCACCCGCGCTTGACCAGCACATAACGGGTGCTGGCACCGATCCGCAGCGGCGTGATGATCTCGTAACCCGGCACTCCTCTGCGCACGCGGTTGTCGACGTATATCGTGCCGTCCGTCTTGAATTCACCGCTTGCTTCGACGGGAAAGTAGTGCAAGCTCTGCCGCGGCCACCGGCGCCGCGCCGATATGCCGTGGCGCCTGATCGCCGGCGTGGTCGATGCGCTGCTGGAGTTGCGCTTTCTCGGCTGCACGATTGAGCTGCCAGTTCCCGAGCAGCGCGGTAACGAGCACCCCGGCCACGGCCGCCAGCGTTGGCACTAGCCGCGGCTTGAACTCTAGTCGCGGCATGTCTGCCAGCCGGGGCCGCGGGCGGGCGCTTGGCTGGCTAGAGCGTGGTAGAAGGGGACAATATGGAGGAGTAGACTCGAAACACTTGGAAGGGCATTCGAGATGAGAATTTTTGTGATCGCAATGCTGGTGCTGATCGTGGGAAGCCTGGGCTCCGCGCTTTGGTTCCTGATCCGCGACAAGGGCACATCGGAGCGCACCGTAAAGGCCCTCACCGTCCGCATCTCGTTGTCTATCGGCCTATTCCTCTTGCTCATGGCCGGCTACTACTTCGGCATCATCCCGAAAACCGGCTTGCACTGAGCTCTGCGCTCACTCCTGGCTGTCTGATCCGGCGCGTAACGCCTTAGGCGGCGCCAAGCGTCCTGCATTCCGCCCGCCGCCAGCTCCCCGATAGCTGGGCAGCGTTCAGAGCCAGTACACCAACACGAACAGCAGCAGCCAGACCACATCCACGAAGTGCCAGTACCACGACACGCCCTCGAAAGCGAAATGGTGGTCAGGCGTGAAATGGCCACGCACGCTGCGGAAGAAGATCACGATCAGCATGATCGTGCCCAACGTGACGTGGAAGCCGTGGAAGCCGGTCAACATGAAGAAGGTTGCGCCGTAGGCCCCCGTGGTCAGCGTGCAGGTTCATTTCGGTGTAAGCGTGGTGATACTCGTACGCCTGCAGGCACAGAAACGTCACGCCGAGCGCTATGGTTAGGAACAGGCCCAGAATCAGCTGACGCCGGTTGTTCTTCTTCAATCCCCAATGCGCCCATGTCACCGTTGCGCCGGACGACAGGAGGATCAGCGTGTTGAGCGCCGGAATTCCCCAAGCGGCCATGGGCGAGAAGTGCTCTTGCAGGCCGGGCCCTGCAACCGGCCACGCAGGCTTGAACGCCGGCCACAACAGCTCTTGGGTTTCGCCGCTGCCCAGCCATGGAACGGAGAGAACGCGCATGTAGAACAGCGCGCCGAAGAAGGCCGCGAAGAACATGACTTCGGAAAAGATGAACCAGCCCATGCCCCAGCGGAAGGAAGCATCCACCTGCTGGTTGAACTTGCCGCTCTCGCTTTCGCGGATGACCGTGCCGAACCAGCCAAACAGCATGTAAATGAGGAACGCCCCGCCGACTGCGACGACGTAAGGTCCGGCGGTCCCGTGATTCAGCCATATCGCCCCGCCGAGAGCCATCAGCAGGAGCGCGATGGAGCCGAAAATGGGCCAGTGCGAAGGTTGCGGCAAGTAGTAGCGTGCGGCCTGACTCATTTGTGGCTCTCCTTTGACCTCTGGTGTCGTCCCATTCCAAACTCGACTCAGCGCGTCACCCAGCGTACGATCAGGATCAGGCACGTCACGAACACTCCAGCACCGATGATCCCCATGACGATAACCTGCACCGGCGTAATGTTTGCAGCGTCGGCATCGCGATCCTTGGACTTGCGCACTCCCAGAAAGGACCAGAATACCGCCGTTGCGACCTGTAGCAGGCCAGCCTTTCTGCGTGCGGGCCGAGGATCCCCCGCCTGCGGCGCCTGCGCCATGCATCAACCTGACCTGGGTCCCGCCCCATCGATCTTGAAGAAGGTGTAGGACAAAGTCACGGTGTTGACGTCCGCCGGCAGATCCGGCTCGATCAGAAACACGACGGGCATTTGCCGCGTCTCGTGCGGCTTGAGCACCTGCTGCGTAAAGCAGAAGCAGTCGAGCTTCTTGACATACCGGGCAGCCAGCTGCGGTCCATAACTCGGGATGGCCTGACCGAGAACCGGTTGGTCGGAAGCGTTCTTCACCTCGTACAACACGTGTACCAGCTGGCCGGGGTGCACCTGCACGGTCTTGGTCAGCGGTTGAAAGGTCCAGGGCAGATCATTGCGCAGGTTGGCGTCGAACCGTAGCGTCACCAGCCGAGTCTGGTCTACCTGCGTGTTGCCCGGGACAACGTCAGCCGCCTGAATCCGGTTCAGGCCCACTGCTTCGCACAGCTTGGTGTAGAACGGCGCCAAAGCGAAGCCGAAACCGAACATGCCGACCGCGACGACGATCAGCTTCAACATCAGAGCGCGGTTGGCCGCGGCCCGGTTCATGACGACGGCCATAGCCAGTGCCGGACGACGATGCCAGCGAAGAATGCGATCACCACCGAGGCCAGGACCAGGGCGGTCTTCAGATTCTTCGACATGCGCACCGCCGCTCGACGCGGGGACGATATGTGCGCTGCGCCCGCTTGTGTCATTTAACGACTGGGGGCGTTTCGAAAGTGTGATATGGAGGCGGCGACGGCAGCGTCCACTCCAACCCCTCGGCTCCTTCCCACACCTTGTCGGTTGCTTTCTCGCCACCGCGGATGCACTTCAACACGATGTACAGCAACAGCAGCTGCGACAACCCGAAGCCAAACGCGCCGATGCTCGCAATCCGGTTGAAATCGGCGAACTGCAGTGCGTAGTCCGGAACTCGCCGCGGCATGCCGGCCAGCCCCAGAAAGTGCATGACGAAGAAAGTCACGTTGAAGAAGATCATGGAGAGCCAGAAATGCCATTTCCCAAGCGTCTCGTCGTACATGTGCCCGGTCCATTTCGGCAGCCAGTAGTAGGTACCCGCGAACAACGCGAACAAGGAGCCGGCCACCAGCACGTAGTGGAAGTGAGCCACGACGTAGTACGTGTCCTGCAGCTGGATATCGACCGGCGTGATCGCAAGAATGAGCCCGGTGAACCCGCCCATCGTGAAGACGAAGATGAACCCGCACGCGAACAGCATCGGGGTCTCGAATGTCATCGAGCCCTTCCACATGGTCGCTACCCAGTTGAACACCTTAACGCCGGTCGGCACCGCGATCAGCATGGTGGCGTACATGAAGAACAGCTGTCCAGCCGCCGGCATGCCGACCGTGAACATGTGGTGCGCCCACACGATGAAAGACAGGATGGCGATGGAGGAGAGGGCATACACCATCGAGGAGTAGCCGAACAGCGGCTTGCGGGCGAAGGTCGGAATGATCTGCGAGATGATGCCGAAGCCGGGCAGGATCATGATGTAGACCTCGGGGTGCCCGAAGAACCAGAAGATGTGCTGGAACATCACCGGGTCCCCGCCGCCGGCCGCGTTGAAAAAGTGAGTATTGAAGTGGCGGTCGGTGAGCACCATGGTCACTGCACCCGCGAGCACTGGCATCACCGCAATCAGCAGGTATGCGGTGATTAGCCAGCTCCACACGAACAGCGGCATTTTCATCAACGACATGCCGGGCGCGCGCATGTTCAGGATCGTGGTGATGATGTTGATCGAACCCATGATCGAGGAGGCGCCCGCGATGTGGAGCGCGAAGATCGCCATGTCCATCCCCGGGCCCATCTGGACCGAAAGCGGCGCGTACAGGGTCCAGCCAGCCGCGGTGGCTCCGCCTGGCGCCAGGAACGAGGTGACTAATAGGATTCCTGCCGGCGGCAGCAGCCAGAAGCTCCAGTTGTTCAGACGTGGGAACGCCATGTCGGGCGCCCCGATCATCAGCGGTATCTGCCAGTTTGCGAAGCCAACGAACGCCGGCATGATGGCGCCGAACACCATGATCAGGCCGTGCATGGTGGTGAGCTGATTGAAGAACTCGGGCCGCACGATCTGCAGGCCGGGCTGAAACAGCTCGGCTCGGATGGTGAGCGCCATCACGCCGCCGGTGAGGAACATGATGAACGCAAACCACAGGTACAAGGTGCCGATGTCCTTGTGGTTGGTCGTCGTGATCCAGCGCATGATGCCGCCCGGGTGATACCCGTGGGCGTCACCGTGCTCGTGTCCGTGGCCGTGTACCGCTTCCATAGCTGTCTCCTGACTCAGATCCGACGCTGGCTACACTGAGTGGTTATTTGCGGGCTGCAGCGATCTGCTTTGGTTGCACCATATCGCCAACTTTGTTGCCGAAACTGTTGCGCTCGTACGTGATGACGGCGGCGATCTCGAGATCCGACAGCTGGTTCTTCCACGCAACCATGGCCGGGTTCTTCTTGCTGCCGTTGACGACGATGTCGATGTGTCCGGCGATCGAGCCGGTTGCGATCTTGCCACCGGACAGCGCCGGGAACGTGGGCGGCATCCCCTGCCCGTTCGGCATGTGGCAAGCCACGCACGTCTTGCCGTAGACTTTCTCCCCTTCCGCCTTCAGCTCGTCCAGCGTATACGTCTTGTTTGCATCGGCTGCAGACGCGGCTGACGCCTGCGTCTTCTTGCCCTGCTGCTGCGCGACCCATTCCTTGTACTTGTCTTCGGTCACCGCCTCGACCACGATCGGCATGAACCCGTGGTCCTTGCCGCAGAGTTCCGCGCACTGGCCGCGGTAGGTGCCGGGGGTCTCGACCTTGAACCACGCGTCGCGTACGAACCCCGGAATACCGTCCTGCTTCACACCGAACGCGGGCACCCACCACGAGTGGATCACATCGTTGGCCGTAATCAGCACGTCCACCTTCTTGCCTACCGGGACCACCAACGGGTTGTCCACTTCCAGCAGATAATGCTCGCCCTTGGGCGCACGATTCTCGATCTGCTCGACCGGGGTGGTCAGATTGCTGTAGAAGCCAATGTCCTCCTTGAGATAGTCGTACCGCCACTTCCACTGATAACCCGTAACCTTGATGCTCATGTCCGGGCTGGAGCTGTCTTTCATGGCCAGGATCGTCTTGGTAGCGGGAATTGCCATGCCCACGAGAATGAAGAAGGGGATGACGGTCCAGAGAATCTCCACCGTGGTGTTCTCGTGGAACTGTTCGGCCTTGTGCCCCACCGACTTTCGGTGTTTCCAGAGCGCATAAAACATGGCCCCAAACACCACTACAAAGATGATCACGCAGATGACGAGGATCACCGTGTGCAGGTCATATATCTCGTGCGCGATGACGGTCTCGGGCTGCTGCAGGTTGAGCCGCATCTCGGCGTGCACGATGCCGGCTCCCGCGATCGCCAGCCACAAGCTGGTGAGGGTCTGCGCCATTCTTCTGATCATGGTTTCCCCGAGTTGAGTGCTGTTTCTCGACTAGCGACCGTTTCTCAACTGTTGCCTGAGCGTCTGCGCCAGCGCGTCCCTCTGGTCTTCGGTCAAATGCCGTCCAAACTCCACCTCCCGCCCGTGAGAGCGCAAGGCCAGAACGGACTTGCCGGCGGACGCGGAATGGTTCACAACCACCTGCGCCCAGTAGCGGTTGAACTCGTACCGGCACACTCTCCCGGTTTCCCACCTTTCCACCAGCACGTGGTCGCCCTTGATGGCGATGGACTCGAAGTCCCCTGCGTGCCGCTCGATGAAGCGGAAGGCTAGGAAGAGCACGCACATCTCTGCTCCCGCGAACGGCAGCACCAACCACGCACCCTGAAATGCAAAGGCGAGCGAGATTGCAAGGGAGAGTGCGACCAGTGACCCGAAGACGATCGCCCTGCCCGCTGAAGAGAGAGAATTATTGCGTCTGGCGATGAGGAGGAACTCGCCGGGGTCGGTGCAGTTCATCTAGCTGGTCTAGCCCTCGCACTGGCTTTTGTCGCCTTCGCAACCGCGGGTCTCCCGTCCTCCAAATCCGCGGCGAAATGTAGCATACGGTCTGCCCCCTCGCAAGAACGAGGCGGCTGATACGAGTTGGGGGTTGCTCAGTGCCCAGCAAAACGAGGTCTTCCCTCGGGCACCTCGTCAAGGTCGTTTGAACCGTATGACCGCGCGGCCGTCGGCGGTCACTCCAGGCTTGTGCTCCGGCTTTCCTTGTTCGGGTTTCCACGCGTGCCCATAAACGATCTCGAACGTCGCCGGAAGACGGCCCTCCAGCCGCAGCGACTCGTAACGTTGCCCCAGGCTCTCGCGCCAGCGCGGAGTGCGTAGCCCGACGTTGTCGGCTCGCGTTGACTGTGCCCCGCTGGCCCGGAGATCACGAAACAGATCCTCGACCCGCGCGTATGTGAGCGTGAGGTACTCCATGTCCATCACCGGGTCAGCGAATCCACTGCGAATCAACATATCCCCCAGATCGTGCATGTCGATGAAAGAATGTACGGGGGAGCGCCCATGAACATCGGCGCTCGCCTGCGCCAGCTCTCTGAGAGTGTCTGGTCCGAGCGTGGTGAACATGAGCAGCCCGCCGTGGCGCAGCACGCGCTGCAACTCGGTAAGCACGACGTCAGGCACATTGCTCCAGTGGAGCGCAAGGTTCGAGACCGCGAGGTCCATCGCGCCGCTGCGCAGGGGCAAGCGCTCGAAGTCGGCGCACACGCGGCTGATTGCGGGGCGGCCCAGGGCGACGCGCAGGACTTCCGACCAGAACCCAGCGCGACGCTGCATATGCAATGCAGGCAAGCAGAAATCCAGCGCGGAGACCCGCGCCTGAGGGTAGCGACGGGCGAGCGCCCGCGCCGCCGCACCGGTGCCGCTGCCCACGTCCAGAATCCGCCCCGGGGCAAGCTTCACCAGTTCGAGGCGCTCGAGCATCCGCGCGCACACCTCATGACTCAACGCAGCGGCCCTATCGTAGTCGGCGGCCGCGCGCGCGAAGTTTCGGCGGATACGGCGTTTGTCGAGCGAGATCGGATCAGGCATGCATGCAGAATGCTTGAACGGAAAGACTTGCCGCAACTGGTAGACTCGGCGCCAGGATCATATCCGGCGTGTGGGAGGAGTCAATGTGGGCAGGTGCTCGTGGAGCGCTGCGCGCGCTCGCCGAGCGTTGGGCGCTGCCGCAGCGCTGTCTGTTCTGCGGCGCTACCGATCCACGGGAGGGGATTTGTGGCCCATGCCGGGAAGATTTGCCTGGACGCCGCGCGGTGCGTTGTCCTGCCTGCGGCAATCTGTCTCCAGCGGGAGAGATCTGCGGTGAGTGTCTGGCACAGCCGCCGCGCTTCTCGCGTTTGAGCGTAGCGGTCTCGTATCACTTCCCGGTGGACCGCGCGATTCAGCGGCTCAAGTACGGCGCCGATCTCAGCACGGTGGGGCCGCTGGCCGCCCTATTGGCCGATCGCGTCGGTCGCGAATCGCGTCCGGACCTGATGCTCGCGATGCCCATGGCACCCCAGCGCCTCCGGGAGCGTGGATTCAATCAAGCGCAGGAGCTCGCCCGTGCGCTAGCAGAGCGCTTGTCCTTGAAACTCGCGCCGGCATTGTGCCGTCGGACCCGTCATACAGCGCCTCAAGCGGCGCTGCCGTGGGCGGAGCGCCGCCGCAATATCCGCGGAGCGTTCGAATGCGAGGCGGATCTTTCCGGCGCGAATGTGGTGGTGGTCGATGACGTGCTCACTACCGGTGCGACGCTTGACGAGCTGGCAGGCGCGCTGCTCGGCTGCGGCGCAGCGCAGGTGTGGGGCTGGGTGGTGGCGCGGGCTGAGAGACCGTGAAAAGCGATCGGCTGACTATAAGTGAACTCGGCCGACCGTGCCGGCTCCTCTCATTTGAGCTCACTCAGCTGCCGGTCCACGAAGTTGGCGAGCTGCGGGTTGAGGCCACCCAGTTCGCGCGCCCGCTGGAATGCGACGCGCGCCTCGCTGGAACGGTTGTCGGCGCGCAACTCGACACCTAGGCCCATGAGCCACACGGGATTGCGCGGCGCGAGGCGCGCAGCCATGTCGAAGCGCTCCGCCGCCTGTTTGTGCTGACCCAGGCGTCCAAGAGCGTTGGCTAGCATCGCCTGATAGTCGGCGCTGGCTTCGCCGTTCGGCAGCGAGCGTTGGAGCGTAGCGAGCGCCTCGCTATTGGCGCCGCGCTCCAGCTGGAGACGGGCCAGCGCGAGCGCGAACCCTGTCGGCCTGCGATCCACCCGCAGGCGCTCCTCGAGCAGCTGTTCGGCGTCCTCGCGCCGTCCGTGTTCGATGTACAGCCCGAGCAGCGCCTGGCGCGCTTTGTCCACGGTCGGATCAATCGCGAGCGCAGCGCGCAGCCTGGTCTCGGCCTCGGTAGCATCTCCGGCACTCAAAGCCGCCATCCCTCGGCGGAACTCGGTTTCCACTTGCTCGCGCTCGGTCGGCGGGCGCACCTGCTTCTCGATATTGGCGGCCGCCGGCGGAGTGCTGATCCCAGGACCCTCGGTCGCCGGCGCGCCGGCGCCTTCCAGATCGACGGGAGCGTTTGGTCCGGAAACCTTCGGGACGGTTTTGCGCGATGCCCGCGCGAGCGGCTTGGGGTCCTCTTGCTCCACCTCCTGCGCTGTTTCGGAGGCAGTAACCGCCTCGTCCAAAGCGCGCGCGCGTTGCCGCACCGGGGGTGAGCATGGGCGTCCGTGCCGCCACGCGGGCCTCCGGGAAATCCGGAGCAACTGGGGGCGGGGCTCGGGGTAGCCCGGCGATCTCGGGCGTCGTCGCGCGTGCTGTGGCCGCCACGGCCGGATGTCCGCTCGTCCGTTGATCCAGGAGGGGGGCGGGCGTCCCGGGCCCTTGGGTGGACGGGTCCGGGGCGAGCGGCCGCAGGCGCCGGCACTACGGCCGGAGGTAGCGACGTACTGGCAGCGGGAGATGCAACCCTAGTAGCGGTCAGCTCGCCAACTGGAGCGTTCCGCGCGAGGGCCGGCGATAGATACCACCATGCCGTTCCTGCCAATAATACGGCGGCAACCAAACTCAGGACGATCCATATGCCGCGTCTGGGAGCCTCTTCGGGGAGGGGCCGGACGGCACGGGCCACGCCACCATGCACTCCTCCGGCGTGGCGCTGCTCGAGATCCTTGAGTACCTGGTTGATGAGGCTCATCGCATGCCGAGGAAGACACACGCGCCTGCCGCGGCAACGGCTAGGGTCGGCACCACGCTCCACCACCAGGCATGTCGGACCGACCGCGCCGAGGGAGTGTCCTTGGCCGCCGCCCGAACGTGCCGGGGGAGCGACGTTGTGTCCGCCCTCTCCGTACACCAGGAGCAGGCTCTTGTGAGCGATGATATTGACCAGCCGCGGTACCCCACGGGTGGTGCGATAGATGACCGCTGCCGCCCGCGGAGTGAACAGGGGCGGACCAATGTAACCCGCCACCCGCAAGCGGTGTGCGAGGTAGTAGTCCAGTTCGTTGCGACTCAGGGCCCCGAGGTAGTGTTGAAATGTGATGCGCTGGCGCAACTGGCGTACCGAGTCCTGGCCCAGCTTGTCGTCCAGCTCGGGCTGCCCGAAGAGGACCACTTGCAGTAACTTGCGCTTCTCGGTCTCCAGGTTGCTCAGCAGACGGAGCGCTTCCAATGTTTCCAGCGGCATGGCTTGGGCTTCGTCCAGGCATACGACGACGCGCTTGCCGTTACGGGCGAATTCAAGCAGCGCATGGTTCAGCTCTTTGAGGATCTTGTGCTGCTCGGCGCCCGCGTCGATGCCGACGCGAAGCTCCTCGGCCAGTGCCAGCATCAACGCCCGCGGCTCGAGGTAAGGGTTGGGGATATAGGCGGTGACGTACTTCTCGTCCAGGGTCGCAAGGAAGCGCCGGCAGAGCAGCGTCTTGCCGGTGCCCACCTGCCCAGCGATCTTGATGAAGCCCTCGCCATTGCCTACCGCCACCAGCAGCGTATTGAGCGCCTCTTGGTGGGAGGCGCAGGAGAAGGCGAAGCTGGTGTCGGGTGTGATGCCGAAGGGGGGCTCGCGCAAGCCGAAGTGGGAACGGTACATAGCCTCCTCCGCCTCAATGCCTCGCCGATCTAGCTACGAGCTTCACGGCTTGGCAGCATTCGGCTGGCCACTGCTTTTTCCATTGCCCTCTTGAACTACCTCTTCCTTCCAGTAGCGCCCGAACTCGTCGTGACGCAAGTCACGGACACGGTTTGCCGCTTCCTGGACGCTCGGCTTCCAGCTCTCCTCGTTCTCGATCACGGTGGGTTTGACCAGGATCACCAACTCGCTCTTGAGGCCACTCCGAGAGGTGTTCTTGAACAGGGTGCCGATGATGGGGATATCCATCAGTCCTGGCACACCCCCGCGGTTGCGTTCGTCCTGCTGCTTCATCAGGCCGCCGATAGCCACGATGTTGCCATTGGTCACGCGGACGACCGTATCGGTCTCGCTGATCGTGCTCGCGGCGAGGGGCAGCGTGAAGGTACCGGCCGAGCCGAGGTTGAGGCTCGTAGACTGGTTCACCACGTTGCTCACGGAAGGGTGAATGTGCAGGATGATCTGGTTGTTCTCGTCGATCTGCGGGGTAATGTCCAGCGCCACCCCGGAGAAAAAGGGCTGCGTGGTGATGGAGGGCGAATTCTGGATCTGGCCGCCTATAGTGGTGGTCTGGTTGGTGGTCACGTTGGTCACGAAGAACTGGTCGGTGCCGACCTTGAGCACCGCCTTCTGGTTGTTGATCGCCGCGATGCGCGGACTAGATAGCACCTGCAGCTCGCCCTGCGTCTGCAGAAAGTTGAGCAGAGCAGCAAAATTGCTGGTCTGGAAAGCAAGGCCGAAAACGGTCCCCGGCACGCCGCCGCCGGCGATCAGACTGCCGGGCGCAGCCGGGTTGGCGGTAAAGATGGAATTCGGCACCGCCTGGCCGTCAGGGCCAATCGTGGTGAACTGAGACATCGCGCCTTGCGTCGTCAAGTTGCTGCCGGGTTGCTGAATGCCGCCGGCGAAGCGGCTATTGCTACCGGCATGAAAGGCGGCCCAGTTGATACCGGTGGCGAAGCTGTCACTGAGCTGGACGTCGATGATCTTGGCCTCCAGCAATACCTGGCGCGATACCACACCCTGCATCGTTCTGAGGAATTCCCCGACCTCGCGCAACTCTGAGGGCATAGCGCGCACCACGATCACGCCGGACTCCGCGTTCATGATCATGTTCCGACCTTCGCCAGTCCCGACGATGGCGCGCAGCGCGTTGCCCAGGTCGGTCCAGAAGTTCACGTCCGAAGTGGTCTCGACCTTGCTGCCCGCCAGCGCCTGAATTGTAGGCACCTGCGGTCCGTTGATCGCGGAAATCGCGCCGGCCTGGGTCCCGCCAGCGGAATCGGAGGGGGAGCTCGATGCGACTCGCAGTTCACTCTTGCCCTTGCGGATGTTGTTGAGATAGTTGACGAGGAACACGCGCGTTTGCAGCGCGAGCGACTGAATCAAGATTCGGTTGCCGGTAACCTTGTATTCGTAGCCGTACATGTCGCGCAAAGTGTCCAGGGCCTCGAACACCGTCACGTCCTTGAGCTTGACGGACAGTTTCTCGGTGATGCCCGGGTGCACGATCATGCTGTACGGACTGCCCGACGCGATGGCCATGAACACTTCGGGAGCCGGAGCGTTGTTCACAGCCAGGTCAAAGCGCGACTCCGCGGCCTTGCCCTCGGCCCTTGGCATCTCCACCACCAGCGGCGGCAACAGCGCCTGGCTCACCGCATCCGGCTGTTTGCCGACGGACTTGGACGTGGCCGCCTTGTCCAGCTGAGAGAGCGCATCCTCGTAGTGGGTCGGCATGGGTCCGCCCTTCTGCTGCGTGCAACCAATGCTCAGGGCCACAGCAGCGGAACCAACGCCAGCCTGCGCATCATGTCTGCTCGCCACTATCGTGACGTCGCATGCCGGTAGGATGGGCGTCTTCATTGTTCTGAGTTCTCCATACCGCGTGTGGTCATGGTGGAGCGCTTGTCGACGCTTGGAAACAGTTTCAGGGTGCGACGCGAGGCGCCATTCAGCAACACCACCTCGGCTTCGCCTACCTTCACCAATCGCTGACCTCCGATCTTCTGCCCCAGCAGTACATGCTCGCCGCTGATGATGGCGGAGCGCGTATCGGGAAAGATCAGTACTGACTGCAGCACCAGTCCCCCGGTGGCCTCGCCCGACCGCGCCGGCCCGTTGCCTAGATGGAATGCAGCGGGAGGCCGAGTCGGGTCCGACATGCTCTCGCCGCAGGCCACGCCCGCGGCCAAAGCCAGAGCGGATGCGGCGAGAGCTTCGATAAGCACGAGCCAGGCCATGGGTCACACCACCAGCCACGCCTTGTCCAGGCTGAGCGTGTACAACGTGAGTTCGACCTGGGCTTTGGGGTAATCCGCGGTCATCACGGTCCGACCCCAGTACACCTGCCAAGACTGCTTCTCCAGCCGTGCCACGTAGGCCAGCAGGTCGAGATACGGGCCCTCGACGACGATCTGAACGCCGTGTTTGTAGACGTGTCTGCTGCCGTCCTGTGCAGCGGGGGTAGGAGTGGCGGCCGTCGGCCCGGAACCGGGCCCGGGCGCGACTTGGTCAGCGTTCTTCTCCACCAGCGGCGCAGCGGGCAGGTTGCTGGAGCCGGACAATCCGGACAGGACCATCCCTTCCCACCAGCTGCTCCAGAACGGCGCCCATGCTCTCGGGGGGAACCAGCGTGCGCTGGAGCTTGGACAGCTGGGTGTCGATCTCTGCAATCTGCTTCCGCTTCGCGCCGATGCGTTCCTGTATGGCCACGTCGGGATCCTGCGTGAGCAAGCGTTCCAACTCGGCCTTTTGCGCAGCGGCGGCAACGATCTGGTTCTTCTGATCGGCCACGCGAGCTGCGAACTCCTTTCTGCGCTCCAACGCAGGTCCGATACCGAGCTCGTAGGCAAGGAACAGGATCACTGCCGCGCCGGCCGCGAATACGATCCAGCGCTCGCGCCTGGTAAGCGCGTCGAGCTTTTGAACGTACTTTTGCAGCAGCGGGCTCATCGCGCGCCTCCCGAAAGCGACGCGGCGCTAGTCCCAGGTCCCTGGCTCGAGAGTCGGAATTCGAGAAACTCGGCGGTCTTTCGGGAGGCGTTGGGAGTGGCAGCGTCTGTCGGCAATTGCACGTTGAGAGTCCCAAAGCCGTGCCCGCGCAACACCTGCTCGCGCCGCAGCTTCCCGATATACCCGGGCACCAATTCAGCCCGCAGCGTCCTGCCTTCGATGCTGATGTCGCTGCCTGCTCCGACGATGCTAAAGCCGGTGAGCCACAGTCCATCGACCGTCTCGCGCGCGAAGGCGCGGAAATACTCTGAGACGCCTTTGGTGTCGCCCAAAGACCCGCCCTTGAGCACGGTCATGACTTCGTTGCGCCCTGCAAGCAGGGCTTCGATGCTCTCGAGCTCAGCCGTGAGCTGCGGGCTCGGCTTACGCCCGGCCGACTCCTGCGCCAATCGCGTGATGTCTGATTGAAGGGCAGTGAGGTCCCCCTGTTGCCGCTGCTGTTCGCCGGCCAGGCGCGCGGCATCCCACGCCGACCAAGTGTAGGCAAGCAGTGAGAGCAGCAGGATACCGCCCAGGGCAAGCAGCACCACGCGCCCAGAGAAGGGGTCAACCTGGGGTAGCAGCGCCGGGTTGTAGAGGTTGATCTGCTGGGTCACGAAGCAACTCGCTCGTCGCGCAGCGCCGCGCCGATAATGTGCAGCCGGTAACTCTGCCGGGTCGGGTCCCGCAGCTCCGGGGCGCCGGGAAAATCGAGCACGTCGGCCAGGTCGAAACTCTGCACGGGCAGGCCGAGACTGTTCGCCAGGTGGCGATCGAGGCCGATATCGACGGGCAGAGGCGCGACCAGCATGCGCGACACGGAGATGTAGCTGAACTGGCGGTCGAAATGATCCAGCGAGCGCTGCAGCTCGAGCACCAATCGCTCTATCGTTGGATCGGTCATGTCGTTGCTTACTTCGGTCAGCTGCGCGGCCGAAATGTCGGTGTGTCGCGCCATGAACAACTCACCGTCTGCGGTCACGGTGAGGAGGCCTCCCCGATCGTCGAAAGCGAGAAGCGCCAGACCGCGCCCGGGATCCTCGAACAGTTCTGCGATATTGCGCTGAGCCATCTCCGGAACATCGATGGCTTCGAGTGGAAACTTTGCGTCCTGAAACAGCTTCATGCGCGCCTTGATGCGTTCATTCCGCGCAGACACAGCGTAAACGTAGTGGGCGCGAGCCGCCCCGGCGCGGTCAGGAGGAATATCGGCCACATCCACCGTTGCCGCGTCCACGGGGTAGTCGAGCAGGTCCTTGAGCTTCCAACGCACGGCCGACTTCATCTCCTCCCTGGGCACGCTCGGCGCTTCCACCAGCTGCATCTGATAGTCGGCGGCGTCGAGCATCACTGAACAGCGGAAGCGGTTTGGCCGCACGGCACGAGCCACGGATTTCAGGGCGTCGACCTCGGAACCCTTCCTGGCGTACGACTCGCAAATCTGTACGGCCGGGCGTCCCAGGGCCCCGCGCTCGACCTGGGCGATGTCGATGCGCTCCCCGTAGACTCCCACTGCGAGCCAATGGCCGATCCTTCGTTCACGCCCAACCAACGGCATGCGTTATCCTTTCTTAAAACTGTCGCTGAGCACAGGAGGCTAAATTATTGTTTCAAAGCAGCCTTCTCGTGCCCCTACCGGAGCCCTTGCGACACCTAATTCCTCAGCTCCCGGAGACCCATGCACGAGTTGAAAAGGGCTCGACCTTGGGTACTGGCCGAGCCCTCTCGTGGTAGCCATATCCGGGGCGTTGCCGGATGCCGCTGAGCTTGCGTTGCGCTCAGCAACTCATGGCTGATCCCATCCTCCGGGACCCGCGCTTACCGCTAGCCGGTGCAAATGAGCGACGCGGTGGCCGTCGCGCTCGTGCTGCCCTTTGTGCCCGTGACTGTGCAGGTAACGACGGTCCCGGCGGGTGCACCGGGCAGTGCGCAACTGGCACCGCCGGTGACTGTGTACGTCACGCTACCCGTCGTGGGCAACCCACCGGTAAGCAAACCAGCCGCGGAGGTTGCGCACGGCGTTGCGTTAATTATCTGTGTGGCCTTGGCAGAGTTCGCTTGGAACGCGCCGTAGTTGATGGCCGATGCGGAAGAGATCGCGCCGGCGACGCCTTGCGTCGATGCGGTCAGCGCCTCCTGCGTCAGATCAATGAACCTGGGCAGCGCTACGGCAGCCAGAATTCCGAGGATGACGATCACAACGATCAGCTCAATCAGCGTAAAGCCTTTCTGTACACTTCTCATACATGTCTCCACTGGGGTAGAAGGGGACCGGAAAGCAGGGTTCTGTTTGAACACCATGGCCCCACAAAGCAGCAAGCATGCCAATGGAACCAACGGTTCAGTGGCCTGCGCGAGCCGCTACATCAAGAACAATTCGCCCGGTCGGTGGGATTCGAAGGATCGAGTGCGTTCGTATAGATGGGAGCTGCGTTGGTCGCGGCCTCCTGGTAGATGATGGCGCAGTTGGGGTGACCGGCATCGGTGGAGATCTGAATCTGGCTCAGTCCTCCGCCCATCGGGGTCACAGCACCTAGGGAGAAGTCGGGCGCGGCGATATCCGCGGCCAGCACGATGGATCCCGCGGTGGGGTACCCGTTCGCCATATTGACGGTCAGGCCTTCCATCACCACCGCGGTGTTGCTTGCAAGCCCCTGGGTGAGCTGGATGGAGCGCGCCAGAGCCGCTGCCGATTTCATCGAGCCAAGCGCGCCGTTGATCTTCGCGATGCGCGCGTCCGCCTGCAGCGCAGCGAACCTGGGCAGGGCAAACGCGGCCAATATTCCCAGTATGGTAATCACGACGATCAGCTCGATCAGCGTAAAACCTCGGGCCCGAACTCTCATATTCCTCTCCTATGCAAGTTGTATTGACAGCACCCCCGCGTGCGCCTCACGCCGGCTGCGTTCTCGCGGGGACTCAAAACCACCGATAAGGCTCCACCAGGACCAGTTGCATCCCGAGCACCGTTCCGTCCTTTGCGTGCGCACCTTCGGGCCGCACCAGCTTGATGCGCCAACGAACGCGCGCACGCACGCCCGATCCAGGCTGCAAGTTGCGGTCCAGCTTTACGAGGTATACGACCTCGGCGTGGGAGCGATCGAAAAACCAACTTCCCTTTGGCAGCTCCGCCGAAACATCTCCGTCAAATTCGCCTCGATATCCAACCGGAGGCCGGTCCAGCCAACCCACAGGGTTCTCTCGGGCGATCTGCGAGTAATCCAAGGGGCGGTTGCGCGCGATGAGGTCCCCGACATGAACCTGCAACGCCAACTTGAGCTTGGTTGCCTCCAGCTCCATCACCGCCTTCTCCGCGGCTTCCTGGTAGTACAGCATCCGGTCAAGCAACAGGCCGGCGAAGACGCCGATCAGCGAGATGCAGGCAACCAGCTCCGCCAAGCTGAAGCCGCTGCTCCGACTCCGTGCCCCGATCGCCGTACGCGGCATCTCCGGTCGCTTCCACGCCAGCCCTTGCGTTCGCAGCGCGCTAGCCCGCACGGCCGAACGCGGCGCGCCCGAGATCCCAGATGGGCAGAAACACGCCCAGCGCCAGGATCAGCACCAGCACGCCTAGCAGCACGATCAGGATCGGTTCGATCTGCGCGCTCAGGGTTTTCAGCTCGTAGTCCGTTTCGCGCGTGTACATGTCGGCCACCTCGTCCATCATGTCGTCGAGCGAACCCGACTCCTCGCCCACCAGAATCATTTGCAGCGCCACCGGTGTGAACGCACCAGAGGCAACCGCCGTACGCAGCACGCTCTCGCCCCGCTCGACGCCTTCCCGCATCTTCTCGATGCGCTCCGCCAAGTACGCGTTGTCCACAATCTGCGCCACCAGGGTGAGGCTCTGGATCGCGGTCACGCCGCTGCGGATAGCGAGAGCGAAGCTGCGCGCGAAGCGCGCCAGCGTAGCCTTGAGGACGATCTTCCCGGCGATCGGAATGCGCAGCTTCACGCGGTCCCACCGGTAGCGCCCGTCGGTCGTGGCGATCCAGAGCTTGAAAGCGATAACGGCCCCCAGCACCATTCCCAGCATCACCCACCAGTAGCTGACCATGAAGTTGGAAAAGCCGATCAGCCACTGCGTGATGACCGGAAGCCTCGCGCCAAAGCCCTGGTAGACCTTGGCGAAAGCAGGGATCACGAACAGATTGATCACGGCCACGGCGACCGCCATGACCACGATGACGAAAGTCGGGTAACGCAGCGCCGATTTCACCTGCACGCGCATGTGCTCCTGAAACTCCAGGTGCTCGAACAGGCGCAGGAAGATTTCCTCCAGGCGGCCGGTGGTCTCACCCACATAAACCATCGCCGTGTAGAACGGGGAGAACGCACTGCCCTGCCGCCGCATCGACGCCGACAGGTCTCTGCCACTTTCCAGGTTCTCGCGCACGCCCTTGAGCGTCTTCTTGAAGGCGGGGTTAATGCTGGACTCCTGCAGGCCGGCGAGCGCGCGCAGAATCGGCACACCGGCCTTCAGCAGGGAATACATTTGACGGCTGAACAGCATCAAGTCGACCGTGGTGATCTTCGGCTCGCGCAGCGCGAAACCACCACGTCCGCCTTCCGTCGGAACAACGGTTTCGCCGATCTCCACCGGCGTCACACCGCTGCCGAAAAGTTGAGCCGCTACCGCGCCGCTGTCGACCCCTTCCAAGACGCCTCGCACCAGCTCGCCGCGGGAGTCTCTTGCCTTGTATGCGAAATGGGCCATGCCCGATCACTCTTCCAGTTGCGAAGAAATCTTCATGGCTTCCTCTACACTAGTGCGGCCCGCGCTGGCCAGCGTGGCGGCGTGGCGGCGCAACGTGTGTCCGTGCATCTGCTTGCGCGCGATCGCGACGAACCGAGAGGGGTCGTCCGAGTTCGCCGCCTCGACTACGGGCCGCGTCATTTCCAGCATCTCGTACACGCCGGTGCGGCCAAGGTAACCGGTGTTGTTGCACTGAGAGCAGCCGACACCTTTAAGATATTTGTAGCCCTCCACCGATTCGCCGAGCTCGTGACGCAGCCACTCGCGCTCGGACGGCAACAGCTGATGTTCCTCCAGACAGCTCTCGCAGATCAGTCGTACCAGACGCTGCGCCAGCACCAGATGCAGTGACATCGCCACCATGTAGCGGGGTGCACCCATGTCCAGTAGGCGGGTCGGCGTGCTGATCGCATCGTTGGTATGCAGCGTGGACAGCACCATGTGGCCGGTCATGGCCGCACGCAGACCCACTTCGACAGTCTCCTGATCGCGCATCTCACCGACCAGGATTACGTCCGGATCCTGGCGCAAAGCCGAGCGCAGGATGCGGCCGAAGCTGAGGTCGATCTTGTCTTGGACCTGCACCTGATTGATACGCTGCAGGCGGTACTCAACCGGGTCCTCCACCGTGATGATTTTGCGTTCCGCCGTGTTGATCTGTTCCAACGCTGCGTACAAAGTAGTGGTCTTGCCGCTGCCTGTCGGTCCGGTTACCAAGACCATGCCGCTGGGCCTGTGCACCACGTCGCGTACCCGGGCCAGAATCTCGGGTGGCATGCCGAGGCGCTCCAGTCCGAGCAGACCGCTGCTGTGATTCAGCAAGCGCATTACCACCGACTCGCCGTACTGCGTCGGCATGGTCGAAATGCGCACGTCGATCTGGGCGTTGCGGACGCGGATATTGAACCGTCCATCCTGGGGTAGCCGTTTCTCGGAGATGTCGAGTCCGGAGGTGAGCTTGAGTCGCAGCACCAGAGCGGGAGCGATCTTCGGGTCAGCCTCCGTCTGCAGGTGCAGCACTCCGTCGATGCGGAACCGGATGATGAGCCGGGTCTCCTGTGGCTCGATATGAATGTCGGAGGCCCTGACGCCGACGGCATCCTCGAACACCGTCTGCAAGAGCCGAACGACCGGAGCATCCTCGACTGTCGTTCCCAATCCGAGTGCAGAGAAATCGATGCCTCCGTCGCCGATCTCCTGGCCCAGTTCCTGGGCGAGGCCAGTGATTTGTTCGGTGCGCCGATAGACGCGGTCGATGGTTTGTACCAGGACGCTTTCGGTGACGACGGCGAGTTGGATGTCACGCTTGAGGACGCGGGCGATCTCGTCGTAGGCGAACAGGTCGGTTGGATCCGCCATCGCCACGCGGTAGTATGACGAGCCGTTCTCCAGGACGATCGCGCGGAAGCGGCGGGCGTGCGTCTCTGGAAGGCGCATCGCGACTTCGGGCTTGAGCGAAAAGTGCTTGAGGTTGACGAAAGGAACCTGGAGTTGCCGCGCCAGCGCGGTGGAGATCTGATCCTCGGACACGAACCCCTTCTCGACGAACACACGCCCGAGCTTGCGCCCGCTTTTGCGCTGTTCGTCGAGGGCTTCTTGCAGCTGGGCCTCGGTCAGCAGGCCTTGCTGCAGCAGAATTTCGCCCAGTCGGACCTTTTCTGGTCTCGGCATCGCGTCCTCAAGCCTCGGGATTCTCAACCACTGTTTAGCTAAATTCTAATAATCGTCCCGTAGACGATTGATCTTTAGGAACATACGGCTCCCACAACCTAGCGCTTCGATGTTTCATGTCGTTCTCTACCAGCCGGAGATACCCCCGAACACGGGGAACGTGATCCGCCTCTGCGCCAACACCGGTACGCAGCTCCATTTGGTCCGGCCGCTCGGGTTCCGGCTAGCTGACCGGGAGTTGCGGCGGGCCGGCCTCGACTATCACGAATACGCCGACCTGCGGGTACATGAAGACTGGGATGCGTGCCTGGCGGCGTTGGCTGGTCGCCGCCTGTTCGCCTTCAGCTCGCACGCGAGTCAGCGCTTCGACGCTACGGGGTTCACGGCCGGAGATGCCTTCGTGTTCGGTCCGGAGACCCGTGGATTGCCGGCGGACGTCCTTGCAGGATTCGCGCCTGATCGGCGGTTGAGGGTGCCGATGCGGCCCGGCAACCGCAGCCTGAACCTGTCGAACGCCGTGGCGGTGGTGGTCTACGAAGCCTGGCGACAGGCTGGGTTTGAGGGCGGCGGCTGAGGCTGCCGCCAGGAGATTTTTGGGTGGTTTGCTACACCTGGTGTTCGGGCTTGGGATCGCGCGACAGCAACTGATCGACCGCCGCCTGGGGCGCTAGACGCCCTTCGAGCACTTCGCAAACGGCTGAGATGATGGGCATTTCGGCAGAAACTCGACGCGCCAGGTTGAGCACTTCTCGAGCGCTGTGGACGCCTTCCGCGACATGACCCAGTTCGTCCAGGATCCTGGGCAGGGGCTGCCCCGCCGCTAAGCGCAAGCCGACTTGGCGGTTTCGGGACAGACTGCCGGTACAGGTCAGAATCAGATCTCCTACGCCCGACAGGCCCATGAAGGTCTCGGCACGGCCGCCCAACCCCATCCCGAGACGCGTGACCTCCGCGAGCCCGCGGGTGATGAGCGCCGCGCGTGCGCTCTCACCAAAGCCCAACCCATCCGAGATACCGGCAGCGATGGCGATGACGTTCTTGACGGCAGCGCCCACCTCGACGCCGGTCACATCATCACTGGAATAGATGCGCAGCCGCCGGCTATGCAGTTCGCGCGCAGTGCGGGCAGCGAATGCCGCGTCGGGGGCCGCGAGGGTCAGGGCCGCCGGCACGCCACGCGCCACCTCCTGCGCGAAGCTGGGCCCGGACAACACCCCGCGCGCCACCTCGTTGCCCAATTCCTCCGCCGCCACCTGGTGAGGGAGCTTCGAGGTCCCGGCCTCGAATCCTTTGCACAACCAGATCGTCGCCAGTGGCCTGCCGACCGCGGCCACCTCGCGCAAAGTAGCGCGCAAACCCGCGACAGTGACACCGAGAATGGAGAGCTCGGCCCCCGCGCACGCAGAGCGCACATCGTTCGTCAGGTTCAGCGATTCGGGTAGGGAGATGCCGGGGAGGTAGCGTTGGTTCATGCGGCTCGCCTGCATCTGCCCACATTGCGCGGGGTCGCGAACCCACAAGCGTCACCTCGTGTCGCGCGCCGAGCGTAACGGCCAAGGCGGTGCCCCACGCCCCGGCCCCGAGCACCGCAAGCTTCATAAACCCCAGACCTGGGTGATCCGGATATAGCCCGTGGCGCCGTCGTGATGCTTGACCTGCGCCCAGTTGTCAGCGGTCTCGATCACTTCCAGCAGGCCGTCCTGCTCGACGATGAAGACGACGGGTGCGTTCTCGTCGGGCGCCCGCCGGACCTCCGCTCGCGCTACCTTGACCATTACTGACCGTTGCATCGACAGATTCTTCGCCTCGATCCAGGCCAGCTCCCCCGAGGCATCGCGTACCTTGAGCCAGGCGTCGAGCGTGACAACCACCTCGACCGGGTAGCCCTGATTGAGAATGAAGAGCTTGCGCGCCTTCAGCGACGGCGCGTCGTACGAGAACAGCTGCAGGCGGTGGCGACTGAACGGAAATCGAGGGCGAGAGCGTATGCGCTGACAAACAGGCCCAGAATCGAGAACGCGATTCGGGCTCACGCGCGCGCTCCCTATCTGCGATCCTGGAGAATGGCTAGTGCCTGCTCTCGGCTGAGACGCCATTTGCTCTACTGAGTCGTTGTCGGGCGCCGGCTGCGCCTGCTGCATCCGCTGCTGGTAGAGCAACTCGAAGTTCACAGGCGCCAGCAGGAAGGGAGGAAAGCCCGCGCGCACGATCGCATCCGAGACCGCCTCTCTGAGATACGGGAAGAGGATGTTGGGGCAGGTTACTCCCAGCACGGGCTCCACGCTCTCGCGTGGCAGATTGCGCACCTGAAAGATCCCGGCCTGCTGAGCCTCGACTAGGAACACCGTCTTATCACCCAGCGTCGCCGTGGTGGTGACAGTCAGCACCACCTCGTAGTGACCGTCTTGAAGCGGCGCAGCGCGGGTGCCGAGTTGGATGTCGACCTTGGGCGCCTCGCGCTCCAGAAAGACTTGGGGTGCGTTGGGAACCTCGAGAGATAGATCCTTGACGTAGATCTTCTCGATCGTGAACAACGGTTGCTGCGCCTGCGCTGGTTCCCGCTCTGCCGCCATGCTCGCCTCGTAGCCACGAAAACGGTGATTCTAGCCCATGCGCCCCAGCATCAGACGCCGAATTCACAACGACTGCTCTCCCTGATGGCTCCGCCGGCCGCGCAAAACGTTACTCGGCTTGGTCCCTAAGCAGGCTCGCCCCGCAGTAGCGAGTCTAGCCGCCCGGCACGATCCAGCGCCGACAGCTCATCGAACCCTCCGATATGCGTCTCGCCGATGTAGATCTGCGGTACAGTACGCCGTCGCGTGCGCTTCATCATCTCGGCGCGTTGCGCCGGGTCGAGGTCGACGCGGATCTTCTCGATGTCTTCGACGCCCTTGGTTTGCAGCAGGCGTTCGGCCATGTTGCAGTATGGGCAAAACCCGGTGATGTACATGCTCACCTTGCACGGCATTGCCTAGCCGTCCTTCTCGACGGGCATACCGGCTTGCTGCCACGCTGCCATACCTCCGGACAGCGCGACAGCCTGGGCGAAACCGTCCTTGAGTAAGCCACCGCAGGCCTGCGCCGAGCGGCTGCCGGTCTGGCACACGAGAAGTAGCGGTTTGGTTTTGAGCTTCTCCAATTCCTTCACGCGCTCATTGATCCGGTCGACAGGGATGTTGCGCGCATGCGGGATGCGCCCGTTCTTGAACTCGTTCGGCTCCCGCACGTCCACGATCACCGCATCCTTGCGGTTGATCAGCTGCACTGCTTCCGCCACGCCGACTTCTCGGCCGCGAGAGAACAGCTTGGCGATGGTCGGCCAGATGAACAACGCACCGCTGGCTACGGCGATCATGACCAGCCAGATGTTCTTCTGTACGAACTCCACAATTGCGTCGTTCAGTTGGCACCTCCGTCAATAGGTTTGTCGTGAATCGGATTCTGCGCATACTCCAGCAACGGGCGCAGCTCGGCGAGTCCGTCCTCGACTCGGCGCTTGACCACCAGTGTTGCGGAGTCGCGCAGTTCGGGAAAGGAGGCGACCGCCAGATCCCATTGCTGCCGCGCTGCGGCCTGATCGCCGCGCAGTGCCAGTAGCATCGCTTGGCGATAGGTCACGTCATCGATGGGGAACTGCAGCATCGCCCGACCGTTCACGGCCAGCTTGTCGGCGAGGTGATCGGGGTCGACGCTAATGGTGCGAGCTAGCCCGAGCTCTACGTATTGTGCCAGCAGGGACCCGCGGTGAATCTCCAGCAGCGCGTCCTTCGCCTGTCGGTTGAGCTCTGCGGACGCGTGCATGTAACGGTACCGGAAGGCCAGAAAATTCTCCAGCACTAGATAATCGCCAAACAGCTGTACAGTCACCAACCAGCCAAGTGCCAGGAGCCCAACCAGGAGCAACCGACCGGTTCGGCCTCCCTGGCCAAGGCGCAATGGCAGGGCGCGCGGCTCGCCCAGCCCCAGGAACACTGCCGCCGACACCCAGGAAGAACGCGTACCACAGCGGATACTCGAGCATGCTGTGCACACCCAGCACGAGGACGATCGCCCAGATCCACCAGTCTGACGGAGTGCGCGACTGGCGCACTAACCCGGCGATCCACAGCACGGCAAAGCCGGCCAGCAGCGCGAATCCCACCAACCCGAATTCGGCGAGCACGTGCAGGAGCAGGTTATGCGCATGATCGGTGAACCCGAGCATGCGCGGCTCCGGCATCTGAGCGTTAAGAGCGAAATGGTGCCACCCGAATTGACGGAAGCCGATGCCGAGAAGCGGTGAGTCGAGAAACATCAGCAACGCGGCCTTCCAGATGCGCGGGCGCTCCTCGGCTATGATCTCAGCCGAGCCGAGACGCGACGCGGCAGTCGGTATGTTGGGTTCGAGCAGCAGTTTGTCGAGCCACGGCAGAAGCAAGCAGGCCAGCAGCGCCAATGAGCATAGGACGAGGAGTCGGCGGTTGGCGCGGGAGCGATCCAGAGCCCAGAAAGTGCCCGACAACGCGATCAGGCCGGCCAGATACATCAAGGCACTGCGTGAGCCAGTCAGGCTGAGTACGTAGGCTAGAGGCCAACGTGGCCGGTAGCGCCCAGCGCAGCGGAAACTTGTCCGTGGCGTACAAGAACGCCGCCGGACGCAACGCCGAGTACAAGATAGTTGGCGAACTGGTTGGGCTGTCCCAGGTTGCCCCATACCCGGTCCGGCGAGCGCGGCATCATCAAGCGTCCCAGGGCGTCGCTGTCGATGTGCTGAGCCCAAGCGATGATCGCGCTGAGCAGAGCGCCCACCAAAAGAAACCAGGCCAGCATCCCCGCGACGCGCGCGAGCCCGAACTCGCGACGGAGCAGCCCGCCGAGCATGACGAGGCCGGTGGCCCACAGCAGGTAGAGTGCAGCAAGCAGCCCGACCTGGTGGAAGGGCAGCCGGCCCAATATCATCTGCAGCACGATCAGGCCGATGAAGCCAAGCGGAAGCAGCGCCACGCGCGGAAGTTCCAGCCGACCCGGCGAACACCGGGAGCACGCTCAGCGCGAGCAGGCCCAGGGCCGCGGCCAGAATCTCGGCGTGGAAGCTGGGTATCGGTGGCGCCTTGAACGGTACCAGGAACGGCAGGGTCCACATGAGCCCAACGAAGCACGAGGCTAACCTGCAGCGCTCGCTCGGGCGTGAACTCGCGCGCGCGCCCCGGCGATGTGTGGCCCACGGAGCGAGTCCGGACCGCCGCTCTCGACAGGTGGGGCGCTGCTGGACATGCAAGCGGATGCGGGAGGAAACCTCGAAGCGTGGCGGCTTTTGGGCGACACGCGGTTTGGAGTCGCTGTAAGCAAGCCACTACAATATAGGTGGAGTCTACCTGTTTCGGCACGAAAGGCCCCCACTGTCATGTACAAGCTCGTCTTGCTGCGCCACGGAGAAAGCATTTGGAACAAGGAAAATCGATTCACCGGCTGGACCGACGTCGAGCTGTCCGAGCAAGGTCTGAAGGAGGCGCACGAAGCGGCTCGACTGCTCAGAGATTCAGGCTTCGTTTTCGACATCGCGTTCACTTCGGTACTCAAGCGTGCCATCCGCACGCTCTGGATGGTCCTGGACGACATGGATCTGATGTGGATCCCGGTGCAAAACTCCTGGCGGCTGAATGAACGCCATTACGGGGCGTTGCAGGGGTTGAACAAGGCGGAGACGGCGGCACGCTTCGGCGATGAGCAGGTCCTGATCTGGCGGCGCAGCTACGACATCCCGCCGCCAGCGCTCGACCCGGCCGACGACCGTTGGCCCGGGCGCGATCCCCGCTACAGGAATCTGGAACCGGCTCAACTGCCGGCCACGGAATGCTTGAAGGACACCGTCGCGCGTTTTCTGCCGTACTGGACCGGCAGCATTGTGCCCGCCGTGAGGGCGGGCAAACGAGTCGTCATTGCGGCGCATGGCAACTCGATCCGTGCCCTGATCAAAGTATCTGGACGCCGTATCGGACCAGGACATCGTCGAGCTGAACATTCCGACCGGGACGCCGCTCGTATATGAGTTGGACGCAGCGCTAAAGCCCGTACGGCACTACTACCTCGGCGATCAGGAGAAGATCGCCGCCGCGATGCAGGCGGTGGCGGCTCAAGGTAAGGCACGAGCATAGCGCGCGATGGCGGGCGCGATTCTGGGCTGCGTGCTGCTGATCTGCCTGGCTCTTCCCGCCGCAGCCCACGCCGGCCCGTACCGACCAGCTCAAGGAGTTGCGCGGCCGGATCGACAGGCTGCAGCGGCAGCTTACCGAGTCCGAGGAAACCAAGTCCGAGGCCGCCGACTCGTTGCGCGAATCCGAGCGCGCCATCAGCCACGCCAACCGACGCCTGTTCGAGCTTGCCGGCCAGCAGCGCACGCTGAAGGAGACTCTCTCGCGGCTGGAGCAGGACAAGTCGCGCACGCTGGAAAGCGCCGAGGCTCAGCACGCGCTGCTTGCAAAGCAGCTCTATCAGCAATACCTTGCCGGCCAGCCGGAGCCGCTGCGCCTCATGCTCAACCGCCAGGACCCAAACGAGATCGCGCGACAGATGCACTATCTGAGTTATATCTATCGGGCGCGCGCGGATCGTCGTCGCCGCGCTGCGCGCGGACGCGTCCGACTTGGAGCGGCTGTCCGCTGAGGTCGAGGCGAAGAGCCGGGAGCTCTCCAGCCTGCAGAGCGACGAGGCGGGGCAGAGGAAACAGCTCCAGCAGCAACGCCTGCAGCACGCGACGATGCTGAAACAGGCGTCCAACCAGATTGCCCGGCAGCGCTCGGAGATCAGTCACCTCAAGCGCAACGAAGAACGGCTGGCCAAGCTCGTCGAGCGCCTGGCCCGGGAACTGGCCCGCCCGACCAAACGCGAGGGTCGAATGCGCAACGATCGACTTCCGGAACCGTTGCGCTCCGGCGAAAGCTTCTCAGGGCTCAAGGGACGGCTCAGATTACCCGTAATCGGGGAACTAGCTGATCGCTTCGGCAGTCCACGTGCGGACAGCGGCCTCTCGTCGAAAGGCCTGTTTATTGCTGCGAGACAGGGGCAGGAAGTGCGAGCGGTCGCAGCCGCCAGGGTGGTGTTTGCAGACTGGCTGCGTGGGTTCGGTAACCTGATGATTCTGGACCATGGCGGCGGCTACATGAGCCTCTACGGCAACAACGATGCACTGTTTCGCCAAGTCGGGGACATTGTGAAAGCGGGAGACCCGATCGCGGCCGTCGGGGCCACCGGCGGTAACCCGGAAACGGGTTTATACTTCGAGTTGCGATTTCAAGGAAAACCATTCGACCCTCTGACCTGGGTGACGCTCAAGTAGGAGCAACACTCGGGTCAGGATCCATCAGCCGAATCGGCCCTCGGCAAGCAGGTCGTCTCAAGGAGAAAGCAATGCGCGGCAAAATTCAGCAAGTGGCGCTGATCACTCTCGGGGCCATTCTCGGCATCCTGATCACTCTCAACTTCTCGGCTGTCGCCGAGAAGAGCGCCGCTCCGCTGCCCAATCGAGGACTTGCGCGCGTTCACCGAGGTCTTCGGCCGTGTCAAGAGCGACTACGTCGAACCCGTCGATGACAAAAAGCTCATCTCCGAGGCGATCAATGGCATGCTCTCCGGGCTCGATCCACACTCGGCCTACCTGGACGCCGAGGCCTTCCGCGAGCTGCAGGTCGGTACGCAGGGCGAGTTCGGCGGGCTCGGCATCGAGGTCGGTATGGAAGACGGCTTCGTCAAAGTGATCGCCCCGATCGAGGACACACCCGCCTATCGCGCAGGGTTGAAGCCGGGGGACCTCATCATCAAGCTGGACGACACCAACGTGAAAGGCATGACGCTGAACGACGCTGTCAAGCGCATGCGCGGCAAGCCCAACACGGATATCACGCTCACCATCATCCGCAAGGGCGATCCCAAGCCCAAGGTCGTGACGCTGACCCGCGCCGTCATTCAGATTCAGAGCGTCAAGTACAAGGTTATCGAACCGGGTTACGCGTACATACGCGTGACCCAGTTCCAAGAGCACACCCCGGAGAAGCTGGCCGCAGCCATCGACTCCATGTGGAAGCAGAACAACGGTCAGATGAAGGGCATTATCCTGGACCTGCGCAACGATCCAGGCGGCCTGCTGAATGCCGCGGTAGCCGTTTCGGCTGCTTTCCTCCCGCAGAACGCGCTCGTGGTATACACAGACGGCCGCACCGAAGACTCGAAAATGCGGCTGTACGCGTCCAGCGAGTACTATCTGCGCGGCAGCAAGGAGGACTACCTGAAGAAATTGCCTCCGTCGGTGAAGACGGTGCCCTATGGTCGTGCTGGTCAACGGCGGCTCGGCGTCGGCTTCGGAGATCGTGGCCGGCGCGCTGCAAGATCACAAGCGCGCGATCATCATGGGGACGCAGACGTTCGGCAAAGGATCGGTGCAAACCATTCTTCCGTTGGGGAACAACACGGCCATTAAGCTGACCACCGCGCGCTACTACACGCCTAACGGCCGCTCGATCCAGGCTAAAGGCATTCTTCCCGATATCCCGGTCGAAGAGGCGACCATCGCGGAAGTCGAGCAACCCGCGCTGAGGATGCGCGAGGCGGACCTGGAACGCCATCTGATCAACCCGACCGAGAAGGACGAAGGCGACAACAAGGACAGCCCGAAGCCGGCGACCAAGCCGGCCGCGCCCAAGGAAGGCGGTGGCGACGTGAAGGGCGAAAAGGACAAGCCGGAGCAGCCCGAGTACGGCTCGAAGACCGACTATCAGCTCAACCAGGCGTTGAACCTGCTGAAGGGACTGCAGATCATCAGCAAGCGCTAAGTCGATCGGCAAACAGAAGGCCGGTGGGTTTCGACCTGCCGGCTTTTTCTTTTTACGAAAGTGAAACCATGAGCGTGCTGCGATAACGGTCAAGGAATGCGATGGGCGCTCCTGATCCGAACATCGATCTCAACGACGAGCAGCTGCTGCGCTACAGCCGGCATATCCTGCTGCCGGAGCTCGGAATCGATGGCCAGCAGAAATTGCTCGCGGCGCATGCGCTGGTCGATCGGTGCAGGCGGGCTCGGCTCGCCGGTGTCGCTCTACCTTGCAGCCAGCGGCGTCGGCCGCATCACCCTGTGCGATCACGACAAGGTGGACCTGACCAACCTCCAGCGCCAGATCGTCCACCACACCGATTCCATCGGTACACAGAAAGTCGAATCCGCGCAGCGCACGCTCGCGCGCATCAATCCCGAGGTCGAGGTCGTCGCGCTCGCCGAGCGGATGCAAGGATCGCGCCTCGAGGAAGCAGTGCAGCAGGCCGACATCGTGGTGGACGCGACAGACAACTTCGCGACACGCCATGCGATCAACCGCGCTTGTGTCCAGTTCCGCAAACCCCTCGTGTCGGGCGCCGGGGTGCGCTTTGATGGTCAGGTCGCCGTGTTCGACCTCCGGCGCAAGGACAGCCCCTGCTACAACTGCCTGTTTCCGGAGGATGGCGACGCAGAGGAGATGCGCTGTGCGGTGATGGGTGTGTTTGCCCCGCTGGTGGGCATCATCGGATCGATCCAGGCGGCAGAGGCGCTCAAACTGATCATGGGCGTAGGCGAACCACTGCAAGGGCGTCTGCTGCTGCTCGACGCGCTCACCATGCAGATCCGGATCGTCAAGCTATCGAGGGACCCGGCGTGTAAGGTCTGCGGGGTTTGATTCTTCTGTTCGGCGGGGGCTGCGGGCCTCGCACCACCAGATCCCGACTGTTGTGCTGCGGCCTCGAACCCGTATGGTTCGGCGCGAGCCGCCGGCGAAGGTTCCCGGCTGGCATGGCCCGGTGCCGTGCGGCATAATTGTTCGCAACGCCAAGCGCGAATCCGCAGCACGGAGGCACGATGGGAACCCTGACCGGTGGCTTGATCCAGATGAGTCTGAAGGCAGACACCGGCAAATCGCCGGAGCAGATCCGGGACGCCATGGTGGAAGCGCATTTGCCGCTCATCGACGAAGCCGGGCGAGCGCGGCGTCCAGGTGCTTTGCCTGCAGGAGGTCTTCACTCAACCCTACTTCTGCCCGAGTCAGGACGCAAAGTGGTACGCGTCTGCCGAACCGATTCCGGACGGCCCGACCGTCAAGCTGATGCAGGAGCGCGCCAAGAAGCATCGGATGGTGATCGTCGCGCCGTTGTACGAAGAGGCGATGACGGGTGTCTACTACAACACGGCGGCAGTGATCGATGCCGACGGCAGCTACCTCGGAAAATACCGCAAGACACACATCCCGCAAGTAGCCGGCTTCTACGAGAAGTTCTTCTTCAAGCCGGGCAACTCGGGCTGGCCCGTGTTCCAGACCGCCTATTGCAAACTTGGCGTCTACATCTGCTACGACCGGCATTTTCCCGAGGGCTGGCGCGCGCTGGCGTTGAACGGGGCCGAATACATCGTCAATCCGTCGGCCACGGTGGCAGGGCTGAGCCAGTACCTGTGGGAGCTGGAGCAACCCGCTTCGGCAGTGGCGAACGGGTGCTATATCGGCGCGGTAAACCGTGTCGGGCGCGAGGCACCTTGGAACATCGGCGAGTTCTACGGCTCCAGCTATTTCGTCAATCCGCGCGGCAAGATCATCACCAAGGCCTCGTCCGACAAGGACGAGTTGATCAGCGCCGAGATGGACATGAACATGGTGCGCGAGGTGCGCAACCTGTGGCAGTTCTTCCGCGATCGCCGGCCGGAAACCTACGCTTCGCTGGTCGACATCTGAGCTGAGCGCCGCTTACTCGCATGTTTTCTCGAGTCTTGTCTTGCCGCTAGGCAGAGGAGGTCTGCACCATGTCCATACTCATTCGCGGCGGTACCGTCGTTACCGCGGACCAGAGCGTCCGCGCCGATGTCTACTGCGCCGACGGCTCGATCAAGGCGGTGGGTGAGAACCTCGACGCGCCCAGCGACGCGCAAGTCATTGACGCGGGAGGGCAGTACGTCATGCCGGGCGGCATCGATCCGCACACGCACATGGAGCTGCCCTTCATGGGCACCGTGGCCAGCGAGGATTTCTTCAGCGGCACTGCCGCAGCGCTGGCAGGCGGCACCACGATGATCATCGACTTCGTGATTCCAAACCCCAAGCAGCCGCTGCTTGAAGCGTACGACGCGTGGCGCGGATGGGCCGAGAAGGCATGTGCGGACTATTCGTTCCACGTCGCGGTCACCTGGTGGAGCGAGCAGGTGCACAAGGACATGGGCGTGCTCACCAAGGAACGGGGCGTCAACAGCTTCAAGCATTTCATGGCGTACAAGAACGCCATCATGGCCGACGACGAGATCCTGGTGAACAGCTTCACCCGCGCGCGCGAGCTGGGCGCCATCTGTACCGTGCACGCCGAGAACGGCGAGTTGGTATTCCATCTGCAGCAGCAGCTGATCAAGGCCGGGATCACCGGTCCGGAAGGTCATCCGCTGTCGCGGCCGCCCGAGGTCGAGGGCGAGGCTGCCAATCGCGCGATCCGCATCGCTCAGGTCATCAACGTGCCGGTCTACATCGTGCACAACAGCTGCCGCGAGTCACTCCAGGCGATCACCCGCGCGCGCAGCGAAGGACAGCGCGTGTATGGCGAGGTGCTGGCCGGACATCTGCTCGTCAGACGACAGCGTCTACCTGAATCCGGACTGGAATACAGCGGCTGCCCACGTGATGAGCCCGCCGTTCCGACCGAAAGGTCATCAGGAAGCGCTGTGGCAAGGGTTGCAGTCGGGCAATCTGCAGACCACCGCCACCGACCACTGCTGCTTCTGCGCGCCGCAGAAGGCCATGGGACGCAACGACTTTACCAAGATCCCGAATGGTACGGGCGGCGTCGAAGACCGCATGTCGGTGCTCTGGCATCATGGGGTCGGCAACCGGTCGGCTCACGCCGAACGAGTTCGTGCGGGTGACGTCGACCAACGCGGCGCAGATCTTCAACATCTACCCGCGCAAGGGCTCCGTCAGCGTCGGGGCAGACGCCGACCTGGTGGTGTGGGATCCGAAGGGAACGCGGACGATCTCAGCCAAGACCCACCACCAGAAGGTCGACTACAACATCTTCGAGGGCATGGCGGTGACCGGTGTGCCCTCGCATACCATCAGCCAGGGCAAGCTCGCGTGGGTCGAAGGCAAGCTCAACGTCACGCGCGGTGCCGGTCGCTACATTCCACGGCCGACCTTCCCTCCCGTCTATGGCGCACTCAACCGCCAGGCCGAGCTCAGGCGCCCGCGCAGCGTGGCGCGCGAAGCGGTCAAGTAGCGGGACTCATTCCGGGTCGTAGCCGGAAACGAAAACGGGGAGGCCACGCCTCCCCGTTTGTTGCGCGTCCGTCCGGAGCAACGCTTACTTTTGCGCGGCCTGCCAGATCTTGTCCGTCGTGGCCCCCTGAGGCTTCTTGGTGATCACCGGATCGGACTTGCCGGTCAGCAGCGTCGTCACGGTTCGCTCGTAGGCGGCGGGCTCCAGATACCCGAGCTTGCCGCCCTCCACCAGCTTTGGCGATCTCGAGCATCTGCGTCGTCTGATGGCCCTTGGTCTGAGCACCCGACGCATCGTTGTCCAGCACGATCTTGACCGCCTCGTCCTGATGCTTGATGGCGTAGTCCCAGCCCTTCAGCGAGGCCTTGAGGAAGCGCGCCAGCTTGTCGGCCATCTTCGGGTCGGCGATCGACTTCTCCATCACGTACAGGCCGTCCTCCAGCGTCGCCACACCCTGGTCCTCGTACTTGAACACGATGAGCTGCTCGGGCTTCATGCCCGCTTCGATCAGCTGCCAGTACTCGTTGTAGGTCATGGTCGAGATGCAGTCGGCCTGTTTCTGCAGCAGTGGGTCGACATTGAAGCCTTGCTTGAGGACCTTGACCGAGTTGCCGTCGCCGGAAGTCTTGTAGCCGAGCTTGTCCATCCAGGACAGGAAGGGGTATTCGTTGCCGTAGAACCAGACGCCGAGCGTGCGCCCTTTGAAGTCCTGCGGCGTCTTGACGCCCGAGTCCTTGCGGCAGGTCAGCATCATCCCCGAGCGCTTGAACACCTGCGAGATGTTGACCAGCGGCACACCCTTTTCGCGCGTGGCCAGCGCCGAGGGCATCCAGTCCACGATCACGTCCGCGCCTCCGCCGGCGATCACCTGGCTCGGGTTGATGTCCGGGCCGCCGGCTTTCACCGTCACATCCAGGCCTACGTCCTTGTAGAAGCCCTTGTCCTTGGCCACGTAGTAGCCGGCGAATTGCGCCTGCGTAACCCACTTCAGCTGCAGCGTCAGCTTGTCCTGTGCCGAAGCCAGTCCCGCGCTCAATGCCAATATCGTTGCCCCAATCAGTGTCAGTTTCTTCATCTTCGTCTCCGTCTACTGGTCTCCATCAGAGTTATGGCGATCATGCGCGGTAGGAAGGATGCCAGAAGGTGCAGGCACGTTCCACCACGGCGATCACGCCGTAGAACATCGATCCGGCGAGCGCCGCGATCGCAATCACCGCCCAAACTACATCGACATTCAGGCGGGCAACCTCCGCGCTGATGCGGAAGCCAAGGCCCAGGATCGGCGAGCCGAAGAACTCGGCCACGATCGCGGCTATCAGCGCCAGCGTCGAGTTGATCTTCAGAGCGTTGAATACGAACGGCAGCGCCGCAGGCAGGCGCAGCTTCATCAGCGTCTGGATATAGCTGGCAGCGTAGGAATGCATCAGGTCGCGTTGCATGGCGTCCGCCGCCGCCAAGCCGGCCAGCGTGTTGACCAGCATCGGGAAGAAGGTTACCACGACCACCACCGCCGCTTTGGACTGCCAGTCGAAACCGAACCACATCACCAGAATCGGCGCGATTCCGACGATCGGCACGGCGCTCACCAATCCGCTCAACGGCAGCAGGCCGCGCCCGAGGAAGGGAACGCGATCGGCGATCACCGCAACCAAAAAGCCAGCCGCGCACCCGATGGCGTAGCCGGAGAGCACCGCTTTCAAGAACGTCTGCTGGAAGTCGGGCCATAGGATATCGAGCCGGGTCGCCAGAATATGGCCCACCTGTGTCGGCGTGGGCAGCAACACCTGAGGTACGGCGAATCCCACGACCAGCACCTGCCACAGATAAAGCAGTGCGATGCCGAACGCCGCCGGAGCTGCCAACGCCCCGGCGCCGCGCCGGGGCAAGCGCGAGAGAATCGACAGGCCGCGCCACAAGATCAACACCCATCCCGCGAGAAAAAGCCAGATCCCGGGCGCCGCGGTGCCAAGCGGTCCCGGTCCAGCGAGCAAGATCAGCGGCGCAGCGGCGCCGAGCAACTACGGCCAGCAGACGTCAGTGCGCGCTCGGGAGGTGCATCCCATCGACGCAGACCCACCGGCTGCGCAGACGATCGAAGCCACTGCGCATATCAACGCGGCTGCGCTGCGAGGCCACCCGCCGGCACCCACCGGCGCCATCAGCCCAGCTACCATCAGCAGCAACGCTACAACACGGAGCAGGCGCTGATTCACGTGGGCTTACCCATGCGGCGCGCGACCAGATGCTCTATGAGACCGACCACAGCCACCAGCGCGACTCCGATGAATGGCGGCCATGAACAGGGCCGACCAGATCTGTATGGTCTGACCGTAGTACGAGCCGCTGAGCAAGCGTGCGCCCAGCCCCGCCTGGGCGCCGGTCGGCAGCTCGCCGACGATGGCGCCGACCAGGCTGGTCGCGATGGCCACTTTCAGGCTGGCGAACATGAAATCGGTTGCCGCCGGCCAGCGCAGCTTCCACAACACCTGCGCCGTGCTCGCGCTGTAAGTGCGCATGAGATCGAGCTGCAGCGGATCCGGAGAACGCAACCCCTTCACCATCCCGATCGTCACCGGAAAAAAGCACAGGTACATCGAGATCACGGCCTTGGGGAACAGTCCCACAAAACCGATGCTGCCCAATACGACGACGACCATCGGTGCGATCGCCAGGATCGGCACGGTCTGCGAGGCGATGATCCAGGGCAGCAGGCTGCGATCGAGGACGGGTGAGTGCACGGTACCCACGGCCAGCAGGATCCCGAGCAACGAGCCGAACAAAAAGCCGAGCAGCGTGGCCGACACCGTCACGCCCGCGTGGTACACCAGGCTGCGTTTGCTGTCGATCGGCGTGAGGAAAACGGTCTCATAGAAGTTCTGCGCGATCTGGTGCGGCGCCGGCAGCACCGGCCGTTCCATCGACCAGGTCGCGTCGATCAGCTCGCGCGCGGTCCAGGGCTTCTCGTCGCTCTTGAACCGGTCGATGACCTGAGGCGCATTGAGCCAGACCGCGGCCGCGTACCAGAGCACGATGATCGCAGCGACGATTCGCGGCAACCGGGCCCACGCGATGAAGCAGATCCGCGGCGGGTCCAAGTCCGGGCGCGCTTGGCAGCGCAGCCGCGTCAATCGTCATAGCTGTGACCGGCGCGCAGCGCCTGGCGCACTCGGTGCGCGACCTCGAGGAACTGGGTGGTTTCGCGCACGTCCAGACGACGGCCGAATGGAAGGTCGTTGCCGATGATCTCGAGGATGCGCCCGGGGCGCGGGCTCATCACGACGATCCGATTGGACAGAAACACCGCCTCCGAGATCGAGTGCGTCACGAAGACGACGGTCTTGCCGGTCTGCTCCCACAGCCGCAGCAGCTGGTCGTTCAGGTGGTCGCGCGTAATCTCGTCGAGCGCGCCGAACGGTTCATCCATCAGCAGCAGCTCCGGCTCGAAGGCGAGCGCGCGCGCAATCGACACGCGCTGCTGCATGCCGCCCGACAATTGCCAAGGAAATTTGCGCTCGAACCCCGACAGACCCACCATGGACAGATAGCTCTGGCGCGCGTCTTTCGCTCGGACGCGGGCATGCCGATGATCTCGAGCGGCAGCATGACGTTGCGCAGCACGCTGCGCCAGGCGTAGAGTGCCGGCGCCTGGAACACGTAGCCATAGGCGCGGTTGAGGCGTGCGGCCTCCGGGCTCACACCGTTGACCGTGATGGCGCCCGCGCTCGGCGCTTCCAGATCCGCGATCACCCGCAACAACGTGGTCTTGCCGCAGCCGGACGGACCGATGAAGGACACGAACTCGCCGCGCCGGATGGTCAGATTGATATCGTCGAGCGCGACGACTGGCGTATCGGCCGCCTGGAACGTCAGCGAGAGCCCGCGGATCTCGATGGCGGCGTGCGGTAGCAGCCGCTGCAGTGGACGCGACGGTGCAGATCCCGCGGATGGGGTGCTCTGCGAAGCGAGCGTGGCGAGACCTGCGTCAATGGCGGGCACAGTTAGGGAACCCTAGAGCTCACCGCTCGCGCGGTTTCAGCCTTGCTCTTCGACCGTCAGCCGCCGGGGGTTGCGCGGATCGTGGTTCCAGTCCATCGGCGGCTGGCCGGTGTCGACTTCGACCATGGTGATGCAGCCGGGCACCGGACAGACGTGATAGCAGAGGTTGCAGCCGACACACTCGGCATCGATCACCTCGTAGCGACGCTTGCCGTCGACGCGCAACGCAGCGATGGCTTGGTGCGCCGTATCTTCGCAGGCGATGTGGCACAGCCCGCATTGAATGCAAGCCTGCTGGTCGATGCTGGCGATGATCTTGTAGTTCATGTTCAGGTACTGCCAGTCGGTGACGTTGCCTACCGCCTTGCCGACAAAGTCCGACAGCCTCGCGTATCCCTTCTGGTCCATCCAGTTGCTCAGCCCGTCGACCATGTCCTCGACGATCTTGAAGCCGTAGTGCATGGCGGCGGTGCACACCTGCGCCGTCCCGGCGCCCAGTGCCATGAACTCCGCCCCATCGCGCCAGGTGGCGACGCCGCCGATCCCGGAAATGGGCAGACCGGCGCACTCCGCATCGCGAGCGATTTCGGCCACCATGTGCAGCGCGATCGGCTTTACCGCCGGGCCGCAGTAACCGCCATGGGTGCCCTTGCCGTCGACTGTGGGCGTAGGCGCCATGCGATCGAGGTCGACCGAAATGATGGAGCTGACCGTGTTGATCAGCGACACGGCGTCGGCGCCGCCGCGCTTCGCGGCACGCGCCGGGCCGAGGATATTGCTGACGTTGGGTGTGAGCTTCACGATGACGGGCATGCGCGTGTGCGCCTTGCACCAGCGCGTTACCATCTCGACGTAGTCCGGCACCTGTCCCACCGCCGAACCCATGCCGCGCTCGCTCATGCCGTGCGGGCATCCGAAGTTGAGCTCGACACCGTCGGCGCCGGTATCCTCTACCTGCGCCAGAATGCGTTTCCAGGAGTCCTCCTCGCAGGGAACCATGAGCGAGACGATCAGCGCGCGATCGGGCCAGTTGCGCTTCACCTGTTTGATCTCGCGCAGGTTGACATCCAGCGGACGGTCGGTGATCAGCTCGATGTTGGTGAAGCCCGCCATGCGGTGGCCGTTGATGTCCAGCCCGCCGTAGCGCGACGACACGTTGACGATCGGAGGATCTTCACCGAGCGTCTTCCAGACCACGCCGCCCCACCCGGCTTTGAACGCGCGCTCGACGTTGTACGCCTTGTCGGTGGGAGGAGCAGAAGCCAGCCAGAACGGGTTGGGTGATTTGATTCCAGCGAACGTGCTGCGGAGATCGGCCATGCTTGCCTCCGTTCAACGTGAGCCGGCGCGCAGCCAGCTGTCGATGGCATGGGCCGCCACCTTGCCGTCTTGCACCGCTTGAACTGTCAGGTCGACGCCGCACGCAATCGCCGCCGGCCCAGACTCCCGGCAGCGAGGTGTGGCGTTGCGCGTCGACCGCGATCTTGCCATCCTGCATTTCCAACACTTGCTTGGTTCCGTCGCGTACCGGATCGGGCACCAGCACCTGTCCGATCGCCTTGAAGACCTGGTCGGCCTCGAGCGAAAAAGTTTCGCCGGTGCCAATCAACCGTCCCGCCGAGTCCAGCTCGGGTATATTCGAACTGCACCGCGACGAGCTGACCCGCTTCGCCCACCAGGCGCACGGGCCGCGCCCAGTGCTTGATGCGTACGCCGTTGGTCTGCGCGAACTCCTGTTCGTGCTCGGTGGCCGACATCGCATCGGGACCGCGCCGGTACACGATGGTCACATCCTCTGCACCCAGGCGTTTCGCCTGCACCGCGATGTCGATCGCGGTGTTGCCGCCACCGATGGCCACGACGCGCCGCCCGATCGGCAGCTTCGACAGCGTCTCGCGCTTGACGCAAACGCTCGATATAAGCGACCGCATCCTCGACGCCGGCCAGATCCTCGCCCGGAACGCCCAGCGCCTTCGTGCCCGCCAGCCCGATGCTGATAAACACGGCATCGTAGTCGCGCCGCAGCGCCTCCAGTGCGACATCGCGACCGAGGGCCTGATCGGTGCGCACTTCGATCCCGCCGATGGCCAGGATGAAATCGACCTCGCGCTGCGCGAACCCGTGCGGCGTCTTGTACGCAGCGACGCCGTACTCGTTCAAGCCGGAGAGCTTCGGCCGCGCCTCGAACACGGTCGCGCCATGGCCCAGCATCGCCAGGCGGTGCGCGCACGCGAGTCCCGCCGGACCGCCACCGACTACGGCAACGCGCTTGCCGCTGGCCGGCGCGCGCTGAAACGGCTGCATCCCGTTGAGTCAGGAGCCAGTCGGTTGCATGCCGCTGCAGCAACCCGATCCTGACTGGTTTGCCTTCCGACGCATTGCGCACGCAAGCCTGCTCGCACAGAACTTCGGTCGGGCACACGCGCGCGCACATGCCGCCCATGATGTTTTCGGACAGGATGTCGACGCGCGGCGCCTTTGAGATTTCCGGTGCCGATCTTGCGGATGAAGCTGGGGATGTCGATACCGGTGGGGCAGGCTTCGATGCAAGGCGCGTCGTAGCAGAACAGGCAGCGGCTGGAATCGACCAGCGCTTGATGCGGTTCGAGCGGAGGCTTGGCCTCGTCGAAGTTCTTGCCGTACTCGGATGGGCTCAGCCGGCCCGGGGCAATCGCCGCGCTTTGTTTCATCATTGTTCCTGTCCAGCCCCGCCGCGCCGCGTCGATATAGAGCGGAGGCTGTGCATGGGCTTTGAGAATAACCCGCTCCAGCTGGAGGGTCAACGCTCGAGCACCGGCCGCAATCCGCCCCTGGTTGGGCCGCAGCCCGGCAACGACCTGCCGCCGGGCTGAGGCCCGCGGGTTACACTGGCAATCCTGACCAAGAGAGATTTCGCTGCATGGGAGCATTCGATCACGCTTCGCTGTACGCCCGCATCGCGGACAGCATCCAGCAGGTCATCCGCGGGCAGCCGGTCACCGTACGCAAGGTGGTGGCGGCCTTTGTCTGCGGCGGCCACGTGCTGCTGGAGGACTATCCGGGCACAGGCAAGACCACGCTGGCAAAAGCCCTGGCGCAGTCGGTGGACGCCCGCTTCAAGCGCATCCAGTTCACCCCCGACTTGCTGCCCTCGGACATCCTCGGGGTGTCGATCTTCAACCCGCAGACCCAGGCCTTCGAGTTCCATTTCGGCCCGGTGTTCACGCACATCCTGCTGGCCGACGAGATCAACCGGGCTTCGCCCCGCACCCAGTCGGCGCTGCTGGAGGCCATGGCCGAGCACCAGGTCAGTGTGGACGGCACGCGTCACGACCTGGTCGAACCCTTCTTCGTCATCGCCACGCAAAACCCGGTCGAGCTCCACGGAACTTACCCTCTGCCGGAGGCGCAGATGGACCGTTTCGCGCTGCGGCTTGCGCTCGGCTACGTGAGCCCCGAGGACGAAGTGGGGATCCTGTCGGCGCAGAACCGCACGCATCCGCTGAACGCATTGCAACCTTGCACCTCGGTGGCGGAGGTGCTCACCGCGCGCCACTCGCTGGCCGACGTGCGCGTGTCCGACGAGCTCAAGCGCTACATCGTGGAGCTGGCCGCGGCCACCCGCCGCGCGCCCGCCGTGCGGCTGGGCGCGAGCCCGCGCGCATCGCTGGCCCTGATGAAGCTGGCTCAAGCCCTGGCCGCGTTCGATGGCATGGACTTCGTGACGCCCGACCATATCCAGGAGATCGCGGTGGAGGCCCTCGCCCATCGCCTGGTTCTCGACCCGCAACGGCGCTTCGCGGGCGATACCGCGCAGCAAGTTGTGGCGGACATCCTGCGCGACATGCACGCCCCGCACTAGCGTGGGAAAGGGCGGCATGAGCCGTCTGCTGCGCGCTTTCATCCGGGTCTACCGCTTCAGCCAGTGGACGCGGCGGCGCTTCACCCCCGCCGGACTGGCGCTGCTCTACGTGCTGGTGGCGGCGACGGTGTTCGGTGTCGACACCCGCCGCACGGTCGCATATCAGATGTTCGGCCTTGCGATCGGCCTGTTGGCAATCGCCTCTCTAGGCAGCCTGCGTTTCCGTCCGAAGCTCACGTTCGAACGCCGCCTCCCGCAATACGTGACGGTAGGCGAGGTTTTCTCCTACCGGCACCGGGTTCACAACCGAGGGTCGCGCAGGATCGCACGCGTGCGTTTGCGCGACGAGCTGGCGGAGCGCTTTCCGGACGCGCAGACCTTCCGCCATGCGCGTGGCGCGCGCGATCCGCAGGTGAACTGGGTGGACCGCCGGATCGGCTTCCCGCGTTGGCTCGAGCTCGTCAGGCGCGGTCGCGGCGCCGACATCGAGGACACGGATCTGATAGACCTGCCCGCCGGGTCGCAGCGTCGAGGTCACGCTGTCGGCGATGCCCTTGCGGCGCGGGGTGCTGCGCTTCGAACGCTGCCGCCTGCTGCGTCCCGATCCGCTCGGACTCGTCAACGCTTCGACCGGCATCGATCTGCCCGGCGAGCTGGTGGTCCTGCCGCGCTGCTACCCGATGCCCCCGCTGGCGCTGCCGGGTGCACGGCGACTTCAGCGCGGAGGCGTGGCGCTGTCGCACGACGTCGGCGACAGCCAGGAGTTCATCCAGCTGCGCGACTACCGCCCGGGCGATCCGCTGCGCCACATCCACTGGCCCTCCTTCGCGAAGGCCGGCAAGCCCGTGGTCAAGGAGTTCCAGGACGAATACTTCACGCGCTATGCGCTGGTGCTGGACACCTTCGGCGACGCAGGGTCCGACGTAGAGTTCGAAGCGGCGGTGTCGGTGACCGCGTCGTTCGTGTCGGGACTCCAGATCCACGACGCCCTGCTCGACCTCGTGTTCGTGGAGGACCGTGCGTACCGTCTCACCGTCGGGCGCGGGCTGGGGCGGACTCTCGACTTGCTGCGCGAGCTGGCTGCGGTCGAACCGTGCCGTGGGCACAGTTTCGACCTGCTCGCGGCGCACGTGCTGGAGCACGCGCAGGCCTTGAGCGGCTGCATCCTCGTGCTGTTGCGGATGGACGAGGAGCGGCGGCGTCTGGTGCAGCGCTTGCGCGGTTTGGGAGTGCAGCTGCTGGTGCTGGTGACGGGGCCGGAGCGGCCCATCCCCGAGGACGGCGTGGTGATGCACGCGGTGAACCCGCGCGACGTTGGCGCTTCGCTGAGGGCGTTGTCGTGGTGATCAGACCACCGCCCTGGCTGGTCGCTGCCGGGCTGTTGTTCTGGGGCTGGTTCAGCGGGTTCATCGCTGCGGCGGTGGCCATGGCGATCGTGATCGAGGCGACCCCGCTATCTGCGCCTGCGCTGGGAGCTTTCGCAGCGCGACTTCGAGCGCATTGCCGACCTGTGCACGGTCGCGTTCGTCAGTGCGCTCGTATTCCAGTTCGTCCAGAGTCGCCATTTCCCCGACAGCCTGATCTCGGTGCTGGTCTGGCTGCCGATGCTGTTCTTCGCGCTCCTGCTGGCACAGCGTTACAGCACGGCGCAGCGCATTCCGCTGTCCGCGCTGTTCTGGTCGCTGCGCCAGCGCGCACGGGCCCGCAAAGGCGACCGCCGGGCGGGCCAGGCCATCGAGCTCGACTACGCATACTTCTGCCTGTGCCTGCTCGCCGCGTGCTCGGCCAATCCGCGCACAAACTGGTTCTTCGCGGGCATGAGCGCGCTGGGCGTGTACGCGCTCTGGCCGGCCGCCCCGAAGCGGACTCCGCGCGGCATCTGGGCGCTCGCGTTGATCGCAGCGGTGGGGGTCGGATTCGCAACTCAGGCGGGGTGCTGCAGGCGCAGGGCAGACTCGAAGAATGGGCCTTCGAATGGCTCTCGCACCGATGGAAACCGCCTGCCGACCCTTACCAGTCGCGCACCGCCATCGGCGACATCGGCACATTGAAGACCTCGGACCGAATCGTGCTTGCGCGTGAGGCCGTTCGCGGATCGGTCCCCCAGCGGCTGCGCGCTGCCACCTACACCGCCTACGCCGGCTCGACCTGGAGCGCGCCGGGGCAAGTGTTCACGCCCGTCGCCTCCGACACATCAGACCTGGATCTTCGCTCCGGGCTTGGGGGCGAGCGTGCGAATCTCCAATTGGCTTGAAACACGACCACGCATTGCTCGCGTTGCCGCTCGGAACCTTCCGGCTGGATGCGCTTAACTCGTCCGGGCGTACAGCGCAGCGTTCTCGGCGCGGTGCGCATCGAACAAGCACCCGACATGCTCTTGTTCGACGCCCACTTCGACCCGCAGCATGTGCTTGACGCAGCGCCCGATCCCGTCGATCTGAGCCTGCCGTCGAGCCTGCGGCCAGCGCTCGAAAAGGTCGCGAACGAGATTGCTCTTCCAGATCGCGATGCAGACGCTGCCGCGCGCGCGCTCGCCGAGTTCTTCGATACGCGCTTCAGCTACTCGCTCGCGCTGTCGCGGCGCAATGGTACGCCCCGCAGCCTCAGCCAGTTCCTGCTCGAGGACCGGCGCGGTCACTGCGAGTACTTCGCCACCGCCACCGTGCTGCTGCTCAGACAGGCGGGCATTCCCGCGCGCTACGCGACCGGCTATGCGGTCCAGGAATGGAGCTCTCTGGAGCAGCAATACGTGGTGCGCAAGCGGCATGCGCACGCGTGGGCGCTGGCCTGGATCGACGGGCGCTGGCAAGAGCTGGATACGACGCCCGCGGTGTGGGCAGCGCAGGAGGAAGACGCCGCCTCGGCGCTGCAGCCGCTGTACGATCTGCTCTCGCTGTTGAACTACCGCCTTGCGCTATGGCAACTCGCGCCCGCGGACGACTCGAGCAGGGCGGCGATGATGCTCTGGATGGCCGCTGCGCTGGCGTTGTACCTCGCGTGGCGCATCTGGCGCCGGCGCCGGGTGCGCGTAGTCACGCGCATTCGAGCCAGCGCGTTCCAAACCGGATGGTGAGCGACCCGCGCATCGCCGCTCTGCTGCACGCGCTGACTCGGCTCGGCTACCCGCGCCCGCCAGGCGCGCCGCTGTTGCGCTGGACGCGAGAGCTGCCGCTGGCGGACGCAGAGACGCGACTGCTGCTGGAGGATACGGTGCGCGGTTACTACCGGACCCGCTTCGATCCGCTCGGATCGACGCGCGAGGAGCAGGAAATGTTCGAGCGGCGCATTGCGATGTTGCTGCAACGCCTGGCCCGCTGGCTCAAGAGCGCAGGCGCTGGCGAGATCTGAACATGCCGTGAGCCGGAAACGCGATGGCTTAAGCCGGCACGAGTTGCTTCCACTGCGCGGCCCAGAACTCCATCGGGTCGCGTTTGAAGCCGCTCTTGGCGTACTGGTGCCAGCGCCCCACAACGTAGGAGAGCAGAAGGTTGGCGTGCGCGGCGGCGTCCACGTCTTCCGGGATCTCTTTCTGCGTGACGGCAAAGCGCAGCGCCTGCTTGAGGGTGGCTTCCAGGCGGTCGTGCAGCTGATTGATGCGCAGCTGCAATCGTTCGTTCTCATTGACCAGCGCGTCACCGATCAGCACCCGCGTCATGCCTTGGTTCTTCTTCGCGAAGCCCAACAACATGGACAGAATAGCCTCGGTCTGGGCGAGTCCGCTGGCGTGCTCGCCGCTGATCTTGGTGACCAGCCCAAAGATGGTTTCTTCGGTGAAGGCGATGAGGCCTTCGAACATCTGGGCCTTGCTGGCGAAGTGGCGATACAGCGCGGCTTCGGAGACGTCGAGCTTCGCCGCCAGGGCCGCAGTGGTGATCTTCTCGGCCGAGGGCTTCTCCAGCATCTGGGCCAGGGTCTGCAGGATCTGGAGCTTGCGCTCCCCGGGTTTGGCGACCATGGCAGCGGGGTCAGGTCACGTGCAATCTGGCCAGCATGCCCGGCAACTGCGCGACATGCCGGATGGATACGTCGACGTGTGCAGGGGCCTTGGCCGCCGCGCCGACCCAGACCGTGCGCATGCCCAGCCTTTTGGCGGTCTTGAGGTTGGCCAGGCTGTCTTCGACCATAACGCAGCGGCGCGGGCGCAGCCGGTGCTTACGCAACAGCCGCAGGAACCCCCGCCGGTCCGGTTTCGGCCGGTAGCCCGTATGCTCGATGGAGAACACGTCGTCGAACAAGTCCGCCACGCGCAGGATGCCGAGCACAGCAACGGAATAATGCACTGGCGAGTTGGAAAACACCAGCTTACGCCCGGGGAGCCGGGTCAGGACGGAGCGCAGGAGCGGATGGCGCAGGACCATCCGGCCCAACTCGGGAAAGCGGTGCGTCTCGCGCAGGAAGTGGCCGGGATCCACGTCATGGTGCCGGATCAGCCCGAGCAGCGTCGCTCCGTAGCGTCGCCAGTACTGCATGCGCACCGAGTTGGCATCGTCGCGCGCCCAGCCCGAGGTGGGTCTCCAGATAGGCGGTCATGGAGCGATTCAGGTGGGGGAAGATGTGGGGATCCGCGTCGTGCAGAGTGTTATCCAGATCGAATATCCACGTGGGGCCAGCCAGCGGGCGGCGCACCGTGCGTGGGGCGTCGATCATTTGCTGCGGATGAGGGTGCCGACGCCCTCGTCGGTCAGCACCTCGAGCAACAGGGCGTGCTCGACCCTCCCGTCGATGATATGGACGCTCTTGACGCCACCCTTTGCCGCGTCCAGCGCCGAGGAAATCTTGGGCAGCATGCCGCCCGAGATGGTGCCGTCAGCGAACAACGCATCGACCTGCTTCGGCGTCAGCCCGGTTAGCAAGCTTGCCATCCCGGTCCAGCACGCCCGGGGTGTTGGTCAGCAGGACCAGCTTCTCCGCCCGCAGCACTTCGGCGAGCTTGCCCGCCACCAGGTCGGCGTTGATGTTGTAGCTCTTTCCGTCAGCGCCCACGCCGATGGGAGCGACGACCGGGACGAACTCGCGCGTTTCGAGCAAGGCGACGATTTCGGGGTCGATGCTGACCACTTCGCCGACCTGCCCGATGTCCAGCATCTCGCTGTCGTCGTCCTGGCTCTGCAGCAGCAGCTTCCTGGCGCGGATGAAGGATCCGTCCTTGCCGGTGAGACCGATCGCGCGGCCGCCATGCTGGTTCAAAAGATTGACGATGTCCTTGTTGACCAGGCCACCGAGCACCATCTCGACGACGTCCATGGTCTCGTCGTCCGTCACGCGCATGCCCTGGACGAACTCGCCCTTCTTGCCCAGCCGCTTGAGGAAGTCGTCGATTTGCGGACCGCCACCATGCACGACCACCGGGTTCATGCCGACCAGCTTGAGCAGCACCACGTCGCGCGCAAACGAGTGCTTGAGCCGCTCGTCCGTCATGGCATTCCCGCCGTATTTCACGACGATGGTCTTGCCGTAGAAGCGGCGGATATAGGGCAGGGCCTCGGCCAGGATCTTCGCTCGCTGGCCGGCACTCGATTCGGTCAATGCCACGGGGTCTTGGGGGCGCCGTAAAAGGCTCGATTCTACCGGCGCGCCCGCAAACAAGACAGGCCGCACCAGGCGGCCTGCGAATCGCGGCGTCCGCGGAGGAACGGACGTCGCGTCAGGAGGAGACGGCGCGGTTCCAGGCGGCGGTGCTCTAGAAGCCCGCCGTCTCCGAACCCTCACCTCGCGCCGGGGCACTCAGCGGCGCGCCTCTTCCAGAGCGGAGGAATCTGTTTCTGCTGCTTACTGGACGGTCAGGGTGCGGGTGGATGCCGCTGCCTTCTTGGGCAATCTCAGCTCCAGCACGCCGTTTTCGTATTTGGCCTGAGCCTTTTCCTGGTCCACGTCCTGGGCCAGAGCGAAGGAGCGGTAGACCCTGCCGTAGTAGCGCTCGGTGCGCAGGCTCTTTTCACCCTGCTTCTCTTCCTTCTGCCGCTTGACTTCGGCGCTGATCGCCACTTGATTTCCGTCGATGGAGACCTGAATGTCTTCTTTCTTTACGCCCGGAATCTCCGCCAACACGGTGTAGCTGGTCGGATCTTCTTTCACATCGACCTTTGCGCGTACCGGATCCTGCTGCTCGAAGCGCATCGGGCGCAGGAAAAAGCCCTTGACCAGATCGTCGAACGAATCTTCGAAGGGGTCCCAACGGGTTACATTTTTGCCATGATCGTCTCCTATCTTTCCTGGAATTTGGCTGCGGGCCAATTGCCCGACACCAGCTAGATAGGAACCTTCAAGGGGATTTCAAGGGGCTGTCTGCCCGTGTCAGGCCGTGGCACGCCCGCGTCCAGCAGATGGCCGCGCAGCGGATCGAGGCGCGCCGGAGCCATTGCCGCGTCGCCAGTAATCCGATCTCAGGTCCACGTAAGTCTTCTACGGCAGGTTCAGCATCTCGGCGAACTGCGCCATCACGGACAGCGCGTTGATCTCCACCGGCTTTCACATCCCCTGCGTGACCGGCGCTCCGTATGGGGCAGCGCGAGCAGGCCGTTCAGATGGCGTTCGCCGATCATACGCCACGTCCGCTAGCGAGGTCGCCCGGGCCTCCGGCACGTCCTGGCACTAATTATGCTGCCGCACTACAGCAAGAAGTGAAGTAGCCAACTAGACGCATCATCTTTTGCAGTGTGTCCAGGGAGGAGGTTGCCAACCTGGAGGCGCATCGTGAGAGTCGCACTTTTTGCAGCTGTTGTCTCTGTTTTACTTGTTTGCTTCGCCGAACCCGCATCAGCTCAGGACATCGAGCGCGTCAGGCAGATCGACCGGGTATGCCTCGGCCGCATGCTGATCGTTCAGACGATGGCCACGGTCAAGGAGCGCGGTAAGTCCGAGGAGGAATACCGCTCCGAGAATCCCTTCGATCCGCGGTGGAAGCCTGCGATGAAGGAGGAAGTAAGCGCGGTAATTTCCTATGTATGGTCGCACTCGCACGAAGAAAACGTGGAGTTCTCGGGCGCCGTGATGCAGGCCTGCTACGACCAGAACACGGAATCCTGACCAGAGCAAACCAACCTCGAGCAGCCGAGCGGGACAGCTAGCTAGGTCTAGCTCCCGACCGGCTCTCGGGATCCATCGCTGCACCGCGCTGCACGGACATCGTTCGCCGCAGCGTCAGCGCAAGCAGCAGACATTCACTTCCCGACAGCGGCATCCACCGTTGCGGCACCGCGGGTAGCACACCTCTGTTTCGAATCTACCAGGCAAGAAATTTCGCCTGGGATGACCGCTGGAGGTGTACAACTCCGCGCCGTCCCTGGCCATCCCCGCTATGGCTCGCCCGGCTGGCTGATCTCGGGGCTCACCATCCCTGACGAGAGCACCATCAACTCGCTCTCGATCGGCTGCCAGCCCGATGCGTGTCAGAAATCAGGTTGCTTCCGAAGGTCGCGGTCGTAAACCTTAAGCGGATTGTCGTGAGCCCTGGAATGCAGGCCCCTTCCAAGGGTTCCCGACACAGGTACCTTATTTCCCAGTTCTAGGAACTGGTTCCTAACAGCAGTAACCTTCCGTTGGTCCTCATCCGAGCTCTCAAGCGATGCCGAGCACATACGCGGGTGCAGGACGAGGGCATACGTTTTGGATGCAAGCGTATACTGAAGTTGTACTCGCGATACGTTTCGATGAACTCGCATTGAACGACTGATCCTTCCCGCTCTCCTATTTGCCGGACTGACGGCTGCTCCCACCGTTCTCGTCGCACAATCACTGGCGCCTCACCAGCAACTCGCTCGAGATATCTTTCAAGAGCTCGTCGAGATCAACACCGTTACCGCGACCGGGGACACCGGCTACGCGGCCGAGGCGATGGCGGCGCGATTGCGCGCGGCAGGATTTTCCGGCGACGACGTCCAGGTGCTCAGCCCTGTACCGCGCAAAGGCAACCTCGTCGCGCGGCTGCGGGGCTCCGGTGCACGCAAGCCGATCCTCCTGCTGGCCCATCTCGATGTCGTCGAAGCGAAGCGCGAGGACTGGTCCGTCGATCCGTTCAAGCTGCTGGAGAAGGACGGCTTCTTCTATGGCCGTGGCACGGGAGACGACAAGTTCATGGCGGCCGCGTTTGTGGCCAATCTGATCCGGTACAAGCAGGAAGGCTTCAAGCCCGATCGAGACATCCTCGTGGTGCTGGAGACAGACGAGGAGATTCTCGATCGCGGTGGCGTCGGTATGGAGTGGCTGGTCAAGAATCACCGCGGCTTGATCGATGCCGAGTTCGCACTGAACGAAGGCGCAGGTGTAGGTCTGAAGGACGGCAAGCCGTTGCGCGTCGGCGTCCAGACCAGCGAAAAAGTGCCGGCGAACTACGTTCTCGAAGTGAAGAACCCGGGCGGTCACAGCTCGCTTCCGGCCAAGGACAATGCGATCTATCGCCTGGCGGAAGGCCTCGTGCGTCTCGGGAAGTTCGAGTTCCCGGTCCGGCTGAACGAGACGACTCGCGCCTGGCTGGAACGCGCTGCTGCACTCGAAGAGCCGCAAGTGGCTGCGGATATGAAGTCGATCGCCTCAGGACGGCCAGATGCAGGTGCGGTCGAGCGGTTGTCGAGCAAGCCCATCTACAACGCGCAACTGCGCACGACGTGCGTGGCGACCATGCTCGAAGGCGGCCACGCGGTCAATGCTCTACCGCAGACCGCCCGCGCGACGGTGAACTGCCGCGTGCTGCCGGGTGAGTCGGTGGAAGAGGTGCAGAAGACGCTGGTGCGGGTGCTTGCCGATCCTCAGATCTCCGTCACGCCCACGTGGACGCATGTGGCCAGTGCGCCGTCTCCGCTCAACCCGGAAATCATGGAGACGATCGAGAGGCTGAGCGCGGAGTTCTGGCCCGGTGCTCCGGTCATACCGTCGATGAGCTCCGGCGCAACGGACGGCAGCTTTCTGCGCAACGCCGGCATTCCCACTTACGGACACAGCGGACTCGCGCAGGACATCGGCGACATCCGCGCCCACGGCAAGGACGAGCGCGTTCCGGTGAAGTCGTTTTATGACGGATTGGAGTACCAGTACCGTCTGGTCAAGGCACTATCCTCAGGGAAATGATGTCCGAACCCGCTGGATTGCCGGATGGCGGCCATGCCACCTCCGGAATGACGGCTCTGTGATGTTGGCGTCCCGGAGCCGACTCCGACACGCAGATCAACGAGACGTAAGTTCGTCGCACGATCCACTCGACTGAATCCGCGCGCGGCAATCAAACGTATCTGGGAGTGGCGGGCGTGCCGGGGGTCTGCGGTCCGACTCCGGCAAGCGCCCGCATCTCCAGACCCGACCGGACCGTGTTAACGGAGGGAGAGTGGAACCATGAATCAGACATCCAGGTTGGCCGGTGTGGCGCTCGCGGCAGCGGCCGCCACCTTATTTATTGCGGGCTGTCAGTCGACGGGCAGCGACCCCGGCGCAGAGCGCAGACAGCGGTGCGGTGAAGGTGAAGTGCTACGGCGCCAACGTTGCAAGGGCCAGGCCGAGTGCAAGACCGCCATGAATTCCTGCAAAGGGCAGAACTCGTGCAAGGGACATGGCTTCACGTCGATGACCGAGCAGGCTTGCGTCGATCGTCTCGGCCGCGCCTGATAGCCCGCCCGGGCCGTGCTTGCTAATATGGCGCAGCCGATGACTTGGTGACGCCGGCGGGTGCCCGCGGCTGCGGGCGCCCGCTTTTTCCTGACGCGATACCGATGCCCGAACCTGTGACCGTCCCCCCTTTAGGCTTCGGCCTGGGGCTGCGCACGGTCCACTACGAAGAGATCCTCGCCGGCCGCTGCGCGGTGGACTGGTTCGAGCTGCTGTCGGAGAACTACATGGTCCCGGGCGGCAAACCGCTGCACTACCTGGACCGCATCCGCGCCGACTATCCGGTAGTCATGCACGGCGTCTCCCTTTCCATCGCCAGCACCGATCCGCTCGACTGGAACTACCTGCGTGCGCTCAAGGCGCTGGCGGAACGCGTGAGCCCGCACTGGATCTCGGATCACCTGTGCTGGACCGGCGTGAGCGGGAAGAATTCGCATGACCTGTTGCCCGTTCCATACACCGAGGAAGCGGTGGCGCATGTCGCCACGCGCGTCGAGGCGATACAGGAGCTTCCTCGGGCCGGCGAATCTTGTTGGAGAACGTATCGAGCTATGTGAGCTACAAGGAATCCGAGCTGACGGAGTGGGAGTTCCTGTCCGAGATCGCGCGCCGCGCCGACTGCCTGATCCTGCTCGACGTCAACAACATCTACGTCTCGGCTTACAACCACGGCTTCGACGCGGAGCAATACTTGAACGGTGTGCCCGCCGAGCGCGTGCAGCAGATCCACATCGCCGGACACAGCAACTGCGGCGACTACATCATCGATACCCACGACGCGGATGTCATCGATCCGGTGTGGGCTCTGTACGCGAAAGCCATCGAGCGGCTGGGGCCGGTATCGACCATGATCGAGCGCGACGATCACATTCCACCGCTGGCCGACCTGGTGACCGAGTTAGAGCAGGCACGCCGGGTAGCGGCCACCGCGTTGCGCGCGGAGGCCGCGTGAGCGCACTAGGCGAATTGCAACACGCCTTCCAGGGATACGTGCTGCGCGATGAAGCGGGCTTGGCAGAACACATCGCCAGCGGAGGGAGAGTCGACACGCAGCAGCGCCTGCGGATTTATTTCGATGCCTATCGCCTGCGTCTGGTGGAAGCACTCGTCTACCGATTACGAGGCGCTGCGTGCGCTGATGGGAGACGAAGCGTTCGGCGCCGCGTGCCGCGCGTACGTGGACGCGACACCGTCCCTGTTTCGCAATGTGCGCTGGTATGGCGGCGGGCTGCCCGAATATCTCCGCGTCACGCAGCCGTGGTCGGAGCAGCCGATCCTGCACGAGGTCGCGGCGTTCGAGTGGACCCTCACACTCGCTTTTGACGCGCCCGATGCTCCGGTGGTCCGCTTCGAGGAGCTCGCGCGCATGCCGCAACAGGCGTGGCCGGTACTGGGTTTCGTGCTGCATCCATCGGTGCATTTCCTCGAGCTGCGCAGCAACGCCCCGTCGTTGCGCAAAGCGACGGATGCGGGCGATCCGTTGCCCGGAAGCGGTGGTCGCTGATGACACCAAGACGTGGTTGATCTGGCGCAAGGAGCTGACCGCATATTTCCGCTCGTTGAGCGAGTCGGAGTCATGGGCGCTCGCGGCGGTCAGAGAGGGCGGCAATTTCACGGCACTGTGCGAAGGTCTGTGCCGCTGGTTCTCGCCGGAGTGAAGCCGCGCCCCAGGCAGCTACGCTGCTGCGCCAGTGGGTTGATGACGAGCTGATCAGCGACTTGACTGTCTGAAGATCGACTGGCCTTGCAGACTCAAGGCGTCACGGCCCGCACCTCGGCCTGCACCTGAATCCACTTTTTCTTGCCCTTCTGTTCGACGATCAGCACGAGGGGCACGCGCGCCCCGGGCTGCAGCGGCTGCTTGATGTCCAGCAGCATGATGTGATTGCCGTTTGGCGCGAGTCGGACGGTCTGCCCTGCCGGCAGGTCGAGCTGCTTCAACTGGCGCATCCTCATCACGCCGCCGTCGTTGGACATCGAATGGATCTCGGCGCTTCCAGCGGCGGGGCTGCTCACGCCGACCAGCTTTGCCGGCTTCTCGCTGCGGATCTCGAGATAGACAGCCCCGACCTTCTGTCCCGAGCACCGTCGCGCGCGCCCAGGCATTCTCGACCGCGATCGTGGTTTGCGCATTCGCCACGGACGCGAACAACATGACGACGCACAGGGCGATGCCTGCGGAAAAACAGCGCGTGGTCGAGCGATAGTACATAGGTGTGGGTCGGAATCGCTGATCGGGAACGCGCCCAATATGGGCGTTACGGCCTGCTAGAATACGTCAATCGCAATGGTTTCAGTGCACGGCATGTTCCACAGATCCCTCGTTTTCTCCCTGCTGCTTGTCATCGCGCTCTTGGTTTCAGGCGCTTGGGCTGTTCGCATCCAACACGATGGCGCAGACTGCGGCCCCGGTGGTGCCCATGCCGCCGGTCGCCGCGAAAGCCTGGCTGCTGCTGGACTACCGGACCGGCCATGTGATCGCCAGCCGCGGCGCGGACGAGCGCATCGAACCGGCGTCGCTGACCAAGCTGATGACCGCCTATCTCGCGTTCGCCGCGTTGAAGCAGGACCTGATGTCTTCGTCCCAGGTGTTGCCGGTCTCCGCGAAGGCCACGAAGATGCCCGGTTCGCGCATGTTCATTAGCGGCGGACAAAGCGGTGACAGTGGACGAGTTGCTGCACGGCGTTATCGTGCAGTCGGGCAACGATGCGACGATCGCTCTGGTGGAGGGCGTCGCAGGCAGCGAAGAGTCGTTCGTGCAGAGGATGAACGAGCAGGCCACACGCCTCGGGATGGCCCATACGCACTTCGCGAACGCTACCGGGCTGGCCGATCCGCACCACTACTCGACCGTCGGCGACTTGTCGCTGCTCACGGTCGCGCTGATCCGCGACTTTCCCGAATACTTCCCGATGTACGCGATCAAGGAGTACACCTACAACGGCATCACGCAACGCAATCGCAACGAGCTGCTGTTCCGCGACCCGTTCGTGGATGGGGTCAAGACAGGCTACACCGAAGCAGCAGGCTACTGCCTGATCGCGACTGCACAGCGTGAGGGACGGCGTCTGCTCGCGGTGGTGACGGGGACGGCCTCGGAGGTCGGCGCGCGCGATGGAAGCCCAGAAGCTGCTCAACTACGGTTTCCAGTACACCGAGACGTTGAAGCTGTATAGCGGGGGCGAGACGGTAACCGAGATTCCCGTGTGGAAAGGCAGTGAGAAGTCGCTTCGGGCCGGCTTCAGGGAAGACGTCTTCGTGTCCGTCCCCAAGGGCCAGCGCACGCTGCTCAAGGCCGAGATCGAGAGCCTGCAGCCGCTGATTGCTCCCAGTCAGTCCGCAGCAGCAGGTGGGCGTGGTACGGCTGACCTTCGACGACAAGCCTTACGGCGAGTACCCGGTGGTCGCACTCGAGCGCATCGGCGTGGCCAATATCTTCGTGCGCGCCTGGGACAGTTTGCGTCTCATGCTCCAGTAGGACCCGCCGATAAAGAAGTCGGTGCAACGCGATTCATGCGTTCACGCTCACCACAAGGAACTGTCGGATGGACGCCACCAACCCCTCGGACGATAGCATCGCGTACCTCAACGGAGAGTTTCTGCCGCTGTCGAAGGCCCGCATCTCTCCACTCGATCGGGGCTTCATCTACGGGGATGGCATATACGAGGTGATCCCGGTGTACGCGCGGCGCGTGTTCCGTTTGGAGGATCATCTATGGCGACTCGACCACAGCCTCGATGGCATCCGACTGCCTAACCCTCACAGCCACCCGCAGTGGACGCAGATCATCCGCGAGCTGGTCCGGCGCAGTCCGCACGAAGACCAGAGTCTGTACCTTCAGATTACGCGCGGAGTCGCCAAGCGAGACCACGCATTTCCGAAGGGAGTGGCGCCTACCGTGTTTCTGATGACCAACGTCCTTTCCGTACCGACGCAGGAGGCGGTCGATGAGGGCGCTGCGGCGATAACGCTGCCGGACAATCGCTGGCTGCGCTGCAACCTCAAGACCACGTCTTTGCTACCCAACGTACTGCTGCGCCAGCTGGCGGTCGATGCCGGAGCAGTGGAGGCGGTGCTGCTGCGCGACGGCTTCCTGACCGAGGGCGCGGCCAGCAACATTTTCGTGGTCAAGGACGGGGTGCTGCTGGTCCCGCCCAAGAGCCATCTCAGCCTGCCCGGGATTACCTACGACGTCGTTCTCGAGCTCGCGCAGAAACACGGCATGCACTGCGAGATACGGGAAGTGTCGGACGCCGAGCTGCGCTCGGCGCAGGAGTTGTGGCTGTCGTCCTCCACACGCGAAGTGTTGGCGATCACTCGCCTGGACGGAAAGGCTGTAGGCGATGGCCGCCCCGGACCGCTGTTCCGCCGCATGTACGCTCTGTTCCAGGAGCTCAAGGCGACAGCTCCGGCGCGCGCCCGAGCCGCAGCCGCATGCCTGATCTGATCGAATACCCGCTCGACTTCCCGCTCAAGATCATGGGTAGGAACGAACCAGGCTTCGTCGACGCCGTTGTCGGAATCGTGCGAAGCCATGCCCCCGACCTCGACGAGGCGACGGTGGAGCTGCGCCGGAGCAAGAAGAACAGCTACTTGAGCGTCACCTGCGTCATCCGGGCGGTGTCGCGCGAACAGCTCGACGCACTGTACACCGAGCTCAACGATCATCCGAATGTGGTGATGGTGTTATAAGGGCCGTGACTCGTGATTCGTGATTCGTTCTTGGGCACAAATCGGGTGATGCTCACGCGACTGCAAGTGCTAGGGCCGAATCATTTTCGACCTAGCAGCGAATCCCGGACTGAGAGGTACGTTACGAACCACGAACCACGAGTCACGAGCCACGAACCACGAATCACGATCCGTCGCCTCGGCCTCGTCCCCTATGAGCAGACGTGGGAAGCGATGAAAGCTTTCACCGCCACGCGGACGGCCGCTACGGCGGACGAGATCTGGCTGCTCGAGCACCCGCCGATCTATACCTACGGTGTCGCAGGCCGATCCGAGCACCTGCCGAGGATCGATTCGCGGCATCCCGGTGCTGCAAGGTGGACCGCGGGGGACAGGTCACCTACCACGGTCCCGGCCAGCTCGTAGCCTACGTCCTGATGGATCTGCATCGGCATGGCTTTACGGTGCGCAGCCTGGTCCGGGCATTGGAGCAGGCCGTGATAGACTTGACGCTCGACTTCGGCATTTCCGCGTCACGGCGCGACGACGCGCCCGGGCGTGTATGTCCATGGCGCCAAGATCGCCGCATTGGGACTGCGGATTCGCCGCGGCTGCAGCTACCACGGCTTGAGCTTGAACGTGAAGATGGACCTCGCACCGTTCCGCGCTATCGATCCATGCGGTCACGCGGGACTGGAAGTGACTCAGTTGCGCGATCTGGGTGTCGCAAGCCACGATCGAAGACATCGGCGAGCGGCTGGTCTCCAAGTTGACGCGACATCTTGTCCCGCATCGCACGCGGGACGGAAACACAATCATGAGCGACCTCACCGACGGCCAGACCGGATCAGCCAAGACCGCCCGCAATCCGGTCAAGGTTATTCCGATCACGCCGCTGAAAAAACCGGAGTGGATCCGCGTGAAGGCCGGAAACAGCCAGGCCTTCTACGACGTGAAGCGGCGCCTGCGCGAGCACAATCTGCACACCGTCTGCGAGGAAGCCTCGTGCCCCAACATCGGCGAGTGCTTCGGCAAGGGCACCGCCACTTTCATGATCCTGGGCGAGCTGTGCACGCGGCGCTGTCCGTTCTGCGACGTGGCGCACGGGCGCCCCAAACCTCCCGACGCCGAGGAACCGCTCAACCTCGCGCGCACCATCGCCGCGATGCGGTCTGAAATATGTGGTGATCACCAGCGTGGACCGCGATGATCTGCGCGACGGCGGCGCGCAGCACTTCGCGGATTGCATCGGCGCGGTGCGCAGCCACTCACCGCAGACGCGCATCGAGATCCTGACGCCCGACTTCCGCGGCCGGCTGGAGAAGGCACTGGACGTTCTGGGCGACCGGCCTGCCGGACGTGATGAACCACAACCTCGAGACTGTGCCGCGGCTGTACAAGATGGCGCGGCCCGGCGCCGACTACCGGCACTCGCTCAAGCTGCTGCAGGACTTCAAGCGCCGCCATCGCGACATCCCGACCAAGTCCGGGCTGATGGTTGGGCTCGGCGAGACCGACGCGGAGATCCTCGAGGTCATGCGCGACCTGCGGGCGCACGAGGTGGACATGCTGACGATCGGCCAATATCTGCAGCCGACCAGAGGGCATTTGCCGGTGCTGCGCTACGTAGAGCCGGCTCGCTTCAAAGAGTTCGAGGCGGCCGCGCTCGAGATGGGCTTCCGGCATGCGGCATGCGGCCCGCTGGTGCGCTCCAGCTATCACGCCGATCAGCAGGCGCACGCTGCGGGCGCGGCGTAACCGGGTCGTGCGGCTCCAAGGACTAGCCTTTGACTCCGCGGTCGAGCTCGCGCTCGATCGTCGTTCGCAGCCGCGCGAAATCCGGTTCGCCCACGATGCGCTGCAGGATCTTTCCCTGCTTGTCGATGAGAAAGCGGTCGGCGTGGCTTCGACGCCGCCGAACGCGCGGTTGATCGTCCCCTCGAAGTCGAGCACAACCGTGAACGGCAATTCCTCGCGCCGCGCATAGTCGACCACCCAGTCGGGTCGGTCGTAGGGCATGGCCACCGCAATCACCTCGAAACCGCGCGACGCATACGTCCGGTACGTCGCCACGATCTGCGGCAGCTCGCGCGCGCATACCTCACAGGTCGTAGCCCAGAAGTTCACCAGCACGACCTTGCCGCGCAGCTCCTCGGGTGTGATCGGCTTTCCGGCGAGCGTCGTAAACGTCACCGCGGGAGCGCTGCTGCTCCGGATGACAGAAGCAGCGCCGCGCCCGCGACCACGGCGCCCATCAAGAGCGCGACGGCAACCGTGCGCCGCGACTCGCGCTCACCATCTGCAATCCTCCATAGCCCATCGATGGCTCACACGTGTGCGGGTCGACCCACTCATGCGCGCGCCGGCTCCGAGAGATACCGATCGAGGCCGAGCACCGCCGCGACACGCTTCGAACGCAGGAGCTCGTCCAGACGCTTCTGGTTCTCGGGCAGACGGCTGCGGTCGTTCTCCTGGTGCCAAAGGTGGAACACGGGTGCGGCGAAGCGCGCGCTCTTGTGCAGCACTCCGGCATGCAGCAGCCGGATCACGAGGTCCGAGTCCTCCAAGCCCCAACCGGAATAGGACTCGTCCAGACCGTTTACCCTCAGCAAGGTCTTCGCGCCAAACAGACAGGTTACACGTCTTCACGCCCTGCCACGTCGCGCGCGCTGCGCCGGCGCCACAGCACCATCGGGAAGCCGCACCAGCGGCATGAAGCGATTGGCCTCGCCCCGGCCGCGCGCGCGCACCCAATCCGCCCAGCGTCCACTCGTGGATGGGCAGGTGTTCGGCAAGCACCGCGCCGCGTGAAACTGCTCCGACAGCAGCACGCGATTGCCGGACAGGAACCAGCCGGGCTCGGCCAGACGGCGATGCTGGTGCACGAAGGTGCGCGACGGCACGCAGTCTCCGTCGGTGAAGATGATGTACTCGGCGCGTGCAGCCCGCCACGGCGCGGTTGCGAATGGCGGCGGCGCGAAAACCCTGGTCCTCCTGCCATACGTGCGAGACCTCGAACGGCGCGCGCGCAGCGAACCGTTGGACCACCTCGGCCGTGTCTGCGGTCGGAGCCGTCATCGGCGACGATCAACCCGAAGCCTGTATCGCTCTGCTGCGCGTAGCCCTCCAACACCGCGGCCAGCGCGTCGGGTCGATTGTAGGTCGTGACGACGACCGCGATGCGCATCAGCGCTTTCCCAGCAACCACGCTTTCAAGTATCGGTAGTAGACACCTTCGGCGTTGGACACTGCGAGCATGAACCCCTCGCGCCCGTCCATAAAGCCCGCCTTGAGCAGATAGGTGCGCATGAACGTCCAGACGCCGTGCACCACTGCGCTCGTGAGCGAGCCGCCGCGGCCATCAGCCACCATCATCTGCGCGCCAGCCGACGAATAACGATTGACCTTGTCCAGGACCTCCTCGAGGCTCGCGAAGGATTCGTGCATCATCAGGTTGAGACAACTGCACCGACGGTGCCCTGTACGATCAGCTGTTCATGCACGAGGTCGTCGCTGAAGCGCGCGCGGCCGCGTCGGAACAGCCGCAGCACCCGGTCGGGCCACCAGCCCGAGTGACGCATGAAGCGTCCCGCAGAATGACGATAGGCGTGGGATGCGGTACGCCGCGCAGTCCGCGGGCCCGGCGACCGTCGCGCGGATCTCCGACTGCAGCAGCGGGCTGAGCCATTCATCGGCATCCAGCGAGAGTACCCAATCGCCATGTCGCCAGGTCCAGCGCGCGGTTCTTCTGCGCGCCGAAACCGGGCCAGTCGGCGGTCGAGTGCACCTTGGCACCGAGCTCTTCGCAGACGCCGACGTGCGGTCCGTGCTGCCGGAATCGACCACGACGATTTCGTCCGCCCAGGCCACCGACTTCGAGGCAGCGGCGAATGGCCGCTTCCTCGTTCTTCGTGATGACGATGACCGAGAGGCTCATGATCGTCATCTGGCCGGCGGCGCGTACAGCCGCAAACAGCAGGCCGGACATCCAGGCGAAGAACAGGCTCTCGATGTGATCGATGAGCAGCGAGTTGAACAGACTTCCCACCACGATGGTGAGCACAAGGCCTCGCGCCAAGCGTCCGGTCACTGTTCGGCCGGCAAGCCGGTACGCGCAACGCCACTGCTGAACAGAACAGCAGCAGAAGCAGCGCCAGCCCCACCAGCCCGACCTGCGAAGTCGTCAGCAGATACTGATTGTGCGGGTTGCGGGTGGGCAGCATCGCCGTACCCTGCACGCGCTGCGCGTAGGCCGGTGCGAAGCCGGCCGTGCCCACGCCGAGCACGGGATGGTCCTCGCACGATGGCCAGCGTGTTGGAGTAGAACTCGAGCCGCTCGCCGACCGGGTCCTGGGACGCTACTCCCGGTCGCCACTGATCGGCCGCGGCCAGCGCCAGGCTCACGCGTTGGTGAAAGCTATCGGAGAATTGATATCCCGCGGCGCCAGCCGCGGCCAGGAGCAGAGCCGCCGGGACTATTCCCTTCCAGCGCAGCGTGCGGAACAAAAACAGCACGATCAACGCGGCCAGCACGAGATAGCCGGTGCGGCCCTGGACCAGGAACAGCACATTGAACGCTGCGGCGGCCGATAGCGCCGCCCAGGCAAGCCGCACGGCTGGCCGCGCCCGCTCCAGCGCCAGCTCCGCGAACAGGAGCGCGCCGAAAGCGATCAGGATATTTTGCGTGATGTGCTTCTTGAACACGGTCGGATTGGCCGCATCGCCCGTGATGAAACCACCCAGTCGGCAGAAGCCCCAGCGCCAGCGCGTAGGACAACACCAGGGTCAACGCAATCGCCGGCGGCGAGCGCCAGCAACCCGCGGCGACGATCCTGCGCGGTCGAGGAATACGGTCACCAGGATCGGGATCAGCAGCAGGTTGCTGTACTTGCGCAGATACACGAGCCCGTCATGACAGCGGATCCACTGCCCCAGGCCAGACCCAGCGCGATCAGCGCGAGCTAGGCGAGCGCGGACAACGCAACCGGGTTGCGCCGGATGATGTCGATACTTCTCCTGCCAACGCCCGCTTGCCAGCCAGCCACGAGCAGCACCACGAGCAGGACGTTGTCCAGCGCGACGGAAATTGGCAGCGTGAAGACCCATCGCGATCGCGAGGTGACGCGCCAGCCAGTGCGCACCGCCGAGCGATGCGATGGAGACGATCCAGCGCCATGGGCCGCGCGCTTGCACCAGCAGGACTTGCCTCAGCCATAGCTCACGCGCGAGCGCGCTGGTTCTTCCACGGCACGCGTGCTGTACTCGGGCACCAAGCGCGCCAGCTCGGCGCGCACCTCGTCGTCTGCGGGCAGAGTCCTGGCGTGTCGAGCCACTCCAGCGACATCGCGCAGCCAATCGGCATCGCGCGGCCGCGCGCCGCGCGATGCGCAGCTTCGGGTGCGGCGTGGGCAGCGTGTGCTCGTCGTCCGCCAGCACCTCCTCGTACAGCTTCTCGCCCGGGCGCAGGCCGGTGAACACGATGCGGATGTCGCTCTCGGCGAAGCCCGGACAGCCGGATCATGTCGCGCGCCAGGTCGACGATGCGCACCGGCTCGCCCATGTCCAGCACGAAGATCTCCCCGCCTCTGCCCATGCAGCCGGCCTGCAGCACGAGCTGCGCGGCCTCGGGGATCGACATGAAGTAGCGGGTGATGTCGGGATGCGTGACGGTGACCGGGCCGCCTTCGGCGATCTGCTGCCGGAACTTCGGGATCACGCTGCCGGCGCTGCCCAGCACGTTGCCGAAGCGCACCATCACGAAGCGCGTGTCCGCTCGCGGTCTGCAGCGCCTGGCACACCATCTCGGCCAGGCGCTTGCTGGCGCCCATCACGTTGGTCGGATTGACCGCCTTGTCGGTGGAGATGAGCACGAACTTCTCCACGCCGTGGTGCGACCGCCGCCGACGCCAGCGTGTAGGTGCCGAGCACGTTGTTCTGCACCGCCTCCCAGGCGTTGACCTCCTCCATCAGCGGCACGTGCTTGTAGGCGGCGGCGTGGAACACCACGCTCGGGCGGTAGTCGCGCAGCACCTGCTCGACGCGCGCGCGGTTGCGCGTGTCGCCCACCGCGCACACGATGCGCAACTCCGGATGCGCTCTGCGGAACTCCTGGTCGATCTGGTACAGCGCGTACTCGGACAGCTCGAACAGCACCAGCCGCGACGGGCCGAAGCGCGCGATCTGGCGGCACAGCTCGGAGCCGATCGAGCCGCCGGCGCCGGTCACCAGCACGACCTTGCCGGACAGGAGACTGGACAGCCCGGCGCTGTCGAGCACGACCGGATCGCGCCCCAGCAGATCGTCCAGCTCCACTTGCCGCAGCTGCGAGACGGTCACCTTGCCGGTCATGATGTCGTCGAACGAGGGCACGGTCATCACCTTGAGCCCGGCCTCGGTGGCCATGTTGCACGGCCTTGCGGCGCACTGTGTGCGAAGCCGCGGGCATCGCGATGATCGCGTGAGACACGTCGCAGCGCTGCAGACACGCGCTGCACCTCGTCGATGCGGCCGCGCACAGGCACGCCGTGGATCTGGCGGCCCTGCTTCAATGCGCCGTCGTCGAGCAGGCCCACCACGCGCCAATCGCGCTTCGCCGACAGCTCGCGGATCAGCGCGTCGGCCGCATCGCCCGCACCGAGGATCAGCACCGGCGCTGCAGCGACGCTGTTGAGGCTGGCGATGCGCCCTTCCTTCCACGCTCGGTAGGCAAGCCGGCTGCCGCCCATCATGAACAGGAGCAAGAGCGGATCGAGCACGAACACCGAGCGCGGGATCGGGTCAGCCAGTCTGAGCAGCACCAGCGCGACCGGCACCACCAGGGCTGCCGCTCCCACCGCCAGCACGATCAGCCGCAGGTCGTGCAGGCTGGCGTAGCGCCAGATTCCCCGATACAAGCCGAAGCGCCAGAAGATCACCGCCTGCACGCACACGGTCACGGGCAAACGTGTGCACGGCGATGCTTGCGTAGTCTCGGCGGCAGATCCAGGTTCAAGCGCAGCCAGAACGCGAGTACCCAGGCAACGCCAGCCGCGATCACGTCGTGCAGCATTGCCAGCGCAGTGCGAGGGTTGATGCGGATCCGCACGATCATCCTAGCTTGTCTGTGTCCGCGCCCGCCAGCGGCGATCCACCGTGAGCCCCGCCAGCAGATACACCACGATCAATGCCGCAAGGATCAAGGTTTGCACCGGCGCCGACTGGCGCAGTGCGAGCAGCGCAGCGACAGCGCCGACGAGCATCAGCCCGTATTCCGCAACCGCGAGCCGACGGTGGCTCCACCCGGTGAGGACCAGCCGCTGGTAGTAGTGGCTGCGGTGCGCCTGCCAGATGCGTTCCCCGCGCAGCGCACGCCGCGCAAGCGTGACACTGGCATCGACCACGAAAGGCGCGAAGACGATCAGCGGAAACCACAGCGGCCAGGACCCGTCGCGCCAGCCCAGAAGCCCGAGCGCTGCGGCCAGGAAGCCCAGAGGGATAGAGCCGGAATCACCCATGAAAATGCGAGCTGGCGGGAAGTTGAACATGAGGAAGGCAGCGGCGGCAGCCGCGACGCACAGGCTCATCACCGCAAGCAGTGCGTCACCGGCCAGCCCCGCCGCGGCGGCATAGGCGCAAAAGCCGATTACGGCCATACCTCCCGCGAGCCCATCCGCGCCATCCATGAAATTGTACAGGTTGATCATCCACGCGACTGCGAGCGCCAGCAGCGTCAGCTCGATCCAGCCGGCGCCAGGCAAACAAACCAGGACGAACGCGGCCGCGGCGGCGAGATGCCCGAGCAGACGCCAGCTTGCGGGCAGGGGCTTCCAATCGTCGAGCACAGACAGGAGCATCAGCCCGACAGCCAGCGCGACGACGAAGCGGATCGCCTCCGGCGATCAGCATGCCGACCGCCAACCCGGGCACGACACCCAGCCCGCCCGTCCGCGGCACGGGGGCGGCGTGGAGCGAACGCTGGTTGGGGTGGTCGAGAAACCAGCGCTGAGTCGCAGGCAGCAGGAGCAGGCGCAACAGCGCGAAGCTGAGGGCAAAGACGAGTGCGGTTACAAGGATCGAAGGAGAGAACAAGTCCCGCATGCGGCGGTATTGTATCCGCCTCTCAGGTTAGGGAAGCTTCGATCAAGTCTCGCAACGCGCGTTACGAGACTTGATCAGGTTTTCCCTAGACGGCTGCCTGCGCCGCGCGGAACCACCGAACCGTCTCCTGGAGACCCTGATCCACGCTATAAGGCGGCGTCCACGGCAAGGCGACCCGGATGGCCGTCGCGTCTACCTGTAGCGACTCCACCAATCGGTCCACGGTCGCGGCCTTGCCGCTCAATGCTCCAGCCAGGCGGAGCAGCAGAACCGGCACGGGCACCAGTCGAGCCGGCGTGCTCAACGCTCGCGCCAGGCGCCGCACCAGCTCCGGAGTCGACAGATCCTCTCCGTCGCTGACCGGCCACGTCCTCCCGGCCGCGGCTTCTGCTTCGAGGCAAGCTTTGATCGCATCCGCGAGATTGCCTACGTAGATCAGGCTGCGACGATTGTCGATCCGCGCCAGCGGCAGCGGCATGCCGCGTGCAACGGTGCGCATAAGTCGGAGGAAGTTGGCCTGCACACCAGGGCCATACACCAACGGCGGCCGCAAAATCGTCCACTTTGTCTGCCCGCCGGCAAGCGCCTCCTTGAGTGCTTCCTCCGCCTCCAGCTTGGACACGGCATAAGCGTCCTCGGGATGCGGCACGTCGCGCTCCGTGAACGGCCGTGCGCTGCGCTCTCCATAGACTTTGGCAGAAGACACGAAGACCAGCCGACGCACACCGGCACGCGCTCGAAGCAGCCGCCAACGAGCGCGTGCCCTCGACGTTGATTCGACGATATTCGGCGAGCGCGTTGGCAGCGGTGTCCCCGAGCATATGCACACGGGCGGCAAGATGAACGACGGCGTCCACGCCCGCCACTGCCGCGGTCCAGTCCGTTGTCGGACCGATTTCCCCGACCACCACGGTCGTTGCCCCTGCCGGCAGCGCAACGCGCGAGGCGCCGCGGACCCGCGCACCTCATGCCCCCGGCGCGATAGCTGCGAGCACAGCGTTTGCCCGACAAAGCCGGCGGCTCCCGTCACCAACACTTTCATCGCGCCAGACACTCCTGGTACACGCGGAGCGTATCGGCAACGACGCGTTCGATCGAAAACTCCTCGACCGCGCGCTCGCGGCCACGCCGAGCCATGCGTTGGCGCAGCCCGTGGTCCTGCAGCAGTCGCTTCAACGCTATCGCCAGAGATGCGCTGTCTCGGGCGGGCACCAACAAACCGTTGTCGCCGTCGCGCACGATCTCACGACATCCGGGCACGTCGCAGGTGACGATCGCGCGCTCGCAGGCGGCCGCTTCGAGCAGCGCCTTGGGCAAACCCTCGCGGTAGGACGGAAGACATACGAGGTGGCAACGCTGAAACACCTCTACCATATCCTCGCGCCAACCCCAGCACTCCACCACGCCCTCCGCCTGCCAACGCTCGAGATCCGCGCGGGAGATCGCCGCTGGATGCTTCGGATCGGGCTCGCCCACCAGGGCGAAGCGCGCAGGCACGCCTTGCCCCCGCAGCGTTCGCGCGGCCTCGACGAATTCGATCACGCCTTTGTCGCGCAGCAGGCGCGCCGGCAGCACGACCAGCGGCGTACCCTCGGGCTCCGGAGCCGGCGTGAAGCGGGTGACGTCAACGCCGGAGCCGCGTATCAGCGCAACGCGGCCGGCATCGATGATCCTGCGCTCCACCAGAGCAGACCGGTCGTCCGGGTTTTGGACGATGAGGCGGCTGTTGGGGCGGTCCAGCAGGAGGTGGTAGCCGGTTTCCACGACCCGGCGCAGCAACCGAGCGCGCAGGTCGCTGGAGATCTCCAGATAGCCAAAGCCAGCGATGGCGTTGATCACCGCTGGCGTGCCGACAATGCGCGCGGCGATCGATCCGTAGAGCACGGGCTTGATGGCGACGTGGTGCACGATGTCGGGACGCTCGCTCCGGTAGACACGGATAATCTCGCGCAGCGTGCTGAGCTCCTGGAAGGGATTGTGTCCGTGCCGCGACCATTGCAGGGGCACGAGGTTCAGACCCGCCGCGCGGATCGGCTCGGCGTGCTGTTGCACCCGCGTCGCCACCGTGACGTCATAGCCGCGCTCGCGCGCAGCGATGCCCAGCGGCAGGCGATGCGAGCAAAAGTACCAATCCTCGGTGACCAGGTAGAGCAGCCGAGGAGCGGAGCTCACGTTGCGCCCCAGCGCTCGAGCCAGGCCTGGAACATCAGCACGCCCCAGATGTGGTGCTGCCAGTTGCGCGCGCCCGAGAGATGCTCGGCCCAGCGGCTTGCGAATCGGTTCGGGTTGGAAGAACCCTTCGCGCGCAAGGCGCGCCGCGTCGAGCAGCGATTCCGCCCAGTCGCGCAGCGGCCCGCGCAACCAGGAATCGAGCGGGATGCCGAAGCCCATCTTCGGGCGCTCGATCAGCTCGCGCGGCACGTAGCGATACAGCACGCGGCGCAGCAACCACTTGCTCTGTCCGTCGCGGATCTTCATCTCGAGCGGCAGGCGCCACGCAAACTCGACCACGCGATGATCGAGCAGCGGGACGCGGGTCTCCAGGCTGACGGCCATGGAGGCGCGATCCACCTTCACCAGGATGTCGTCGGGCAGATAGCCGAGCGCGTCGAGATACATCATGCGCTCCGGCAGCGTGCGCAGACGGTCCGGGATCGGTGCGCAGCGTCCAGGGAGCGGGTGCCTGCCGCGCGCCGCTCACCAGGTCTGCGGACCAGTGGGAGACGAGCGCCTCGTACAGCTCTGCTTCGCTATCTCTGCTCAACAGGCGAGCGAGCTTGTGCAGCTTGTCGCCCGCGGCCTTCGGCCGCATGCGCTGCGGCAAAGCAAACGACAGCGCCCCCACCACGCCATCCCATGCCGCGGGCGACACCGCCGTGAATGGCGCCGCTCAGCGCGCGCGGCCGGCTGAGGCATCCAGCCCACGCGCCGGCGAATGGCCTCACCCCAGCGGTAGCGGTTGTAGCCGCCGAACAGCTCGTCGCCGCCGTCGCCCGACAGGCTCACGGTGACGTGCCGGCGTGCGAGCTGCGACACCAGGAACGTCGGGATCTGCGAGGAGTCGCCGAACGGCTCGTCGTACATCTGCGGCAGCTTGGGCACCACCGCGAGCGCCTCCTGCGGGGTGACATACAGCTCGGTGTGCTCGGTGCCCAGGTGCGCGGCAACCCGCTTCGCATAGCGCGCCTCGTCGTAGTCCGGCTCCGAGAAACCGATGCTGAACGTGCGCACCGGACGGCTGCTTTGCGCCTGCATCAACGCAACCACGGTGGAGGAGTCGACACCGCCGGACAGGAACGCACCGAGCGGCACGTCGGCGACCATCTGCCCGGCAACCGCTTCGCGCAAGCGCAGCTCCAGCAAGTCGGCGGCCTCGTCTGCCGTGCCCGTGAACCGATCTGCCACAGCGCGCTCGACCGCTTGCTCCAGCGACCAATAGGGAAGCGGCTCGGGCAAAGCGCGCGCGCGCGAGCCGCTGCATGTCGAGCGAGAGGATGCAGCCGGGAGGCAGCTTGCAGACGCCCTCGTAGATGGAGAGCGGCGCCGGGACGCACGCGAGCTGGACATAAGCCGCCAACGCGAGCCGATCGACGCGTGGCGCGAAACCCGGATGCGCGCGCAGCGCCTTGAGCTCGGAGGCGAACACAAAATCGGCGCCGGCGAAGCCGTAATAGAGCGGCTTCTCGCCGAGTCGGTCGCGCGCCAGGTGCAAGATCCGCTCGTGCGAGTCCCACAGCGCGAACGCGAACATGCCTACGAAGCGCGAGAGCGCGCCCTCGATGCCCCAGCGTTCGAAAGCGGCAAGCATGACCTCGGTGTCGGAGTGGCCGCGCCAGCAGGCGCAGCACTATCGCTCTCCAGCGCCGCGCGCAGCTCCCGAAAGTTGTAGATCTCGCCGTTGAAGGTAATCACGAAGCGCCCGCTTGCCGAGCGCATCGGCTGGTGGCCTTCGGCGGAGAGATCGACGATCGAGAGCCGGCGGTGTGCGAGCGCGATACCAGCGGCTTCGTCCACCCATTCGCCCTGGTCGTCCGGACCGCGGTGAGCGAGCGCGTCGGCCATCCCCCTGGCCACCGCCACGAGCGCCGTGCGCTGCTCCCCCACAGCAGACCAGAAACCAGTCAGGCCGCACATTCGACGCTTTGCCGAACAGCTACACCTGGCCAGACAGTGCGCAAGCTCGCACGCACTCGTGTATCAAATGGCGCTGCGTGCACGCCGGTCGCGATAAACCCGCGCATAGGTCAGGAGTCCCCTTGCCATGGCGCGCACTGCGTAATAGCCGCGTAGACGCCACGCCCCGAGCACCGGGTGGATAAAACCATGCTTGGCAAGCGCTCTCGCCGTCTCCCGCATACGCAGTGATCGGTTGCCCATGCTCACGCCACCTTGCCTCATCTTGGCGACCAGGCAAGGGACATGGACCACGCGCTCGCGCGTGATCCCTCGAGCCAGCAATTCGAGGTCCATCGCGATCTGGAACGTCACATCGTAGAGGCCATAACGCTCAAAGTAGCTGCGATGGAAGAACAGGCTCGGATGAGGTGGGGCATGCCCCCACGAAAAGCTCAGCGCCGAGAAGTCTCGATTGACGACATACAGGGGAAGCATGTCTTCTCTGGATACCATCATACAGTTCCCGTAAATCAGACCGGGCATCCCGTTCGCTATGGCCGCGCCGGTCACGTTCGCGACCGCATCCGGCCCCGCCAGGACATCGTCCGAGTTCAGGAACAGCAGGTAGTCTCCTCTGGCCTTAGCTATGCCTTTGTTGAACGCATCGGAGATTCCCGCGTCCGGCTCGCTGGTCCAATACGCGAGTTTAGATTCGTACGAGCGGATGATGTCGAGCGTTCGGTCCGAGGACGCACCGTCGATCACGAGATACTCCCAGCGCGGGTAAGTTTGCGCGATGACGCTTTGCATCGCGTCCGCCAGGTATTTCTCGCCGTTGCGGACCGCAGTGATCACGCTCACAAGCGGCGCGGGGGAACTCTCCATGCCTCTCACATGCCTCCAATCTCATCGACAGTCGAGAGGTGTCACGCTGCCTTCGGCCGCACGCTGCTGCGCCGTTGCTCTCCGACGGTCGAGCCCTCGACTACGATTTCCTCGAACTTCCTGGCGTACTCCGCCTGCCTGTTTGGCAATTCGGATCGCGCCTGCAGCTCATGATTCTGCTCCTCGACCGGGTCCAGATCCCGGACCACCGAGAGTAAATGGTGTGCGAGCGCTTCAGCATCACGCGGATCGAAGTACAGGCCCCTGCTCGGGGCCTGCTCACGGTGGACCGGGATATCCGAGAGTATGACCCGCTTGCCCAGGGACTTCGCTTCTTCCACGGTGGTGCTCCAACCTTCGAAGAGCGACGGATTGACGACGGCCGCAGCGTTGACCATCAGACCCATTACGTCGCGGTGAGGGATCACCCCGAGCGTCCTGAACTCGGCTTCCACACCCGCGCTCCGCACTTGAGCCATCAACCGATCGAAATGCTCGGGTTGCCGATAGTCCCGGGGGTTGCCCGTCGCCAGCACGAGAACCCTCTCCCCTCTGCATTTCAGATGGGAGAGCGCTTCAACTACCACGAGATGGTTTTTGTGCGCCCAGAACTGGGCGGGCAGCAGCACGTACGCGCCGGACAGATGGTACTTCCGTTCCAGCTCTGCCATCGGCGGAAGCTCGGTGGCGGCCGGCACATCCGCAACGAAGGGCAGACAGCGGATCTTGTCCACACACTGGACATCGGCCGAGCGCAGGTCACCCGCTGCCGCCAGGCTGCTTACGATGATCAGGGGGCAATACCGGCAGTAGGCACGGAACAGCTTCGTTCTGCGTGCGATCTCGGCCGGCGTGAAAAACTCGGGCAGCTTCAGATGCTGGAGGTCGGGAATCCAGCCCAGCGCGGGGATGTCCGCACCGGGGCCGAGATGGCCGGAGTGGGAAAGAACTCTGATCTCTCGCTTACGCAGCAGTTCGCACAGCAGATGATCGCGGTGCGCAAGACGGAGTTCCAGCTGGCGCAACCACCAGCGGCTGCTTCCGCGTCGGACCAGGACCGAGCGCACCAGCTCGACGGATGGATAGTCGGCAAAGAGTTTCGCGTCGGCATCTCCACCGATAAAGACCACCGGCTGAAGAAGCCGCGACCTGGAGTGCTCGAGGGCGCGAAACAGGTTTCGGAAATAGCTGATCCCGCCCAGCCAACCCTCGTCGCCGGAAGGGGGCACGAACCCCACCCGCATCATGACGCGCCTGCCTTGAACCACTCCACATATGCATCCACGCCGGAACGCCAGTCGATCTCTGGTTTCCAGGCCCAGCTGCGCGCGACCGAGATGTCCGCTTGGTAGTCGGTCGGGTCTCCGCGGCGCACGGCGCCGCTGAATTCCAGCCCCTCTTCACGCCCGAGGCTCTGAGCGACCCGTTGCAGCACCTCTCGCACAGGGATCGATTGACCGCTGCCGCCGTTTGCCACCGGGCACGCGCCCGAGGCACGCTCGCCTGCACGCAGCAGCAGTTCGGCGGCGTCCTCGACATTCAACCAGTCGCGTCGCTCCGCGCCGGTCCCGGAGAACTGAGTCTCACCCTGCTGGAGCTTGTTACACGCGTCCCAGAGGAGCTGCTTGCGCAGTCCGGATCCGTAGATGGAGAACAGCCGGACTATCGCCGCCGCCTGTCCGTATTGGCGCGAATAGGACAGACAGAGCTCTTCGGCTATCCGCTTGTGCGCACCGTAGGGGGATATGGGGCGCAGCGGAGCGGACTCCGGTGTGGGTAGCTGGTCCGTTGCGCCATAGACCGCAGCGCTGGACGGCAGCACGACCGACGAGCTCGGCGCATAGACGCGCGCATACTCGAGGACCGATGCGGTGGTGCCGGCCGTGCGCAGGAAATCCTGATACGGGTGCGCGACAGAAAACCCCACCGAGGCGCTGCCGGCACAGTGAACGATCAAGGCCGGCTCGCGCCCGTAGGTGATGAGCGACTCGAGCGTGATATCGGCGGCGTACCACTCATCCACGCCCCAGAGCCTCCACTGGTCGCGTGACCATGCCCCGTGCCCTATGCCCGTGACGCGCCAGCCCTTTGCCTCGAGCTTGCGGGCAACGTGACGACCGATAAAACCGCAAGCGCCCGTGACCAGCGCGCCCTTAGCCATGCGGAGCCTTCACTGCGACGAAGGAGTAGTGCCGGCCCGGGGAGTCGGAGCGTGCACCGAGCCATGCCAGAACAGCATCCGGGACCAGCCGCGGCCACGGCAATCCAACCCGGGACACGAGCCGGCTTTTCATACCTGCCATCGTGTCAGGAAACAAGTTGACGTCCGATTCGTAGGGATTCAGCACGTGCTTCAGCTGCAAGCCGGCGCCACGGATAGCGCCGAGGTAGTCCGAAAGCAGGTATGCATTCTCTCCTCCGTAGAGGCCATGCAGAGGATGGGCCGCCAGGAAGCGGGACAGATCCTCCCGCCGCGAGATCACGTGCTCGCGCGTCGCGACCAGCACTCCACCTGAGCGTAAAACGCGAGCCATTTCACGGCAAAGCTGACCCAGGTCACGAGCATGATGCATGACTGCACGACAATGAGCGAGGTCGAAGGTCTGGTCCGGGAAAGGCAACGACTCGCCGGTTTGCTCGACGACCTCAATGACAACCCCAGTCTCCCGCGCAAGTTGCCGGATGGCGCCGGCTCCCACCACAGCGCTCGCGTCCGGTTCGACGGCGCTCGTTTGCCACCCGTCTCGAGCCAGCGCATATGCGGAGATCCCTCTTCCCGCGCCGACGTCGAGGGCCTTCCCGCCCGTGGGCGGAAGCAAACGCCGAACGCCTCGCCACTCGGAGCTTCGGTAATAGCGCTCCGCGGCCGCCGGCAAGGGGTCGTCGTAAAAACAGGCACGCACCAGTTCCGCTTGGGCGGGCTGCGCTCTGAGCCACAATACCGCTTCTTCCCAGGTCATGGGCTCAGCATTACCCGCGACAACGCCGTGCGTCGATGTGACCACTTCCGTCTCCAAACCGAAGACGGCGCAGCACACGCAAACACCCCTGCGGGCGCCCAGCTCATTTCAAAAGCTCCAAGCACACGACGGCTCGGGATGCGGCCGCGTAGTCCGGGTCATACGATTTGCTGCGGTGGATGTCAAAGTAGGTCGCGTCTTTCGATTCGACGCGCGAGGACCTGGTCCAACCCTCGGGCGTGTAGCGAAAATGCGTCTCCCGGAACTCGCTGGGTGAAAACGCCTCCAGCAAGCGATCGACCATGGGGGCGTCAAATACCTGGAACCATCCGTAGTTCTTCGACAATCCGAACGGTACGCTGAGGTATAACCGCCCACCCGGTCTGAGCACGCGTTGGAATTCTTTCACCGCGCCCAGGTAGGCGGTGGAATCACTTTCCCGCTTGGAGTCATCGGCCGTATAGAGCATCGTGTTATCCATCCCGATGTGCTCGATGGTGGACAGACTCACCACCCAATCGAAATACCCATCGCGGAAGCAGGACTCGCGCAGGTCTTCGTACACGTACGAGATGCCCCGCTCGTGATATGACGCGCGTTCGGGCGCCAGAGTCGATATGAATAGTCTCTTTGAGGCCAGTTTGGGGCGAGCAAGCAAGAAGTTGTGGTTCAGCACCGACCCGGCGTCCAGCAACGTGCCTGGACCATCGGGCAGGCGCGTCAGGCACCACGGATACTCGACGATTCGTTCGTCCAGGCGACGACCGTAACCAGGCGGAAGCCGCTCGGCCTCGAAATCGCCTGCATTCAAGACGCGGATGACCTCTTTGCGCCGGTACTCGCTGTAGCCGCGGCTCCACGGCCGCTTGCCCGTCGAGCAGTAGATCCAATAGCTAACCGGCCCCTTGAATGCGTTCCACAGATCCATGCGTCGTACCCGCGCGGGTCATCCCGTCTTTTGGCACACCAGCCATTTGCCGGCGGAGAGCCTATCCGACCACGCCGAGTCGAGCGCGATCACGCTGGGATAAACCGACCGGCATTTCTGCACCCACCAGTCCGAACTGTTGTTGTAGTAGCTCTGGTTGGGTTTGATCCAGCCCTCGTTCTTCCCGGTGCGAGACACCGGCACCATGTGGAACGTGGCGCCGCGCACCACGCGGAAGCATTCGGAGAGAAATCTGGCAATGCCGTCCTCGGTGAAATGCTCCAGAGAACCGATGGAATATCCCCAATCGAACGAAGCGTCCGGGTAGCGCATGGCGGTGGCGTCGGTCACTGTCAGTCGTTCCGGCGCGATGCCCCGCTCGATTGCCTTTCCGATCAGCATGTCGGAGATGTCGCAGCCGTGAATTTCGAGGTCGGCAAGATCGGACAACAGGCTGATGGTCTTGCCCGTGCCGCAGGCGATGTCGAGGGCCCTGCCGCGGCAGTTCACCATCAGAAGCCGGATCTCGCTCCATACGGTGCCTTCTCCCCAATGTTCGAGCGCCTCTGCCATGCGCGGGTCCCAATACACATCCAGGTCTTGGCTGAGCCCCTGCACCGGCGAGTGTGCGGAAGAAGCGAAGCGGCCCTTGAAGCGCTGCATCCCTTGCCACAGAACTGGCGGACATAGCTGCTTGAGGACTTCCTTCATGCGATCAGCTTCTTCATCAAACGCCCGAAGATCCCTGTCTTGAGCTCACGCAGGATACGCTGCACCTCGGCAAAGGCTAGCTGGTCGACCTCCAGCCCCGGGGGAAAACGCAGCGGCGCGGGCAGTCTTCGTCCCGGAACGAGTTTGCCGTGTAGAGCCAGTGACCCGCCGCCGTGCGTACCCGTCCCATCCACGCCGATATTTTCCACCAGCGAGAACGGTGGGAACAGAACAATGCCATCAGCCAGGACCACGCTCAGCAGCCATCGAACCGCCCACGAATCGATACGCCCCTTGATCTGCCGCTCGAGCATTCCGTAGTAATCATAGGCACCATTGATGTTGAACCGCCTTCGCAATTCCAGATCCGTTTGCAAGCGGGCATAGCCGGCGGCGGTGGGGTCGTAGCGATCCCATGCTCTTTTCCATGTAGCCCAACCCCAGCACGTGACGATCGGGAGGAAGACGGCGTCGGTGTCGGATGCGAAGCGTCCAGGATACATATAGCCGGATACTTGCATCACCCGCTCGTCGGTTTTGTACCGGTCCAGTCCAGCATTCAAGAAGCCCAGGAAGTCCGGAGCAACGATCAGATCATCTTCCAAGACAATCGCGCGACCATGCTCTGCGCAGAGGCGTCCAACGCCATCGGTGATCGACGCGGCCAAGCCGAGGTTGCGTTCGCGGGCGACCACGGTCACCGAGCGAAAGCCGGTCGTCTCGCGCACCAGTGAGCGTACCTGGCCGACAGCGGCCTCGTGCTCGGGCCGCTTCGCCGCGTCTGCGAACACAGTGAGATCGCTGACGCGCGCCAGCGGATCGTCGCGCAGCGCAGCCAAGGTGCGGCGCGCGTGCTCGGGCCGGTTGTAGACAAACAGCGCGATCGGGGCGAGTGTCATTGCCAACGTATCACTAGCCTTCCTGTCAGGCGCGTGGGCGCACTCCGCCACCGCAACTGCTCATGCATCCGGCTCATGCAAGTTTCTCAAATTGACCAACCCAGCCGTCCGTACGCCCGAGCAAGCCGGCTGACGCGCGAAATCCCAGCGCAGCGAGGACCTCCGCGGCCTGCAATAGCCGCGTCATCGGGCTGGTCAGATACCTTGCCCGCCAGAACCCGGGACGCCAAGGGCTCCTGCGAAACCAGAGGTCGCGCAGTGCGAGCCTGTTGCGCGCGTAGTACTGGACTTGCGCTCGCTCGCCGCCGAATACCATCCGCAAGCCCATCGGCTGATAAGGTTTGACATGATCGAAGTCGTCATAAAAATTTCTGCTCATGAGCGGTGTCGCGATGACCACACTGCCTCCAACTCTGAGCCGATCCAGGTAGCCGTCCATGAACGGCACCAGATCCCCTGGTGGAAAATGCTCGATCACATGCGACATCACGATCGCATCGAAGCGCCTGTCGCTGCGGGCGAATTCCTCAGAGGTCATGCACCGCAGGCCCGCTTCCCGGTTGGCCTCGACGATCTCGGCGTTCACATCGACACCCATCGCATCGAGTCCCCGATCCCGCAGCAGGCGCAGGTAGCGCCCGTAGCCGCAGCCCACGTCCAGGACGCTCAAAGCCGACCCGGATGCCCGCCCGCGTGCAACGAACTCCACGACCGTGGCCGCCTCACGGTCGAAAGTGACCGCCGCATGATACAGATGCCTGAGCCAGGTTCCCATCTAGCCCGCCTGTTTGCGCTGCATGTCCGGCATGGCCGCCTCGGCGCCGCCCGCAGGCATTGCTTTGTTGATCTGGGCCATCTCCAGAACCTCGTTCACGCGCGAAGCGACGAACGCATCATGCGTCACGAACAGGACGATCCGGTCCGCAAACTCCTCGAGCAGGTTACACACAAGCCTCTCACGCGTCTCGCTGTCCAGCGCGCTGGTGCTCTCATCCAGCAAGAGTACGTCCGGGCGGCGCAGGATCGCACGGGCGATCCCGATGCGCTGCCGCTGACCTCCAGAGAAGTTGGTGCCTCGATAGGACAAGAGCGTATCGTAGCTCTGCGGGAGGGTTGCGATGAAATCGTCGATGCACGCGAGTCGACATGCGCGCGCGACCTCTTCCATGGAGGCCTCCACCCCGAAGCGGACGTTGTTCAGCACGGTGTCGTTGAATATGGTCGCGTCCTGCGATACAAGTAAGACTTTTCTACGCAGCTCGGCAGTGGGGATTTGTTCCAGCGGAATACCGTTGACCAGCAACCTTCCCTCGCCTGCAGCATAGAAGCCCATCAGCAGATCGAGAAACGTGGACTTTCCCGAACCCGAGAGCCCCAGCAGAGCGTAGCTCTTGCCACGCTCGAGGCAGATGTCCAGATCCTTCAGGACCGGCTTTTCGTCGTCATGTGAGAACCGGACCCCCAGTGCCTGGATGCGTCCCACCTGTCCGAGTGATTGGGCCGGTGCGACAGGGCTGTAGGTGGCGGGCTCGTAATCGCGGATCAGGTGCGTCACGTCGCGGCCCGCCCTGGCGTCCGCGATGACGCGCAAAGCGACGGTTAGGGTTTGGCCGACGACGGGGAAGAACCGCATCAAGAAAATCACAATTGTCACCACGAACGGGAAGTCCACGGATAGCCGAGCCCCCGCCGCCGGCCAGGCCGCCACTACAGCCAAGGCCGCTAAGAGGAGAAGCGCAGGGCCCAGCCGCGTGAGCTGCGACAGAAGATCGACGGAGAACAGCGTCCGCATGTACTGCCACATCTGCAGCCGATAGCTCTGCGTCACGTATGCTTCCGCGGAGAACGCTCGGACCGAACGCAGACCGTTCAAGGCGTCTAGAAACAGAGATCCGGCTGAGTTGGACAGTTCGATCTGACGCGCGCCCAATCGGTGAGAAACGCGGAACGACTCGAATAGACACGCGAAGGTGACCAGCAGGAAGACCAGCACCCCCAGAGCGACTATCGGGGAATAAACAAAGATGGCCGCGAAGTAGAGGCAGCCAAGCAAAGCGCTCGCCAGAACCTGGGTTAGATAGACGATCAGATTGCTCGCTCGAAAAGACTCGTCGCCAACCAGCGTGATATACGAACCGATGCTCGCTTTCTCGACTTGCTTCAGCGGGACCGAGCTAACGAGGCTGGAAAAAGCGCGCGTGGCGAGCTGGGCCAGCATGCGTTTGCTCAACAAGAGGGTCAGGCTCTGACTTGAAAATTGAGTTACCACACGGAAGGTAAACAGGCCCACGAAAATCAGCATCAGCGCGCGGCCGTCCGGGACGATTCCGAGCGCCGTCGCAGTCCGCACGACCAGCGAGTTGCTGGGCACGCTCTGCCCAGCAGCCAGATTCGCGAGCGGCAGCAGACTGGCCATAGCGGCGAGCTCCGACATCACCGATAGTATCGAGATCCCGACGCTCAGATATAAGAGCGGGTTTTCGCGGAACGCGAACACCAGGAGTGTACGGAGGTAAGCCAGCTGGTTCATTCTACCCACGCCTCGCTTATTACCACGGGCGCGCCGCCGCCACTCACTGCAATCCACCCGGGCACACCAGCTTTAGGGACTGGGAATCGGCACTCCAGCCATTCGCCGGCGAGGGTTGCGCGTTCTCCGTTGCTTTCCAGAACGATCTCGCCATCGCCGTGAGCGCGAGCGCGCAGCCGGAGCTCAGCCCCGCTGCCCCAGTCCAGCCAGAGAGCAAAGCGCTTTAACGCTACCACATGCCCACCCAATTGCTCGTTCCGCTCACGTTCGTCGAGCGCGAGCTGGAAACCAGAGTAGAAATACGGGAAATGTTGAGTCTGCCGCCACTCGATCCGCGGCGGCGGCGAAAATGGCAAACGATGCTTCACGACCCGTGCCGGTGCGCCAACCGCAACGCAATACGGTGGTAAGTCGTGCGTGACCACGGCGTTAGCGCCAACGACGCAGCCGCGCCCAATCGTGATCCCTGGCATCACGGCAGCGTTCATCCCGAGCCAGCAGTCCTCGCCCACTACAATCGGTCGGCTGTGCTCCGCAAATCGGACGGGATCTTCCGATACGAGGCGGTCCTGATCTCGAATCAGCAGACTTGGCCAGCGGTCGTGGTAGTGCGTCCCGGAGGTCATCAGCACGTTCAGGGACAGCATGCAATATCGACCCAGCGTGACGTCGCCCACGAGAATACAGCGATCCTGCACTGACGTACGCTCACCGATGTCGACTGTGCCGAGTGGACCCAGTTCCACGTAGCGCCCTATGTAACAACCATTTCCGAGGCGCAGCGCGGCGCCGGTGGGGACGATCAGGTTTCCGCCCACCGCTACGACAACCCCCTCTCCGTACTCGAATCGCCCTTGAATCGAGTGATTCACAGAGGGATCGATATCCAAGCCGGGGAAGCGCAGCCGATTGCGGAGGTGGCTCAGAAAAACTGAGCGGTTTAATCCTCGCCAGCCGGCACGCAACGCACTAACCAGGAGGTTCTCGCCTTTCATCCCGACGTCGCGCGCAGGAGCCTCAACTTTTTCGAAGGACGTACAGCGATGGAAACATCAACGGATTGTGAGCCGACGGCACCTGCTCCACGGCGATGTTCTTCAGCTTCAACCGGCGCACTGCTTTGTCGAAACCGGAGAGATAGTCGACCTTCCAGTGATCGAGACGACCGAGCAGCCCGCGCACCGAGAGCGGATAGTTCTCAGGCACGGGCTCGATGTGGACACTGCCCAGCCCCACGTGATCCAGGATATTGCGCACCGCTCTCGCATTCTCCCTGGGCAGTTGCTCCAGCGAGAACATGGTGTAGCCAACATCGGTCACGGGAAAAACATACTTTTCTGGCGGGTCGTTGAGGTAGTCGAGCTGAGCATACTGCACTTCTAGGCCGAACTTGGCGGCCGCTGCGCGTCCAACCTCGACGCCTGGCGGGCAGAGCTCATAGCCGTACATCTCGACGGCAGGCAACTGCCTCTTCAGGAACAGAAGATTGCGTCCGACGCCGGCCCCGAACTCGGCGACCGAGCGAGCTTCCGGAAAGTGCCGCTGCAACGCGTCCAGCAGGACGCGCCGATAATAGCCCACCGAGTCGAACACGGCGTAGCGCAAGCGGCCCTCGACGTTGTAGAAGTCAGGCTGATCTTCGACCCCCGGAATGCGCAGCCACTCGTCAATCGAATGGGCGCGAGTCAGATGTGCACGAAACTGATCCCAGCCGCCTGAATATTCCTGCAACACGTTGACTTTATCGCGGTTAAGCCGCGCGCGGCGGAGCGCGGTATATGATCTCCGCGCCAGGAAGCCGAGCCTACCCGTCCAGGTGTCGGCATGCATTTGGGCTCAACCCTCAGGCCGCATAGTTGGAATACAGGCGCGGATAATGCCGCACCATCGCAGAGAGCTCCGCGTTTCCATAGCGCGTAAACCGCACTTTTTCGTAGGTTCCCCCGAACAGGCTGTTGCTGAACTGGAGTTGCAGCATCAAGCGATCGCCGCTGGCAACATGTTTACCTTTGTGAAGGCCACGCGTGTCCTCCGCCAGCACCGTGCCCCTCGGGGCCGTGAACTCGATGAAGCGTTCAGGGGCATAACACGCGGCGACCTCCTCGTCGGTCAGCCGCGCATAGCCCTTGTCCCGCAGCTGCCGCGGAATGCCGCCGGCGCGGTGAGAACCTGCCACAAAGCAATGCGGTCCGTTCTCGGGGCTCACGTCGGTGAGATAGATAAAGAACTTGAGCCATTTGATTCGATCCATGTCGAAGTGCCAGAACTGGGCTGCATCCTTGTCCGGTTGCTTCGAGTAAGCGGTATGCCACCACATACTGGTGACGTCGAAAATCGGTTGGCAGCGCAAGTAGCCTTGAGCTACGGCAATAAGAGATTTGTCCGTCATCAGTTGCTGCACATCGAGATTGTCGATCACGTCCTGAGCGCGGAAATCGTAGCGCACACCCTGCGGCCGGTCCCGGTCGTATCTATCCACCAAGCGGGCCTCACGCGCCTCCGCGCCAGTCGACATCGGTCGCATGACGCATTGCTGGGTCAGGGCAAAAGTCAGCAGGCGGTCGCACAGGTCGCTTGGCAATCTATGCGCGAAGACGTGAAATCCTCGCTCGTCCAGATCTCCGATCACGTCATGCAGTTCGTCCCGATCGAGCTCCCCGAGGACCCCACGCGAAGATCCGATCGCGTAGGGCCGATAGACCTTGGCGATGACCTGCGACAGGAGCTCATTCGACGTCCCGCCAGTCCTGCAGAACAGGCGAATCAACGCCAAATAGGCAAGGTTGGGGGTTTTCCGGCCAAAGACGTGCGCAAGCCACCCGCATCCAACCAGGAGCCATTCAACTGGGATCTGGAGGAGCCGTCTCAACTCAGTCATGCGCGCGCCCCGGAATACGGATGGATCAGTCTGTAGCTGAGGGTGTTCTCGGGACCGATCGGCATGTCGCCATAGAGCGCGAGTCGCAGCCGCCGCAACTCAGCTTCAATATAGCCCGTTTCCTGCTCGAGCGTCGGCGCGCTGTCCGGATCGAGCTTCAGCCTGTCCAGCACCGAGTCGCTGCCTGCCTCGATCGTGTCTTCGATTTGGGCCCCCGACCGTAGCTGTGGCGCCCGCCGCTTAAGATCCCTGCGCTCCTTGTAATGCGCACTGATGCTGCGCTGGAGCCTGCCGGCAGCGCGGGCGATGAGATTTCTCTTCTGACTTTCGAGCTCGAAGTAGCTGTCCGATATGTCGACCAGCGCGTAGTCATACTCGACCGCCAGCCAACGAAACGCCTTGCGCGAGTTTTCGATACTCCAGCCCTCACGCAGCGCCTGCTGGATCTTGTGAAAGTAGTCCGCTTCGCTGGTCCCCAAATAGTTCAATTCAGCGGGATACAGAGGCAAATCGGCAGAGTAGATCACCACGGGTAGACCAAGCACGCTCATCTCCTTTCCCACACTCGACCAGGAGTTGAGAAACACGTCCGCCTCATCCGCCAGGTCGTAGATGGAGATCCGATCGGCAGGCCAGTTGATCGAGACGTTGGATGGTAGCGTCGTGAACAGGCTTTCCAGCATCTCCGCATGCTCTGATTTTTTTGCCTCGCGCTTATTCGGAAATTCCCGCGGATGGACTCGAATGATGAGGAACAGCTCCGGGTGCTGTCGAACGAAGCCCACCAGCGCCCGGAGCCAGCTCACCTGGGTCGGAAAGATCAGATTCTCGATGGGCTTCTTAGCTTCCACCGTCTCGGCCGCAAATTCCTCGTCGTAGCTGCCCATCGCGGCGACCAGTATCTTCTGTTCGCTGGATATCCCGAATCGGCCGCGCACGTTCGCCGATCCTTTCCCCTTGGCGGCCGAATAGACGAATATGCTGTTGGCAGCGAACAGCACCAGGAAATGATCTGTCAGTCTCGTCAGCAGTTCCCGAGAGCAAGCACGGCGCCTGTAATCCGGCCAACGCCGAATGATGCTCTTCATGAAAGAGTACGTGTTGTCGCGGGCGAGTATCAGCTTCTGCAACCGGTTGGACCAGTTGCCTCCGGCATGGAGGAAATAGGCAGGGATCCCTCGATTCTCAGCGAGCCTGCAGCACACGCGATTGACGGAGTACAGACCGTTATAGACGACAACTCGATCGGGCCGCTCGGAGTCGAGAATGTTGCGGGAGGCGAAGTGAGAATACAGAGTGTTCTCCAGATCCACGAGGTATTCGCCCCATTCGCGCTCATCAAATTCCAGCGTGATCTTCTTGTGCCTGAGCAGCATCTGGTACAAAGCCATCCGTCCGATGTTGATTCCATCGACCTGCAGCGTAAAGAAATTGTCGCGAGTCGTGCTACGCATGAGCTCAGCAATCGTTTCGGTGTCCTGGGAAGACAACCTGTCCGCGAGATCGTACCCTTTGAGTCCGAGATTTTTCCTGATCAGCATCTTGGACCCGTTGCACCGAACGCAAACGGCGCGTTTCTGGGCAGAAGGAGCATCCGGCCTCACACCATATGCACTCATTGGCACGCAATACGTCCGAAAGCGTTCTCCGCAGGTGACGTAGACCACCTCATGGCCGCGCTGCTGCAAAGCTTCGCCGACAAGCGCCTCGGGAAACGCATGCTGCCAAATGGCGGAATGGGGCGCGAAAAAGAGCACCTTCACTGCGCGCCCTCTGGGTGCGCCGCGGGAAGCCGGACTATCGAACGAACGACAAGGTGCGTGGTGTCGTCCAGGCGCACAGCCCTAAGGACCCGGCAGGAGATCACTGCAGCGGGTGGCGCAGCTTCCATCCGTCCTTCTCGTGCTCCCACACTTCCGAGTTCCGGTGCTTGTCCACTATCTGCGCGAATGTACTGCGATCCAGCTCTAGATACTCCAGCACCTCATCGAGAAACTCTTCCGGATATTCGCCGTCGTACTTCTTTGCCAGTTCGAGCCCCTCTGCCCGCGTCATCTGGTGATTCTGGATCATGCGGCACGCATCTCGCACCGCTCTGCCGAACCCGAACTTGATGTACTGCATGTAGTAGTACAGGTTGTCCATCTTGTCGTCGAGGCTGTCGAAATCGGTGAACGTGCCACAGGTTCTCCCGGACGGATGCGTACGGAACTTGATCTTCGAGCTCAGGAAACGATAGTTCTCCAGCATGCTCCATCTCTGGAAGTAAGCAAAATAGAGAGCCGTCACACCGATCCGTCTTAACTCTTGAAGGTCCGGGTAGAGATACGGGTTGAGGTCTGCGGGTCTGATCTCGATATCGACCCAGTTACGCGGATCGTCTCCGACCTGATGCTCGATGACCTCCGTGAAGTCGCGGATCTTCTTCGATTCCTCGCTCAAGACGCTGCCGCCGTATTCGCTTTCGCCATGCTCGGCGTAAAAGACCAGCGGAATGCCGAACTTCACCGCCACCTGCATAGGCGCCGCGTTGACGCCCGCGTCCCAGGCCACCTTGGGGTTCCCACGCTCGACGAAGAACCGCTTCGCGAGCTTTCGGTGGACGTCCTGATTGGGTCTTACGAAGACATGGTCGAACCCGGCGCGGATCAGGGTCTCGCGGTTCTGATTGCCAATATCGTTCGGAAGCATCGGAGAGAACGTAACGAGGAGCGGGTTCATCCCGAACAGGAACTTAAGCCGGTAGGCTATCGAGCTGCTGTCCTTGCCCCCACTCCACGGCACGACGCAGTCCCATTCCCCATTCTTGCTGCGAAAGCGCTCCAATACCTCGATCAGCTCGGTCTGTCGTGCGCTCCAATCGATCGCTTGCTTGTCTTCGGCGTTTCGACAGGCATTGCACACGCCCTGCGCATCGAACTGTATCCGAGGCCGGGTATTGGGCATGAGGCAATGTGTGCAGTATGCAATCTGCCTGCCGCCGACAAATGATTTCGGAGTCGCGTAGGTGATGATGCGGTCCATTTTAGGATTCCCTCACCAAGATGCCGGAGTTGCGCAGGAAAGCCTTGGCGCTTCTGATGCTGGTTTCGGTGAAATGATAGATGTTCGCCGTGCAGACCGCAGACGCGTGCCCCTGCGTGAATCCATCCGCGAAATCCTGCCACTTGCCAGCTCCCCCGCAAACCAGCACGGGGATCTCTACCGCGGACGCCACCAGGGCGTTCAGATAGTTGTCGTAGCCTTCCAGGGTGCCGTCTTTGTCTACCGAGGTGATGAAAATTTCACCGGCCCCCAGATCTTCGACAGTCCGGGCCCAATCTGCAGGCTGCAAGCCCGGTAGCCTTCGTCCCGAACGTGGTGAACACCTCGTAGCCGCCACCGGGACTCTTCTTCGCATCCATCGACACCACCACACACTGGGCACCAAACAGCTTGGCAGCTTCGGACACGAGCTCCGGCCTCTCCACCGCTCCGGTGTTGATGACGACTTTGTCGGCTCCAACGCTCAGCAGCGTCTTGAAGTCCTGAACGCTCCTCACCCCGCCCCCCACGGCCAGCGGGACGAAGCACTGGCTGCGCAAGCTCCGAAACGACGGTGTAGAAATTCGCCTTATCGCCGTGACCAGGGCGCGTGATATCGAGCACGACGATCTCGTCGATCGACCAGGCATCGACAAAATTGGTGGTGTAGCGGTAGTCGGGCTGGAAGTTCCGCGTGCGAAACAGCACGCCATCGTTCAGAGTCAGGACGGTTATCAGCCGCTTACGCAGCATGTCTCGAGCTCTCGAGAAAATTCCTCAGCAGGGTCAGTCCGTGCAGCTGGCTCTTCTCCGGATGGAACTGGGTCCCGAAAACGTTTCCGTCCTGAAATGCCGCGGTAAACGGTCCTCCATAATCGCACTCCCCGATCACGATCTCGTCTCGCGCACAGACGATCATGAAACTGTGGACATAGTAGAACAAGGCATCCTCTGGAACGCCCTCGAACAAGAGGCTTTTACCAACCTGGCTCAGGTCGTTCCATCCGACGTGCGGCACGCGAAGAGTCTTGTCGGCCGGTTGCAGTCTCACGACACTGGCCTGTACCCAGCTGAGGCCCTCGTGATGTCCGAATTCCTGGCTGTCGGAAGCCATCAGCTGTGCGCCGAGGCAGATCCCGAGGATGGGTTTTCTATCGTTCCTGACCAGCTCGGTCAGCGGATCGATCAGCCGCATGCGCCGCAGATTGGCCATTCCATCACCGAAGGCGCCGACGCCCGGCAGTATCAACCTTTCGGTGTGGCGCAATTTCTCGATGTCGCTCGATATCAAGGCCTCGTGACCGAGCTTTTCCACGGCACCGGCGACGGATCGCAGGTTGCCGAGTCCATAGTCTATGACCCCGACCTTCACGCGCCGCACTCCTCCAGGAACATCTTGCCACTGAGAACATAAAAGAGGAACTTGCTCGCGCTGTTCGGCAGTTGCGGGTTGGCGATGAGAGTGTCGATCTTGTCCCGCTGAACGTAGTCGAAGATCGGGCTGTCCTCCAATATCCCCTTTCTCACCTGCGGATCTTGCACGTCCAAAAACGAAAAAATGGGAGCGTTGAAGCCGACCTTCTTGCGCTTGTCGATGACACAGTCCGGGGCGATGCCGCGCATCGCGTCGCGGAGCACGACTTTGTTGAAGCCATCCCGGATCAGGTAATGGTTGGGGATGCTGTAGCAGAACTCGAACAGCTCGCGGTCGAGAAACGGCGAGCGGTTCTCGATCGAGTAGTACATGGCGTTGAGGTCGTCCTCGTGCAGGATGACGCGCACGGCCTCGTGGAACATCTCGTTCATCATCCGATTGCGCAACAACGAGCTGGTGTAGCGTTCCTCTGCGAAGCTCTCGTGGAAAGGCGTTGTGAGGTAGGCCGCAAAACCCTCGCTGTCGAGGAAGATGTGATCGCGGAAATCCGGATCGTTCGTGAACAGGTTCGGGTTGCCCAGAAACGGGTTGCGAACCACCGGCTGGATGTGGCGGCGCCAGGCTGACAATGCGGAGTCGTAAAGGGGCGTCCCCCAAAGCTCTGCCAGGTGCATCAGGTGGTGGTCGTAGTAGCCGGTGAGCAGTTCGTCGGCACCGGTCCCGCTTATCGAGATCTTGTAGCCATGTTGCTGCACGTGCTCCATCAGTAGCCATTGGACGTAGTAGCTGATGGTGAACACGGGCGCATCGTGGTAGCCGACCAGTTCCCGCAGCCGCTCAAGGAAGCGGTCCGGCGTGACGGCGACCGGAGTATGGCGGATGCCGAGCTCGCGCACCGCCTGCTCCACGACTTCGCGCTCGTCGTAGCGCTCATCCTCGTTCATGACAGTGAAGCCGTGGACGTCGTAGCCATGCACGCGCTTGGCGATGCTGATGAGCGCGTTGGAATCCACGCCTCCGCTCATCAGGAAGGCCAGGGGAACGTCGCTGCGCAGGCGCAGCTGGACCGAGCGGATCAGCCGCTCGCGGCAGCCGGACACCGCCTCCTCGTAGCTCATCTCCTCGCGCGGGCGGAAAGCCGGCACCCAGTACCGGACTTCGGCTTGCTCCCCGTGCGCGTCGATGCGCAGAAAAGTGGCTGGCTGCACCTCGTCCAGGCCCTCGAAAAAGCCGGCGCGCGTCTTGTAGATGGTCTTGTAGCCGTTCACGATGTAACGGCACAGGTGCTTGCGGTCCACCGGCAGCCGTCGCCCCAGCAACGCGAAGATAAACTTGGGCTCGCTGCCGAAGTAGATCCCGTCGGATGTGCGCACGACGTACAGTGGCTTCTCGCCGAAGCGGTCGCGCGACAGCGTGAGACTGCCGTCATCCTCGTCGTAGACCGCAAGCGCCCACATCCCTTCGGCGCGGTCCAATACACCCCAGCCCTGGCGGTCGATGGCTGTAAGGAAGACCTCCGTATCCGATCGAGTGCGCAACTGCGCACCGTCGCGTTGCAGTGCCTCGCCCAGTTCGACGTAGTTGTACAGCTCGCCGTTGAACGCCGTCCAGCGGCGTCCCACGTTGAGCGGTTGATTGGAGCGCTCATCCAGGTCGATGATGGACAGCCGGGTATGCAGCAGCAGCGCCTGCCTGCCGGTCGGAGCGGTGAAGCGTTTGTGGCTGCCCGCGTCCGGCCCACGGCGGCCCATCAGGCGCAGACACTCGCGCACAGCACTATCCGGGACCTCACGGAGACCGAAAAATCCAGCGATGCCGCACATCTTCTCGGGCAGCCCTTACGAAGCTGCGACAGGTCCGTGGCAATGAACTACATATGCCGTGGCGGAGATCAGAAACCCCAGCTTCTGGTAGAGGCGCAAGGAATCCAGGTTCGCGGCCTGAGTGCCCACGCGCATCCGTGCCACGCGTCCGCAGTGCTGCCCCGCGTGGCAGATCATGGCGCCCGCCAGGCCCCGTTTGCGATGGGCGGCGCCGACCGCGATCAGATCGATGACCAGCAACCCGTGCGGCTCCGCAAGCAGCTGAAGGAACCCCGCCACCTCCCCCCCGCGCTCCGCCACCACCATGTAGTCCCCTCTTTTGCCGCGGAAGAAGTTGGCGGCCCACTGGGCTTTGACTTCGTCTGCCAGCGTCGGCGCGATCCTCGGGTCGAGGTGGAAGCGCGACAGTGCAAATCCTGCGCGCGCAATGCGCTCCACCGCAGAAGCGTCTTCGGCGCGGGCCAGTCGCACCGTCGCATAAGGGTGTCCGGTGCTATCGACTTGCGCGCGCTCGGGCGCACTCGAGGCATCCAACGTGATGCCGGTGTCCACGACACGGAAGCCGGCCGCTTGGAACGCGTCCAGGGAATGCATGTCGGCGGTAGGAACGCGGGCATAAGAAAACCCGGATTGCGCCGCCAACTCCTGAAGCCGGAGCCTCGACGCCTCGTCATCGACAGCCACCGAGCCCGTAACGCGGTGCACGGGACGTTCAAGGATGCCAGCAAGCCAACTGTCGGCGGCAATCTCGATCATTGCGCGCACGGGCTACCAGATATACTCGACCTGGACCGGGACATGGCTGTGGGCGCTCTTCTCTATTGCGAAGCAGACCGCGAGACTAGCGAACACATCCTCCTCGGTGACCTCGGCAGTTCCTCGGCCGAGGATCGCGTCCACGAAGCTCGGCAGCAACGCGCCCTTGTGCGCACCTGGATACGCGGTTTTCAGGCGCAAGGGCTGCGCTTCAGCCGCGCGGGTTGTGTAAAGATCGGCGTGATGCAAGCCGTTGATGAACGTGGCTTTGGTCCCGTAAAGACTGAGCTGATGGAAATGCGGAAACACGCAGCCGAAGTTCACACCGAGCTTGCCTACTGCCCCCGATGCGAACCGCAGCACCGAAACCACCATGTCGAAGTTGTTGAACCCCGAGCCCTCGCTCGCGATGGCGTTACCCACCGCGGACACCTCGCTGATCCGATCGCGCGCCAGCCACATGAGCAGGTCGGCGACGTGGACGCCGCCGCCGTGCACGATCGAGTAGAACTCCAGATTGCCGCGCCAGCCCGTCGAGAATCTTGTGTAGGCGGCCGTAATTGTAGTCGGCCTCGAGATGGTAGAGACGCCCGAGCTCTCCCGCCTCGATCCGACGGCGCAGGTCCTGGAATCTGGGCGACATCCGGAGCACCAGGTTCGATGACATCCGCAAGGCCGGCCGCTTCCTCAGGGCCTCGCGTACCGCGCGCGCTTCGTGCTCCTTCAGGACGAACGGCTTTTCGACAAACACGTGTTTGCCACGGTCCAACGCGCGCAGCGTCTGCGGAAAATGGAAATTGTCGTGACTCGCGATGCAAACCAGATCGATCGAAGGGTCGTCCAGCACCGTCTCGGCATTCGCAACCGCGAGCGCTTGCGGGTATCGCGTAGCCACGGCGCTCAGCTTCACAGGGTCGAAGTCGCACAGCGCCGCGAGCTCACAGTCCGCGTGCGCTGCGAGCGTTTCGGCGAGCTTCTCGCCGACGCCGAGCCCGATGACAGCCGCGCGCAACCGGCTCATCGACCTTTCGCGCTCACGCCTCGGACACGCCAGTCCGAGGAATCAGTTGTCCCCGCTGAAGAGCGACGGTCAGCCGTTTGCCTACCAGCGCGGGCAGTTCCGCGGCCGTGAACTCGGTTGCGGGCCGCGCGTACATCAGGTCTGCCGCCGACAACACCGTCCCGGAAGCGAGGTCACGCGCCGCCACCACCCCCTTGCGCATTGCCGGCCGGATCTCAAGCTCGCTTGGCTGGAGTTTCTTTCCCGGCTCTCCCAGCGCGGCTCGCACTTGTCTCACGCTGCGAATCAGGCGCTCGAGCTCGGCCGGCTCAAAGGACAGGGCGTGATCACGGAACTGCCGTCCCTCCCGACGATCGGTGAAGTGCGCCTCCACGATCTGCGCTCCGAGCGCAACCGAGGCCAGGCACGCATCCGGACCCAGCACATGGTTCGAGTAGCCGGTCGTAAGACCGTACCGCTGCTTTAAGAAGGGGATGCTGAGCAAGTTGGACTGTTCGATCGGAGCAGGGTACGCCGACACGCAGTGCAGAATGGCCACGCGCTCAACGAGCGCGGCACCGGCCTCGTCCCGGCACCAACCTATGGCCTCGTCAATTTCCTCGAGTGCCGCGTTGCCGGTGGAGAGAATGACCTGTTTACCGGTGCGCACGGCAGTCCGTACCAACACCTCGAAGTTGATGTCCCCGCTGGCGACCTTGATGACGGGAAACAGCTCGGCCAGCAGCGGGATGAGGTCCTCGGTCACCGCGGTCGAGAACAGCGCGACCCCGAGTCGGCGGGCCTCCTCCGCCAACCTGAGATGGGCAGCGCGGTCGAGGCAGAAGCGACGAACCCGCTCGAAACGAACGGGGTCTGCAGCCGAGGCGAAGCGCTCCGGGGTGTAACTCTGCAGTTTTACAGCGTCGGCGCCGGCTTCCTGCGCAAGCCGGATTAGACGGGCCGCCGCGTCGACATCCCCCTCATGGTTGACGCCGATCTCCGCGACGACCGCTACCTCGCGCTCAAGGTCCTTGCCGAACAGCTTCACGCTTGCCGGGCCGCCTCAGGCATGGACACGCCCTCCGAAGAACTCGGGATGCTCGCGCGCCAGCCCTTTGTACCATTCGATGTAGCGCACAAAGCCCTTTTCGAGCGGGTTCTGCGGTGCGTAGCCGAGCAGACGCTTGGCCTTCTCGATGGACAAGGTCCCCCGCTCCGGCATCAGGTTGTCCCGGGGGTGGTAGCTGACCTGGACGCCCGGGAACTGATCGCGCATGATCGCGATCATCTGATTGAGCGTCCGCGCTCCGCCATAGGTCAGGTTGAATACCTGGTTCTTTGCCTCTTCCCGCGCCATGCACAGCACCAGGCCCTGCACGAGATCCTGAATGTAGGTGAAGTCGAGCCCGTCGGAGCCATCGCCATTCACCGTTAGATCCAGTCCACGCAGCGCGTTCTCGATGAACGACTGGCCGACCCGGCGGCTCACGCACCGCTCGCCGTACAGCGCAGACGGACGGACGATGGTGTATGGCACGCCGAACACCTGGTTGTAGGCGATTACCAGCTTCTCCCCGCCGTACTTGAGCGCACCGTAGATCCCGAGCGGTTCACAGCGACGCTCCTCGGTGACAGCTTCTCCATCGAAGTTCCCGTACACCATGGATGACGAGAAGTAGATGAAGCGCTCCACGCCTTCGCGTGCAAAGTCCAGCGCGTTCTCCAGCGTACGGAAGCTGTGATCGAAGGTGCTGAACGGATCCTTGTTCGCCCGATTGGCATGCGCGATCGCTGCAAGCTGAACCACGATCTGAGGCTTGATCTCGCCAAGCGTGCGCGACAACGCGTGATAGTCGCGCGCGTCGACTACGTGCAGCGAAACGCTTGCCTTGCGCAGCAGGTTCAGGCGCTCGTTGATCACGTGCAGGTAGAGCGCCTTGTTAGGGTCGTCGTGGACATTGGAGAACGCCCCCAGGTTGTTTACCTGCAGGCTGTCCACCGCATGCACCTCCGCGCCGAGCTGCGTGAGCCGCAGCGCGAGATTGTGTCCGATGAAGCCAGCCCCACCGATCAGGGCGATTTTCTTTCCGCTCAGGTCGATATCGTTCACGATGCCAATCCTCTCAGGACGTCGGCCATGGTCTCGCCGATGTATCGCATGTCCGCCTCCGACAGGTGAGGGCCCACAGGCAAGGCGATGGACCGGTCGCTGATGCGCGCGGCATTAGCGAAGCTCCCATCGCGCCAGCCGTACTTCTCGCGGTAGTAGCTCATGCGCGGCACCGGCTGAGGGTAGTACACGCTGGTCCCAACCCCTCGTGCGTTCAGTTGGCTCACAATCTCGGCCCTGCGTGCCGCCAAGCGCTCATCCAGAATCACAGACAGGCAGTAGTAGCTGCTCGTGAAACGCCCGTTGGTGGACAGTAACTGACTCGTTCCCTGGACATCGTGCAAGGGCCTCCGACAACGCTCGGTAGTTGCGTTCCCGCTGCTCCAGAAATCTCGGCAGCTTCTTGACCTGCTCTATCCCGATAGCGGCGTGCAGCTCGCTCATCCTGTAGTTGAACCCCAGCGCGATGACGTCGTAGGTGCCGGGAATCTTGCGTTCTGCGTGCGAGCGGTCGACACCGAAAGCCTTGCGCAGCTTCAGGCGCGCCGCGAGGTCCGCGTCGCGCGTCACGATCATGCCGCCCTCGGCGGTGGTGATGTGCTTGACCGGGTAGAAGGAAAACACGCCGACCTCGCCAAATAAGCCCGCGTGCGTCCCGCCCAGGCGCGTTCCGAACGCGAGGGCGCAGTCTTCCAGCACGAACAGCCCACGGCGCTTGGCGATCTCGACGAGCTTCGGCATGTCCACTGGCATGCCGAGGAAATGAACCGCGGCAACTGCCCGTGTACGTGGGGTGATAGCTGCCTCGAAAGCCGCGAGGTCGATATTGCCGGTATCGCGGTCCACGTCGACGAAGACCGCACGTGCGCCGGTAAGCTCCACCGCGTGGGCGGTAGCCGTATGGGTCTGAGCCGGAACGATGACCTCGTCGCCGGGCCCAAGCCCAAGGGTAAACCAGACCAAGTGCATGCCGGCGGTACACGAGGACACCGAAACCGCGTGCGGCGCTCCGACGAACGCGGCGAAATCCTCCTCGAACTTGACTGCGCGCGGGCCGTGCACAAGGATCGGGCCGGCCAGCACGTCCTGCACCGCCGAGCGCTCCTCGTCACCGATCATCGGTGCGCCGAATGGAATGTTTCTCACCATCTTGCGACCATTATAGGCTGCGCGGATTGCGGGGTTAGTGGCGGACCGTGTTCAAGAGAGGGCGCGATGCTGACTGAGGCTCAGCAGCTCGTCAAGACCGTAGTCCCAATGCGGTCGGGTCATACGCCCCAGCATGCTCTCGATTCGCGCTAGATCCTCCGCGCTGTCCACCGAGAGCTGGAGGCTCCCAGCGTCGTAGCCGTAGGCAAAGTTCATGATCTTGAACTCCTGCGGGTGCTGGTAGAAGTAGCGCGTCACGTGCTCCAGATCCTCGGGATCAGCGCTCAGCCGTGCAACCCGCTCCAGGGCGCCGGTCGAGATGACTTCCACCGACTGCCCTTTGGGATAGCTGCGCGGGAAGACGTTCGTCACCAGATCGCACATCTGCTCCTCAAACAGGGCCACGCCCTTGTCCACGATTGCGGGGTCCAGTAAAGGGCTGTCTCCATTCACGCGGACGAAGGATGCGAGACCGCGTTTGCGCGCGAGTCCGAGGAACCGCGCTACGACGTCATCCAGCGGTCCGCGGTACACCGCGACGCCTAGCCGGCCGCACAGGGAGGCCAACGCATCGTCCGACGGGTCGTCCGATGTCGCCACCCATACCTCGGTCACCAGGCGACAACACCCGAGGCGCTCCAACAGATACTGCAGCAGCGGCTTGCCGGCGATTCCTTTAAGCACCTTACCCGGTAGTCGGCGGGATGAGGTTCTGGCCTGAACGATCGCAGTCTGTGGCACTTAGAGAGTTACGCCACCAAGGGACACCAAGCACCCCGAGCCTTCAAATGCGGTCAGGCTGCCCGCTAATGGGAGTGAAGCCCCGGGTGCCATCGGTGCTCACTCGTGAAAGTCGTACGCCGAGTATCCGTGCTTCTTGACCAGCTCGTCGCGCTCCGCCGACTTGAGGTCCTCGCGCACCATCTCCGCCACCAGTTCGCGGAAGCTGATCCGGGGCCGCCAGCCGAGCTTGGTGCGGGCTTTGGTCGGGTCACCGAGCAACGTTTCCACCTCGCTAGGCCGGAAGTAGTGCGGGTCCACTGCGACGATACAGCGGTCGAGGTCGTCGTAGCCTTTCTCGTCCACGCCGCGGCCCTTCCATTTCACCGCAATGCCGAGCTCGGCCGCTGCAGCGGTGACGAAGTCGCGCACCGAGTGCTGCTCGCCGCTGGCGATGACGAAATCTTCGGGCTCAGGCTGCTGCAGGATCAGCCACTGGGCCTCGACGTAATCGCGCGCATGGCCCCAGTCGCGTTTGGCATCCAGGTTGCCGAGGTACAGTCGATCCTGCAACCCCAGCTTGATGCGCGCCAGCGCGCGGGTGATCTTGCGGGTGACGAACGTCTCACCGCGAGTCGGGCCTTCGTGGTTGAAGAGTATCCCGTTGCACGCAAAAAAGCCGTACGCCTCGCGGTAATTGACCGTAATCCAGTAGGCGTACAGCTTGGCCACGCCGTAGGGCGAACGCGGGTAGAAAGGCGTGGTTTCGCTTTGCGGCGTTTCCTGCACGAGGCCGTACATCTCGGAGGTCGACGCCTGGTAGAAGCGCGTCTTGTCGCGCAAGCCGAGGATGCGAATCGCCTCGAGGAGGCGCAGCGTACCCAGCGCATCCGAGTTGGCGGTGTACTCCGGCTCCTCGAACGATACCGCTACGTGGCTTTGCGCCGCCAGGTTGTAGATCTCGCCCGGCTGAACCATCTGTACGACACGCACCAGGCTGCTGGAATCGGTCATGTCGCCGTAATGCAGAATGAGGCGGCGATTCTGTTCGTGCGGGTCCTGATACAGATGATCGATACGGTCGGTATTGAACAACGAGGTACGGCGCTTGATGCCGTGGACCTCGTAGCCCTTCCCGAGCAGGAACTCGGCGAGATAGGCGCCGTCCTGGCCGGTGATGCCCGTGATCAGGGCGACCTTCTTCATGAGAAGTTCGAGGCAGGACATTGATAAAGATAGTGAATCATAGCATAGGGGCCTGCCACCCGAATCGGCGATGCTGCGCTGGCTTTGATGCCATAATAGCCGCTCAGCAATTCACGGCTCGCTCTCAGCGCGGTAAAGCTTTTTTACTGTCTCCTCCACGATAAGTCGGCACCGGTCCATGCTGATACCACTCATCCTCTCCGGCGGCAGCGGCATGCGCTTGTGGCCGGTCTCGCGCGAGGCCCATCCCAAGCCGTTCATCAAGCTGGCGGACGGGCGCAGCTTGCTGCAGAAGACGCTCGACCGCCTCGCCCCGCTCGAGGGCATCGGGGAGGTTATTACAGTCACCAACCGCGAACATTTCTTCGTCACGCGCGACGAATACGCCGCCGGCGGCGGAGCCGTATCGGCACTTCTTCGTGCTCGAGCCGTGTGCCCGCAACACCGCGCCGGCGGTTGCAGTCGGCGCGCTGGCCGCGGTCTCGCGACACGGCCCGGAGGCCATGCTCCTGGTGCTCCCCGCCGATCATCTGGTTGAAGACGAGCCGGCTTTCGCGGCGGCCGTGCGCGCCGCGCTGCCGACTGGCGGCCCAGGGCGCACTGGTCACGTTCGGGCTCCGCCCAGACTACCCGGAGACGGGGTTCGGCTACATCGAGCGCGGCCAGCCGATCCCCGGCACCAGCGGCTTTGCGGTCGCGCGCTTTACCGAGAAGCCCTCTGCCGAAGTCGCTGCCTCGATGGTCGAGTCCGGCCGCTACTACTGGAACGCGGGCATGTTCTGCTTCCAGGCCGCGAGGTTCCTGGAGGAGATGGCGCAGCATGCGCCGGAGGTGCTGGCGGGCGCCTCGGAATGCTGGCAGGCAGCCCAGATCAAAGACGACCGCGCCGAGCTGCCTGCGGACCTGTTCGCGACGCTGCCCGACATCTCGATCGACTACGCCATCATGGAGAAGTCCGCGCGCGTAGCGGTGCTTCCGGCCGCGTTCGGCTGGAGCGACGTGGGCTCGTGGAAGGCGGTGAGCGACCTGGTCGAAGCGGACGAGTCCGGCAACCGCGCACAGGGCGAGTGCCTGTTCGTGGACAGCGAGAACTGCTACGTGCAGAGCAGCGGTCGGATGGTCGCAGCGGTCGGCGTCAACGGCCTGGTCATCGTGGATACGCCGGATGCCCTGCTGGTCGCGGACCAGGGAGCACTTGCAGGACGTCAAGAAAGTGGCACAGCAGCTGAAGCTCGCGAACCACGAGACCTACAAGCTGCACAAAACGGTGCTGCGCCCCTGGGGTACCTATACGGTTCTGGAAGAAGGGCCAGGATTCAAGATCAAGCGCATCGTGGTCAAGCCCGGCGCCAGTCTCAGCCTGCAGATGCACTATCACCGCAGCGAGCACTGGGTCGTGGTATCCGGGACCGCTAAGGTGGTCAACGGCGAGCAGGAGCTGCTGGTACGCACCAACGAATCGACGTTCATCCGCGCCGGGCACCGGCACCGCCTCGAGAACCCGGGCCGGCTGGACCTGGTGATGATCGAGGTGCAGAGCGGCAGCTACCTCGGAGAGGACGACATCGTGCGCTTCGACGATCGCTACGGGCGAAGCTAGCGGATCAGGCCACGCTCCGACCGTTCACGCATGTAAGCCGTAGTACTCCCGGTACCATGCCACGTAACGCGCGATACCTTCCTCCAGCGGGGTCGAGGGCCTGAACCCGACCGCACGGCCGAGGTCGTCGACGTCGGCGTAGGTGGCCGGTACGTCGCCCGGCTGCATGGGCAGCAGATTCATCTGCGCCTTACGTCCAAGCGCCGTCTCCAGCACCTCGATGAAGCGCGTCAGCTTGACCGGCTGATTGTTGCCGATGTTGTACAGCCGATAGGGCGCATAGCTCGTCGCCGGGTCCGGTTTGGTCATGTCGGCGCCGGGATCGCCTTTCGGCACGACATCGAGGATGCGCACCACGCCTTCCACGATGTCGTCGACGTAGGTGAAGTCGCGCTCCATCTCGCCATGATTGAAGACGTCGATCGGGCGTCCCTCGAGGATCGCACGAGTGAACAGCGCAGCGGACATGTCCGGCCGGCCCCAGGGCCCGTAGACCGTGAAAAAGCGCAATCCGGTCGCCGGCAGCCCGAACAGATGGCTGTAGGTGTGGGCCATCAGCTCGTTGGCCTTCTTGGTCGCGGCGTACAGGCTGACCGGATGGTCGGTGTTGTCGTGCTCGCTGAACGGCAGCTTGCGATTTGCGCCATACACGCTGGAGGTGCTGGCAAATACCAGATGCTCGCAGCCGTTGTGACGACACGCCTCCAAGATGTTCAGGAACCCGGTCACGTTGCTGTTCACATAGGCCTGCGGGTTCTTGAGCGAGTAGCGCACGCCGGCCTGCGCGGCGAGATGCACCACCCGCGCAAAACGCTCCGCGGCGAACAAGCCAGCCACCGCTTGGCCGTCGGCGATATCCAGGCGATGAAACGAGAAACCGGGAATGGGGTTGCAGCTGTGCGAGCCGGGCGATCTTGAGGGACGGATCGTAGTAGTCGTTGAGGTTGTCGATTCCGACGACCTCGTCGCCGCGCTCGAGCAGCCGCTGCGCGACGTGCATGCCGATAAAACCTGCACAGCCGGTGACCAAGATCTTCAAGGGTAGTATTCCTTAGACATTCGTCACCGCTGCGCAGGTTTTATCGGTGGCTAATGCCCGCCTTGCGGGCAGGTTAAGCGCGGAGCGGCCGGAGCCAAAACCCGCCCAGCCGGTGACCAACAATTTCCATCGACGATCCCTTCCGGACCGAACACGAAGGCCGCGTATTGTAGTCGGATTGCGCCCCCGTCCTGCCCTCGCCCTGCGCACTGGGAATGGAATCGGGCCGGCTGCCGCTACAATGCCGCGATGCGCAGGATTCTGCTGGTCAAGACCTCATCGCTCGGAGATGTGGTGCACAACTTGCCGGTCGCCACCGACCTACGGGCCCACTGGTCCGACGTCGAGATCGACTGGGCGGTGGAGGAGAGCTTTGCTGACATTCCCGCGCTGCACCCCGCGGTGTCTCAGGTCATCCGGGTCGCGCCGCGACGCTGGCGGCGAAACATTGCCAGTCCCACCACTTGGCGCGAGGTGAGTGAGTTGCGCCGGACACTGCACGCTCGCAGTTACGACGCCGTCATCGATACCCAGGGGCTCATCAAGAGCGCGCTGATCGCGCGACTGGCGCCGGGTCGTCGCTTTGGCCTCGACTTGGCAAGCGCACGCGAGCCGCTGCGCCCTTTCTACGATCGCACCTTCCGCGTCAGCTGGGCCCTGCACGCGGTTGAGCGCAATCGCCAACTCGCCGCCATGGCCCTGCGCTATACCCCCGCGTCGAGCGTGGATTACGGGATCCAGCCGCCGCCGCTGTCGTCCGCAGCCGGAGTCCCGCCTGGTGCGTATGCGGTCCTTTTGCACGCGACCAGCGCGCGAGCCAAGCTGTGGGGCGAGTCTGAGTGGGTAAAGCTGGGGCTCCATTTGCTCCGCAGCGGTCTGCATCCAGTGCTTCCCTGGGGCAGCGAAGCGGAACGCCGGCGCAGCGAACGCATCGCCGGACTGCTCGAGAAAGCCACGGTGCCGCCGCGAACGTCCTTGCGACAGACCGCCGGCCTGCTCGGCAGCGCGCGCGTCGTGTTCGGGGTGGACACGGGCCTCACTCACCTGTCGGTGGCTCTGAACACCCCCACCATCGGGATCTATTGCGCCACGGACCCGGCGGCGACCGGGCTGTACGGGACGGCGAGCGCAGTGAACGTCGGGAGCCGGGACGGTCCACCTGACGTCGCGTCGGTGATCTCGGCATGGCGTCAGCTGCCAATCGCGAACGGCCGCCCTGCAACCATGAGCCTGTGGCGTGCAGTGTATTCGACGCTGCTGCACCTCCTCGTCCCGTTTGCGTTCGTGCGTCTGGTCTGGCGCAGCCGCCGCCAGCCGGCGTATCTCCACCACATCCCTGAGCGCTTCGGTTTCTATTCCTCTACGGTCGCGGCCCCCGTGATCTGGCTGCACGCCGTGTCGGTCGGCGAGACGCGCGCTGCCGAGCCGCTGGTGAAAGCGCTGCGGGAGCGCTGGCCCGACCATCACGTGCTCTTGACACACATGACGCCCACGGGCCGCGCGACCGGCGAGCAGGTGTTCGGTGACGCGGTATCGCGCTGCTACCTGCCATACGACCTGCCCTGGGCGGCGGCGCGCTTTCTTTCGCATTTTCGGCCCTGAGTTGGGACTGTTGCTCGAGACCGAGCTCTGGCCGAACTTGATTCACGCCTGTCGCGCCAAGTCCGTCCCGCTGTACCTGGTAAATGCTCGGCTGTCCGAGCGTTCGGCGCGCGGCTACGCGCGTTTCGCCGGGCCCACAAGGAGCGACGCTGCAGGAGTTGGCGGGCGTGGCCGCGCAGACCGGCGCCGATGCGCAACGCCTCAACTGCGTTGGGCGCTTCCGAAGTGGTGGTATGCGGCAACCTCAAATTCGACCGTTCGCCGCGGCCGCAAGACCTGGAGCTAGGCGAACGGTTTCGCGGCTGGTTCGGCAGGACGCCCGGTCCTTGTGGCCGCCAGCACGCGTGAGGGGGAAGAGGAAAAGGTATTGGCGGCAGTGGAACTCGCCGCGCAGCCGCGAGTTGCTGACAGTGATCGTACCAAGGCATCCTCAGCGGTTCGACGCGGTCGCAAGGATGCTCGCCGGGCGTTCGCTGAGCGTACCAGCGCCGCAGCGAGGGGCGGCCTGTGGCCGCAACCACTGCCGTCGTTCTGGGTGACAGCATGGGCGAGTTGTTCGCGTACTACGCAGCGTGCGACCTCGCCTTCGTCGGTGGAAGTCTTCTGCCGCTTGGCGGCCAGAACCTGCTCGAGGCTTGTGCCGTCGGCAAGCCTGTCATCGTCGGCCCCTACACCTTCAATTTCGAGGAAGCTACCCGGCTCGCAGTAGATGCGGGGGCAGCGCTGCAGGTGCGCGACGAGCAAGAGCTGGGGCAGGTCGTCGCAAGAACTGCTCGCCGACGGCGAGCAGCGCAGCCGAATGGGGCAGGCAGGTCTGGCGTTGATGCGCCAGCACCAGGGTGCAGCGCAGCGGATCGTCGCGCTGGTTCAGCGCGCGTCGCGCCGGTAGAGGTGCGCTTCAGTCACCACTGCGTCGATCAGCTGATCGTCAGGGCCGAGCGGCAAATCCTGCACGACCTGCAGCTCGAAGGCGGGGGCGATGAGGGGCGACACGGCTGCGCCAATCGCGGATCAGCGCATCGTAGAAGCCACCACCGTAACCAAGCCGCCCTCCACCGGGCGTGAAGGCCACGCCGGGGACCAGGACCGCGTGGATCTCCCCGAGATCGGCAGGGGGACAACGCTCAGGATCGGGCTCTCGTATACCCCAGACCCCGGGCAGGGTGTCCGACTCGGGGTCGCCCACCCGATACAGCGACAGGTTGCGGCGGGCAAGGTCGATGCGCGGCAGCACGAGCACGCAACCGCGAGATTGCAGCGCGCGCACGAACTCGCCGGTATCGAACTCGCTACCAAAGGACAGATAAGCCAGCACGCAACGTGCGACGTTCGAACTCGGGGAGGTTCAGAAGACTGCGCCGTGATAGCGCGGCTCAGGCGAGAGTGCTCAGAACGATCCAGCGCCGCGCGCTGGCCCAGGATTTCTTTGCGTCGAGTCTGCTTGTGCTGGCGGAGCGCTGGGCCCGGGAGGCTGGCGGGCGCCCTCGGTCATCGACTGGATGGTGCGGGTATGCTGTAGCCTTTCGCCACTCGTCGATCAGTTTACCGGAATGAGCAGGCGGTTCACGTTGTCGAGATCGACTGGTGTGAGCCTGCCCACCGATTGCTTCAACTTGAGCTGGCCGACGATGGTCACGTAGTAGGCCCGATACAGGTCGCGTTGAGCGGTGTACAGCAGCCCCAGGGCGTTCAGGACATCGACCTGAGTACGCACCCCTACCTCCTGGCCCAGCTTGGTCGCGTCCACCGAGAGCTGGTTCGACGCCACGGCCTGCCGCAGCGCCCCGATCTCGGCCAGCCCGGTGCGCACCCTGAGAAACGACTCCCGAACGTTCTGGGCCACGGTGCGCCGGGCGTTCTCGTAGTCTTGCTCGGATTTGCTCTTGTTCGCGATCGCTTCGCGCACCCGTGAACTGATCGCACCGCCCTGATACAGCGGATAGTTGAGCTGCACTCCGATAGTCGCTTGCGATGATGTTCTGTCCGACGGCGAGCTGGCTGCTGTTCTGCCCGTTGTAGTTGACCGATCCGACCGCATCTATCGTCGGGTAGTTCGCAGCGCGGTTGCGGTCGACCTCCTTGATGGCGATATCCAGATTTGCCTTGGCGATCTGCACCTGCAGGCTATTGGCGTATGCCGCCTGCACCCACGCTTCCATATCGTTAGGCTCGGGCAGGCTCAGGGTGATTCGACCCTTGCCTTCCGGTTTGGCGAGCGGCCCGGGTGCGCGGCCGATGATCTGCTGTAGCGCGCTGCGCCGAACTTCGATGTCGTTGCTGGCCGTGATCTCCGCAGCTACCTGAAGGTCGTAACGCGCCTGCGCGTCGTAGGTGTCGGTGATGGTGGCGGTGCCGACCTGGAAATTGCGCTTGGCCTGCGCCAGCTGCTCCGCCGTGGCGATCTTCTGTGCTTTCACCGTCTCCAGCTCATATTCAGCCAGCAGCACATCGAAATAGGCCTGCGCTACTCGGATAATCAGGTCCTGGCCGGCGAATGCGAGCTGGCTCTGCGCCTGCGCAACCAGGATCTCGCGCCTGGTCGTACACCGCGTTGTTCTGCAGGTGGAGTAGGGGCTGAGTGATGTTGAGCCCTGCGCCCCAGGCAGGCCAGTTCTGATTGCCCGGGGGCAGAGTGCTGAGGTGCCGTTGAAGTATTGGTAGTCCGCGACGTTATAGCTGGCGTTGGCCGTGACGTTGACGTTGGGCAAGAACAGCGCACGCCCCTGCGGCAGCTTCTCCTTCGATAGCCTCATAGCTCGACCTGGCGGCTGCGAACACCGGATCCGATTGCAGGCCCTCGCGATAGACCGTCAGCAGGTCGTCGGCTACGGCAGCCCCGGACGCCAATCCGAGCGCGAGCCAGGCAAAAGCTTTCAGGTGCATCTTTTTCACCTCGATCGTTGCCATCTTGTTGGCTGCCCCTGTGCGGGAAATCAGAAGATGAAGCGCTCGGGCTGCGGCACATTGCGCAGCGGCGCTATGCAGGTCTCGAACAAACCGACCTCGTTGTAGACTCCTTCGCCGATGCTCGTTACCAGACGCGCCGTCATCACCGGCGGATCTCCTACCACGGCGAGCAGTCGGCCCTTGGGCTTGAGCTGCGCCTCGAGCGTCTTGGGCAGCAGCGGTACCGAGCCGGTCAGCACGATAGCATCGTAGGGCGCATGCCGCGACCAGCCCCGGCCTGCGTCACCGATCTCCAAGGTCACGTTGTGCACGCGGTGGTCGGCTAGCCTCGCGCTGGCAGACTCGGAGAGCTCGGGGTGCCACTCGACGCTATGCACGTGCCCCGCCAACGCGGCAAGCAGCGCAGTCAAGTAACCGCTTCCTGTTCCGACTTCGAGCACCCGGTCGCTGCCCCTCAAGGTCAGTTCCTGCAGCATCCTGGCCTCCAGCTTGGGCGCCAGCATCACTTCACCGTGCCCGAGCGGGATTTCCATGTCTACGAAAGCAAGCGGACGGTACCTGTCGGGCACGTAGTCTTCGCGTTTTACGGCCGACAGGGTGTCCAGGACCCTCTGATCCAGCACCTCCCACGTGCGGATCTGGCTTTCCACCATGTTGTAGCGGGCCTGTTCCAGGTCCATGGGGCTGAAGCTCAAGGCAAGAAGAATGCCGGATTGTAGCAAATTCACCGAGTTGCCCGCCAAAGCTAAGATCCTTTCCTAGTCGAGGCAGTCGAGCGGTTCGCTGCATGGATGATGGGCGTAGCGCAAGCGCCGATAGCCGTAAGGCCGCATTGGCGCTGCAGGCCGATATCCGAAGCACGGCGCGCGCTCTCTGTATTCGACTTGAACATCTCGTCTCAACAATGGCTTAGTGCTTCCAAGTGCATCCAGCATTGTTGCCGAGCCCCGCGCTTTGGCGTAGCGTTGAGGCTGCGTTAGGGGTCCTGCATCAGGAGTCAGGTATCAGGTATCAGGGGTCAGGTCACTCGATGCGCCGCCAAGCGGCGCGCCGATGTTACTGACTCCTGATACCTGACTCCTGACACCTGACGCGGGTGAGAGATACCCTTAAGACCTGATGCGGATAATGCCGCCGTAGGGAAGCGTGGCGAAACGCCCTCGAGCTATCGCTCCGCTTGCTGCATCTCCACAGGAGCGAATCATGGTTGCCAATCCCAAATTTCTCGCGGCCACTGCGCACGTCGACGACGGCGCCGTCAGGCCGCTGCCTCAGCTCGCGTAAGGTGTACGTCGAAGGTCCGCGCCCGGACATCCGCGTCCCGATGCGGGAGATCTCCCAATCCGATACCCCAGCCTCGTTCGGTGCGGAAAAGAACGCAGCAATATTCGTCTACGACACGTCCGGCCCCTATACCGACCCGGCGGCGGAGATCGACGTTCGCAGCGGGCTACCCGCCATGCGGGCCAAGTGGATCGACGAGCGCGGCGATACGGAGGAACTCCCCGGTCCGACCTCCCGATACGGCGTGGAGCGCCTGCGCGACCCGCGTCTGGCAGAGATGCGCTTCCGCCTCACGCGTCTCCCACGCCGCGCGAAGCCCGGCGCCAACGTCTCCCAGATGCACTATGCGCGACGAGGCATGGTAACGCCCGAAATGGAGTTCATAGCCATTCGTGAGAACCAACGTCGCGACCTGCTGGCCGATCTGATTACGCGTCAGCATCCAGGCGAGTCGTTCGGTGCGGCGATTCCAGCCGCGATCACGCCGATCTTCGTACGCGACGAAGTGGCCCGCGGCCGCGCGATCATCCCGGCCAACATCAACCACCCCGAATCCGAGCCGATGATCATCGGCCGCAACTTCCTGGTGAAGATCAACGCCAACATCGGCAACTCGGCGTTGTCCTCGGGCATCGCGGAGGAAGTCGAGAAGATGACGTGGGCGATCCGCTGGGGCGGCGACACCGTCATGGACCTGTCGACCGGCAAGCACATCCACGAAACGCGCGAGTGGATCATCCGCAACTCGCCGGTGCCGATCGGGACGGTGCCGATTTACCAGGCGCTGGAGAAGGTGGACGGCAAGGCCGAGGAACTGACCTGGGAGATCTTCCGCGACACGCTGATCGAGCAAGCCGAGCAGGGCGTCGATTACTTCACCATCCATGCCGGCGTGCGTCTGCCGTTCATTCCACTCACCGCCAAGCGGATGACTGGCATCGTCTCGCGAGGCGGCTCGATCATGGCCAAGTGGTGCTTGGCACATCATCAGGAAAGCTTCCTGTACACGCACTTCGACGACATCTGCAAAATCATGCAGGCCTACGATGTTTCCTTCTCGCTTGGCGATGGACTGCGCCCGGGGTCGATCTACGACGCAAATGACGAGGCCCAGATCGCGGAGCTCAAGACCTTGGGCGAGCTCACCCAGGTCGCATGGAAGCACGAGTGCCAGGTCATGATCGAAGGGCCCGGGCACGTGCCCATGCATCTGATCAAAGAGAACATGGACCTCCAGCTCAAGTATTGCCAGGAGGCGCCCTTCTACACGCTAGGCCCGCTCACAACGGACATCGCGCCTGGCTACGACCACATCACTTCGGCCATCGGCGCCGCAATGATCGGCTGGTACGGTACCGCGATGCTGTGCTACGTAACCCCCAAGGAACACCTTGGGCTGCCCAACAAAGACGACGTCAAGGACGGCATCATCGCCTACAAGATTGCAGCCCACGCGGCCGACTTGGCCAAAGGCCATCCGGGCGCGCAGATCCGCGATAACGCACTGTCAAAGGCCCGCTTCGAGTTCCGCTGGGACGATCAGTTCAACCTCGGCCTGGATCCGGACAAGGCGAAACAGTTCCATGATGAGACGCTGCCGCAGGAAGGCGCCAAGCTGGCGCACTTCTGCTCCATGTGTGGCCCGCACTTCTGCTCGATGAAAATCACACAGGACGTACGAGAGTACGCGCTTACACAAGGGATCTCGGAGGACGAAGCGTTGAAAAAGGGAATGGAAGAGAAGGCCGTCGAGTTCGTGCGCGGGGGTGCGGAGATCTACAGCAAAGCGTGAGTCGATTGGCCCAATTTGACTTCGTCAAGCGGCGAGTGCAAGCTCGCCGCTTTTTGTTCCACTCGCCCGCTTAGTTTTTTTCTCCATGGACTGGATCCTGCTGGGCAAAGCCCTTGTCCTCGGCGTCGTCGAGGGCCTCACCGAGTTCCTACCTGTCTCGAGCACCGGTCATCTCATCCTGGTCGGGGACCTGTTGGACTTCAACGACGAAAAGGGCAAGATGTTCGAGATCGTGATCCAGTGCGGCGCGATTCTGGCGGTGTGCTGGGAGTATCGCACCAAGTTCCTGGCCGTCGCCGGTGGCCTTTTCAGCGACCGCACTGCGCAGCGGTTCGTGCTCAACCTGGCCGTGGCTTTCGTGCCGCTGGCCGTCCTAGGGCTGTTGTTCGGCAAGGCGATCAAGGCCACGCTGTTCAAGCCCGTGCCGGTGGCCGTCGCGTTCGTGGTGGGCGCACTCGTGATCTTGTGGGCCGAGCGGCGTCAGCACCGTATCCGGGTACAGTCGGTGGATGAGATGACCTGGAAGGACGCGCTCAAAGTCGGCATTGCTCAGTGCTTCGCGTTGATTCCTGGAACATCACGTGCCGGGTCCACCATCATCGGCGGTCTGCTATTCGGGCTGTCGCGGCGAGCAGCTACCGAATTCTCGTTCTTCCTCGCGGTGCCGGTGCTGTTCGCAGCCTCCGGCTACGAGCTACTCAAGCACAGAGCGCTTTTTTCCGGGGGCGACCTCGGGATGTTCGGCGTGGGCTTCGCTGCCGCTTTCGTGTCAGCCTTTTTCTGCGTGCGCTGGCTGCTGCGTTACATCAGCCGCCACGACTTCACCGTCTTCGCCTGGTATCGGATCGCATTCGGGCTGGTGATACTGGTGACGGCTTATACCCACCTGGTCGACTGGTCTGTGGACTAGGCCGTAGGAGTTCCGCTTCCCTAGCTCTGGAACCAGGGTAGCCCGGCCGCGCGCCAGCCCCCTACGGTGTTTCGGTGGTTGCCAGCGTCCTTCTTTCCTTCGAATCCTTCGAGCATGTTGTAGCTCTGCGTATAGCCGGCCGCCGCGGCTGCCGCCGCGGCATGGTGGGACCGATTCCCGCTGCGACAGACGAAGATCACGAGCGCCTCCGAGTCGACCTGCCGGCGGAGTTGTTCGACGAAATGTGGGTTTGGCTTCCCGTCGGGATAGGTTTCCCACTCGATCTCGACCGCGCCCGGGATACGCCCGACAAAGTCCCATTCAGCGCGCGTACGCACATCTACGAGCTTCGCCGCCGGTGCTTTCTGGAGAAGCTCATAGGCTTCAACAGGCGTGAGCTCGCCTTCGTAGGACAGATTTCTCTCTGATCCGCGCGCGCTAGCGGTGGCGAGGATCTCGGAAATGTTGGACATGATAGCCTCCCGGAAAACTGTGCCAGCCGCCCTGCGAATTGTGCCGGGCGAACTCGGAGTGTACGTTCGCCGGCGCTCCTGTGAGGAATCGGCGAGTTTGGTAACAGATAACGACGGTCTGATATGATGCACCAGGTCGGTGCGTCACATACAATCGCGCACCAACGCGAGGCATCAGACTCTCGTACTGATTCAATAAGTCCTTATTGCATAGGGCTTTTCCGCCTAAAAACCCTGGGCATGCTTTCTGCTAAAAACCGTTCCGTTTCCTCATCCAGGACTCAATAACTATTTCTTTTGCTAGGAGAAACAAGATGGCGACGGCAGCCGACGTAATGAAAATGGTCAAGGACAACGAAGTCAAGTTCATTGACTTCCGGTTCACCGACACCCGCGGAAAAGAACAGCACGTCTCGGTTCCCGTCAAGGCTTTCACGATGAGCAAGTTCGAAGACGGTCACGCCTTCGATGGCTCCTCCATTGCCGGCTGGAAAGGTATTCAGGCGTCGGACATGCTGCTGATGCCGGACCCGGCTTCGGTACGCATGGACCCCTTCACCGATGAGCCCACGATGATCCTCACTTGCGACGTCGTCGAGCCCACTGACGGCAAGGGCTATGATCGCGACCCGCGCTCCATCGCAAAGCGCGCCGAGGCTTACCTGAAATCCACTGGCCTGGGCGACACCGCGTACTTCGGTCCCGAGCCCGAGTTCTTCATCTTCGACTCCGTGACGTGGAATGTCGATATGTCCGGGTGCTCGGTGCGGATCGTTTCGGAGGAGGCGCCGTGGTCCTCGGGTTTGGATCTGGAAGGCGGTAACAAGGGCCATCGTGCGCCGATCAAGGGAGGCTACTTCCCGGTCCCGCCGGTCGACTCGCTGCAGGATATCCGCTCCGCGATCTGTCTCGCCCTGGAGGAACAGGGTGTGGAAGTGGAAGTGCACCACCATGAAGTCGCTGCGGCTGGCCAGAACGAAATCGGCACCAAGTACGCGCCGCTCGTCACGCGTGCGGATTGGATGCAGATTCTCAAATACACGGTGCACAACGTCGCCCACTCGTATGGCAAGACGGCCACCTTCATGCCCAAGCCGATCGTCGGCGACAATGGCTCAGGCATGCACGTTCACCAATCGATTTGGAAGGGGGGCGAGAATCTGTTCGCCGGCAGTGGCTACGCTGGTCTGTCCGAGTTCGCGCTCTACTACATCGGAGGGATCATCAAGCACGCTAAGGCGCTGAACGCCATCACCAACCCGGGCACAAACTCTTACAAGCGGCTAGTCCCCGGCTTCGAAGCGCCAATCAACCTGGCTTATTCGGCGCGCAACCGCTCCGCGGCCTGCAGGATCCCTTATGTATCCAGCCCGAAGGCGCGCCGCGTCGAGGTGCGTTTCCCCGGACCCCACGGCCAACCCGTACTTTGCCTTCGCCGCCATGTTGATGGCGGGACTGGACGGTGTGCAGAACAAGATCCATCCGGGCGACCCCGTGGACAAGAACCTCTACGACTTGCCGCCTGAAGAGGCGAAGAAGGTGCCCAATGTCTGCTCGTCGCTCGAGATGGCTCTGGAGGAGATGGAGAAGGATCGCGAATTCCTCACCCGCGGCGGCGTGTTCTCCAACGACATGCTCGACGCCTACATCGAGCTGAAGATGGAGGAGGTCACCAACTTCCGCATGACTACGCATCCGATCGAATTCGCGATGTATTACAGCCTCTGAGGTTTGCGGGAGCATTGCGCGAGGGGGCGGGGTGTTCCCGCCCCTTGTCGTTTTCGAGGGGAGCGCGGATTGATAACCCGGCATAGCTGTCATAGACTGCCGCAGGGACGGGTGCCCCCCGCCCGCCGGTCAGCCGCAGCCAGAATCCGTCATGCGCCCTCTGTTGATACTGCTTGTCCCGTTGCTTGCCGCCGCGCCCGCCCTGGGGGAGACCTGCAAATACGTCGACAGCGAGGGGCGCATTATCTATTCCAATGTCCCGGTCAAGCGCGCGCGAAAGGTCACTTGCTTCCAGGAGCCCGCGCCGCCGCCGGAGCCGACGCGGTCCGTCGCTCCGCCCACCAAAGCGACAACGACGGAGCGTCCACGGGTAGAGCCCAGCACGCAACGCAAGCGCGACCAGGATCGCCGCACGATCCTCGAAGACGAGCTCGCGCGCGAACAGAAGGCGCTGGACGACGCCAGGAAAGCGCTCGCACAACAGGAGACGCTGCGCGGCGGCGACGAACGCAATTACTCCCGGGTTCAGGAACGCCTCGCGCCGTTCCAGGAGGCGGTCGCGACGCACGAGAAAAACATCGCCTCCATCAAGCAGGAACTCGCCACTTCGAAGTAGACCACGGGCCTCACCTGCTCGCCGGTGAAGCATGCTGGCGCGGCATCCCCATGCTCACAGATACGACAGCGCGCGCGCGCACCAAGCCTCCCCAAGCCTTCTGATTGCGCATCGCACAATCGGTCGGGTAGATTGCTGGTTTGTCCCGACGTTCATGGTTTCCCAGCTGGGACGCCGCAGTGCAGAATGACACGATGAGCAAGGGTGGATCGGCGGTCGCGAGGTTGCCGCTCCGTGGCGAAGCGGTCCAGGAGAAGCGGTTCAATTCGCCCGAGCTCGATGCTTTGGCAACCGCGGTGCTCTTCCTTGCGGTTGACCTGACCGTCGTTTACGCCAACCCGGCGGCGGAGAATCTGTTCAAGTTCAGCAGTCGGAACATCGTCGGCCACGCACTGGGTGAGGTGTTTCGTAACGAGGCGCTGTTGTCGACAGCCATCCACCACGCCACGGAGCGCAACTGCAGCTATCTGCAGCACGAGTTGAGCCTCACCACCTCTGCTCAGGACAAATTTGATGTGAGTTGTACAGTAACGCCGGCGGAAATCGCCGGTTTCGACGGCTACGTCCTCGAATTCAATGAGCACCACCAGCAGCTGCGCATCGCACGCGAAGAGCGGCTGCACGACCAGACGGAGGCCAGTCGCTGGCTGATCCGCAACCTCGCGCACGAGATCAAGAATCCACTGGGAGGCCTACGCGGTGCCGCCCAACTCCTGGAGCGCGAGCTGGAGCGACCCGAACTCACCGAGTACACCCAGGTCATCATGAAGGAGGCCGACCGACTGCAGGCGCTGATGGACCGCCTGCTCACACCGCAGCGGTTGCCTCAGCTCGCGCCGCTCAATATCCATGAGGCAGTGGAACGCGTGCGCAGCCTGGTTTTAGCGGAATTCCCGGATGGGGTCCGCGTCCACCGCGAGTACGACGTGAGCCTCCCCGCGGTCGAGGCCGACAAGGAGCAGATCATCCAGGCGCTGCTGAACATCGTCCGAAACGCGGCGCAGGCCTTGAAGGGGACTGGAGACATCGTGCTGAGTACGCGCGTCGCGCGCCAGGTGACGCTCGCCCGCAAGCTGCATCGTCTGGTGGTGATGATCCAGGTTGCCGACAACGGGCCGGGTGTGGCCGAGGCGCTGCGCGACAAGATTTTTTTCCCACTGGTATCGGCCCGGCCAAGGCGGGACCGGATTGGGTCTAACGCTGGCCCAGAACATCATCAGCCAGCACCAAGGCGCAATCGAGCTCGAGAGCGAGCCGGGAAACACCCGCTTCACCATCCTCTTACCGCTGCGGCTGGGCAGCGCTTGACGGAAAGCGGCCGGGCAACCCCTGGATGAAACCATGAAACCTGTCTGGATCATCGACGACGACCGATCCATCCGTTGGGTGTTCGAGAAGACCCTCACACGGGAGGACATCAGCTTCAAGATGTTCGCATCGGCGCAGGAGGCGCTCAGCGCGTTGAACTCCTCGGCGCCGCAAGTGGTTGTGAGCGATATCCGCATGCCCGGCGGCTCGGGATTGGAGCTGCTGCAGAAGATCAAGGAGCGCCATCCGAATCTACCCGTCATCATCATGACCGCATACTCCGACCTCGAAAGCGCCGTGGCCGCTTTCCAGGGCGGGGCCTTCGAGTATTTGCCCAAGCCGTTCGACGTAGACCACGCGGTGGACCTCATCCGTCGTGCCATGGAGGAGAGCCTGCGCCAGGACGACGTGGCCGAGACCGCCGAGACGGGCCCTGAGATCCTCGGCCAGGCCGCCTCCATGCAGGAGGTGTTCCGCGCCATCGGACGCCTGGCTCAATCGCACGCGACCGTACTGATCAACGGCGAGTCCGGGACCGGCAAGGAGCTCGTCGCGCGCGCACTCCATCGGCACAGCCCGCGGGCGCCCAAACCGTTCATCGCCATCAATACCGCGGCGATCCCGAAGGACCTGCTCGAGTCAGAGCTGTTCGGCCACGAGCGCGGCGCGTTCACGGGCGCTCAGAACATGCGACGCGGGCGCTTCGAACAGGCGGAAGGCGGCACGCTGTTCCTGGACGAGATCGGCGACATGCCGCCGGATTTGCAGACACGCCTGCTGCGCGTGCTGTCGGACAGTCACTTCTATCGGGTGGGTGGCCATCAGCCAATCAAGGCCAACGTGCGCATCATCGCCGCAACCCATCAGGACCTGGACCAGCGCGTCAAGAATGGATTGTTCCGCGAAGATCTCTTTCATCGCCTCAACGTGATTCGCATCCGGCTGCCGGCGCTGCGCGAGCGGCGCGAGGATATTCCGCTGTTGGCCAAGTACTTCATGGGCAAGAGCGCCAAGGACCTCGGGGTGGAACCAAAACGTCTAACCGACCCCGCTGTCAAATATCTCATGGCCCACGATTTCCCGGGCAACGTGCGGCAGCTAGAGAATCTGTGCCATTGGCTGACGGTGATGGCGCCGGGGGTAAACGTCGATATCCAAGATCTGCCGCCAGAGTTCCGCGAGGCGCAAGGCGCGCTCACCAGCGAGAGCTGGATCAGCGCCCTGGAAAGAGAGGCCGAGAGCGCGCTTAACCGAGGCGAGCAAAATATCATGCACGAGATGACGCGCCAGTTCGAGCGCGCGCTGATCGTGAAGGCGCTGGCTCACACCGGTGGCCGCCGCATCGAGGCTTCCCATCTGCTGGGGATGGGTCGCAACACGCTCACCCGGAAGATCCAAGAGCTGGAAATCGAGGGTAAAGAGGCGGAGGCCAGGGAGTAGCCGTGCGCTGATCGACAACCCGAGACCGGCGATTCGTCACCGGTCATTGCAACTCGGTCACCACCGGCGCGTGGTCAGAGGGCCGCTCCAGCGCGCGCAAACTCTTTTCGATACGGCTAGCACGCGCGCGACCGGCCAACTCCTCGCTCAGCAGAATGTGGTCGATGCGCAGGCCCAGGTTGCGCTTGAAGGCGTTCATCCGGTAGTCCCACCAGCTGAACGAGCGCTCCGGCTGCTCGAACAACCGGAAGCTGTCCCTGAGACCTAGGCCCAGCAGACCCTGGAAAGCGCCGCGCTCGGGCGCGCTGAACAGGACTTTACCCTCCCACAGCCTGGGGTCATGCACGTCGCGGTCCTCGGGTGCGATGTTGAAGTCACCAAGCAGCGCCAGCCGCGGGTACGCTTTGATCTCTTCCCGAAGCCAAGTATGCAGAGCGGCAAGCCACGACAGCTTGTAGCGATACTTGTCCGATTCCACACTCTCGCCATTCGGCACATACACGCAGATGATGCGCGTCCCTTCCACAGTCGCCGCCAGCACGCGCTTCTGCTCGTCCGCGAAGCCCGGAATGCCATACGACACATCGGCAGCCGGAACTCGTGTGAGTATCGTGACGCCGTTGTACGCGCGCTGACCTGCGAACAGCGAATGGTAGCCGGCCGCTTGCAGATCCTGCGCGGGGAAGTTCGCGTCCTCGGTCTTGGTCTCCTGCAGGCAGACGACATCCAGCTGCTCGCGGCCAATCCAAGGTAGCAGTTGCGGCAGGCGCACCTTGAGGGAATTGACGTTCCACGTCGCGAGCTTCATGCGTCGTTCACTCGATTGACCGGCTGATATTTCTCATATTCGCCGACGGTTTTGGTGAAGTCTTGGTGGGACGAACTTGGGCGCTGTGACGCTACCACCGAACGCGGCGAAACGCTGGACCATCTGCTCGACTTAGGGTGACGCGGCCGATGAAGTGACCACCGACGACGGATAGGATCGCCCTTCTATTGTGGCGCTATCGCCGCTGCAACTCTCCAATCGCGAATACCACGACGCGTTGTCGCGATCACGATAACGGGCCACCCTGTGCCGGCGCGAGATCCTCAGCGACATCTTCAGCGATCCTACCCTCGGAGTCGGTGATCAAAGTCGGTCGGAAATATCGCTCCAGGTCGGCCCGCACAGGCATGGCGGGCTGATAAAAGGCATCGAGGTGTTCGGTGGGCGCATGGTAAGTCTGAGGCGGGCGGCGCAGTCGCGGTGAAAGGGGCGACGAAGCGACGGTCGGCAGGCAAGTCAATGCAGCGCTTCCAACCGCAGTAGTCAACTGCAGGGGCGACAGCCGCCGAGCATATCGGCGCAGGAAGCGAGCCGAATGCATGGCGATCTTGCTCCGGCGACCGCGCAGCGCGACAAGGTCGCGGGCAAAGGCGACCGCGCGCTCGACCGAATCCACCGGCCTCTGAGTGATCGTCACTCCGTTTAGATCTCGCAGTCGAACATTGGGCAGCAAGCTTCCGCGCTCCAGACACTGCCGGAAATAAGGCGTGCCCAACAGAGGGATAGAAAAGGTAAAGAACGCCGGCAGCGGAATCTCCGAGTGGCTGAGGATGAAGTCGATTTCCGCCTCCAGTTCCTCCACCGGACGGGTGCTCGGATCAAGCATGATCCCATAGTGAAACATGACCCCCGCCTCAAGGCACGAGCGGATCATCTCGATCTGGGGAAGAGCCGTGTTCTGGCGCTTGTTATAGCACCGCAGGGTCGCAGCGTCGAAGGACTCGACCCCACTGAACAAAGAGAAGCAGCCGGCTCGTTTCGCCTCCTCTACGTTTTGCGGCCGAGTGAAGAAATCGCCCGTCACCAGGGCTGACCAGCCCGCGATGGTTCCGCGCTTGCACAAATCGGCCAGCAATTCGAGCCGCTCGATAAAGGACTGACGGCCCGAGCCGTAGAAATTGTTGTCGAGAAAACAGATATATCGCTTGCCCACGGCCTCGATTTGCCGGCGCACGTAGTCGACGCTGTAGGCGCTGTAGCCGCGACCTTCGCCGGTCAACGCGCAGAAGGAGCAGCGGAAGTTGCAATTGCGACTCGACTCGACGTAGCCGAGCAGCCGGCTCGGTTCAGCCAGGTCGTAGCGGGGGAAGACCTCGCCTTCGACCGCCGCGTTGGGGCCAAAGATCTCGGCCGCGACTTGTTTCAGTTCTTCGATGTCTCCGAGGCAGACTCGATCGAAGAACTTTCGCGATGTCTTGGGTAGCGCACGGACGCACGGACCACCGGCCACTACCACAACGCGCGGGTTTAGCGTCCGTGCATAGGCAGTCAAATGCAGCATCCGGTCGAGACCGTTCGTCAGCCCGGTCAACACCAGCATGTCGGGCCACGCGAGCAGGTTCTTGTCGCACAGGTAACCGCTCACCTGTTCGCTAAAGATCCGGACATCGACCACACGGTGATTGAATGCACCAGCCAGAAAGATGTGTCCCGACCCTCGCGGCACACGAAGCGGGCTTCCGTGCGTCCTGCGATACTCGTCGAGGAAGACGTTTACGACGAGGACGCGTTTCTTCATGGGACCCCCTCGCTTATCGGTCGCCGGAGAGCAGGCAGCGGACCGTGCCAAATGTAACGAACCATCTGCCTATCATAAGCCCACGAGGAGACTATATTATCGACGACCTGTTGGCGGGTCGCGTGCTCGGTCTCGTTCTCCTGCTCGGAGATCAAGCTGCGATTGCCTGTGCCCAAGCTATTCCAGAAGCAGGCAGGTTCACGTTCGCAGGTCGCGAGGCGCGTTCGCCTCTATGGACGAAGCGCTCAGGATGCGCGGCATAGGCCGCATCCAGACCCACTTGACGCGTGGCGATCAGCTGCTCGATGCGCCCATAGAAGACGTCCGCTGGGGTAAACAGAGCCAGCCCGGAGTGCTGATGATGATGGTTGTACCAGTCGAAGAACTCGGCACACCAGCCGCGCGCATGCTCGGCGTCGCGAAAGCGTCCCGGGAAGTCGGGCTGGTACTTCAGCGTTTTGAACTGCGCCTCGGAGAAAGCGTTGTCGTTGGAAACCCGTGGTCGACTGTGGCTGGGATCGACCCCCAGCTCGGCCAGCAAGTCGAGGAACCCGTGCGCGGTCATGGGCGCACCGCGATCCTGATGCACGCACAGGCGTCCCGGTTCGATGCCGTGGCGTCCGATGGCCTCGGCCAACAGTTGCTTGGCCAGGGCACTGTTCTCACGACCGGCCACCATCCAGGCCACCACGAACCGGCTATACAGATCCAGTACCACGTACAGGCTCAGGAACACGCCTTTGAGCACCGTGGCGAGCTTGGTGATGTCCCAAGTCCACACCACATTGGGCGCATCGGCCATCAAGCGGGGAACCGCATGATGGGTCTTGGGACGCTGCACGCGCCGCTCGCCCACTTCACCAGCTTGAGCCAGCAGCCGATGCATGGTGCGAATCGAGCACAGATAGCGTCCCTCATCGAGCAGCTTGGCGTACACCTGCGCCGGCGGCTGGTCGGCAAAGCGTGGCTCGTGCAGCACCTCTATCACGGCCTGGCGCTCAGGCTCACTGAGCCGACGCACACTGCATCTACGCGCTGTGGCCGCTCGCACGTTCTTAGGCTTGGTATGTCGGTACAGCGTGGCCCGTGGCATCCCCAGAGCGCTGCAGGCGTGACGCAACGGGATCATCGGGTCGCGGGCCGCAATCAGTGCGCTCACGGCTTGTCTGCCGGCTGCGCCGCGGCCAGCAACTCCTGTGCTTTTTTTTGTAGCTCGATGAGCTTCTCGGCGATCAGCAGCCTGCGCTCGAGCTTGCCCTTGTCGTGCTCGAGCTGCTCGATGCGCCGGTCCTTGGCATCTCTGAGCGGCTTGCGACCAGGCTTCTTGGCCTCCAGACCAGACTGCCCTTCGTGCTCCAACTGGACGCGCCAGGTGGCGAGCTGGGAGCTGTACAGGCGCTCTCGGCGTAACAGCGCAGAGAGCTCTCCGCGCTCGGTGCAGGTGTCGGCCTCCGCCAAGATGCGTCGTTTGTCTTCGGCGGAGAAACGTCGACGCAGCCGGCGGTCGTGTTCGGGATTGGCGACCACTTCAGTAGAACTCTCAGGTGCGGCAGGCTTGGGCATGGAATTCTCCAATCCGCCCCTCAATGCTACTTACATTTCAACAAACCCGTGTCTCACCTGATATTGGCACAGAGGGTTCTCCTGTTGGTAGCCCAACCTGCGAATCGCCCGTGCCCGAGCCATTCCGGAAGCCAGGGGAGTTCACGTTCCGGATCGCGAGGTGCATTCGCCTCTGTCGACGATCGAGAATGCGCAGCACCGTAACCGCCGCCGTCGCGTCCGTGCCATTCCAGCGGTAAAGACGCAACTAGTTGACGGCAAGGCGTTTAACTAGGCTTCACTTTCGCAGCGAGAGGGCAGCACAGATTGAGGTTATTCGGGCCGACAGGACGCCCGTCGGGAAATCCGAGCTCGCACTCAGCGCGCTCTTGAACGCGGCGCGACCACGCCGCGGAAGTTACTGACTAGGGCGCGACGGCCACGGTGTTCTGCGCAGCCGTCTCATCCGACGCTCTAGGCTTTCCTACTGTGCTTGGGCCGGTTTCGGCGTCGCAGTCGCCGCGCGCGTTGGTGCGACCGCCCATTTGGGGTATCCGGCTGCGTCAAGTGCCGTGTTCCAGGTATTTTCCTCGTATCCCCGCACGACCTGGCTGCCGAGCTTCATCAAAGGGACTTCCAGCTTGCCCCCGTTCAGCCCTTTCAGCTCCTCGGCGACTGCTGGGTCGCGCGCATCTTTCTGCGTGAAGGGAATGCCGCGTTGGCCCAGCAACGCCGAGGCCTTGCTGCAGGGATCGCCGCATTGGTCCGCGCTATAGAGCGTCACCGGGAAGTTCTTGGTCGCCTGCTGCAACGCGTAAGAAACTGGAGCGTCGGAGGCGCTGTCGCCGAACTTCTTTTGCTCTGCGGTCTTGGCTTCGGGCGGCGGGGGCTGATCCGTGTAGTGCAAGTTGCCGTCTTTGTCGACCCACTTGTATAGCTTGCCGGCGGTCGCCGGGCCGACGGCCAGCATCAGGGCGACGATCAATGCGAGAGCTTTCATGTCCGATCTCCGTGGCGTCTCAATGACGCCCAAAACGTCAAGCAACGGCCATGCCGCTATGACGCAGGAGCGCGTCGATCGTTGGCTCTCGTCCCCGGAAGGCGACAAACGACTCGAGCGCGGGCCGGCTGCCGCCCACGCTCAGGATCTCGGTCAGGAACCGTTCGCCCGCCTCGGGATTGAGCACGCCAAGCTCCTCGAACAAGCTGTAGGCATCCGCGGAGAGCACTTCCGCCCACTTGTAACTGTAGTATCCGGCGGCGTATCCACCGGCGAAGATGTGCGAGAAATTGTTGGGAAAGCGGTTGTATTCCGGCGGGAACAGGACCGCGACCTGCCTGCGCACACGCTCCAAAAGCTGTTGGGGGGTGACCGAACCCGCGGGGTCGTGATCCTGGTGCAGGTGCATGTCGAACAGCGCGAACTCCAGCTGGCGCACGAACTGCAGTCCGCTCTGGAAATTCTTGGCCGCAAGCATCTTGTCGAATAGCTGCCGCGGCAAGGCGCTGTCGGACACCGGAACGGCCCCCACACTGCTGCTTGCGCGCGCACTCATCGCCTGCACCACATCCCATTCCCAGCAAAAATTCTCCATGAACTGGCTGGGCAGCTCGACCGCGTCCCATTCGACACCATTGATGCCCGACACCCCCCGCTGCTCCACGCGGCTCAGCAGATGATGCAGACCGTGGCCGAACTCGTGGAACAGCGTGATCACCTCGTTGTGCGTGAACAGCGCCGGCCGGTCGCCGACCGGCGGAGAGAAGTTGCAGTTGAGGTAAACGACCGGAGTCTGGATCCCGCCAGGTGTACGTCTGCGCGTGACGGCATCGTCCATCCATGCGCCACCGCGCTTCGACGGACGCGCAAAGAGGTCCAAATAGAATTGTCCAATCAGCTCGCCCTCGGCGGCGCCAACCCCGCTGCGGCCGTGAATCTCGAAAAAACGGACGTCCGGGTGCCAGGTTGGCGCCTGTGCGGGCCGGATACGGATGCCGTACAGCGTCTCGACCAACCCGAACATACCGGGTAAAACTTTCGTTTCCGGAAAGTACTGCTTCACTTCCTGCTCGGAGAACGCATACCGCTCCACGCGCAGCTTCTCGGAGGCCCAAGGGACGTCCCAGGCCTGGAGCTCGGCGAGCCCAAGGCGCATGCGGGCAAACTCGGAAAGCTCTTCGAAATCGCGTTGCGCAAACGGCTTGGCACGTGCTGCGAGGTCGGTGAGGAACGTGAGTACCTGGTCCGGGGAGCGGGCCATCTTCGGTTGCAGCGACACTTGCGCGTAGCTGTCGTAGCCGAGCAGCTGGGCCAGCTTGCGTCGCAGCTCCAGGATCTCGTCGATGAGCGGCGTGTTGTTCCACTCGGGGTTGCCGAACTCCGCCGCCCGCGTGACGTAGGCGCGGTACATCAACTCGCGCAAAGCGCGATTGTCCGCATACTGCATCACCGGCAGATACGACGGCATGTGCAGTGTGAGCTTCCAACCGTCTACACCCTCGCCCTCAGCCGCCACCCGTGCGGCCTCGACTGCGTCCTCGGGAATTCCCTCCAACACGGGCCGGTCAGTGACGTAGTGGGCAAAGGCATTGGTGGCGTCCAGCAGGTTATCGTTGAAGCGCGAGGAGAGCTTGTCGAGCTGACTGCGTACCTGTTTGAACTCGGCCTTCAGCTCCGGAGGCAGCTCCGCGCCCCCCAGACGGAAGTCGCGCAGCTCGTTGTCGATGATTTTCCGCTGCTCGCGGTCAAGACGATCGAATTCGGGCCCTGCGCGCAGCGCCTTGAACTTGGCATAGAGCCGCTCGTCCTGAGACAGCTCCGTGTGGTACTGGCTGATCCTGGGAAGGTTGGCGTTATAGACCTCGCGCAGCTGCGGGCTGTTCATCACCGCGTTGAGGTGCGCCACCTGACCCCAAGCGCGCGCCAGCCGCTCGTTGGTGTCGTCCAGCGGCGCGACGAAGCTGTCCCAGGTCGATTCTCCAACGGCCGTGGCGACGCGCTCGACCAGGGCGCGATTGTCACGCAGCAAGCGATCCACGGCCGGCGTTACATGCTCGGGCTTGATGTCCGCGAATCGGGGCAGCTTCGAAAAATCGAGCAAGGGGTTGGTCACTCGCAAAGTCCTTCCCGCTCTAAGCGGGGGTATCGAATACGATCCTGCCGCCGACCAACGTGTAGCGAACGCGGCCCTGCAGCTCCATGCCAAGCAACGGGGTGTTCTTGCCTTGACTGTGCAAGGCCCCGGGCTCTACCCGCCACCAGGCCTCGGGGTCAAACACGCACAGGTCCGCGACCTCCCCAGGCGTGATCAACGCGCTCGGCAAACCAAGCACGCGGAGAGGATGCGTGGTAACCCGCGCGAGCGCGGCTGGCAAAGGCACGCGTGCCTCGCGGGCCCATTTGAGAGTCAGAGGCAGCAGCAACTCCAGCCCGGTTGCACCGGGCTCGGCCTCCGCGAACGGCAGCTGCTTCGCGTCGTCATCCACCGGCGTGTGGTCAGAGCATATGGCGTCGATCGTGCCATCAATCAACCCCGCCCGCAGAGAGTCCCGGTCGCGGATGTCGCGCAGCGGAGGGATCAGATTGCAGTTGGAGTCGAAGTAGCCGATGTCCCTGTCGCTCAAGTGCACGTGGTGCAAGGACACGTCACTGGTAACGGCCATACCCGCCCGTTTGGCTTGGCGCACCATCTCCACGCCTTCGGCACTGGAGAGACGACAAAGGTGGATGCGCGCACCGGTCTCGCGCGCGAGTATCAGGATGGAGGAGAGGGCAACGGTTTCGGCACACACCGGGATGCCGGCCAGACCCAGTCGCGTAGCTACCTCGCCGTCATGGGCCACGCCGCCGCGCGACAAAGTCGCGTCCTCCGGGCGCAGCCACACCGCGAACCCAAAGGTCGTTGCGTATTCCATCGAACGCATGAGCACTTGATTGTCGGTCATCGTGGCGCCAGGCTGACCGAATGCCACGCACCCCGCGTCGTGCAGCTCTGCCATCTCAGTCAGTCGCTCGCCCTTGAGTCCCTGCGTTAATGCCCCGAGCGGGTAGACCCGAGCCTGGTCCAAGCTGCGGGCGCGGAACTTGAGCATTTCGACCAGACCCGGCTCGTCCAGCGGAGGATCGGTGTCCGGCGGGCATACCAGGCTGGTGACGCCACCGGCCACCGCGGCCTGCATCTCGCTCTCGAGCGTAGCCCTATACTCGAGGCCGGGCTCACGCAGGCGGGCTGAGAGATCGACCAGCCCGGGCGAGACCGCCAGTCCGGACGCGTCCACCACCTGGTCGGCTTTGAACGCCGGCGGCGCGCCACCCACCGCCACGATCCTCCCATCGGCGATAAAGAGATCCTGCTTGCGCTCGCTGCCCGCGGCTGGGGTCGATCAGCCTTCCGTTCTTGATGTGAATGTTCATGGATCAGCCGTGTGCAATCAGGCTTTGAACTGCGCCGAATGCGCAATGCCGAAGACGGAAGGCCGACATCAGTTCCCCGCGAGGATGCCCATGACCGCCATGCGCACCGCGATGCCGAAAGTCACCTGCGGCAGGATGACTGATTGGCGTCCATCGGCCACGGCGGAGTCGATCTCCACGCCACGGTTCATCGGGCCAGGGTGCATCACGATGGCGTCGGGTCTGGCACGCGCGAGCTTCTCGGGGGTCAGCCCGTAGGATTTGAAAAACTCGCCCGCGCTCGGCAGCAGGGCACCGCTCATGCGCTCGTGCTGCAGGCGCAGCATCATCACCACGTCCACGTCCTTCAAGCCGGCTTCCATGTCGTGGAACACGTGCACGCCGAGGTTCTGCACCTGGCGCGGCAGCAGCGTGCGCGGCCCGATCACTCGCACCTCCGGCACGCCGAGGGTCGTGAGGGCATGGATCTCCGAGCGCGCGACGCGAGAGTGGAGAATGTCGCCGACGATGGCCACGCGCAGGTTGTTGAACCCGCCCTTGTAGTGGCGGATGGTGAACATGTCCAGGAGCGCCTGAGTGGGATGGGCGTGGCGCCCATCGCCAGCGTTGATCACGTGAATGTCGGGGCCTACGTTGCGTGCAATCAGGTGCGCGGCGCCGCTCTCGCCATGACGCACGATGAACATGTCTGCGTGCATGGCCGTGAGATTCGCAACCGTATCCAGCAGCGTCTCGCCCTTGGTCTGGGAGGAGGTGGCGATGTTGAGGTTCACCACGTCCGCCGATAGCCGTTTGGCCGCGATTTCGAACGTGGTGCGCGTGCGCGTACTGGGCTCGAAGAACAAGTTGAAGATGGCCTTCCCGCGCAACAGCGGCACCTTCTTGACCTCGCGCTCCGTCACCGAAACGAAGGAACGCGCGGTGTCCAGTATCTGCAGCAGGATCTCCTGGGGCAAACCCTCGATCGTGAGCAGGTGCTGGAGCTTGCCTCCGGCGTCGATCTGGAGGTTGCCGTTCATGGGCCCCTCAAGTGCTATCCGCCAGCGCAAGGGTGAACCGTCCGGACTGATCGCGGCGCAACTCGATGGTCTGGTCGGGCGCGATCTCCACGACTGCGCCCACGAACTGCGGGCAAATCGGCAGCTGTCGGCCGCCCCGATCGACCAGAGCCGCCAGTCGGATGGAGGTCGGACGCCCATAGTCGAAGATCTCGTTCAGCGCCGCGCGGATCGTGCGCCCGGTGAAGAGCACGTCGTCCACCAATATGATGTCGGCGTCCTCGACCTGAAAAGGAATGTCAGAAGGCCTGACACCCGCGCGCAGTCCGGTCTTCTTGTAATCGTCGCGATAGAACGCGACATCGATGGTGCCCACGGGGGTGGACAGTCCCAGCATCTGATGCAGGCGCTCCGCGATCCACACTCCGCCCGTGTAGATCCCTACCAGCGCAACTCTCGGGCCGGTATCACGCCGGATCTGCTCCGCGAGTTCGGCGATCAAGCCCTCGGCGTCAGGCAGCGTCATCGCGCGCTGTGAAATACGTCTGCAGGATATGCACGGCAGCGATCTGGTCGAGCAGCCCCTTCTGACGCCGACCACGCACACCGGCCGCGGTCAGCGATTCCGCGGCGGCGGCGGAGGTCAATCGCTCGTCCACCAGGCGCGTGGCGATCCCGAACTCTCGTTCGAGGTGCGCAGCGAAGCGGCGGCAGCGCGCGCTGAGCGCGTGTTCGGTGCGGTCCATGTGCGAGGGCAGGCCCACGACCAAGAGCACTGGCCCCCACTCCCTGATCAGCAGCCCAATCTCCTTCAGGCGCTCGCGATCGGAAGCAGCGCTGATCGTTTCCAGGGGATGAGCGATCCCGAGTCCCAGTTCACCCACTGCGACGCCTATACGCCGTGTGCCAAAATCGAAAGCCAGCACCGTCCCGGAGGCCCGAGCACGGAGCTCCGAGTGGCGGGGCTGGGCGGCACGGGCGGTGCTCACTGTGCGCTCAGCGCTCGAGCGCCTGCTGCACAATCACGCGTGACCGACGTCATCGGACAGCTGGGCCAGGTCGATTCCCAGCAGGCTCATGGCGGCGGAAAGGCGCTGCTCCGCCGGCAGCTCGAAAATCACGTCCAGATCGGCGCCTACCGTGAGCCATGCGTTCTGGCTGAGCTCCTGCTCCAGTTGCCCCGGGGCCCAGCCAGCGTAACCCAGCGAAACCAGGAGTTGCTGCGGCCCGCGCCCCTCTCCTACTGCCTGAAGGATATCGCGGGAAGTGGTGAGGCCAACCTGCGCGTTGATGGACAGAGTCGACTCCCAGTCGCCGGGCGGTCGGTGTAGAACGAATCCGCGATCCACCTGAACCGGTCCGCCGAAGTACACAGGCAAGCGGCTGCGCGTATCGTCGCGCAGCGGGATGTCGATCTGCTCGAACAGAGTCCTGAGCGTCATCTCGATTGGGCGATTGACTACGACCCCGAGCGCCCCCTGTTCATTGTGCTCGCAGATGTAGGTGAGCGACTTGGCGAAGTTGGTATCGACCATGCTCGGCATGGCGATGAGGAAGTGGTGGGTGAGATCCACGAAGAATCACTCAGGACGAGGGTCCGGTATTGTAAACGGCCGAGAGGCGTTCAACAAACGCGCGCGCTAACAGGAAGTTACCACCGTGATTCCGGTGTATTCAGTATCAGAATGCACGTCCCAAGGTCGATTTGCTAACATCCAGCTTGCTGGCGGCCTTCGCGCGCCAAGAACCAACGGGCACCTTCCTCTGGCGACAGAAAAAGAGCTCGCGACCTTCCTCGCCGAAGTCGAGCGCCGCGCTTTCAAACAGGCGGTTTTCGCGGTTCGAGACGAGCATCTGGCTCTCGACCTGGTGCAGGACGCCATGCTCAAGCTGGCGGAGAAGTACGCCGGAAAGCCCGTGGCGGAGCTTCCGTTATTGTTCCAGCGGATACTGCAAAACGGCATCCGGGATTACTATCGTCGGCAAAGAGTAAGGTCGCTGTGGACAGTGTTGCTGTCTTCGCTACAGGGCAAGCAGGACGAAGACGATCACGACCCGCTCGACACTGTGGAGGTCACGGAAGGGCCCGGCGTGCTTGCAGGACCGGCTCAGGCGCTTGAGCGCTTGCAGGTGATTGGCTTGATTGAGGACGGCCTCAAGGGCTTGCCCACGCGTCAACGAGAGGCTTTTCTCCTGCGTTACTGGGAGGATCTGGATGTGCAGGAAACCGCCGCCGCAATGGGATGCTCGGAAGGTAGTGTAAAGACTCACTGCTCCCGAGCGGCTCATGCTTTGGCGGAATTCCTCAAGGCCAGAGGGATAGAGCTATGAACGAACAGGATTTCGCCGAGAATATCGCACGCAGGCTGGACGAGGGCCTGGACCGCCTGCCGCCTGGGACGCTTTACCGCCTCCGGTTGGCGCGGGACGCCGCGTTGTCGCGCGCGCATCTCGGGGAACCCGAGCTCTCGCTCGGTCCTTCCCGCTTTCTCAACCGCCGTGTTCTCGTACCCCTCTTCGCGCTGATCCTGGGGTTGTCCGTCCTGGTTGTCTGGCAGCAGCAATCGCCGCAGCAGCCGGACTACTCCGAGATCGACGCACAAGTGCTGTCGGATGAGCTTCCTGTGACTGCCTATCTGGACACCGGGTTCGAAGTTTGGATGTACCATCACACAACCGACTAGTCCTCGCCTTCCTCTTGCTGTTCCTGGGCGCGGCGGCAGAAGTGCATGCTGGCAAGAGCCCGAAGGAAGAGCGTGGGCCTGAATGGGCGCAACTTACGCCCGAGCAGCAGCACATATTGGCGCCGCTGGCCGAGGAGTGGCCAAGAATCGAGGGCCCTCGCCGCATCAAGTGGGTCGGAATCGCCCGGCACTACCCCCAAATGACGCCCCAGCAACAGGAGCGGCTCCAATCACGGATGAAGCAGTGGGCGAGCATGACCCCGGAACAGCGCGCGCAGGTGCGCGATCGTTACAAGAAGCTGAAGGACATGCCTCCCGAGAAACGAGAGGCGATCCACCGCAAGTGGAAGGAATACGAAGGCCTGACAGAGGAAGAGAAGAAGCGCCTCCGGCAGGTCCCTCCGGCACGCTCCGCGAATCAAACGGGGAAGACTCTGACTCGAGACTAGTGCGGCAAACGGCGCTCGAGTTGCCCACCGCCGCGGACACTCAGGCCTCGCCTCACGCTCCGCTTCGCCTCGCTGGTCTTCTGACGCGCTTTGCGAGCCTTGCTTATGAGGCGATCCTGCTTCTGCCGGTGCTTTTCATCGCGGCGTACTTGTTCTTGGCCTTGACCCAGGCCGCGCGCACACCGATATTGCACGCCCTGTTTCAGCTATGGCTGCTGGGTGTGCTGGGCGCCTATTTCGCTTACTGCTGGCGCCGCGGCGGGCAGACCCTGGCGATGAAGACCTGGCGCATTCGGGTCGCGCGCCGGGATGGCTCTAACCTGTCCACCCCCGAGGCGGCTGCGCGTTTCCTGCTCGCGGTGTGGAGTTTGGCCCTGCTCGGAGCGGGGTTCTGGTGGGGCTTTGTGGATCGGGAGCGCCAGTTTCTACACGACAGGCTGATCGGGAGTCGAATCTACCGCGCACGGTGAGAAGCGGCAGGCGCGCCGATGCCGTCTGCAGTCGTGGCCTTGGTGATCGGTCCAGGCCACCCCGCACCTCGAGCCAGCAGCGCTTGCTCCGCTTAGCGCCGCTCCAGACGCCGGAGCATGAGGATCGCCATCGCCAGGAACGCCGTTGTCGGAACGAAGGCTGCAAGGATGGGCGGCCAGGCGGCCAGCTGGCCCAGGTGTCCGAACAGACGGCTGATGAGGTGGAACCCCAGGCCCAGCATGATGCCGGCAAAGATCTTGGTGCTCACTCCGCCCTCGCGCACATTCAGGTAGGCGAAAGGCAACGCCAACACCATCATCACCAGCACTGCGAACGGATAGATGATCTTGTTCCACAGTGCAATCTCGTAGCGAGTCGATTCCTGCCGATTCTCGCGCAGATGCCGAACATACGAATACAGCGTCCACAGCGACATCTTCTCTGGTGGCACCAGCAACACGCTCAAGACGCTGGGGGTGAGCACCGAATGCCACTCCTGCTCGGCGGTATGCTCCACTGAGGTACGTGACTCCTCGAAGCGAGTCTGTACCACATCGGTCAAGCGCCACAGATTCGAGCGCACATATTTCCCTTGGCGCGCCTGGCTGATGGTACGCAGCCGATACTGGTCGTCGAACTCGTATATCCGCACATCCTGGAGCGTCGCGTCGTACAGCACGCGCGCCACGTTGACGAAGCTCTCGTCGTCCTTGACCCACAACCCCGAGCGGAACGCCTGGGCTACTACACTGCTGGTCTGCTCCAAGCGCAGTTTCTTGGCCGCCTCTTCGGACAGCGGTGCGAGGAACTCCCCAGTCACGAACGTGGCCAGTGCGAATACCACGCCGGTACGCAGCAGTGTGAAAGCCATGTCGAGGATCGAAACCCCCGAGGTTCGCATCACGGCGTACTCGGAATGGATGACCAGCTGCGCTAGCGCGAACAGCGTTCCAATCAATGCAGCCACCGGCAACAGCTCGTAGAGATGGCCCGGGATGCTGAGCGCGACATACGAAAGTGCAGCATACAGCCGATAGCCCTCAGTCCCGACATCCCTCAGCTCATAGATCAGATCGAAGAAAGAGAACAGCATGATCAAGCCGACAAGCACCAGCAGGATGCCACCGAAGATTTGGCGCGAGACATAGCGGCGCAGGATCCTCATCTGAGGCGCCGCAGGCGGAAACGGCCGCCGTAAACACGGCGATACAACATTATGGCCAGAACCACCGCCATCACGACGTGGACAGTCGACACACCGACCCAGAAATTCACGTCGCCCTTCGCGACCGACGCCTGGAAGATATTGATCAGATTGATGTACAGAAAGAACAAGAACAGCGCAGTCAGCACGTTGATGACGCGGCCGCTGCGCGGGTTTACGACGGAGAGGGGCAACGCCAGCAAAGCCAGGATCAAGGCCGACACCGGCAGGGCGACACGCCAGGTCAGCTCGGACAGATTGAGGCGCGTGGGATTTTCGATCAGTTGGCGCGTGGCGAGGGACTTCTGAGTCGGGAAGAACGGCGTCGCCCTCTCATTTTGCTGGATACGCATCCTGTAGCGCTCGAAGCGCTCGATCCTGTAGTCGGCCTGCCCGGGAGTGCCCTGGTAGCGCCGCCCATTGAGCGCGACGATGTAGCGTTCGCCGTTGTCGGCCAATTCCGTGTAACCGCGCTTGGCCACCATCACCCACTCCCGATCGTTTTCCATCGAGTGCACGAAGATATTCGCCACCTGGCTCAGATCGGAGCTGACCTTCTCGACGAAGAAAACGCGGTCTCCACTTTTCGACTCCTTGAAGACCCCGGGCGGCACTGCCGTTACGTCGTCCCGGTTCTCCAGCTGATGGCGGTACTCTTCCGTCTTGCCGAGGGCCCAGGGTGTCAGATAGAAGCTGAACACCGCGACGAGCACCACGATCGGTGCTGCATACATCAGAACCGGCTTGAACCAGCCGAGCAGGCCGACACCGGAGCTTTGCCACACTACCATCTCGGAATCGCGATAAGCACGGGTCACGGTCAGCAGTACTGAGCCGAACAACGTGCCGGACAGCAGCACGGGAAGGTATCCAAGCGCGGAGAATCCGAGCAGGATGAGCACGGCGTCCGCCGGGATGCGGCCACTCGCCGCAAAGCCGAGGAATCGGATCAACTGTGTGGTGAAGACAACGACCAGCAGAACAAGGAACACAGCGATCCCGGCGGCGCTGAACTCACGTAGCGTTGAGCGGAGAAAGATCATGGCGAGATCGATCCGCGCACCGGAACGCTTTGACTTTTCGGGAGCGCTGACGTGATAATTGCCGCTCTTTAAGGGATTAAATTCATTGATGAAAACAGGAGCTCCAGTTGGAATTTAGCATAAAAGCCGGACGACCGGAAAAGCAGAAGACCGGGTGCGTCGTAGCGGGTGTGTTCGACGCGCACCGGTTGACTGACGCCGCTAAGGCTCTCGATCGCGCCGGCAACGGTCATCTGACCTCGATCCTGCGCCGGGGCGACCTCGACGGCAAGCTGGGCTCCACGCTCTTGCTTCACAGCGTGCCGGGAGTGACAGCCGAGCGCGTTCTGCTTGTGGGCTTGGGAAAGCAGGACGAGCTTGGTGCCAAGGCATTCCGCGAGGCCGTGCGCGCGGCGGTGCGCGCAGTCAGCGAAAGCGGCGCATCCGATGCCGTGTTGTACCTCAGCGAGCTGACGGTAAAGGGTCACGATCGCGCTTGGAACGCCATGCAGCTGGCGGTGATCACCGCAGATACCAGCTATCGCTTTGACCAGCTCAAGAGCAAGCGGGACCAGCAGCGGCATCGCGTCAAGGTCGACATCGGCGTGATGGACAAACCCCCCGCTGAAGTCACGCGAGCGGTTCAGCGCGGTGCCGCGTTGGCTCAGGGCTCGAGCTTGGCCAAGGACCTGGGCAATCTGCCCAGCAACATCTGCACGCCATCCTATCTTGCACGACAAGCCCAAGAACTGGCCAAGCAATACAAGCTTCCCTGCCAGGTGCTGGATGAAAAGGATATGCAGAAGCTGGGCATGGGCGCGCTGCTGTCCGTCACCAAGGCATCGCACGAGCCGGCCAAACTGATCGTCCTCGAGTATCGCGGCGGTCCGAAGAAACAAAAGCCGGTCGCCCTCGTTGGCAAAGGTATCACCTTTGACACCGGCGGGATCTCGCTCAAGCCCGCAGGCGAGATGGACGAGATGAAGTACGACATGTCCGGTGCGGGGGCCGTGCTCGGAACCATCAACGCGGCGGCACAGATGGGGTTGCCCGTGAATGTGGTGGGGATCATCCCCAGCTGCGAGAACATGCCTGGCGGCCAAGCCAGCAAGCCCGGTGACATCGTCACCAGCATGTCAGGACAGACGGTGGAGATCTTGAATACCGACGCCGAAGGCCGATTGATCCTGTGCGATGCGTTGACCTACGCTGAGCGCTTTGATCCGTCGGCAGTGGTGGATATCGCAACGCTGACCGGTGCGTGCGTGATCGCCCTGGGGCACGTGGCGTCGGGTCTATACGCGAACGACGACGAGCTCGCGGCTGAGCTGCTGGAAGCTGGTCAGCAAGCCTGGGACCGCGCCTGGCACATGCCGCTGTGGGACGATTATCAGGAACAGATCAAGAGTCCCTTCGCGGACATGGCCAATATCGGCGGCCGGCCGGCTGGTAGCGTAACAGCCGCATGTTTCTTGTCGCGCTTCGCCAAGAAGTTCAAATGGGCGCACCTCGACATCGCGGGTACCGCATGGCGATCGGGCAAGGACAAGGGCTCTACCGGACGCCCGGTGCCGCTGCTTACCACGTTCTTGATCCGCCGTGCCGGGCGCGACTAGGAACATGACGCGGATCGATTTCTACATCCACGTCGACAATCAGCTGCAAACGCTTTGCACGTTGGCGACGAAGGCACTGGCCAAGGACGTGCGGATGATGATCCTCACGCCGGACGCGCAGACCACCGATCGGATCGACAAGGGCCTTTGGAGCCAACCGCCCATCGGCTTCCTGCCACACTGCCGCGCTGCGCACCGGCTCGCGTCAGTCACCCCGATCATTGTCGACCACGTGGCGGAGCCCATCGTCCACGAGCAGGTGCTGGTAAATCTATGCCCGCAGTGTCCACCTGTGTTCAGCCGCTTCGACCGACTGATCGAAATCGTCGGACTGGACGAGGCGGAGCGCGAATTGGCGCGGACTCGCTTTCGCTTTTATCGCGACCGCGGCTACGACATCCACACCCACGATCTGGCGGCTTGATGCGACGCTGTGGCGAGCGACTATCTCGATGATCCACGATCCAAAGCACGGCACAGCCGCCGAGGACGATTCGGCCAGCGACGAGGATTTGTTCGGCAAGCTCGATTCGTTGATTCGGAAGCACCAAGGGCGCACTGCTCGACGTCCCACGGAGGGCGCGCCCGTGCTAACCGAACCGCTTGATGAAACGCCGGTGGCGACCGGCGCCGATATCCCGGTCCTGGAGGATGCGGTCGATCCGGGACCTGGAGCGGGTGATTCGGTCCTCGGCTTGATGGCCGAAAAGCGGCGGCAACTTCAAGTGGCGTTGTATCTGCGGCTGCGGCAGCGACTGGACCACGAGTTGGACGCCGCACTCGCCGACGACCGGCGCCTGGGGGCGGTGGCAGTCGCATCCCGCATTCACGCGCGCGGCGGAGGAATTGCGCGCGGTGCTGCCGATCGTCGTGCGTGAGTCGGTGGAGCAGGTGTTCGGCCTCGAGTCGCTCGAGGCGCTGCTCGGTCGCCCAGCTGAACGCGCACCCAAAGATCGCTGAGCTGTGATCCGCCTCATTAGCCACAGCGCTGGCATGCATGGAACTGCCTAAGAGTTTCGAGCCCCACGATATCGAGGGCCGCTGGTATCCGCTGTGGGAGTCGCGCGGTTATTTCGGCGCGGGCACCGACTCGACCCGTCAGGCTGTATTGCATACAGCTGCCGCCACCGAACGTGACCGGCACGCTGCACATGGGCCATGCTTTTCAGCAAACGCTCATGGACGCCTTGATCCGGTATCACCGGATGCGCGGCTTCAACACCAACTGGATCGTCGGCACCGACCACGCGGGCATCGCCACGCAGATCGTGGTCGAGCGCCAGCTCGAAATCGAAGGTCTGACACGACACGATCTCGGCCGGGAGAAATTCGTGCAACGAGTGTGGGCCTGGAAGCAGGAGTCGGGCTCGACGATCACGCGCCAGATGCGACGCCTGGGCGCCTCCGCCAACTGGACCTACGCGGACACGGAAGGACAGAGGGCCGGATACTTTACGATGGACGCTCGCATGTCGCGCGCGGTCGCCGAAGTGTTCGTGCGCCTGCACGAACAGGGGCTGATCTATCGCGGCAAGCGGCTGGTCAACTGGGACCCCGTGCTCGGCACGGCGGTCTCCGACCTCGAGGTCGACAGTGAGGAGGAGGACGGCACGCTTTGGGAGATCCGCTACCCGCTGGTTGACGATGCTGCTAGCGTGGTCGTCGCGACCACCCGCCCGGAAACGATGCTGGGCGACGTCGCGGTGGCCGTGCACCCGCAGGACAAGCGCTACCGGAAGCTAATCGGCAAGCGGGTGAAGCCTTCCGCTCACCGATCGCACGATTCCAATAATCGCCGATGAGTACGTCGATCCTGAGTTCGGCACCGGCTGCGTCAAGATAACCCCGGGGCACGACTTCAATGACTACCAAGTGGGTTCGCGTCATGGCCTTCCAGCGATAAGCATCTTGACGCTCGATGCCCACATCAACAGCGAGGCGCCGGCCGCGTACCAGGGTCTGGACCGATTCGAAGCCCGCAAGCGCGTAGTGGCAGATCTGGAAACGCAAGGATTGTTGGTATCCGCAAAGCCGCACAAGCTGAAAGTTCCGCGTTCGGGACGCACCGGTGTCGTCGTCGAGCCGATGCTGACCGACCAGTGGTTCGTCAAGATGGAGACCCTGGCCCAACGCGGGCTGGCTGCCGTCGCCTCCGGCGACGTGAAGTTTTTTCCGGAGCACTGGGCCTCGACCTACAACCACTGGCTCGAGAACATTCAGGATTGGTGCATCTCGCGGCAACTGTGGTGGGGGCATCAGATCCCGGCGTGGTACGACGATGCTGGCAACATCTACGTGGCGCGCACCGAACAAGACGCTGGGCGGCAAGCCGCCGCGAAGGGCTATGGCGGGCAGCTCAAGCGCGACGAGGACGTGCTGGACACCTGGTTCTCCTCCGCCTTGGTGCCGTTCACCTCGCTCGGCTGGCCGGACGATAATCCCGATCTCAAATTGTTCCTGCCTTCGTCTGTGCTGGTGACTGGCTTCGACATCATCTTCTTCTGGGTCGCCCGGATGATCATGATGACGCTGCACTTCACCGACAAAGTGCCGTTCCGTCACGTCTACATCAACGCGCTGGTGCGGGACGCGGAAGGTCAGAAGATGTCGAAGTCGAAGGGCAACACGCTCGACCCGCTGGATCTGATCGACGGCGTTTCGTTGCCCGACCTGCTGGCAAAGTCGACGGTCGGCCTGCTGCGCGCCGAGCATCGCGAGCCGCATCGAACGCTACGTGCGGAAGAACTTTCCGGACGGGATTCCGGCCTTCGGGGCCGATGCGTTGCGCTTCACTTTCGCGTCGCTCGCGACGTTCGCGCGTACCCTCAATTTCGACCTCAACCGCTGCGAGGGCTATCGCAACTTCTGCAACAAGCTGTGGAACGCTGCGCGCTTCGTGCTGATGAACACCGAGGGCAAGGACTGCGGCCTGGACGAATCGCTGCCGGTGGAGCTGTCGTTCGCCGACCGCTGGATCGTGAGCCGCCTGCAAGACGCCGAGGCGACGGTGGAGTCGGCTTTCCGCGACTACCGTTTCGACCTCGCGGCGCGCGCGATCTATGAGCTGGTGTGGGACGAGTACTGCGACTGGTATATCGAGCTGGCCAAGGTGCAGCTCCAGTCCGGTTCCGAGGCGCAGCAGCGCGGTACGCGCCGTACGTTGGTGCGGGTGCTCGAGGCTATCCTGCAGGCTTGCGCATCCGATCATCCCCTTCATCACCGAAGAGCTGTGGCAGAAGGCAGCGCCGCTCGCGGGCAAGGCGGGCGAGAGCGTGATGCTCGCGCCGTATCCGCAAGCACAGACAGAGAGGATCGACCGCGCCGCCGAAGCCGAGGTCGCGGAGCTCAAGCGGCTCATCGATGCATGCCGAAATCTGCGCGGGCAAATGAACCTGTCACCGGGGCAGCGCATCCCGTTGCTCGCGGTCGGCGATAACGCGCGACTCAACCTGTTCTTTCCCTACATGCGGGCGCTGGCGCGGCTTATCCGAGACTACCGTCGTGGACGCGCTCCCGGACACCGAGGCGCCTATTGCAGTCGTGGGGGACACGCGCTTGATGTTGCACATCAAAGTCGACGTCGCCGGCGAGATTGCGCGGCTAGAAAAAGAAATCGCGAGAATTTCGAGGCGAGGTCGCGAAAGCCCGCACCAAGCTCGGCAACTCCGGTTTTGTCGAGCGCGCCCCCGCCGCGGTGGTCGCGCAGGAAAAAGAGCGCCTCGCGTCGTTCGAAGCGAGCTTGGACCAGCTGCGCAGCCAACTCGAGAAGCTGCGCGCCTAGTTGGGGAGCCTGCACCGAGGACTAGAAGCTTGGTCCCGTGTGCTCGGTGCTCGATTGGGTGCCTCGCCCGCGCTGAGAGCCTTTCGCCATCGGAACTTCCGCCTGTTCTTCGCTGGTCAGGGCGCGTCCATGATCGGCACCTGGATCCAACAGATCGCGCAAAGCTGGTTGGTCTATCGGCTCACCGGTTCGCCGTTCCTGTTGGGCGTGACCAGCTTCGCCAGCCAGTTCCCGATCCTGCTGCTGGCACCCGTCGCCGGTCTGCATCAGCGACCGGGTCGACCGCAAACGGCTGCTGGTCATCACGCAGAGTCTGCTCATGCTGCAGGCACTCGGCGCTGGCCACGCTGACGCTGAGCGGCGCGATCCAGATCTGGCAGGTTCTGGCCCTCGCGTTGTGCTATGGGGCCGTCATGGGCTTCGACACGCCCGTGCGCCAGTCATTGCTGCTGGAGCTAGTCAGGGACCGGGCGGATCTGCCCGAATGCAATTGCGTTGAACTCGCTGCTGATGAACTCGAGCCGTCTCATCGGCCCTTCCATCGCTGGACTGTTGCTCGCGCTGGTAAGCGAAGGCACCTGCTTCTTGATCAACGCTCTGAGCTACGTCGCGATTATCGCCGCGGCCGTCGCGCTGCGAGTCTCGCCGCGCATAGCGCCTGCCGCACAAATCAGTCTCGGGCGAGGTTTGCTCGAGGGCGTGCGCTATGCGTGGAGCGTGATACCGATCCGGATTTTGCTGCCGATGTTGGCACTGGTCAGTTTCATGGCCTCGCCCTACGTCACGCTCATGCCGGTGATGGCCCGGGAAGTGTTGCACGGGGGGGCGCACACGCTCGGATTTCTGGTCGGGGCCGCCGGCGTGGGCGCGCTCGGCGGGACATCGTGGCTGGCAACGCGCGAAGTCGGTGCGCGGGCTCGACCGCAGTCATCGCTGATCGCGGCAGCCACGGCGGGCCTGGGGCTAGACGCTGGTGTCCCTGTCTCGGAGCGTTATGGGTCTCGCTGCCGCTGATGGTCGGCGTCGGCTTCGGGATCATCGTCACCGCAGCCTCGATCAATACGATCGTGCAGACCATCGTGGACGACGACAAGCGTGGGCGGGTCATGAGTTTGTATACGATGTCTTTCCTGGGCGTGGCACCGCTCGGAGCGCTGACCGCCGGCGCGCTGGCGGCCCGCATCGGAGCGCCGCACACTCTACTGGTTGGTGGTATCTGCTGCGTCCTGGGGGCGCTGGCGTTCTCGCGCTTGCTGGCTCGCTTCCGGCGCGAGATCCGGCCAGTCTATCGTCGGTTGGGCATCGGCGCGGAGTAGACGCGCAGCGAGGATATCGGTGACGGGTAAGCGCAATCGAGGAGCCCGTCCCGGACTACGCGTGCGCTCCGTAAGCTTCCCCTCCCGGTAGACAGCCATAACTGGACTTTTCTGGCAGGTTTGATCTCCTCCCACGTACTGGACAGGTTTGAACCAGAAATTCGGCGTGGTTAGGAACCCGTCAATTGGCGTGCGAACAGCGCTGGCGGGATGTCTCCGAGCGATGAGTGCGGCCGGAAATGATTGTAGTCCTGTCTCCAGGTTTCGATCTTGTTGCGCGCATCATCGAGCGACATGAACCAGCTGGTGTCGAGGCATTCGTCGCGAAGGCTGCCGTTAAAAGATTCGATGAACGCGTTGTCGGTGGGCTTGCCTGGACGGGAGAAATCGAGCGTGACGCCGTTCTCATACGCCCAGCGGTCGAGCGAGAGAGATACGAATTCTGGTCCGTTGTCCGCCTGGATACGAACAGGTCTTCCTCGCCGCCTGACCACCTCGTTGAGCAGGGCCACGACGTGGTCTCCCTTTAGGCTTTGGTCCACCATGATGCCCAGGCATTCACGGCTGAAGTTGTCCACTAACGTGAGCGCTCGAAACTTTCTTCCGTCGAACAGGGCATCGGCTACAAAATCCATGCTCCAGGCCTGATTGGGCATCGTCAGGATCGGACGCTCTGTGCGGTGAGCCGCAGCTCTGCGCCTTCTGGGACGCTTAGAGCGTAGGTTCAATCCTTCTTCCCTGTATAGGCGGTAGATGCGCTTGTGGTTCACCTGCCAGCCGTCGCGCCGAATCAGCACATAGATACGCCAAAACCCATAGCGCACACGCGTACTGGCGATCTCGTGCATGCGCTTCTTCAGCGGAGTATCGAGCGGCTTCTCCTTTGCCCGCTGATACCAGCCCCCTCGGCTTTGCTGGCAAACGCTGCAAGCTCGCTTCACGCTAACCCGATAGCTCGAGATGAGATGGCCAACCAAGAGTTTCCTCTGGGCTGGCCTCAGAGCTTTTTTTTCAAGACATCCTGCAGCATCACCTTGTCCAGGCTCAGATCGGCGACCAGTTGCTTGAGCTTGCGATTCTCCTCCTCGAGCTGCTTGAGCCGTCGAAGCTCCGACATCCCAAGCCCGGCATATTTCTTCCTCCAAGCGTAGAACGTCGCCTGCGAGATGCCAACCTTGCGACATACCTCCTCAATTGACGTGCCAGTGTCGGCCTGGTGCAAGGCGAAGGCGATTTGCTCCTCCGTGAACTTCGACTTCTTCATCTGCGATCTCCCTCCGTGAGGAAAGTATCGCCGATTCTTTCCAGCTTAGCCCTGTCCAGATTTTTGGGGGGAGGTCAGCTCCATCCAGGCTTCCGGGCCGTCGTTCCCACTCTTGTTCTGCTGCGCATGTATCCGGCGCGGAGCGAATCTCGTCTCGCTTGCTTGCTCAAAAAAAACGGGCGCCTTTCGGCGCCCGCTGCAGTGAAATCTCTGCTTTCGTTGTTGTTAGAAGCTGTGCTTCAGGCCGACCGTAACGCCGTAGATCGTGGAACCCAAATTCAACGGCGACAGCAGCGCCACCGGCGGTCGTGTAGTACTGCAGGTCGTCGTTGTTGTTGTAGGTGCCCATGATGTAGGCCTGGGTCTGCTTGGACAGGGTATGGTAGTAGCCCAAGCCGACCATCCAACCTCCAGTGTCGTTCGCGTTGCAGCCGTGCCGGGGAGCGTGAGCAGCTGCCGCCCAGGCCTTGATGAACTGGCCGCCGACGTAGCCGGTAGCGAGGTTCCACTTCGCGCCGATCGAGAACGCGTTGCGCTTGTACTCGGCCGTGCCTGCCGCCCGCTACGACAGCCGCGTTGAGCTCGGTCTTGTACTTCAACTGCTCGTAGTTGATGTACGCGAAGATGTCGCCGAACGTGTAGCCCGACGCCCACCTGGATGCCGGTATCGCTGCTGCTCTGCGTGGTGCCGCCGGTCGACGCAGGAGTGCCAAAGACGCGGTTGATTGCCGCGAAGCCGAACATGTCGTGGTGGCTCTCGTAGGCAGCCCAGGCCTGGATCGGCATCGACGTCCCGACGTACTTGCCGCCAACACCCCAGAGCGTCGGGTTGATCTCCGCTGGTGTTCGCTCCGGGGTTGGCCGACGGCTTTGTACGCCGCCCAGCGTCATATAGGCACCGCCCGTAAAGCCGTTGAAGTTCGGCTGTTGTACCAGATCGCGTTCGAGTCGCGACGATAGAAGTCCGCGCAACCGCTGCCCGCCGCTCGGCGTTCACGCAGCTTGACGGGTCCCCGGCAGGAGCATCGAACACACTGACCGTAACCCGGCGTGCCCAGGATCTGCAGGTTGCCGCCCATGCCCGGCCGCGCCGTCCAACGGGTCGACCGTGTAGTAGTACGACTCGTACAACATTTCATTCGTGCCGTACCAGACGCCGCCCCAGCTGTCGCTCACGATGCCGATGTGGCTGTTGCGGTTCTGCGCTGTTCTGCAGGTTTTGGAAATTGGCCGTCAGCTGATAGGCGAAGTCCAGCTTCAGGCCACCGCCCAAGTCTTCCAGCGAACCGATGGTGATGTTGGAATAGTTGGTGTTGATCGCCGTAGTTCGTTCTGCGCCCGCCTGAGCTCGGTCGCCGCCACGATTGCGTTGATAGCTGTTTGATTGACGACCCGTAGCTTCCGTCGCCGTGACTGCGACATACGCAGGGCCGGCGTTGATGCTGCCGCTGAGGGTCACGTCCGCGTAAGCTGCGGGCGCCGCGAAGGCGGAGCCGACTGCTAACGCGATCAGAGTTTTCTTCATACCATCTCCTTGAGTGAGACTTTCGGATTCCGATGTGGATGCGGGCCTTGGCGATCCTCCCTCCTCTTACGCCCGCTTCCAATCCCTACTCCGCTGGCGCGGGGAGGTGAGGCGATTCTGCCAAAGTGCAACACTTAACGGCAACGAATTGCCTTTGTATTAGCGATTTTGTGAGGGAAGTGTTGTTTTATTGCAACAGCACCGCGACCCAGTGTTTCAGATATCGAACACCCGCGCCAACTCAACCCCAGGATCGGGACTGCGCATGAATGCCTCTCCGACCAGAAAAGCATGCACCCCATGCTGTCGCATCAGAGCGACATCCCGCGGAGCCGAGATTCCCGATTCGGTGATCACCAAGCGGTCCTCCGGGATGCGTTCCAGCAGGTCCAATGTGGTTTCCAGCCGGGTTTCGAAGGTCCGCAGGTTGCGGTTGTTGATGCCCAGCAGCGGCGTACGCAAGCGCCAAAGCCAGATCGAGCTCGGCCCCATCGTGCACCTCGACCAGCACCGCCATCCCCAGCGCCGCGCTGATCGCCTCCAGCTCCAGCATCCGCGGCAGATCGAGCGCGGCGACGATCAGCAGAACGCAGTCCGCCCCCAGGACACGTGCTTCGTAGATCTGATAGGGCTCGGTGAGGAAGTCCTTGCGCAGCACGGGGAGTCCGCTCGCGACGCGCGCCTGCGCCAGATACTCCGGCCGGCCCTGAAAGAACTGGACGTCAGTGAGAACAGACAGACAGGCAGCACCGTGCCGCGCGTAGCTCACTGCAATGTCGGCCGGATGGAATTCTTCCCGGAGGACGCCTTTGCTGGGACTGGCCTTCTTGATCTCGGCGATCACCGCCGGTCGCCCGCTCTCGATCTTCGCTCTCAGCGCCGCGGCAAAGTCTCTCGGCGGCGGAGCCGCCTCGGCTTCACTGCCGAATCGTCTTCAGGGGCTTAGCACGTGCGGCCGCCGCGATCTCCTCGCGCTTGACCGCCAGAATCCGCTCCAGGATGTCCGGCTGCGCGGCGGGCCGTTTCATCTTACTGGCTCGCCGTCTTGAAGCGGCTGGAGAACTCGATGAGCTCGTCGAGCTTGCGGCGCGCACCACCGCTCGCGAGCACGCCGCGGGCCTTCTCCACGCCCGACTCGAGCGAATCCGCCAGTCCCGAGACGTAGATCGCGGCGCCTGCATTGACGGCGACGACGTCGCGCGCCGGGCCCTGCTCGTTGCGCAGCGCCTGCAACAGGAGATCTTGCGAGCGAGCCGCGTCGGCGACCTGTATCTCTTGAAGCGCGCTCACCGCAATGCCGAACTGCCTCGGATGGATGGTGTACTCACGGACGTCTCCGTCCTTGAGCTCGCCCACCATGGTCTCGCCGCCGATGGAGATCTCGTCCAACCCTTCCAGCCCATACACGACCATCACGTGACGGCTCCCCAGACGCTGCAGTACGCGCGCTTGAATGCCGACCAGATCGGGATGAAAGACGCCCATGATCTGGTTGCGCGCGCCGGCCGGATTGGTCAGCGGACCGAGGATATTGAAGATGGTGCGCACCCCGAGCTCGCGCCGGACCGGCGCAGCGTACTTCATCGCCGTATGGTGGCTGGGGGCGAACATGAAACCAACGCCCACTTCGGTGATCGAGCGGGCCACCTGATCCGGGGTGAGCGCGATGTTCACGCCCAGCGCCTCGAGCACGTCCGCGCTGCCCGACTTGCTGGAGACCGAACGGCCGCCGTGCTTGGCGACCTTGGCACCGGCCGCGGCCGCGACCAAGGCCGCGGCGGTGGAGATGTTGAAGGTATGGGCGCTATCGCCGCCGGTGCCGCAGGTGTCCAGCAGATGCACGTGGTCGGGGACTTCGACCTTGGTGGCGAACTCGCGCATCACCTGCGCCGCGGCGGCGATCTCACCGATGGTCTCCTTCTTCACCCGCAACCCGATCGTGATCGCGGCGATCAGCGTCGGCGAGACCTCGCCGCTCATGATCTGCCGCATCAGCGAGAGCATCTCCTCGTGAAAGATCTCGCGATGCTCGATCACGCGCACCAGCGCTTCCTGTGGCGTCATGTGTCCTCCTCCGCCCACGTACGGATCAATGGCCAGTCACGAAGTTGCGCAGCAGCTCGTGCCCGAACTGGGTCAGGATCGACTCGGGGTGGAACTGCACGCCCTGTACAGGCAAGGTCTTGTGCTGCACCCCCATGATTTCGCCGTCGTCGGTCCACGCGGTGACCTCGAGCGCCTCGGGCAGCGATTCGCGCTCGATCACCAGCGAGTGGTAGCGCGTGGCCTCGAACGGCTCTCGCAGTCCGTTGAAAACGCCCCGACCGCCGTGATGAATGATCGAGACCTTCCCGTGCATCACCCGCTTGGCATGCACGATCTTGCCGCCGAATGCCTGCCCGATGCTCTGATGGCCGAGACAGACGCCAAGAATCGGGATCTCGCCCGCGAAGCGCCGGATCATGGGCACCGAGATTCCTGCCTCGTTGGGGGTGCAGGGTCCGGGCGAGATCACGATCTGGGCAGGCTGCAGCGCAGCGATCTCGTCCAAGGACACCTCGTCATTGCGAAACACCACCACCTCTTGCTTGAGCTCGCCGAAATATTGCACCAGGTTGTAGGTGAACGAGTCGTAGTTATCGATCATTAGCAGCATGTCATACCTCCTGCCCGGCCGACGCATTCAGCCCGGCCTGCGCCATCTCGGCCGCCCGCAGCACGGCGCGCGCCTTGTTCTGCGTCTCGGTCCACTCGTTGCCCGGCACCGAATCGGCCACGATCCCGGCGCCGGCCTGCACGTACAGCCGGTTCCCCTTGATCACGGCAGTGCGGATGGCGATCGCCAGGTCCATGTCGCCGTTGAACCCGAGATACCCGGCGGCGCCGGCATAGATCCCGCGTTTGGTAGGCTCCATCTCGTCGATGATCTCCATGGCCCGGACCTTGGGAGCGCCGGTGACCGTGCCGGCGGGAAAGGAAGCGCGCAGCACCGACAATGCGTCGAGTCCCGGCTTGAGCTTGCCCTCCACGTTGGACACGATGTGCATGACGTGCGAGTAGCGCTCGACCACCATGTTCTCGGTCACGCGCACGCTGCCGACCTTGGCCACGCGTCCCACGTCGTTGCGACCGAGGTCCATCAGCATGACGTGCTCTGCCCGCTCCTTCGGGTCTGACAGCAACTCCTTCTCGTAGGCCACGTCCTCCTCGCGGGTCGCTCCGCGCGGGCGAGTGCCCGCAATCGGCCGCAGAGTCACGGTGTCGCCCTCCAGGCGCACCAGGATCTCGGGTGAGGCGCCCACCACGTGGAATCGCGCCCATGTCGAAATAGAACATGTAGGGCGATGGATTGAGCGCCCGCAGCGCACGGTACAGAGACAGCGGCGAGGCGGTATAGGTATGGCTGATGCGCTGCGACAGCACCACCTGCATGATGTCGCCGTCGAAGATGTAGCGCTTGGCGCGCTCCACCGCCTCCACAAAAGCGTCTTCGCTGAACTCGTGCTGCACGACACCGGGCGCGGTCGGCTTCTCTTCCGGAATCGGCACGCTTTGACGCAGCTTCGCGGCCAGCTCCGCCAGACGCGCCTTGCCTTTGACGTAAGCGCCGGGCTCGCGCGGGTCGGCGTAGACGATGAGGAACAGCTTTCCAGACAGGTTGTCGACCACCGCGAGCTGCTCGGACAACAGCAGCAGGATGTCCGGCGTCTCGAGGCTGTCCGGTTTGACGGTACGCGCCAGCTTCGCGCTCGATGTAGCGCACCGTGTCGTAGCCGAAGAACCCGACAAGCCCGCCGCAAAAGCGCGGCAGCCCCGGACGCAGCGCAGCCTTGAAGCGGGCCTGACACGACCTCACGAAATCGAGCGGGTCCTTGTGCTCCGAGGCCTGCAGAAGGCGGTCGTGCCGGTACTCGGCGCAGTGGTGACCGCGGACCTCGAAGCGCGTCTCGGCGGGCAGCCCGATGAACGAATAGCGCCCGAAGCGCTCGCCGCCCTGCACCGATTCGAGCAGGTACGACCAGGGGCGGTTGGCGAGCTTGAGATAGACCGACAGCGGGGTGTCGAGGTCGGCGAAGGTTTCCAGGACCAAGGGGATGCGGGTGAACCCCTTGACGGCAAGCTGCCTGAATTCAGACTCGGTCATGACGACTCCGCGAACGCTGGTGAAACGGGAAAAACGTTAAGACTTCAGATTGCACGCACAGCAAAAGGTAGCGGGCGCCAGATAGCGCCAGCTGCCCGCTGCGAGCAACCAGATCTTTCCCGTGTTCACAGTTTCGCGGATCACGACCGGATAGGAGTAATCAGCCTTGCAGCCTCGACGAGGTCGCCAACTATAGCATCGCAGTCCAGTTCGCGCACGTCCCGGGCGCTATAGCCATAGGGGACGCAGAACGCCGGGCAGCCCGCCGCTCGCGCAGCGAGCGCGTCGTTCGCGGAGTCTCCAACCATCAGCAGCTCATGGGGCCGCGCACCGAACTGCTGTGCGCAGTAGCAGCAGCGGCAGAGGATCGGGCTTCTTGCGGGGCAGAGTGTCGCCGGCCACCACCAGGTCGAAGAACCCGCGCAGCCCGGTCGCCTCTAACAGCGGCAGCGTGAAGGACTCCGCCTTGTTGGTCACGCACGCGAGCTTCAAGCCCTCGCGCGCGAACTGGCGAAGTCCGTCCTCGACCCCGGGAAACGGCCGTGTGCGCTGCGTGAGCGTGTCGCGATAGTGACGTTCGAACAGGTCGAGCGCACGCTCGAACTCATCGGCGGGCGGCTCACCATCCATCTGCCCGGTGAGCAGGCGTTTCGCCAACCGCTGGATACCATCGCCGACATAACTCCGCACCATCTCCGCGCCGGCTTCCGGTCGGCCTAGATCTCTCAGCATGCGCTGCGCCGCCTCCGCTATGTCCGGCAACGTGTCCAGCAGGGTACCGTCCAGGTCGAAGGCAGCCGCTTTGACGGCCAGAGGGAACTGCATGCTGCCGTGCCGGCTTAGACCTTCGCGAGCTCTGCACGCATGTGCGGCGATGGTTTTGGCGTAGTCCGGTGTAGCGAAGATCCCGGAGCCGGACACGAAGGTGTCGGCGCCGGCACGCGCCACCGAGGCGATATTCTCTACCTTCACCCCACCGTCGACCTCCAGCCAGATGTCGCGCCCCAGTTGGTCGATGCGCCCGCGCACTGCACGCAGCTTGTCCAGCGCGTAGCTGATGAACTTCTGGCCGCCAAACCCGGGGTTGACCGACATGATCAGCACCAAGTCCAGTTCGGGCAACACGTGGTCGAGATAAGCCAACGGGGTCGCCGGGTTCAAGCACCAGCCCGGCGCGGCAGCCGGATTCCTTGATCAGACGGATGGTCCGGTCCACGTGCTCGGAGGCTTCCGGATGGAAACTGATGAGGTCCGCGCCCGCTTCGGCGAAGTCGGGCACGATGCGGTCCACAGGCTTCACCATGAGATGGACGTCGATGACTGGCGTCGGTCCGTGGACGCAGCGCCTTGCACACCATCGGTCCGATCGTGAGGTTGGGAACATAGTGGTTGTCCATCACGTCGAAGTGCACGAGGTCGGCCCCGGCCGCAATCACCTTGTCCACCTCTTCGCCGAGGCGGGCGAAGTCGGCGGAGAGAATGCTGGCGGCAATACGGAAGACGCGCTGTTTCGACATGGAAGGGCGGGACCGGCACGAGTTGGCGCAAATTGTATCCGCAATCCCGGCCGCGGTGCCGCTCGCGCCTTGCCACGGCGCGCGAAATCGTGTGCAATGCCTCGATGGAAGGCAAGCAATACGAGATCACAGTGCGAGCACGCTCGACCTATGTGCCCGAGCAGTCGGACGAGGACGGCGGTCGCTTCGTGTTCGCCTACACGATCACCATAACCAATACCGGCACGGTCGCCGCCAAGTTGATCAGCCGCCATTGGGTCATCACCGACTCCGACAACCGGGTGCAGGAGGTGCGCGGCATGGGCGTGGTCGGCGAGCAACCCACGCTGCAAACCACAGGAAAGCTTCGAGTACACCAGCGGCACCGCCATCGCGACACCGGTGGGAACCATGCGCGGCAGCTACCAGATGGTCGCTGAGGACGGCACCTCGTTCGATGCGCCGATCCCGGAGTTCACGCTCAGCATTCCTCGCGTGCTGCACTGATCTGGCTGCGCGCGACCGTGCGCGGAGCCGCGCGCCGCAAGTATCCTTTCCGCTTCGTCAACCGCCCCGATCACGAGCCCGACTCCGGGTCGTCGCGGTCTTTCTCCTCCCTTGCGCCTGGGCAGGGTCCACCACACGATAAAGATCAACAGCAGCAGGGCGACGCCCGCCTCGATCAGGAACCAGATCATGCTCGTGCGTGTCGCATGGTGCAGATGTGTTGAGCCACGGTGCGGGTCGAATGCCGTGCGCCGTTTGCTATACGTCGCGGCCCGCCGCGCCCCATAGATTGTATGAGGACTGTACCCAGCAGCGTTGCATTGATCTGCCTTGCGCTGGCCGCTTGCGCGAGTGTACCCAACGCGCAGCCCCCTGCACCAGCTCCCGCTGCGCCGCCTGTCCGCGAGCCTGCTGCGCCTACGGGGACCGCCGCTCCGGCACCCCCGCTGCCCATCTCGCTGGCGAACAATCTGAGACCGGCGGCATGGAGCGATCTGCCGGGCTGGGCCGAGGATTCGGCTTTGGACGCGTTTGCGACCTTCCTGCACGGCTGCGCAGCGCTCAGGAACAAAGCCCGAATGGCAGAAGGCATGCGCGGATGCCGCCGAGACGGCTCGCGACGATGCCAGCCTCCGCCGCTTCTTCGAAGCGGACTTCACCCCGTATGCAATCGTCAACCCCGACGGCTCGACCGAAGGCACCATCACCGGCTACTACGAGCCTCTGCTGCGCGGCAGCCGCAAGCAGAGCCCGCAGTATCGCTATCCGGTGTTCGCCGTGCCCGACGACCTGCTGGTAGTGGACCTGGGCGACGTCTATCCCGATCTCAAGAACCTGCGCCTGCGCGGCCGCGTCGACGGCCGCCGCGTCGTGCCCTACTACAGCCGTGCCGACATCGAGTCCGGAAAAGGTGGCGCTGCTGGCCGGGAAATTCTCTGGGTAGACGATCCCGTCGACCTGTTCTTCCTGCAGATCCAAGGCTCGGGGAGGGTCGCGCTCGAAGGTGGCGAGGTCGTACGCCTGAGCTATGCGGAGCAAAACGGCTATCCCTATCGATCCGTCGGGCGGCTGCTGGTCGAGCGCGGGGAGCTGACGCTGGATCAGGCTTCCATGCAGGGGATCAAGGCCTGGGGGATCCGCAACCCCGACAAGCTGCCGGAGCTGCTCAACAGCAATGCAAGCTACGTATTCTTCCGCGAGCTGCCGGTCGATGGGAGCGGTCCTCCCGGCGCGCTCGGTGTGCCGCTGAGCTCCCGGACGCAGCCTGGCGGTCGATCCGCGCGTGGTTCCTCTCGGCGCCCCGGTGTTCCTGAGCACCAGCTGGCCCAACTCTACCCTCACCGCTCAATCGACTCATGGTGGCGCAGGACACGGGCGGAGCGATCAAAGGCGCGGTTCGCGCCGATTTCTTTTGGGGCAGCGGAGACGATGCGGCGGCGCAGGCCGGCCGCATGCGCCAGAGCGGGCGCATGTGGGTGCTGCTGCCCAACGGTTTCCCGCGCACGCCAGGGTCGTTCCGAACCCTTAGCGTCCATCACCATCTGTTGCCTGCGGCGCGAACCGGACCTTGATCACGATACGGCTTCGCACCGGGCGACCTTCGCGCTGAGCAGGCGCAAAGCGCGCCAGCTGGAAGGCCCGTAACGCGGCCTCCTCGAAGTAACCGGCCGGTTCGGCCGTGACCACAGACAGCTGCTGCACCGCGCCGAACTCGTCGATCTGCAGCAGCAGCGTCACATCGCCGGCGATGTCCGTCGCAGACGAAGGGTACACCGGTTGCACCGGCGCCAGCGGGCTGAGGATACAGATCGAGATCCTTCGCCTCGTACCATGCGGGGTCGACGAGCAGCGGCACGTCGGCGCTGGGCAAGCGGCTGTCGTCGATGCGCGCAGGCGCCAGCGCGACTCGCTCGGGACGAGGTCTCGGCCGGTGCATCTCGAGCCGCGCCGAACGCAGGCTCGGCGTTGGCCGGGACGAACGCAGGAGCAGTCACAGGCACGCGGCGGCGGATTGCCGGTCGTCGCGCTCGTTTCAGCCGGTGGCGTCGCGGCCTGCGACGCAAGCCGCGCCACGATCATCGACGCCGGAATGGACCTCGACGGACCGACGGCAATGCCGTAGATCAGGGACAAATGCAGCGCAGTCGAAAGCGCAAGGGCGAGAAGCAATCGCAGCCCGTCCTCGCGCGCCATGCTCGCCTCGTCATCGGGCCGGGACGAATGGAGGGAGTCCGTCAGAACTTCGCGCCTCAGTTGGTCGTTCCGCTGGACAGCAGCTTCTCGATCTGGGCCGCGGAGATTGCGCCCGGTACGCGTTCGCCGTTGGCGAACACCATTGTGGGTGTGGCGTTGATCCCGCGGCGGGAACCGAACTCGACCAATTTGTCCACCGGGTTGTCGCAGGTGGGCGCGGCAGTAGGAGCGATCCCCTTCTGCAGATAGTCGTCCCAGGCCTTTACCTTGTCCGGCGAGCACCAGATGCGTTTGGCCTTCTCGCTTGCCTGCGGGTGCAGCCCGTCGATCGGGAACAGGAACATGTAAATCGTCACGTTGTCGAGCTTGGCCAGATCCCCTTCGATGCGCTTGCAGAACGGGCAGTCCGGATCGGAGAACACCGCCATCTTGCGCTCGCCCTTGCCCTTCACCTTCTTGATCGCCAGCTCCAGCGGCAGCTCGTTGAAGGGGATCATCGCGAGCTTGCGCTTGCGCTCCGCGGTGAGGTTGCGGTCGGTCTTGGTGTCGATGATGTTGCCTTCGTAGATGATGTACTCGAAGTTCTCGTCCGCGTACACGATCTCGTTGCTGACCACGACTTCGTACAGCCCGAGATAGGGCAGCTTCGTCACGCTCTGCACTTCGGCCTGCGGGAATTTGGCCTGCACCGCCTTGCGGATGCTGGCCTCATCGGCATTCGATGCTGCGGCCGCGAAGAGCGAGACGATCGCAGCCAAGGAGACAAGTCGTTTCAGCATGAGGATCCCTGTATGGTGAGTGTGATCAAGCCTCAACCAAGCGCGCGCCGTACCAGCAGCGCCTTGAGAGGGAGCAGACGGTCGGCGAGATTCAGGCCCAGGTTACGCAACCAGGCCAGCGGTGCGATCGAGTTGTTGAACAAGCGTTGCAGCCCGTGGGTGGCTGCCGTCATGGCCAGGACGTCTTCCCTTCTCGCCCTCTCGTAACGGCGCAGCAGCGCACGACTGCCGGCGTCGCGCTCTTGGCCACGGGCGGAAAGGACGGAAGCCAACTCGCGCGCGTCCTGAAAGCCAAGGTTGACGCCCTGACCCGCGAGCGGGTGCAGATTATGCGCGGCGTCCCCCACCAGCGCAAGGCGTGGCCGCAGACAACTGGCGCGCACGGATCAAGCGCAGCGCAAACGCGGCCGGCGGAGTGATCAGCGCCAGCCGACCCAACACACTGCGAGAGGCAGCCTCGACCTCGCCGCAGAGCTCTTCGGGCCCAAGCGCCAGCAGGCGATCGGCCACGTCCTGGCGCGCGGACCATACCATCGATGCGCGATCTCCCGGAAGCGGCAGCAGCGCGAGTACGCCGTCCGGCCGGAACCATTGGAACGCCACCCCCCGGTGCGGCTCGCCGATCGCGAAGTTGGCGACCACGGCAGTCTGCCCATAGGCTTTTTCCTCGACAGCGATGCGAGCTTCGCGGCGCAACCAGGAATCGGCGCCATCCGCGGCCACTAGAAGCCTGGCGCGAAGCTCCTCCCCGCTCTCGAGGCGGAGCATCGCCTGCCTGCTTTCCCAGGAGACGTCAGCGCAGATGGCGGGGCTAAACACTGTGAGTTCGGGCTGGCCGCGCACCGCTTCCTGCAGCGCCGCCATCAGCGCGGAGTTCTCCACGATGGTCGCCAGCCTGGAGACATGCGCCTCGTACGCGCTGAAGCCGAGCTCGCTGCCCAGGCGGTCGCCGAAGATGCGCATTTGCGTGACTGGCTCGATTCGGCCAACAGAAGTGGGCCAAGCGCCCAAGTCGCGTAGAAGCGCCTCGCTCGCCGGGCTGATGGCGTAGACGCGCGCATCCCAGTCGCGGCTATCCACCCTGCTCGAACGGTTGCGCTCCACCAACGCCAGCCTCAGCCCGCTGCCCGCCAACGCACGCGCAAGGCTCAGGCCGACTAGGCCGGCGCCTACGATCACCACATCGAAGTCGATCGAGCTCATGCTCGGATTGGACGGCCCAAACGCCCTAAGGTTCTGATTTATCTCGGTGGTCGCTACCCGTTCGCGCCTTCGGCGCCTTGACATGATCGGGCGCGCTCAGTACGCTTTCGCCCCTTCCGGTTGCGGGCGTGGCGAATTAGCTCAGTGGTTAGAGCAGAGGAATCATAATCCTTTGGTCCGGGGTTCGAATCCCTGATTCGCCACCAGTAGACCCCGGATTCAGCTTGTGTTCGGGCATGTCTTTCGAGCCCATCATCGCCGCAGCACCCGTACCGACGCGCATGGACACACGCGAGCTGCGACTGCGCTCACCTGACAGTCGTCTCTAACCGACACCGCTGGATCCCCTTCGCGGCGCCGCTCAAGTTCGTCGGGTTTGTGACGCTACTGTTAACTGCTCCAGGGCATAGCCAGCCCGATCCGCAGCATCGCTGTCCCCACCGCACTACGACCACACGGAGGTGAACGATGTCCATGTCGTATGAAGAACTCGATCTGCGCGGCCGGCACCTTGTCGCCCACCTGAGGGCGTGCGCGCGGTACGCAGAGAAGGTAAATGGAGGGGACACGACGTCTACAGCCGGCCGTCTTGAGCGCTTGGCCGTGCACTGGAATTCGGCAGTCACCTTGACCCTGGCGGTACGCGGAGCGGTCTCGCCTCCGACCTTCGGGGAGTGGTTACGCAGGCATCACATCCCGTTGGGCACCGCGCGCAGGTTGTTGGGGCAGTAGCGTCGTCACGGCTGCGAACCGTGCTGGCGAGTGGACGGCTCGCGCCTATCCAAGAGCGCACTTCCCGACGCGAGGTAATCATGGTCACTCGCCTGCTTCTGGCGGTATTTCATCGTTCTCACGTTCGTCTGCGGCGGGATCGCGATCTACTACAACCGCGTCTTCGAAGGCCTGCAAGTGGCGCTGGCCGAGACCAAGACACAACTGGCAGCCGCGCAAGCTCGCCTCAAAGAGCAGCAATCGGAGCCGCCATCCGCCTCACGGCCGACTTCGCCCTCCGACCCGAAGGGTCCCAGGTAACCCTTTTCTCAGATCGCGGGGCGCCGAATCGGAGCCCAAGCGCCGCATCCGCAGCGCCGGTCCTAGCGGCGTAACGGGTGCTACAATCCCTTCCCCCGTTCCCGCTCGCTGCTCTACCGCGTACTTGATCTGCCTTCGGATGCTGTTGAAAAGTAAGGACCTTGGTGGCCATAATCAGCATGCCTGACTCGCCACCAAATCGCTCGCTATCGTGTCGCACTTGTCCCGGGCAGTTGCTTTGAGTGCCTTGCGCCGCATGGTCGCTGGCGCGGCGTTGGGCGTTGCGCTATCCGCTCGGCTGGAGCAATCGTGTTTGGCGGCACGCTCGCTGCCCAGCGACGCCACGTTCGCGGGGGAGGCCGAGTTCAGCTACCCCTATGTCAGGGCGAACAAACAGGTGCTCCGCCTGGCGGTAGGCGTCAGGATTTACAACGAGCGCAATCTCATCGTCATGCCCGCGACCGTGCCGGCGAAAGCGAACGTGTTGTTCAAGACCGATATCAACGGCGACGTCTCACGCGTGTGGATCTTGACGGACGATGAGGCCCAGGCGTACCAAGACAAGTAGGTCGACGCGAGATGGCCTGGTAGGCTATACATCAAGACCTTCGGCTGCCAGATGAACGAGTACGACTCGGGCAAGATGGCCGACGTTCTCGCAGAGTCAGAGGGACTGCAAGCGACGTCGGATCCCGAGCAAGCCGATGTGATCCTGTTCAACACCTGTTCGGTGCGCGAGAAGGCGCAAGAGAAGGTGTTTTCCGACTTCGGACGCGTCAGGCACTTGAAGCGACGCAACCCGGGATTGCTGATCGGCGTGGGCGGCTGCGTCGCGAGTCAAGAGGGGCGGGCCATCGTGGAGCGGGCGCCGTTCGTCGACCTCGTGTTCGGACCGCAGACGCTGCATCGGCTGCCGCAGTTGATCGAGGCGCGCCGAAGCACCGGAAAACCTCAGGTCGACGTCAGCTTCCCGGAGATCGAGAAGTTCGACGCACTGCCGCCGGCCTCGCGTCGAAGGAGTGACCGCCTTCGTTTCGATCATGGAAGGATGCAGCAAGTACTGCAGCTTCTGCGTGGTCCCTTACACGCGCGGCGAGGAGGTTTCGCGGCCGTTCGACGACGTGTTGACCGAGGTGGCGGGGCTGACCGATCAAGGCGTGAAGGAGATCACGCTGCTGGGGCAGAACGTCAACGCTTACCGCGGCAAAATGCAAGGCGGCGAGATTGCCGATCTTGCGCTTCTGATCGAGTACCTGGCCGAGATGCCCGGGCTCGAGCGCATCCGCTACACGACTTCCCACCCCAAGGAGTTTACGTCGCGTCTGATCGACACCTACCAGCGCGTGCACCAGCTGGTAAGCCATGTGCACCTGCCGGTGCAAGCCGGCTCTGACCGTGTTCTCGCCGCGATGAAGCGCGGCTACACGGTGCTGGAGTACAAATCGATCGTGCGGCGGTTGCGGGCTGCGCGACCCGGAATCTCGATTTCCTCGGACTTCATCGTCGGGTTCCCGGGCGAGACCGAGACCGAGTTCGAAGCCACGCTGCGGCTGGTGGATGAGGTAAAGTTCGATCGTAGCTTCAGCTTCGTCTACAGCCCGCGCCCGGGGACACCCGCCGCCAACCTGCCCGATGCCACGCCGCGTGAGCTCAAGTTCGAGCGGTTGCGGCGGCTGCAGGAGCGCCTCGACAGTCAGACGCAATCCATCAGCGACGCGATGGTCGGCACTCTCCAGCGCGTGCTGGTGGAGGGTGCATCGAAACACGATCCTGCCGAGCTCGCCGGCCGCACCGACAACAACCGCGTGGTCAATTTTCCGGGGCCCGAGATCTCCCGGCCTTCAGACCGCCGATCGGACAGTTCGCCGATCTCATCATCACCGCCGCCCTGCCGCACTCGTTGCGCGGCAATCTCGCGGGCGCATAGCCGTCCTTGAATCCGGTCCAGATCTCCTTCACGCCGGTGGACAACGAACGGTTGTCCAATTTGTGCGGTGTCCTGGATGAGAATCTCAAGCAGATCGAGGCTGCGCTCGACGTCAGCATCTCGCGCCGCGGCGAGAACTTTTCCGTGTCCGGCGACGCGGGACAGACGCAGCTGGCGGCGGAGGCTTTGCGACGCTTCTATCAGATGGCAGCGCAGGATCTCTCCGTCGAGGACGTGCAGCTCGGTCTGATCGAGGTCGCGAACCCCAATCGGGCAGCCGCCGGTCCGCCGACGGCGAACCGATTCTTCTTACGCGCCGGCGCGACCTGCACGGCCGCACGCCGCACCAGCTGCAGTATCTGCGCCAAATCCAGGAATTCGACATCACCTTCGGCATCGGCCCCGCCGGCACCGGAAAGACGTACCTGGCCGTCGCCTCGGCTGTCGACGCTTTCGAGCGCGACGCCGTCAAGCGTATCGTGCTGGTACGCCCGGCGGTGGAGGCCGGCGAGCGCCTCGGCTTTCTGCCGGGAGATCTCGCGCAGAAGGTCGATCCCTACCTGCGGCCGCTGTACGATGCGCTTTACGATCTGATGGGCTTCGAGAAGGTGGGCAAGCTGTTCGAGCGCGGATTGATCGAGATCGCGCCGCTTGCCTACATGCGCGGTCGCACGCTCAACCATTCGTTCATCATTCTGGACGAGGCGCAGAACACCACGCCCGAGCAGATGAAGATGTTCCTCACCCGTATCGGTTTCGGCACCAGAGCCGTGATCACCGGCGATGTCACGCAGATCGACTTGGCACGAGGCCAGAAGAGCGGCTTGGTGGACGCGCGCGAGGTGCTCGACCAAGTGCTCGGCATCGCCTTCACTCTGTTCACCAGCGAAGACGTGGTACGCCATCCATTGGTGGCCCGCATCGTCAACGCCTACGAAGCGCGCACCAAGAGGGAACAGCCGTGACGTCTGCGGCGCGCCAGCAGCGCGGCCCCGGCTGGCGCTCAGTGTCCAGTACGCCTTCCGGGCAACGCAGCTGCCGTCGCAAAAGGCAGCTCCGGCGCTGGGCGTCGGCAGCGCTGGTCCAGGACGCAACCGTCACGCTGCGCATCGTCGGAGAGCCCGAAGGACGGCGCCTCAACCGCGAGTTCCGCGGCAAGGACTACGCGACGAATGTGCTCACCTTCGCTTACCCTGAGCAACACCCACTCGCCGGCGACATCGTTCTCTGCGCGCCGGTCGTACGGCAGGAAGCGCACGCGCAAGGTGTGGACCTGACGGCGCACTACGCACATCTGGTCGTGCACGGCATGTTGCACCTGCAAGGCTATGATCATGAGCGTGCTGCTGCGGCCCAGATCATGGAATCGCTCGAATCTGAAATCGTTACGCAGCTGGGGTATCCTGACCCCTACGCTGTACAGGTCTGAACGCCCCCAGCTTCGAGCCGGGCGCAAATCGCAATGCATGGACCCCCACCCTAAACCGTCCCTACTCGAGCGCATCGGCGCAATCCTGATGCGCGAACCGGAGGACCGCGAGCAGCTGCTGGAGCTGTTGCAGTCCTCTTACGAGCGCAATCTGATGGATGCGGACGCGCTCGCCATGATCGAGGGCGTGCTGCAAGTTTCCGAGCTCCATGCCCGTGACATCATGGTGCCGCGTTCTCAGATGTACGTGGTCGATATCCACGACACGCCCGAGAAATTCCTGCCTCAAGTCATCGAGTCCGGCCATTCGCGCTTTCCGGTCATCGGTGAGAGCCGAGACGATGTGATCGGCATCCTCCTGGCCAAGGATCTGCTGCGCTACTTTGCAGGGCAGGAGTACAACGTGCGCGAGATGCTGCGGCCAGCCGTGTTCATCCCCGAATCCAAGCGGCTCAACGTGCTGCTCAAGGACTTTCGCCGCAACCGCAACCATATGGCGATCGTGGTCGACGAATACGGCGGTGTTGCGGGACTGGTCACGATCGAGGACGTGCTGGAGCAGATCGTCGGCGACATCGAAGACGAATACGACTTCGACGAGACCGAGGCCAACATCCTGTTGGACCGCAACGGCCTGTACCGGGTAAAAGCGCAGACCTCGATCGAGGACTTCAACGCCACCTTCGGGACGTCGTTCAGCGACGAGGAATACGACACGATCGGAGGCCTGCTGCTAAGCCGCTTCGGGCGCCTGCCCAAACGCGGCGAGGAGATGGTGCTCGACCGACTGCGTTTCCGAGTGCTGCGCGCTGACAGTCGGCGGCTGCACTCGCTGCTGGTCGAAAAGCTGCCCGCTCTCCTGCTGAATGAAGCGGGGCGGGCCCACGCTGCGCACCCGGTTGGAGCTGGTGCCGTTAAGCCCGGGACTGGGCCGGTTGCTTCTCAGCGCTCTGCTGGGCGCGGCCAGTGTTCTGGGATTTGCGCCCGTCTCTCTGTTTGCGGTTCCGATCGCTACCCTCGCATGTCTGGCCTGGCTCTGGCACCGCAGCCATAGCGCAGGACAGGCCCTTTCCTTGGGTCTGAGCTTCGGCCTTGGCTATTTCCTCACTGGAACCAGCTGGGTCTACGTGAGCATGCACGATTTCGGCGGCATGGCCTGGCCGGTGGCGGGATTCGCCACTCTGTTTTTTTGCACCTACCTGGCCTTGTTCCCTGCGGTTGCGGGCTGGGCCTTCGTGCGTCTGCCAGCGCCCCGATGGGTGCGGCTGGCGATCGTGTTTCCTGCGCTCTGGGCGGCGGCCGAATGGGTGCGCGGCTGGATGTTCACCGGTTTTCCGTGGCTCGCTGTCGGCTACTCCCAATCTCCCGACGGGCCGCTCTCTGGGTTCGCATCGGTGCTTGGCGTCTACGGTGTGTCGCTATCTCACGGCGACCAGCGCCGGCTTGCTGGTCTGGCTGGCTGCGGCTCTGGGGGCGACGCGCGGGGAGTACCCAGCGAATCGCGTGCGCGCTATGTTGTTGCATCCGGCTCTGGTCTTCCTGGTCGTGCTCTGGTTAACGGGTTGGGCGCTGCAGCGCATTCCCTGGACCGCGGCGGGCGAGCCGGTAACGGTGAGCCTGGTTCAAGGCAACATCGAGCAAGACATGAAGTGGCGGCCCGAATCGGCCCGCGCTTCGCTCGAGACCTATCTCGAACTCACCCTGCGGACGCACGGACGACTCATCGTGCTGCCGGAGACTGCGCTTCCCGTATTCAATGTGGACCTGCCTCGGGATTATCTCGACGCGCTGACGCGCCCAGCGCGCGACAGGCGCGGCGATCTGCTGACCGGCATCCCCGAGTACGTGCAGGGAGATCCGCCGCGCTACTACAACAGCGTGATGAGCTTCGGCACCCGGCCGACCCAGGTGTACCGCAAGTATCACCTCGTGCCGTTCGGCGACTACGTCCCGCGTTGGGCCTTTATCACTTGGATCATGAGCACGCTGCAGATCCCGCTGTCCGATTTTTCTCGCGGGGATCCGTATCAGCGTCCGCTCGACGTTGCCGGTCAGCGCGTGGCGGTCAACATCTGCTACGAGGATGTGTTCGGTGAGGAGATCATCCGGCAGCTTCCCGAGGCCACGCTGCTCGCGAATTTCACCAACGACGCCTGGTGGGGCAAGTCGGCGGCGTCCGACCAGCATCTGCAGATGGCGCAGATGCGCTCGCAGGAAACCGGGCGCTATATGCTGAGAGCCACGAACACAGGCGTGACGGCCATCATCGACGAACGCGGACACGTCGTCGGCCGCGTACCCCAGTTCGTCGTCGCAGTGCTGGAAGGACAGGCGCTGGGCCGCACCGGAAGCACCCCTTATGTCTGGTGGGGGAATTGGGCCTTCCTCGCGTTGGCCTCGGCGAGCCTGCTGATCCCGCCGCTGGTGCTTCGGGTGTCGCGGCGCGTAGCGCGAGAAACCAAGTAGAATCCGCGTTCCGTCGATACCGTCCGCCGTTGCCGGGCGCAGCACCGCCACCAGCGATGAACTTTCAGGATCTCATCCTCCGGCTTCAAAGCTATTGGGGCACGCAGGGCTGCGCTCTGCTCCAGCCCTATGACATGGAGGTAGGCGCCGGCACCTTCCATACCGCGACGTTCCTGCGCGCGCTCGGGCCCGAACCCTGGCGCGCCGCTTACGTGCAGCCTTCGCGCCGCCCCAAGGACGGCCGCTACGGCGCCAACCCCAATCGCCTGCAGCACTACTATCAGTATCAAGTCGTGCTGAAGCCTTCGCCGGACAACATCCAGGACTTGTATCTCGAGTCGCTGCGCGAGTTGGGAATCGATTCGCGGCACAACGACATCCGCTTCGTCGAGGACGATTGGGAATCCCCCACGCTCGGAGCCTGGGGCCTGGGGTGGGAGGTGTGGCTGAACGGCATGGAGGTCACGCAGTTCACCTACTTCCAGGAGGTTGGCAGCCTGGTGTGCAGGCCTGTCCTGGGTGAGATTACCTATGGTCTCGAGCGACTGGCGATGTATCTGCAGGGCAAGGACAACGTCTACGACCTGGTCTGGGTCGACGGGGTCACCTACGGAGACGTGTATCACCAGAACGAGGTCGAGCAATCGACCTATAACTTCGAGCAGTCCAACGTGCAGATGTTGTTCGAGCACTTCAACCAGTACGAACGCGAGGCGAAGCGACTGGTCGAAGCCGGCCTGCCGTTGCCGGGCTATGAGATGGTGCTGAAGTGTTCTCACACCTTCAATCTTCTCGATGCACGCGGCGCCATCTCGGTGACGGAGCGGGCTGCGTACATCGGCCGCGTGCGCACGCTGGCCCGGCTCGTGGCCCAGGCGTACTACGAATCCCGCGAGCGATTGGGCTTTCCGATGCTGAAGCCGGCAACCGGTTGCCTGAGCCAAGAGCAAGAACAACGATGCAGGACGCGCTGCTGATCGAGCTGCTGACCGAGGAGCTTCCGCCGAAGTCGTTGAAGGCGCTTGCGGGAGCCTTCGCCGAGCGGTTGTTCAGCCTCCTGAAAGAGGATGGGCTTCTCGGAGCACCCAGTACGCACTGAAACTTTCGCCACGCCCCGCCGCCTGGCGGTTCTGATCACTCACGCCCTGAGTGAAGCGGCCGGACAAGCCGGTCACACTTACCGGACCGCCCGCGTCCGCTGCGCTCGACAAGGCGGGACAACCCACCGCTGCGTTGCTTGGGTTCGCGAAGAAGTGCGGCGTGACGCCCGATCAACTGCGCCTCGCCGAAGGCGAGAAGGGGAAGGTTTTTGTCTACGACAAGGTTTCGCCCGGAGCAAAGCTGACGAGCGTGCTGGATCTGCATGTGGCAGATGCCATCCGCAAGCTGCCCATCCCGAAACTCATGCGTTGGGGAGATCGCGACGCCGAGTTCGTGCGTCCTGTGCACGGGCTGGTCATGCTGCACGGCGAGAAAATCGTACCAGGCAACGTGCTCGGGCTCGCAAGCGGTAACGTGACGCGCGGTCATCGGTTCCTCAGCAACGGCGTCGTGACCATTCCGCGCGCTCAAGACTACGCCGAGGTCCTGGCCAAGCAAGGTAAGGTGATCGTCGATTTTGGCCAGCGCAAGGAACTCATTAGGCGAGGACTGGGCGAGGCTTGCAAAGAAGGATATGTCGATCGAGACGACGTTCTGCTGGACGAAGTGACAGCGCTGGTCGAGTTCCCTCGGGTTTACCTGGGACGGTTTGACGCGGAGTTCTTGAGCGTGCCCAACGAGTGTCTGATGTTGTCGATGAAGCAGCATCAGAAGTATTTTCCCGTGCTCGCGACAACGGCTGCGCCCCTGCAACTCCTGCCGCGGTTTCTCATCGTCAGCAACCTCGAGACCGACGATCCGAAGAACATCGTAAAGGGCAACGAGCGCGTGCTGCGTGCGCGACTGTCCGATGCCAAGTTCTTCTACGACCAGGACCGCAAGACCAAGCTGGCCGATCGCGTCGAGCGCTTGGGCAACGTCGTCTATCACAACAAGCTGGGCAGCCAGCTCGAGCGCGTGCAGCGCATCCGGAAGCTGGCCGGCTCGATTGCCGAGAAGCTCGGGCGCCGACGTGAAGAAGACGGAGCGCGCGGCATGGCTGTCGAAGGCGGACCTGCTGACGGACATGGTGGGCGAGTTCCCCGAACTGCAGGGCACGATGGGCCGCTACTACGCCTTGCATGACGGCGAGGACAACATGGTGGCGCGCGCGATCGAAGAGCACTATCTGCCTCGCATCTCAGGCGACAAGCTGCCTGAGGACAATATCGGCTGCGCGGTCGCGTTGGCCGATAAGCTCGACGCGCTGGTCGGCATTTACGGGATCGGTCTCGTTCCCACCGGCGACAAGGATCCCTTCGGACTGCGGCGGCAAGCGCTGGGCGTGTTGCGCATTCTCTCCGAGAAGTCCCTGCCGCTGGACTTGGTCGAGCTGCTGAGCCTCGCCAAGCTGCCCTTCGCGCCCGGCGTCCTGCACGACAGCGTCGCGGTGGATCTGCACGGCTTCATGCTGGAGCGGCTACGCAGCTACCTCCGCGAGCGCGGCTTCGCGCAAGACGAGATCGAAGCGGTCGTCAGTCAGAACCCCACTCGGATCGACCAAGTCGTTCCCAGACTGGAGGCAGTCCGGGTCTTCCGCGCGATGCCGGAAGCGGAGAGCCTGGCCAGCGCCAACAAGCGCATCCGCAATATTCTCAGGAAGACGTCGGTGACGCAGGTCCTGCCCGATCCCGCGGTACTGCAGGAGACGGCGGAGAAAGATCTGTTCGCAGCGACATCGAAGCTGATGCCACGCATCAGCTCGCTGTGGGAGAACCGAGACTACACCGAGGCGCTGCGCCAGCTGGCCGGCGTTCGCAAAGAGGTGGACACTTTTTTCGACCAGGTCATGGTGATGACCGATGAGCCCGTGATCCGCAACAACCGACTGGCTTTGCTCTTCCAGCTGGAACGCCTCATGAATCAAGTAGCGGACATCTCCAAGCTGGCGTCCTAAAACCCGCCGAGGATTGAGGCCAGAGCGATTCATAGATCGCGCAGCCCGCCCGGAGGGGTAGACTTGATCTGCCGGAGCAGCGGCGCCATCGCGCGCGGAGAGCCGTAGATCACTGAAGAACGATCGATCTTGCCGTCGAACTGCTGAGCAATCAGCACGAACCGGTCCGTCTCCCAGATGCGGATCTGGTCCTCGAACTGTCCGGCCATTCCGGCGCGCAGGACGACGTTCCACTGTCTGCCCTCACCAAACCGGGCGGACAGGACCGGCAATACTGCGGCGAAGCGAGACTCGGCTAGATAGACCGTGACCAGCGCCAGACGCTGGTCGTCGAACCTGGCCTCCACGGCGTTCACGCCGACACCGCCGAGGGTCTCCGAGCACTCCGGGCAACGGGGTGCAGCGGCGAATCTTGGGGTCGGCGCGATCTTGGCGACAGGCCAGCTCGGCCCCTTCGAGCACGCTGGCGAGCTCGCTGTCCACCAGCTCGGGTGCGAGGCCTTCGAAGACGTCCTCGGCCCCGAGGGCAACCGCGGACAGCAGCCCCCAGCACGCGACGATCAGTGCGGCTGCCAAGCCGGATGCGGATCAGATCCTCCCGAACTCCTTGATCACGTGTTGCTGGCGGCGGCTGACCGGCAGCTGCTCGTTCAGCCCGCGCAGCTTGACTATCCATCCACTCTCGGCACCGCCCTCGACACCGCGCTCGAAGCTCTCGACGTGATCGCGCGACACCAGATAGCTGCGATGGATGCGCACGAACTTGTCGCGGAACTCTTGTTCCAGCCGGGTGAGGGACTCTTCGAGCAGATACTCGCGCTCTGCCGTGCGGATAGTCACATATTTCAGCTCCGCGCGCATGAACAATACCTTGTCCATCGGGACCAGGAGCACCCGCCCGCGCTCCTGCACCGACAGGTGCTTGCGCGGCTCGGGGGTGAGCTGCTGCAGCACGTCCAGGCTGAGCGGCGTGATCGAGCGCACGCGAGACAGCGCGTCGTGCAAACGGCGCAGGCGGATCGGCTTGACCAGGTAGTCGACCGCGTGCAGCTCGAACGCCTTGAGCGCGTAAGCGTCGTACGCGGTGGTGAAGATCACCGCTGGCGCCTCGTCCAGCTTCTGCATGTGCTGCGCCGCCTCGATTCCATCCATTTCGGGCATGCGGATGTCGAGCAGCGCAACATCCGCCGGCGCGTGTTGCAACAGCTCGATCAGCGCGCAGCCATTGGCGGCCTCGCCCACGACTTCGAGCGCGAAGCTCGCTGCGCAGTCCTCCAGCAGATCGCGGATGCGGCTGCGGGCCGGCGCCTCGTCATCGGCGATGGCAATGCGCAGCGCGCTACCGCGCTTGCTCACCGCGCCTCCTTGCGATAGGGGATGACAATGTGGACCTGGTAGGCGTCGTCCGTGATGCTGCTCTTGAGGCTCGCTTCGGCATCGAAGTGCAAGGCCAGACGCTCGCGGATGTTGCCCAGCGCCATCTTGTTGCCGGCGTGATGGTCGCCGTCCTGGCGGTAAGGGTTGCGCAGGACGAGATGAACCTCGTCGCGCGCTTTGTACACGTTGATGCTGATGACTCCGGGCTCCGAGCGCGGCTCGATACCGTGATACACGGCGTTTTCTACCAGCGGCTGCAGAACCAGAGGCGGGATCAGTGCCTCGCTTGGCATGTTCTCGGTGTGCCACTCGACCCTGAGGCGCGGGCCGAGGCGCAGCTCCTCGAGATTGAGATACTGCCGGGTCAGCTCGACCTCTCGCCCCAGAGTAGACAGATCGCGGTTGTCCGCCATCAGCACGCGGAACAGATCGGCCATATCTTCCAGTGCGACTTCGGCGCGCTTGGGCTCGGCCCGGATCAGGCTGAGGACAGCGTTGAGGCTGTTGAACAGGAAATGCGGTCGTATCCGTGCCTGCAGGGCCTGCAGCCGGGCCTCGGTGAGCGCGGGCGAAAGCGCGCGGTTGCGCAGGTGGAAGTAGTACAGGATCAGTGCCGTCGCAACGATGATGAACAGCCAGTAACGCTCGAGCTGCCCATAGGGGTCGCCGCCGAAGAACTGTTCGCCCACCCGGTACACCACGGAGACGACCAGGAGCTCGATCAAGACTACGACCAGGATCCCGGTCCAGTATTCGAGGCTGCGCAGCCAGCCGCTCAGCCCGGACAGGGCGAGAATGCTGAGTATCAGGACCGGTTGCACCGGCGCGGAGAGCTCCAGGAATCTTGGCAGCAAGGCCTGCCAGTTGCCGGCCTGCGCGAGCGCAAGGATTCCGGACAGCGCCAGCACGATGAGGACCACGCGCAGGATCACCCCCAGATTGCGGAAGTCCGGCAGGGCGTCCCGATGGACGTTTTGATTTATACTCTTCACTGCTCCAAATACCTGTCTGAACGGGCTTTTCGGCTCGAGAGCCGACTGTTTGCGGGACATCGGAGCACAGGATGTGCCAGCCCTGCCGGCCGCGCGGAATGAGCCCGGAGTCCCCGGTTACACCGATGCAAGACGAGACCTCTAACGACAAAGCATGGTCCGGCCGCTTCAGCGAGCCGGTCGACGAGCTGGTCAAGCAATACACCGCTTCGGTGGGTTTCGACCGGCGGCTGGCTGAGTTCGACATCCAGGGCTCGCTCGCGCATGCGCGCATGCTGAAGAAAATCGGCGTGCTGTCGGCCAAGGACCTGGGGGAGATCGAACGCGGTATGGCGCAGATCCTGGATGAGATCCGGGCTGACCGCTTCCCATGGTCGGTGAACCTGGAGGATGTGCATCTCAATATCGAAAAGAGGCTCACGGACCTGATTGGAGAGGCGGGCAAGCGGCTGCATACGGGACGCTCGCGCAACGACCAGGTCGCCACCGATGTGCGCCTTTGGCTGCGCGCCGCTCTCGATACCATCGACGCTCTGATCCGCGCGTTGCAGACGCGCCTGGTCGATATCGCTGAACGCCATGTCGAGACAGTGATGCCAGGCTTCACTCACCTGCAGGTTGCCCAGCCGGTCAGCTTCGGCCATCACCTGATGGCCTACTACGAGATGCTCAAGCGCGACCGCAGTCGTCTGGCCGACTGCCGGCGCCGCGTCGAACCAGCTGCCGCTGGGCGCCGCCGCGCTTGCCGGCACGTCCTACCCCATCGACCGCAACAGCGTGGCTCGTGAGCTGGGCTTCGAGAGCGTCTGCCTGAACTCCTTGGACGCGGTTTCCGACCGCGACTTCGCGATCGAATTCGCGGCGGCGGCGGCGCTGCTGATGACGCATCTGTCGCGCCTGTCGGAAGAGCTCATCCTGTGGATGAATCCGCGCTTCGGCTTCATCGCGCTCGCTGACCGCTACTGCACCGGCTCCTCGATGATGCCGCAGAAGAAGAACCCCGATGTGCCCGAACTGGTGCGGGGCAAGACCGGGCGGGTGAACGGCCATCTGGTCGCGCTGCTGACCTTGATGAAGTCGCAGCCATTGGCCTACAACAAGGACAACCAGGAGGACAAGGAGCCGCTGTTCGACATGGCGGACACCCTCACCGACACCCTGCGCGTCTTCGCCGGGATGCTCGAGGGACTGACCGTCAATCCCGAGGCCATGCGCCAAGCGGCTGCAGAGGGATTTGCCACCGCCACCGATCTGGCCGACTATCTGGTGAAGAAGGGGCTGCCGTTCCGCGATGCGCATGAGGCCGTGGCTCGCGCCGTGCGCTTCGCGTCCGAGCAAGGACTCGATCTCGCCTCGCTTCCGCTGGCCGAGCTGCAACGCTTTTCGCCCCTCATCGCGCACGATGCGTTCGAGGTGCTCACTTTGGAAGGCTCGTTGCGGGCGCGTAACCACGTCGGTGGAACGGCACCGGAGCAAGTGCGCGCTGCCATCGCCCGGGCCCGAGGGGAACTGACGGCCTAAGCTGTCCATGGTCGGCTCTGTCTGGAAAGCGGTGGCAGCTTCCATTGCGCGTGCCACAGGCGAACCGTTTCAGGTCGACCATGCCGACCCGGTCAGCGGCGGTTGCATCAACCAGGGCTTTCACCTCCAAGGAAACGCGCGCGAGTTCTTCGTCAAGCTGAACACGGCCTCGGCGCTGACCATGTTCGAAGCCGAGGCGTCCGGGCTGAAGGAGATCGCTGCGACAGGCACTGTGCGCGTCCCGCTTCCGATCTGCGCGGAAAGCGATCGAGAGCGGGCTTGGCTCGTCCTCCAGTACTTGCCTCTGTCGAGCGGCGGGCCGCGCGCGATGGCGGCACTCGGCGAGCGTTTGGCGGCGATGCATCGTATTACGCACGAGCGCTTCGGCTGGACGCGCGACAATACGATCGGCGCGACCCCGCAGGTCAACGCGCACCTGAGGGACTGGGGCGAGTTCTGGACGCAGCACCGCCTCGGGTATCAACTCGATCTGGCCGCGCGCAATGGTCACGGGGGCGAGCTTCAGCGCAAGGGTGCGTTGCTGCTGGAGCGGGTCCCGAATTTGTTCGTTGGCCATCGGCCTGCCGCTTCTCTGCTGCATGGAGACCTTTGGGGCGGTAACGCGGCGGCGACAAGCGGCAACGAGCCCGTCGTCTTCGACCCTGCGGTCTACTATGGCGATCGGGAGGTGGACCTGGCCATGACTACGCTGTTCGGCGGATTCCCCGCTGAATTCTATTCTGCGTACGAGAGCGCGTGGCCGCTCGATGCGGGTTATCGCGAGCGGCGCGATTTGTACAATCTCTATCACGTTCTGAATCACCTCAATTTGTTCGGGGGCGGCTATCTGCGTCAGGCGCAGGAGATGATCGACCGGCTGCTCGCCGCCGCTTGAGAACTCCAGACTAAGCTGCTAGATTCGCTCGCAAGCGTCCGGGCGGAGCGTTTCTCCCGCTGGATTGCTTTTTCTCCACACGCCGCAGTTTCCTGGCGTCATCAAGAAACTGCTTCCATCCCAGGGGAGAGCCGATGGGTCGTCGTTTGTCCGGATTTGCGTGCGCGCTCGCGCTGGCGTGGTTGTGTTTCGCGCCCAATCTCATACAAGCGGAAGAGCGCAAAGCAATCCGTATCGGTTTCGTCACCTTCCTCTCGGGCCCGGCAGCGGGACCGTTCGGCGTGCCGGCGAAATTGGCTGCCGAGGCCATCGTCCAATCGCTGAATGCGGGCAAAGCGCCGGCGCCCTACGTGAACAAAGGGTTCGGCGGGACACCTCTGGAACTGGTGATCGTCGATGAAGCGGGCGGCGCCACCAAACAGGTGACCGAGTACCGCAATCTGGTGGAGCGCAGCGACGTCGACTTCGTCATCGGCTACATCTCCAGCGGTGACTGCCTGGCCGTAGCGCCGGTAGCCGAGGAAATGAAGAAGCTCACGGTGCTGTTCGACTGCGGCACACCGCGCGTATTCGAGGAGGCGAGCTACAGATACGTATTCCGCACGCGCCCTCACGCCACTATGGATGCGGTGGCAGCCGCCCTGTACTTGCTGGAAGTGCGGCCCGACGTCAAGACCTATGCCGGCATCAACCAGAACTACGCCTGGGGCCAGGACTCGTGGAGCGACTTCAGCGCGGCCATGAGTATCCTGAAGCCCGACGCCAAAGTGACGACCTCGCAGATGCCGAAGTTCGGCGCCGGGCAATATGGAGCCGAGATCTCCGCGCTGATCGGGAGCCAGTCTGACGTGATTCATTCGAGCCTGTGGGGCGGCGACCTGGAGGCGTTCATGCTGCAGAGCGTGCCGCGCGCGCTGTTCAAGGACAGCCAGCTGGTACTGGTCGCCGGCGAGCCATATCTGCATCGACTTGCCGGCAACATGCCCGACGGCACGATTGTCGGCGCGCGCGGCACGCACGGAGTATTCGCACCGGACTCGCCGCTCAACACCTGGCTCAAAGAAATCTACAAGGCAAGAGCGGACGGGCTCAACCCGAATTACCCGGCCTACAGTGTGGCGGCTGCCTTCCTCGGCCTCAAGGCGGCATACGAAAAGGCCCGCCTCGCCAAGCTCGCCGCCTCCACCCCCATGGGGGCAAACAAGGGCGTGAAGGAAGAGATGGAGAAGGCCTACCAGGTCGGCCCGTCTCAAGAGGAGGTGATCGCCGCTTTCGAACGGCTGAGCTTCGACTCGCCCAGCAGCAAGGTGAGCATGAGCCTGGGCAAAGGTCACCAGGCGGCCGCGGGGACGGCTTACGGGACGACCAAGCTGGTGAATGGCCAGGTCACGGTCATCAACATCCGACGCTACCCGGCGGATCGGGTGCAACCTCCCGACGGGATCTCCAGCGCGGACTGGATCAAGTCCGGCATGAAGCCCGGGAAGTAACACGGTAGCGCATCTAACCGCACTGACGACGCCCGTGAGCCAGCTGCCAGCCGTCATCATCGACGGCGTCCTCTACGCCTCCTGGATGTTCATCATCGCCGTGGGACTCACGCTGATCTACGGCGTGATGAAGATCCTCAACGTCGCTCACGGCAGCCTGTATGCACTCGGGGCATACACCGCGGCTACGTTTGCCGGGTATTGGCTGGCACACGGTTACGCGCCGGTCGGTAGCTATGGGATTCTACTGCTCGCTGCACTGGTGGTAGGGCTGATCACCGGTCCGCTGATCGAGCGTGGCTTGTTGCGTTTCATGTACGGGCGCGACGAGATCGTGCTCGTGCTGGTTACCTATGCACTGTTCCTGATACTGGAGGATTTCACCAAGCTGTTGTTCGGCGTCGATCCGATCCTGGTATCGGCTCCCTATGCCCTGCTCGGCAATCTCGAGATGGGGCCTCTCATCTATCCCGTGTACAGTCTGGTGCTGGTGGTCGTGTCGATCGTCGTGGGTGTTGCGTTGGCTCTGGCGCTGAGCCGCACACGTCACGGCAAGATGCTGCGCGCCGTGATCCATGACCGCGAGATGAGCATGGCGGTGGGCATCAACGTGTCGCGGGTGTACTTGGTCACCTTCACCGCCGGCGCCATGCTTGCCGCGCTGGGCGGGGCGATCACGGCTCCCACCACCTCGGTTCAGCCCGGTATCGGCGCAGAAGTGATCGTGCTCGCCTTCGCCATCGTCGTGGTCGGCGGATTGGGAAGCCTTGGCGGCGCCGCAGTCGGTGCGCTGATCGTGGGCCTGGTGCGGTCCGCGGCGGTCCATTACCAGCCGGAAGTGGAACTGTTCAGCGTATATGTAGTGATGGCGCTGGTGCTGATCGTCCGGCCCAAAGGGCTGTTCGCCGCGCCGGAGGCACGCAAGATATGACAGGCGCGCGCATCAGGCGCGACCCGACGCTCGCACTTCTGCTAGGTGCCCTCGTTTGCCTTCTCGCCGTCGGGCCGTTCCTGCCGCAGTGGGCACTGTCCTTCCTCACTGTCGCGCTCAACCTCGGCATCGTGGTGCTGGGGATGACGCTGATGATGCGCACGGGATTGGTGTCCTTCGGCCAAGGTCTCTACTACTGCCTCGGAGCCTACGCCGCGGGTGCTCTGGATCATTTCTACGCGCTCTCAGACCTGCCGCTGATGGTGATTGCCGGCGCGCTCCTCTCCGGGTTGGTCGCCGTTGTGCTCGGCCTGCTGCTGGCCAAATACCGCGACATCTTCTTCGCCATGCTGAGCTTGGCATTCTCGATGATCTTGTATGGGCTGCTGGTGAAAACCTCGGCGTTGGGCAGCACCGACGGCTTCGGCCTGTCAGTCAAGACATTTGCCGGCCTGTCAGTGCGCGCGCATTGGGTGCGCTACGTCATCTATGCGCTCGCTGCGGTTCTGGCAACCGGCAGCGCTGTCGCAATGCACGCTTACTTGCGCTCTCACCTCGGGCGCCTGGCCGAGGCGATACGCGACAACGAGTTGCGGGTCGAGTACATGGGTGCCTCCGTACAGCGGGTGATCCATCTCAACTACGTCATCGCCGCTGCGCTGGCCGGCATCGGCGGCGCACTCATGGCGGGCGCCATTGGCCACGTCGATCCGGAGACCACAGCCAACTGGACCACTTCCGGGGAATTCGTGTTCATCGCGATTCTGAGCGGCACCGGTAGTGTGCTGGCCCCGTTTCTCGGGGCCGGCGTCTTCGAAGCGGTGCGCACGTTCGCGTTGGAGCGCTTCCCCAACACCTGGCAGATGGCACTGGGGCTCACCATGCTGCTGGTGATCATGTTCCTTCCGGGTGGACTGTGGTCGATGTTCCGCCTGCGCCGACGGGGAGCGTGACGTGGCGATCATCCTCGAAGCACGCAATCTCAACAAGAGCTTTGGTGCGGTCACCGCGGCAGCGGATATCAACGTGCGCATCGAACAGGACAGCGTGGTCGGGCTGATCGGAAGCAACGGCGCGGGCAAGACCACGTTCATCAACATGGTCACCGGCTATCTCGCGCCCAGTTCTGGTCAGATCCTGTACCAAGGCCGCGACATCACGGGCATGCAGCCGCGCACCATCACGCAGCTCGGGATCTGTCGTTCGTTCCAGATCCCCCAGCTGTTCAACACTCTATCCGTGCACGAAAACCTGAGGATCGGTGTGGGCATCGCCGCGCGCTCGATGCGCCCGCGCGGTGCGTCCTCGGACAGGGCTGGGGAACAGGCGAAGGCCGAGCAGCTTCTCGATCGCTTCAATCTCAGCGGTTACCGCACCCAGCCCGCCGGCCTGCTGCCGGAAGGCGTGCGGAAACTGTTGGATATCGCGATGGCGGTGGCCGGAGGCCCGCAGGTCCTGCTGCTGGACGAGCCCACCAGCGGCGTCTCGGCGGAGGAGAAGTTCCGGCTGATGGATATGGTCATGGGGGCACTGCAGGCGGAAGGGGTGACGGTACTGTTTGTGGAGCATGACATGGACATCGTCAGCCGCTATACGCACCGCGTGCTCGCATTTTACGAGGGCCGCATCATCGCCGACGGTGACCCGGCTGCGGTCCTGAAGGACGCGGAGGTGCGCCGGTATGTGATCGGCGAACAGATCCACCTTGCGCACAAGGAGACGGCCGGTGTTGCGCGTTGAAGGTTTGGATGTGGCGATCGGCTCTGTCGGCATCCTGCGCAACGTCAATCTCGAACTGCCTTCGGGCAAGTTCGCGGGCCTGATCGGCCGCAACGGTGCCGGAAAGACCACTCTGATGCGCTCCATCATGGGAATCCTTTCTCCGCGCAACGGGTCGGTGCACTTCGACGGGGCCACGCTCGACACGCTGCCCACCCATATGCGCGCACGCGCCGGCATGGGCTACATGCCCGAGGACCGGAGGCTGGTGCCGGATTTGAGCGTTGAGGAGAACGTACTGATGCCGGCGTGGGCATCGCATCGGCCCGACATCGACGCGCGGCTGGCCAAAATCTACGAGATGATCCCGGAGGTCGAAGCTTTCGCGCAGCGCAAAGCGATGTTGCTCTCCGGCGGTCAGCAGAAGCTCGTGGCGCTTGCACGCGCCTTGATGAGCGGCACCAGGATACTGTTGCTGGACGAACCGTTCGAAGGCGTTGCTCCGGTGCTGGCCCGCCGCCTGGCTGAGGTCATCGCAGGTTTGAAGCATGAGGGCCTGTCTATTCTGCTGACCGAGTCCGACCTGTCCCACTCGAAGGAGATGCTGGATGCGCTGTTCGTAATCGATCGGGGTGAGGTGACCACCGCGCCCCTGTGATGCGGGATGCGAGGAATGCCCCGCTTCAGCCGCGTCGGGTTCTTGATCTAAGGAAACAAAAAACCCCGCCCGAGTTCTCCGGGCGGGGCTTGATGGATCGAGCGCGAGGTTCTAGCCGCCGATCGGGCCGCCGCGGGTTTCGACGAAAACCGCGTACAGCGACGTACTGCCAGTCATGAACAGTCGGTTGCGGTTCTTGCCGCCCCAGGCGATGTTGGAGATGATCTCCGGCATGCGGATCTGGCCAATACGCGTGCCGTCCGGCGCGAAGACATGCACGCCGTCATACCCATCCCCGACCCAGCCCATGCCCGCCCAGACGTTGCCGTCCTCGTCGCAGCGGATGCCGTCGGCGAAGCCGGTCTTGCCGTTCATGGTCATCTCGGCGAAGAACTTGCCGTTCTTGAGCTTCTTCCCATCCAGGTCGTATACCCAGATGACGCTCTTGGCATCGGGATAGTGCGACTTGCCGGTGTCGGCGATGTAGACCTTCTTGAAGTCGGGTGAGAAGCACAGGCCGTTGGGCTTCCAGGGCTCGTCCGCAACTTTCTCGATCTTGCCTGGCGCGTCGATGCGGTACACCGCTTCCTTCTGAACCGGCTGTACTGAGCCCGTGTTCAACCGCACCCCTTCATAGTTCATCAAGCCACCGTAGCCGGGGTCGGTAAAGAAGTACCAGCCGTCCGGATGCGCCGCACCGTCGTTGGGGGCATTCAGGCCCTTACCCTGATAGCTATCCGCGAGGATGGTATAGCTGCCGTCCAGCTCGTATCGGCCCACGCGCCGCGTGCCGTGTTCGAATGCGACTTGCCGCCCCGAGTAGTCGTAGATGTTGCCGTTAGAGTTGTTGGACGGATAACGGTATTGCCTGTGCACGCTGCCGTCTTCGTCCAGCCAGCGCAGCTGTTCGTTGTTCGGGATGTCGCTCCAGGAAAGATAGCGCCCGACGCCATTCCAGGCCGGCCCTTCCGCCCACATCGTGCCGCGATACAGACGCACGATGGGCGTATTGCCGAGCTTGTACTTGAAGCGCTTGTCCAGCCCGATGACGTCGACGTTCGGGTAGCGTGCGATCGGGCCATTGGGATCGTATTGGTCGATGAAGTTGTGCGCGAAGGCTTCGGGCGCCATTCCGGTGATCGCCGCCGTGGTACCAACCGCTGCCAGAAACTCGCGGCGGCTCATTCCCTTGGGCTCTTTCGGAGGTTCGGTTGATTTTTTTGCCAAGTCGATGAATTTGTGCAGTTGTACTCGTTCCATTGATAGCTCCTCGTGTTTACGTTTTTTGAGTTTGAGGCTCCTCTACCACGAACCGACGCCCCGCTTGGCGCGTGCAACGCGCTCAAAACACTCGCGCTCGTGGAACCGCCGTCCCCTTCCCATGCACGGCGGTTTTTTGGGTTCGCAGCAGAGCGCTCCTTGTACAACAAGGGGGATTTGCTTTCAATAGCCTTACAAGACTGCGCGCGGCGAAAAAAAGCCCGCGTGCAAAAGCACGCGGGCCACTATGCTCGACGCTTGGTATCAGGTCAGCGGAAAGCCAACGGCATTGACGTAGATGGCGTAGATCGACGTGCTGCCGGTCATGAATAACCGGTTGCGCTTGGTGCCACCGAAAACCAGGTTGGAGATAACCTCCGGTGTATGGAGGAACGCAAGCCGATCACCGTTCGGGGCGTGTACGCGTACGCCGTTGGTGTCTGGGCCGCCCCAGCCCCAGCTGGCCCAGACGTTGCCGTCGGTGTCGCAGCGGATGCCATCCGTGAACCCTGGCGCAAAGTCCGCGAACACCTTGCCGCCACTGAGGGCGGTTCCGTTGCTCGTTACGTCGAACACCATGATGTTCGCCGGATACTGTGGCCCGTCGGTGGCGCCGGTGTCGACGACGTAGAGCTTCTTGAAGTCCGGAGAGAAGCAGATGCCGTTCGGGCGCTTCATGGATTCCACCATCACCGTCGCCTTGCCGCTTGGATCCAAACGATAGACGCGGGTGGGCAGCTCGAATTCTGCCTTGTGCCCCTCGTAAGGCCCCAGAATGCCGTAGCCCGGATCAGTAAACCAGATCGATCCATCGGCGTGGACTGCCGCGTCGTTGGGCGCATTCAGCTTTTTGCCCTGATAGTTATCCATCAGGATCGTCCAAGTACCGTCGTATTCGCGGCGGCGCACCCGGCGCGTGTCGTGCTCGCACGCAATCAACCGGCCTTGGTTATCGCGCGAATGCCCGTTGGAATACCCGGACTCGGTCTGGTACACGCTGACGTGGCCGTCGTCCTCGGACCAGCGCAGCACGCGATGATTCGGGATATCGCTGCAGATGAAGCAGCCCCAGTCTCCGAGCCAGGCCGGCCCTTCGAGCCACAGCGCGGCGTTGTTCCCCATCCCGTGCCAGATGCGCTGCAGGGTGGCGTTGCCTTGCCGTCCGCTGAAGCGCTTGTCCACGACTTCCCATGCGGGCTCGGGATAGGTGACAGTTGGGTCGCCGGTCCAGTCCCGGTCTCTGCCCCATTTGTCTAGCGCTAAAGCGTTAGTCGCCGCAGCAGCGGTGGTCGCAGCTGCAGCGGTCAGAAATGTGCGTCTTGTCAGTTCCATTGATGAGTCTCCTCCTGAGGATTGGTTTGACTGCGTGAACGGATGAGGTTATAGAAACTAGCTCGCGTTCAGCACCGATCCCCTGCTCGGCAAGACCGCGACGCTTCCAACGCTTTCCCCTCAGCGTCGGAATCCAGGCTCCTTCCCCTGAGCGCCGAAATACAGATTACAGTAATCGGATTGGTATTACATCCCGTAGGATGGGCCGCCGCACCTCTTGCGTTGCCAGATCGTTACGGCAACAGCGGACTGCCCCTGTGCTCCAGACTACAATCCTGCCTGGGGGAGCCTGTGCGCCAACGTGATTCTGACCGCGCTTCGGTTGCTGATCAGCTCAGACGCCTGATGCTGCTGCGCAGCGTGTTGGCCGGCGCGCTGGCTGCGACCATGGGCGTGGCGACGCTGGGCTTCGACGTGGATCTACGATGGGGCCCAATGATCGGGATCCTGCTGCTGCTTCCTGCTGCGAACCTGCTTGCGCGCGTTCGGCTTCGGCGGACAGCTCGGATTGGTGAGGCCGAGCTGTTCCTGCAACTGCTCGTCGACGTCGCGGTGCTATCCGCATTGTTGTACCTGAGTGGCGGCTCGACCAACCCGTTCGTGTCGCTTTATCTCCTTCCTCTGGTCATCGCCGCGACTACCTTGCCGCCGGGCTTCGCGTGGAGCATGGCAGCCGTCACAGCCTCATGCTACGGGCTGTTGTTCTTTTTCAATTTGCCGCTCGGCGGCGTGCACCCCGGCCACGGCGAGGGAAGCTTTCATTTGCATCTGGTCGGGATGTGGGTCAACTTCGTGCTGAGCGCCGGGTTCATCGCGTTCTTCGTGGTGCGCATGGCGCAAGCGATCCGCTTGCGCGATGCCGAGCTCGCCCGACAGAAAGAAGCCGCACTGCGCAACGAGCGCATCGTCGCACTGGGCACGCTGGCCGCCGGAGCAGCGCATGAGCTCGGCACGCCGCTGTCCACGATGGCCGTGGTGCTCAGCGACTTGACCAAAGATCATGCGCACGACCCCGACCTGGCCCAAGACCTGAGCACGCTACGGCAGCAAGTCGACTCCTGCAAGCAGACCATCACACGCATGGTGGCCGCTGCCGGCCAAGCGCGCGCAGAGGGTGGTGGCGCGCAGCCCGTGGACGAGTTCCTGCGGGAGACGCTCGAGCGCTGGCGCCTGCTCCGGCCTTCGGTAAGCCTGACCGAGGATCTGAGCGGCCCGAAGCCAGCCCCGAGTATCCTGACCGAGCAGACGCTGCGGCAAGCTATCTTGAACCTGCTCAACAATGCGGCCGACGCCTCGCCGGGGAGTGTCGAGCTCGACTGCCGCTGGGGCCGCGATCGTTTGCGCCTCGAGATCCGCGACCGTGGGCCGGGCCTGAGCGACGAGGCCGAGTTGCGCGCCGGGCACGGATTCTTCAGCACCAAGCCGAAAGGTGAAGGCAACGGCATCGGCTTGCTGCTGGCCAAGGCCACGCTGGAACGACTGGGCGGGCACCTGCGCTTGAAAGGGCGCGCTGGCGGCGGCGTATGTACGCTGCTCGAGCTGCCGCTGGATCGACTCGCTCCGGGAGCGCGGGCGTGAGCGCCGCCGCCTCGCTGTTGTTGGTGGACGACGACCGCACCTTCTGCGACGTCATGCGTCGCGCGCTGACGCGACGCGGTTTCCGCGTCACGCTGGCGCACGGCGTGAACGAGGCGCTGGCGTATGCGCGTTCCGAGTCACCAGCGTACGCCGTGATCGATCTCAAAATGCACGGCGATTCCGGGCTGAGCCTGATCCCCGAGCTGCGCTCGCTGTCCAATGGCGTGCGCATCGTCGTGCTCACGGGGTACGCGAGCGTCGCTACCGCGGTAGAGGCTATCAAGCTTGGTGCAACCCACTATCTGGCCAAGCCGGTTGATGCCGACGAGGTGGTAGCCGCTTTCGGCCGGACCGTCGGCGACGCTGGGACACCCGTTCCCAGCCGGCCGCTATCGGTAGATCGGCTGGAGTGGGAGCACATACAGCGCGTGCTCGCCGAGAACGGCGGCAGCGTTTCCGCCACTGCCCGCAACCTGGGCATGCACCGCCGCACGCTGCAGAGGAAACTTTCCAAGCGCCCGGTCCGCGGTTGATATCCGCAATGCAGTGCGACGAAATGTCGCATTCTTGCAACGCGTAGGTCTGGCTATCCTGCGATTCTTCTTCACACGCTGTGGCGATAAGAGGATCGCATGGACCGTCGCTTGGCCGTCGCTCTCTCCTTTGTAACTGCCCTGTCCGCTTCCGCCAGCGTGCATGCCGGCTGCGGCAGCGCTTTTTGTACGGTCAATGCGGACTGGGGCACACAGGGGTTGTGGACCGAACCTGGCGGCCGGGTCGATCTGCGCTTCGAGTTCATCGACCTGAAACAACCCAAGCAGGGCGCGACCAAGGTCGGTCTCGGCGAAGTGCCGGAGGAAACCGAGGAAGTCCAGACCATCAACCGCAACTGGGTCGCCGCCTTCGACTACAACTTCGACGGCCATTGGGGTGTCACCGCGACGGTGCCGCTGGTCAATCGCTACCATCACCACATCGTCGATCCCGAAGACGACCCGGTGCCAGAGCAATGGGCATTCACGGAGCTCGGGGATGTGCGTGTGCAAGGACGGTACCGGTTCACCCTGGGTACGGACTCGCCCGCAAGCGCAGGGATCGCGCTCGGGTTGAAGCTCCCCACCGGCAGCTTCAACGTCACCAACTCCGAGGGCGTCGCGGCCGAGCGCATGCTGCAGCCTGGCACCGGGACGACTGACGCGCTGGTCACGCTGTTCTTGAGCCGTCCGCTCTCTGCGAAGGACTCGATGTTTGCGCAGCTCAGCTTCGAAGCAGCGCTGGACAGCCGGGACGCCTACCGGCCCGGCAATCGGATCTATCTCAACCTCGGCTACAACCGCTGGTTGACGTCGCGACTGGGGCTTCAGCTCCAGCTCAACTTCGCATACAAACGGCCCGAGGAAGGCGACAACGCCGAGCCCGATCTGAGCGGGGGCAAATTCATTTACTTCTCGCCGGGCCTCAGTTACGACCTCTCTCACGCCTGGCAGGTCTACGCTTATCTGCAGTTGCCCCTCTATCAGTACGTCAACGGGGTGCAGCTCACCGCCAACTGGGCCGCTCTTGCCGGCGTGAGCTGGCGCTTCTAAACGGGGCGGAAAGCTTCCGCCTCGACCGCAGGCTTCCGCCCTAGTCGGTCACCTCCACGGACCCGGGCCTGATCCCCGCGGGCGGGTCCGGCAGGGTACACTTCCGCCCGGTACCGGGAGCTCCGGTCCGCCGCCACCATTCGCTCGAGCCCACGAGCGGATTCGCAGGGAGTCTCACGATGATCGCAAAAAGCCTCCTGGAGCTCATCGGCAACACGCCGATGCTCGAGATCACCCGCCTCGACACCGGGCTGTGCCGACTGTTCGTCAAGCTGGAGAACCAGAATCCGGCGGGCTCGATCAAGGATCGAATCGGCTTGTCCATGATCGAAGCGGCGGAGCGCGACGGGCGGCTCAAGCCCGGCGGCACCATCATCGAGGCCACCGCAGGCAACACCGGGCTGGGCCTGGCGCTGGTCGCGGCGCAGAAGGGTTACAAGTTGATTCTCGTCGTGCCGGACAAGATGGCACGCGAGAAGATCTTCCACCTGCGCGCTCTGGGCGCCGAAGTGATGCTCACGCGCTCGGATGTCGGCAAAGGCGACCCCGAGTACTACCAGGACATCGCTGAGCGAATCGCAAAGGAAACCGGCGCCTTCTTCGTCAACCAGTTCGGCAACCCCGCCAATCCGGAGGCGCACGAGCAGACCACCGGTCCCGAGATCTGGGAGCAGATGGGGCACGATGTGGACGCAATAGTCTGCGGCGTCGGTTCGGGCGGCACGCTGGCGGGTCTGTCTCGCTTCTTCGCGCGCGTCTCGCCGGAGACCGAGATGGTTCTCGCCGACCCGACGGGCTCGGTGCTGTGCGACTACATCAAGACGGGCAAGTACGGCGCGGCCGGAAGCTGGGTGGTGGAAGGCATCGGCGAGGACTTCATCCCGGCCGATCGCCGATTTTTCCAGAGTGCGGGCCGCCTACTCCGTCAGCGACGCGGAAAGTCTGAACACGGCGCGCCAACTGCTGAAGGAAGAAGGGATTCTCGGCGGGTCCTCGTCCGGCACGCTGGTGGCGGCGGCGCTGCGCTACTGCCGGGAGCAGAAGACGGCAAAGCGCGTCGTCACGTTCATCTGCGATACCGGTAACAAGTATCTGTCGAAGATGTTCAACGACTATTGGATGGCGGACCAGGGATTCCTGCAGCGGCACAGCTATGGCGACCTGCGGGACATCATCGCCCGCCGCGCCGACGAGCGCGCAGTGGTGACGCATCGGGCCCGAGGACACGCTCATGACCGCTTACGCGCGCATGAAGCTCTACGACATTTCGCAGATCCCCGTGCTGGAGGGTGATCAGGTCATCGGCCTGATCGACGAATGGGACCTGCTGTCGGCGGTACAGGACGACCCCGCCAAGTTCCGCCAGCCGGTGCGCAGCGCCATGACCCGGCGGCTGGAAACGGTCGGGCTGAAGACGCCGCTGGCGTCGCTGATGGAGACGTTCAACAAAGGCTTCGTCGCAATCGTTCTCGATCAAGGCAAGTTCTGGGGTCTGATCACGCGCATCGACGTTCTCAACTATCTGCGGCACAAAGCACCATGACAGACAAAACTCACCAGCTCATTCGGATTTGCGACCCGTGCCGTTCACGCCGGGCAGACGCCCGACCCAACGACGGGCGCGGTGATGCAGCCGATCTACGCCACATCGACGTTCAAGCAATCCTCGCCCGGCGTGCATACGGGCTACGAGTATGCGCGCACACAGAACCCCACGCGGATGGCCTTCGAGCGCTGCATTGCCGATCTGGAGGGCGGCGCGCACGGGTTCGCCTTCGCCTCGGGTCTCGGGGCCATGGCAACCGTGCTGGAGTTGCTGGACCAAGGCAGCCACATCGTCGCGGTGGACGACATGTACGGTGGCAGCTGGCGCCTGTTCGATCGCATCCGCAAACGAACCGCCGGGCTGAGAGTGAGCTATGTGGACCCGGACCACCCGGAGACCATCGAGAAAGCGATCCGGCCCGATACAAAAATGATCTGGGTTGAATCCCCCTCCAACCCAGTGCTCAAGGTGACCGATCTGGCGGCGGTAGCACGGCTCGCACGCTCTCGAGGCATGCTCACGGTATGCGACAACACGTTCGCCTCCCCCGCGCTGCAAAGGCCGCTCGCTCTCGGCTTCGACATCGTCGTGCACTCGATCACCAAGTACATCAACGGCCATTCCGATGCGGTGGGCGGCATTGTCATCATCGGCGACAACCGCGAACTGAAGGACAAGCTGGAGTTCATGCAGAACGCCATCGGCTCCATCATGGACCCGTTCACCGCGTTCCTCGCGTTGCGCGGCGTCAAAACCCTGCCGCTGCGCATGCATCAGCATTGCTACAACGCCCTGGCAATCGCCCAATGGCTCGACGCTCATCCAAAAACCGAGCGGGTGATCTATCCCGGCCTGCCGAAGCATCCGCAGCACACATTGGCGGCCAGGCAGATGAGCGGATTTGGCGGAATGATCGCGGCCTACCTGAAGACCGATCTTGCGGGCACCAAGCGTTTTCTCGAGCGGTGCGAATTGTTTACGCTGGCGGAGAGCCTCGGCGGCGTGGAAAGTCTGATCGGTCATCCGGGACTGATGAGCCACGCTTCGCTGCCGGCGGAGCGGCGCGCGCAGCTCAAGCTCACGGACAACCTGGTTCGGCTGTCGGTGGGGATCGAGGATGCGGAGGACCTGATCGCCGATCTCGAGCGTGCGTTGGCCGCGATCTGACGCCGAGGCTGCGATATGTCGACAGTCGCTGCGCCCGCGCCTGATCTACCTCGCGATCTTTCTCGCGTGTCTCGGCTTGATGGGCTTCGGCCTGTACCTGCAGCACGTGGAGAAGCTCGAGCCATGCCCGCTGTGCATCTTCCAGCGCTACGCGTTCGTGGTCACCGGGGTGATCGCGCTGATCGCGGCGATCCATGGCCCGCGGAAGATCGGGCACCTGGATCTACAGCACGCTGCTGGTGTTGTCCTCAGGGGGCGGAGCGGTCATCGCCGGACGCCAGTCCTGGCTCCAGCACAATCCGCCCAACATTCTCGATTGCGGGCCCGACCTCGCCTATATGCTGGATTCGCTGCCGCTCACGCAGGTGCTTCCCAAGGTCTTCAAGGGCGAAGGCGACTGCGCCAAGGTAACTTGGAAGTTTCTCGGCTTGTCCATTCCAGAATGGGCGCTGGCGTGGTTCGTCCTGTTCATCATCGCAGCGGTGCTGGCCATCGTGCTGGCTGCGCGCGCTGCCCAGCGGGGTCGATGAGCTGACTCCGCGTCGTCAAGAGATGTTCATTGCCGGGCTAGAACGACAGCCCCATGCCGAGGTCTACGCGCGTGAAAGTCTGATTCACGAGGAAATGCTGGTAATCGACTTTGAACACGACATTGGGCGTGAGGTAGTAGTTCGCGCCCAGCGTGGTTACGGTGTCAAAGGGCTGCGGGAACCCGGGCGGAGGAACCGGCGAAGTCACGCCCGCGTAGCTGGCCGCCATGTTGTAGCGCTCCCAGCGCACGAACGGGCTCAGATGCATCTCCTCGTGCTGCCATAACCGATAGGCAGCCTGCACGTAGTACCCATAGAAAGACGCAGGCAGCGGGTTGCTGGCGCCGGGGAACTGGAGGTTCGCTTCCGCAGTATTGGTGATGTACCCACGCGCATACACTGCGGACAGATCGAATTTGAGCGGCGTCCAGCGCGCATGCAGTTCCCACAGGGTCGCATGCTCGTTATCCGGGATGTTAGCCAAAGCTGGAACGGCCTTGCCGGTAAACACGGACCCGCCAACCAGCAAACCCAGTACACCCGTGTAGTTCAGCGACGCAAATCCGGACAGATGCTGAGCGTCCGCGACCGACAGCTCCTGGTGCGTCGCCTGCATCGGCGCAACGTCATTGATCTCCAGCTCGAAGGCGTTGTTGTATAGCGGCTCCGCCGGGTTGAACTCCCATTTGGACAGATTAAGACCCGTGGTTATGCCCACCGTGCCGGTAAATCCATTCTGGCTCATCGCCTTGAAGGCCAGGCCCCCCTCGCGCCAGGTCGTGGGAATGATCAGCGTTTCGACAAAGTTGCGTTGCACTCCATAGAAATTCGTGGGTTCGTGATGCTCGTTCAGCAGGCCGGTCGGAATCAGAAACAGCCCCGCCTGAAATGACGCCCAATTGTTCAGATTGTGATCGACGTAAAACTGCTCGACTTCGAACTCGCCGACATCGTCGGCGGACGCAACCGCATGCTCTACTTCAAATTCGGAATTGAAACGGGTATTGGCGTTGAACTGATAGCCGATGCCGAAGACGGCGCGGGCGAGATCGGCCTGGGTCTGCGACGAGTCCTGGGTTGGATGCATGTAGTAGATCTCGCCGTAGCCCCAGATACTCAACTTCTCCCAGCGCGAGAAATCGGGTGGAGGGCGCTCCTCCGATGGCGCCTGCACCGGCGGTTCCGCTTTGGCCTGCGTCGGTTCTGGCATCTTGGCCTGCGCCGGCTCCGGTACGCCTGCCGGCTGCCCGGCCACCGGCGGCGTAGCGGGCGCACCATTCTGCTGCTGGAGCTGCCTCAGCTGCGCCTTGAGCTCCTCCAGCTGCTGAGACATCGTGTCAACTTTTTTCTGGAGCGTTTCGACATTCGGTGGCGTCGTCGCCGGCGATTCCGGGTCCGCCACGGCAGCGCCGGCGGACGAAATAGCAAGGAGACCCATCAGGAGTTTGGATGCGGATGCGCTGCTCATGCCTGCCATTCCTCCTCACAGACGCAGTGATGGAAATGGCTGGCTCGCCCCGGGAAGGGGCTGGCTGGCTAACGGCCCGTCATACCGAACCGGTGGACCAACCCGGTTCGCTCGGTGTCGATTCTCATTTAACTGGAGTGACCTTACAAAAGGCTTACAGCCGGCTTGCCCCGCTGCTCGTGACTTCCCGTTTCCGCGCCGCCGTTTGCAGACGGGTCGACGGACCGACGCACGATCGACGAACTGGGCTGGTCAGCCGCCCCGGATGTCGAGGCTGCGGAATCGTCGGGCCCTGCCCGCGCTTGTAGACCATGACGGTACGCTTGAATGCAATCACTACCGTCCCGTTCTGGTTGAAGCCGGTTGTCTTTACCGTGACGATGCCCACGTTGGAGCGCGACTTGGATTCGCGCTTGTCCAACACTTCGGATTGCGAATAGAGGGTGTCGCCTTCGAATACCGGATTGGGCAGGCGGATCTCATCCCAGCCGAGGTTGGCGAAGACGTTCTGCGAGATGTCTGTCACGCTCTGGCCCGTGACCAGCGCGACGGTAAACGTCGAATCTACGAGCGGGCGTTTGAATTCGGTCTGCGCCGCGTAGTGGGCATCGAAGTGGATTGGCGCGGTGTTCTGCGTGAGCAGCGTGAACCAGATGTTGTCCACCTGCGTGACCGTGCGGCCAAGCGGGTGGCGGTATACGTCGCCGACCTCGAAGTCTTCGTAGAACCTGCCCTTCCAGCCTTCTTTCACTGCCATGAGTCGGTCAGGCTTTAGGAGAGTCGGCCGGCGCGATGCCGATCATCGAATCGCGCGTCGCCAGCGCCGCGAGCTGCTCCTCGCTCCAGCCCTCGGTACCGGCCGGCCTCAGCGGCAAGACCAGGTAACGCATGTCGGCGTTGGAATCGTGCACGCGCACGGTGACCTGATCCGCGAGCTCGAGCCCGAACTCGCGCAGCACGGCTCGCGGCTCGCGCACCACGCGCGAGCGATAGTTGCGGCTCTTATACCAGTCGGGGGGAAGGCCGAGCAGCCAGCGCGGATAGCACGAGCACAGAGTACACACGATGACGTTGTGCACTTCCCGCGTGTTCTCGACCACGACGAGCTTGTACGCGCCGTGATCCAGCCCCACTTCCTCGGCCGCCGCGTTCCCGTCGGTCAACATCCGTTGCTTGTACTCGGGATCGACCCAGGCGCGCGCAACCATCCTGGCGCCCATCCCGGCGTTGCGCCCATCCATGTCTTCGATCTGGCGACGCACTTCATCGGCGGTGAGAATGCCCTTGTCGATGAGCAGCTCGCGCACGGCGACTTCCATCGTTTGATAGTAGGTGAGCTTGTCCGCAGCGTCCGGGAGTGTCTCGTGCGGGTGATCGTGATCGTGATGGTCGCTCATGGGCGGTTTGCCTCGGCCGGCTCCAGCCAATGCTGATAGATCTCCACGTCGACGGTGTCGGCCGCGCTGCCAACGTAGTCAGGCCACAGCTCCCGCTGCGCGAAGCGGACCCGGTACAGACGGCTGCGCCGGCAGCCCGTTGCGGGCATACGCCAGCTCTTCCGGATTGGGGTAAGCGCCGCATAGCCGCTCCACAACGCCGGCATGTCCGCGGATGTACCACGGTATGCGCACGTGCCCAGGTGGGTAGGCTCGCCGCACGCGCACGCGCTGGCCGGGCTTGAAGCGGACTTTCACGTTGGCCCGGCTCACAACTCGCCTCGCTCGTGCCGTTGCTCCACGTCGGCCATTCTCTTTCCCAGCTCGTCGATGCTGATGACCCCGCGCTGAATCAGCGTCTGGCTGATGGAGTGGATCCAGCGCTCGTAGTAAGACATCGTGTCGTAGGCATCGGCGCCGAGACTTTCGATATTCCGCCTGAGCTCGTCGACCGTGATCAGGCGCCGGTCTTTGCGCGACAGCAGCACCAAGAGAGCATCCACGCGCTTTTCCCACAGCGCATAGTCGTGCTCGGTGTGCGCGACGGGGCCCGCAGGCTGGCCGCCCATGTCGTGGTGACTGCGCGGCCTGCTCGGAGTCGGCTGCGTCGATGGTCGCTCATAGGCGGCATTATAGTCGCGGATGTGTCGCTACTTTGGGCGCTGGCGTGACCGGACCTCCAGACGCTGACTTGCCGCCTGTCGATGGCGACGACGCTGCCGCAGTGGCAGCCGGGTGCTTGGCCGGGCGCCCCGGCGGCCGTGACCTTGGCACCGTCCGCGACAGTATTCGGCAGATTCAGCGCCACGCGAACATTCTCCTCGAGCCCGCTTTCGATGCGGATCACCTTGCCGTCGGTTCCCGCCACGTTGATGGGCGTGAACTTGATATGGCTGTCGGGACCGATCACCGCCACCATCCGTTTGCCCTCGCGCATCACGAGCGCCGGCGGCAGGCACCTCCACGTAGCTCTTAGCGGGTATCAACAGGCTCACGTTCACGAAGCTGCCGGGAATGAACTCTCCCTTGCTGTTGTCGAAATCGACTTCGGTAAGCTGAGTGCGGGTCCTGGGATCGAGCTCTCCGGCTACCCGGGCCACCTTACCGGTCCCCTGGCGGACGGCATTCGAGGCATCCACCACCTCCGTTGGCGTACCGATATGGACGTTGGGTGCCTCGGACTGATCCACGTACACGGTGACCCGCAGACGGGATGGATCCGAGATCGTCACCACCGGCAGCGCGGAGCTCTGGTTCGACGTCGCGTTGGTCACCAACGCCCCGAGGTCGACATAGCGCGCGGTGACGATGCCCGCAAAGGGCGCGCTGAGACACTTTGTACGACTTCAGCGCCCGCACCGACTGCACCTGCTGCTCCGCGAGCCGCGCGTTGGTCTCGGCATCCTCGGCCGCCTGCTCGGAGAAGAAGTGCTGGTCGGCCAGGTCGCGTGTACGCTTTGCCACGCGCTTCTTGTTCTCCAAATCGGCCACCGCGCTGTCGTACTGATGATCCAGCTCCGGCGACGTGATCTCGGCGATGAACTGCCCGGCCTTCACGTGATCGCCTTTGTCGACGCTGATCTTGGTCAGGTAGCCGCTCACCTTCGCGTACAGCGTCGCCGTCTTGTACGGGAGCGCCTCGCCCAGCAGCGTGAGCTTGCGCACCGTCGGCCCTTGCTTCGAAGTGGCAACCGCCACCGTAGGCCCAGCCTCCGCGACCGCCGCGCGCTCCTTCAACTGCGTGTCGAGCTCGCTCTGCTTCGCGTGCCAGAAGTAGTACACGGTTCCGGCCCCGACGGCGACCAAGACGGCACCGAACAGATAGAAGGCGAAGAACGATCCCTGACGTCGCATGCGCTAACTCCGGAAAGACCTCTGAATGTTATGCGGACTCGCCGCGCGCCTCGGCCTCGAAGCGTTCGTCGAGCTCGTGCAGCGTGGGCGGACCCATGCGCAGGAAGGTATAGATGACCGGCACGACGAACAGCGTACCGAACGTGGCGAGTGCGAGCCCGCCTATCACGGCGCGCCCCAGCGGTGCGTTCTGCTCGCCCGCTTCGCCCAGACCCAGAGCCATCGGCACCATGCCGATGATCATCGCCAAAGCCGTCATGAGCACCGGGCCGCAGCCGCGTCTTGCCGGCTTCGACCGCGGCGTCGATCACCGTCATGCCGGGATTGGATACGCGGATGTCGTTGGCGAAGCTGACCACCAGAATGGAATTGGAAACCCCGATCCCGACCGCCATGATAGCGCCCATCAGCGACATGACGTTGATGGTGGTCCCGGTCAGCGCAAGCATCCACAAGATGCCGATGAGCGCGCCGGGCACCGCCATCATGATGATGAATGGATCGACCCAGGACTGGAACAACACGACCAGCAGCGCGTAGACCAGGATGACGGCGAGGACCAGTCCCAGCAGACAGACTGGTGAAGGAGTTCTGCATCAGCTCGTACTGTCCGCGCACGATGATCTTGGCCGCTTTCGGGAAGTCGGGCGCGCCGGCGATTTCCGCGATCTTCTTCTGAATGTCCGTTACCACGCTCCCGAGGTCGCGCCCGTCGACATTGGCTGCAATGTCGATCACGCGCTGGACCGTGTAGTGGCTGACCGATTCGAAGCTCGTCTCCGGGCGCAGCGTAGCCAGGTTGGACAGACGGGTCACCGGCGCGCCGGGCATCGCGTCGAGCCGTGAGGAAGGAGCTCCGTCGATGACCGGCCAAAGGTCGGGGTGATCGCGGTCGACATCAGGTCGTCCACGCCGGTGATCTTCTCGATCGGCGTTTGCACCACGACAGCGTAGTTGACCCCGTTGGGCGCCAGGAAATAGGACGGATTGACGAGCGAGCTCGATGACAGCGTGGTGAGCACGCTGTTGGCCACATCGCGCTGGGTGAAGCCAAGGCGAGCCGCGCGCAACCGATCCACCTCGACCCTCAGACCGGGATAGTTCAGCACCTGCAACTGCCGGATGTCGACCGCGCCGGGCACTTCTTCGATCGCCTTGCGCAGCCGGCCGGCATACATCTGGCCGCGCTCGAAGTTGAAGTCCTGCACCTGAACGTCGATGGGCGCAGGCAGGCCGAAGTTCAGCACCTGCGTGACGATGTCGGCGCTCTGGAAGTAGAAGGTCGAACCCGGAAACTTGGGCGGAACCTGCTTGCGGATCTCGCGCATGTACTCGACAACCGGACGGTGCGGCGTCTTGAGCGAGATCAGGATCTCGGCGTCCATGCCGCTGATGTTGTCGGTAGGTACGAACGCGAGGTTGAAGAAGATCGGGACGCCGACCATATCGTTGATGCTGGCGAGCTCCTGCTGCGGGATGAGCTTGCGGATCTCGTCCTCGACCTGCAGCACCAGCTTCTCGGTCTCTTCGATACGCAGGCCCACGGGTGCGCGGTAGTGCAGCTTCATGATGCCCACGTCCACCGGGGGAAAGAAGTCGGTACCCACGACGCGTACGAGCACGATGCTCACGGCTCCGAACGCCGCCATCAGCAGCAGAACGAACACGCCGATGACGCATCAGCAATGCCAGGAGGCTGCCAAATCCTTCGCGCATTCCGTCCAGGATGCGTTCGCGCGTTTGATTGAGGCGATCCGCGACGCTCATCCGACCGGAATGCTCGGCATGCCCGTGCTCTTCGCCCGCCAGGAGATATCGCGACAGCATCGGGACCAGCGTGAACGACAACACGTACGAAGCCAGCAGTGAGAACACCACGGACAGCGCCAGCGGGGTAAACAGGTACTTGGAGACCCCGAACAGGAACGTCACCGGGAAGAACACGATGCAGATCGCCAGCGTGGCCATGGTGCGCGGCAGGGCGACCTCCCGCGAGCCGTCGAGAATGGCGACGGTGAGCGGTTTGCCCAGCGTGCGGTTGCGGTGGATGTTCTCCACCGCCACGGTGGCGTCGTCCACCAGGATGCCGGTGGCGAGCGCGAGCCCGCCCAGCGTCATCAGATTGATGGTGTTGCCGGTCAAGTACAGGCAGATGATCCCGGCGAACATCGAGCAGGGGATCGAGGTGACCACGACGATGGTGTTGCGCCAGCTGCCCAGGAACACCAGGATCATCAGGGAGACCAGCCCCGCCGCGATGATGGCTTCAGACGCAACGTTCTTGATCGCAGCGCGCACGAACACCGACTGATCGAAATCCAGGCTGATATCCAGCCCCTCGGGGCGGCAGCACGGATGTCAGCCAGCATTGCACGCGCCGACTCGACTACGGTGAGGCTGGACGCATCCGCCGCTTTGAGGATCTGCAGGTACGTCGCCCGCCGTCCATTCACGTGCACGATGTTGTTCTGCACGGCGAAACGAGTCGCGGACCGTCGCGACGTCGCCGATCAGCACCGGCACACTGTTTACCACCTTGATCGGCATCTGATTGAACAGATCCACCGACGGCGGGCTCGAGTTCATCATGACGTTGTAGTCGATCTCGCCGAGCCGGGCGGTACCGGCAGGAATCAGGAGGTTCGACGTGACCAGCGAATTGACCACGTCGTTGGGCGAGATCCCCTTGGATTGCATGAGCGTCGGATTCAGGTCGACCTGGATCTGGCGCAGCTTGCCGCCGAAGGGCGCCGGCGTCTGCAGGCCCGGGATCGTGAACAGCTTGACGCGCACGAAATTGAGCGTGTAGTCGAAGATCTGCTCCTCGGACATCGTCTTGCTGCCGAGGATCATCTGCACGATAGGAACGGTGGCCGGATTGAACCGGATCATCACCGGCGGCGTGAGCCCCGGCGGCATGATGCGCAGCGCGGTGCCGTTGACGGCATTGATCTGCGCGATCGCCGCACCGATGTCGGCACCCTGGTGGAAATAGACCTTGACCAGCCCGGTCCCGGGAATGCAGTGGGACTCGATGCGCTCGATGCCGTTGACCGTCGTGGAATAGGCGCGCTCGCTGATGATCACGATGCGGCGCTCCATCTCCTCGGCCGACAGGCCCGGGTAGTTCCAGCCCACGAACACAACCGGGATATCGATCTTCGGGAAGAAGTCGACGATCATCTGCCGCATCGGACAGCCAACCCAGCAGCAGGATCAGCAGCGACAGAACGGCAATCGTATAAGGGCGGCGTAGGGCGAGCCGCACCAGACCCATCATGGCTAGATAACCTCCTCGCCGGACAGCGGAAATGACACGGGCAGCGGCTTCGATCGCGGATGTTCAGCCGCCGCTAGATAGCAATAATGATAAACATTTCACGCCAAAACCAGAAGCGGGGCGCGGGCACAAACCGGACCAACTGGCCGGAAACCCGCACCAGGCGCGGATTTCAGAATTTCGGAACGGGGCGTCTCAGTATCAGGGGTCAGGAGTCAGGAACAGGATCAGGGGCCAAACACCCGCCAACGCGGGATTCAGGCGGCGAAGGTATGCAGACTCAGGGGCAAGCTATGGATGCGCTTGCCCGTGATTTGAAACAGAGCGTTGGCCAGCGCGGGCGCGGTAGGCGGGGTGCCAGGCTCGCCTACGCCGCCCGGCTTCTCCTCGCTCGGCAACCAAGTGCACTTCGATTTGCGGCGCTTCGTTCATCCGCACCACTGGATAATCGTCGAAGTTGCTCTGCTCCGCTTTGCCGGCTTTGAAGGTAATGCGACCGTAGAGCGCGGCCGACAGCGCAAAGATAATGGAGCTCTCCATCTGCGCTTTGACCTGCTCCGGGTTTACCGCGCGGCCGCAGTCCGTGGCGCATATCACGCGATGCGCGCGCGGCCTGCCGCCCTCGACTGAAGCTTCCACCACCTGCGCGGTCCAGCTGCCGAACACCGCCACGCACGCGATCCCGCGACCCATTCCCTTTGGCAGAGGCTTGCCCCAGCCCGCCTTGTCGGCGGCCAGACTCGAGCACCGAGCGCAGGCGCGGCTGCTTGTCCAGCAGCTCGCGGCGAAACTGATACGGATCCTTCTTGGCGAGCGTCGCGAGCTCGTCGATGAACGTCTCCGTTACGAACGTGTTGTGACTCGCGCCGACCGAGCGCCAGAACCAGATGGGTACACCGAAGTCGTGCTTGACCCACTCGATTTTGATGTTGGGGATGTCGTAAGGCATATCGGCCAGGCCCTCGACCGCGACGCGATCGACGCCGTCGGGCCGAACCAATCGCTTGAAGCCGGTTGCCTCGGCGAGCGACGGCACGACGACCTTCGCCTGCAGCATCACGGCATTGCCCGTCGCATCCACGCCACCGCTGATCTCCGTGTAGGAAATGGGCCGATAGTAAGCGCCCCGCATGTCGTCTTCTCGAGAGTAGATCACTTTCACCGGCGCGCCCACGGCTCTGGACGTCTCCACCGCGGCGATCACGAAGTCCTGCGCCGCGCGCCTGCCGAAGCCGCCGCCTAGAAACAAGGTGTGCACCTTGACCTGCTCCGGCTCGACGCCGGCGGCTACCGCGGCGCTCTGCTGGACCGCGGTCTGCGCCTGACTGCCGGTCCAGATTTCCACCTCGTGCGGTTTGACCCACGCGGTGCAGTTCATGGGCTCCATGCAGGCGTGCGCCAGGTAGGGCAGGTGATAGCCGGCCGAGGTGGTCCTGCCGAGCTTGAAGGTCCCGACCTCCCCTTCTCGCCGCGCGACCAAGCCGTCGAGCTTGGCGGCCTGCTCGAGCGTTGCGCTCAGATCGTCCGAGGAGCGGCCGACGAGCGCACCCTCGCCCCAGTCGACCTCCACCAGCTCGGAGGCTTTGCGTGCGTGCCAGTACGTGTCGGCCACCACGGCCAGGCCGTCGGAGATCAGCACCACGGCTTTCACGCCGGGTGCTGCTCTGGCCTTGTCGCCATTGAACCGGGTCAATTGAGCGCCGACTGCCGGCGCCTTGATGACCACCGCATTCAGCATTCCCGGGCACGCTGACGTCGATTCCGAATCTCGCCGAGCCGTCGACTTTGGGCGGGGTATCCAGGCGCCTGACGGATCTGCCGATGACCTTGAACTCCTTCGGCGACTGCAGCGGAGGATCCTTCGGGACGCTCAGCGTCGCGGCTTTGTCGGCCAGCTCCGCGTAGGTGAGACGCTTGCCCGCCGGGGCCGATCACGGCACTCTGATCGGTGCGCAGCGTAGCGGGGTCGACCTTCCAGGTCTGAGCGGCGGCGCCAACCAGCATGGCGCGTGCGCTCGCGCCCGCCTTGCGCAGGACTTCCCAGTTGGAGCGAACCGACGATGGAGCCACCGGTGATCATGATCTGCAGTCCCGGCCGGTTGTAGTCCGCGTGCGCGGGCGCTTGCTCGCAGCGCACCTTGCCCCAGTCCGCATCCAGCTCCTCCGCCACGATTTGCGACAAGCGAGGTCAGCACACCCTGCCCCATCTCGGAGCTGCCGACGATTACGGTCACCACGTTGTCCTTACCGATACGGATGAAGGCGTTGGGCCGGAAACCCGCGGGCTTGGCGGGCTCGTCGGCTGCGACCCGGGTCACACCTGGAAGGCAGAAGCCGAGCACTACCACACCGGAAGCGACTGCCGGAGCCTTGCAGGAAGCGACGCCGACCCGGATTCTCGATACCGTTCATTCGTGTTCCATAGCGGCGGGTCGCGCTCAATAGGAGCGGGGCAGACCCAGCACGTGCTCGGCAATATAGGCGAGTATGAGGTTGGTGGAGATGGGAGCGATCTGATACAGCCGCGTCTCGCGGAACTTCCGTTCCACGTCGTACTCGTGGGCAAAGCCGAAGCCACCGTGCGTCTGCAGGCAGACATTGGCCGCCTCCCAGGAAGCGTCGGCGGCCAGCAGCTTGGCCATGTTCGCCTGCGCGCCGCAAGGCTGCCCGCGGTCGAACAGCGTCGGCGGCCTTGAAACGCATGAGGTCGGCCGCCTCGACGTTGACGTACGCGCGCGCTATCGGGAACTGCACGCCCTGGTTCTGGCCGATGGGACGGTCGAACACGACCCGCTCCCGGGCGTAGGTAGCCGCCTTTTTCAGGAACCAGCGGCCATCGCCGACGCATTCCGCGGCGATCAGGATGCGCTCGGCATTCATGCCGTCCAGGATGTATCGGAAGCCCTTCCCTTCCTCGCCGACCAGGTTGTGCGCCGGGACCTCGAGGTTATCGATGAACAGCTCGTTGGTTTCGTGGTTGGGCATGTTGCGAATCGGCCTCACCGTGATGCCGTTGCCCACCGCCGCGCGCAGATCGACCAGGAAGACCGACAGACCTTCGGACTTCTTCTTCGTCTCTGGCAACGGTGTGGTCCGCGCCAGCAGCAGCATGAGATCCGAATGCTGCACGCGGGAGGTCCAGACTTTCTGGCCGTTTACGACATAGCGGTCGCCCTGGCGCACCGCAGTGGTCTTGAGTCTGGTGGTGTCGGAACCCGTGGTCGGCTCGGTCACCGCGAAAGACTGCAACCGCAGCGCGCCGGAGGCGATGGCGGGCAGATAGCGTTGCTTTTGCTCCGCCGAGCCGTGCCGCAACAGCGTACCCATGATGTACATCTGAGCGTGACAAGCGCCCGAGTTTCCGCCTGAGCGGTTGACCTCTTCCAGGATGACGGAGGCTTCGGTGATGCCCAGACCCGAGCCGCCGTACGTCTCGGGAATCAGCGCCGACAACCAGCCGGCTTGCGTCAGCGCCCGCACGAATTCCTCAGGATAGGCGCGCTCCTCATCGAGCTTGCGCCAGTACTCGGGCGAGAAGGCAGCGCAGAGGGCGCGCACCGCTTCTCGTAGCTCAGCGAAGCTTTCGCCGCCGTCGGAGTTCATCGGAACCGATCACACTCGGGACTTTGGTTGTCGGACGCTGCCAAGTACAGCTAGCCAGGAAGGGCGCCATGCTGCAATGGCAAATGGCCGCCGTCAACTCGCGCAATGCGGCCCGTCCTCCCGCAGCCGGACCAGAAACTGCACTCGGCGTGAATTTGTCACGCTCGCGGCCGGCAATAGTTCGCCGAAAGAAAAGCCTCTCCCCCGTACAGTGGTGACATCACGAAACGCACCGCGCAGGAGCGAGAAAATGACGACCGCCAAGATCCTGAAGCATCTGCTGATCGCAGCGTTCCTGGCTTCCGCCGCAGCTAACGCCGCCGACCAGTCCCCCATCGAGGTCGCCATGGAGGACGGCAAGACAATCGCCCAGTTCAAGATCGGCGATTCGAACTGCAGGCTGACCGATGGGCAGATCCGCTGCACGTTGAGCACCAAGTAATCGACCGCCCCACGTCCGTCAAACCAATGCCAGCACACTGTAACGCGACACTGAGATTCTAGACCATGGTCACCGCCGAAATGCTGAAGAACCTGTTAACCGCCGCGCTGCTGGCCCTCCCGGAGCCCTGGCCTTACGTGACCACCTGCATCTTGTTTTTGTTGCAACAAACGAAAAAGGGCTGGCGATGGCCAGCCCCTAGGCAATACTGGGAAGCGTAGGCTACTTCGCCAGGATCTTCTTCAACTCTCCGCTCTGGTACATCTCGCGCATGATGTCGGCGCCACCGATGAACTCGCCGCCCACATAGAGCTGCGGGATGGTCGGCCAGTTGGAGAACTGCTTGATGCCTTGGCGGATGTCCGGGTCGGCCAGCACATCGACCGTCGCCACTTCGTTCGCGCCACACGCCTCCAGCATCTGCACGGCTGATGCCGAGAAACCGCACTGCGGCGCCTCGGGCGTCCCCTTCATGTACAGCACCACCTTGTTCTCGGTAACCTGCTTGCGAATGCGTTCCTGGGTGTCCATGGCTCACCTCTAAGACTTAGAGACGGGGCTCGACTGGATAAAGACCAAAAGGGTATCCCACTAGCGGAATACCCTTTTCAGTTGGAGTACATGGTAGCCGTTTCAAGGTCTTGCTTCAAGGACGCCGCCCGCCCGCGACGCGCGAGATACCCGCAAGGTCAGTGCGGGCAATGAGATCGACAAAGCCCGCCGCGTCGAGCAGTCGCGCTACCGCCTCAGCCTGGCGGTAGCCGTGCTCCACCAGCAATACGCCCCCAGGCAGCAGATGTTGCGGGGCTTGTGAAATGATCGCCCGCAGGGCCTCCAGGCCGCTCGGCCCTGCAACCAGAGCAAGACCCGGCTCCGCGCGCAGATCGCCCTCCTGCAGATACGGGTCGTGCTCCGCGACGTATGGCGGGTTCGACACGATGAGAGGGAACCGCTCGCTGCGCACCGGCTCGAACCAGTCGCCGGCACGGAACTCGACGTTGGTCACGCGTTGCGTCCGTGCGTTACGCTCGGCTACCGCGAGCGCGGGTGGGACACATCGGTGGCGACGATTTTCGCGCGGGGCCGGAGCTTCGCCAGGGTAACAGCGACGCACCCGCTGCCGGTGCCCAGATCCAGCACCGCGGTGGTCGTGTCCTCCGGCAGCCGATCCAGAGCCATTTCCACCAGCAGCTCGGTTTCCGGGCGCGGGATCAGCACTGCCGGCCCAACCTCAAAGCTCAGGCTGTAGAACTCGCGCTCGCCCAAGACGTACGCCATCGGCTCGCCACCGAGCCGGCGCGCGAACGTCTGCGACATAAGCCGCGGCGGCGCGGGCCTCCACCACGCGCTCCGGGTGAGCGAGGAGGACAGCCAGATCTATGCCCAGAGCATAGGTGAGCAAACTCTGGATTTCCCGGCGCGCCTCCGGAACGGAGATCTGAAGAGCCGCAGCCAGCGTCGCGCTGTCCGCGCGCAGCAACTGCTCCCCGGTCTCGAGGTCGGAGGCGTAGCTCACGCCAGGCGAGACGCTCAGGCTTCCTCGGCCAGCGCGGCGAGCTGCTCGGTCTGATGCTCGGCGATCAGCGCGTTGATCAGATCGTCCATATCGCCATCCATGATCTGGTCGATCTTGTACAACGTGAGGTTGATGCGGTGGTCGGTGACCCGCCCCTGCGGGAAGTTGTAGGTGCGGATGCGCTCGGAGCGGTCGCCGCTGCCGATCAGCGACTTGCGTGTCGCCGCCTCCTTGGCCTGACGCTCACGCAGCTGCTTGTCCTTGATGCGCGCGGCCAGCACCGACAGCGCCTGCGCCTTGTTCTTGTGCTGCGAGCGATCGTCCTGGCACTCCACCACGATGCCGGTGGGCAGATGGGTGACACGCACCGCCGAATCGGTCTTGTTGATGTGCTGGCCGCCGGCCCCCGATGCCCTGAAGGTGTCGACGCGAAGCTCTGCCGGATTCAGCACCACCTCTCCGATTTCGTCGGCCTCCGGCATCACTGCGACCGTACACGCGCTGGTATGTATGCGACCTTGCGTCTCGGTTGCGGGGACGCGCTGCACGCGGTGGCCGCCCGACTCGAACTTCAGACGCGAGTAGGCGCCCTGGCCGCTGATCTTCGCGATGATTTCCTTGAACCCGCCCTGTTCGCCTTGGCTCTGGGACACCACTTCCACCCGCCATCCATGGCGCTCTGCGTAGCGCGAGTACATCCGGATCAGATCCCCGGCGAACAGGGCGGACTCGTCTCCACCGGTACCGGCGCGAATCTCCAGAAAGGTGTTGCGGTCGTCGTTGGGGTCGTGCGGCAGCAGCCGGTGTTGCAGCTCGGCTTCGATCTGCGCGAGCTTGTGCTTGCCTTCCCGGATCTCCGCCTCCGCCAGCTCTTTCATCTCCGGGTCGGAGATCATGCTCTGAGCGCCATGCACCTCGTGCTCGGCAGCGCGGTGCTTCTCGTACAGCTTCACGACCGGCGAGATCTCGGCGTGCTCGCGCGAGAGCCTGCGATAGTTGTCGAGGTCCGCGGTGACGTTCTCGCTGGACAATAGCTGGTTCAACTCTTCCAGGCGGGCAGAAAGCTGCGCCAGCTTGGCGGCGATGCTCGCCTTCATTCGCGGCCGCGGATCAGGTAGACCCGCTCCAGAAGCTTGACCAATTGCTCGCGGTCGGCCTCCTGAGCGTGATGCAGGGCGTGGGTCGGGGGATGGACAAGCTTGTTGGTGAGGCTCTGGCTCAGGTGTTCGAGCACGCGTTCGGGCGATTCGCCCTGCTCGAGCCGGCGCAGCGCGCGCTCGACTTCGTGACGCCGCGTGCGCTCGGCCTGGTCGCGCAGCGCTCGGATCGTGGGCACAGCCGCGCGCGTTCCCAGCCAGTGCATGAAATCGTCGACGCCCGCATCGATGATAGCCTCGGCTTTGCCGACCGCGCCCTGGCGCGCGTCGCGGCCCTCTTGCACGAGCTTGCCCAGGTCGTCGACGCTGTAGAGAAACACGTCGTTGAGCTCGCCTGCCTCGGCCTCGACGTCGCGCGGCACAGCCAGGTCGATCATCAGCATCGGCCGGTGGCGCCGCGCCCTCAGCGCCGTCTCCACCAGCCCCTTGCCGATGATGGGCAGCTGGCTCGCGGTACAGGTCACGACGATGTCGTGGTGGGCGATGAAGTCCGGCAGATCGGTGAGCGACTGCGCGCTGCCCTCGAAGCGCCGCGCCAGCTCCTGCGCGCGCTCCAGAGAGCGGTTGGTGAAGGTCATGCCGCGCGGACGCTGCGCGGCAAAGTGGGCGGCGCAGAGCTCGATCATCTCGCCCGCGCCGATCAGCAACACTTTCTGCTGTGAGATGCTGGGATAGATGCGCTCGGCCAACCGCACCGCGGCCGTCGCCATGGAAATCGACGCAGCGCCGATCTCGGTCTGGCTGCGCACCAGCTTGGCCACCGAGAAGGTTTGCTGAAACAGCTTGTGCAGCACCAGCCCCAGCGTGCCGGCCGCTTCCGCGTAGCGCACTGCAGTCTTCATCTGCCCCAGGATCTGCGGCTCGCCGAGGACCATGGAGTCCAGGCCGCTCGCCACGCGGAAAGCGTGTTTCACCGCCTGTTCCCGCGGCAGGGTATACAGACACGGCTCGAGCTGAGAGTCCCTCAGCTTGTGATAGTTCGCCAACCAGCGGATGGCGGTCGACGGCTCCGGCGTGCTGCAGTAGACCTCGGTGCGGTTGCAGGTCGACAGGATGGCCGCCTCGCGCACCGGCTCCTGGTCGACGAGGTCGCGCAAAGCCAACGGCAACCGCTCCGTGTCGAACGCGATGCGCTCGCGCACGGCCAGAGGCGCGGTATGGTGGTTGACACCAAAGGCGAACAGCTGCATCCGGCAAACGAACCTGAAGGACAGACCCCGGTTACGCCGCGGCAGTAATATCCCCGGCCCCCGGCTGTCGGGTTTGACGGTCGAGGCGCCGTCAGCTCAACTGTTGATTATAGAGCAACCGCCGCCGGTTACCGCTCGAGACCCGCCCTGCGCAGGCGATGGACGAGCACCCGCATCACCTGGAGCGCGAACTCGGGTCGGCGTGTCACCAGGTCGATGAAGCTGCGCTCGTCGACGGGCACGAGCACGCAACGCGTCTTCGTGATCACTGTGGCGCTGCGCGGCTCGGCGTCGATGAGCGCCATTTCTCCGAGGATCCCGCCGGCTCCGACGCTCTCGAGGGGTTTGCCGTCGATCAGGATCTGCGCCTCGCCCTCGGCGATCACGTACATGATGTCGCCCCGGTCCCCCTGAGCGAAGATGAGCTCGCCGGCCGGGACCGATTTAAGCCGGGCGTCGCTGGGCAACAGATCGACGAGTGACATCAACATCCTCCAGGCAATCAGCTTGAGGCGTAAGAATTACGCCGAATGTGGCTCCGGGTCAATGCAAGGCGCTGAAATTGTGAGCCGGAGCCCGTTCGCGGCCCAGCGATCGTTTGCTCGCCCCCGCGCACATGTGCGGCACCGCGCGCCCGCCCCGCCAGAATCCCCCTGCCTCCGGGTTCGCACTAGAATCGGCAGCGCGGGCGAAGCCTGGAGTGAAATCTCGATCCCACCACACCTAAACCGCACAGCATTCAAACTTTGTCTCTCAAGAAGAACAGCGTGACTGACGATATCCCGTTCGTCTTCGGTGGTCCTGCGGCGCAAACGCGTCGCGTCCTCCCGCCATTCACCTCGAACTCGATGAGCGTCTCACCATGGTCGTAAAGCGCGGAACACGCGGTACCCATCGACTCCTCCGGCTCGTCCTCGGTGCAGTCTTGCTCTCACTGCTTGTATTGTCGCGCTCCGTTACGGCGCAAACTTCGCCCGCGCAATCTCAAAAGCTCAAACCCGAGGTGCGCAAGTTCATCGGCCACATGGTACGCACGCACGGTTTCGACGCGCACAACTTGCGCGACTTGCTAGCGAGCGCTGCTCCCAATCAGGACGTGGTGCGGGCAATCTCGGCGCCCACGACCAGCCGCCCTTGGTATCAGTTCAAACCGCTGTGCGTAGATGACAGCGCAGATCGCCGACGGCTTGCGGTTCTGGAACGAGAATGCCGAGGTTCTGGAGCGCGCCCGTCGCGACTTCGGCGTGCCGGAGGCGATCGTCGTCGCCCTGATCGGGATCGAGAGCCGCTACGGGCGGTATGCCGGTGGTTTCCGCGTGATCGATGCCTTGTACACGCTGAGCTTCGAATGGCCCAAGCGGGCCGACTACTTCAGAGGCGAGCTCGAGCAATTCCTGCTGCTCTCCCGCGAGCAAGGCTGGGATCCGGCGCTCGTGCGAGGGTTCTTTCGCCGGAGCCCTGGGCTGGCCGCAGTTCATGCCGAGCAGCTACCGTCGCTTCGCCGTCGACTACAGCGGGGACGGCAAGATCGATCTGTGGACCGACACAGCCGATATCGTCGGCAGCGTGGCCAGCTATCTCCGGGAGTTCGGTTGGAAGGAAGGACAACCTGTCGCAGCGCCCGCTCGCGTTGACACGGCGGACCCGAAACCGCTGCTCGAGCTGGGGCTCAAGCCACAGCTCAGCGTTGCTCAATGGCAGGAACGGGGCGTGCAGAGCACGCCGGGCATCACCGAATCGTTGCCGGCGAGCCTGTTCACTCTGGATCTGGCGGAGGGTCCGGAGTATTGGTTCGGCTTTGACAACTTTTATGCTCTGCTGCGCTATAACTACAGTCGCAACTACGCGATGGCCGTCTATCAATTGGGCGAGGAAATCAGGCAAGCGCGGGAGCAATTCGCGGTGGTCGGGTCGGACTAGGGTTAGGGAAGCTCCGATCTATTCTCGCGATGCGCGTTGCGTCAGGTGCGGATGACTGCAAGGCGCCGCGACGAAGCCTGAGGTAGGTACCTTAGCAAGGAGCGCAACACAGCAGGCGCCGCACCTGACGCAACCCGATAAACTGTCGTCTCTTCCGAGGGACCGTGGCGTATGACCTTCGGCTGGCTTGTTGCGCCCAGGCCTTAGGGTTATCCTTCAAGGCAAACGCGACGGGGCTGGCAGAAGAAATCGCGATCGGCGAAGCACCAAGACCGCTACGAGCAAGTCTGCGGATCAGCCGATCCGGGAGTCAGTCCGCGCAGTTGCCCAGTGCGGAGGCCCCGGCTGTCGATGTCCCTGACGCTATCTGTCCTGACTTATCGCAACCAGCCCCCGCAGCGCTCGATCTCGAGGATATTCAGCGGTACTGGTGGGACCATCGGTCGGCTCGATCAAAACGATTTGGTCCTTCCCGACCCAGAGCGGATCGTTTCGCGCACCCATGCGCGAGTGGATTTTCGCGCGGGCTCCTACTTTCTGACCAGCCTTGGCCAGAACCCGATTGACCTGAACGGGCGTCCGCTTAGCCCGGGAGGAACAGCGGAGCTCTCCGCCGGAGATCGATTGACAATCGGCGGCTACTGCATTGTCGCGGACATCGAATCCAGCGGGCCGATTGAGTCCCGCATACCAGAAGCCGACGGTTTACTTAATCGCGAGCCGAGAGCCGTCCGGGCTGGGCTTCCCCCTCGTCGGCAGATGCCGAAAGCAGGATGGCCTTCGGCATCGATCTGGGAGGTGGTGGCGGGACGCCAGCGTTTCCGAGCTTCGAAAGCCGCGGCGCCGAAGCAGGCTCCGTTGTCCAGCCATGGTGCGCAACGGGATGAACTGCCTGGCTTCCTCGAGCCGTTGCCACCCACCACGCCTGCGAAGACCGCTCAGATCCCTGACGACTACGACCTGCTACGCGGGTTGGACGAGCAGCGCGAGCGCGCCGAGCGGCCTTCCCACGCCGTCCGCGATTTCCTCCCTCAGTGCTTCTCAGCCCAAGTGGGACGACCCCTTTGCGGACGCGCCTCTCGCGGAGCGACCACCCGTTGCGGCGCCAGCAGTCACGCAACGCATTTGCCGGTACAACGCGGCCACCCGTGCCGCACGAAGGCAACGGCGATACGAGCCGCCCCGCCGGAGCAGCAACACAACGTGTCCCGGCAGTTGCGGCAGGAGAAACGAGCGGAGCGGACGCCTACGTTGTGGCGGTGCGTGCGCTACTCCAGGCAGCTGGCGTTCCGGAGCTCGAGGACCGCGCGTTGGCGAATCCCGAGCTCATGCGCAATGTCGGCGACCTCTTGCGCGAGACTGTCGCTGGCCTGCTGAAGGCACTGGTGGCAAGAGCGCTGACCAAACGGGAATTGCGCGTCGACATGACCCTGTTGGCGACAACCGAAAACAACCCTCTCAAGTTCTGCCCCGACGCATATGAGGCGCTCAACCATCTGCTCGCGCCGAGACCCAGGTCTGGATACCTGCCTCCGCTGCGCGCCGTTCGCGAAGCCTACGAAGACTTGCAGGCGCACAATCTGGCTGTGATGGCCGGGATGCGGGCGGCTCTGTTGGGTGTTCTGCAACGCTTCGACCCAGCGCAGCTGGAGAAGCGCCTCGCGTCGCAGCCGTTGTTGGACAAGCTGCTGCCTCAGAACCGAAAGGCGCGAATGTGGGATATGGTTGCGGAGCAGCACGACAACATGGTTCGAGAGGCGCAGGACGAGTTCGACCGCATCTTCGGTCGTGCCTTCCGGGCGGCATACGAAGAACAGCTGCAGAAGATTCGAGCCGCCGCGGGTAAGGGAAGATCTTCTTCTGCTTGACCTCGATTCCAGCGCCCGATATGCACGCTCACCAGACGATCGCTGCCAAACCATCCGAGAGGTGAGAGCGCATGAGCCTGTCTTCGCGCGCGCACACGATGGCGATCAGCCGCAAGCTCGCTATCGCTGCCCTGTCGGCCGACGGTTCTGTTGAGCTGCGCCGGTTGCGCAAAGCTCTTCGGGCCGCGCGCTACGGTGGTGGAGATAGATCTGCGCGCGTCGGCCGGGCTTGAACCCGGATGCTACCGGCCGCGCTTCGCCGCTTCGGCTGCGCTTCTACGAGCTCAAGTCCATCAGCGTGTTCAACAGCGCGGACTTTTTCTCGCTGTACGACCGCGATAAGGAGGTGCTCGGCGCCGACATCGTCGTGCGAGAAGAAATTCAAGTGGAACCGGGGATGCAGAAGAACTTCACGCGCAAACCCGGCCCCGACACCAAGTTCATCGCAGTCCTGGCGCCCTACCGGGATCTCGATCATGCCAAGTGGCGTGCCACGATGGAGATACCCGCCAACAAGACCACTCGGATCGAGCTCAAGCTGGATGCGCTTGCCGTGTCCCTTGCGCCACCGCCCAAGAAAAAGTAGCTGTCGTTCACCGAACCAGCGCAACCTCTGCCCGCGGCCAACAGCCAGCACCCGCGACCCGATCACGACACCATCCGAGGCTCTGACACGTCACGATGTGGAACAACAAGATCATCTGGTCCGAGGGAATGTTCCTGCGCCCGCATCACTTCCAGCAGCAGGAGCGCTACTTCGCCAACCTCGTCGAGCTGAGGTCGGCACCGCTGCGACCGTACCCGTGGGGGTTCACACAGCTCAAGCTCGACGACCAGCTGCTGGCGTTGGGCAAAGTCGGCGTCGCGTCAGCCAGCGGCGTCTTCGCAGACGGGGTTCCTTTCCACATCCCGTGGGACGACGAGTCGCCGGAACCGCTCGACTTTCCCGACGGCGCCAAGAACCAGGTCGTCGTCCTCGCATTGCCTCTGCGGCGACCAGCCATGGCGGAGGTCGACTCCCTGGAGCGCAAGGACAGCCTCGCGCGGTTCTTGGTAAAGGAGTACGAAGCTCGAGACGCGAACGCGGACACTCCCACTGATGCGCTGCTCCAGGTCGGGAAGCTCCGGCTGCGTGTGAGCCTGGAGTCCGAGCCTTTGAACGCATACACCAGCTTGCCGTTGGTGCGCGTGGTGGAAAGACGGGCGGACGGACGGCTGCTGCTCGATGAGGATTTCAGTCCGCCCTGCCTCGACTGCCAAGCGGCGCGGCCTCTGGCTGGCTTCGTCACCGAGATCAGAGGGCTGCTCCGGCATCGCGGCGAAGAGCTGGCCTCGATCGTCGCGGGCCGGGCGCACAGCGGCGTTGCGGAGATCGCCGACTTTCTCCTTCTACAGTGCGTGAACCGCGCGGAACCGATGTTCGCTCACCTCGAGCAGATCAAAGGTTTGCATCCCGAATCTCTGTTTCAGCTCTGTCTGGTGCTGGCCGGCGACCTGGCAACCTTCGCGCACGGAGACAAGCGGCCCGAGCGAGTTTCCCGCCTACCGGCACGACGACCTGCAGGCGACCTTCGCACCGGTGATGGATGATCTGCGCCGCTCGCTGAGCCTGGTGATCGAGCGCAATGCGATCCCGATCCCGCTGGAGGAGCGCCAGTACGGGTTGAGGGTCGCGCGCGTCCCCGACCGGCAGCTGTTCCGAAACGCAAACTTCGTTCTGGCTGCGGGTGCGCGAGTACCGGCCGAAACCCTGCGACAGCGGTTGCCAACGCAGGTCAAGATCGGTCCGGTCGAGAAGATCCGCGATCTGGTCAACCTCCAGCTCCCCGGGATTCTGATCCATGCGATGCCGGTGGCGCCACGCCAGATCCCCTACCACGCCGGGGTGAGCTACTTCGAGCTCGAGCAAGGCAACGAGCTGTGGAAGCAGCTGGAGGGCTCCGGGGGAATGGCAATCCACGTCGCGGGCGATTTCCCCGAGCTCACTCTCGAGCTATGGGCGATCAGAGGGTAACTGCGTGAGCCTGGACGATCCCTTCGCCGTCCCCGAAGAAGACCGGACCGTCATCCGGCCGGCGCCGGGTGGCCGCCGCCCGCTGGTGTCGAGCGCGCCAACCTCCGGCTATGCTCCGCCCTTGAGCGCGGAGGACCTGGGGCGCCTCGGCGCACTCAATCCGCTGCTGGGGGCCGCGAATCCACTGCTTACCCTGGCCGTGCAGTTGCGCAGCTCTCCCGCGGTTGCTGATCTGGACCGCCTGCGGGAGACACTGGTGCGCTCGATCCGCGAGTTCGAAGCCAACGCACGCAATCGCGGCGTCCGGCCGGAGGTGGTGATCGCCGCCCGCTATTGCCTGTGCACCTTCCTGGACGAGGTCATCGCCACCGCACCCTGGGCAGCGGGTGGCGCGTGGGCCAACAAGAGCCTGCTCGTCACTTTTCACAACGAGGGCTGGGGCGGAGAGAAGTTCTACGCTCTGCTCAAGCGGGTCACCGAAGATCCCAGCAACAACATCGACCTGCTGGAGCTGATGTACATGTGCCTCGCTTTCGGCTTTCAAGGCAAGTACCGGGTCCTGGAAGGCGGGCGCTCCCAACTGGAAGAGTTGCGCGATCGCCTCTACCTGACTATCCGGACACAGCGCGGCGAACCCGAGAACGAGCTCTCCCCACGCTGGCAGGGTGCCGCGCAGAAGAAGGTGACGTTGACCAATTGGGTCCCGCTGTGGGTGGGCGCAGCAGTCGCCGGGGGCTGCTTGCTGCTCGTGTATCTAGGCTTTAGTTGGGCTCTGGGCCGCGCGTCGGATCCGACCTTCGCGGCTTTGCACGACATCCCCGACAAGTTCACGCCGGCACAGCCCAAGGCCGCGGTTCCCATTGCGCCGACCCGGCTCTCCATATTGCTCCAGCCGGAGATCGGAGCCGGTTGGGTGAGCGTGACCGAGCTCGCGGACCGAGCCTTGGTCCGGATCAGGGGCGACAACCTGTTCGAGTCGGGGAGCGCAACCGTAAACGCCCGCTACCAACCCGTACTGGCGCGCATCGCCGAAGCGCTGAACAGCGTACCCGGCATCGTGGTGGTAAGCGGGCACACCGACGACCGGAGGATCCTTTCCGCTCGCTTCCCGTCGAACTGGGATCTGTCCAAGGCGCGCGCCGAGGCCGTCGTCGGTCTGCTGAAGCCGTCGCTCGCCAACCCCGCGCGGCTGCGGGCCGAGGGCCGAGCGGAAACGGAACCCCTCGCAGCCAACGATACAGCGGAGCATCGCGCCTTGAATCGTCGGGTGGACATCACCGTGTTCCCCGCCAGTTTCGACACGAAAGCTCAGCAATCCCCGGGCCGGCGATAGCGGACGGACTGCCATGCGTGCCATCTTCGGGTTCTTCCTCAAGCGCTGGGTTCTGAGCCTGCTCGGGCTGGTCGCGCTCATCCTCATCATCTGGTTCGTCGGCCCGCTGTTCGCGTTCGCCGGCTATAAGCCGCTGGAACCCGAGTTGCCGCGCTGGATCCTCATCGGTATCGCTGTTGCGGTCTGGATCGGTCGACGGGTCTGGAAATGGGTGAAGGCCCTGCAAACCAATCGCCAGCTGCTGGGCGGTTTAGCGGCGCCGGCGGCGGCACCAAACGAAGGCGAGCGCGCCAGCGTCGAGGAGCTCGCCGAGCTCCGACGCCGCATGCAGGAGGCGCTCGCCATCCTGAAAAAGATGCGGGTCAAAGGCACCTTCGGCGCGCGCTACATCTATCAACTGCCCTGGTACATCATCATCGGCGCCCCCGGGGCCGGTAAAACCACCGCCCTGCTGAATTCAGGCTTGCAATTCCCGCTTGCCGAGCGTCTTGGGCCGGAAGCGATCCGCGGGGTGGGTGGCACCCGCAATTGCGATTGGTGGTTCACCGACGATGCAGTTCTGCTCGATACCGCGGGCCGCTACACAACTCAAGACAGCGACAAGGAAATGGACCGCGCCGCTTGGAGCGGCTTCCTCGCTCTGCTCAAACGGCAGCGGGGCCGCCGACCGATCAACGGCGTGCTCGTCGCGGTGAGCCTGCCCGACTTGCTGCGGCAGACCGCCAGCGAGCGGGAGCGGCACGCGCGCGACATCCGGCAACGCCTGCAGGAACTGCACGACTCCCTCGGGATCCGGTTCCCGGTCTACGCGCTGTTTACGAAGTGCGACCTCATGGCCGGTTTCATCGAGTTCTTCGCTGACCTCGACCGGGAGCAGCGTGGCCAGGTCTGGGGCGTGACATTCCCTCTCACGGAGCAGCCCGAGCCCGGCGCCGCTCTCGCGGAGCTCGGCTCCCAGCTCGATGCGCTGGAGAAGCGCTTGAATGGCCGCTTGCTCATGCGCCTCGAGCAGGAGCGAGATGCACAGCGGCGGGCTCTCATCTACTCGTTCCCGCAGGAATTCAGCGCCGCGAAAAGCATAGCGGCAAGCTTCTTGAGCGACGTGTTCCAGGCCAGCCGGTTCGAAGAGCGCGCCATGCTGCGCGGCGCCTATTTCACCAGCGGCACGCAGGAAGGCACGCCTTTGGATCGCGTCATGACGTCTCTGGCTCGCGCCTACGGCCTGCAGCAAAGCCCGCTGCCCACCAACGTGGCCAGCGGAAAGAGCTATTTCATCACCCGTCTGCTGAAGAGCGTGATCTTTCCTGAGGCCGATCTGGCCGGCACCAATTTGCGACTCGAGCGCCAGCGCGCCTGGCTGCAACGCGGTGCCTACGTCGGAGTCGGCGCTTTGTCCCTGCTCGTCGTGCTCGCATGGCTGGTGAGCTATGGACGCAATCGCGCCTATATCGCCGAGGTGGACAGGCAGACGCAGCAGGCTCGGGCACAGCTGCAGACGCTGGCGTGGGACCAGCCCGGGTTCGAGGTCGCTCTGCCGGTCCTGGGCGTGCTGCGGCAACTTCCGGGCGGCTACGACGAACGCGATGCATCCATCCCGCTCACGCTGCGATTCGGCCTGTCCCAGAGCGACAAGCTCGGCAGCGAAGCCCAGGCCGCCTACGAGCGCTCGCTGGAGAAGATGCTGCTGCCGCGCGTAGTGCAACGGCTCGAGGAGCAGCTTCGCACCGGCGGCGGGGACTTCGATCGCCAGTTTGAAACGCTCAAGGTCTACCTGATGCTCAACGACCCCCGCCGCTTCGAGTCGGCCACGGTTCAGGCCTGGGCGCAGCGGGATTGGGTGGAGCGGGCGCAAGGTATTTCACCGGGCCAGCGTGATGACCTGAAGCGGCATACCGATGCGTTGTTCCGAGCGCCGCGCTGACGCAGTCCATCGCTCTGGACGAGAAGCTGGTCGACGAGGTGCGCCGCCGCTTGATCGCCGCGTCCCCGGCCAAACGGATGTTCGAGCGCATCAGACGCGATCCCGACGGTCGCCAAACTCGACGGAGTTCACGGTGATCAAGGCCGCTGGACCGAGGCGCAGATCGGTCCTCGCGCGCAAGAGCGGGCAACCACTCACGACCGGGATTCCCGGGTTGTTCACCTATCGCGGCTATCACGAATTCTTCAAGTCCCACCTCGAGCTGCGCGCTGACGGCGGACTTGAACGAGGCCTGGGTGCTCGGGCGTCGAAGCCCGCCGGAGTCGCGCATGCAGACTCCGCAGGTGCTGGACGAAGTAAGAAGGCTCTATTTCGACGAGTACATCAGCAGATGGGAGACGTTGCTCGGCGACATCACGGTCGCCCCTATGCCGAACCTGGACCGCGCCACGGCAGGTGCTCAATCTCCTGGCGCGACCGGATTCGCCGCTGCGCAAGTTTCTGCGAGGCCGCGGCCAACGAGACGTCGCTGTCGTCGCGCAGCCAATCCGTTGCGGGGCATCCAAACTCCCCAAGATCGTCGGCAAGACGCTGGAGCGGACGCCGCTCGGTCAAGGTGAAGAGACGCCGGTCGACCAGAGGTTCGCAGGGCTGCGGCAGGCGGTGAAAAAGGACGAGTCCGGCAAGGCTCCGATCGATGCATCGCTCGCTCTGCTAAACGAGGTCTACGGCGATCATCGTGGCGCAAGAAGGCGATCATCGAGAAGGGATCTGGCGCCTCCCGCCGATCCCGCCGATGAAGCGGTGCTCAGCAAACTCGACGGCGAGGCGCTGCGCGCAGCCGGCACCGCTGGGTCCGCATGCTCAGGATGATCGCGACCGAGGCACGCGCGACCGTGCGGGCCGGCGCCTATCTGCCAGATCAACAAGCTATGGATGGAAGAGGTTGTCGCCTTCTGCAAGCGAGCGCTGGCAAGGCCGTTACCCGCTGTCGCGCACCAGCACGATCGAGGCCACGCAGGCGGATTTCGGCGGCTTCTTCGCCCCGGGAGGCAAAGTCGAAACGTTCTACCGCGATCAGTTGCAGCAGTACCTGGGTCCTTACACCGCGCCGCGCAGCAACGCGAATCTTCCGATCTCGCGCGACACGATGACGATGCTGCAAAACGCGAAGACCGTACGCGAGGTGTTCTTCAAGGCCGGCGGCACGGCACCGGGGTTGAGCTTCGAGCTCAAGCCGCTGCGCATGGATGCTCAGATCAACCAGTTCATCCTGGATGTCGACGGGCAGATCGTACGCTACGAGCACGGGCCGGCCACCGTGTCCCGGCTGAGCTGGCCGGGTCCGAAAGGCGCCAATCAGGTTCGCATGCAGATCTCGCCGCCAGCGCCCAGCGGCCGTTCGGCCATCTCGGAAGATGGCCCTTGGGCCTTGAACAAGTTGCTCGACAAAGCGGATATCCAAGCCACGAATCTACCGGAGCGCTTCACGGTCACGTTTCAAATCGAAGGCCGGACAGCGACCTTCGAATTGCGCGCCAGCAGCGTATTCAACCCGTTCCGCCTCGCCGCACTGGAGCGTTTTCAATGCCCGGACCGGCTGTAGCCACCCAGCCCTCGGAGTCGCCGGGCTTCTTCGGCAAGGTGCCGGAGTTTTCCGATTTCCTGTCACGGCGTCTGCCGCGCAGTTTCCTGGACCCGTGGGACGCCTGGCTGCAGCAGGGCGTTGTCAGCAGCCGCGAACGGCTGGGCGTCAGCTGGCTGGATACCTATCTGACGAGTCCAATTTGGCGCTTTCTGCTCGCCCCGGGCGTGTGCGGGCCCCTCGCGTGGACGGGCGTCCTGATGCCCAGCGTCGATCGTGTGGGGCGCCACTTCCCGCTCACGCTCTCGGCGGACCTGCCAGCCGACATCGGACTGCTCCCGATGGTGGCGGAGACGACCTGGTTCGATCGACTCGAACAGCTTGCTCTGTCGACCCTGGACGAGCCATTCGATCTGGAAAGCTTCGACGCCCAGCTGCAGCAGCTGAAGCCGTCTTTGACGCTCAGCGCCCTGGTCAGCAAGATGAAGGGCACGCAGAACGACGCTGTCTCGTGGTGTTTTGGGCTTGCCTCGGGGGCCTCCGTTGGAGAGAGCCTTCCCGCCATCGCCGAATCGCTGCTGGAGAGCTGGCTCGAGCGCCAGACGTTATGGTGGACGTCTGGCTCCGAGAAAGTCAGACCGTGTATGCTGACCCACAGAGGTCTACCGAACAGCGCGGCTTTCGCCGCTCTGCTGGACGGCAATTGGACCCGATGGGGATGGGTAAGCTGGCTGTAACTCCATAACTCAAGCCCGGGCGACGCCTGCGGGGAGGCGTTGCAACTCGGGCATCCTTAACTTTCGTCTTATTGTTCGCGCCCGCACTGAGAAGGCAACCTATGGCGCAGACCAACGGGCCCGGACAGGCCGCCGACAGCAAACCGACGAAAGACGGTAGTGCAATGCATGAAGCCATGATGGAGGACGCCGACCGCACGCGGATTGTGGCAGCGTTCGGAGATTCACTTCCCAAGGGCGCGTCCACCGACGACGCCTCCGAAGGCACACAGCCTGGGTTCCAACAGGTCGGCCGTTACCAGATCCTGGAGCGGATCGGCCGGGGCGCCATGGCCACCGTCTACAAGGCGTACGACCCGGAAATCGACCGCACACTGGCCCTGAAGTTTCTTCAGCCGGACCTGTGCGTAGACGAGGAACACCGCAGCCGATTCCTGAGGGAGGCCAAAGCGGCTGGTGGTTTGTCGCACCCGAATATCGTGACCGTCTTCGACGTCGGCGAGATCCAGGGACGGCCTTACATTGCCATGGAGTTGCTCGACGGCACGCCGCTCAGCGAGATCATGCGTCCGGGCGCGGGCATGCCGATCCGCGATGTCGTCGAGATCGGCATACAGCTGGCACGAGCGTTGGACTATGCGCACAGCAAGGGCATCTTCCATCGCGACATCAAGCCCAGCAACATCATGCGTCTCAAGGACGGCAACACCATCAAGGTCACCGACTTCGGGATCGCGCGTATCGACGGCGGCGAAGATACGCAGCACACGCGGGTAGGCACGGTGCTGGGGACGCCTCAATACATGTCGCCCGAGCAGGCCATGGGCGAGAAGGTGGACGGGCGCTCCGACCTGTTTTCGGTCGGAGTTGTTCTGTATCAGCTGTTGGCTGGACAGGCACCCTTCGAAGCGACCAGCATCGTGACGCTCGCGCACCGCATCGCGAAAGTAGACCCAACGCCAATCGAAAAGCAGCGCCGCGATACCCCGCCGGCACTGCGCCGCGTAGTCGAGCGATGTCTCAAGAAGCAACCTGACAAGCGCTTCCAGAACGGCCGGGAACTGGCCACGGCACTGGCCAAGTTCATCCGCGAGATCAACGACGAGGCCGACAGCCAGGGCCGGCCGCGCATCGTTCCGTTGCGAGTGAAATGGACAATCATGATGGCCGTCGTGGTCGCCGCGACCATGGCACTGACTGCGACGATCGTGATCCAGCGCCAGTACGCGGCCATGATGGGCCAGATGATCGACTACGGCGCGTCTCTGGCGAAATTCCTGGCCGCGGAGAACGCCGTGCCCGCGCTGGCGGGAGAGTGGGTGGCGATCGACGTCTCGGTCCAAGAGATGCTCCGCACCCAGGACTTCCACGGCATTACGATCGTCGACCGCAAGGGCACCGTACAGGTGAGCAATGATCCCACCCTGGTCGGGCAGCCCTATCGCGTACCTCCGGGGGCAAAGCCGGCCGCGTCACGCGCCAACGGCGTCAACATTCAAAGCTACACCACGCCCAGTGGTCAGACGGTGCTAGACTTTGAGGCGCCCATCACGTTTCAGAGCAAGGAGGTCGGGCGCGTGCACCTCGGCATCCTGGAGCGCCCGCTGTCGAAGGTTGCGCGCCTGAGCTCGTTCATGATGACGTTGCTGGTTCTGATCACCGTCGCCGCAGTCGTCATCGCGACCTACCTGATCGCGGACAAGTACTCCAAGCCGATCAAGCTTCTGACGGAGTCGATGGCGGAGATCGGCAAGGGGCGCTATGACTACCGTATCGCCGAGCAGCGCAAGGACGAGTTCGGGGAGCTGTATCGGGCCTTCGACAACATGGCGCAGGCGGTTCAGAAGAGCTCGGAGTCACCAGGTTCCGACCCGAAGCTCTAGTGTCCTGAGTCTTACGACTCAGGACACTGGCCGAAGAGTCGTGCGGCGGTAGGCAGGATGGGCGGAAACGTAACCGTCGCGCCATTCGGCCGCCGCGCAAGCGGCGCCCTCCGCTGGGCATCTGCTCTCGCCATCGCGGCTGATGGCCGGCTGCGTCACCGCGCCGCCCCCGACGCCGCCAGGTCCGGCTCCGGCACCCACGGCTCGGTCCCCGACGCCGCCGGCCGTTACGCCACCACCGCCGCCGTCCCCGCCGAAGGCAAGCGCAGACCGAGTCATCGCCAGGGACGCGCGTTTCGTCGTCTACAATCCACGCCCGGGCGATACGTTGCGCTCGCTCGCTCGTGATTACCTCGGCGATGCTGATCGTTATTGGGAAATCGCCGACTTCAACGGTGTGGCGGCAGCCGAGCCGGGTCAGGCGTTGGTGATACCCCTTCAGCGCCCGCAACCCAGTGGGCGTGTTCAGCAGCGGGTACCAGATCGTTCCGATCCTCGCGTACCACCGCTTCGGTCAGCAGGCTTCGAAGATGGAGGTGCCGGTCGGCGAGTTCGCTGCGCAGCTGCAGTATCTCGCTGAGAACGACTATCGCGTAGTGAGGTTGCGGGATGTCGAGGACTTTCTTGCCGGCAAGCGAGCATTGCCGAACCGCGCCGTGGTCATCACCATGGACGACGGCTATGCCTCTACATACAAGTACGCGTTCCCTCTGCTGAAGGAGCACGGCTTCCCCGCGACCGTGTTCGTCTACACCGATTTCATCGGCGCCAAGGATGCTTTGACCTGGGCCCAGATGCGGGAAATGGTGGCCTCCGGCTTGATCGACATCCAGGCGCATTCGAAGACGCATGCGAATCTCGCGTACCGCCTCCCGGGAGAGAGCGACGAACGCTACCGGGAACGAATGGATGCGGAGGCGCGCGTACCGCGCGCTACGCTGGAGCGCATGTTGCCGGTGAAGCGTCGACATGTTTGCCTATCCGTACGGCGATGCAAGCGAGGTCCTGATCGAGCGCCTGCGGAAACGAGAGTATCGGCTGGCAGTGACCGTTAACCCCGGCGGGAATCCCTTCTTCGCCGACCCCTTGCTGCTCCGGCGCAGCATGATTCTCGGCGACCAGGACTTAGAGGCGTTCAAGGCCAAGCTGCAGGTGTTCCGGGAAGTGGATCTGCGATGAGCGGAGCAATACGATACTTGTTAAGGTAGAGGACA
>CAVVDJ010000005.1:0-80987 GCA_963747025.1 uncultured beta proteobacterium
TTCTGGAGGTGACTAACCGCTGTCGGTGGAATCTTCATTCGGGCTTCGCTGCGATGCCGCCATGATCTCAGCTTACGCCAAACTTGCAGACAAGCCACCGACTGTTACGACATCTCCGGACACGGCCACACACACCGTCCCCATTTGACTACATCGCTGAGCTTACGCGTAGGCCATGGCACAATCGCACGGAGCGCAATTGAAGGTCGACTTGCGCCGCAAATAGGCCGATTTCACATATGCGTTCTCTGCGCTCGTGACGCCCTGCGAAAAATTGCGCACCATATCATGCAGGTTGCACTTTTTCACTCAATGGCATGGCGCTTGCGCCACTCTCACAGGCAATAACGCATAACCGCTCGTGTGACTACTACCCCTAGGAAACTGTGAGAATGAAGACCATCCAGAAAGGCTTTACGCTTATTGAACTGATGATCGTCGTGGCGATCATCGGTATTCTGGCGGCGATCGCGCTGCCGGCCTACCAGGACTACACCATCCGCTCGCAAGTGTCGGAAGGCCCGACGTTGGCTGAAGGCGTAAAGATTGCCGTCGCCGAGTACTACGCGAACAACGGCCTGATGCCCACCAACAACACGCAAATCGGATACACCGCCACGGTTTCGGGGAGCTACGTAACCGGTATCGTCAACCAGAACGGCTCCGTGGTGGTCACCTACGGTCTTCCCAAGGCTCATGCCAACATCGTGGGTCAGACGCTGTCGCTCACCGCTGGAGTCAACGCCAACGGAGACATCGCGTGGTCGTGTGGCACTACCACCAATGACCCGACTGGGTTCGTGTTCGCGGCCAAGGGCCCGACCAGCGTTCAGCAGAAGTATCTGCCGTCCAGCTGTCGCTAAGCAGCCAAGTACGTTATCTTCCATCCGCAGCGGAGGCTCATGCCTCCGCTGTTCTTTGTCGATACCAGCGAACGCGCGGTGGAGCAGGACGCTTCGGATGTCCGAACGATCGTCGTATCAGTTTGCGATCCCTACTTCTGGACGTATAGCGTGACTTTCGATGGATCCGAGAACAGGAAGCTGAGCGCCTGGCTGTAGATCGAGGCGTCTGGCTTGTCCAGGCGCGTCCCCACCGCCAGCGGCACCTTCAGGCTCCAACTCTGCGAGGTGATCAGCTTGCCCGGCATGACGATCGCAACGAGCCCCTTGTCGGCACCCCTTTGGACCGCGATGACCGGGAGCCCACCTGTAGCCATCGCCTGCGCCCGTTTGAGAATAGTCTGATCGCTGGCTTTCCCTAGAGCGGTCCATTGCCCGTCTTTAGCGATCTGGGCTGCGATCTCGTGCGAACGCAGGCAGTGGTCTGCGTCGCAGAATTCACCGATGCCGAAGAGCTGATTCAGCGCGCGCGCTGGGAAATAGGTGCAAGAGAATCCGCCCGAGCGCTGCACACAAGACTCGATCTGCTCCCGCAACCATGCGGCGTTGTTGTCCCAGGTGGTTGCGGCGGCCATGGCGCCACCGGGCGGCATCAGCACGGCGGCGCATAGCGCGGCGACGCGTCGGAGCATGCGCCCTACTCACTTCATAGTGGGCATGACGAACTCGGCACCCTTGCGGATTCCGGTTGGCCAGCGGGTGGTGATCGTCTTGAGGTGCGTGTAGAAGCGCACGCCCTCCGGGCCGTGCATGTAGTGATCGCCGAACAGGGATCTCTTCCAGCCGCCGAAGCTGTGATAGGCCACGGGCACCGGGATGGGGACGTTGATGCCGACCATCCCTACCTGGATGCGAGAGGCGAATTCGCGCGCAGCGTCGCCGTCGCGAGTGAAGACGGACACGCCGTTGCCGTACTCGTGTCCGTGAATGAGCTGCACGGCGGCATCGAAGTCGGGCACACGCACCACGGACAGGACCGGGCCGAAGATCTCTTCGCGGTAGATACTCATGCTGGGCTGCACCTGGTCGAACAGGCACCCGCCGACGAAGAAGCCTTTCTCGTATCCAGGCACTTTCACGCCGCGGCCGTCTACGACCAGCTTCGCCCCTTCCTTCACGCCGGCGGCAATATAGCCATTCACCTTGTCGAAGTGCTGCTTGGTGACCAGCGGTCCCATCTCCGCGTTCTCGTCGGTGCCGGCGTTGATCTTCAGGCTCCGAGCCCGCTCCGCGAGACGCTCGACCAGCGCGTCGGCGACGCCTCCCACCGCGACCGCGACGGAGATCGCCATGCAGCGCTCGCCGGCGGAGCCATAGGCCGCTCCCGTGAGCGCATCGACTGCTTGCTCCAAGTCCGCGTCGGGCATCACCACGAGATGATTCTTGGCACCGCCCAGCGCCTGCACGCGCTTCCCGGATGCGGTCCCGGTTCGATAGATGTACTCGGCGATAGGCGTGGAGCCCACGAAGCTCACCGCTGCGATGCGCGCATCGTTCAGCAGCGCGTCGACCGCGGCCTTGTCTCCATGCACGACGTTGAATACCCCGTCGGGCAGTCCCGCTTCCTTGAGCAGCCCGGCCAAGTGCAAGCTGGCGGAGGGGTCGCGCTCCGAAGGCTTCAGGATGAATGTATTGCCGCAGGCGATCGCGATCGGGAACATCCAGAGCGGCACCATGGCGGGGAAGTTGAACGGCGTGATACCCGCACACACGCCTAGGGCCTGGCGCATCGAGTAGCTGTCGACGCCGGTGCCGACCTGCTCGCTGTAGTCGCCCTTGAGCAGGTGCGGGATGCCGCAGGCAAACTCGACCACCTCGAGGCCGCGGGTGACCTCTCCGCGCGCGTCCGATACGACCTTGCCATGTTCGCTCGAGATCACGCGCGCCAGCTTGTCGTGATCGCGCTCGATCAGCTCCTTGAACTTGAACATCACACGCGCGCGGCGCAGCGGAGGCGTCGCGGCCCAAGCGGGGAAGGCTGCCTGCGCGGCAGCTACCGCCTGGCTCACCTCTTCAGCGCTGGCGAAGGCCACGCGCCCGGCCACTTCGCCCAGCGCCGGGTTGTACACGTCGCCGTAGCGCCCGCTGGTGCCGGCGGCTTCGCGCCCGTTGACGTAGTGATGGATGTCCTTGACCTGTGAGCCAGGCCGCTCGACGGGTTTGTTCATCTTCGCTTCCTCCTCCGGAACTACTTCTTAAGGTGCCAAGCGGCTCAACGATGCTCGGCCGCAAACTCGGAATCCAGCGGATATATTGGGCGCCGGAGCTTCTTGAAATCGAATAGCTTCCAGTCCGACGATCCCACGCCGAGGCTGTCGCAGAACACCATGCCCTTGGCGATGGGCAGAAACACGGGACGGAAGTACATCCGCGATTTCAGCAGCAGAAACCGCTTGCGCGCAGGATCGATGCCCACGCTCGTGAAGACGCCGCGGTCCCAGGGCTCCTGGTTGCGCTCTGTCACCACGATCTCGGCCACACCCGTGTCCAGCACGGCGGTGCGGCCCATGTAGCAACGCATGCCCTGGAACTGCGGCCCCGTGATGGTGTATTCGCCGTCGGTGATAGCGCGGACCACGCCGGTCAGCTCCAACGGCTCCCCCTTCAATTTGATGGCGGGCATGTCCATCTTGCCGCCCAGCTGCAAGTTGACCTTGGCTCCCACACCCGCCCGGATCATCCTGTCGACGGCTTCGGGGTCGCGCACCGGACCGACCGCGATGCCGCTCAGGCCCTGGCGCAATGCCTCCTTGAGCACGTACATCGTGTCCTGAGTGGCGCCCGACGCGCAGTTGTCCGCATGATCCAGCAGGAGAACCGGGCCGCCGCTTTCTTCTGCCAGGCGTTTCGCTCGCGCGATCGCCTGCTGCAGAGGTTCTCCGCGGTAGATGAACTCGTCCTTGTTGCGCCAAGCGATGTCGAGAATCGCTTTGCAGGCATGTTCAGCTTTACGCTGGTCGCGATCGGCGACTGTAACTACGCTCAAGCCGGCGTCACGAATATCCGCTTGCTGAAAACCGCCGAAAGCGGTGGCTGCGAGCAGCCCGTTTTTCTCCGCTGCGCGGGCCGCGTCCACGCAGTCCTTCATGGGGCTCTCGTCGGTGTTCTGCCGCAGCGTCTGCGCCAGAAGCGGAACGTTGCCCCACGCCATGACCGGCTTCACTTCGCCCTTCATGTAACGCAGGAGGATGCTTCCGGCGAGCTGCCCGGCCTCATAACCGTCGACGTGAGGGTAGGTCTTGTAGCCAGCGATCACGTCGCAGTTGCGCACCATTTCGTCGGTGACGTTGGCGTGCAGATCCAGAGACACGGCGATGGGTGTGCGCGGAGCGATCTTGCGGAGCTTCTGCAGAAGTGTGCCCTCGCCGTCGTCGGTCCGATCGGCCACCACCATGGCGCCATGCAGGTCGAGAAAAATCGCGTCGCAGCCTTTGGCCACCGCCTCGGCGATGAGATCGCAAAAGCGGTCATAGGCTTTGCCGTCCACCGGCCCGCTCGGGTTGGCCCAGGCGGCGAGCGGCGTCACGATCTCCGCCCCGGCTGCTTCGGCCAGATCGAGATACGCGGCCATCGGCACCCGCGTACCTTTGGTCGCCTCGTACGCAGCCTTGCCGAGATACGGACCCTCCCTCCCAAACGCTTCCCACGGCGTGGGCACCGGCGAGAAGGTGTTCGTCTCGTGCTGCATCTGAGCGACGACGAACTTCAACGCGAGGCCCTCGCTGCCGACACCACTACCACTTTCTAGGGCAGAGTCTTCAGCACATCGCGCACCGTCTCGAAGAGCTGATCGATCTGCTTCTTTTCGATGATCAGCGGCGGCGACATGGCGATCGTGTCGCCGGTCGTGCGGATCAGCACGTTCTTCTGATAGGCGCGCAGGAACGCATCGAACCCGCGCGCGGCGGGCTTGCCGGCGATGGGTTCGAGCTCGATGCCCACGATCAATCCGATGTTGCGGATGTCGATGACGTTGGGCAGACCTTTGAGCGAGTGAGCCGCGTCTTCCCAGTACGGCGCGAGCTCGGCGGCGCGCTGGAACAGGCCTTCGGCCTTGAACAAATCCAACGTGGCGACCGCGGCCGCCGCGGCCAGCGGATGGCCAGAGTAGGTGTAACCGTGATACAGCTCGATTGCGGTCTCGGGACCTTGCATCATGGTTTCGTAGATCTCTTTCTTCACGATCACCGCGCCCATGGGCACCGCGGCGTTGGTCAACGCCTTGGCGCAAGTGATCATGTCGGGGGTGACGCCGAACGTGTCCGCAGCGAAAGCGCTGCCCGTACGGCCGAAGCCGGTGATCACCTCGTCGAAGATCAACAGGATTCCGTGCTTGTCGCAGATCTGGCGCAGCCTTTGCAAGTAGCCCTTGGGCGGGATCAGCACTCCAGTGGATCCCGCCACGGGCTCGACGATGATGGCAGCGATGTTGGACGCGTCGTGCAGCGCGACCAGACCCTCCAGGGCGTCCGCCACCTCGGCCCCCCACTGCGGCTGGCCGCGCGAGTATGCGTTCTTCTGCGGATTGTGCGTGTGAGGCATGTGGTCTACGGCAGGGAGGAGCTGCCCATTGAAGGTCTTGCGGTTGCCGCCCATGCCGCCTACGGAGATGCCGCCGAAGCCCACGCCGTGATAACCGCGCTCGCGTCCGATCAACACGCGTCGCGTCCCCTCGCCGCGCGTGCGGTGATAGGCGAGCGCCATTTTGAGCGCGGTGTCCACCGCTTCGGACCCCGAATTGACGAAGAACACGTGGTCCATGCCCTTCGGCGCGATCTGCACCAGCCGGTCCGCGGCGAGAAACGGCACCGGGCTGTGCATCTGAAACCCGGTGGCGTAGTCCAGGCTCTCGGCCTGCTTCTTGATCGCATCCACGATGGGTTGGCGGCAGTGTCCGGCGTTTACTGCCCAGAGGCCCGCGATCCCGTCCAGGATCTGCCGTCCGTCGTGGGCCGTGTAGTGCATGTCCTTCGCGGCGACCAGCAAGCGCGGGGACGATTTGAACTGGCGGTTGGCCGTGAATGGCAGCCACAGCGGCTCGAGATTGAGCTGGGCGAGGACTTCTTGTTCGCGGGTACCCATTGCGACCTCCTGGGCGGAAATTTGGGGCAGCGCCGGCGTGCTGCTGCGCTGGTTAACGTTGAATTATATCCCCCAGCCCGCTAGGCCGTTGCCTCCTGCGAGGGCTTCCCGTATTCTTTGATGAGCCTTCGCGCCTTGTGTCAACGGCTCCTCACCGTCAATTTCGCGCCGGGCGCATCGTGCGTGCGCTGCGCAGGCTACTCCAGGACGACATCATGGATCTCAACTACACCCCCGAAGAGCAGGCCTTCCGCGAGGAAGTACGTACCTTCGTGCATTCCAAGCTGCCTGCCGAGATCGGCCGCAAGGTGCTGGAGCACAAGCGGCTCACGAAAGATGATCACGTCCGTTGGCAGAAGATCCTGTTCGAGAAGGGATGGATCGCGCCCGGTTGGCCGGTGGAGTACGGGGGCACCGGCTGGAACGCGGTGCAAATGCACATCTTCGATGAGGAGTGCGCCGACGCCGGCGCTCCGCCGGTGATGCCGTTCGGAGTAAAGATGGTCGGCCCGGTGATCATCGCCTACGGCAGCCCCTGGCAGAAGGAGCACTATCTGCCGCGCATTCTGTCCAGCGAGGATTGGTGGTGCCAGGGCTACTCGGAGCCGGGCGCGGGATCCGATCTCGCTTCGCTCAAGACGCGCGCCGAACTGCGCGGCGACCACTACATCGTGAATGGCCAGAAGACCTGGAACACGCTCGGTCAATATGCCGACATGATCTTCTGCCTGGTGCGCACCTCGAGCACAGGCAAGAAGCAGGATGGCATCTCGTTTCTGCTTATCGACATGCGATCGCCCGGGGTGAGCGTGCGCCCGATCATCACGCTCGAAGGCGAGCACGAAGTCAACGAGGTCTGGTTCGATAACGTCGAGGTCCCGGTGCAGAACCTGGTTGGCGAAGACGGGCGCGGTTGGACTTATGCCAAGTTCCTGCTCTCGCACGAGCGTACCGGCATTGCAGGGGTGTCCCGCTCAAAGCGCGAGCTGCGCTTTCTCAAGCATATTGCGGCGGTCGAGCAGAAAGACGGTCGCCCCTTGCTGCAGGACCCTCGCTTTGCGGACAAGATTTCGCGTCTGGAAATCGATCTGATGGCGCTCGAAATCACGGATCTGCGCGTTGCATCGGCCGAACGAGAAGGACGCGCACCGGGACCGGAGGCCTCGATCTTGAAGATCAAGGGCACGGAGATCCAGCAGGGCCTGACCGAGCTGATGATGGAGGCCGTCGGGCCTTATGCGCTGCCGTTCCTGCCGGAGTCGTGGGGCGACCACTGGCTCGGGGAGCGGGTGGGACCGGAGTACGCGGGTCCGCTTGCGGCGCGCTACTTCAACAACCGCAAGGTCACGATCTACGGCGGCTCCAACGAGATTCAACGCAACATCATCGCGCAGCAGATCCTCGGCTTGTAAACAGGATCGGATCCTCAAGGAGCGTACATGGACTTCAATTACACGCAAGAGCAGCAGATGCTGCAGGACTCGGTCGAGAAGTTCCTCGCCAAGAACTACAGCTTCGAGACCCGGCGCGAGATCATCGCCGCCCGCCAGGGCATGAGCTCGACGGTGTGGGAGGGCTTCGCTTCGCTCGGATTGCTGGGGGTTCCGGTGCCGCCCGAGTACGAAGGGTTCGGCGGCGGCGCGGTCGATACGATGATCGTGATGGAGGCGCTGGGCCGGCATCTGGTTGTCGAGCCCTATCTCTCGACCGTAGTCCTAGGGGCGAACGCTATCGTGTTGGGCGGCACCGAGCAGCAGCGCCGGATACTGCTGCCGACCGTCGTCAACGGGACCCTAAAGCTCGCTTTTGCGCACGGCGAGCCGCGCTCGCGCTACTCGCTCAGCCACGTCGAAACGACGGCCCGGCAGGAAGGTGGCTTCTGGGTCATCAACGGGCGCAAGTCGGTGGTGCTGCACGGTGCTGTATCGGATCTGCTGATCGTCTCCGCGCGCACCAGCGGGGAGACAGGCGATCCGCATGGCATCTCGCTCTTCTTCGTCAACCCCTCGGAGCCCGGAGTGGCGGGTCGGGACTACCCCACGTACGACGGGATGCGTGCTGTAGAAGCGGAGTTCACCAATGTCCATGTCAATACCGAGTCGCTGATCGGCGTGCTGGACCAGGCCTATCCCCTGATCGAACTGGTGGTGGATCGCGGTATCGCCGCATTGTGCGCGGAAACGGTGGGGTGCATGGGTGCGCTGAATGGCGCCACGCTGGAGTATCTGAAGACGCGGCAGCAGTTCGGCGTTCCCATTGGCCGCTTTCAGGTGCTGCAGCATCGGATGGTGGATATGCTGATCCACTACGAGCAGGCGAGGTCGATGGCATGCCTCGCCGCGGTGAAGGTCGACTCCCCCGACGCGGCCGAGCGCCGGCGCGCGGTGTCGGCTGCCAAGGAGTTGATCGGACGCGCTGGCCGCTACATCGGTCAGCAGGCGATTCAGCTGCACGGGGGGATGGGCATGACCGACGAGCTGAACGTCGGCCACTACTTCAAACGGCTCACGGCGATCGATACTATGTTCGGGGACAGTGACCATCACCTGGCGCGCTTCTCGGCCACCGCTGAGGCAACGACCGAGGCCATACCTGCGCCGCCCAAGTCGCGCTGGAGGCAGCTGGTCTAGCCTGAATGCAACAACCCCATAGGCGGCAACGATACGGCAACGCCCGTCCGGCTCCGCGACGCTAAAGTTCGCGCTCGCGTGGCGCGAACAGAATGGGACGTCGACGCAGAACTCCCGACCGGCCAATTCGTCAGGGATCTTCGGCAACTGAATCTGCCGGATCTTTGCAATAGCGCTCTCGTCCACCAGCGCGAAGCGACTGCTGCCCACTATCGTGACGCTCTTCAAACGACCATCCTGACCGATCGTCGCGCGGAACGATACGAGGCTATTTGACCACTGCCCGCAGTGCAGCGATGGATCAGAAAGGAACTGACGGCCCCTGCCACGTGTTGTCACGGGGGCGTGCGCGGGCGATGGCGTCGACCGCGTCGCACCAGCCATCGCATGCATTGCGCCCAGGCCGGCGTCGCGCGAGATTCAGGATGCCCTTGCACTTGGCGTAGAAATGAAAGAAGCGAAGCACTTTGTCGCGGTGCTCAGAGCGCAATGGCTCGTCACTGCAGATCAACTTGTCGTCAGTCATGCCACGATCAGTAAATATCACAGCGCCCCAGGCCTTCACCCGGACCCGACTGCCGCGCGCAAGGCGCGGCCCGAGTACCACTGCATCCAGCAGATCGCCTTCAAGGCCTATGTACTCTGGCACCGAGCCGTAGTTGAACGGACAGGGGAGTGGGGAGATGAAGTCGATGTGTCCGCTGGACCCGCGTTTCAGAAAGCTGCCACGAGGGATCTCGATCAGGACCTGGAGCTCCGGGAGCTGATGGGATCCCGCGTGGCTCGCTGACTGGCGGCGCTTGACAGTATCCATGCCGTGACAGTACACGCTCCGATACACGGAGAGAAGCGCGGTGGCCTGGCGATTTGATGCTCTGGTAAAGGGCGCGGCCGGAATCTCGGCCGGGACTACCCCCAATGTATGAGGGGATGCGTGCGGTGGAGGTGGGAATTCACCGGTGCCCACGTCAACACCGAGTTACTTTGATCAGCGTGTTGGACCAAGCCTATTCTCTGATCGAACTGGTGGCGAACGCGGTATCGCCGCACTGTGTGCTTCGAATGGCAAACACCCTGATTTCACCACGAGCAGGCGAGGTCGATGACCTGCTTGCCGCAGACCGCGTCGACTCCGCGACATAGCCGCTCGGTGTCGGCACACCCGATCGAATTTTGGCGCCACTGCGATTTCGAGTTTTTTAACAGTATCGACCCAGACGCTCCTACATCATGACGCACAGCCGCCAACCAAAAAAAGGGGGAAGCAAAACGATTGTTCTCGAAACCCAGCCGGCAGGGCGAAGGGATGACAGAGCTGCCGAATACCTACTGTGGCGTGCCTGCTGCGCTGCAGGTCGCACCTGCCCCGCAAGGCCTACCCGATTAGTCTTGGTTGTTCAGCGGCACGAAGTGGTGCTCGCGGCAGTGTGAGAGTCGAAAACAAAAACCCCGCCACGTGGGCGGGGTCAGTCACAACTCTAGCTTCGTCTTTAGCTTCTTTGTTGTCGTTTGTCGTTCAGTTCAGCTTGCGCCGTCTCGCAAAGCCAAGTCCCGCAAAGGCGAGACCCAGAAGCGCGAGCGAGCCTGGTTCTGAAACCGGTGTCCCCGTCCCTACCTGAGCAGAGTTCGAAGTGAAAACGAGAGAACCTGCTGTGATGTCGAAGCTTCCGTGTTGTACGCTTCTGGAAGTTGCAATACCGGCATCAAGAAATTGCTCGCCCGACTGAACTTGGGTTGATAGAGGACCGTTGGTCAAGCAAGCTCCGCCGTCGATGTCGCACAATCCCAAGTTTGCGCCAACCGTAAGTCCAGTATCGTAGAAACTAAACTCGAGATTATGCCGGGGCTGTGTCACGGAAGCATTGGGGGCAAAGATATTGAGGACGGCCACGGGAGGACCGTTGGAAGTCGCACCCGGCGTAATGTGAGTCCATGTGGCGATGGAAGTTGTCCCGTCATACGTGAAAGGGGAAAGACCGGAGGTCCCACCAGCAGTCGTGAAACTATATCCGATCAGATTCGTCCCAGTTGCGTCTAACGTGAAAGAGCCGGTGACAGTGCCGCCGTCATCAAAAACAATATCCGTAGCAACCGGTAACGCGAACGCCGCGGACGAAAGACCGAAGAGTAGAGTTATTAGTAGAGGCAACTTAATCATCCGCGTGATCATCTTAGAATCCATCCGAAGAAGTTTTGTGGGTTAGGCGTAGACGAGGCGAGGGCCTTCGGCGAAACAGCCATTCTCAGCACTCGCCCTTCCGCGCCGGTTCTCGCGTTGGCCCCCGATGTCATACTCAAGTAATGCCTCCCTACGGGGGTGTCAGGCTTAGCGGCATTCAGCAGGATTCGTTCCAGACGGTTAAAGTTATGCAATATCAGCATGTTACTGTTCTGGACTTCTTGAGCTGACCAACGACTGTAAGGTTTGCCGACTTTCGCTTCGCCTTTCATTCCTTGCCCCTTGGTGACTACGTCGAGGGCCGTTATGGCAGTTTGAGGCGAGGGCAAAGGGTCTAGGTCGCCAGCACCCTCAACATTTCATCGACACCCAGGAACCGCATCACTCGCTTCAGGCAGCGGGGTAATGCCTGCGTTCGTGCACTCGAGGATCTGCTCGCCCTTGAAGTAGCCGCGGTCGGCCCTTAAGGCGGTAAGCTATCCCAGTGCGAGCTGCAGGGCGCCACGCTACGATCGTGGGTATCAATGCGGGTATCCTTTCCGATACTCATGCTACAAACTCGATACTAGTGATGCATAAGACAAGTTGAAGAGAATGCCCAAGTACTACTGGGAAGACTTCAAAGTGGGCGATAGCGCGCCTCTCGGCGAACGGGTGATGGACAAGGACGAGATGATCGCTTTCGCGAAAGCCTACGATCCGCAACCGTTTCACATCGATGAGGACGCCGCAGCGCAGTCTATGTTCGGGGGGCTGATCGCAAGCGGCTGGCACACGGTGGGCATGGTCATGCGCATGACGGTAGATTCGTACCTGCGCGACTCCGCCAGCCTCGGCTCGCCGGGAGTGGACAGCGTACGCTGGCTCAAGCCGGTGCGCCCCGGCGACACGATCCGCGCGACGCGCAAGGTGTTGGAGACGCGAGCCTCGAAGAGCCGGCCCGACATGGGGGTGGTGAAGACCCAATGGGAGGTGTTCAACCAGGACGGCGAGCTGGTCATGACGATGGAAGGGTATGGGATGTTCCAGCGGCGCGAGCCGGGCGAGCCCGCCTGATGCTGTTACCGCTGAACCACAAGGTCCACGTGCTGTTCCGGCGCGAGGACCTGGACATGGTCAAGCTGGAGGGCAAAGTCGTTGTGGTGCTGGACGTGCTGTTCGCCACCTCCACCATGGTGACTGTGCTTGCCCACGGGGCGTCGGCCACCATCCCCACCGTTGACGAAGCTGATGCCCGTGCCCAGGCGAAGGTCCTGCGCAACGGCGCTTACGTGTTGTCCGGCGAATTGCTCGCGGAGACGATAAAGGACTTCGCGTCGCCGACACCGCTGGCCCTGGTCGAGCACGGGGTCGAGGGCAAGACGGTCATCTATGCCACCACCAACGGGACCGTTGCGCTAAAGCACGCTTCCCTTGCCGACCACGTTTTCGTCGGCGCCTTGCTCAATGCCGCGGCGGTGGTCCGGCACATCGGCGCCCATCATCGCGAGGGGACGATCCTGATCGTCTGCGCGGGCTCGATGGGCAACCCGAATCTCGAGGACATGTACGGCGCCGGCTATTTCGTGGAGCTGATTGCGCGTGAGCTGGGTGAGGGGAGGGATTTTTCCGATGCCGCCATCGCGGCGCGGGCATTGTTCCACAGCGAGGCGGCCGAGAGCGCGCTGTCTCGCTCGCGAGTCGGCAAGATGATGCGGGAGCGCGGACTGATGCACGAAGTCGAGTACGCTGCCCAGCTTAGCCGGCTCGACGTGGTGCCGAAGCTCGTGGACGGCGTCTTGAAGCCGGTCTGAAGCGCCGGAGCGGGGGACGAAATCAAATGAACGTGGCCGAGATGCTTCCGAAACAGCTGTTCAAAGGCAAGACCGTCTTCGTAACCGGCGGCGGTAGCGGAATCAACCTGGGCATCGCCAAAACCTTCGCTGCGCTCGGAGCGAACATCGCCATCTGCGGCCGCACCCGCGAGCGGCTCGATGGGGCTGCCTCGGAGCTTCGCGCTATCGGCGCGCGCGTCGTGGCCGAGGTGGCCGACGTGCGTCAATACGATGCGCTGCAAGCGGCGCTGACAAAGTGTCGCGACGAGCTCGGGCCCGTCGATGTGCTCGTATGCGGAGCGGCGGGAAATTTTCCCATTCCGGCCGAGAAGCTCAGTCCCAACGGCTTCAAATCGGTGGTGGACATCGATCTGCTGGGGTCATTTAACGCCAGCCGCGCCGCGTTCGAGCAACTGAGCACGACGCGCGGCTGCATCATCTTCGTCTCCGCGGGGATGTCTTTCGTGCCCTATCCGTATCAAGCACACGTGGGAGCGGCGAAGGCGGGCATCGACAATTTGATGAAGAACCTGGCGCTGGAGTGGGGTAAGTACGGGATCCGCTCCAACAGCATCGTCCCGGGCCCGATCGAGGGCACCGAAGGCGTGCGCCGGCTGGGCGGGGAGAACTACGCTGCGATGCGCACGAAGTCGATCCCGCTGGGGCGCTTCGGTACGGTAGACGACATTGGTCAAGCTGCGGTGTTTCTCGCGTCCCCGCTGGCGTCCTATGTTACAGGTACCGTGCTAGTCGTCGATGGTGGGCAGAACCTCGCCGGCTCGGCCGCATTCGCGAGTGCGATTGAGGCGATGGGACGGCCGTAATTCGTGACTCGTGATTCGCAACTGAAGGATGCCGGGGTTGAGTATCGCTACGCCGACCTCCCAAACGGCATCCGTCTGCACTACGCTCGCGCTGGCGCCGGCCCGTTGATTCTGTTCGTGCACGGCTTTCCCGAGTTCTGGTACGAGTGGAAGGATCAGCTCGCAGAGTTCGGGCGCGACTATCTCGCAGTTGCTCCCGATATGCGCGGCTATAACCTGAGCTCCAAGCCAGAGGAGGTCAAGGCATATCGCGCCAAGCATCTGGTCGAGGACCTGCGGCTGTTGATCGATCAGCTCGGTGGAAAGCCCTGCGTGCTCGTAGCGCATGACTGGGGTGGTGCGGTGGCCTGGAATTTCGCCGCCCAGCATCCGGACTACCTGCGCCAGCTGATCATCATCAACGCGCCTCACCCCGTCATTTTCTCGCGCGAACTGCGCGGCAATCCCGCCCAGCAGAAGGCCAGCGCGTATATGAATCTGTTCCGGAGTGAGAAGGCCGAGCGGGTGCTTGCCGAAAGCAACTACTCACGGCTGTCGCGCATGACGCTTGACAGCTGGGCCTCCAACGGCGGTGAAGCCACTGACGCAGATCGACAGGCCTACCTCGCGGCCTGGTCGCAACCAGGCGCGCTCACCGGCGGACTCAACTACTACCGGGCCTCACCGTTGCATCCGCCGCAGGTCGGCGAAGCGCCAGGCGAGGCAGCGCCGGAGCTCGACGCCGCGCAGTTTCACGTGCGGGTCCCAACGCTGGTGATCTGGGGCGAGCGCGACGAGGCTTTGCTGCCTGGGAATCTCGACGGGCTCGAAACCCTTGTCGAAGACCTCCGGGTGCATCGGGTGCCGGATGCGACGCATTGGATCGTGCACGAGCGTCCGCAACTCGTGAATGCATTGATCCGAGACTTTGTGCACGGCTGAGCGTCCTAAGTCGTAAGTTCGTCGCCGAAAACCGCCCAGTTGACCGCCATGCTGTGTTGCGAAGCCTCGCCGTGGTGCCCGCCACTGCCGAGACTTCGCGCCTTGCTTGGCGGCCAACTGGACCGTTTTCCATTCGGCGCCGTGTTTCTTGCTACTCGCGCACCCCATCGCTCTCGCGGCAACGGAACCTGCCGACGAACTCACGACTCAGGACGCTAAACGGCCAGCGGCTGGGTGATGTCGACGCCGGGCAGCGTCTGTTGGATCAGCGCATGCAGCTGTTCGGCGACCGCGGGCTGGAGGCTGGCGCCGGGGTGGCGCGCGCGGCTGCTGCCTATCAGGCCGCGCAGTCGCAGGATCTCTTTGCGCACGGCCACGCCCGGCTGCTGCTCGAACGCTATCAGCGGCAAGAATCGAGTGTAGAGGGCCCGTACGCGGTTCGCGTCCCCCGCCCTCATCGCCTTCACCATGGCCATCAGCGCCTCTGGAAAGGCGAAGCCGGTGTTGAAACCGCTCGAGCCCGCCTCCAAGTCGAACTGGCCATACAGAGCGCCCAGTCCGGTGAGGATCGGCACCTTGCGCTCCCCCATGCCTTGCAGCAGCGCGCGGATCTTGGGCGGCGTGGGCGTGGCCTCTTCTTTGATGGCGGCCGCGCGTGGAAGCTCGCGCACGATGCGGAGAATGAGCGACACGCTCATGTGTACGTTGGTTGACGCGGGATGATCCTGCACCACGAGCGGAATCCCGATGCCTTGTGTGATCGTCCGGTAGTACTCGAACACCCTGTCATCGTTGGGAACCGGCTCGGCCTGCGGCGTGACCATGACTGCGTCCGCGCCGAGCGCTTCCGCCATCTGGCTCAAGCCCAGCGCTGCACGCGTACCGCTGTGGCTGGTGCCGACGATGACGGGCATGCTTCCCGCGGCCTTGACCGCGGTTTCGATCAGCTGCTCGCGCTCGCGATCGAGAAGGCGGTTGGACTCGCCGAGCACGCCGAGAATGGTGACTCCGTCCACGCGCAGGCGCACCATGAAACGGATCAGACGATCGCAGGATTCGAGGTCGAGGCTTTCGTCGTCGTGGAAGGGCGTCGCAAGGATCGGGTAAACGCCCTGGAAGGAGATGGGTTTGGCCATTGTTGTACGGCTTCACGTCGTGTGCGGCGATTGTCCATCGGAGCGCCCGAACTGTAAACAGCGATTGCGGCTACAATCGCGCCGTTGGTCATCCATGCACTCGTTTTCTCGCCCGCTGACTCAACGCTTATGGACATGCCGATCAACGCTCTCAAGCACAACCTCCGCGCCGGCAAAGTCCAGACCGGCTGTTGGGTGAGCCTCGCCAGTCACGCGTCGGCCGAGATTTGCGCCGGCGCCGGTTTCGATTGGATCCTGATCGACATGGAGCACGCGCCCAACGAGCTGCACATGGTGCACAACCAGCTGCATGCGGCTGCGGCATATCCCGTGTCGGTGCTGGTACGGGCGCCGTGGAACGATACCGTCGTCATCAAGCGCCTGCTCGATGTCGGGGTGCAGAGTCTATTGTTGCCCTACGTCCAGAACGAAGCGGAAGCGAAGCGAGCGGTAGCGGCGGTGCGCTATCCGCCGCGCGGTGTGCGTGGGGTATCAACCAGCAGCCGGGCGAACCGCTTTGGGCGCGTGACCGACTACTTCAAGCGCGCTGAGGAGGAGCTCTGTCTTATTTTGCAGGTGGAGACGCGTTCAGCGCTGGCCCAGATCGAGCAGATGGCGGCCATCGACGGCGTCGACGGCCTGTTCATCGGGCCGCAGGATCTCGCTGCCGACTTCGGCCATCTCGCCAACCCCGCCCATCCAGAGGTGCAGGCCGCCATCGCCGACGCGATCGGGCGTATCAAGAAAACGGGCAAGACGGCGGGTATCCTGGCCTTTGCCGAAGCGGACGCCAAGAGATGGATCGAGCACGGTGCGCGCTTCGTCGCCGTCACCAGCGACCAGTTCCTGTTGGCGCGGGAAACGGTAGCGGTTGCTGCCAAGTACAAGAGCTAGCAGTTTCCGTCCGCCAACCATCCCACCGGCGTGTCGTCGGTGTCGATCACCTGAACCGGCTTCCCGCACGCCTCCTTGGGTGCGCCACCCGCACTCAGCCATAGCACTGGACCCGGGTCGGGGAGAGTCTCCGCCGGTTCGCGAGTCCGTACGCTGGGCTGTGTGCCGTCTTTCTTCGCGACACAGATCAGGTCTTCCGCGGCGCTGCCGCGTAAACGCATGAGAACCAGTTCGCCTTCTTCTTCGGTCCATACCGTGAGGACCGCGCGCGGCGCAGGCTTCGCCTTGGCGGTGCAGGCGCGGATCGCTTTCATGTGGGCTGACATGTGTTGCGACCAGCCTTTGCCCGCGTCTTTGATCAGCGCTTCGGAGAACTCCTCGCGCGGCCGCGGCTGATCGCCCGGATAGTCCGGTCGGCTGGTCAGCGCGGCGATGCGCGCCTGGTAGCGTTTCTCGAGGCAGCCGCGGGAATCGGCCTCTTTCTGGCAGGTACCGCGCTCGGCCCACCATTTTCGCTGCTCGTTGGTAAAGGCTTTCTCGGCGTCGCCCGACAGCACCTTCAACACGCGGGCGTAGTCCGTAGCCAGCTCCATGTCGAGTTCCGACAGGTTGTCGCTGGCGCAGATGGTCTTTTCAACCCAGCTCTTGGCCTTGCTGCACAGAAAGCTCGGCGTAGCCGCGTTCGCCCCAAAGGATATCGATACACATATCGCGGCAGTCAAGATCGTGGCGACGTGGCGAGATGAAGAACAGAGGTGCATGGGCGCTCCCTGGAACAAGGGCGTGAGTACGACCTGGTTGCCGCCGACTGCTGAGGACTCCAACTACATCGGCGCGGCTGGGCGTTTCCTTAGACCTCCAGCGAGGCGAGCACCCGCTGCACCAGCGCCTCCGGCTCGTCGCCGACGTCTACGATCAGAGCGTCGCTGGGGGGCTCCAGCGCATCGAACTGCGACTGCAGGAGCGCTGGATTCATGTAGTGACCCTTTCGCTCTCGAAGACGCGATCGGATCAGCTCGATGTCGCCTTTCAAGTAGACCCAGCGCACGCTCTGCAGCCCCTGCTGCAGGCGGTCCCGATATCTCTGCTTCAGCGCTGAGCAGGCCAGGATCGCCGACTCGCCTCGGGATTCGGCTTCGCGTAACAGCGCATTGAGCCGATCGAGCCAAGGCCAGCGGTCGTCGTCCGTGAGCGGGATCCCGGCGCGCATCTTCTCGACGTTGGCGGGCGAGTGATAGGCGTCTGCGTCATACAGGGGCCAGCCGGTCTTGGCTGCGAGAAGCTGGCCCACGGTAGTCTTGCCGACCCCGGTCACGCCCATGAGAATCACGATCATGCGATAAGTGTAGGCGATTCCAGCCCGTATAATGCCCGGGCCTGTTTTGCCTGAGACACCCATGCCCGTGCTCGAGCTGAAAAGCCTACGCGATCTGCGCGACAGGATCGGCGAGGAAATCGTCGTCAGCGAGTGGATGGAGATCACCCAGGAGCGGATCGACCGTTTTGCCGACGCCACCGAGGATCACCAGTGGATCCACGTCGATGTGGAGCGAGCGCGGCGCGACTCACCGTTCCAGGCCACCATTGCACATGGGTTCCTCACCTTGTCCATGCTGAGCCGCCTGTTGAACAGTTCGATCAAGTTCGGGACGGCGAAAATGGGCGTGAACTATGGCTTCAATCGCCTGCGGTTCACTGGGCCGGTCCCAGCCGGGTCGCGGGTGCGAGGGCGCTTCACCCTCCAGGCGCTGGACGAAATCGATGGCGGGGTGCAGACCACCTGGGGCGTCGTCGTCGAGCGCGAGGGGAGCGAGAAGCCGTGTCTGGTCGCGGAATGGCTTACACGCCGTTATGAATGAGCTTGCGACCTTGGCCGCCGCGCGCGATCCGTTTCTCGGGCGCTGAGCGTGACGCGCAGCGACTTCGCCTTCTCCCACCCGCTGCGCGTGCGGTGGGCCGAGGTCGACCGCCAGGGCATCGTGTTCAACGGCCACTACCTGACGTACTTCGACGTGGGCATCACGGAGTACTGGCGTGCGATCGGGTACCCTTATCCGGGCGCGCTGTTGGAACAGGGCAATGACACGTTTGCCGTCAAAGCAACCATCGAGTACAAAGCGCCCGCCCACTACGACGACCTGCTGGACGTGATGGTGCGCGTGGGGCGTATTGGGCGGACCAGCTTGCAGTTCGTGCTGCAGATCGATCGGGGTGAAACGCAGCTCATCTCGGGTGAGCTCATCTATGTCAACGCCGATGCCGCCACCCGCAAACCGGTTCCGGTACCTGCCTTTTTGCGCGAAGCGATAGTGCGCTTTGAACGCGTCGCCCCGGCTGTTTGAACACGGCTGCAAGGGCGAACCGCACTCGCCGTGACGCATTTGCGCGTCGTGGGGAAACGGGCTACATTCAAAAACCCCTGGGCCTTTGGAGCCCGGCCAAGACCACCAGGCGGCGTAAGTCCGCCACAACCCGCAACGGCTTTGCGCCGTCTTAAATCGGAATCGCACATGGATTTCGCCTATTCGGAAAAAGTCCAGAAGCTCCAGGCCAGGCTCAGCGCCTTCATGGAGCAGCACGTCTATCCCAACGAGAAGACCTTCCATGCCCAGGTGGCGGAGGGCGATCGCTGGCAGCCCACGCGTATCGTCGAAGAGTTGAAGAAGAAGGCCCGGCAGGAGGGGCTGTGGAATCTGTTCCTGCCCGAATCCGAACGCGGCGCCGGGCTCACGAACATGGAGTACGCGCCGCTGTGCGAGATCATGGGCCGCGTGCAGTGGGCGCCGGAGGTGTTCAACTGTTCGGCGCCTGATACCGGCAACATGGAAGTGCTGGTGCGTTACGGGACCGCCGAGCACAAGAAGCAATGGCTCGAGCCGCTGCTCAATGGCGAGATCCGCTCCTGCTTCGCGATGACCGAGCCGGCCGTGGCCTCCTCGGACGCGACCAACATCGAAAGCCGCATCGAGCGGCAGGGTGACCACTACATCATCAACGGGCGCAAGTGGTGGTCATCCGGCGCGCCGGATCCGCGCTGCAAGATCTTCATCTTCATGGGCGAAGTCCGACCCGAACAACCCGGACAAGCACAAGCAGCAGTCGATGATTCTGGTGCCCCGCGACGCGAAGGGCGTGACGATCGTGCGCTGGCTGCCCGTATTCGGCTACGACGACGCGCCGCACGGCCACGCCGAGGTGGCGTTCGAGAACGTGAAGGTGCCGGCGTCCAACCTTCTGCTAGGCGAAGGCCGGGGCTTCGAGATCGCACAGGGGCGGCTCGGCCCAGGCCGCATCCACCACTGCATGCGTCTGATCGGCCAGGCCGAGCGGGCCCTGGAAAAGATGTGCAAGCGCCTCAAGGAGCGCGTGGCTTTCGGTCACCGTGTCGCCGATCAGACCGTGTGGCTGGAGCGCATCGCCGAGAGCCGCATCATGATCGACCAGACGCGTCTGCTGGTGTTGAAGGCGGCCTACATGATGGATACGGTGGGCAACAAGGCGGCGCGTGCGGAAATCGCCATGATCAAGGTCGCGGCCCCCAACGTTGCGCTTCAGATCATCGACTGGGCCATCCAGGCTCACGGTGGCGCCGGGGTCAGCGACGATTTCGGGCTCGCGCATGCCTACGCATCAGCGCGCACGTTGCGCATAGCCGACGGGCCGGACGAGGTGCACCGCAACCAGATCGGCCGGTTGGAACTCAGGAAGCACGATCACCGTTAGGTCGGGCGGTGGAGCTGCCGAAATGCTGGAGTTGTGCGGGTTCGCGGCGAGCAACTACTACAACAAGGTCAAGCTGGCCTTGTTGGAGAAGGGTATCGCGTTTCAGGAGACGCACGTTTACCCGTCCAGCGCCGAGGCCTTCCTCGCCGAATCCCCCATGGGTAAGGTCCCCTACTTGAGATGCAGTCAGGGCGCGGTGTCGGAGTCGCAAGCCATCGCCGAGTATCTGGATGACGCTTTTCCCGAAAAGCCGCTGTATCCCGCGGATTCTTTCGAGCGCGCCAAGTGCCGCGAGCTGATCCAGGTGATGGAACTGTATCTGGAGCTGCCCGCGCGGCGCCTCTACCCGGCCGCGTTCTTCGGCTCGACGGCGAGCGACGACTTGAAAAAGGAAGTACAGAACAAGCTCGAGAAGGGCGCCCGGGCCTTCACGCGGCTGTTGCGCTTCGGGCCTTTCGTCAGAGGTGCTCAGCTGACCTACGCGGACTGCGCCGCCTTTGCGCACCTGCCGCTGATCTCGGACACCTGCCGGACGATGTTCGGAGAGGATTTGCTCGGTCCGGTGCCCGGCCTGCGCGACTACCTCGGCGCGCTCAGACAGCGGCCGCACGCAGAGCGCGTGAATTCTGAGCGCAAGGCCGGCGTCGAGGCTTTCGTCGCCTATCGTGCCAAGCTTCAAGCTGGGGCCAGTGTCACACCAGCCCGCGCTGGATGATTTTCCGAACCGATCGGTCGTCTACCGTGGCGGAACGAGGGCACCCGCGTCATTCGGGTCGGGTCGCTTGCCGTCGTAACCCTGCGCTGCCCCCTTAACCTGCTGAATACAAGCCGCCTGTAGATTGACGCGACGCAATAAATGAAACCGGTCCGGGACTCGAGGGCGGGAGCGCAAACGCGATTGGGGTGCATCGACCGGGGCCGTCGCTGAAGTACGGTTGAAACGCTGTTTTGATTAGTGTATTTTCAGCTGGTTTTATTTATAAGGTGTTGTCGTTCGTTTCGATCCCAACCTACCTCGAAGGGGGAGTTTCACTTATGGCTATTTCTCTAACAATAAACGGTAAGAACGTGACCGTTGAATCGGCGCCGGATACACCGCTGTTGTGGGTGCTGCGCGACGAGCTCGGCCTCGTTGGAACCAAGTTCGGTTGCGGTAAGGCGCTGTGCGGCGCCTGCACCGTGCACCTCAACGGGATGGCGATCCGTTCGTGCCAGACGCCGGTTGGCTCGGTCGCTGGACAGAAGGTCACCACCATCGAAGGTCTCGGCAACAACGCTGTGCAGAAGGCCTGGGTCGCCATCGACGTTCCGCAGTGCGGTTACTGCCAGCCCGGCCAGATCATGTCGGCCACAGCGCTACTGGCATCGAACAAGAACCCCTCGGACGCCGATATCGACGCTTTCATGTCGGGCAACCTGTGCCGGTGTGGCACCTATCCACGCATTCGCGCTGCTATCAAGCAGGCTGCGAAAGGCTAAGGGGGAGACAAGAGATGGAAAACATCAAGAACGAATCGCGCCGCGATTTCATCAAGGCGTCTGCCGCAGTCGGCGGCGGACTGGCTCTCGGCTTCTACATGCCGGGTCGCATCGGAACAGCGCACGCAGCCGAGGCTGCGCAGCCCAACGCCTGGGTGCGCATCGCCCCTGACAACACGGTCACAATCCTGGTGGCGCGCTCCGAGATGGGGCAGGACGTGGCGACCTCCATGCCGATGCTGGTAGCCGAGGAACTCGAAGTCGACATCAACAAGGTCAAGGTCGATTTCGCGCCTCCGGGAGAGGCTTATATCAACTCGCTGTTGGGCGGTCAGCTGACCGGCGGCTCCACCTCGGTGCGGGACGCGTGGGAGAAGCTGCGCAAGGCGGGCGCCAGCGCGCGCATGATGCTGGTAGCCGCGGCGGCTCAGGAGTGGGGCGTCGATGCTGCGCAGTGCAAGGCCGAGAATGGCGTGATCAAGGGTCCCGGCGGCAAGCAGGTCACCTACGGCGCGGTCGCGGCCAAGGCGGCTCAGCTGGAACCACCGAAGGACGTCCCGCTCAAACCGGCCAGCGCGTTCAAGGTCGTCGGCAATGCGAAACAGAAGCGGCTTGGATACCCCGGCGAAGGTGGCGGGTCAGCCGATGTTCGGCATCGACACGCGCGTGCCTGGCATGTTGTACGCGGCATGTGCCATCACCCCGTACTTCGGCGGCAAGCCAAAAAGCTACGACGACGCGCGCGCGAAGAAGAGCCCGGGCGTGAAAGCCGTTGTGCAGTACAGCCGCGGCGTGGCAGTCGTGGCCGACTCCTACTGGCAAGCGAAGAAGGCGAAGGACCTGCTTGAGATCGAATGGGACGAGGGCGAGAACGCAGGCTTGAGCCAGTCGAAGATCTGGGCGGGATTGCGCGAAGCGGCCAAACAGCCCGGCGCAGTGTTCCGCAACTACGGCGACACGGATGCGGCGCTTGCCTCGGCTGCCAAGACGGTGAGCTCGACATACCAGTTGCCGTTCCTGTCGCACTCGCCGATGGAGCCTATGAACACCGTGGCGCACGTCATGGCCGACAAGGCGATCATCATCACCCCAACGCAGTTCCAGCAGCTGGTCCCGCACGTCGTGGCCGGTGTATCGGGGTTGAAGCCCGAGCAGGTCGAGGTGAAGACCACTTATCTTGGTGGCGGCTTCGGCCGGCGCATCGAGATGGACTTCGTGATCGACGCGGCTGAGATCTCCAAGGCCGCCGGGGGCGTTCCGGTGAAAATGGTGTGGAGCCGCGAAGACGACATGACGCACGACTCCTACCGTCCCGCCGGACTCTACATGATGACTGCGGGGTTGGATTCGAGTGGCAAGCTCGTCGCGCTTCGGTTTGCTTCGACCAGCCCCTCCATCACGTCGCGCATGTTTCCGAGCGTCGTCAAGGATGGTCTGGACCCGTTCGCCGTGGAAGGTATCGACAACTTCCCGTATGCCGTGCCCAATCTGAAATTCACGTATCTCATCCATGATACGGGCGTAAAGGTTGGCTACTGGCGTGCGGTGTCGCACAACCTGAATGCGGTGGCGGTGGAATCATTTATCGACGAGTGCGCCAACGCGGCTGGAAAGGACCCGATCGAGTATCGCCTCTCGATGCTGGATACGGATGCCTCCCACAAGCACGCGCTCTCGGGCCTGTCCGCAGGGGTCCCTGTTGGCGACCGCATGAGAGCCGCGCTGGAGACCGTGAAGCAGAAGTCGGGGTGGGGCTCGTCGTTGGGCGCTGGACGGGGACGCGGTGTCGCGGTGATGGAGGGTTACAACACCGTGACCGCGATTGTCGCGGAAGTCACTGTGTCGAAGACTTTCGACGTCGCGCTGGATCGCGTTGTGGCGGTGGTCGATGCAGGTCCGCTGGTTCATCCCGATCAAGCTGAGGCGCAGATGCAGTCCTGCATTAACTTCGGCCAGTCGGCGTGCATGTACGGCGAGATCACCATCAAGAACAATGCGGTCGAACAGAGCAACTTCGACCAATATCGGATCGTGCGCATGAACGAGGCGGCCAAGAAGATCGAGATCACATGGCTTAAGCCTGCGGCCAACCAGCCGCCCGGCGGTTTGGGTGAGCCTGGCACAGCAGTGATCCAGGGTGCGATTGCGAATGCAATCTTCGCCGCAACCGGGAAGCGCGTGCGGATGCTCCCATTTACACCGGAGAACATCAGCGCGGCCTGATCGGCGCAACCGCAGCTAATAAGCCCCCAGTGGCCTCTCCGTCTCACCGGGCGGAGAGGTTGCATTGGGGGTTTTTTCGTCTGATACTTCCCAGAACTGCGTTTAACCTGCATTCCCTGAATTTGAGTTTGTATTATGGACAGCGTTGATCTACAGGTGCTTAGCAGCGTGGTGGACTGGCTCAAGGCCGGGCATCGCGTGGTCCTTGCCACCGTGGTGGAGACCTGGGGTTCGGCCCCGAGGCCCGCGGGCGCCCTGCTCGCGATCCGCGACGACGGTCAGGTGTCGGGCTCGGTTTCCGGCGGTTGTGTCGAAGACGATCTGATCGACAGGATCCGAAATCATCACCTTGCGGGCACCAAGCCAGAAGTGGTGGTTTATGGCGTGACCAAAGAGCAGGCAGCCCGCTTCGGTCTGCCTTGCGGAGGGCGGTTGCAGATCGTGCTGGAGCCATTGAGCGATATCGGTAGCATGCCTATTCTGCTGGCGCGCATCGCAAACCGCGAGTTGATCGCGCGTACGCTGGACCTGGAAACAGGTGCCGTGACTTTGGCACCGGCCAGCCGCGCAGACACTTTGAGATTCGATGGGAGGCTCTTGACGACCATCCATGGGCCGCGCTGGCGTTTGCTCATCATCGGCGCGGGACAGCTGTCGCGCTATCTGGCGCAGATGGCGATGGCGCTCGACTACAGCGTTGTGGTGTGCGATCCTCGCGACGAGTACGCCGATACGTGGGACATCCTGGGCGTCGCGTTCAACCGGGGCATGCCCGACGACGTGGTGGCGGAACTCAACCTCGACAGCCACAGCGCGGTGGTGGCGATCACCCACGATCCCAAGCTTGACGATCTAGCGTTGATCGAAGCGCTCAAGTCCGCAGCGTTCTATGTAGGCGCCCTGGGGTCCCGGCTCAACACCGCGCGACGCAAGCAACGTCTGACTGAGTTCGATCTTTCGAGCGGCGAGTTGGAGCGATTGCATGGCCCGGTGGGGCTGCGTATAGGCAGCAAGACACCGCCGGAGATCGCGGTATCGATCCTCGCCGAAATGACCGCTGTGCGTCACGGGGTCGATCTGGCCAGCGTTGGCAGCAAGCAGAGCAAGGCAGTTCCCGACGAGCAGGAAGGTCCGGTGTGCGTGAGCGCGACACGCGCCTGAACCCCGTGAGGGAACAACTAGAAGGGAGCCTGAGCGGCTCCCTGTTTTTTTGAACCAGACGAATACCAAAGCGAGGAGCGAGGAATGAGACTGAAAGACAAAGTGGCAATCGTGACGGGAGGCGGCTCGGGCTTCGGCGAGGGCATCAGCAAGCGCTTCGCGCAGGAGGGCGCGAAAGTCATCGTCAACGACCTCAAACCCGAGGGTGGTGAGCGCGTGGCAAGCGAGATCGGACGCGCCGGAGGCCAAGCGAAGTTCGTCAAAGGCGACGTATCGAAGGATGCGGACTGGGCCGCGCTCGTGAAAGCTACTCTGGATGCCTATGGGAAGCTCGACATCGTGGTCAACAACGCGGGGACCACGCACCGCAACCAGCCGATACTCAACGTCACGGAAGAGCAATTCGACCGGGTCTACGCGGTAAACGTGAAGAGCTTGTTCTGGAGCGTGCGCAACTGCGTGCCGGTCTTTCGCAAACAGGGCGGAGGCGTATTCATCACGATCGCTTCGACCGCCGGTGTGCGTCCGCGCCCCGGGCTAACCTGGTACAACGGAAGCAAGGGGGCGGCGATCCTGGCCAGCCGTTCCATGGCGGTGGAGCTTGCACCCGACAAGATCCGCGTCTGCGTAGTGAACCCCGTGATCGGTGAAACCGGGTTGCTGACCGAATTCATGGGCGTGCCCGACACACCTGAGAATCGTGCCAAGTTCATCGCCACCATACCGCTGGGCCGTATGAGCCGTCCGGCGGATATCGCCAGCGCCTGCCTCTATCTGGCGTCTGACGAGGCGGAATTTATCACGGGCGCCTGCATCGAAGTCGACGGCGGCCGCTGTGTGTGACGCCGCAAGACTGCTACCGCTGCTGAGGCCTAAGCGCCGAACGCCTGGATGCCGGTCTGAGCACGGCCGAGAATGAGGGCGTGCACATCGTGCGTGCCCTCATAGGTATTGACCGCTTCCAGGTTCATCACGTGCCGGATGACATGGTACTCGTCGGCGATGCCGTTGCCGCCATGCATGTCGCGCGAAGTGCGCGCGATGTCCAGCGCCTTGCCGCAGGAATTGCGCTTGATCAGCGACACCATCTCCGGCGTCGCCAGGCCCTCGTCCATCAGGCGTCCCACCCGCAACGCGGCCTGAAGTCCGAGAGTGATCTCGGTTTGCATATCGGCGAGCTTGAGCTGGATGAGCTGGTTGGCCGCCAGCGGCCGGCCGAACGCATGCCGGTCCAGCGTGTACTGGCGGGCAGCATGCCAGCAGAACTCCGCGGCCCCCAGCGCACCCCACGCGATGCCGTAGCGCGCCTTGTTCAGGCAGCCGAACGGCCCCTTGAGCCCCGTCACGTTGGGTAGGAGACTGTCGTCGGGTGACGAATACGTCGTCCATCACGATCTCGCCCGTGATGGAAATGCGCAGGCTGAACTTGCCCTGGATCTTGGGGGCGCTCAGTCCCTTCATGCCCTTTTCCAGGACGAAACCACGGATCACATCGCTTTCATCCTTGGCCCATACAACGAACACGTCGGCGACGGGCGAGTGCGTGATCCACATCTTCGCGCCCCTGAGGATCCATCCACCGTCGACTTTGCGCGCCCGGGTGATCATGCCGCCCGCGTCCGAGCCGTAGCCAGGCTCGGTCAACCCGAAGCAGCCGATCAGCTCTCCGGTGGCCAGCTTGGGCAAATACTTCTGACGCTGCTCTTCACTGCCATAGGCGTAGATCGGATACATCACCAGGCTCGACTGCACGCTCATGCTTGAGCGATAGCTCGAGTCGACGCGCTCGATCTCGCTCGCGACGATCCCGTAGCAGACGTGGCTCACGCCGGCGCAGCCGTAGCCTTGCAGCGTTGAACCCAGGAATCCGAGCGCCCCCATCTCGGTCAGCACGTCGCGGTCGAAGCGCTCGTGCCGGTTGGCCTCTACTACTCGTGGCATCAGCTTGTCCTGGGCGTATGCTCGCGCTGAGTCACGAACCATGCGCTCTTCGTCCGTAAGTTGTGCTTCTACGAGCAATGGGTCTTCCCAACTGAAAACGGGCTTGGTCGTGGGGGCGTTCATGGCGGTCGTCTTCGAGAACCGCGAACAGTATACCCGCGGCCCGATTCGGTGCCGCCGGTCGCGACCAGCGCAGTCAAACTATAATGACCGGGCCAAAGCCGCGTACGCGGGGGCGGCGACGCGTCCGCGGGCAGCGGCGAGAGGAGGGGGCCGTGATCATTCTGCTGGCCTACGATGCGACTCAGGAGGGACAGGAGAGCTTGTTTCAGGCACCTGAGTTGGCCTGGCTGAGCCATGAACCGATGCACTTGCTGGCGGTGATGCCCATTCCCGACGGGTCTGTTTCTCGGCGAAGGCTACGTGCCCGGTGAAGTCCTGGACGAAGAGCGTGCCCACGCCCAAGAGCTGATGGATCAGGGGCTGGGGGAGTTACGTAGACGCGGGTTTACAGCGGCGGGCCACCTCGCTTTCGGCGAGCCCGTGGAGGAGATCTGCCGCGCCGCGCGCGAGCTTCATGCCGGTCTTATCGTCGTCCGTCACCCCAAGCGGATGTCCTTCGCGGCACGCTGGTGGAAAGGTTGGATCGGATCCTCACTGCTCGAGCACGCACCCTGCAGCCTGCTTATCGCCGTTTCGTCGTAGAGCGCCGAGCGTGTCTAGGGCCTCGGGTCGCTGTCAAGGACTTCGGGCGCTTACGGCAGATGTCGTAGCCGTCCCGCCAGCCCGACGCGTACTGCGAGTCCCGCGCATAGCGCGCGTCGTCGCGATGTTAGGCGGCCAACGGCTTTGCGCTCTGGCACCCGTCGCCGTAGCCGTCCCGAAATGCAGGCGGGAAACCCGCGAGGTTCACCTTCGGCGGCGGGGGTTTAGCGTAGCGCAGGCCCCAAGGAAAGCGGCAACGAGGATCAGCGTGCCGATCGCTCGGGGGCCGAGACGTGCTCTGCGTCACAGTCCGAATCACAACCGAAAAAAATGCCCGACAAGGGAGGCAATCGGGCATAAAGAGAGCGCTAGACGCGCATGAAATCGTGGAAGTGGTCGAATCTGCTGGTTGGCTACATGCCTCCCGTGCTGCCTACCCGGCGATGGGGCCGCGCTGCGATCGGATTCAGTTCAACGTTCCGCTCGGACGATCTTTTCCGTGCGCCGATCGCTTTTCCCGGCTGGAAGGCGATCGGCTTCGCCGCTTCGTTGGACCCTTCGACCACGACCACGGCTACCGGCTCGGCGGTTGTCTGAGGCTGTGGCGTCACGGTCTGCTCGATACTTGCTGCGGGCGCAGCTGGATAGTCGCCCAGAGGATTCACTCCGCCTCGCGTCAATGGCAGATGCCCCGTAATCGCGGCGAGGCCGATGCAGCCGAATGCCGTCACCGACCCAGCCGCCACCACCATCAGGGGGAATAACCAGCCACTGCGATGCGCCATCCGTAGATTCTCCGCCCCCGCCGTTGCTTGGCGTCGGCTTCCCAGGTTCTCGGGCCGCAGTCAAACGTCCACACCGCGGCGCTTGCGTAGCTCTGCAAGGCGCGTACCAAGGGCGGAAGTCTTTAACAATCATGAGGATGGTGAAACGAGGGTAGTGGCTTTTTGTCACCCGCCAGCGACCCCGGTGGAAACGCACCCGCATCGACCAACCAAAACAATGAGTTGCCTGTCTCTGACAGGTGACAGGAGCGCGGGGCGGCGGGGCCCATGCGCTGCAGACCTATCGCTGCACTTCTGCTACTGGTTTGAACATGGACGGGTTGAGATGGTGACGCTGCAGCAGCTTGTAGAACTCGGTACGGTTGCGCTTGGCGAGCCGCGCTGCCTGGGTTACGTTTCCGTTGGTGATCTTCAGCAGCTTCGCCAGGTAGTCGCGCTCGAACTCGAAGCGGGCCGATTCGAAGGACGACAGAGTCTCCCATCTCGCCGCGGATCGCACTTTCCAACAGTCCGGGCGTAATGATCGGCGTCGTGGCTAGGGCCACCGCCTGCTCCACCACGTTGTACAGCTCACGCACGTTGCCTGGCCAGGTGTGGCGGACCAGCACTTCCATGGCATCCTGCGCGACGCCATTGAGCGGTTTGCCGTAGCGCGCCGCGAGCGTTTTGAGAAAGTGATTCGCCAGCACTGGGATGTCCTCCCGGCGCTGCGATAGCGGTGGCAGCGAGAGCGCGACTACGTGCAGCCGGTAGTACAGGTCTTCGCGGAAGGTGCCGGCCTTGATCGCGTCTTCCAGATTGCGATGCGTAGCGGAGATGATGCGCACATCGACTTTCACCGACTGGGTCGATCCGATCGGGCGTACCTCCCGCTCTTGCAGCACGCGCAACAGCTTGACCTGAAGCGGTAGCGGCATGTCGCCGATTTCGTCCAGGAATACGGTGCCGTGCCCCGCCGCCTGGAACAGCCCCTTGTAGTCGCTCGCCGCGCCGGTGAAGGCACCCTTCACGTGACCGAAGAGCTCAGACTCGAGCAACTGTTCCGGAATCGCTCCGCAGTTCACCGCCACGAATGGTTGTCCGGCGCGCCCGCTGGCCTTGTGGATGGCGCGTGCCAACATTTCCTTGCCGCTGCCGCTTTCACCGAAGATCATGACGCTGGCATCGCTGCTCGCCACCAACCGAGCCTTGGCGAGAACGGCCTCCATGTCCGGGCTCCGCGTGATGATCTCGGTGCGCCATGCGTTGTCGGGGGCTCCGTCGGTGCCCGGCTTCCCGCCGAATTGGAGAGCCTTCTCGACCTGATCGATGAGCGCCTTGCCGTCGAACGGTTTGGTCAGGTATCCAGACACGCCGCGCTGAGTAGCGGCGACCGCGTCGGGGATCGTCCCGTGCGCTGTCAAGATGATCACCGGCAGAGCGGGATGCTTCTTTTGCAGGGACTCGAACAGCGCCATGCCATCCATTCCGCCCATACGCAGATCGGTGATGACTACGTCGGGACTGGACACCGCTATCTGGGACAACGCGGCTTCTGCGCTCTCGACCGCGGTCACGCCGTAGCCCCCGCCCTGCAGACGAATTGAAAGCAGACGCAGCAGATCCGGATCGTCGTCCACTAGAAGAATCTTGGCTTTGAATGTGCTCATTGGGCTCTCACAGGTTTGTTGCGCTCTAGCATCTTGCGCTCTGCGTCGATCAAAGCGTCGAGCTTCTGCTTGACCGCATCGTAGCGCTTCGTCTCCTCCTTCAGTTTCTGCGCCTGCGCTTGGATCTCGCCGTCCTTCTGCTGCTGCTCGGTGAGCATGTTATACAGCAGGAGCGCGAACGGTTGCAGCTCCGAAGCCCGGACCCTGGGCTCCTTCAGGAAGGAAGATAGCATGTCTCGGGCCTGCGCGTTGTCCCGGAACGGGGCGTTGGGCATGATACGTAGCAGCACCACTTGCATGAACGTAAGGTCCGAGTACTGCTCCCGGTAGAAGCGCTGCGTGCGTTCGTATTCGCGCGTGAGCTGCTCCGCCGACAAGGTGCTGAGGTAGCCATAGTAGGCGACCGCCCGATCGGCGTCACCGACGGGCTGACGCGCGAACGGTGCCTCAGGCGCGGACGCGCGGTGCCTGCAGCGGCGCGGGCTCGGACGCGGGCGGGGGCGGGGATGGGCGCGGTTGCGGTTGGGCACAACCGGCGAGAATCAGGGGGGCACAGACGACTGCAAGCAGCAGCCGGGTATTCGGCCGACTCATGCGGGGGCCGCCTGCGCAACGGGAAGACTCACGCGGAAATGTGCGCCCGCCGCCCGGTCCTGCAGGATCTGAACCTGCCCCCGGTGGGCGAGCACGTATTCGCGCACGATCGCCAGGCCGAGGCCGGTTCCCTTAACGGGACCCCGCGGCTTGGCCGAGCCCTGGTAGAACGGATCGAATACCTTCTCGCGCTCCTGCACTGTGATGCCCGGACCTTCGTCGGCCACGTCGATCAGGACTTGGCTGCCGCGCACGCGGGCGGCCACCGCAACCTCGCCAAAAGGGGGTGAGAACTTCACCGCGTTGGACAGCAGGTTGTCCAGAATGACCTCGAGTTTGTTCTCGTCCGCTTCGAGAGAGATGGGCGGGCAGTCCAGCCTGAGACGGATCTCTTTGGCCCGCACCGGCAGCTGGTGCGCGTCAGCGACTCTGTGCAGCACCGGCGCGAGCTGAAACTGTCTGAGGTTCAGGCCGGACTTTTGAAACTGCACGGTGTGATAGTTTAGCAAGTCTTCGATCAGGCGCTGGAGGCGAAGTGCGTTCTGACGCAGGATTCGCGCCACTTCCAGCTGGTCCTGGGACAGCGCGCCCACCGAGCCGTCGCCGAGCAGTTCGGCCCCTTCCCGAATCGCAGACAGCGGGGTCTTGAGCTCGTGCGAGACTTGGCGCATGAAGCGGGTCTTCTGCTCCTCCAGCTCGACTAGACGCATGCGGACCCAGTCGAGCTGGCGACCCAGTACCTCCAGGTCCCGCGGACCTGAGACGGAGACCGGCCGGGTGAAATCGCCCTCGCCCAGTCGGTGCAACGCCCCCTCGATCTGGCGTATCGGTTTGAGGATCAGGATCGTCGCGCCGATCACAAGAAACAGCGCTACGGGCACGAGCGCCACCAGCTGCCAGTAAATGAAGTTGTGCACCTCTCCGGCCAGCGCCTGCATCGTCCCCACCTCGCGGTTGACGATGGCCGCGCCGGTGTTGTCTAGCGAGCGCGCGAGCGAGCCCAGGACCTGGTAATGCTCGACCACCGTGGGCAAGCGCTTGGGGCTATTGCGCAGCGCCGTGAGGTTTTCGAAGATCACGCCCTCGGCCTGCGCCAGCTCGGCGAGCGCTCGTGCTTGTTCTCGCGGCAGCGTGAGCGACTGCATGCGCTTTACCGTGTCCAGGAAGCTGCGATGCGATTGCTGGTACGAGGTGAACAGCTCGGCGTCGCCGAGAATGGAGTACTGGCGCGCTCCGCGCTCCATGCTGGTGAGCTGCTCGATCAGCAGGCGGCTGTTCTGCGTGGCCTGGACGGCGTTGTATACCGCGCGCTGGCTCTTGGTCGCGATCTCGTGAATCGACAGGGCGTTGTTGATCAGGGCGAAGATAAGCGGCAGCACGGCGAGGGAAAAGCCCGCCAGGATCAGCATTGGAAAAGATTTCGGGTAAAAGCGCCACATGGGCTAGACGGCTCTCCCGCCGGCCTTGCCCGGCAGACTATGGCACCAATCGAAGCCGGTTTCCATGCCGCCCGTGATCTCCCTAGGCATGGAAGCGCAGCTCTACGCTGCCGAGTGTGCCGAAATCGGCGAACACGTGATCCGCCGGCTCGATCGGAAGCGGCACTACGCAGGTTCCCGTGGTTACGATCTGGCCTGCTCTCAAGGCGATCCCAAGACGCGACAACTCGTTCGCGAGCCAGGTCAAAGCCGCGCGCGGGTCGCCCAACACGTTGGCCCCTTTACCTTCGCGGCGCACCTTCCCCAACACGGCGCCGCTCACGGTATGCTCGGCCAAGTCTTCGGATCGCCACTCAGCCCGTGCTGCGGGACCCAGCACGAAGTCGTGGGCGCATGCGTTGTCTGCAATGAGTTGCGGTGCGCCAACTTTCGAGAAATCGTCGAAGCGCGAGTCGGGCAACTCGATCGCCGGGTGCAGAGTCTCAACCGCGGCCATCACCTCGTCCGACTCATACGGCGCAGCACGCGCCGCAAGCGTCCGGCCCATGCGGAACGCGAACTCGGGTTCCGCCACCTTCATGTGATTCGCGCCCAGCACCAGCTCGGACCCGCTCTCGCGCACGCGCTCGCGCAGCAACCGGCCTGCCAGCGGGCCATCCACACCGATGTGCCGCTGCCCGGCAACGCTGGTGGCCGCGATCTTCCAGCCGTACAGCGGGTGTGCACTGCGCCCCTCGAGCAGCGCTTGGATGGCATAGCCTTCCTCCCGCGTTGTCGGGCGGATCTGCGCGGGCAGGGCGGCGATCTGCTGCCCATGCCGCCACAGCTCCCACAACGTGTCGGAAACGGTCTGCCGCTGCTGTTCGGTCAGCATCGCTTGGATTCCCTCTGCGAGCTCAGGCTGGAGCGCGCACGACGTTGAGCAATGCCTCACCGCGCGCAAGCCGGTTCAGATTCGCGGCCACGGCGTGGTTGCGTCGTGGCAGCAGCCCGTCGGTCCAGGCCGATGCGTGAGGCGTCATCAGCACATTGTCCAGCTCGTGAAACGGGAAGACCGAAGGACGCGGTCCCTGCGGTTGTCCCTGTGGCGGATACTGGTACCAAACGTCGATGATGGCTCCGCCGATGCGCCGCTCGGCAAGCGCCTGGTAGAGCGCGTGCTCGTCGATGATCGCACCGCGCGCCACGTTGATGATCACTGCGGTGCGGCGCATGGTAGCGAAAGCGTGCTGGTCGAACAGGCCACGGGTCTGGTCGTTGAGGGGTGCCGTGACGGCGATGAAGTCTGCTTCGGCGAGCAGATCGCCGAAGCGCTCCATACCGTCGACGCGATCAGCGAACGCGGCACCGGGACCCGGTGAGCGTGTACACGCAACGACGCGCATTCCGAAAGCTTTGGCGCGCTGCGCGACCTCGCGACCGATTCGCCCATAGCCGAGGATCCCAAGCGTCTTGCCGAACAGCTCGCCGTGTCTCGGGCCGTTCAAGTATGAGCCCCCCCAGCTGCCCTGCCGGAACTCCCGGTCCATGCGGCGAGCGCCGATGGTCCACTCCAGCATCGTGCCCAGCACATATTCGGCAATCCCGATCTCGTGCTCGTAGCAATTGCACACGGTCGTCCCCAGAGGCACTCGCGCGAAGTCGATCTCGTCGGTGCCCGCGCCGGGCAGTTGCAGAAGCTTGAGGCGCGCAGCGGATCGCAGCTCCCACTTCCAGCTCATCGAGACCATGGCATCGGCATGGGCCAGCGCATGCTCCAGCGCGGTCAAATCCTCGGGGTCGACGACTTCGATTTCCCAGGGCGTGTCCAGGAATTGGCGCAGCAGGCTCAGACGTCCGTCGTTGTCGATTTTCTTGATCAGCAGTCGCAAGGCAAGTCTCTTCTGGACCAGCGGTACCCTGGCCGTCGGCCCGGGTGCCCTCATGTTGGAGCTGGGGCCGGAATGGAGCCCCATATGGCCATAGCCACCGTACCTCTATCGGCATCGGTGTTGGTGCCGGGAGGGGGAATCGAACCCCCATGGTGTCGCCACCGCGGGATTTTGAGTCCCGTGCGTCTACCAATTCCGCCATCCCGGCGCGGAGGAGGCGGAATTATCCGCGAATTCAATCACTCCAGCAATGAAGCAGCGGGCGCCGGCGCGCAGCCTATAATCCGCCCCATGCGGCTCGACCAGTTCGACTTCGACCTGCCGCCGGAGCTGATCGCGCAGCATCCTCCCCAGCAGCGGGGACAGAGCCGGCTGCTCCATCTGAATGGCGATGATGGTGCGCTGCGCGACCTCGTCTTCGAGGATCTGCCCGCGCTGCTCGCGCCAGGGGACCTGCTCGTCCTCAACGATACGCGCGTGATCAAGGCGCGCCTGTTCGGGGAGAAGTCCACCGGCGGCAAGGTCGAGTTGCTGATCGAGCGAGTGCTCGATTCGAACCGCGCCCTGGCGCTGTTGCGCGCGAGCCATGCGCCTCGGCCTGGCGCGTTGCTGAAAATCGCCGGCGCGATTCCGGTGCGGGTGGTGGAACGCCGGGGCGAGTTCTACCTGCTGGAGTTCGACGACGAGGACACGGTGCTCGAAGTGCTGGAGCGCGTCGGCAGCGTGCCGCTGCCGCCCTACATCACGCGGCCAGCGTACCTGGAAGATGCGACGCGCTATCAGACGGTGTACGCGAGCGCGCCCGGCGCGGTGGCCGCGCCCACGGCAGGGCTGCACTTCGACCAGGCGCTGCTCGACGCGCTGCGCGGACGCGGGGTCGAGCTCGCTTTCCTGACCCTGCACGTGGGCGCCGGGCACCTTTCAGCCGGTGCGCGTCTCCGATATCGAGGAGCATCGAATGCATAGCGAGCTGGTATCGAGCTGCCCGAGGCGACGGTGCAAGCGATCGAGCCCGTGCCCGGCCGCGGCGGGCGCATTGTCGCGGTCGGCACGACCACGCTGCGCGCATTGGAATCGGCCGCATCTGCCGGTACGCTGCATGCCGGCGGCGGCGAGACCGATCTCTTCATCCGGCCAGGGTTTCGCTTCCGCGTGGTCGATCGCCTGATCACGAACTTCCATCTGCCGCGCTCGACGCTGCTGATGCTGGTTTGCGCGTTCGCCGGGATGGAGAACACGTTGCGCGCCTATCGCCACGCGGTCGCCGCAACGCTATCGATTCTTCAGCTATGGTGACGCGATGCTGATCGATCCGTCACCGGAGGCGCGCTGCCGAAGCGACGCGAGGCGAGCGTGAGCATGCGCTTCGAGGTGCTGGCGCGCGACGGTCACGCACGGCGCGGGCGCCTGACGCTGGCGCACGGCGCCGTCGAGACACCCGCGTTCATGCCGGTCGGGACGTACGGGGCGGTCAAGGCGGTGAGCCCTGCCGAGCTCAAGGAGATCGGTGCGCAGATCGTCCTGTCGAATACCTTCCACCTTTGGCTGCGGCCCGGGATCGACGTGATCGAGGCGCACGGGGGCCTGCACCGCTTCATGGGCTGGCACGGGTCCGATCCTGACCGATTCCGGCGGATTCCAGGTTTTCAGCCTGGGGAGGCTGCGGACGATCAGCGAGCAGGGCGTGGAGTTCCAGTCGCCGGTCAATGGCGACCGCTGCTTCCTGTCGCCCGAGGAGTCGATGCGCATCCAGCGCGCGCTCAACTCCGATGTGGCCATGATCTTCGACGAGTGCACGCCCTACCCCGTCGACGAGCGGCAAGCCGCCGACTCCATGCGCCTTTCGCTGCGCTGGGCAGAGCGCAGCCGGCGCGCGCACGAAGGCAATCCCAACGCCCTGTTCGGCATCGTCCAGGGCGGCATGTACGAGCGCCTGCGCGACGAATCCGTGAGAGGCCTGTGCGACATCGGCTTCGATGGCTACGCCATCGGCGGGCTCTCCGTCGGCGAGCCCAAGGCGCGAAATGCTCCGCATCCTGCGCCACACCGCGCCGCAATTGCCCGACGCCTCGCCGCGCTATCTCATGGGTGTGGGGACGCCGGAGGACATCGTGGACGCGGTCGAGGCTGGTATCGATCTGTTCGACTGTGTCTTGCCGACGCGCAACGCACGCAATGGCTGGCTGTTCACGCGCAACGGGACTATCAAGCTGCGCAACAGCCGCTACCGCAGCGATCTTCGGCCCGTAGACGAGGCCTGCGCGTGCTACACCTGCGGCCACTTCAGCCGCGCCTATCTGCATCATCTCCAGCGCGTCAACGAGATGCTGGGCTCGCGGCTCAACACGATTCACAACCTGCACTACTTCCAGGAAGTTATGGCGGGCCTGCGCCAGGCCATCGACGGCGGACGGCTGGGCGAGTTGCGCCGCCGGCTGCGCGACGGCGCGGTTTGAGCTTGCGCAAAAGTGCTAAAATCCGCGCCTTCCCAACGGCCTGGCGGCTAGCGGACGCCGGCTCAGTGCCGCGATAACGGATAACGTTTCCGCAAGCCGTCGACGCCCCGGAGGAGATACACATGCTGATCAACCAAGCTTACGCGCAGACCGCCCCGACTGGGACGGGCGGCATGGATATCATGAGCTTGCTTCCGCTCATCTTGATGTTCGTGCTGCTCTACTTCCTGCTGCTGCGCCCCCAGATGCGGCGCGCGAAGGAGCAGAAACAAATGATCGCCTCGCTCACGAAGGGCGACGAGGTGATCACCGCCGGCGGCGTGCTCGGGCGGGTGACCAAGGTCAGCGACAGTTACGTGAGCGTCGAGATCGCGCCCAACGTGGAGATCACGGTGCAGAAGTCCTCGGTTCAGACGCTGCTGCCCAAGGGCACGCTGAAAAATGCGAGTTGAACGCATCCCGCCGGCCGGAACAATCAGGCCGTGCCCTAGCCCCGGCCCTTGGGCTCAAGCCCCTCGCCGCGTATTCCCAACCACCACGCTATGAATCGCTATCCGCTCTGGCTCAACATCGTTATTGCGGTCGTCCTGGTGGTCGGCTTCCTGTTCGCGCTGCCCAATTTCTACGGCGAGTCGCCGGCGGTTCAGGTGTCGTCCGCCAAACCTACGCTGAAGGTCGACGACGTGGTGCTCAAGAGCGCGGAAGACGCGCTCAAGCGCGCGGGCATTCCTTACGAGGAGGCATTCCTCGACCCCTCCGGCATCAAGATCCGCTTCAAGGACACCGACACCCAACTCAAGGCCAAGGACGTGCTCCAGAAGGACCTGGGCGAGAACTACGTCGTGGCGTTGAATCTGCTCTCCAACTCTCCGCGCTGGCTGTCGGCGATTGGGGCGAAGCCCATGTACCTGGGCCTGGATCTGCGCGGCGGCGTGCACTTCCTGCTGCAGGTAGACATGAAGGCCGCGATGACCAAGGCCCTGGATAGCATCCAAGGAGGCATTCGCGCCGCGCTGCGCGGAGAAGAAGGTGCTCGCTTCAGCGGGATCGGTCGCGAGGGCAACACGCTGTTGATCCGCTTCCGCGAAGCGTCCAATCGAGACAAGGCGCAGCAGATCATCGAGCACAACTATCCCGATTTGCAGCTCGTCAGACAGGAGCAGGCTGGCGAGTACTTGCTGGTGGCCTCCCAGAAGCCGGAGGCACAGAATCACATTCAGGAGCTTGCCGTCCAACAGAACCTGACCACGTTGCGCAATCGGGTCAACGAGCTGGGTGTAGCGGAGCCCGTCGTGCAGCAGGCAGGTCTAGACCGCATCGTCGTGCAGCTTCCGGGCGTGCAGGACACCGCCAAGGCCAAGGACATCATTGGCCGGACTGCGACCCTGGAGTTGAGAATGGTCGAAGCCCATGCGGGCGATCCGTCCAACCGCGATTACGACCCGCAGAGGATACAGGCGCTCTGGCCGGAACTATTCCACCCGGCACCGAGCTCCTCATGAGCAACAAAGGTGGTCGCGAAGAACCGCTGTTGGTCAGCAAGCAAGTCGTCGTAAGCGGCGATAGGCTCGTCCGCGCCGGGGCGAGCGTCGACCAGCAGACGGGGCAGCCGATCGTAAGTATCGACCTCGACGCGCAGGGCGCGCGGATGATGCAGGCTGCCACCCGCGAAGGTGTGAAACGCCGCATGGCGATGCTGCTGATCGAGAAAGGGAAGCCCGAGGTGCTCACTGCGCCGGTGATTCAGTCCGAGTTCGGGGGGCGCTTCCAGATCTCCGGAAGCATGACGAGTTCGGAAGCGAACGACCTGGCCCTGCTCCTTCGAGCGGGTGCACTGGCTGCGCCGATGGAGATCGTCGAAGAGCGAACTGTCGGCCCGAGCCTCGGCGCCGACAACATCCGCAAGGGCTTCCACGCGCTGTGGGTCGGCTTCGCGCTGATCGCGGCGTTCATGATCGTGTACTACATGGTGTTCGGGGTGGTGTCAGTGATCTCGCTAGCTATCAATCTGCTGCTGCTGGTTGCGCTGCTGTCCATGATCCAGGCCACGCTGACGCTGCCCGGCATCGCCGCCATCGCTCTGACGCTGGGCATGGCCATCGACGCCAACGTGCTGATCAACGAGCGCATTCGGGAAGAGCTGCGCAACGGCACCACGCCGCAAGCCGCCATCAAGGAGGGATACCACCGCGCCTTCGGCACCATCCTGGATTCCAACTTCACCAGCTTGTGCGCGGGCGTCGCCTTGTTTTTGCTCGGGTCGGGCCCGGTGCGTGGCTTTGCCGTCGTCCACTGCCTTGGGATACTGACCTCCATGTTCAGTGCCGTGGCGGTATCGCGCTCGATGGTGAATCTCATATTCGGTGCGCGCAAGAAACTGGAGGGGTTGCCGATCGGCAACGTGGACTGGCACAAGCGGGCGGCGAAACCCGCCTGAAGCACGGGCCGTGACACGCGCAACACTTACGGAATAGATATGGAATTTTTCCGCATCAAGAAAGACATCCCCTTCATGCGCCACGCGCTGGTGTTCAACGTGATATCCGCGATCACGTTCCTGCTGGCGGTGTTCTTCCTGGTGACGCGCGGGCTGCACCTGGGCGTCGAGTTCACCGGCGGCATGGTGATGGAGTTGCGCTACGCGCAGGCTGTCGACCTGGAGAAGATTCGCGCGACGCTCACGCGCATCGGGTTGCCGGACGCGACCGTGCAGACCTTCGGCAGTTCGGAGTCCGCGCTCAGTGCGCCTGCCGGCTCGCGCGGACATCGCCGGCTCGGAGCTGAGCGAGAAGGTGTTCTCCGCGCTCAAGCAGGACGACCCCACTGCCGAGCGCCTGCGCGTGGAGTTCGTGGGCTCGCAGGTCGGCAAGGAGCTGGTGGAGAACGGCGCGCTCGCCTTGATGCTCGTGTCGGTATTGATCGTGCTCTACCTGGCGCTGCGCTTCGAGTGGAAGTTCGGCGTGGCCGCCATCATCGCCAACCTGCACGACGTGGTGATCATCCTCGGCTTCTTCGCTTTCTTCCAGTGGGAGTTCTCGCTGCCCGTGCTGGCCGCCGTGTTGGCGGTGCTCGGATATTCGGTGAACGAGTCGGTGGTCGTGTTCGACCGGGTGCGCGAGAACTTCCGCAAGCTGCGCAAGGCGACGGTCCCGCAGATCATCAACAACGCCATCACCCGGACCATGTCGCGCACCATCATCACCCACGGCTGCACCCAGCTGATGGTGACTTCCATCCTGCTGTTCGGCGGCGATACGCTGTTCTACTTCGCCCTCGCGCTGACCATCGGGATCTTGTTCGGCATCTACTCGTCGGTGCTGGTGGCGAGCCCGATCGTGATGTGGCTCGGGGTCTCGCGCGAGGACCTGGTCAAGCCGGAGAAGCCAAAGCAGGAAGCGGTGGTGTAACCGCCGCGCCGCAGCCCCGACACCGCACGAGTGGACTTTCTCACCAGCATCTTTGATTTGCTTGTCCACCTGGACAAGCATCTGCTGACCCTTGCGCAGGAGTACGGGGGCTGGGTCTACTTGATTCTGTTTCTGATCGTGTTCTGCGAAACCGGGCTGGTGGTCACACCTTTCCTGCCGGGCGATTCGCTGTTGTTCGTGGCCGGGACCTTAGCTGGTGCTGGCGCCATGGACGCGCATCTGCTCGTGGCGGTGCTGACGGTGGCGGCGGTGATCGGCGACTCGGTCAACTACGCGAGTGGGACGCTGGCTCGGCGCGCGTGTTTTCCGCTAGCCAAGACTCGTGGTTGTTCAAGAAAGCTTACCTGGAGCGCACCCACCGCTATTTCGAGCGCTTCGGGGGACGCACCATCATCATCACGCGCTTTGTGCCGATCGTGCGCACCTATGCTCCATTCGTCGCCGGGATCGGTGCGATGAACTATCCGCGGTTTCTGTTGTTCAACGTGGTCGGAGCGCTGCTGTGGGTGGGGCTCCTCGTCTACGCAGGCTATCTGTTCGGAAACGTCCCGCTGGTGAACAAGAACCTGACCCTGGTGATTTTCGGCATCATCTTGATTTCCATGTCGCCGGCCATCATCGAGGTCGTGCGCCACAGGCTCAAGCGCGCTTAGGCGCGCCTGGGCCCCGCTCGTGCCGAGCCTCAGTGCAACGTCGAAGCCAGCAATCTGCGATAGCGACTCACGAGCTCGTTCTCGTTCCTTAGCAGGTCGAAGATCGCGAGCATGGTCTTGCGCCCCGCGTCGTCGCCGAAGCTGCGGTCGCGCCGAATGATTTCCAGCAGTTGCTCCAGCGCTGGCTCGTAGCGCTGTTGAGCCGGCGTAGCGCTTCGCCAGACGCAGCCGGGCGTCGAGGTCATCGGGATTGGAGAGCACGCGCGCTTCGAGCGTCCGCCGGGTCGCTGTGTTCTGCATCGGTGTCCGCAAGCTGCAGTCGGGCCAGCACCTGCGCCACGCGCGAGTCCTGTGCCGCCAACGGACCCAGGCTGGAAGCCGACCGCGCGCGCTTCAGGGACGCGCCCGAGGTCGAGCAGTAGCCCGATCCGGTCCGCCTGAATGGCGTCGTTGTTCGGTTCGAGATCGGCGGCGGTGCCGAGCAGCGCGAGCGCCCGCTGCTCGGTCGCCGGCCGTTGCCTGCGCGACCGCTTCGCGCCGGATCAGCTCGCCGGGCGTTGGCAGGACGCGGTCGATGAACTCGCGTACCGCAGACTCCGGCAGCGCACCCAGGAATTCGTCTACCACCTGGCCGTTTACGAAGGCCTTGACGTTGGGGATGCTGCGGATCCCGTACTCGCGCGCCAGGTCCAGGTTCTCATCGGAGTTGACCTTGGCCAGCAGGAACTTGCCCTTGTACTCGTCGGCGAGCTTCTCCAGGACGGGCGTGAGAGCGCGGCACGGTCCGCACCAAGGCGCCCAGAAGTCCACCAGAACCGGCACCTGCTGCGACCCTTGGATCACGACCTGGTTGAAGTCGGCGCTCGTGATCTCGCGCGCGAAAGGTGACACGTTGACTCCGTCGTTGTACGTTCGACCGAATGCAAGATGGAGGCCCGGCGATGCGGAATCAAGACCTCGTCAGATGTCTCGCGCCAGGCGCGCGGCGAGGCCGATGTAGGTCGACGGGTGTAAGCTCGCAGCAAGCGTTGCTTCTCGCCGTCGGGGATCTCGAGCCTGTCGATGAAGGCGTGGAGCGTGTCGCGGGTGATGCCGTCCTTGCCGCGGGTGAGCGCCTTCAGCTGCTCGTAGGGCTGCTCGACGCCGTAGCGTCGCATCACGGTCTGGATCGGTTCAGCCAGGACCTCCCAGGCCTGCTCGAGGTCCTCGCGCAGCCGCATCGGGCTCGCCTCGACTTGCGACAGGCCGGACAGGCAGCTGTCCCAGCCGAGCAAGCGTGTGCCCGAGCGCAACGCCCACGTTGCGCAGCACGGTGGAGTCCGACAGGTCGCGCTGCCAGCGCGATACCGGGAGCTTGGCCGAGAGATGCTGCAGCAGTGCGTTGGCGATGCCCAGGTTGCCTTCGGAGTTCTCGAAGTCGATCGGGTTCACCTTGTGCGGCATGGTGGAGGAGCCGACCTCGCCGGGCTTCGCGCGCTGCTTGAAGTAGCCGAGCGAGATGTAGCCCCACATGTCGCGGTCCAGACCGAGCATGATGGTGTTAGCGGCGGCATAGGCGTCGAACAGCTCGGCGAGGCTGTCGTGCGGCTCGATCTGAGTGGTGTACGGATTGAACTCCAGCCCGAGCCGCTCCACGAATCGGCGCGCGAGCCTGGGCCAGTCGACGCCGGGATAGGCGACCAGGTGCGCGTTGTAGTTTCCCACGGCGCCGTTGATCTTGCCGGTGGTGCGCACGGCGGCTATACGCGCGCGCGCACGCCGCAAGCGCGCAGCGAAATTGGCCATCTCCTTGCCCAGCGTAGTGGGCGTGGCCGCCTGGCCGTGCGTGCGCGATAGCATCGACAAATCGGCCAGTTCGTGGGCTAGAGCGGCGAGCTTATCGATGACGCGGTCCAGGGCCGGGAGCATAGTTTGCGCGCGCGACTGCTGGACCATCAGCGCGTGGCATAGATTGTTGATGTCCTCGGAGGTGCAGGCGAAGTGGATGAACCCGAGCATGCGCTGCACCTCGTCGCTGTCGGTCGAGACGTTGCTTGAGCCAGTATTCGAGCGCTTTGACGTCGTGATTGATGCGCGTCTCGATGTCCTTGACCGCTCGGGCGTCGGTCTTCGGAGAAACCGGCCACGACCGCATCGAGCAGCGCCAGCGTGTCGCGGGGTAAGAGCCGGCCGCCTCGGGGATGGAGGGCTCGGCACAGAGCGCCTTGAGCCATTCGATCTCCACGCGCAGAGCGCAGTCTGATCAGGCCGAACTCGCTGAAGCTGTCGCGCAACGGCGAGACTTTGGCGAAATAGCGCCCGTCCAGAGGCGAGAGAGCGTTGAGAGGCGTGAGTGGCATGACGTGCCCTGCGTTGGCCACGCGAGTGCGTGGGCTGCTGCACCGCGAATTCTAGCATGACAGTACGACGCGACCGCTGCGGCAGACCGGAAGCACGGGATGCGGATGTGATAATCGCGCGCTCAAAAAGCCAAGCAAGACCATTGCGGGCATGAAGCTGATCGGCTCCCATTCGAGTCCGTTCGTGCGCAAAGCGCGCATCGTGCTCGCCGAGAAGCGCATAGACTACGACTTCGTCGTCGACAACCCCCGCGATGGGGCGTCGCGCGTGTCCGATTCAATTTTCGCTTTGCCGATCTCGATTGGCGCCCGCCAGCGATCCGAGCTTGAAGCGGCATGCGGGGAAGCTGTTCAAGCGGCCTCCGATTCGAGGCCACGCAGCCTAGCGGATCCGTCGGCCGCGTAGCAGCACCAAGCCGAAGGCTGTCGATCGGAAGGCAACGCCGGTTGCCGTGTACTGGCGAAGCTGTCAGCAGATGATGCTGCCGCCCAGACACACGTCGCCGTCGTAGAGCACCACGGATTGTCCCGGCGTGATCGCCCACTGCGGATTCGCCGAAGTTCAGTTCGCACGCGTCGCCGTCCGCGCGCATCAGGTTGCAGGGCGCGTCCGGCTGTCGATAGCGAGTCTTGGCGGTGTATGCCCGCCGCGCACGTGGGGCCGCCCCTGAGATCCACATGCCGACGCGCCCTCCAAGCTGGTCCTTGAACAGCGCCGGATGTTCACGGCCTTGCGCCACCAGCAGGCGGTTGCGCTCCAAGTCCTTGCCTACGACGTACCAGGGTTCGCCGGGGCCGCCGATGCCCAGACCGTGCCGCTGGCCGATGGTGTAGTACATCAGCCCCTGGTGTGTCCCGACCACGCGTCCGTCGAGGGTCTGCGCTGGGCCCGGCGAGGTTGGAAGGTACCGCATCAGAAATTCCCGGAACGGCCGCTCCCCGATGAAGCAGATCCCCGTGCTGTCGCGCTTGGCGTGGTTGGGCAGACCCAACTCGCGCGCGAGCCGGCGCACGTCGCGCTTGAGCCAATCGCCGAGCGGAAACAGCGTCCTTCGACAGTTGCGTCTGATTCAGGCGGTAGAGGAAGTAGCTTTGATCCTTGCTGGGGTCAGCGGCCTTCAACAACTCGACAGCCGACGTCTCTGGCCTCAAGTGGTTGTCCGGCCGCCGGATCCGCGCATAGTGACCGGTTGCAATCCAGTCGGCGCCGAGATTCAGCGCATGGTCGAGAAACGCCTTGAATTTGATCTCGGCATTGCACAACACGTCCGGGTTTGGCGTGCGTCCGGCGCGGTACTCGACGAGGAAGTTCTCGAACACGCGCTCGCGGTATTCCGCGGAGAAGTTCACCGCCTCGATGTCGATGCCGATGCAGTCAGCGACTGATACGGCGTCGACGAGATCTTCCCGAGACGTGCAGTACTCGTCGGTGTCGTCGTCCTCCCAGTTCTTCATGAACAGGCCGACGACCTCGAAGCCCTGCTCCTTGAGCAGCCAGGCGGCGATCGAGGAGTCGACTCCCCCGGACATGCCGACGATCGGCTTTCTGGCGTGACACTGTCTCCTGCAACTCTCAGGGGTAGTGAATCAGCATGTCGAGCGAATAGCGCCGCCCGGCCAGGTGGTCCTCGACACACCGCAGGACTAGCGGACTGCGATGCGTAGACGCGCTGGAGCGCAGTTGCTCGGGCGTGAGCCAGAGCGTGCGCAGTATCCCTGGTCGAGGACGCGATCGGCGTGGTGCGGACCCAACTCTCCGCAGAACAGCAAAGCGGACGTAGGTCACCCCGTTGGCTGGATGCCGCCAACGATAAATGCCAACTAGCCCGTCAGGCGAAAACCCATACGCGGTCTCCTCGAGGGTTTCGCGCACCGCGCCCTCGACGATCGACTCATCGGGCTCCAGGTGGCCGGCTGGCTGGTTGATGCGGATGCCGTCCTCGGTCTGCTCTTCAACCAGCAAGTACCGGCCTTCATTCTGGATCACGGCGGCTACGGTCACGCTCACTTTTGCCAACTTCTGCTCCCAGGCGAACTCAACGAAACACGCAGCTCAGGCTCGCTGCGGGAAGCGGAGAATAGGGTCAACGCCCGCCCCCGTCAATGCGCGGGCAGGCGCCTTGGGCTTCCCTGGTAAAGCCTCAGGGCATCTGTGCCGAATGCAGTTTGAACCCCTGACTGTGGCCGCTGTCGATACTTCGCCATCGAGTGTGCACTCGGGATCGCGGGTTAAGTATGATAGAAAATTTGTCAGGATTTGGTTTCAACAGCGACCAGTGCTGCGGGTGAAGCCGCGGGAGGCATGAAGCGATGAAGGGCTGGCTGCAGGTTGGGGTGGTTTGGGTCGTTCTGGGCTGTGCAGCGACTGTGCATGCCATGAAGGCGAGCGAAGTCGCGCCTTGCCGGCCGAACATGCCGGAACGGATGGTGTCCCTGCCTGGCTTGTTCACGGTGCACGTCGTGTGCGACCACGTCTTGTTCGAGATCCCGCTGGCGATGCTGGATCGTGACATGCTGGTCAATACCGAGTTTGCTGCGCTGTCGACGGGGAGCGACTACGTCGCCCCGGGCTCGGTGGTGGACAGCCGCGTGGTGCGCTGGGTGAGACGAGGGAACAAGGTTTATCTGGAGAATGTGCGCTACGAGATGTGGGCGCCAAACATGGCGAACCTGCAGCGTGGGGTCGAGGACGCGTCGCTGCGCACAGTGCTCCGGGCATTCGACGCGGTTGCAGAAGGCAACGACGGTACGCCCATCATCGACGTCACCGGCCTGTTCGCCACCGACGTCCCCGACGGCTTCGGGCGCGAATACAAGCAGCACTTCCGTATGACGTCGGTAGACCCCAAGCGCTCCTACATCCAGAGCGTCAAGGCGTTTCCGCGCAACGTCGAGATACGCTTCTATCAAACCTGGATCCCCGATCCGAAGGATCTGCTCAAGTCCAGCGAGGACGATCCCGTCCCGTCGGCACTGGGGTTTGTCTTCCACACCAGCATGCTGCTGCTCCCGGACAAGCCCATGGTTGGACGCTACGAGGACGAGCGCGTCGGGTATTTTTCGACCCCGTTCGACGACTACGGCACCAATGAGCACAGCAAAGTCAGGCGGGCATACATCAACCGCTACCGGCTCGAGAAGAAGGACCCGCAAGCCGAAATTTCCGAGCCGGTCACACCGATCGTCTTCTATCTGAGTCATGAAGTGCCGGACAAATGGCGGCCCTATCTAAAGCGGGCCGTAGAGGACTGGCAGGTCGTATTCGAGAAGGCCGGTTTCAAGAACGCCATCATTGCCCGCGACGCCCCTACTGAACAGGAGGATCCCGACTGGGACCCGGAGGACGTGCGCTACTCGGTGATCCGATGGACGCCGAGCGGACGGCAGAACGCGATGGGGCCGGCGGTGGTCGACCCACGCAGCGGCGAGGTCATCTCTTCGCACGCGATCTTCTGGCACGACGTCCTCAAGCTCACAGAGACGTGGTATTTCACCCAGGTCGGTCCTCTCGATCCGCGAGCAGCCAAGCTGCCGCTCCCGGACGATCTGGTGGGCGAGCTGCTGCGCTACGTCGCCTCTCACGAAGTGGGACATGCACTGGGCCTGCGACATAACTTCAAGGCTCACTCCGCGTATTCGGTAAGACAGTTGCGCGATCCGGAATGGACGAAGAAGTGGGGGACGTCGTCGTCGATCATGTCCTACGCGCGCTTCAACTACGTAGCGCAGCCGGGCGACGGCGCCTACCTCATCCCGAAGTTTGGGCCTTACGATTACTTTGCGATCGAGTGGGGCTACCGGCCGTTTGGCGACGGCATGACGCCGGACAGCGAGTGGGTCATGCTGGACCGGATGGCCGCGCGCCAAATCGAAGACCCGCTGTTGCGCTTCGGTGGCGAGGACGCAATCGCGCCGCTCGACCCTACTGTCAACACGCAGGTGCTCGCCTCCGACCCGATGGAAGGGGCCGAGCTTGGCCTCAAGAACGTCGATCGCGTCATGGCTATGCTCATCCCGGCGACAACCCAGCTGGGGCAGGATTACACCCGGCTCGCGGAGATGTATCAGGCGCTGCTGGTGAAGCGCAACAACGAGCTGACAGCTGTCGCCAAAGTGGTAGGGGGCGTCGAGGAAATGCGCTATCAGGGAGGGCGCGGTACCGTGCCCTACGCGCCAGTCCCGCCGGAACGGCAGCGCCAGGCCGTGAAATTCCTGCTGGACAAGGGCGTTCAGCAAGCCGACTGCGCTGCTCGATCCCGAAGTCCTGCTACGCATCGCCCCGACGGGCGGCGCCGATCCGCTGCAAGGGTCGAACGTCAAGGTGTTGTCGCAGCTCCTCAGGCCGAGCGTATTCAACCGGATGGCGGAGGCGAAGGCATTGGCTCCCGACAAGCCCGGTTACACCGGCATCGACATGCTCAAGGATCTGAACGAAGGGTTGTTCGCGGAACTCAACGGAAGCCGGCCGGCCATCGACTTCTATCGGCGCACATTGCAACGCAACTATGTGATGCTGCTGCTGGTGGGCTCCGGTGCGATCGAAGACCCAGGGGGCGCGTCGAGCAACCTGGACGATGCGCAGGGTGACCGGGGGCGCGTACAGGTCGGACGGACCACCCGCAATCTGGCCTACCTGTCTTCCCCACTGGCGGAAACGGCACAGCAGTACAAATCGGCCAAGGGTCGTCCCAGCGAGTTCCGCGCCGCGCTTCGCCGCGGCGTGAAGGACCTGGCGGTAAGGATCGACGCGGCCTTGGCCAAGGTGCGAGACGTGGACACCGCCGCCCATCTGAAGGACCTTCGAGCAGAGCTGGACAGGGCTCTCTAGTTGATGCCCAGGGGCGGCAACAAAAAAGGCAGGGGGTCGCCCCCTGCCTTTTGCTTGTCCAACGCTGTGGCCGGCTTACGACTGCGGAGCCGTCTTCTTCTTGCTCTTCTTGCTCTTCTTGCTGGTGGTCGGGGCGGCCGGCTTCGTGTCATCGGCAGCGCGGCCAGGCTTGGCCGTCGGACCGCCGGACTTGACGGTACCGTCATCGATTGCACGGCCGGCGGGCTTGTCCATCGGGCCGGACTTGACTGGCTTGTCGTCGGCAAATGCGGTGTAGGTTACGGCCGCGAATAAGCTGGCGACCAGGATAGCGATCAACTTCTTCATTAGGTATCTCCGTTGCAGGGTTAGCAAAACGCGCACAGGGACCCGATTGGAGCAGCCCCGGCCTCCGTTAACGTCTCGTCCCGGGGCTGGTTGACATCAACTGCCCCGGCGCAGGCCCGGGATAGCGGGCCCCCCCTGGGGGGTCTTGGAAGCTACTGTGGGACGCTGCGGCGGCATCGTGGAGCGCCGCGTCAGCGGTGCTCGTGCGCGACGAGATAGTCGTAGGCGGGAAGCGTCAGGAAATCGGCGAATTTGTCGTCCAGAGTGAGCTGAGCGAACATCCGGGCCGCTTCCTCGTATTGGCCTGCACCGTACTGTTGCTCGCCGAGGAGCTGACGTACCTTGGCGAGCTCTTCGGGTAGCAGCGCTTGAAACAACTCGCGAGTGACCTTGCGACCGTCATCGAGAGACCCGAGCGGGCTTCGGATCCAGTGCCAGATCTGGGCTCGCGAGATCTCGGCGGTGGCTGCGTCCTCCATCAGATTGAATATGGGCACGCAGCCGGTTCCCGCCAGCCACGAGCCGAGGTATTGGATCCCGATGTTGATGTTGATGCGCAGGCCGTTCTCGGTGATGGGTTTTTGCGGCTGAAAATCGAGCAGGTCGGCCGCTTTCACCTTGACATCGGAGCGCTGACGATGGATCTGATTCGGCCCCTTCATGACTTTGTCGAACGCCTCTCGCGCTACCGACACCAGCCCGGGATGGGCTACCCAGGTACCGTCGTGCCCGTCGTTGGCCTCGCGCTCCTTGTCGGCCCGGACCTTAGCGATTGCCTCTTCATTCGCCTTCGTATCGTTCTTGATCGGGATCTGTGCCGCCATGCCGCCCATGGCAAAGGCGCCGCGCCGGTGGCAGGTTTTGATCAGCAGCAGGGAATAAGCGCGCATGAACGGCGCGGTCATCGTGACCAGGCCGCGATCCGCGAGGACAAATCCGGGGCGACTGCGGAACTTCTTTATGCAGCTGAAGATGTAGTCCCAGCGGCCGCAGTTTAGCCCGGCCGAATGCGCGCGCAGCTCGTACAGGATCTCGTCCATCTCGAATGCCGCCGGGATCGTTTCGATCAGCACCGTGGCCTTGACGGTGCCGTGGGGCACGCCGAGTTCTTTCTGGGCGAGAACGAACGCGTCGTTCCACAGGCGCGCCTCGAGGTGCGACTCCATCTTGGGCAGGTAGAAATAGGTCCCCGACCCCTTGGCAAGTCGCGCCTTCGCGTTGTGGAAGAAGTACAAGCCGAAATCGAACAGCGAGCCCGACATCGGTTGTCCGTCGACAAGCAGATGCTTCTCGGTCAGATGCCATCCGCGCGGCCGGACCAGCAGCGTCGCGATCTTCTCGTTGAGCTTGTACTGCTTGCCCTCGGGGCTGGTGAACGCGATGGTGCCGCGCACGGCGTCACGAACGTTGATCTGGCCCTGGATCTGGTTGTCCCAGGTCGGGGTGCTCGAGTCCTCGAAGTCGGCCATGAACATGTTGGCGCCCGAGTTGAGCGCATTGATCACCATTTTGCGATCGGTAGGGCCGGTGATCTCCACGCGGCGGTCTTGCAGGTCCGCGGGAACGGGGGCTACATTCCAGTCGGCCTGACGTATACCGCGTGTGTCAGGGCAGAAAGTCGAGCAGCTTGCCGGCGTCCAGCTCCTGCTGGCGTGCTGCGCGCCGGTCGAGCAGTTCGCGCCGGCGCGCCTCGAAGCTGCGGTGGAGCTTGGCCAGGAAGCTCAGCGCATCGAAGGTCAAGATCTCCGCATATTCGGGCGTCATTGCGCCCAGAAGGCGCACGCCTTCCGGCAGCCCTTGCTCCCGCTTCATGTCTCTCCTCGTGTGTTGGCCGGTGATCGGAATGGCCGAAATTGTCGCACAAAAAAGTCTGCCCACCGCGCGGGTTGGCAGGCTCACAAAGGGGGCTGATGCGGACTAGGCGAACTGCTCCTGTTCGGTCGAGCCGTTGAGCGCGGTTACCGAGGATTGTCCACCCTGAATGACCTGGGTCAGGTCGTCGAAGTAGCCGGTGCCCACTTCGCGCTGATGCTTGGTCGCGGTATAGCCCTGCGATTCGGCCGCAAACTCCGCCTGCTGGAGACGGACGTAGGCGGTCATGTTCTCGCGGGCGTATCCGCGCGCCAGCTCGAACATGCTGTAGTTGAGTGCGTGAAATCCGGCCAGGGTGATGAACTGGAACCTGTAGCCCATGGCAGCCAGCTCGCGCTGGAAGTGGGCGATGGTGGTGTCATCGAGATTTTTCTTCCAGTTGAACGACGGCGAGCAGTTATACGCCAGCAGCTTGTCCGGGAATACCGCGCGAATCGCCTCAGCGAACTGACGTGCAAAGCTCAAGTCGGGCTTGCCCGTCTCGCACCAGATGAGGTCGGCGTAGGGCGCATAGGCCAGCCCGCGCGAGATGGCTTGCTTCAGGCCGTTGGTCACGCGATAGAACCCCTCCGCCGTGCGCTCACCGGTCAGGAAAGGCTTGTCGTTCTCGTCGATGTCCGAGGTCAGCAGATTGGCAGCCTCGGCGTCCGTGCGCGCGAACAGCACGGTGGGCGTGCCCGATAGATCCGCCGCCAGACGCGCGGCCAGCAGCTTCTGCACTGCTTCCTGGGTCGGCACCAGCACTTTGCCGCCCATATGGCCGCACTTCTTGGCCGCGGCGAGCTGATCCTCGAAGTGCACGCCGGCAGCGCCGGCTTCGATCATGTGCTTCATCAGCTCGTGAGCGTTGAGCACGCCGCCAAAGCCGGCCTCCGCGTCGGCTACGATCGGCGCGAACCAGTCGACCCCCGTCCTGCCTTCGGCGTGGTCGATCTGGTCGGCGCGCGTGAAGGCGTTGTTGATCCGACGGACCACGCTTGGCACACTGGACACCGGATACAGCGATTGATCCGGGTACATCTCGCCGGCGTCGTTAGCGTCGGCCGCTACCTGCCACCCGGAGAGGTAAATCGCCTGGAGCCCGGCCCGCACCTGTTGCACCGCCTGATTACCGGTAAGCGCGCCGAGCGCGTTTATCAGCGGCTGTTCCTGCAGGAGCTTCCAGAGTTTTTCGGCGCCGCGCCGAGCGAGCGTGTGTTCGACGGCTACGCTGCCGCGCAATCGGTATACGTCCTCGGCGCTGTACCCGCGGCGCACGCGTTTCCAGCGCGGGTTTTCCTGCCAATCCTGCTTGATCAGTGCGATATCCTGCTCTCGGGTCACGGACTCTGCTCCCTGTTTTGTCGGGGTTGAATTTCTGCCCAGGTGCTGCAAGGCCGAGTATAGCAACTGCATGACGCGTTGCAACAAATGCGCACTTCTGCCAAGATCTGGTTGCTCGTGAGTGAGGCCGGACGAATGCAGGCGCCAGGGGCAGTTGATTTTGCGTCGCAAGAAACCAGAGAGCACGCCGCGCGTTTGCCCAGGCACTGCATCCAGGTCGCGACCCGGTCGCCGTTGATGTAACATCCGCGTGTTTTCAACGCCATAAGTCGCGCAACGAGTGTCGCGCGACGCGCGCTAGCCAGACACGAAGAGGAACCATGTACAAGCACATTCGGGTGCCGACCCAGGGCGAGAAGATCGCCGTCAATCAGGACTTCTCGCTCAAGGTTCCTGACCATCCAATACTGCCGTTCATCGAGGGAGACGGAACGGGAGTGGACATCACTCCGGTGATGATCTAAGGTGGTGGACGCAGCTGTGAACGTCGCCTACGGCGGCAAGCGCCGGATCCAGTGGATGGAGATGTACGCCGGGGAAAAGGCCTGCAAAGTGTACGGCGAGAACGTCTGGCTCCCGGACGAAACGCTGGAGGCCGCCCGCGAATTCGTCGTCTCGATCAAAGGGCCGTTGACTACACCCGTTGGCGGCGGGATCCGCTCGATCAACGTTGCGCTGCGCCAGCAGCTGGACCTCTACGTGTGCCTTCGCCCTGTGCGCTACTTCCGCGGTGTGCCCAGCCCGCTGAAACAGCCCGAGAAGACCGACATGGTGATCTTCCGCGAGAATTCCGAAGACATCTACGCGGGCATCGAGTGGCAGGCTGAGACCGAGGGCGCGAAAAAAGTCATCAAGTTCCTGATCGAGGAGATGGGGGTGAAGAAGATCCGCTTCCCCGACAGCTCGGGCATCGGGATCAAGCCCGTGTCGCGCGAGGGTACGGAGCGGCTGGTTCGCAAAGCCATACAGTACGCGATCGCGAACAAGCGTCGGTCGGTGACCTTGGTGCACAAGGGTAACATCATGAAGTTCACCGAGGGCGCGTTCCGCGACTGGGGCTACGCGCTCGCGCAGCGCGAATTCGGCGGCCAGCTCCTGGACGGCGGTCCGTGGGTCAAGCTGCCGGGTGGCATCGTCGTCAAGGACGTCATCGCCGACGCTTTTCTGCAGCAGATCCTGCTGCGCCCCGACGAGTACGACGTGATCGCAACGCTCAATCTCAACGGCGACTACATCTCCGATGCGTTGGCGGCGCAGGTGGGTGGGATCGGCATCGCGCCTGGTGCGAACGCCAGCGACTCGGTGGCGATGTTCGAAGCCACCCACGGCACTGCCCCGAAGTACGCCGGCAAGGACTACGTCAACCCCGGCTCGCTGATCCTCTCCGCCGAGATGATGCTGCGCCATATGGGTTGGGTCGAGGCCGCCAACTTGATCATCTCGTCCATGGAGAAAGCCATTCTGGATCGCGTGGTCACCTACGATTTCGCGCGCCTCATGGAGGGCGCTACGCAAGTGTCAAGCTCCGGATTCGGCAACGCGATGATCGAGCGGATGAAGAAGCCGTAACAGCGAACGCAAACGACGATGCTGTTGCCCAACCAATTCGTCAGCATTGCGTCCGTTAGGCGCGCTTGGGGCAGCAAGTAATGAATCAAGAAACACTCCGAACCCTGAAACAAAAACCCGCCTTTTGGGCGGGTTCGGATTATTCTTGTGAGGTGCAGCGGGTTGACGCTGCGCCGGCAAATCCTAATGCTTCCTCTCTAGTCCCCTGACTGACAGCTCCTGGTGGAAGATCGAATCGGTCGGGAGTGTTTGCTCAGGCGGCCTGGATGTTCGAGGCTTGCTTGCCCTTCGGGCCTTGCGTCACCTCGAACGAGACCTTCTGACCTTCTTTGAGGGTCTTAAAGCCGCTCATGTTGATGGCAGAAAAATGGGCAAACAGATCTTCACCCCCATCGTCTGGAGTGATGAAGCCATAGCCCTTGGAGTCGTTAAACCACTTTACTGTACCAGTCGCCATAACACCCTTTCCTCGTAAAAGACACGGGCTGGAAACCCGCCGACTGTTTGAGTTTCAAGACCGTTCGCGGCACACCGGCGTAGCGACTGCACAGCTGAAACCGGCTTGAAAACAAACGCCGATCCTCTTTTTAGGCTATTGTGATGCCGAAGTCAAGGAATTAGGCGTGGTCGGCGATCGGTACGCAAAATGCTTGCCCGTGTACTTGTAAATTTCCCGGTTATGCGCAAAATTAGCGGTACGGGAACCTTCGGTCCGGCACGGCGTTTCGAAAGTGTCCATGGCTAGTGGAAACCGCGACGGGGCTCTTCTCGAAACTCAGAAGAGCAAAGTTAAGCCGCCGCCCATGTATCAAGTGGTGCTGCTCAACGACGACTACACTCCGATGGATTTCGTCGTCTCGGTGCTGCAGACTATCTTCACGATGAGCTATGAGCAGGCCAAGCAGATCATGTTGAAAGTGCACAGGGAAGGGATGGGAGTCTGCGGCGTGTATCCGAAAGACATCGCCGCCACCAAGGTGGAGCAGGTCATCTCGTTTTCGCGCAAGCACGAGCATCCGCTCCAATGCGTCATGGAAGAAATCTGAGCCGGATGCGGCCCAGAATAGAAGCCAAAACGGAAGTTCATAGAAGTTTGCGTGGATAAGTCAAAAGGAATCGTATGATCGCGCAGGAGCTCGAAGTCAGCCTGCATATGGCCTTCATGGATGCTCGACAAAAGCGCCACGAGTTCATCACCGTGGAGCATCTTGCTGCTCGCGCTGTTGGACAATCCGTCGGCCTCCGAGGTCTTGCGCGCCTGTGCCGCGAACATCGAGGAGCTGCGCAAGCTGCTCACCGAGTTCATCAACGAGCACACGCCGATCGTCACAGGCGACGAGGTCGACACGCAGCCTACTCTCGGGTTTCCAGCGCGTGATTCAGCGCGCCATCCTGCACGTCCAGTCCTCCGGAAAGAAGGAGGTCACCGGCGCCAATGTCCTGGTGGCCATCTTCGGTGAAAAGGATTCGCACGCCGTGTACTTTCTGCACCAGAAGGGAGTCACGCGCCTGGATGTCGTCAACTACATCTCGCACGGCATCAGCAAGGTGCCGCAGACCGGGCCCTCCAAGCAGCAGGAGAGCGAGGCCGAGGGCGACCAGGAGCAGGCTCAGGGCGGTGCGCTCGAGACCTACACCATGAACCTGAACGCGCTTGCGCTCTCGGGCAAGATCGACCCGCTGATCGGGCGCGAGCGCGAGCTGGAGCGGGTGGTGCAGACTCTGTGCCGCCGGCGCAAGAACAATCCGCTGTTGGTGGGCGAGGCGGGCGTGGGCAAGACGGCTATCGCGGAGGGCTTGGCGCGCCGAATCATCGAGGGCAGCTGTTCCCGAGATCCTCGCAGCGGTGCCAGGTCTATGCGCTCGACATGGGCGCGCTGCTCGCCGGCACCAAGTACCGTGGCGACTTCGAGCAGCGGCTCAAGGCTGTGCTCAAGCAGTTGCTGGATAACCCCAATGCCATCTTGTTCATCGACGAGATTCACACGCTGATCGGTGCGGGCGCGGCCTCGGGGGGGACGTTGGACGCCTCCAACCTGCTCAAGCCGGCGCTGTCGACCGGTCAACTCAAGTGCATCGGGGCAACCACGTACACCGAGTACCGCGGAATCTTCGAAAAGGATCACGCCCTGTCGCGGCGCTTCCAGAAGATCGACGTGGTCGAGCCCAGCGTGCAGGAGACGGTCGAGATCTTGCGCGGCCTGAAGAGCCGGTTCGAGGCGCACCACGGCGTTCGCTACACGACGTCGGCCCTGACCTCTGCAGCCGAGTTGTCAGCGCGCTATATCAACGATCGTCATCTGCCGGACAAGGCAATCGACGTGATCGACGAGGCTGGCGCGGCCCAACGCATACTGCCCAAGTCGCGGCAGCGCCGTGTAATCACCAAGCACGAGATCGAAGAGATCATCGCCAAGATCGCGCGCATTCCGCCGCACAACGTGTCGTCCAACGACCGCAGCAAGCTCAAGAACCTGGACCGCGATCTGAAGTCCGTGGTGTTCGGGCAGGACCGCGCCATCGACGCGCTCTCGGCCTCTATCAAGATGGCGCGCAGCGGCCTGGGCAACCCGCAGAAACCGATCGGCTGCTTCCTGTTCTCGGGTCCCACCGGTGTGGGCAAGACCGAGGTTGCACGCCAGCTGGCTTACATCATGGGCGTGGAACTGATCCGTTTCGACATGTCCGAGTACATGGAGCGGCACGCGGTGTCGCGCATGATCGGAGCGCCTCCGGGCTACGTCGGGTTCGACCAGGGCGGGTTGCTGACCGAAGCCATCACCAAGCATCCGTACTCGGTCCTGCTGCTGGACGAGATCGAGAAAGCGCACCCGGACATCTTCAACATCCTGCTGCAGGTCATGGACCATGGCACCTTGACCGACAACAACGGGCGCAAGGCCGATTTTCGCAACGTGGTGCTGGTCATGACGACCAACGCGGGGGCGGAGTCGCTCACCAAATCTTCGATGGGCTTCACGCCGTCGCAGACGCCGGGCGACGAGCTGCAGGACATCAAGCGCATGTTTACGCCGGAGTTTCGCAACCGGCTCGACGCTACCATCTCGTTCGCTGCGCTGAGCCACGAGGTGATTTTGCGGGTGGTGGATAAGTTCCTCATGCAGCTCGAGGACCAGCTGCACGAGAAGAAGGTCGAGGTGAGCTTCACGCAGGCGCTGAAGGACTACCTAGCCAAGCATGGGTTCGACCCGCTCATGGGCGCCCGTCCCATGGCGCGGCTGATCCAGGACACGATTCGGCGGGCTCTCGCCGACGAGCTGTTGTTCGGGAAGTTGGCCACGGGCGGAAAGATCACGGTGGATGTAGACAAGGATGGGAAGGTGCACCTCGAGTTCGGCCCGCTGGAAGAAACCCCGGAGGTCAGCGTCGCTTCCTGAGTCGAAGGCGCGAGAGATCGTCCGACGGGCAGGGCAACCTGCCCGTTTTTCATTCCCGTTCTACCCCCTAACTCAGGCCGGAAAGCCTGCCACGTGGCACGGGAGGCCATCGCCGCCAAGTCAGCACTGCCAAGCAACGTGAAGATCAGGTACACCAGCGTGAACACCCAAGACGGAAAATCCCAGAACAAGATCCGATGCAGCCAGCGTTCGACGAAACCGCTTGTTGCATCGTCCGCTGATCGCAGCCAGTCTTCGAACACGGTAAGGGGGCACGCCAGCCCTATCAATGCTTCTGCTGCTACCAGAGCCTATCGCCGCGAGATGCAGAAGGCGGAACCAGAAGTTGCGCACCCAGCGCCAGCCGCGCGCGATGCCGAACCAGATCAGCGCTAAGCCGCCGACGACGAACAGAACGTAGGCGAGGTGCAGGGCCAGTATCAGGTCGGCCAGCCACCCCATGGCTGAGCCGGCCGCTTCTAGCCCTTCGCGACGGGCCGGGAAGCGATCTGCGACCCACTCGCTCCAGGAGCCCGGGTACAGTCGCGACCCTTATAGTCCCGCGATTTCCATCGCCAGGAGGTTGCTGCAGGCGCTTACGCCCGAGCCGCACTGGTGCACTACCTGCGCGGGCTTGGCTGTCGCCCAGAACGTCCATAAAGGCCTGCCTGAGCTCCTGGGGCGGCCTGAAACGACCATCGGCTGTGAGGTTGTCCTTGAACAGCCGGTTACGCGCTCCCGGAATGTGGCCCGCGACCGGATCGATCGGCTCCGTCGAGACCTTGGAAACGCTCCGGGGTACGCGCATCCAGCACGACCACGGACGCGTCGCCCAGGTGGGAGCTGACGAATCCGACGTCGACCCATATCGGTCGCGGCTCCCCGACGAATGTGGTCGCGGTGATGCTTGGCTGCTCAGCGGTAACAGGCAGGCCAGCCTTCACCCAGCCCTCCCAGCCCCCATCCAGCACCGCCACGCGCTCATGACCGACCCAGCGCAGCATCCACCACAGACGCGCCGCGGAGGATCCCGCTGCGAAATCGTATGCGACCACTTGTTTGCCGGCGTCTACGCCGTTTCGGCCGAGCCAGCCCATGAAGACCTGAGGGTCGGGAAGCGGATGGCGGCCGTTGCGCCCGGTCTTCGGGCCGGCGAGGTCGGTGTCGCTGTGAGCGAAGCGCGCGCCAGGCAGATGCGGATTGCGCGTAGGCGCGGGCGCCCGCTTCAGGGTTCATCAGCTCGTGACGACAGTCGAAAATTACCAAGCCCGGATCGGTCAGGTTTGCCTGCAAGTCCTGGGCGGAAACGATGGTGCGATAGTCCATTTGAGGCCAGTCAGGATTGGAAGCCGCCCAACCACCGCGGGCCATGTCTTCATCGTCGAACACGCGGATCTCGGCGTCGACAAACAGCTGCGAGAGCCAGGCACTCCAGGCGACCCACTGAGCAGTGCTCAACAGCGCGATGCGCCCCACGTCGTGATTGTGCTCGCGGGTGAACTTGATGTCCTCCCAGACTACGTCGACGGTATATCCGAGCATGTCGCGCAGATCGATGAGCAAGTCTACGCGCCCATGGCTACCTAGCTGCGTAACGACTTCGCGTTCGAAGCGCTGATAGTCGGCCAGCGTGAGCTCACCGAAGACGCCAACGACGATCAGCTTGTCTTCGGGTTGTATTGAGATCATCTAAAGGGTCAATATGAGTCTTCAGAATCAGCGTCGACCCCAGCATGAAACCGGTCAGCGATCCGTCTCGATCTCCGGCTCGATGTGGCGCCGCAGGTACTCGTGGAAGTGAATCAGTCCGTCCTCAGACGGGGACTGATACGGCCCGTGGGTGTCGATCCCGTCTCGATACAGTGCGCGCCGCCCATCGTGCATCAGCTGGCAGATTTCACCGTCCTCCTGGGCACTCTCCAGGTATGCCTCCCAGGTGCAGGTCAACCAGCTCACGCTCGAAGAGCGCTACTTCCTCCGGGTAGTAGAACTCGACGACGTTTACGCACTTCTCCGGCCCACGCGGATGCACGGTGCTGACGACCAGGCAAAACGGGTACCACTCGAGCATGACGTTCGGGTAGTAGCAGGACCAAACCGTGCCGTACTTTGGCATCTCGCCGTTGGTGAAGCGCAGCAGCGCTTCGATGTATCGCCCATACACCGGTGAGCCTGCCCTGGTCAGGTTCTGATAGATCCCCATCTCCTGGATGCTCCAGCGCTCGCCGAAGTCCCAGCGGTACACGGCGGGGTCCACGAATTTCCCGAGACCGGGATGGAACGGGCCGACGTGATACAGCTCCAGGTACACCTCCATGAACGCTTTCCAGTTGTAGTTGTACTCGGTCACATCCACGCGCTCGAGCACGCGACCGCTGAAATCGTAGTCGTCGGCCAAGCTGAAGCCGGCAAGGTCCTTGGCCGGGTCGCGCGGACCGGCAAACAGCAACCCGTTCCAGCTGGAGATCGGCGTGCGAGGCAGATCGAGGCAGGGATTGTCAGGAAAGTCGGGGGCTCCCAGCAACTTGCCCTGGAGGTCGTAGGTCCAGCGGTGGACCGGGCAAACCACATTGCGCGCGTTGCCTCGACCCTTGAGGATGATCGCCTGGCGGTGGCGGCACACGTTGGAGAGAGCTTCCACCCCGGCGTTCCCGCGCACCAAGGCCTTGCTGTTGCCCATCCACTCGAGTGCGTGGTAGTCGCCGACGTTAGGCACCATCAGCTCGTGCCCGAGGTAACCGGGGCCTTCGGCGAACAAGGTGCGCTGCTCGATCTGTGCGATGGCGGGATCGAAATACCAACTCACCGGGAGCTGTGTCGGCCTCCGAGTGAGCGTGGTCATGTTGGCCAGGTCTGTCATACGTATCCTGTTGTGCACGCCAAAAAGCAAACCGCCGGCGGGCGGCGGCAGACACTCGTGCGCTAAGGCGGCGAGAATTTTACCCTCAAAAGCTCTCGCCAGCCGTGGTCTTACATTGACCCGCCCCATCCTGATGCGCTATTTTTGCACGTTTTCGTCTGACGCACTCGCCGCATGTCCAAACCCGAAGCCACCACCGATTCGGCGCCTGTCGGTTTCGAGCAGGCGCTGGCGGAGCTGGAGACGATTGTCGCCCGCATGGAATCGGGCGAGTTGACGCTGGAGCAATCGCTGAGCGCCTATAAGCGGGGCGCGGCGCTGCTCCAGTACTGCCAGTTGGCGCTCAAGGATGCGCAGCAGCAGGTGAAGGTGCTGGAATCCGGTGTGCTGCGTGACTTGCCCGGCGCCGACGACGACGGCCAGTAGGGTGATGTTCGACTCCAAGCGGTGGTTGACGCCGAGCGGTGCGCGGACGCAAGTTTTCGTTCTTTACCGCAGGGGCGCTTGCGTGCCGCCGGCTCGACGCCGGCTCGCGTTCGTGCCGGGGTCGTGACCGAGCCCGCCGAGTTCCCGGACTGGATGCGCTTGCACCAGCTCCGCGTGGAGGAGGTCCTCGAGCAGACGTTGCCGGCGGCCACGATCGCGCCGGCCCGACTGCACGAGGCGATGCGCTATGCCGTGCTGGGCGGCGGGAAACGCGTACGTCCGCTGTTGGCGTTCGCCGCAGGCGAAGTGGCACGCGCACAGCCCGAGTCGGTCGCCTTCGCAGCGGCGGCGGTGGAGCTGATCCACGCCTACTCCCTCGTGCACGATGACCTGCCTTGCATGGACGACGACCTGCTGCGACGAGGCAAGCCCACATGTCATGTCGCGTTCGACGAAGCCACCGCGCTGCTGGTCGGTGACAGCCTGCAGAGCCTGGCTTTCCAAGTCCTGAGTCAGCAGCCGTGGGCGCCCGACCCCGGGCGACAACTGGAGATGGTGCGCACTCTCGCCGCGGCTGCGGGTTCACGCGGCATGGCGGGCGGGCAGGCTATCGACCTCGCGAGCGTCGGTGTAGAGCTAAGCCTGCCCGAGCTCGAGTTCATGCACATCCACAAGACCGGAGCCCTGATACGAGCGGCAGTGTTGCTGGGCGCCGCCTGCGGAACTGGATTGGATGAAGATGATCACGCCCGCCTGGACCGGTTCGCCAAGTTCTCGGGGCTGGCGTTCCAAGTCGTCGACGACCTCCTGGATGTGCAGGCGAGCACCGCGACACTGGGCAAGACGGCGGGCAAGGACGCGGTGCAGAACAAGCCGACCTACGTATCTGTGCTTGGAGTGTCACGTTCACGAGAGCTGGCGGAAGAACTGCGTCGCGAGGCGCTCGCAGCGCTCGAACCGCTCGGTCCGCACGCCCGACGGCTGCGCGAGGTGACCGACTTCATCGTCGTGCGGTCGCACTAGCCAGACCCTCGGCGCGAGATCGTCGCGGAGCGCCCAAGCGAAACCCCTATCACGCCTTTCCCAGAACAACATGTACTCGTTGCTCGATACCATCAGCGATCCCGAAGCCCTGCGCAAGCTTGAGCGCAAGGCACTCCCGCGGCTGGCCGTGGAGGTCCGTCAGTTCATGCTCGAGTCGGTGGCCCACACGGGTGGGCATCTGGCCTCGAATCTCGGCACCGTCGAGCTGACCATCGCGCTGCATTACGTGTTCGACACCCCCTACGACCGCCTGGTATGGGATGTAGGTCACCAGACGTACGCGCACAAGATCCTGACCGGGCGCCGCGACGCCATGGCCAAGTTGCGGATGTATGGCGGCATCGGGGGGTTCCCGGGCCGCGAAGAAAGCCGGTACGACACCTTCGGCACGGCCCACTCCAGCACGTCGATCAGCGCCGCTCTGGGCATGGCGGTGGCTGCGGCTCGCGCCGGCGAAGACCGGCGCGTGGTAGCGATCATCGGCGATGGTGCGATGACCGCGGGCATGGCGTTCGAGGCATTGAACAATGCCGGTGCGATGGACGCGAACCTGCTGGTGATCCTCAACGACAACGACATGTCGATCTCGGAGAACGTGGGCGCGCTCAACAATTACCTCGCGCGGCTCATGTCCGGGCGCGTTTACACCGCCGCACGCAAGGCCGGCGAGAAAGTGCTGCGGGCTCTGCCGCCTGTCCTGGATTTCGCGCGACGCGCCGAGGAGCACGTGAAGGGGATGGTCACGCCGGGCACGCTGTTCGAGGAGTTCGGCTTCAACTACATCGGCCCGATCGACGGGCACGATCTGGATGTGCTGGTGCCTACCTTGATCAATCTGCGGCATCTGGAAGGCCCGCAGTTTCTGCACGTGGTTACGCGCAAAGGGAAGGGGTACAAGCCGGCCGAAGACGATCCAGTCCTCTATCACGGTGTTGCCCGCTTCGATCCCCAGACCGGGATCCAGTCGAAGCCTGCCAGCCGATCTACGTACACGCACGTGTTCGGGGACTGGCTGTGCGACATGGCCGCGCGCGACGAGCGGCTGATCGCAATCACTCCGGCGATGCGTGAAGGCTCCGGGTTGGTGCGCTTCTCGCAAGAATACCCAGACCGATACTTCGATGTCGGCATCGCGGAACAGCATGCGGTGACTTTTGCCGCCGGTCTCGCCTGCGAAGGATTCAAGCCAGTCGTGGCGATCTACTCCACCTTTCTGCAGCGGGCATACGACCAGCTGATCCACGACGTCGCGATCCAGGGTCTGCCGGTCGTGCTCGCCATCGACAGGGGCGGGCTGGTGGGTGCCGATGGTCCGACTCACCATGGGGCTTTCGACTTGTCCTATCTGCGGTGCATCCCCAACTTGACCGTGATGGCGCCAAGCGATGAGAACGAGTGCCGCCAAATGCTGTACACGGCTTTTTGCCTCGGCTCTCCTGCGGCTGTGCGCTATCCGCGCGGGACAGGACCAGGGGTGGCGATCGATCCGCAGATGCGCGAGCTGCCTATCGGTCGCGCAGAGGTGAAGCAGCGCGGCGAACGCGTGGCGATACTGGCCTTTGGAAGCATGATCCGGCCGGCGCTTGAGGCGGCCGCGCAACTGCATGCAACGGTGGTCAACATGCGCTTCGTAAAGCCCCTGGATGAGACCTTGGTGACCGAGCTGGCCGCCTCGCACGAGTTGCTGGTGACGGTCGAGGAGAACGTCGTGGCGGGCGGCGCCGGGAGCGCCGTGCTCGAGTGCCTGGCGCGGGCGGGCATCGAAGTCCCGCTGCTGCAACTTGGAATGCCCGACCGCTTTGTCACGCATGGCGATCCAACGCTGCTGCTCAAGGAGTGCGGGTTGGATAAGGATGGCTTGCTGCGGTCGGTACGTGAATTCGACGCTGCGCGAGCCGGGCAGCTGTCCTGACAAGATCGGATCGTCTCCCCGATCCATTAACCATTCAGCCTACGCACTCATCGAGCGGGACAAGGCCGAGATCAGTAGCGCTTCGTCAGGGTAAGGTCGGTTCCTTCGCGCCGCATCTCGACTCGGTTCAGGAAGCTCATTCCGAGAAGCAGGAATGGCATCTCGGTTTCGTGCACCAGGGCGTCGACGTTGTTCAGGGTGATGTCGCCCAGTTTTACCGTGTCCAGCTTCACACGGTACACGGCCGCGATCCCGTTGGCGGTGCGCGTCTGACCCCGCTGTCCCTCGAGGTAATTGATGCCGATGCGGCGCGCATCCGCCACTCCCATGGAGACCATCGTCGCTCCCGTGTCTACCAGGAACTGCACCATCGCGCCGTTGATTGTGCCGGTGGTGAGGAAATGGCCGCGCGCGTCGGCCACCAGCGTGACGCTGCTCGAGGCGGTGAAGGTTGAGCGCGCGTTGGACAGCTGACTGGTTCCAAGCGCCAGGCTCCGGCGCTTTCCATTGATCTCAAACAGCGCCGTCTCGGGTGTAGCCTTGATCAGCTTGATGCCGCTTGAAAGCGTGTCGCCGTCACGCAGCACGCGCGGCTTCCCGCCACCGACGACGACCACCGCCTTGCCGCTGGACAAACCCACCACGTTGATCTCGTCCGGGGCCTGCTGCGACAGGACCGGCGTGGGGAGCATTAGCAATGCAATCAGGAGTAACCTAAACTTGCGAGTCCTGGCTGCCATACCGCACTCCGAGCATGAAACCGGTCGCCATCTTTCGCCACTTCGTCACCGAAGGTCCCGGCTATTTTGCCACGTACCTGGATCGAAGCCGGGTGCCATGGAAGCTCATCAAGCTGGACCAGGGCGAGGCCGTGCCGCCCAACTCCGACTCGTTCAGCGGCCTGGTATTCATGGGTGGGCCCATGAGCGTTAACGACGAGCTGCCATGGATCCCACCGGTCCTGGGCCTGATCCGCGAGGCGGTCGCAAGAGACGTGCCGGTGCTCGGTCATTGCCTCGGCGGTCAGCTCATGGCCAAGGCCCTGGGCGGAAAGGTCGAGCCGGCGCCGGTGAAAGAAATCGGCTGGGGCAAGGTGAAACTGGAGAGTGCCGCAGAGAGCGCGATCTGGTTCGGGCGCAACGGCGCCGAGTTCCTGAGTTTCCATTGGCACGGTGAGACATTCAGCATCCCTGCGGGCGCTACGCGGGTTCTGTCGAGCCCCTGGTGCGCGAACCAGGCGTTCACGCTGGGGAAGCACCTGGCTCTGCAGTGCCACATCGAGATGACCGAGGACCTCGTCCGCACGTGGTGCCAGAGCGGGGCAGGCGAGATCGCACGCAGCAGTGGCCCCGGCGTACAGTCCGTCGACGCCATATTGGCTGACCTGGCACCGCGGATCGATGCGCTGCATCGCGTGGCTGATCGGGTCTACGCGCACTGGGTGCAGGGCCTGAGAGAATAGATCAGAGCTTCCCTAGTCCCGGAAATTGACGAACTGCAGCGGGAAGTCAGTCACCAGCTTGCGGACCAGCCTGGATCGCCTGCTGCAACGTATCTTTCTTCGCGCCGGATACGCGGACGGCCTGCCCCTGGATCGTGGCCTGCACCTTGAGCTTGCTGTCCTTGATGTGCTTGACGAGCTTCTTGGCCAGCTCCGATTCGACGCCCGTGCGCACGGTCACCTGTTGTCTGATCTTGTCTCCGCTGACTCTTCTCGGGCTCGGCTCTCTCCAGCGCGCGCACGTCGACGCCGCGCTTGGCGAGCCGAGCGATGAGCACGTCGTAGACCTGGCCGAGCTTGAAGTCATCGTCGGCGTAGAGCATCAAGACGTGCTCAGTCTGCTCGACGCGCGCGTCCGAACCCTTGAAGTCGAAGCGGTTTCCGATTTCCTTGTTAGCCTGGTCCACCGCATTGCGCAGCTCCACCTCGTTGACTTCGGAGACGATGTCGAAGCTGGGCATGGGATGAGCACCTAGGGGTTGAGCAGTTGCAGCGTAAAGCAGGTGATCGGCAGCCCGGTTCCATCGTCGAACTCGGCGGCTGCCTCGATGCCGTGGCGCGCAATCTGCTCGGCGTTGAGCTTTGGGTTGCCATAGGCGAAGTACATCGCCCCCAGGGCGTAATCGCTGCCGCTGCCGTAGGCGTAGAACCTGGAGAATTCCTGAACCGTGCGATGCGCAGCCACGCCGAAGATCCCATGCGGATTGGCTATCAGGCAGTCCATGCGGGACGACTCCAAAGCGTCTTCCTTGTCTTCCTCGGGCATGAGGAAGTAGCGCTCCTTCAGGATCGCGTGCAGGCGATTCCAGGTGCGAAAGATGTTGGTGGAGGAGTCGAGCCGCACATCCTCGTCGATATGCTCGAAGTAATCGCGCAGGATGGCCGTGAAGGTGGCGGTGCCGGTCACGCCGACGAAGCTGTCGCCGATCTGCAGGATCTTGTCGTGGTTCGAGATGTAGGTGGCGCTCTCCTTGGCGCTGCCCCACTTGATCAAAGTGTCGGCGGCGATGGCGGCCACGCCATCCTTTTTCACGACCGTTACGGTGGTCACTTGTGTCGCAGCTTGGCGGCGATGCGCAGGCGCAGCGCGTTGAGGCGGATGAAGCCCTCGGCGTCTTTCTGATTGTAGGCTCCGCCATCGTCCTCGAACGTAGCGATGGTCGGGTCGAACAGCGAATCGCTTTTCGAATCCCGTCCGACCACCGTCACGTTGCCCTTGTAGAGCTTGACCCGTACCCAGCCGTTGACGCTGGATTGGGAGGCGTCGATCATCTGTTGCAGCATGCGCCGCTCCGGACTCCACCAATAGCCGCAGTAGATCAGGCAGGCGTAGCGCGGCATGAGCTCGTCCTTCAGGTGCGCGACCTCGCGGTCGAGCGTGATCGACTCGATCGCACGGTGGGACTTGAGCATGATGGTGCCGCCGGGCGTTTCGTAGCAGCCGCGCGACTTCATGCCGACGTAACGGTTCTCCACCAGGTCGAGCCGACCGATGCCGTGCTTGCAGCCGATCTCGTTCAGGCGGGTCAAGACCTGCGCTGGCGTCATTTTCTGGCCGTTGACCGCGACGATATCGCCGGTCCGGTATTCCAGCTCGAGATACTGCGGGGTGTCTGGCGCCTTCTCCGGCGATACGGTCCAGCGCCACATGTCCTCCTCTGGCTCCGCCGCCGGGTCCTCCAGCGCGCGCCCCTCGTAGGAAATGTGCAGCAGATTCGCATCCATGCTGTAGGGGCTGCCACCCTCGCGATGCTGCATGTCGATCGGTATGCCGTGCTCTTCGGCGTAGGCGAGCAGCTTCTCGCGCGAGGTAAGGTTCCATTCCCGCCACGGTGCGATGACCCGGATATCGGGCTGCAGAGCGTAGTAGCCGAGCTCGAAGCGCACCTGGTCGTTGCCCTTCCCCGTTGCGCCGTGGGACACGGCCCCGGCGCCGCTCGCGCGCGCGATCTCGATCTGCCGTTTGGCGATCAGAGGGCGCGCGATACTGGTGCCGAGCAGATACTCGCCTTCGTAGATCGCGTTGGCGCGAAACATCGGGTAGACGAAGTCGCGCACAAACTCCTCGCGCAGGTCGTCGATGTAGATTTCCTTGACCCCGAATTTCCGAGCCTTGGCCCGGGCCGGCTCCAACTCCTCGCCTTGACCGATGTCGGCGGTGAAAGTGACGACCTCGCAGCGGTAGGTGTCCTGCAGCCATTTCAGGATCACCGACGTGTCGAGCCCGCCGGAATAGGCGAGCACGACTTTGTTGATTTCGCTCATTGGCTACTGCATCGGCTGCTGTTGGCCCGCGCTCAGACCTTATTCGGATCGGGTGCCTCGTCCTGGTCCTGGTCGTCGGGCGAGCCGGATTGGAAGACGCCGTCGACCCATTCCCCGCTGAAGGTCTTGCCGTCCGCACGCCGGTATTCGCCTTGACCGTTAGGCATGCCGTTTTTCCACTCACCCTGATACGAGCTCCCGTCGGGCGCGTCATAGCGCCCCATGCCTTCCTGCAGGCTGTGCTTCCAGTCGCCGACGTAGGTGCCACCCTCGGCTTTGGCGAGGGCTCCGCGACCCTCGGCCCAGCCCATTGCCAGATGGCCCTCGAAGCGGTCGTCCTGCTTGCCGTCGAGGAACCATTGCAGTACCCCATCGCCGTCGGCGAAGCCGTCCTTGCATTTGCCGCTCCAGGTGATGGTCTCGCCCGGGCGGGGAAAGGTGTTGGCAACCTTGCACCCCTGACTGTCCGCGATCCAAGTGACCTCGTCGCCCGCCCGCGCCGGGAAGGCGAGACCGGACATCCCCGCGCCAAGCAACAGAAGCGAGGCGCACGCGAAACGGGTAACAGCGTTCATTTGATCAGCCCTCTAGATTAGTCCAACCGCCCCTTCGTCCGTTCACCGCGTTACCTCCTTGTCCTGATCCAGTTATTGCTGCGGGGGCAGGTCCCACGTAGGTGCCCGACTTCCAGATGCCGTCCATGATCTCGCCGGAGGGGCTCTGCATGATTCCGCGCCCGTTCGGCAGTGCCGTCCTTCCATTCGCCCTCGTACCGCGCTCCACCGGGCGCCGAGTACTTGCCGTTTCCGTCCTGCTTGCCGTCGAGCCAGCCGCCCTCGTATGTGGCGCCATCCGGCATGGTCAGTTTGCCCTGACCCGAAGCCGCGCCCCGGGCGAGGGCTCCCCTCGTAAGTCGCCCCTGGTTTCGCGTTCTCATACCATTGAACGACGCCCTCTCCCTGTGCGAACCCGTCGGTGCACGCCCCGCTCCAGCTGACCGTCTCGCCGGCCTTTGGACTGGGGTTTGCGATCTTGCAGCCGTTCTGGTCCGCGATCCAACCGTCCTCCGCGCTGGCGTATGCCGCGGTTAGAAGCGAGAAGAAGGCCAAGGAGCGCGCTCAGCCGCCCGTGCTTGCCGACTTGTACGCGCGCGAGCGGCGCGGAAACCGACCTCACGATTCGACTCTCCCGAGCAGCAGAAACTCGATCAGGGCTTTCTGCGTATGGAGCCTGTTCTCTGCTTCCTCCCAGACCACGCTCTGAGGGCCGTCGATGACAGCGGCCTCGACCTCTTCTCCGCGGTGCGCGGGCAGGCAGTGCATGAACAGGGCGTCGGGCTTGGCCAGCCGCATCATGCTTTGCCCAACTTGATACGCCGCGAACTTTTTCTTGCGCTCCTCGGCTTCGTTCTCAAAGCCCATGCTGGTCCACACATCCGTGGTCACGAGGTCGACGCCGCGTACTGCATCGAGCGGGTCCTCGAAGCGCTCGAAGTGCATGGTCTGTTCGCTTTCCCCGCTCTCCGGTTTCAGCTCGTAACCGGCAGGTGTGGACACATGGAAGTTGAAGTCGAAGATCCGGGCCGCCTGCAGCCACGTATTGCAAACGTTGTTGGCATCGCCTACCCAGGCTACGGTCCGGCCGCGGATCGGCCCGCGCTGCTCGATGAAAGTGAAGATGTCGGCGAGGATCTGACACGGATGATGCCGGTCGGTGAGTCCGTTGATCACGGGCACGCGGGAATGACCGGAGAAGCGCTCCACGATGTCGTGCTCGAACGTGCGGATCATGACCACGTCGACCATGCGCGAGATGACTTCGGCCACATCCTCGATCCGCTCGCCGCGCCCGAGCTGGGTGTCGCGGCTGGAAAGAAACAGCGCAGTGCCGCCGAGCTGGGCCATACCGGCCTCGAAGGACACCCGTGTGCGGGTGGAGTTCTTCTCGAAAATCATGCCCAGGGTCCTGCCCCGCAGCGGTTGATAGAGTGCGCCGCTGCGCTGCCGCGATTTGAGCACCCGGGTCCGGGCCAGCAGATATTCGAACTCTGCGCGGCTGAGATCCTTCAGCTGGAGGAAATGCTTGACCGCCGGCATGAGCAACAGAGGCCTGTCTCCTAACCCTGGAGTGGCGCAGTCGCCGGCTCGCGCAGGAACTCGCGGATCAGACCCGCGACGCCGTCGACGAGCTGGGCAGCTTCGGCCGCCCGCAGGATGAGCGGAGGCAGCAGGCGCACCACGGTGTCGACGGTTACGTTGATTAGCAGGCCGCGATCTAGCGCCGCCTGGACGATCTCACTGCAGGGGCGGTCCAGCTCGATGGCTATCATCAGGCCCTTGCCCCGGATCTCCTTCACCCCGGCGAGTGCGCCCAGCCGCTCCCGCAGCTCGCCGCGGATGAGGTCCCCGATGCGAACGGCGTTCTCCATCAGGCCTTCGTCGGCGATGATCCGCAGCGTGGTGTAAGCCGCCGTCGTAGCCAGGGGATTGCCGCCGAAGGTCGCCCCGTGGTTGCCGCGCCGAAACACTTGGGACGCGGCTCCCTGCGCCAGACAGGCGCCGATCGGCACACCATTGGCGAGCCCCTTGGCCAAAGTCATCACGTCTGGTTTGACGTTTGACCATTGATGCGCGAACCAGCGCCCGGTGCGGCCGATACCGCTCTGTACCTCGTCCAGCATCAGCAGCCATCCCTGGCGATCGCACACCTCGCGCAAATGGGGCACGTAGCCATCCTCGGGAACATTGATCCCACCCTCGCCCTGGATCGGCTCCACCAGCACCGCGACGACGCTGTGGTTGCTTGCCGCTACCTGCTCCAGCGCCTGCAGGTCGTCGTAGGGCACGCGGGCGAAGCCGGTCAGCAGGGGCTCGAAGCCGGCCTGGACCTTACGATTTCCCGTGGCTGACAGCGTCGCCATCGTCCGGCCATGAAACGCCTTCTCCATGACTACGATGGTCGGTTGCTCAACGCCCTTCTGGTGTCCGTACAGGCGCGCCAGCTTGATGGCCGCTTCGTTGGCTTCGCATCCCGAATTGCAGAAGAACACGTTGTCCATGCCGGACAGCTCGCACAACAGGTCGGCCAGGCGTTCCTGTTCCGGAATGCGGTACCAGTTGGACGCGTGGATGATGCGTCCAGCTTGCTCGGCGATGGCCTGGACGAGACGCGGGTGGGCGTGACCCAGACCGGTCACGGCGATGCCGGAGAACCCGTCCAGATAGCGTTTGCCCTCGGTGTCCCATAACCAAACGCCCTCGCCGCGCGTGAAAGCCACGGGCAGCCGGCCGTAGGTGTCCATCACGTGGGAAGTCGCGGAGGTGTCGATCAGTTGTGGTGTCATGGCGTCGCGTTACGCTAGAAAATATCAAGGCCCCGCCAAAAAAGCTCACGGCGGCCAAGGCCGCCGTGTGCATTTCTCCGACGTTGAGCGGAATTCGAAGTTGTATCTGAATCGGCCCGGCTGTGCAAGCCCGGGGAACGCGTCAGGTTCTGAGCTTCTTGAGCCCCTTTTCGTCGCTCGGAGTCAGCACCCGCACGCAGGGAATATAGCCGTCATACACGATACCGTGGAGTTCCACCCGCTTGTGGCTGCGCAACAGCCCCGCCAGATACTGCATGATCTCAGGGGTGATGACTTGTCCAGGTACCAGAACAGGGATGCCGGGGGGATAAGGGGTGACCTGGTCGGCCGCAACCTTGCCGTTGAGCGCGGCGTTGATGCGATCGTGCTCGTCCAGGATGGCCAAGGCCTGGCCGCCGCAGTAGAAGGCGTCGCGCGGAAGGTATTTGAGTTGCGTGAAACCGGGGATATCGGGGGTGCGATACAGAGCGGCGCGCCGAACGGCGCTCGCGGGCGATGCGCATGAGCGCGTCGTACAGACGCGAGACCTTGCTGCGCGTGGTACCGATCGTCAGCAGCAGAGACAGCGTATTGAATGTCGATTTCTCGACCTGGATGTTGTAGCGCTCGAACAGCTCGTGCTGAAGCTCTTCCACGGTGTAGCCGCATTCCGAGATGTCCACCGTGACTTTCGTCGGGTCCAGCTGGATGTTGTCGTTGCGCACTTCGTCGGGCAGCAGATCCTCGAGCTCGAGCGCCCGGAATACGCCCGTTGAGTCGATCTGGTGGCGCAGCTCGGTGGACAGCGACAGCGTGCGTGCCAGCAGCTTGTAGCCCTCCATGACGGCTTGCTTGCGCGCTACGTCCAGGCTCGCAATCATGCTGTACTGCGGGCTGGTGGACGTGTGCATGTTGAAGTTCTCGCGGAAGATGTGCTCGTTGAACTCCGGGTCGTTGACGTGGATCATGCTGGCCTGCGAGAAGGCCGACAGGACTTTGTGCGTGCTCTGGGTGGCGTAGTCGGCGCCGGACTCCAGCGCGGTGGGGCGAAAGGCGGGATGGAAGCGCGCGAACCCATACCACGCCTCGTCCACCACCACCCTGATCCCCTTCGCGTGCGCGGCCTCGATGATCGGCGCGAGGTCGTAGCGCAGCCCGTCGTACGTGCAGGAGGTCAGCACGAGCGCTTCGGCGTCCGCGTGCTCCTCGATGGCGCGCATGATGGTCTTCTTCGGGATCGGACCGAAGATGCCGTACTTCTTGTTGAGCGAGGAGTCGAGGTAGATGGGGTGGGCGCCGGAGAGCACGACACCGTGGTGAACGGACTTGTGGCAGTTGCGGTCCAGAAGCAGCTTCTCGCCCGGGGCGATCAGGGTCTGGAAGATGACTTTGTTGCCGGTGGAGGTCCCGTTGGTGGCGAAGAACGTCCGGCGCGCGCCGAACGCCTTGGCAGCCAGCTTCTGCGCCTCGAGGATGACGCCGGTGGGTTCCATGAGCGAGTCGAGGACCGGGACCGACACCGACAAGTCGGCATCGAATACGTGCTCGCCCATGAACTCGTAGAAGTCGCTCACCCAGGGGCTGTCGCGCAGGCTGTCGCCGGATGAATGCCCCGGCGTATGCCAGGCGTCCTTGGCCATCAGGACGTAGGTCTTGAGCGCGTCGTAGAAGGGCGTATCCGCCTTCTCCTGCATCTGCGCGTTGAGTATCCGGTAGATGCCGCGATAGTCGCGCTCCTCGCGGTAGAAATAGCCGTCGACCGCTTCCGAGAACAGCGCGTCGACGACCTCGTCCTCCTGCTCCTGCGCGATGAGGATGTAGACATCCAGCTCGGGCCGGAAGCGGGTGATCTTCTGGACCAGTTCCAGGGCGGACATCTGCAGCACGCGCGAGTTGCCGCCATTGCCCTTCAGGGTGTACAGGGTGTCGTCGACGATCACGGCTTGGATGTCGCCGTCCTCCTCGATGGCCTTGAGCGCATCGCGCGCGGTCGTGATACCGGTGAAGACGATGCCGAGCGGATTGTCCAGGCTCTTGGCCGCCGCGTTCAAGCCCTTGACGAACTCTTTCAGGACCAACTGTTCGTCGTTGATCACCAGGATGCGGCTTACGGGGTTGCGCATGTGTCTACCCGAAAGACACGGCTGGACGCGAACGAATCCTGCTGCAGCAATGCCGACGTGGGACCACCGGTTCGGGCGAGCGACAGCGGGCCCGGCAAGGCGCGGGTACTGGACAAGGAGGATGAAAGAGGTTTGGTCGGGGTGGCGGCGCCGGAGGCGCCGCCGCTGGAGGCAGCTGGTAGCACGCAGAGCGGGCGAAGGCGCCTAGATTGGCCGAGCTAGGAGCGGGAAAGCGGGAACGCGATCAGGGCATAGCCTTGATCGCGGCCGCCAGGCGGCTCTTGTACCGCGCCGCTGTGTTCTTGTGGAAGATTCTCTTGTCCGCGATCGCGTCGATGACGCTCTGCGATGCTCGCAGCTGGGCTTCGGCCGCAGCCTTGCCGCCGGCGGCAATGGCCTTACGCACCTTTTTCAATGCGGTCCGCAGCTCTGAGCGCTGGGCCGAGTTGTGCGCGTTGCGTTGCAGGGATTGGCGGGCCCGTTTGCGGGCCTGGGCGGTGTTCGCCATGGCTGCTCCTTAAGAATCCAGAAATTGGCCCGAGATCTTCAAGGCCTCGGCAAAAAAGTGCGTAAGGATACTGGCTGCAACGATCGATTGCAAGCCGGCCTAAGGGATTGTGCGGGCATCCTTTTTTCTTGTCTGTGCGGCCCCGCCTGACTAGTATGTCGGGGCCCGGGTCGATTCGGTCCATCCGCGCACTCTGCAAAATGCGCCCACCGCGCTTCCGTCACCTGATATCACAGGCCAGCATGAACCAGTTTCCAGGATGAATCTGCTGAAGGCGCTCGTCACTGTCAGCGGAATGACGCTGGTGTCGCGCGTGTTCGGGTTCGTACGCGACGCAGTCATTGCCCGGGTGTTCGGGGCTGGCCTATACACGGACGCTTTCTTCGTCGCTTTCCGCCTGCCCAATCTGCTGCGCAGGGTATTCGCAGAAGGCGCGTTTTCTCAAGCCTTCGTCCCGATCCTGGCCGAGTACAAGACGCGGCGCGGGGAGGCGGAGGCGCGCGATCTGGTCGACCACGTCACCTCGCTGCTGGCGCTGGCGCTGTTCGTTGTCACCGCGATCGGCATCGTGTGTGCGCCTCTGATCATCTACGTGAGCGCACCCGGTTTCGCCGCCGTGCCGGAAAAGTTCGATCTCACGGTCGAGCTGCTGCGCATCACCTTTCCCTACATTCTCGTTTATTTCGCTCACCTCATTGGCAGGCGGCATCCTGAACACCTACGGCCGCTTCGCCATTCCGGCCTTCACCCCCACGCTGCTGAATTTCTCGTTCATAGCGTTCGCGCTGTGGGTTGCGCCCTGGTTCGACCCACCGGTCCTGGCACTCGCATGGGCGGTGGTAGCGGGCGGCGTGCTCCAGCTCGCATTCCAGCTTCCCTATCTGACCCGCCTCGGCTTGCTGCCGCGGCCGCGCCTTAACCTGAGGGATCCTGGGGTTTGGCGGGTCCTCCGGCTGATGGGCCCAGCGATCTTCGGCGTGTCGATCGGGCAGATCAGCCTGCTCATCAACACCATCTTCGCTTCCTTTCTGGTCACCGGCAGCGTGTCCTGGCTGTACTACGCGGACCGTCTGATGGAGTTCCCCACCGGCGTCCTGGGGGTGGCTCTCGGGACTATCCTGCTGCCGAGCCTGTCGAAGAGCTTTGCCGAGAAGACCGGCGACGAATACTCCAGGCTGCTCGACTGGGGGCTGAGGCTCACGCTGCTGTTGGCACTGCCCTCAGCGCTCGCGCTCGCCATTCTCGCCGTGCCGCTGATCTCGACTTTGTTTCACCACGGCGCATTCGACCGCCACGACGTGGCGATGACCGGGCAGGCGCTGGTGGCCTACAGCGTCGGGCTGGTCGGACTGATCCTGGTGAAGGTTCTCGCACCCGGGTTCTATGCGCGCCAGAACATCCGCACGCCCGTGAAGATCGGCGTCTTCACTCTGGTGGCCACGCAGCTCATGAATCTGGCCTTCATCTACCCGCTGCGCCACGCCGGCCTGGCGCTCGCGATCGGCCTGGGGGCATGTGTCAACGCGGGACTGCTGTATTTCAAGCTGCGACAGCACCGGGTGTTCCAACCGCAACCCGGCTGGGTCAAGTTCGCCGGTCAATTGGCTGTAGGTTTGGCGGCGATGGGCGTCGCGTTGTGGTTCGCGGCCGGAACTCAGGAGAGCTGGCTCGCCGGATCGGCCTGGTCGCGTGCAGCGCGCCTCGGCGTGGTTGTGATGGTCGGCGCAGTAAGTTACTTCGCTGCTCTCTGGCTCGCCGGACTGCGTCCGGCGCAGTTCGTCAAGCGCGCTTCCTGAGCGGTGCAATTGCCAGTCCGGCGGCGGTCTTGAGACCCGGCGCACGTGGACCGCGTCCACCGCCGCCCGTTACAATAGCGTCTTCACGCGAACGGCCGGCGGGCGTCGCGGGACCTGCAGTCCGCGCGGCGTCAGCGACCGCGTTCGGACCGTTCTCCTCGCTCCCGACAACACCTAGCTTCCCAGACAGGCTATGCGTATCCTGCGTCACCTTCCTACGCGCCCGGCGGTCCCGGTTGCGCTCACCATCGGCAACTTCGATGGGGTGCATCTGGGCCATCGCGCGATGGTCCGGTCGTTAACTGAGGCGGCCAGCCAGAGGCGGCTGGTTTCCTGCGTGATGACCTTCGAACCGCACCCGCGCGAATTCTTCGCGCCGGACCGGGCGCCTACCCGGTTGACGTCGCTGCGGGAGAAGCTCGAGCTGCTCGGGAAAACTGGGCGTGGAGCAGGTGCACGTGCGCCGTTTCGACTACGACTTCGCGCGCGTCACGGCCGCGGAGTTCGTCGAGCAGGTGCTGGTGGCCGGACTAGGCGTGCGCTGGGTGCTCGTCGGCGACGACTTTCGCTTCGGCGCGCGCCGGCAGGGCGACGTCGAAATGCTGCGCGAGGCGCTGGCTCCGAAGGGTGTCGAAGTGGCGCAGGTCCCGACCGTTCTGCTCGATGGCATCAGGGTCTCCAGCACCGCGGTGCGCGAACGACTTGCCCGCGGCGATCTGCACGGCGCCGCGCAGTTGCTAGGGCGGCCCTACAGCATGAGCGGACGAGTGGTCGGCGGCGAGCGGCTCGGAAAGCGGCTGGGTTATCCGACCGCGAACCTGCAGATGAAGCACAATCGACCGCCGCTGGCCGGTATCTTCGTGGTAGAGGTTCTGGGGCTTGGTCCGCAGGCCCTGGAGGGCGTCGCGAGCCTGGGGGTGCGACCGACGATCAGAGAAGGCGGAGTGCCGGTTCTGGAAGTGCACCTCCTGGACTTCGCGCGCGATATTTACGGCACGCACTTGCAGGTGCGTTTCCTGCACAAGCTGCGCGACGAGGAGAAGTTCGCGGATCTCGACATCCTCAAGCGCCAGATCGCGAGAGACGTCGAGGATGCAAGGCGATTCTTCCGCCGCGGCGGCCGTCGAGACCAGCGCGAGAACATTCACTGATGACTGACTACAAGAAGACGTTGAATCTGCCCGATACCGGTTTCCCCATGAAAGGCGATCTCGCCCGACGTGAGCCGGAATGGGTGCGCCGCTGGCAAGAGGGCAAGCTGTACGAGCGCGTGCGCCAGGCATTCGCCGGGCGGCCCAAGTTCATCCTGCACGACGGGCCGCCGTACGCCAACGGCGACATCCACATCGGGCACGTCGTCAACAAGGTGCTCAAGGACGTCGTGGTGAAGACCAAAACGCTGGCCGGCTTCGACTCGCCCTACGTGCCGGGCTGGGACTGCCACGGCCTGCCGATCGAGCATCAAGTGGAGAAGCTGCACGGGAGGAATCTGCCCGCAGCCGAGTTCCGCAGGCTCTGCCGCGAGTACGCCCGCGACGCAGATCGAACGCCAGCGTCGCGACTTCATCCGACTGGGTGTGTTAGGCGATTGGGATCACCCCTACCTCACGATGGAGTTTGCCACCGAGGCCGACACCATCCGCGCGCTCGGAGTCATTCAGGCGCGCGGGTTCCTGTATCAGGGCGCCAAGCCCGTTCTGTGGTGCATCGAATGCCGCTCGGCGATGGCGGAGTGGGAAGTGGAATACGAGGATCGCACTTCACCGGCCATCGATGTCGCCTTCGCGTTCACCGATCCGAAGGCGCTCGCGCGGCCCTTCGGGTTTACGCACATCTACGAGCCAGCCTTTGCGGTGATCTGGACTACTACGCCATGGACGCTTCCCGCTAACCAGGCCGTGGCCGTGCACCCCGACCTTCACTACAACCTGGTGCGCACGCCCAAGGGGCTGCTGGTGTTGGCTGAAGACTTGCGCGAGACGGCCCTTGCGCGCTACGGGATGGCCGGGGAAGTGGTCGCAACCGCTGCGGGTCATGCGCTCGAGGGGCTCGAGCTGGCGCATCCGTTCTACGCGCGGAAGGTGCCGATCGTGCTTGGCGAGCACGTGACGTTGGACGCGGGGACCGGTCTGGTGCATACCGCACCGGCCCATGGGCTGGAGGACTATCAGATCGGTCAAAAGTACAACCTGCCGACGGACAATCCGGTGGATGACGACGGCCGGTTCTTCGAAGCAGTCGGACTGGTGGGCGGGTTGTCGGTGTGGGAGGCGAACAAGGTCCTGGTCGATATTCTGGCCACGGAGGGGCGGCTGCTGCACAGCGAGAACATCGTGCACAGCTATCCGCACTGCTGGCGCCACAAGACGCCGGTGATCTATCGCGCCACGCGTCAATGGTTCATCGCCATGGACTCCAACCACCATCCCGGCGGTGGACCGCTGCTGCGCGAGGTGGCCGAGAAGGCCGTGCAGCAGACCGAGTTCTTTCCCGGATCAGGACGGGCGCGGCTCGAGGCGATGGTCCACAACCGTCCCGATTGGTGCATTTCGCGCCAGCGCAACTGGGGTACGCCGCTCGCGCTCTTCGTTCACCGCAAGACCGGCGAGCTGCATCCGCGCACGGGTGAACTGATCGAACAGGTCGCGCAGCGCGTCGAGCTGCAGGGCATCGAGGGTTGGTTCAGCCTGGGCGCGGAGGAGTTGCTGGGCGCTGACGCCGAGCACTATCGCAAAGTGCCCGACACCATGGACGTCTGGTTCGACTCGGGAACGACCCACTTCAGCGTGCTCGAGCGCCGGGCCGAGCTCGCGAAGCCAGCTGATCTATACCTCGAGGGCACAGACCAGCACCGGGGCTGGTTCCAGGCTTCGCTGCTCACCGGCTGCGCCATGGACCGCCGCGCTCCGTACAAACAGGTGCTGACCCACGGCTTCGCGGTGGATGGCGAAGGGCGCAAGATGAGCAAGTCGCTGGGTAACGTGATCGCGCCGCAGGAAGTCTCGGAACGCCTCGGCGCCGAGATCCTGCGCCTGTGGGTGGCCAGCACCGACTATTCGGGTGAGATGTCGCTCTCGCAGGAGATCCTCAAGCGCGTGGTGGAGATGTACCGCCGCATCCGCAATACGCTACGGTTTCTGCTCGCCAACGTGTCGGACTTCGATGCCGCTCGCGACGCGGTTCCGGTCGAGCGCTGGGTCGAGCTCGATCGCTACGCCCTGGCTGCTGCACGCGAGCTGCAAGACGCGGTGATGCACGACTACGGCCGCTACGAGTTCCACTTCGCTGTGCAGAAGCTGCACAACTTCTGCTCCGAGTTTCTGGGTGGCTTCTACCTCGATATCCTGAAGGATCGGCTGTACACCTGTGGAGCGACGAGCCCCGCACGCCGCTCGGCCCAGAGCGCGCTATGGCACATCGCGAACAGTCTGTTGCGCTTGTTCGCACCGGTGCTGAGCTTCACGGCCGACGAGGCGTGGAGCCACTTGACTCGTCGCGGCGAGAGTCGAGCCGGATAGCGACAGCGTGTTCCTGCACTCCGTCTACGATCTGCCGCCGCTCCCCGACGCGGCGCAACTCCAGCGGCGCTGGGAGCTCGTCCGCGAGGTCCGGGCCGAAGCGCAAAAGGAGCTGGAGGCGGTGCGCGTCAAGGGTGACATCGGGTCGTCGCTCGCGGCCGAGGTGGAGATTCACGCCGACGCAGAGCGCTACCGTGCGCTGGCCGAGTTGGGCGACGACCTGCGTTTCGTGCTGATCACCTCCGCCACCCGGATCAGAGGAGGTCAGCGATCCGGCACAGCAGAAGGTCGTCGTGCGGGCGAGCGCGCATTCGAAGTGTCCGCGCTGCTGGCACTATCGGGCCGATATCGGATCGCATCCTGCCCACCCGGAGTTGTGCGGACGCTGCGTGTCCAACCTGTATGGGCCGGGCGAGGCGCGAGCGCATGCTTGAGCACTCGATGACGCGGCCTTCGGCCTGGCGCTGGCTGGGCTGGCTCGGGGTGAGCGCTGGTGTCGTTGCGCTGGACCAAATCTCCAAACATCTGGTCCGCGATCTGCTTGCCAACGGCAGCGCGATACGCGTGACGCCCTTCTTCGATCTGGTGCTGATCCTCAACCCCGGGGCTGCGTTCAGCTTCCTCAGCTCCGCCGCGGGCTGGCAGCGCGAGCTGTTCATCGGCATCGCGCTCGGAGCCAGCGCCCTGATTATTTACTTGATGCGCAAGCACGCGCGCCGACCGCGTGTTCTGTGCGGGCCTCGGCTTGATACTGGGAGGCGCGATCGGCAACGTGATCGACCGGTTGCTGCTCGGCGCCGTGGTGGACTTCCTGTATTTCCATCTGGGCGAGTACTATTGGCCAGCGTTCAATATCGCCGATAGCGCCATCACCTGTGGCGCCGGCTTGTTGATCTGGGATAGTTTCCGCCGCTCCCGGGCCAAACGGAACACCTGACAACGCATGCCCCCACCTTCGACAAGGCCAGCCGTGCATGTGCTTCTCGCGCGACCCCGCGGCTTCTGTGCCGGCGTCGACCGCGCTATCGAGATCGTCGAGCGCGCCCTGCAGCTGGCCGGCGCGCCGGTCTATGTCCGTCACGAGGTGGTGCACAACAAGTACGTGGTGGACGACCTGCGCGCCAAGGGGGCCGTATTCGTGGAAGCGCTGGCCGAAATTCCCGCAGGTGCAACGGTGGTGTTCAGCGCACATGGCGTTTCCCAGGCTGTGCGCCAGGAAGCCGACGCGCGCGGTCTGCGGGTATTCGATGCGACTTGCCCGCTGGTGACCAAGGTCCATGTCGAGGTGGCAAAAATGCGCGAACAGGGGCGTGAGATCGTCATGATCGGCCACCGCGGCCACCCGGAGGTTGAAGGCACGATGGGGCAAGCCGGAAACGGGATGTACCTCGTCGAGACGGTCGAAGATGTCGGGCGCCTGGAAGTGAAGCAGCCGGAACGCCTCGCGTTCGTCACCCAGACCACGCTCTCGGTGGACGATGCCGGTACCGTGGTTGCCGCGCTCAAAGCCCGGTTTCCCGGCATCATCGGCCCCAAGAAGGACGACATCTGCTACGCCACGCAGAACCGCCAGGATGCAGTCAAGGCGCTGTCGCGACAGTGCGATGTGCTCATCGTGGTGGGCTCGCTCAACAGCTCCAACTCCAACCGGCTGCGTGAGGTCGCCGAGAATTTCGGAATTCCAGCGTACATGGTGGACACCCCCGACGACCTCGATGCGGCGTGGGTCGTCCGGCCGGGCACGGGTGGGCGTGACCGCAGGGGCGTCCGCGCCCGAGGTCCTGGTGCAGGGTGTGGTGGATCGACTCCGGCAATTGGGCGCCACGGAGGTTCGGGAGATGGAGGGCATCACGGAAAGCGTGGTATTCCCGCTGCCCAAATCGCTGACGATCTGAGCCGACGATCCCGCACGTGTGGTGCGAGGGTGCGGGACCGAATTCTTACCAGGTACTTACACAGCGAAATTTTTCGTTGACTTCCAGGCTGCCGGAGGGTATCTTCGCCGCGCGTTCGTTCATTGGAGACATTAGTTGGACAGTCATAGTTGGATCGTCTCTGCCTGACCGGATAGGTCTCCCGTAACACAGTCCTCTCGGACTGCTCGCTCGGCCTTCCCGTCAGCCAGAGACCAGGGAAGGTTCGGAGCAGCCAGCCGCGGATGCGCTCGCAGCCTCGGGAAAGTCCTCCGTCCTTGCATCGTTTACCGCGCGGCCGAGTGCCGAGCCGTCCGCTCGACACCGAACCGTGGTCGCGCTCGCTCGCGAAGACGAGGAGAAGCCATGCAGCTCACAGCCTTCACGCGCAGCCTCCTGGCTCCGCTAGCTGCCCTCATTCCCGCGCAGCCCGCACACGCTGCCACCCAATCGGTGGCGGACTTGAGGGAGTGCGCGTGCCTCACGCACGATCAGGCGCTCGAAAAGCTGCGCAGTTCGCCAGAGGGCCTCCTGTCGCGGGAGGCTATCGACAGACTTCTGACCTACGGTCCGAACACCGTTGCCCACGAAACGCGCAAAAGTGCTCCACGGCAATTGCTCGAGTTGTTGTTCACTCCACTGTCCATCTTGCTGCTCGTGCTGGCCACGGTCTCTTACCTGACCGGCGAGACGAAAGGCGCGGTGGTGATCGCGATCATGGTGGTACTGGCGACCCTGCTGTCGTTCATCCAGGAGTACCGTTCCAGCAAGGCGGCCGAGCGGCTGCGGGCGATGGTCAGCACTACGGCAACGGTGCTCAGAATGGACCCACGCAAAGGTGTGCCCGAGGAGGTGAACCGCTACTTCGAGGTGAATCTACGTCCTCAGGGGCCTGGGCGAGAAGAGGTTCCCATCGAGCGGCTCGTACCTGGAGACGTCATCTTGCTTTCTGCCGGCGACATGGTGCCGGCCGACGTCCGCCTCTTGAGTGCTAAGGACCTGTTCGTCAACGAGGCTGCGCTCACCGGTGAAGCCATGCCGGTCGAGAAGTTTCCCGCGCTCAACGGCGAGCCGCCCAAGGCGGTCGTCGAGCTCCCCAATATCTGCTTCATGGGGACGAACGTCATAAGTGGGACGGCTTCCGCGGTCGTCGTTGTCACCGGCGGCCGCACCTACTTCGGCTCGATCGCTTCAACCATTTCCGAACAACGCCAGCTCACCAGCTTCGACCGCGGCATACAGCAGTTCATCTGGCTGATGATTCGCTTCATTCTGGTCATGGTTCCGCTGGTGTTTCTCATCAACGGTTTCCTGAAGCACGACTGGACCCAGGCCTTCCTGTTTGCCGTGGCAGTCGCGGTCGGCTTGACGCCCGAGATGCTGCCGATGATCGTCACAATCAATCTGGCGAAAGGCGCCATCGCCATGTCGCGCAAGAAGGTCATCGTCAAGCGGCTCAATGCCATCCAGAACTTCGGCGCGATGGATGTGCTGTGCACGGACAAGACGGGCACGCTGACCCAGGACAAAGTGATCCTGGAACGGCATGTGGACATCTTCGGCGAAGAAAGCGAGAGGGTCCTGGAGTTCGCCTATCTGAACAGCCACTACCAATCGGGCCTGAAGAACCTGC
>CAVVDJ010000006.1:0-370019 GCA_963747025.1 uncultured beta proteobacterium
GAGGTCTTTGATGCTGCGCGCCAAGCGGTCCACCCGGGTGACCACGAGCGTATCCCCGCGTCGGAGAAATTCCAGCAGCAGCGCCAGTTCGGTCCGGCCTTCGCGGCGGGTGGCCGAGACTTTTTCCGCATCGGATGACCTCACACCCCGCCGCACGGAGCGCGTGTTCCTGCAGGGTGAAATCTTGCTCGGCGGTGGAAACGCGCGCGTATCCGTAGAGCGCCATGGATGTGCTCCTGTCTCGTTAGCCTCTAGACTTGTGGACAATAGCATATCACAACGCGCCGAACAACCCTATTGAGACACGAAAACTGTCTCACCCACCATGCGCCATGAGTGGTAGACCTCACCAAGACAGGAGAGCGAGAGGGGCAGGCGAGGCTGGTCTGCTGGGTGGCGCTGTTGAGTGGCGGATAATGTGGTCCTGACGCGATGGATTGCAGGCCCAGGCGGATGATTGCAGGCTCAGAGGCAGATAATGTGGTCCCGAGCAGGGCGATAGATGCACTTAATGCGGTCCCAAAAACGCGCTGATTGCAGGCCCGGCCGGTTTCGATTGCAGGCCGTTACACCTAGCGACCCCTCCGGGCCAGCGGCGGCCTAGCTCGGTCGGCCGCCGCTCAGCAGTACCGGTCCGTCCAGTCGAACTACGCCGCTGGCCGCCAGGGCCTCAATCTCGGGCTCGCTGTAACCGATCTCTCGCAGAACCTCCCGGGTGTGCTGGCCGAGACCGGGCGGCTGGTGCCGGACCGCAAGCATGAAGTTGTTGCTGGCGACCGGAGCGCCAGCGGTCTTGATGGTCGGGCCGGCCTCGGTCTGAACCTCCATCAACTTGCCGCTGTTGAGCTGCGGGTCGCTGAGCAGATCAAACGGATTGTTCAGCGGTGCGTAGGGTACCTGGACCCGCTCCATCCGCTCGATCAGCTCGGCCGCAGTCAGGCTGGCAGCAACGGCTTCGATCCGCGGGATGGTGTGATGGCGGTTCGCAGCCCGCTTGGCGTTGCTATCGAAATCCGGATCGGCGGCCAGGTCTTCCAATCCGAACTCCTTGCAGAAGCGCTGCCAGTGGCCATTGCTGGTGATCGCGATGAAGACCTGGCGATCATCGGCGGTCTTGAACAGGCGGTCAGCGCCCAGCCCAGGCGCGACCCCATTTCCCGCTCGGGCATTGGCACCGGTGACTCACCGTCGAGGCTGGCCTGGGCCAGGTGCTGGGCCACGAACCAGACTGTGCTCTCGAACAGCCCAGACTGAATGCGCTGGCCGCGCCCAGGTCCGCTGGCGGTCGACCAGCGCGGCCAGCGTGGCCGGCGCCCCGTAGGTGGCGGCGCCGATGTCGATGACCGACGACCCCGCAGCAGGCCGGCACAGCCGGTCATGTAGGCCATGCTGCCCATCATCTGGGCCAGTTCGTCCAGTAAGGGGCGGTCACCATAGGGACCCGGCAGGAACCCCTTGATCGCACAGTAGATGATCCCCGGGTTGATGCTGGAGCCCCACTCGTAGCCGAAGCCGAGGCGCTGAAGAACCCCTGGCGAGTAGTTGTCGAGCAGGATGTCGGCCCCACGCACCAGTCTGGTGAAGATCTCGCGCCCGGCCTCGCTCTTCAGGTCGACCGCCAGGCTGCGCTTGTTGCGGTTCAGGGCGTAGAAGGTGCTGCCGCGGTTCGGCATCGCCCGGGACTCGTAGCCACCCCGCGGCTCCTCGACCTTGATGACGTCAGCACCCAGGTCGGCCAGTAGCAGACCGGCCCGAAGGCCCAGCGACGATGTGGCTGAGTTCGAGAACGCGAAAGCCAGTAAGCGGTAGGCGCCGGTCCCACCCCATTCCATCCGTCTGTCATCTGCGCTTCCTCCAAGTCATCACCGACGATCTGCTGACCCAGTCCTCGCTGGCTGACCGTGGCACTCGATGAACGTCAGGCCGAATCGCTCGGATCGTCGCTCCCGCTGTTCGGACCGGGGTCCTGCTGATTCTGACGCAAGAACTCCTCGACTCGCGCAGCGCTACGTCTGAGCTGGGAATCTCGCTGGGCAGATCGTCCTCGGTCAGATAGTTCAACTCGTCGGGGGGCTCCTGATCCTCATCGACCAGCCAGCGCCTCGTCCACCCGCGCCTCGAGCGCCAGGCTGGCGCTGTGTAGCTCCTCCAAGTCGATCGAGAGCCCGATCAGCTTGTCCCCCCCCAGCGCCGCCACGCCAAACGCGCCGCCCCTCCGTCCCCAGGCCCCCATCCGGGCGGCGCTGGCCAGCAGTCTGCGACGTCTCACGCTGCTCGGTAGCGCGCCTCCTGCTCTGGCACGGCGAGCAAGGTGGCACGCCGGGGGCGATGGGGTCGGTGAAAAGGCCGTTTGAATTTGCCTCTCCTCATCCTCATCCTCGGGGCCGGTGCGGCTGGTGCCGGGGACGATCTTGGACGTGGGGGACGTGGGATGGGGCTGGAGTATCCGCCGTAGGAACATAGGCTAGGTACCTCCGCACCTGTTTTTGTCTGTTTCCATGGCTGAATCGAACGCACGAACGAGATCCTCAATAAACCCCAAAAACCATATATGATCTGGTTTGGTGACATTTTGTTTTGCAACATGGCTGGCTTCCCAAAATGAAGCCAGCGCTTCCGCCGAATATTCCTGACGCATTCTATCGCAACAGGCGGCATTGTCAACTTATTTGGACTGATATCGTCGCCGGGCAATAGCAGACACTTTTGGCAGGGCATCCTTACCAACTCGGCTCTTACGCCGCTTGCTCTGTGCCCGTGATTTGGGCCCGACGCGCGAAGCGGTTTTTCATCTCTGCTCGATACGCCAACGCCGACAACAGATGCCGTCTGGGGCGAGTGTGGCAATGGGGCCATACGCGGACAAAAAGCGCTGCGCATGACCCGCCGACTTAAACCCTTGCATGCGATATTCGCGCTGCCGCGTGGGTCGATGCCAGAGTTCTCACACCGGTTATTGAGGTAGCGACTCTGCCGGTGTTCCCGTCAGGCAGGATTTCGCGCTTGGCCGCCCCGTAGCTCTTCAGCTTATCCGTAATGATCACGCGCGGGACATACCTGAACCCTTGAGCAACTGGCCTTGTACCTACACGCTGCCGATAATCTTCCAGGCTCGCCCGGCCGACCATCAAAGGGACAAAAAGGTATATGATCAAGGTTGTGCGTAAGTCCTAGCGGCCTTCTCACCCCTGGTGACGCCCTCGATGCCGGCCATGCGGACGTATGTCGCCTGCTCAGGCCGCCTCGCCCCGTGCGGCTTCCCACCACCCTGCGTGATCACACCTGCCACTGGCTGGGGCCATGGCGGCACCCGAAACAGCAGCACCTCCCGCAGCGTCCAGACGTGGTCTGTTAACCCAGTGGCCATCGCTGGTGTGCAGGGCCGCCACTGCCGGGCTGAGCCCGTGCCGTTGGTGGACTCCGGCAGTGGCAGCGCCTGGCGTAAGCTCGCGTGAGGCAAGCAGAAATTGTAGTAGCAATGGTACACAGCCAACTGCTGCCGCAATCCGTCTTCGCCCTTGCACAGCGTGCTGACCCGTCGCCCGACCGCGGCGACATGCTGGCGGATGCTGAGATTAATCCGCTCCACAAATGCCGTGTTGATGTGCCAGCCATGCGGAGCCAGCACGGCATGGATGGCCTCCAGCGTGCCAAACACCACGCGATGACGCACCCGTACCAGGCGTCGGCGACGTACGGTCTTGACGACTGGCGCGTAGAGCAAGTGGGGGCGTGGCATCCAGTGCGGCTTGGGTGCCGGGCCTTGCGCCTGCCGGCGTGGTGGCTGCACCCAGTGTCCATAGTGGGTCAGCAAGGCCGTCAGATCAATCCTCGTCATGATTTCCTTTACATATATGCGGAGTGAAGCCGACCGTGTCCTGAGAACCTTCGCAGGAGCTTGCTCTCCTTCTCCTCGCAGTGACAAGCACTGTCCAGTGTGGTACATAAGCCCTTCTCCCGGACAACAGAGAGAAGGAGCTGCCATGGACTCGACCGCAGAGTTTGCCCAACTGCCATTGCGTTTGGTGGATCAAACCCAGTGGCGCTACGAAGTCATTCGCCCGCTGGTACTCTTTGCCGATCGCACGGCCACCCAACGTGCACACGAAACCGCCACGCATCCCGATACGGGTCCGGACGTTACGCCGCACTCCGCCAGCCGGGATGCTGGGGCTACCCCGGCCAATATCGAAGTCAGGCGGCGCGTGCGGGCCGGCCCGATCCCGACGATGTCCGGCAGGAGATTGACCGTCTCAAAGCCCTCTATAGTGGCTTTCATTATCGGGAACTGGCGCGGATTGTGTCCTGCAAGTGCGCCTATCCCCTCGATGACAAGACCGCGAAAATCCTGTGGCACCAGAGTCCTGTGCCCACACAGCACCAGCTGGAGTTGTGGACCTACAGTACCCATCCCGATCGCTACCACGCGCGGCTCCAAGTCGTGAAACTCTTCTATAGAGGCTGGGACAAGCTCAGTATCAGTCGCTTTTTGCAGGTCTCCCGACCGACCGTCGATACCTGGATCGCCCGGTTTGAGGCAGAGCACTTTGCGGGGCTCATAGACAAAAAACGGGGTCCCGAGAGCCGCCCGCAAAGTCTGGTTGCCACGGATGGTGCAGGTGTCTGGTACCCAAAGTACATGCCAATGCGGGGGAGTTTCGGTTGGAGTTGCTCCACGCTCGCCGACATCTCGGTCCGGACGATCGACAGCATTATGGCCCTGAACAAACTCGTGTACGATGACATCCCCCATGTGCCGAGCCAGGACACAAGCCGCCCCCGCAGCCTCACCCCTACAAGGCTCAGCATCGCCGCAGTTGACATCGATCGCCAGCATGATGGATTTCGCCTTGGATGGCGTGTAGAGCAAGTGGTGGAGCATCCTGATCCTAGAGGGTATTGCCGCACCATCCTCGCTGGGGCGATGGCCCCGACGGAAGCGACATGGGCCGCACTGATGGTCCTCTACACGGCCTGCGTCCGGTATGGAGCCCCCACCTACCTCGTGTCAGATAGTGGCGGCGCCTATACGTAGGACGCGTTTGAAGCCGTCTGCGGGCGGCTCAAGATCGATCATAAGACGATCGTGAGTACGCAGGGGGAAAGTTATCTGAACTGGATTGAGACCCATTTCAATATTCAGCGGCGGCTCTATGACTATCAGTTTTCGTTGGCACGCACCCCTGGCGACTTGGAACAGCGCCATCAGGACTTTCATCCACACCTATAATACGACGGCGCATCAGGGCCTGCTCACCGATCAGCGCCTCCCGCCCATCCCGGTCGAGGTCTTGGGGGCGGCGCAGGGCCGGCGCTATCCCCAGGAGGTGCTCGTGGAGAAATTCGCCCACGCGCTCTTTCCCCGCACGACCAACCGCTATGGCTGTGTCACCTTGCATAGCTACCATTTCTATCTAGAGGAAGGCATCCCCAAGAGCCAGGTCTTGCTCTGGGTCTACGGGGAGCAACTACGCGCGGTCTTGGACAATGTGGTCCTCGCCGAATATCGCTGTCGGTATGATGGGCAGGCGCGCAAGGTGACTGACATCCACGCGGGGACGTTTTACACGACACGCTTCACCTCGCCCCAGGAGGCACTGATCCCGTTGAATCCGCAGGAATTCCTGGTCATCTATCGTCCCCAGGCCCCGCGGCGTCGGGCGCTCCAGCGTGTCCCCAGGAAGCAATTGGTGCTCTTTGAGCTGGTGTCGACGGGGTAACATGCTACCACCGGCCCTCAGGCATCATGCGAGGGGGGCCGCGGGTGCTGCACGAGAAGGGGCAACGCAGAGGATGGCTGCTGTGCGCGTATCGCAACTCCAGAAACATATCCTACGATGGTTGGCTGCGGATCACCAACGGACTAACGGGGTCATCGCGAGTAGCCATAACGAGTTGGTACGTGCGCTGCAGCGGGACAAAGGCAATCTCAGTCATAGCCTGCGTACGCTGGAACGTCACGACCTGCTCATCATAGGGCGGTCCTCAGGGGGCCACGCGGAATCCCTGGTCCTCACGCCGGAAGGGCAAAAACGAGCCGCCCAATTGGCATAAAGTTGTGATTAAGATATAATCCACGCGCGCGATGCTCCCCACCGATCCTTTCCTGAGCGCGCGCTCGGCCATCGAGTTCCCGCGACCGTACGTGAAATGGAGCATCGAGCCGGCGCGTGGTGAGGATGTGCCCGCGGCAATCGCGCAGGCCATCTACACGGCCGTCCAGCGACCGTGCGGTCCGGTATTCGTCTCCGTCCCTGAAGACGATTGGGACGTGCAAACCGATCCGGTCGAACCGCGCCAGGTCAACGTTCAGTTTGCCCCGGACCCCGGCGCACTCGATCGTCTTGCGGACGCGCTCAATTCCAGCCGCCATCCCGCTCTTGTGGTGGGCGCGGCTGTAGACCAGGACGGCGCGTGGCCGCTCGCGATTCAGCTCGCGGAGCGCCTGAACGCCGCGGTCTGGGAAAGCCCGATGTCCGGCCGTCGCAGTTTTCCCGAAGACCATCCGCTGTTCGCCGGGTTCTTGCCGCCGTTGCGCCAGCCGCTTGCGGACCGCCTGGCCGGTCACGATGTCGTTCTTGTCGTCGGCGCGCCGGTGTTTACCTATCACGTGCATACAGGCGGAAGCTTCATTCCGGCGGGCACGCAGCTGTTCCACCTCACCGACGATCCAGAGCAGGCGGCGCGCGCGCCGGTGGGAACGAGCATCCTGTGCACGATCCAGCTCGGGATGGAACAACTGCTCGCGCAGACTTCGAACGTACAGCGCACCGCGCCGAAGCCACGGCAGCGGCCGCCTGCGCCAACCGCACGCGACCCCATCGGCGGCGACTTCGCGATGCATACCATCGCCACGACAATGCCCGCGGGCGCGGTGATCGTCGAGGAGGCGCCCTCGCATCGCAACGCGCTGCACGACTACTTTCCGATCCGGACCAGTGGCGGCTTCTACGCATGCGCCAGCGGCGGCCTGGGCTTCGCCTTGCCAGCGGCGGTAGGGGTGGCGCTGGGCGATCGCTCGCGCAAGGTGGTCGCGGTGCTCGGGGACGGCTCCAGCTTGTACACGATCCAGGGACTGTGGACCGCGGCGCAGCTTCACCTTCCGATCACCTTCGTCGTCCTGAACAACGCCGGTTATGCCGCTGTGAAGTCGCTCGGCACGCGCATGGGGATAGCCGAGATGCCGGGCAGCGACGTCGCGGGGGTCGACTTCATCGACGTCGCACGCGGCTTCGGGTGCCGGACCTCGAGAGTCGACCAGGCCGCCCAGCTCGCGCCCGCGCTGGCCCAGGCGCACGCTTCGAACGAGCCATGGTTGGTCGACGTGCGCATGGATCGCGCGGTTCAAAAGCTCTACTGAATCGGAGCGCAGTTTGATCCAGCGCTCGCTCGCTGCGGCCGCTCTGTGCGCGGCGTGTATTGCATCCGCGGCCGAACCCTTCGACCTGGTGATCGCCAACGGTCGCGTCATGGACCCGGAATCGGGCCTGGACGCGCTGCGTAATGTCGGCATTCGCAACGGCGTGATCGAAGCCGTGAGCGATGGATCTCTCCAGGGCCGCGACGTGATCGATGCGCACGGCCTGGTCGTCGCTCCTGGCTTCATCAATCTGCATTGGCACGGCAAGGAGCCGCGCAGCGACTACTACGAGGCGATGGACGGGGTGACGTCGACCTTCGAGCTGGAAGTCGGCGTGACGGATGTGGACCGTTGGTACGACGAGCGCGCCGGGCGTATGCCGATCAACTACGGTGTCGCGATCGGGCACGCACCCGTGCGCATGGCGGTGATGGGCGATCCCGGCGACTTCCTTCCGGCTGGGGACGCGGCACGCAAGCCGGCGAGCGATGCGCAGCTCGCGGAGATCGAGCGGCGCGTGGAGCGAGGGCTGCAACGCGGCGCTGTGGGGATCGGCTTCCACCTCGCTTCCACTCCGGCGGCATCGCGCTGGGAAATCCTGCAGATGTTCCGGCTCGCCTCTCGTTACCGCGCCGGCGCTTTCGTTCACATTCGCGGAGCATCCAGCGCGGGCAGCGCCGACCGCGAGGAAGGGCTGGTCGAAGCCATCGGCCACTCTGCGGTGAGCGGTGCGCCGGTGCATGTCGCGCACATCAACAGCAGCGGGCAGCAATCCGCCGGACGCATGCTCGGGATCATCGAGGAGGCCCGCGGGCGAGGCGTGGACGTAACCACGGAGTGCTATCCGTACACTGCCGGCGCGACACGCATCGAGTCCGTCGTGTTCGATAGCTGGACGGACAAGCCGCCGGAGGAATACGCGAAGTTGCAGTGGGCGGCCACAGGTGAGCGTTTGACGCGCGAGACTTTCCTGCAGTACCGGAAGCAGGGCGGGCTCGTGCTGATCCACGCCAACACCGAGGACGTGATCCGCACTACCGTTGCGAGTCCGCTCACGTTGTTCGCCAGCGACGGCTTCGACGTGCACCCTCGCAGCGGCCATCCGCGGTCGGCCGGCACCTATTCCCGCATTCTGGGGCGCTATGTTCGGGAGCAGGGTGTCCTTACGCTGATGACCGCCCTGCGCAAGATGACGCTGCTGCCAGCGCGGCGGCTCGAGGCGCGCGTGCCGCAGATGCGCAACAAGGGGCGCATCAGGGTCGGCGCGGATGCCGACATCGTCGTCTTCGACGCGGGCCGCATCATGGACCGTGCAACCTACGAGCAACCAGCGGTGTACTCCGAGGGCATGCGCCAGGTCATCGTCGGTGGGCGCTTCGTCGTACGCGACGGTCAGGTTGTCGAGGGGGCGACGCCCGGAGCGCCGGTGCGCGCGGCAATCACGGCGCAGTAGAGCTGACGCCTGCCGGCGTCAATTCAACATTCGCGCGCCTTCCTCGGAGCTCGGCGGTTGCGCGGTGGGCAGCTTGAGCGTGAAGCCCCATTCGGCCTTCTCCACCGCGATCTGCAGCAGCTTCATCAAGCCGTGCAGTAAGGGTGCGTCCAGGGTGAGGAAGATGCCCTGGCCTTCGGCCGGGAGCAGGCCCAGCACCATGCGACCGTCGTCCGCCTTGCGCCGCTGCAGCCGCGCCACGAGCAGCGGATCATCGCCAAGCGGGCGGGCCCGGGTGGACGCGTCGTAGTCCTGAGTGAACGTGGCCTGGCTCAGCGCCTTCTCGTGCTGGAACTCGAACAGGGCGCGCTTGGTCAGTGGATCCGATGCGCGCGCGGCGATCTGCGGCTCGGCCTCAGCGACGCCGACGAGCAGCGGCCAGAGACGTAGCACGCAGCGGCGTGTGAGCCAGAGCAGGGCCTCTTCGCTGCTGGCGGTGGAAACCCGCATCAACAACCGGTCCTGCCCGGCGTCGAACTCGATCTTGAGCTGATGCAGGCGCATAGGGCGCCCCAATGATACCCGGCCCGTTGTCCAACAGCACTAGACGCCAAGCAGCGACTTGAGCTCCGCCAGGACCGGCATCTCCGCGAGCGCCTCGGGAGTCAGCTTGCTCCAGTCGATGCCGGAAGGGGCGGGGAGCGGCTGCGCGATCTCGATGAGCTCGGTGGGCGTCGCGATGATCGACACCGGCACATCGTGTGCCTCGGTCGGGAACTCGTCCAGGATCTGCAAGCGCGTGCACCGTGGTGGCGACCGGCACCGCGGGTTGGCCGAGCTCTCGCAAGATGGCGTACTCCAGATCCGCGTAACCGTGTCCCTTGCCCAGGCGGCGGCCGTCGCGGGTGACCGCGACGCAGCCCATCACGATCGCGTCGATGCGCGGCAGCTGATCCAGCCGCAGTGCCTCGCCCCATTTGCCGCCCATCTTCATGCTGGCGGCGTCCCAGTAGTGCTCTTTCGGAATTCTCTCCGGGTCCAGCCGGTAGAACCCACCCTGCAATCGAGGCGTGGGCGTGATGACCGCGATCCCGCGGTCGAGGAGACCCTTGCGCACGTAGCGCTGCGGTGAGTCCGGGTTCACCTTGACGCACTTCGCGCTGCCAAACACGCCGTGTGTGAGCAGTTGGGCCGCCGCCTGGTCAGCGCCGTCGAAGTTGGGAATGCGTCCCTTCAGAGGAAACGGAAAGCGCGCGGCTTTGTGCTCGACCAGCGCTTTCCAAATTGCATTGCGGGCTTCGTTCTTGTCGTAGAAGCGCTGTGCGGGTGGAGACGGTGACGCCTGGTCCGGTTTCCAAGGACGGGGTCGATTCATTTTTGGAATGATCGATGGAACCTCAGGATCGTACCTGAAGCGGCAATAGTCGTACGACCGATGGGAATCAGTCTCGCGCACCCGATGTCCGCAACGCAAAGCGGTAGCAAAGCGACCCGGTGTGCGGCAGGGTGCACCGTATACCCGCGGTGCCCCCAGGCCTCGCGCCGTCTCTTGCTTTCGTTGGATAGCCGTATACCAGGACCGCTATCCTCGACCTCAAGAAAAGGCTTCTGCGCCGTTCAACCCGCAACGCACGGTAACGTGTCCGCCCCGCGGGCGTGTACAGCAATGCGTTCTCGATGAGGTTAGCCGCAAGCTCCCGAACCAGCCATTTCGAGGCGCGCAAGCGGTGCTGCTGTCGTCTCGAATTCCAGATCGATGTCGTTGGCGACCGCCCGGTCGAAGTAGAAAGCGACGCGTTGTCCGCCATGACGTCGCTCAAGTCCACGGAGTTTGCATCCCCTGGGCGAGGCTAGCGGGCGGCTGGGCGCGCGCGAGCGTGAGCAGCTGATTGGCCAGATGGGCGGTGCGGCGGACGCCATCGAGTACGGCGTTCAAGGCCGTCTCGGAGGCGTTGCGGGTCGTGCTCTTGCGCGGTGACTTCGAGCTGCGTCTGTAAACCGGCCAGCGGCGTGCGCAACTGATGCGCAGCGTTCGCCAGGAAACTCTGCTGCGCCTCGGAAGCGGACTTGAGCAGCTTGAGCTGGCGGTTGAGAGCTTGCACGAGCGGCCGTACCTCGCTCGGGACCCCAGCCTCCTGCAAGGCCCGGAGGTCTCCCGGTGAGCGCTGTTCGAGGTCGGCACGCAGGCGCCCCAGAGGGTCTGAGGCCCAGGCGCACGCCTACAAGCACGAGGACAAGCGTTGCCACCACCAGGAGCATGTCCAGGAGCATGTCTTCGCTGACAAAGCGTCGCGTGAGCTGGGCGCGTCTGCGCGTCGTCTCCGCGACCTTGACCGTGACTTCGCCGAGTGGCGTCGGGGAACGATAGACTACGACGCGCACCGGCTCGCCCCGATACCGCCCATCGAAGAAGCCGGGACCGGGCTCTGGAGGTGACGGGCCGGAAGGCAAATCCTGATTTCCAGCCACCGCGTACTCCATCCGGCCCTCGGACGAGGTAGTACATGTCGTCAAAGCGGTTGCTGCTCAGCGTCAGGGCCGCCTGAAGAGGCAGATCAAAGGAGAGCTGTTGATCGCGGCTCTGCACATGCGCGGCCAATGCTACGGCGGTGTCGGCCAAGGCCAGATCATATGCTTCCTGGGTGTACTCGCCGGCCGCGCGATAGTCACTCCACAGGTTGAACGCCAGCAGCGCGCCGAGGGTTGCCATCAGCAACACCAGAAGGCGGCCGTGCAGACTCGACGGAAAGAATCTACTGTTCAGGCGCATCGAGGCGATAGCCTATGCCGCGTATGGTGCGGATCTCGATCCCGCTCGGGTTGCAGCTTGGCGCGTAACCGTCGACACATACACCTCTACGGCATTGTTTGTCAGTTCACTGCCCCAACCGGTCAGGATTTGGACCAAAGTGTCCTTCGTCACCATCTTGGGCGAGCTGAGCAGCAGGCATTCGAGGATCTCCCATTCGCGCCGTCTCAACTCCAGGGGCTGGCCATCGAGTCGCGCGCTGCGCCGGCCCAGGTCCATCTCCAGGGCGCCGCATGTAAGCTGAGAGCTCGCCACCGCCTTCGAGCGCCGAATCAAGGCGCGCACCCGTGCGATCAGTTCCGGGAGCTCGAATGGCTTCGCCATGAAATCGTCGCCTCCCAGCTCCAATGCGTCGACACGATCGCTGAGGGCGTCGCGGGCGGTGAGAATGAGCACAGGCCGGGAATCGCCTCCCCGACGCCAGCGCCGGATCAGCTCGAGTCCGTCCATTCCGGGCAAGCCCAGATCCACCACGGCCAGGTCGAACGCTTCGTGGCGCACGCAGGCTTCAGCCTCCTCGCCGGAACGCACGTCATCGGCCGTGAAGCCGGCCCGCTCTAGCCCGCGTTTGAGCGCACCGGCCATCCACCGATCGTCTTCGACGATGAGAATGCGCATGACTTAGAGCGTGGGCTGAGCCGGGACCATCGTCGAGCTCTGTAGCTGCTCGACAAGCTCTGCAAGCTTGCGGAGCGTCTGCGGCTCAGCGCTGGGTTCTGGAGAAAAGCGAACCTGGAACTCTTCCTCCAGGGCGAACAGGAACTCGAGCAAGCCAAGCGAATCGACGCCATAGTCGACTGACGGGAACGTCGGTGCCGATGGAATCCGCCTCGAGACCGAACTGTCGCGCTGCGAGCCGGGTAATCTTCTCCAGAGTCTCCACTATTGTCCTCCTTATGCAGTGACCGCCACCGCTCGGGACAGGTCTCCCGATACGGGCAGCGGAGCGCCGGCAATCGCAGTTCGTCGCTCAAGGAAATCGATCGCGGCCTGTGCCACGGCGCCCCGCTCGTTGTCCAGCGTCAGCATGTGGTAGCTGTCGTCGAAGACCAGCCTGGTGACTTCGCGCGACCCGATGCGGGTGCACACGAGATCGGCGCTGCGCAGGCTCGCGACGTCGTCGTGCCGGGCGTGCATCACCAGTGCGGGTACCGTCACCGATCGCAGCGAGCGCTTGGCGACGCGGATCAAGCGCTGCGCCTGATAGACCGCAGTCAACGGCAGGCTCGCCGCACCGGCAATGGATCCGCCCGTTCTCTGCATCTGGCGCGCCACCCATTCGCGCAATCTCGGATTCTTGATCCCGTAAGGGTCTGTCTCCTGCACCCGGTACCAGCGGCGCAGCGGCGTGTAGTAGCCGAGCGGTAGCAGGGCGCGCGTCGGGGGGACGTTCCAGCCGTCGTAGAAGAGGGTCGTCGAAATCAGGATCAGAGACGCTACGGTGCCGCGCCTTGCGGCGATCTCGATGGCGATGCTCGAGCCGATGCACAGGCCCCCGATCGACACCTGCGAGTAGCGGGAGCGCAGCTCGTCGAATTGCGCCGCGAAATATTCGATCCAGCGTTCGAAACGGTCTACGCCTCTCGTTGTTCCAGCTCCGATTCCGTAGCCAGGTCCGTGCGGGGCGCGGACCACATATCCGACAGCGCGCAGTCGGGCAGCCAGAGGCGCCATCTCGTGAGGGGTGCCGCACAGCCCGTGTACTAGCAGTACCGCGTGCTTGCCGCCCATGCGTGCCGGCGGGGCAGGTAAGAGAGCAGGTCTGGTCATAGTGTTTGGCAACTGCGCCGTCGCTTCAGCCATGTAATAGCCGAGCAAGCTTTCGCGACGCTGACGCTGTAGTTGAAGTGCAAAGCAGATTACAAGATCAAACCTGACAAGCGTTTGACACGACTCAAAAGGGTGTGACCGAAGATTTTCTTGCTTCTCCCTATGGCGCGCCGCCCGAGGGAGTTTTGGCAAGGCCTGGCTAGCGCGGCTCGCTGCTCACACTTCGGCCGCGCCTCTGGCTTTCGTTGCATAGCCAACGCACCGCTCGCGGCCGAAAAATGACCGCTCATGCCACAGCCGCCTCAAGGTGGTCCCGAACTTGCCGTCGTAGGAATTGAGCCCTGGCAGGTTCGTCGAATGGAGGACACTGTCATGTCGTTAAGTTCGTGGTCGCGCGTTGGCCGGATCGCCGGCGTGGTAGTCGCGCTCTGGTCCGCTCCTATGGCGCGGGCCGGAGAGGCCCAGGAGTACGGTTTTGCGGAGGCGGCGCAGGAGATCACCCAGCTGTTCTGGCTGGCCGAGACGGCCACCGCATGCGGCTGGACGAGCGCGGAGGACAGCGCCAAGTTCAAGTACTTCTCGGTCCGATATCTCACCGCCCACCTGTCCGGCAACTACAGGTTGGCGCTGGTGTCGATGGTGACCGAGGATGGTTACGAGGACAGGGTGCGGCGCGCCGCGCTGCAAACCGCCCAGGACAACTGCGATAGTTCACGCTGGCGTACCGGGATGGACGGCCTACAAGGCCGCCGCGGACCAGCACGAAGAGGAATTCTAGACTTAGAGCACGGAACCGCTACGCGAAAGCGGGGAACGGCTCGAACTTGCCCCGCAATACCGCGCTGTGTTGTTGAAACCCAGCCAGCCCTGCATCACAGTGGCATAGACGCGCCGGAAGTCGGTGGTGTACACCAGGTTGTCACCGGCGTCCAGCGCGCGTCAAGCTCGGCACCTCACCGTAGTGTCCGCCCTTGACCGGCTTACCGACCAGGAACATGACATTGGCCGCGCCGTGGTCGGTGCCCGAGGCTGGTGTTCTCCGGGACTCTGCGGCCGAACTCCGAGAAGATCATCATCGTGACGTCGTCGGCACGACCGATTCGCTCCATGTCGCGCATGAAACCGTAGACGGCGTCGGAGGCGTACGTCAGCAGCCGCTGATGCAGGTCGGGCTGCTGAACGTGGGTGTCGAAAGCATTGTTGCGGTAACGCCACGTAGTACAGGCGCGCCGGCATGCCGGCCTCGATCAGCGCTGCGACTTTGGGCAGATGCAGAGGCACGATTCCGTAGTCGATCGGCGATTTGTACGTTCGCCCACGCCTGACGCACCAGAGCAGAGGCGTCCTGCGCGCTGCGGGCCACGTCCAGCAAATAGCGGCGCGCGGGGTTCATCGCGGTATCGGCTTCGGCCACTTGCGCCAGCAGTGGCTTCTCCGAATAGAATGCGTTGCGCGTGAATTTTTCCGGGTCGTCGAAGACCACCGGGGTGTGCAGGCGGCTGCCCACAGCGAGCGACTGCGTGGCGTCGACGTTGACGATGTAGTCGGGTGTGGGCTCGGGTTCCATGGCATCGGCGAGCCGCCCGACCCAGCCGTACTCGTCGCCGCTGTTGGGGGCCGCGGTGTGCCAGTAGGCCATCGAGGTGAAGTGCGAGAACGACGGATTCTCGTAGCCACAGCCGTGCACGATCGCGAGCCGGCCGTCCTTGTACAGACGCTCGAAGCCGGCCATGCCCGGGCTGAAGCCGAAGTGATCGTCGATCTTGCGCAGCGTCTTCGGCTTGATTCCGATCTGCGGCCGATGCCGGTAGTAGGCGTCGTCGGCGTAGGGAACCACCGTGTTCAAGCCGTCGTTGCCGCCGGACAACTCGAAGATCACCAGGATGCGGTTGGGGTTGCGATCTTGCGCGGCGCTGGCCAGAGCCGCCTGGCTGAACAACAGCGGCAACCCAAGCCTGCGCGCCATGCCCAGGCTCGCGCCACCCAGCGCACCGCGCAGAAAGTCGCGCCGAGTCGTCAGCTGGTCGCGTTCAGTGTACGAGTTCATCTTGTCCTCGATCTGCGACCAAGAGGTTACTCGAGATCGTCCCACCAGCCACGAATCACGAGCCACGAATCCCGATCTTAGCCCAGCTGATATTCGGGCGTGCTCATCATCAAGTGCAGGAGCGTGCGCAGCGGATCTTCCATGTAGCTTGCCGCACCGCCGAGCTTGGTCGGTACCCAGCTCTGCGGTGAGAAACTCGATCAGCTGCCGACGGGTTCCCGGTTCCATCGGTACACGCAGAAAGCGATGAGCGAAATAGTCCACGACTTGAGCGGTCGTCTTGCAGCCCTGGCTCATCACCATCGCCGTGAGATCTAGTCGTGCGGTGTTGCGTGGGATCGGCTTGACCTTTTCCACGGCCATCTGCCAGCCGCGGTAGCTGGCATAGCGGGTGTTGAAGTCCTCGTCGCGATCCGCCATGGCGTTCGATATCGCCATCATGTCCTTGTCGCCCTCTTTCCCAACCGGCTTGGTAGCTGTGGAGATGTCCAGCCCGGCGCGGATCTTCTCGTGTACGGCGCGAATCTCGTTTCCGGTGGGGTAGACTGGGTAGCGGTCTTCCGGAATGTAAGTGATGTCCGGGAACACCACGTCCAGGGCGAAGTTGCCGCGTTCGATGAGCAGCCCCGGCGTGATCCAGCTGCGGCCCTGCGCCCAGCCGGCCACGGTCGGCGGATGGAACAGGTGCTGCCCCAGCGAGCCGGTGGTCTCGTTGAAGTCGGGGACACCCGGCACTTCGGTCAGACCGAGCTTCTTGTAGGTCGACACGACCAGCTCGACCGGACTCTTGATGTGCGTCGCGTAGGACGGCGGGCTGTAGAAGTCCTTCGACAGAAACATCGTTTCGAGCAGCGGCGCGATCTCGTAGTTGTTGGCGCGCAGAACATCGCCCAGCGCTTTTCTCGTCGCGGGAGACACGTCCTGCCGCACGAAGTAGCGATACAGCTTGCCGGCGATGAACTCGGCGGTGACCGGTTGCTGCAGGATGAGGTCGATCACCGCGACGCCATCGAAGTCGCCGCTCGTGCCCCAGGAACCGTCTTCGCGCCATCGTCGTGCTTATCCGGGTCGACCTGGAAGGTCAGGTTGCGGAAGTTCCAGCCGGTGAAAGCGCGTGCGGCCTCGCGGATGTCCTTCTCCGAGTAGTTGCCCACGCCCATGGAGAAGAGCTCCATGATCTCGCGCGCGAAGTTTTCGTTGGGCGCGCCTTTCACGTTCACGCCCGCGTCGAGGAAGGCGAGCATGGCCGGATCCTGCGCCACGCCGATCAGCAGAGTGCGGAAGTTGCCGGTGCCCTGTTGCTGGAACAGCTCGAGCTGCCGCAGCATCTTGCGATAGTCGCGCACCTTGTCTTCGTTGGTCGCGAAGTGACCATGCCAGAACAGCGCCATCTTTTCCTGAAGGGGCCGGGGCGTGTTCAGCATGCGATCGGCCCACCAGTAGGCTACGCGGTCGGTTTCCAGGCGGCTGGCGCGCAGCCAGTAGAAGAACTTGTTCACCACCGGCTGCATACGGCGATTGCCGCCCGGCTTGACCTTGACGCCGAGCGCTTCCCCTTGTTTCTTGGCCTCGTCGGTGGTAGCTGGCCGGCTGACAGGGAAGGGATCGATGCCGGGGTCGAAGATGTCCGAAGCCTCGAATGGCTTGAGCGCGCTATCGTCCACCGACTGAAACCGGACCAGACGCTGGACCGCCTGCTGCGGGGTCATGGCCGCAAGCGCCTGAATTTCCTCCGGCGTACCCCCGAACCCCGCGCGTTCGAGCAGGTGCGCGGCGCGATCGTAGCTCCAGTCCTGCGCCCCGATCGGCGAGAGATCGTCGGTCCACGCGGCGGGACCCGGACCGGAGGCGGGCTCGGCGGCACGCAGTGGCATCGACGTGACGGCCAGCACAAGTGCTGGCCAGCAGCGACGAGTGGATAAAGCGGAGCAGCTTGGCGCATGGTGCCGTCTCTCCCTGCAGGCCGAGATCCGGCCTGCCGATGGGGACCAAGCTACCAGAAGCGCGCCCGCGCAGGAATACGGAAAATCTTGATTCCGTTCAGGAGAGCAAGCGCGGCAAGCCCGGCCGGCGCCGGCGTGCGCAGCAAGCAGGTTCTTCAGCTCCCAGGCCTGTTCAGGGTCGAGCTTCTCGAAATACTGGACTTCGCCGGACACCAGCGCGGCCATCGCGATGCCGTCGCGGAACACCACGCGGTTGGAGTAGAGCGCCGGGACCTTGGGCCCCGGCAGCAGAATCCCGGCGAGGTTGAGCGGGTCGGCGCCGCTGACGGCGCTGAGCTTGCCGGCCTTGTCTTCGTTGCGCGTCCCGCGCAGCACGCCCACGGCTTCGGGCAGCGCAAACTGCTCTCCGGAAAAACCGGCGACGAAGCGGCCGCCGCGAATCTCTCCGCGCGCCTCGAGCCGCCGCAATGCCATGAGCAACTCGCGCCAGGGCGGCAGCCATTCCGCTTCGCGCGCCAGCAGCCGCCAGAAGACCACGCCGTAGCGCTTCAGCAGCGTGCGCGCGATCTGCTCGACCGTCTCGCGCGGCAGGTTGCTGACCGACGCCGTCAGCCGGTACGGCGCGCCGGATCAAGGCCCAGCGTCCTGCGTCTTCCACGCCGAGCAACGCTGTGCGCCGCCGCCGTCCGCCCCCCATCGGCTTGCGCCGCTCCGAGGGCAGCAGCAGCGCGCGCAGCCCGCTGAAGCCGTCCGAGTTCACCAGGCCCACGGCGACCAGCTCGCCGAGCGCTTCCTCGACGAAGGTGCGGGGCAGGTCGAGGCCTTGGACGATATCGTCGAAGAACGAGGCTCCTTGCCGCGTCCAGAAAATCCGCCACCGCTTGCGCCCGCGAGCTCAACCGCAGGTCCTCGGCGCTGGAGGGTTTCACCAGCGTTGCCCACACCGGCAGGTTCTTGCGCGTGATCAGCGTCACCGGCGTGCTGCGCACCGGGCTGGGCCCTTGCGTCCGGTCGGCGCTGAGCCGTGGCGCCTCCAGGCGCGTCCAGACCACGCGACCGGCCAGACACAGGTCGTCGAGCCAGGCCGGGTCATAGCTGGAGACGCGCGCAGGAAGAATCTCGGCTTCCCACGCCGACGCGGCTGCTTCGAACCCCTCCAGCTGCGAGACGATCGCCGCCACCGCATCCGGGACCTTCCATGCGCTCGTCGGGCGCGGTGTGCTGCCAGTCGAGCAGAAAGCGCATGAAATCGGCCGCGCCCACCGGCTCGATCTCGTTGCGCAGGCGCTTGACCGTGTATCGGTTGATGCGCGCCAACAGCCTGCGTTCGCACCACTCGTTGCGCTCGGCGCCCGCGGTGTAGCCGCCGCGCATGGCAAATCCTTCCGCCTCCAGCGCCAGGAGCGCGAGATCGACGTCGAGCACGGACACGCCAAGCTGCTCGGAGAGCGTGCGTGCGGTGACCGGGCCCAAGCCCCTCGAGTCTGCCGCGTACGATCTCCCTCAGCGCGTCTTCGCGGGTCCAGGTCTTCGCGGCGTAGTCGTCCGGCGCCTCAACGACGGGCTCGAGGATCGCGCCGGAATGCACAGCCTGGAACTCTGGCAAGCGTTCCGCGGCGATCCAGAGCGCAGATGCCTCAGCTGCGGAAGGGATACGGATTCGCGTTGCGCGCCATCGCGCCGGCGAGCGCTGCAAACATCGACTCCCAGCCCGCGTTGGCCTGAACCTCGGCAGCCGTGACGTAGCCGAGCCACAGCAGCGCATCGTGCAGCTCATCCGCATTGTCGGCTTGGGGCCAGGCCTCTTCGCGTACGCGCGCGATGGCTTCCGGGATCGAGACGGCCGATGTCCGCGGCGCTCTCCGGATCGAGCCAGCGCCGGCTGACCACTGCCTGCGTGCGGCGCTCCTCCAGCGGCGCATCGTCGAGAAATGCATAGGGCCGCGCGCTTAGAATCTCGAGAGCCAGGGGCGAGGGCGTGGTCAGGTCGCGACCGGTCACGCGCACATCGCCGCTCTCGAGACGGCGCAGCAGACGCTCGAGCCCGTCGATGTCCATCGCCTGATGCAGGCAGTCGGCGATGGTCTGCTGCACCAGCGGATGATCGGGAATCTCGCGATCTCCGACCACGTTCTCCTGGCAGGCGAGCTGGTCGGGAAAGATGGCGGCGATCAAATCTTCGGCTTCCATGCGCTGCAGCTGGGGCGGCACCTTGTTGCCGCCCCTGAAACGAAGCAGGGCGAGCGCGATCGAGGCGTTCCAGCGCCATCTGGTCATGAACATGGGCGCGTCCAGCAGCGCCTGGAGCAGCAGATCGCGCACGGTCTTCGCGTTCAGATAGCGGGCGACCTCGTCGAGCTGGAAGCTGTGCGTGGCCGTGAGCGACAGGATGATTGCATCCTCGGTGGCCGCAGCCTGCAGCTCGAAGTTGAACTTGCGGCAGAAGCGCTTCCTGAGGCTCAGGCCCCACGCGCGATTGATGCGGCTGCCGTACGGCGAATGGATGATGAACTGCGTGCCGCCGGTTTCGTCGAAGAAGCGCTCGAACACGAGATCGCGCTGAGTCGGCAACAAGCCCAGCGCCGCCTTGGCCGCGGCGAAGTAGTCGACGATCTGAGCGGCGGCCTCCTCGGACGCGCCGACCTGGTCGACCAGGTAGCGCAGCGCGAGATCCGATGATGTCAGACGTGCGCCGACTTCCTCACGCAGGCGCGACACCGCGGCGGACACCTCGTCTGTGCGTGCTGGCGCCTCTCCCAGCCAGAAGGGAATCGTCGGCGACAGGCCGTGAGCGTCCTCCACGCGTACGCGCCCAGCCTCCACGCGCAGAATGCGATACGACGTATTGCCGAGCTGGAATACGTCGCCCGCCATGCTCTCCACGGCGAAGTCCTCGTTCACCGTGCCGATGATCTGCTCCTCGGGCACGAGCACGACGTTGTAGTCGGCGGTGTCGGGGATCGTCCCGCCGGAGGTGATGGCGGTCAGGCGCAGACCCTGGCGCGGCCGCAGCTTTCGGTTCACCGCATCGCGATGCACGACGGCCTGACGCCGACCGCGGCGCGTCGAGTAGCCATCGGCCAGCATCTGCACCACGCCCGTGTACTCCTCGCGGGTCAGCTCGCGGTACGGCCACGCGCGGCGCAGCAGGTCATAGAGCGCGTCCTCGTCCCACTCGCCGCACGCCACTTCCGCGGCGATCTGTTGCGCCAGCACGTCCAGCGGCTTGTCGGGCATGTGCAGCCGGTCGAGCTCCTCGCGCCGCACAGCGTCCAACAGCGCGGTGCACTCCACCAGGTCGTCGCGCGAGAGCGGGAAGATGCGGCCTTTCGGCAGCCCGCCCACGGCGTGACCGGAGCGGCCGACCCGCTGGAGCAGAGCGGAGATCGAACGCGGCGTGGCGATCTGGCACACCAGATCCACGTGGCCGATGTCGATGCCCAGCTCGAGCGAAGACGTGGCGACCAAAGCCTTGAGCTCGCCGCGTTTGAGCTTCTGCTCGGCGTTGAGGCGTTGCTCGCGCGCCAGGCTGCCGTGATGGGAAGTGACTTGCTCTTCGCCCAGCCGTTCCGTCAACGCGCGGGCCAGCCGCTCTGCCAGCCGGCGTGTGTTGACGAACACGAGGGTAGAGCGGTGTTCCTGGATCAGGCTCGTCAGCCGCTCGTACACCTGTCCCCAGACTTCGCCCGACATCACCGCTTCCAGCGGCCCTTCCGGCACTTCGATGGCCAGGTCGCGCCGGCGCACGTGGCCGGTGTCGACGATGGCGCAGGCAGGCGGGTGCGCAGCCTCGACGTCGCCAGCTTCCTCGAACAGATCCTTTGCCGGGCGGCCGCCGAGCCCGACCAGAAAGCGCGCTACCTCGTCGATCGGCTTCTGAGTCGCCGACAGACCTACTCGGGTGAGGCGATTGCCGGTGATGTGTTCGAGGCGCTCGAGCGAGAGCGCGAGGTGGGCTCCCCGCTTGTTCGGTGCGAGCGCATGGATCTCGTCGACGATGACGGTGCGGGTGCTCGCCAGCGTCTTGCGGCCGGATTCGCTGGTCAGAAGAATGTAGAGCGACTCCGGTGTGGTCACCAGGATGTGAGGCGGCTTGCGCCGCATGCGGTCGCGGTCGGCCTGCGGCGTGTCGCCGGTGCGCACGAGCGTTCGGATCTCGACCTCCGGAAATCCCAGTGCCGCGAGCTCCTGGCGAATACCGGACAGCGGCTCCTCCAGGTTCTTGTGGATGTCGTTCGAAAGCGCCTTCAGCGGCGAGACGTAGACGACCTGGGTTTCGTCGCGCAGTTGGTGGCGCACGCCCTGGCGCACCAGCCCGTCGATCGCGGCCAGAAACGCAGCCAGCGTCTTGCCCGAACCGGTGGGCGCGGCGATCAGCACATGCTGCCCGGACTGGATCACGGGCCAGGCCTGCAGCTGCGGGTCGGTGGGCGCCGTGTAGGTGCGCCGGAACCAGTTCGCTACCGCTGGATGGAAATTATCGAGTGGGTTCATATGGGTGACATTTTGCCAGCCGGGGCTGGCTCGTGGGATGAGCCACTCCAGCCCACGCTGGTCACTACGCGCGGACCTTCAGCGCTACGGCTGGACGACGATGAGCGGCACCATCATTTCATCCGCGCTCAACCCGCCGTGCACCCCGATATGGCGGTGCCGCTTCTCGGATGGCATCCAGTCCTTGATCGTCCAGTTGTCTCGCATCACCAAGGTGTAGTCGCCGACGCGCTCCTTCAACCTTGCGTGGGGTGGCCCGGGACCGAACCAACCCTCGGCGATCAGAGTTTCACTCGAGCACAGCCGCACTTGCTCGGCGAGCACGTCCTGCACGTAACGTTCGAAATCCAGCGCCTTTTCAGGCTGGACGTAGCAGTACGCTGCACGACGCTCCCCGCACAGGGGTAGGCGCAGCGTCGTCTGCAGGGCAGGGTGGTCGTCGAGCTCGATCACCCGGTCTGGCGGTGAATCGATGAAACCATGGTCGGCGGTGACGATCACGGTCGCGTCCAGGCCCGCGGCCTGCGCCAGGAACGCCGAAAACGCCTCGTCGAAGCGGCGCATCACGAGATCGGCCTGGCGGCTGTCGACGCCATGCTCGTGAGAGATGGAGTCGAAATCGGCATAGTAGGCGTAGATGTACCGGCGATCCGAGGCAGCCCGCAGGCAGCTCAGGATCGAGTCGAACAGTTGCTCCAGCGAGCCGAAACCGCGCCGCTCGGCTCTGCCCGAGTGATGTCGGTTGAACTCCGAGTGCACGATCCGCTCGGGCGACACCACGAAAGAGCGGACCGGTAGCCGATCGAACAGCGATGACACATCGAAGAAGCGCGAAGGGTCGAGTCCCAGGGCAGTCAACGGTCTGTTGGGTGCGCGCGTGCGCAGCGGCAGCACGGCGCCAATGGTGGCGACCTCGGGGATGTACATGTGCCAGCCCGTGATGGCGTGCTGAGCAGGCGCGAGCCCAGTCAGGAAGGCCGTGATAGCGGTCGCAGTGGTGGAGGGAAACACCGAGGTCAATGAGCCGCGCAGATGCCGACACAGGCTGCTGCCCGGATAACCGCGCGTAAGGTACCCATACCCCAGGCCGTCCACCACGATCAGCACGACCCTTTCGCGGCTGGCAAGGAGCGGATCGAGCTTCAGGCTGCCGCAGGCTAGGATAGGGGCCTGCAGGCGCCCCGAGGGCCGCAGCGATGGTCGTGACGAGGTTGAGAATGCTGCCCCCGGTATAGTCCGGGAGCCGTTCTGCTGTTGCCAGAGTGGTGCCCACGTCGCATGCTATTCAAAACCGGGGGCGCGGGCAAAGAGGCCGCCCAATCGGTCTGCGGTGGAGGTTGCATGGCAGCTGAGGACATCTTCGAGCCGTTGCGACGGCAGATGGTCGAGCAGATCGTGGCCGAGACCGAGATGCTGGCGAGCCAGCTGGGGCGCGCGACGCTGGCCGACCGCGTGATCGAGGTCATGGGCCGCGTTCCGCGTCATACCTTCGTCCCGGCCGAGGTGCAGCCCTTCGCCTACCTCAACACGCCGCTGCCGATCAGCCACGGCAAGACCATCTCGCAGCCCTTTATCGTCGCCTTGATGACCGACCTGCTCGATGTGCGGGACGACACCGTCGTTCTCGAGATCGGGACCGGGTTCGGCTATCAAGCCGCGATCCTGGCTGAGCTGGCCCGTCAGGTTTACAGCGTAGAGATCATCGAGGGCATCGCCGCGCAGGGTAAGAAGCGCCTCACGAACCTCGGCTACAAGAATATCGCGCTGCGCCTGGGCAACGGCGCTCTGGGCTGGCCCGAGCACGCACCGTACGATCGCATCATGGTGACGGCGGCGCCGGACCTCATCCCGGCCTCGCTGCTGCAGCAGTTGAAGCCGAGTGGAAAGATGGTCATCCCGAGCGGGATACCGGACCAGCAGCAGTTGCTGCTGGTAGAGAAGAACGATCAAGGGCGGATCTCTACGCGCGAGATCCTGGCGGTGCGCTTCTCGGAATTGGAGGAGCCCACCGGCCTTGCCGGACGGGGGTGAGGGGAAATGGGGAGGAGCAAGTTCTCCGCTGGAGCCGTGGTGCTTCGACCCGGGGCGGATGGCTGGCGTTATCTGCTGTTGCGCGTTTTCCGGACCTGGGACTTCCCCAAAGGTGGCCTGGAGTCCGGCGAGGCCCCACTGCAGGCGGCAGTGCGCGAGGTCGAGGAGGAGACGGCGCTCACCACTCTGGAGTTCCGGTGGGGCGAGGTGTACAGGGAGACGGCGCGCTACAGTGCAGGCAAAGTGGCCCGGTACTATGTCGCAGCCAGTCCCGAGGGTAGAGTCTCGCTGCCCGTTAACCCCGAGCTGGGCCGGCCTGAGCACCACGAGTTCCGCTGGGTCAGCTACGCCGAGGCCAAGCGGCTGCTGCCGGAACGGCTGCAGCCGATCCTGGATTGGGTGCACGAACTGGTGGAAGTTCCCGAACCTGCCCAGCGCTGAACGCCGCGGAGCGCTGCGTGCAGGCACGGGGCTACTTGCGCTTCGACTCGGTGTGGTCGATCTCCCCGGTGGTCGCGTTGACTTCGATGGTGGCGACGCGCCCGTCGCTTAGGGATAGCTCATACGTGTAGTAGGGAACGCCTTTGAAACCGCTCAGGTCCAGCTGCATCTTGTTGATCTCTGCGACGTGCGGGTATGCGCCGATCGCCGTGAAGCGCGCGGATTTCTCCGGAACCTTGACGCGGGCGGTGAATTTCTTGTAGTCCTTGTTGCCGACTTTGCGGATCGGAGCGCCTACGGTGCCCTCCGTGCACTTCATCGTCCAGCGGTAGTCGTTCGGAGCCAGGACGTCGAGCTCGAAGCCGAATGGGTCCCGGTTGGCAGTGAGCTCCCAGCGGACGACGACACCCTCTTGTTTCTGCAGTGCCGCCTCCATGCATGCCTCGAGGGGCGGAAACATCGTGTCGGGCTCGACAGCGACGGCCGTGCCGCAGCCGATCGTCAAGACCCCGCTCAGAATCCCGATGCTCAGGATCCCGAAGCGCAAACTCCGGATGCGCGAAATCCCAATGCGGAAAATCACGGCGGCGCAGGTTTGCCTCAGTCTGTGCATAGGTCTTCTCCTCGTCGTATTGTTCGGGATCGTCTCTGGACGGCTACAACGGTCGCCCCTCGCATGCGACCTTCGCGCCGGCGACAGGTTCGCACCATTCGGTTCGGTCTGCAACGGCGTGGGTCTGCAACGGCGGGGGCGTGCAACGGACACAGCGGGACAGGTAAGATAGCGCGATGCCGTTTTCCTATTTCGACCGCCTGTCACCTGCGCGCAAGGTAGTCTACCTGCGCAGCGATGCGCTGGAGAAGATTCATCTGCCTCCGGGTCCGCCGGTGGACCACCTCGTGGAGATGCTCGAGCAGGTGCTCAAGGGCGAGCGCCGGATCGAGGTGGAGCGGGTCAGCCAGGCCCTGATATCCAACCTCACATCGCGTCTGAAAGTCCGGCCCGTGCGCGTGAAAGTCCTGACTGTGCGCCCGAGCGGAAACTGGGGCGAGCTGCACGGGTTGTACGAGCCCACTGAGGACCGTACGCCGCCCGTGATCACGCTTTGGATGCGAACCGTTGCACGCAAGCAGGTGGTGGCGTTTCGCACGTTCCTGCGCACGTTGCTGCACGAGCTTTGTCACCATCTCGATTACGAGCTGTACAAGTTTCCCGAAACCTTCCACACGGAGGGCTTCTACAAGCGCGAGTCGAACCTGCTGGCGCAGCTGGCAGGGCCGTCGCCACGCCAGTCGAACCTCGCGCTGGTCGAAAAAGCAGAATAGCCGGAGTCGGCCCTTCCGGGCGGCGAGCAAACGATGTCAGCAAACGGCTCCATGCGGGCGGTCCTCTACGCGCTTGCCGCCAACTTCGGTATTTTCGTCGCCAAGGCGGTGGCCGCGTGGATGACGGGCTCCTCTTCCATGCTGGCGGAAGCGATCCATTCCTTCGCCGACTGCGGCAACCAGGGCCTGCTCCTGGTCGGCATGAGGGAAGCTCGGAGGCGAGCCCAATCGGGAGCATCCGCTCGGTTATGGAATGGTCGTGTACTTCTGGGCTTTCCTGGTGGCGGTCCTGCTGTTCACCGTCGGCGGCGCCTTCTCGATCTACGAAGGCGCGCACAAGCTGTCCGATCCTCACCCTCTGTCGTGGCCAGGCGTGGCGATCGCGGTCCTGGCCATCGCGGTGGTGCTGGAGAGCTTCTCGCTCGCTGGCTGCGTGCGCGAGATCAGAAAGGTCTCGCACGGTCGCTCCCTGTGGCAGTTCTTCCGGCAGTCGCGCAACAGCGAGTTGATCGTGGTGCTGGGCGAGGACATCGCCGCGCTCGCGGGGCTCGTCGTGGCGCTGGGGGCGGTATCGCTCACTTTGCTGACCGGCAATCCCGTGTTCGACGCGGCGGGCAGCATCCTGGTCGGCGCGATCCTGATCGTGGTCGCGGTGTTGCTGGCCATCGAGATCAAGGCGCTGATCACTGGCCAGAGCGCCGACCCGGAGGTCGAGAAGCAGGTACGGCGCTTCTTGACCGATCGTCCCGAGGTGGTGGAGGTATTCAATCTGATTACGCTCCAGCTGGGAGACGAAATCCTCCTCGCGGTAAAGGCGCGCATGCGTGAGTCGCAGGACGCGCAGCGCCTGATCGACGACGTGAACCGCGTCGAGGCGGACGTTCGCAGGGCGTTCCCGCAGATCCAGTGGCTGTTCTTCGAGCCAGACGATCGCCCCTGAGCGCGGTCCGGTCGGTGGCCCGCCCGCGTGCGCGCTCGGATTAGGGCGATGACGATGGGCGCCCCTCCGTAAGGAAGACCGTAGCGCACCGGTATTCCCGCCGGCTCGGATATTGCCTAGAATGCGGGCACACGGGTCCGAGGGCCCTGACTTGGCGCAGAGTCGTGCCGTTTGGCCGGCAGCGTGGTCCAAGCAAAGACAGGAGAGACAGGAGCAGTCCGGTGGCTTTGATTCTGGCGTTGGACATGGCAGGGATGCCCAATCGCTGGCTTGTCATGGAACAAGCCATTACCTATCACGCCCGCGATATGGTGGCGTGGTCGCTCGGCGATGTTGTTTGCACCTACCGTGGCGGGGTTTCGCGGCTGACCGGGGAGCGCTCCAGCCTGTCCACCAAGAGCATCGTCGCGATCAAGGGCTCTTCCGAGTTCGTGCGCGATCATTCGGCGGAGCCGCACCTGACCAACGCAGCGCTCTACCGGCGCGACCGACACCTGTGCGGTTATTGCGGTGGGCGCTTCCGCGAAGGCGACTTGTCCAGAGATCACGTCATCCCCCTTCACCTGGGTGGCCGGGACCGATGGATGAACGTGGTCACGGCTTGCCGTTCGTGCAACACGCTGAAGGGCGGCCGCACTCCCGAGGCATCCCATATGCCGTTGATCTACGCGCCCTATGTGCCCAGCCGGCACGAGCATTTGATTCTGCAGAACCGGCGTATTCTGCAGGACCAGATGGAATACCTGATGGCGCGCGTCCCGAGGCACAGCAGGCTCCACCTAGCCTGAGTCGCGCTGCGGGTTGGGTGGTCGCGGCCAACGCTGGTGCGCGGCCTGCGCTTGAATTCCGTGCAGGCGCCCCAATGAGTAAGTTTTCCCACCTGCGCTCCGGCCAGCCCGGCGTTACTGCAGACCGTCGATCGCACACGCCGAGCTCAGAGCGCCACCTTCACCGCGGATGAAATACAAGGACTATTACAAGATACTCGGCGTCGAGCGCACGGCCAACGAAGAGCAGATCAAGAAGGCCTACCGTAAGCTCGCGCGCAAGTATCATCCCGACGTGTCCAAGGAGAAGGACGCGGAGGAGAAGTTCAAGGAGGTCGTCCGAGGCCTACGAGGTCCTCAAGGACGCCGAGAAGCGCAAAGCGTACGACACCATGGGATCGTACCAGCCGGGTCAGGACTTCCGTCCGCCGCCGGACTGGGAGCAGCAGTTCCACAGCGGCGGCGGCTTCCAGGACGTAGAAGATATCGATCTGTTCGATCTGCTGTCCGGCCTCGGCCGTGGCGGGTTCCGTACGGGTGGAGCGGGTCGAAGCGGAGGCACGTTCCGCATGCGCGGGCAGGACTACGAGGTCACCGCGCACCTGAGCGTGGAAGAGGCTGCGCGCGGCACCGAGCTCGAGATTCCGTTGCCCGTCACCGAGATGTCGGAGGATGGGCAGCTGCGGCGCACGACCAAGACGCGTCAAGGTGCGCATTCCGAAGGGCGCCACCGACGGCCAACGGCTGCGGGTGCCCGGCAAGGGCGGTCCCGGGCACGGCGGCGGGCCCGACGGCGATCTGTATGTCAACATTCAGCTGAGGCCGCACGACTTGTTTCGCGTCAGCGGGCACGACTTGTATCTGGAGGTGCCTGTGGCTCCGTGGGAGGCGGCGCTGGGCGCCGAGGTGCAGATCCCGACGCTGGATGGGCGCGTGAGCGTGAAGGTCCCGCCCGGCTCGCGCGCGGGTCAGAAGCTGCGGGTTCGCGGCAAGGGACTTCCGCGGCCCGGCGGTGGTGAGGGCGACCTGTATGCGGTGCTGCAAGTGGTTACGCCGTCGGTGTTGAGCGAGCGTGAAAAGGAGCTCTATCGCGAGCTGCAGCAGGCCTCGTCCTTCAATCCACGTGCGCACTTCAGCTAGCGAGCAGGGGACGCGACGATGTCTTCCGGCTTCTACGATCAAGCGCTGTTGACCGAGCACCTCGAGGTCGCGCTCGAGGAGCTGGCGCAGGCCTCCGGGCTTTCGCAGCATGAGATCGTAGAGCTGGTCGAGTACGGCGTGTTCCAGCCTGTCGGCGGCGCGTCGGCTGGAACCAGCGGCGTGTCGGCCTGGCGTTTCTCCTCGCGCACCATCGTGCTGGGCCGGCGGGCCAGCCGTTTAAAAGCGGACTTCGACCTGAGCCTGTCTGCGCTATCGCTGGTGCTGACGTATCTGCAGCGCATCGACGAGATGGAAGCCGAGCTGGCCCAGCTGCGCGCTCAGCTGCCGCGTTAGCGGCTTGACGTTCAATCCTGAGAGGAAGATTCCGCGTGCGCCTCATGCTGTTTTCCAGACTCTTGCTGCTAAGCCTCGCAACCGCGGCCAGCCTCGGTCAGGTGGCGCGCGCCGCCGACACCCCGGAAGGCCCGCCAGCAGGCTGCCGAACGGCTGTTCGAACTGCCTGCTTATCGTGAGGTGGCGACCCGGCAGGTCTACGAAGCGATGAGGTCTCTGCCGGATGCGCAATATCAATCGGCCGTCGACGCTTTGTCCGACCCCAAGGTGATACAGGTGTTGCGGGAGGTCATCGTGCGCAGCATGGCGCGAACTTTCACCGTGGCCGAGCTGGAGTCCCTGGGACGCTACATGGCAACCGACGAAGCGCGCTCGACCGTCGCAAAGACCGATGCGTTCCAGGACGCTCTGCTGCGCGAATTCCTCGCGGCGGGGCTGAGCCACCCCGAGCTGGGAAAGTACCTGGTGCCGCGGTAGCGTCCGCTCTACATGGTCCGTTCGGTCGGAGCCCTGAGCCCGTCGAAGGACGAAGACTGCGTGAAAATACTAAGGGACGCTACTTCATTCCGATCGAAAACACGCCTTCCAGATCGACGCGCGAGTAGGCGCGGAAGGCGATGAGGGTCTCGGTGCTCTCGATGCCTTCGATCCTCTGCATGCGGTTGGTCACGATATCGGCCAGGTCCTCGTTGGTGCGAACGCGCACCATCGCCACCAGATCGAAGCGTCCGGCCACCGAGTAGACCTCCGAGATCCCCTCCGTCGAGGCGAGCTTGTCCGCGACTTCGCCGACGCGGGCGCGAGCCACGCTCAGAAGCACGATTGCGGTCACCATGGAAGTCACCTTTTCCCGGGCTGTGACAGACCGCTGCACCTTACCATCCCCGATTCTCCGCTAGCAACCCCGACGCGCCAGAGCGGTCCACGGTTCGTGCGATGCCGTGTCCAACCGCGGACTTCCGCGCAAAAAGCCACTTGACATCTAAAACATTGAGGACTAATAAGTCAACCCACGAATGATTGCCCGGAAACCATCGTCCACGAAGCCCCGGAAATCGTGGTCCGAGAAACATGGGCGGAGCCGCGCATGAAGATCGTCTGCATCGGCGGTGGGCCGGCCGGTCTGTACTTCTCGATCCTGATGAAGAAGGCCGATGCCCGGCACGACATCACCGTCATCGAGCGCAACCAGCCCGACGATACGTTCGGCTGGGGTGTCGTGTTCTCCGACGCGACGCTGGGGAACTTCCAACATGCCGACCCCGAAACCCACGCGCGAGATCCTGCGTAGCTTCCACCACTGGGACGACATCGACGTGTTCTTCAAGGGCACGAAGATCACCTCCAGCGGCCACGGCTTCAGCGGGATTGCCCGCAAGAAGCTGCTGAACATCCTGCAGAGGCGCGCCGCGGAGCTGGGTGTCGAGCAGGTGTTCCAGACCGAAGTCGCGGACGACGACGCCGTTCGCCGATGCCGACCTCGTCGTCGCTTCGGACGGGGCCAACAGCATCGTCCGGCGCAAGTACGCCGAGCACTTCAAACCCGAGATCGATGTGCGCAAATGCCGCTACATCTGGCTCGGCTCGCACCAGAAACTGGACGCTTTCACTTTCGCCTTCGAGAACACGCCATGGGGCTGGTTCCAGCTCCACGCCTACCGCTTCGACCGCGACACCAGCACCTTCATCGTCGAGACACGCGAGGAGACGTGGCTCGCTGCCGGTCTGGACAAAGCCGATCAGGATGGTTCGATCGCCTTCTGCGAGAAGGTTTTCGGAAAGTACCTGGACGGCCAGCGTCTGATGAGCAATGCGCGTCACCTGCGCGGCTCAGCCTGGCTGAATTTCCACCGCGTCCTGTGCGAAAAGTGGCATCACCGCAATATCGTCCTGATCGGCGACGCGGCCCATACCGCCCATTTCTCGATCGGCTCCGGTACCAAGCTCGCGATGGAGGATGCCATCGCGTTGTCGCGCACCCTGTCCGAGCAACCCGAGATCACGCGGGCGCTGGAGCTGTATCAGCAGGAGCGGAGTACGGAAGCCTTGCGGCTGCAAAGCGCCGCCCGCAACCGCATGGAGTGGTTCGAGAATGTCGCGCGTTACACTCATCTGGACCCGCTCCAGTTCTCCTACACCTTGCTCACTGGCAGCCAGCGCATCGGCCACGAGAATCTGCGTCTGCGCGACAGCCGCTATGTCGATCGAGTAGAAGCCTGGCTCGCAGAGGGCAGCGGCCTGCCGGCGCAACCCGTCCCGCCGATGTTCACCCCGCTGCGGTTACGCGGCCTCGCGCTCAAGAACCGCGTGGTGGTCTCCCCAATGGCGATGTACTCCTGCCGCGACGGTGTGCCCGATGACTTCTACCTGGTGCACCTGGGCTCGCGGGCGCTGGGCGGCGCCGGGCTGGTCTTCACCGAGATGACCTGCGTGGCGCCCGATGCCCGCATCAGCCCCGGTTGCGCCGGGCTCTGGAACGACGAGCAGGCGCGTGCCTGGCAGCGCATCGTGGATTTCGTGCACGGCCGCAGCAGCGCTGCGATCGGTCTTCAACTCGGACACGCCGGACCTAAAGGCTCCACCCAGCTCGGATGGGAGCAGATAGACGAGCCATTGCCAGTAGGGAACTGGCCGCTGGTCGCGCCGTCTCCCATTTCGTATGGTCCGCGCAACCAGCTCCCGCGCGCCATGACGCGCGTGGATATGGACCGCATCCGCAATCAATTCATGCGGGCCGCGCGAATGGGCGCGCGCTGCGGATTCGACATCCTGGAGCTGCACTGCGCGCACGGGTACCTGCTATCGAGCTTCATCTGTCCGCTGACCAATCTACGCACAGACGAGTATGGTGGCGCGCTCGACAACCGCCTGCGCTTTCCGCTCGAGGTTTTTCGAAGCGATGCGTGCGGTGTGGCCGGACGATAAGCCGATGTCGGTCCGCATCTCGGCGCACGACTGGGCGCCGGGCGGCAACACACCCGACGACGCGGTGGAGATCGCGCGGCAGTTCAAGGCCGCCGGGCGCCGATCTGATCGACGTTTCCTCGGGGCAAACCACGCGCCTGGCCCGGCCGGTATACGGGCGCATGTACCAGACGCCGTTCTCGGACCGCATCCGCAACGAGGTGGGCATCGCGACCATGGCGGTGGGCAACATCTTCGAGGCAGATCACGTGAACAGCATCATCGCAGCCGGGCGCGCTGATCTGTGCGCGCTGGCCCGACCGCACCTGGCCGACCCGTGCTGGACCCTGCATGCTGCCGCTGAGCTGGGCTACACCGCAGATGGAATGGCCCAACCAGTATCTGACCGGCAAGGCGCAGCTCGAGCGCAACCTGGCGCGCGCAGCGCAGATGGCGATCAATGTCTGACGGCGCGCTGAAAGGAAAGCATGCGGTAGTGACCGGAGGCGGGCGTGGCATTGGTGCGGCCATCGCCGCTGCGCTGGCGGCGCAGGGCGCGACCCTCACCCTGATGGGGCGCGACCGCGCTCGCCTGGAGGCTCGGGCTCAGTCCCTTGCGGCACAGGTGGTGCCGATGGACGTTGCGGATGCGGAATCGGTCAGCGCCGCGTTCTCCCGCGCGGCCACAGCTGCGGGACCAGTGCACATCCTGATCAACAACGCCGGTGTTGCCGCGAGCGCGCCGTTCGCGCGCACCGACCTTGCGCTGTGGACGCGGATGCTGAATATCAATCTCACCGGCACTTACCTTTGCTGTCGAGAAGTGATGGCGGGGATGCTCGAGCATGGCTATGGGCGGATCGTGAACATCGCCAGCGCTGCTGGACTCACCGGCTACGCCTACGTCACAGCGTACTGCGCCGCCAAGCACGGCGTGATCGGACTGACGCGCGCGTTGGCGATGGAGACGGCGCGCTCGAACGTCACCGTCAACGCCGTCTGCCCCGGCTACACCGACACCGACATGGTCAGCGAGGCCGTCGGCAACATCGTGCGCAAAACCGGAAAGACCGAACAGGAAGCGCGCGCCGCACTCGTCAGCCGTAACCCGCAGCAGCGGCTGGTGCGGCCCGAGGAGGTCGCCAACGCAACGCTGTGGCTATGCCTGCCCGGCGCCGAGGCGATCACCGGACAGGCTATCGCCGTGGCCGGAGGCGAGCTGCTATGAGGGCGACGAAGGCAGGGGCCCGCGCGTCCCGAGGCGCTGCGCCGGTTGACCTGGAGACCCGTCTCACCGACGAGCACCATCAGGCCCTCAAGCTATGGTTGCGGCTGCTCTCCTGCACCAACCTCGTCGAGGCGGAAATCCGCGGTCGGCTGCGCGCCGAGTTTGGCATTACCCTGGCGCGCTTCGACCTTCTGGCCCAGCTCGAGCGGAACCCGGCGGGCCTGAAAATGAACGAATTGTCGCGCCGACTGATGGTGAGTGGCGCCAACATCACGGGGTTGACCGACCAGCTTGAGAAGGAAGGGCTGGTCGGCACGGGCGGACGCCCCCGCCGACCGGCGCGCTTACACGGTCAAGCTCACTGCGGGCGGCCGCGCTCTGTTCGCTCGCATGGCGGCGGCGCACGAGCAATGGGTGATCGATCTGTTCTCGGGACTCACGTCGACCGACAAGGCGCAGACGCACCGCTTGCTCGCCAAGCTCAAGCTGCACGTCGCGGGCGTGACCAAGGGAACCGACTGAAGGAGCTGCAGATGAACAAAGACAAGGATTCGGCCCTGGCCTCCAGGACAACCGAAAGCCTGAGCGGCTATCAGGCCCGTCATTTTCTGTGGTCTGTTACCGAGCGCGTGGCTACCGTTACGCTCAATCGTCCTGACAAGAAGAACCCGCTCACCTTCGAGTCCTACGCCGAGCTGCGGGACCTGTTCCGGCGGTTGCAATTCGCTCCCGAGGTCCGCTGCGTCGTGCTGGTTGGCGCCGGCGGCAACTTTTGCTCCGGCGGCGACGTGCACGAGATCATCGGGCCGCTCACCAAGCTGGACATGCCCGGGCTGCTGGCTTTCACTCGCATGACCGGCGATGTGGTGAAGGCTATGCGCGCTTGCCCTCAGCCCATCGTCGCTGCCATCGACGGCGTGTGCGCCGGGGCCGGTGCCTTGCTCGCTCTCGCTTCGGATTTGCGCCTGGGTACTCAACGCAGCAAGACGGCGTTTCTGTTCGTGCGTGTGGGGCTGGCCGGCGCCGACATGGGCGCCTGCGCGCTGCTGCCGCGCGTGGTCGGTCAAGGGCGCGCCTCCGAGCTGCTGTTCACCGGCCGGTCCATGAGCGGCGACGAAGCGCTGCAGTGGGGCTTCTTCAACCGGCACTGCGCTCCCGAAGCTTTGCTGTCCGAGGCTCAGGCGTTGGCGGCGGAGCTGGCCAGCGGGCCAACGTTCGCTCATGCGATGACCAAGACGTGCCTGCATCAGGAATGGAATATGGGTGTCGACGAAGCTATCGAGGCCGAGGCTCAGGCGCAGGCGATCTGCATGCAGACCGAGGACTTCAAGCGCGCCTACCGAGCCTTCGCGGCAAAGCAGAAACCCGTGTTCGAAGGCGACTGAACCATGCCTCGCGCTGCATCTGCACACGCGATCACCTACAGCAGCTATCTGCGGCTCGACACACTGCTCGACTGTCAGCGGCTGGAGAGCGCCAAGGCGCACAAGCCTGCCCACGATGAGATGCTGTTCATCATCACGCATCAGACTTACGAGTTGTGGTTCAAGCAGATTCTGCACGAGCTCGATGCCGTGGTCGCCATCATGGGTCAACCGGTGGTGCCGGAGCGGGAGCTCGGCCAGGTTCTGCATTATCTGGAGCGGATCGTGGTGATCCAGAAAGTGCTGGTCGAGCAGATCGGAATTCTGGAGACGATGACGCCGCTGGATTTTCTTGATTTCCGCGATCTGCTCGCGCCTTCGTCCGGATTTCAGAGCGTGCAGTTCCGTCACATCGAGAACAAGCTCGGGCTGCAGCGGACCCAGCGCGTCGGCTACAACGCCATGGCTTACGAATCGGCGTTGCCGTCCGCTTCGCGCAAGCGGGTCAAGGCCACCGAAGACAAGCCTAATCTGTTCACGCTCATCGAGCAGTGGCTCACGCGCATGCCGTTTCTGCGCTTTCGCGACTACGACTTCTGGCAAGCGTATCGCCACAACGTCCAGGCGATGCTGGCCAAGGACCGTGCTGCGATCGAGCACAACGAGCTGTTAAGCGCAGAGGCCAAGGTCATCCAGCTACGCGAGCTGGACAAGACGCATGAGAACTTCGACACGGTGTTCGACGCCGCCCGCTATCAGGCGCTGGTCGAGAGCGGTCAGCGGCGCTTGACCTATCCGGCTTTCGTATCGGCGCTGATGATCAATCTCTACCGGGACGAGCCGATGTTTCATACCCCGTTCCGGGTCCTGACCGCAATGGTGGCGGTTGACGAGAACCTCAGCCTGTGGCGCTACCGCCACGCCCTCATGGTCAACCGGATGATCGGCAGCAAGATCGGCACCGGTGGCTCCTCCGGGCAGGACTACCTGCACCGCACCGTCGAGGCGCACCGCATCTTCACCGACTATTTCAATCTCTCTACATATCTGGTGCCGCGCTCCATGTTGCCGCCGCTGCCGGAAGCGCTGCAGCGCGAGCTTGGCTTTCACTGGCATGCAGCTTAGTTCACACTTCAGCCGGTTCTTCGAGTCTTCCGGCGATTGGCTGCACTGTACGGCGCACAGCCACCATCCCTGGCCGGACGTGACGCGTGCGGCGCAGCTGGCGTACTGGGACGACGCGGTTCGCCTGACCGACCGCAAGTGGGACAAGATATTCGGCGAGGTGCTCCCCGAAGCCCAACGGCACGTCGCTCGTCATCTGCGCCTGTCGCACCCAGACCAGATCGCTTTTGCGCCGAACACGCACGAGTTCGTAGTGCGTTTGTATTCCTGCCTCGACTGGCGCCGGCCGCAGCGCGTGCTGACGACTGCCCACGAGTTCCACAGCTTCGAACGGCAGACGCGCAGGTTGGAGGAAACCGGCCGGCTCGCTGCGACGCGCGTTCCCGCGGAACCGTACGAGAGTTTCGTCGACCGCTTCTGCGCGCACCTCGTTCAACCGTACGATCTCGTCTGGCTGTCGCACGTATTCTTCGACTCCGGCTTCCACGTCGCCGATCTGGAGCGCATCGTGGGGGCTTGCCCCGACAGCGCGCTGATAGTGATCGATGGCTACCATGCGTTCGGCGCGTTGCCAGTCGATGTGTCCCCCATCGGCGACCGGGTGTTCTACCTGGCTGGCGGCTATAAATATGCGATGGCCGGGGAGGGGGCGTGTTTCCTGGCCGTGCCGCCGGGAACCGGGCTGCGCCCGCTTAGCACGGGCTGGTTTGCCGACTTCGAGGGATTGGGATCCGTTCAGCGGGGGCCCGTCGGCTATGGCGATGCGGGCATGCGCTTCTTCGGTGCCACGTTCGATCCGTCGGGGCTGTACCGGTTCAACGCCGTCATGCGTTGGCTGGCCGAGCTCGGCTTGGACTTCGCCGCGGTTCACGCACACGTCGAGCGGCTGCAGCGGCAGTTCGTCGATGCGTTATCCGCGAAGCCGATTCCCGCGCTGACGTTGGACCGGCTGGTTCCGCCCCCCGGATTTCCACGAGGAAATTTTCTGACTTTCGCGCTGCCGCAGGCGACTGAAGTCGAAGCTGCTCTGACCGAGCGCCACGTCAGCGTCGATCGGCGGCGAGATCGGCTGCGCTTCGGATTTGGCGTGTACCACGATGAGAATTTCGTCGATCGGCTCGTGGACCGGGTGCGCGGAGCGTTAGGGAGGATTCATGGGTGATTGCAACACACGCTCTCCTGCCCCTCACCGGGAGAGGGACAAGGGTGAGGGAGATAGCGACGGGGCGAGAACATGAGCGACAAATCGTATCTCGACTGGCCTTTCTTCGACGACACGCACCGCGAGCTCGCGGTGAGGCTCGAAGACTGGGCTGCGCACAACCTCTACGACACTCATGACGCCGCCGATGTGGACAGCACGTGCAGAGCGCTGGTGACTGGCCTGGGGCAGGGTGGCTGGTTGCGTTATGCGGTTCCAGGCGCATTCGGCGGTGCGCTTCCGAGCCTGGAATCGCGCAGCTTGTGCCTGATACGCGAAACCCTGGCGCGTCACTCGGCTCTTGCGGATTTCGCGTTCGCCATGCAGGGGCTCGGGAGCGGCGCGATCTCCTTGCACGGCACCGAAGACCTGAACGAGCGCTACCTCCGGCCTGTCGCCCGCGGTGAACGGATCGCTGCGTTCGCGTTGTCCGAGCCCGAAGCCGGGTCTGACGTTGCGGCCATCACGACCACGGGCAGGCTCGAGGGTGCGGAATACATGCTCAACGGAACCAAGACCTGGATCTCGAACGGCGGTATCGCCGACTTTTATACCGTGATCGTGCGCACCGGCGAAGCACCGGGCGCCAAAGGGCTGACCGCTTTCGTGGTCGACGCAGGTGCGGACGGCCTCGAGATCACCGAGCGGATCAACGTGACAGCGCCCCACCCATTGGCGACACTGCGCTTCCGAGAGTGCCGCGTTCCCGCGCAGAATCGCCTGGGCGAGCCGGGCGCGGGCTTCAAGGTGGCAATGGAGACGCTGGACGTCTTCCGCCCCTCGGTGGCGGCGGCCGCGCTGGGTCTCGCGCGTCGTGCGCTGGACGAGGCGCTGGCTCGCGCGCGTGGCCGCAAGATGTTCGGCCAGGTATTGGCGGACTTCCAGCTCACGCAAGCCGCCATTGCCGACATGGCTACCGCCATCGACTCTGCCGCGTTGCTCACATACAGAGCGGCCTGGCTGCGGGACGTCAAGGGCGCGCGCACAACGCGCGCGGCGGCGATGGCCAAGCTCGTCGCCACCGAGAGCGCACAGCAGGTGATCGACCGGGCGGTGCAGATTTTCGGTGGCTTAGGCGTGCGCAGCGGCCACATCGTCGAGCAGCTGTACCGCGACATCCGGCCGCTGCGCATCTACGAGGGCGCGAGCGAGGTCCAAAAGTTGATCATCGCGCGGGAAACGCTCAAGACGTGATGGGCGCCAGGAAGGGACCTTATACCGGCCACGTCGACACCTTCGCGCGGGACAACCTGCCCCCGCGCAGCCAGTGGCCCGAGTTGATCTTCGATATCCCGGAGGTGCGTTATGGGCGCCGCCTGAACTGCGTCGCCGAACTGCTGGACAACACCGTGGCGACCGGCCATGGCGAGCGTGCCGCCATTCGATCGCCCACCGGCGTGCTCAGTTACGGCTCGCTGCTCACGCTGGTGAATCGGATCGCCCACGTGCTGCGCGAGGATCTGGCGCTGGTTCCGGGGAGCCGGGTGCTACTGCGCGGTGCGAACAACCCGATGATGGCGGCGTGCTGGCTCGCCGTGGTCAAGGCCGGCTGCATCGCTGTAGCCACCATGCCTTTGCTGCGCGCCAAGGAACTGAAGCCGGTCATCGATAAGGCGCAGTGCAACGTTGCGCTCTGCGACATCAATCTGCGCGAGGAGATGGAGCTGGTCCGTGCGCAATGCCCGGCGTTGGGGCCAACACTTTATTTCAACACCGATACGCCCGACTCTCTCGACACACTCGCGGCCGCTAAGTCTGCCCAGTTTCCCGCCGCTCCGACGGCAGCGGACGACGTGTGCATCATCGCATTCACGTCCGGCACCACCGGTGTTCCGAAGGGGACGATGCACTTCCACCGCGACGTGCTGGCGATCTGCGATTGTTTTCCTCGCTCCTGCCTGCATCCGCGTCCGGACGATATATTCTGTGGTACGCCCCCGCTCGCGTTCACCTTCGGGCTCGGGGGCCTGCTGCTGTTTCCGATGCGCTTCGCTGCCTCGACCTTGCTGATCGAGAAGCTCACGCCCACAGCCCTGCTGTCCGCCATCGAGCAGTATCGACCTACCGTCTGCTTCACTGCCCCGACCTTTTACAGGCAGATGGCGGCGGTGGCCTTCGACTACGACATCGCGAGCCTGACCCGGTGCGTATCCGCCGGCGAAGCCCTGCCTCTACCCACTCGCGAGCTGTGGCAAAAAGAAACCGGGATCCAGCTCATCGATGGCATCGGTGCTACTGAAATGCTGCACATCTTCATCTCGGCGGCGGGAGAGGATATCCGACCGGGCGCAACCGGAAGGCCCATCCCAGGGTATAGCGCCTGCGTGCTCGACGAGGCCGGCAATCCCACGCCGGCGGGCGAAGTTGGGCGGCTCGCAGTGAAAGGTCCGACCGGGTGCCGCTATCTGGCGGACGAGCGCCAGACGAGCTACGTGCACAAGGGCTGGAACCTGACCGGCGACGCCTATCTGATGGATGGCGATGGCTACTTCTGGTACCAGGCGCGCACCGACGACATGATCATCTCCGCCGGCTACAACATTGCTGGGCCGGAGGTCGAGTCTGCGTTGTTGCTGCACCCCGCGGTCGCGGAGTGCGGCGTGGTGGGTGTCCCTGACGAGGAGCGCGGACAGATCGTGAAGGCTTTCGTCGTCCTCAAGAAGGACTACACGCCGGGTCCTCAGGCCGCGCAGGACCTGCAGGAGTTCGTGAAGCAGACCATTGCCCCGTACAAGTATCCGCGGGCCGTCGAGTTCCGCGATGCACTGCCTCGGACCGAGACCGGGAAGCTGCAGCGGTTCAAGCTGCGTGAAAGATCATCGTGAGCACATTTCCCCGCCCCTTACCCAACCCTACCCTCGCGAGGGGGAGGGCGAGGGTGGGGCTTCGCGCAACGTTCAACAAAGGCACACCGACATGCAAATCCTCCAACCTCCCAGCTGGGTCCGCCCGCGCGGCTACTCGAACGGTATCGTCACACGCGGACAGCTCGTCTTCGTCGCCGGCCAGATCGGCTGGGATGCACAGTCCCACTTTCGGACGAGCGATCTGACCGGTCAGGTTCGCCAGGCGCTCGAGAACGTCGTCGCCGTGCTCGCGCAAGCCGACGCTCGTCCTGAGCACATCGTGCGCATGACGTGGTACGTGACCGACAAGCACGAGTACATCGCCGCCTACCCCTCCATCGGGGCCGTGTACCGGCAGGTGATCGGCAAACACTATCCAGTCATGACCGCAGTACAGGTCAGCGCTCTGCTGGAGGATCAGGCCAAGGTGGAGATCGAAGCCACCGCTGTCATCCCCGATTGATCCTCGCGGAAAGCTCCGCATAAACCTGCATCTGCGCGGCCGAGGCAAGCCCCTGTTTCCCGGGGGGATTGAAATACCCGTCTCGGCCCCGATATGCGCTGAAGAGCGGCTAGGTCAGAACCAAACGACGCTACGCCGGGGAGAAAAGATGAGACAACGAGATTCCTTTGGCTGGATGTGGGCGCAAGCCCTCGAGGTGTTGGACCAGGCTGAACGGCTGCACCGACAGTTCTTCGAGCCGAACCCGCCGAGTTCCAGCGCGCCGTCCTGGGAACCGCCCGTAGATGCGATCGAGACCGATCGCGACTACTGGATCCTGGTGGCGTTGCCCGGCGTCCCGCCGCAGCGCGTTCGTGCGGTGATCGAGGGCGCGGCGCTGGTCGTCCTAGGCGAGCGGCCGATGCCGGCGAAGTTTTTCCCCGGTGCGATCCGACGCCTGGAGATCCCCTATGGTCGTTTCGAGAGACGTATCCCCATCCCTGCGGGCCGGTTCGAGTTGCGCGAGCAGCGCTTCGAGAACGGGTGTCTGGTAGTTGGCTTACACAGGGTCGCGTGAGGAGAGTGTCGATGAGCATGGAAATGGAACGCAAGCAGGGCCAGCCGGAATCGGAGCCGGTTGCGGCTGCGTCTTCGCCATCGCAGAGTGGCGGTGCCGCGGTGTCGATCCCGGAGGACGCGCTGATCGTCGTACCGGTGCGCAACATGATTCTGTTCCCCGGAATGATTCTGCCGCTCAACATCGGCCGGGAGAGCACCATCGCGGCCGCCCAGCATGCCGTGCGTAACGAGCGTCCGGTCGGATTGCTGTTGCAGCGGGATCCGTCCAACGACAATCCCGGGCCCGATGATATGCATCGGGCGGGCACGGTCGCGCAGATTCTGCGTTACGTGACGACGCCAGACGGTGGGCATCACCTCATCTGCCAGGGGCAGGAGCGCTTCGTCGTGCGCGAGTTCCTTCCCGGCTATCCATTTCTCGTCGCACGCATCGAGCGTATTACCGACGGTGCACAGGCGAGTCAGGACATCGAAGCGCGCTTCATCCAGCTCAAGCGCCGCGCGGCGGAAGCGCTCGAGCTGCTTCCGCAGACGCCGACGGAATTGGTGGCCGCGCTGCAGAACATGACTTCGCCCGGTGGCCTGGCGGACATGGTCGCGGGGTTCTTGGACATCAAACCCGCGGAGAAGCAGCAGATCCTCGAGACCTTCAACGTCGAGAAGCGCCTGGACAAAGTGCTGGAGCTGCTCGCCGGACGCATCGAGGTCCTCAAGATCTCCAAGGAGATCGACGAGCGTACCAAGGCCAACGTCGACCAGCGTCAGCGCGAGTTCATGCTGCGCGAGCAGATGAAGACCATTCAGAAGGAGTTGGGCGAAGGCGATGACGACCCGGGTGCGGAGGCCGCCGAGCTGGAGAAGGCCGTTGCCGAGGCAGGTATGCCGGAAGAGGTCGAAGCGCACGTCCGCAAGGAGCTCAAGCGTCTGGCGCGAATGTCCGAGCAATCCGCCGAATACTCGATGGCACGGACTTACATCGACTGGCTGATCGAGCTGCCCTGGAAGATCGAGACCGAGGAGAAGATCGATCTCGCAGAGGCGCGGCGCATTCTGGACGAGGACCACTTCGGGCTGGACAAGATCAAGAAGCGCATTCTCGAGTTTCTCGCGGTGCGCAAGCTCAATCCGGCCGGTCACAGCCCGATCCTCTGCTTCGTTGGCCCACCGGGGGTGGGCAAGACCTCGCTCGGCCAGAGCATCGCCAAGGCGCTGGGACGCAAGTTCGTCCGGGTAGCGTTGGGTGGTGTGCATGACGAGGCCGAGATTCGCGGTCATCGCCGCACCTATGTGGGCGCGTTGCCGGGCAACATCATCCAGGCGATCAAGAAGGCAGGCAGCCGCGACTGCGTGATGATGCTGGACGAGATCGACAAGCTCGGTCAGGGGTTCCATGGCGATCCGTCGTCGGCGTTGCTGGAGGTGCTCGATCCGGAACAGAACTTCGCCTTCCGGGACGCATACCTCGGGGTTCCTTTCGACCTCTCGCGCGTGACGTTCATCACCACGGCGAATGTGCTCGATACGATCCCCGGGCCGTTGCGCGACCGTATGGAGGTGATCCAGCTCCCGGGCTACACCGAAGAGGAGAAGCTGCAGATCGCGAAGAAGTATCTGGTCAAGCGTCAGCTCGAGCGCAATGGGCTGCGAGCGGAGAAGCTCGAGATCACCGACGAGGCGATTCAGAGCGTCATCCACGATTACACACGCGAGGCGGGAGTACGCAACCTCGAGCGCGAGATCGGTGCGATCGTTCGCAGCGCCGCGGTGAAGATCGCCGAGGGCAACGTGGACAAAGTGCGTGTCGACAAGGGGGACTTGCAGGAGATACTGGGCCCATCCCGGTTCGAGGGCGAGATCGCGCAACGCACGAGTGTTCCGGGTGTTGCGACCGGCCTGGCGTGGACGCCGGTGGGCGGAGACATTCTGTTCATCGAGGCGAGCCGCACGCCGGGCAACGGCAAGCTGATCCTTACCGGTCAGCTCGGCGACGTGATGAAGGAGAGCGCGCAAGCGGCGCTCACCCTGGTCAAGTCGCGCGCCGAAGGGCTTGGCATCGACGCCGCATCGCTGGAGAAATCGGACATCCACGTCCACGTCCCGGCCGGGGCGATCCCGAAGGATGGGCCGAGCGCAGGCGTCGCGATGTTCATGGCGCTTACCTCGCTGCTGACGAACCGCGTCGTGCGCAACGATACGGCGATGACCGGCGAGATCAGCTTGCGCGGCTTGGTCCTGCCGGTGGGCGGGATCAAGGAAAAGGTCCTGGCGGCCATGCGTGCCGGCATTACCACCGTGATGCTGCCCAAGCGCAATCAGAAGGATCTGCAGGACGTCCCGGAAGAAGCGCGCCGGAAGCTGCAGTTCGTACCGCTGGAGACTGTGGACGACGCGGTGAAGACGGCCCTAGTCGAAAAGGCGGTGCCGAAGCCGGAACCGCTGCTGGCGGATTAGCCGCTTCCTCTTAGCCCCTCCCGAGGGGGAAGGAGGCTGGTGTCGCGCAACATCATCGACGCCCCGGAGCTTTCTCCGGGGCGTTTTTTTTGTTTGTAGCCTGGACGGAGCGAGTCCCAATGCGGGAACGCCATGTGAATTTCTCACACGCCCGCTGGTAATGCGTCAACGAGTTGGAGACGTCCTCAGCCGTAAAGTGATGACTAGAGAAAACGCACCACGGACCGGACCCATACCATGACAACCAAGACCGTCACCAGCCTGCTGATCGGAGCGCTGCTAGCTACTGCCGCCTCCGCCTACGGCGACGAGAGCCGCATCCAGGTTGCCATGGAAGATGGAAAGACCCGCGCGCAGTTCAGCGTTGGCGATTCCCGCTGCGTGCTGGTCGACGACCAGATCCGCTGCAGCCGTATCGCCAAGTAGGGTTTGACCCGAGCCGACTAAACGATCTACTCCTCCCTAGGCCTGCCTGGTGGCAGGCCATTTTTTTGATGGAGTCGACCGAACCAGGCCGAAGCGCGCAGACCAATCCACGTAGTAGTTGGGTCACCACAGGAAGAAACGCCGAGGGTCCGTCGCGCCCCCCGTCCGCGGCCCCAAAAAGAAAAACCCGCCGCGAGTGCGGCGGGTGCGAGCTTGCTTCCTCCCGAATCACGCGGCACGCCATCGTTGATCGTTGTTCTTAGGCCGGGACGAGTCGCTCTCGCGCTCGCCTTCATCCGCAGCTGATCCGCCCGCATACTACACCGAAACGTCGCCAGGTTGCGACCCACGTTCCGCGGATTTGACTTTTTTTTGGTCCCTCTCGGCTGTCTGGCTATGATTCGCATCGGCGTCGCCGATAGAGGGGTTGAAGCTTAGACGCCTACCGGGGAATGCCAAGATGCTCAAGTTCGCGATACTGCTGTCCGTATGCGCTGTCTGGTTCGTCAGTCCCGCCTCAGGCGCGGACACTGATTCCGAAAAGGTGGGCGTTGCCTGGGGTACTTGGGCCGACCAGGATCAGACCAACGTTTACGCCTTTCTCGAAAACAACGACTTCAAGTTTCGACATCGACGCCAAGGTAAACCCTCCGCGCTGGAGGGAGCTTGGAAGACCGCCCTCGGCGCTTGCTGGTCGGACAAGAACCGGGAGCAAACGGGGAACGTGCTGATCTACGTGAACACTGTCCAGTGTTGTATGACGGCTGAGTTCCTGGGAAGCAACCTTGTCCTGACGTATCTCTGGGAAAAACCAGGCGGCGCGGCAAACTCAGACCCGGATCGCTTCTGTCAGAACCGCGTCCTGAGACGGCTGCAGTCGATGCCGAGCAACTAGGCACCTCTCGGGCGATGGCGCGAGCTCAGCTGCGCATGAATGCCGCGCCCCAAAGGTTCAACGTACGCTCTTCGTGTTTCCACGGGCGCTTCTCGACTTCGTCGGGCACGATTTCCAGTTCCGCGGAAATCTCGACTAAATAGCCCTGCGGGTCCTGGATCATGAAGAAGAGATTGTTCCCGGGCCCGTGCCGCCCCGGTCCCCACCACAGCTTGATGTTCAGCGTCGCGAGATGGTCAGCCCAATCCCGGATGTCGTTCCAGCAGGTGGTCTCGTAGGCGTGATGGTCGGGCCGGGTCTCGGGACAGCGAAAGACGCCGAAACTGTGATGTTCGGGGTCGGAACGGAAGAAGGCGGCGGTTGGCTCACTTCGTCCGTCGCCCTCGAAAACGTAGTCTGAAACGACAAACCCCAGATCCTCTTCGTAGAAGCGCAGCATCGCGGGGAGTGCACTTGATGCCACGACCACGTGTTGCAGGCGCGCTGGGAGCTTGCTGCCGGGCAACGCTCCACCGAGCGCGGGCGCTGGGAGGTCAGCGCGCGGGAGCCCAAACACAACCAGGCGCCCGTCGGGATCACGCACCGCGAACGCGCCGGGCGTAAAGACCGCGCTTGGGTTGGCGAGTGGCGTTATGCCCCGGCGCACCACGTGCTGCCTGAACGCCTCGAGCTGATCGGCCGTCTGGACTCTGAACGCCATGAACGGCTGCGCCCCCGGCAGCCCCCGACCGATCAGGATCCTTCGGCCTGACGCCTGCATGAGGACGCTCCCGTCCGCGAGATCCGTCGGAGTCATGCCCAACGCGTTTCGATAGAAGCTGACCAGACCCGCCGGATCGACGCTATCGAGCCGAATGTGGTCCAGTTGAGCAGGCCATAGCGGGCTTCGCTTGAGCATCCGGTATCTCCGGCGTTCGTGACTGGCTTACATCTGCGGCCGCTGCATCTGACATCTCACCGGCGGCACATTGCTCTTTGCCTCGATGAGGCCATCCGCCTTCCACCCGTAACCGGTCCCCTCTGCATCGTGCTTCACTCCAGGTTGTCCCGCCTTGGCAAAGGTCAGCACGTAAACCGGAACCATCATCTGGTGATCTTCGACCCGCATCCAGGAGTCGCCGGTGGGACCTTTGTATCTCATCCCCTCGAGCGCGTAGGCGACCTTGAGCGCATCGGTTGTACCGGCCTTGTTCATGGCGTCGGCCAACATCCCCAGGACGCGAAACGGAGGCAAGTAAGCCATGTCCGAGACCGACTTGTAGCGGGCTTCGTATTGCAGCACTCTTTTCTCCCAAGCCTCATCCGCAGCATTGATGTTCCACGAATAGGTCGACTTCACACGGTCGGCTCCGGAGGCCCCGATAGCCGCAGGCGTGCCGAAGAATGCAGCCAGCAACGTGTAGTACGTGGCCTTGAGGTTTGCCTCGTTGCTCGCTTTGATCAGAAGCGACAAATCGTTTCCCCAATTCCCTGTCAACACGCTGTCTGCACCGGACGCGCGGATCTTGGCGACGTAAGGGGAGAAATCCTTCACCTTGCCCAGAGGTATCAGATCGTCGCCTACGATCTGGACATCGGGGCGTTTGGCCGCCAGCATCTCCTTGGCCGACTTGGCGAATGCCTGGCCATACGCATAGTCCTGGTTGAGCAGGTAGACCTTCTGCATCGAGCGCTCTTTCGCCATCGAGTCGATCAGAGCGTTCAGCTGCATGTCGGTATGGGCTTCAAAACGGAAGTGCCAGAAGTTGCACTTGGCTTCAGTGAGCGCAGGGTCGAGCGCGTTGAAATTCACGAACAGGATCGGACGGTCCGGGTTGCGTTCGTTGTACTTCGCCACGGCATCGCTGAGGGCATGGGCGACACTCGATATGGTCGACGCAACATAGCGGATGTCTTGGTCGGTCACCTGTTTGAGGACGACCAGCGCCTCCTGCGGATTCGCCTTGTCGTCGAAAGTCACGATCTCGAACTTGCGCCCTCCGAGGACTCCTCCTTGGGCATTGATCATCTCGGCAGCTGCATTGAAGACCTTCAGCTGCTCCTCACCCTGGAAGGCGAACGTCCCGCTCATGCTGTTGATGTAGGCGATTTTGATCGTGTCGGCAGCAAGAGCGCCGCCGAGTTGAAGCAGCAAGGCGGCTCCGCCAATCAGGCGAATAAGCGCAAAGAACATCTGTCCCTCCGCTAATCGTGATGGGGAATTACACCAATGCGTCGCGGGATCGGAGCCGAACGTTGCCGCACCAAAGTCCCCGCGCTAGCCGCCTCTTCCCCGTTCCATTCTAAGCCTTCGGAACACTCCCAGCCCGCTGCATGGGCTGGGTCCGACGCAGGCGCGGCTGAGGGTGTGAATTTCTCACATCCCCACCGGTAATACGTCACCGAGTCAAACCGGTCCTTAACCGTAGACTGTTCACAACACGAAACGCGCCACGGACCGCTGAAGTTGCATCGCCAGTAAGCATTCAACCTAGCTCGGAGGACGAAGACCATGAGGACCAAGACCCTGAGTACCCTGATTATGGCTGGCGTGCTGGCCACCTCAGCGGCGGCCGCCGTCCAGGTGATCGACCCGGCTCTCGATGTCTGGACTGGGTCCCGCAGCGACCGCCGCGAGCGTAGACCCTGCCGCTACCAACGAGGCGGTGTTTCTCCTTCGATTCAGCGCGACCCCCGGCAACAAGCAGCGGCCGGCCGGGATCGTCCACATCACTCGATAGCTACTGATTTCTTCTACCTCCCCGAGAGTTTGGACCTGCCTGCCGGCAGGTCCTTTTTTTGGGCCTCTCAGCACGGGCTGGCAAGGTTACGCTGCGCCCGCCGGGGCTACGGGTCTGCCTTCTCTTTGGGATGCATCCCACAGGTATCGCTGCACTGCGCAATAGATCCTGCAGGGCCCGCGCTGGAGACAATGCCCCGAAAGCTTTAGAGTGGGCGCTGCGCTTTGCAGCACTGCCAGACGAGCACCGGCACACAAGAAAACTTTGGAGGAGAAGACAGCATGAGCATGGAAGAGCAGCTCAAGACTGCTGCATTGGAATATCACCGACTGCCCACGCCGGGCAAAATTTCAGTCGTCCCGACCAAAGGTCTGATCAACCAGCGCGATCTCGCGCTCGCCTACTCGCCGGGCGTGGCCTACGCGTGCAAGGCGATCGAGGCCGATCCCGCACTGGCGGCAGAACTCACCTCTCGAGCTAATCTGGTCGGCGTGATCACCAATGGTACGGCGGTGCTCGGGCTGGGCAACATCGGCCCGCTGGCGGGTAAGCCCGTGATGGAAGGGAAGGGCTGCCTGTTCAAGAAGTTCGCCGGAATAGACGTGTTCGACATCGAACTGAATGAGCATGACCCCGAGAAGCTGGTTGACATCATCGCCGCCCTGGAACCTACTTTAGGCGGGATCAACCTCGAAGACATCAAGGCACCCGAGTGCTTCTACATCGAGCAGAAGCTGCGGGAGCGACTGAAGATCCCGGTCTTCCACGATGACCAGCATGGCACGGCCATCATCGTCGGGGCGGCGGTGACGAACGGTCTGAAAGTCGTCGGCAAGCGGATAGACAAGGTCAAGCTGGTCTGCTCGGGTGCAGGGGCCTCAGCCATTGCGTGCCTCGATCTGCTGGTTCGGCTGGGCTTGAACCGCGACAACGTGTTCGTGTGCGACAGCAAAGGCGTGCTCTATCAGGGCCGCGAGCCGAACATGGAGCCGAACAAGGCGCGCTACGCGCGCAAGACCGACGCCCGCACACTCGCCGACGTCATGCCCGGTGCCGACATCTTCCTGGGACTCTCGAGCGCAGGTGCGTGCAAGGCGGAAGCGATCAAGAAGATGGCGGACAAGCCGCTGATCCTGGCGCTCGCCAATCCCACGCCGGAGATCATGCCGGAGGAGGCAAAGGCCGTTCGCCCTGACTCCATCATCGCGACCGGGCGCTCGGACTACGTGAACCAAGTCAACAACGTCTTGTGCTTCCCGTTTATTTTCCGCGGCGCGCTGGACGTGGGTGCAACGCGTATCACCGACGAAATGAAGCTCGCGTGTGTGAAGGCCATCGCAGAGCTGGCTCAGGCCGAGCAGTCCGATGTGGTGGCGATGGCATACGAGGGAGAGGAGCTCAGCTTCGGCCCCGAGTACATCATCCCCAAGCCGTTCGATCCGCGGCTGATCATCAAGATTGCGCCAGCGGTTGCGAAGGCAGCGATGGACAGCGGCGTGGCGACGCGGCCGATCGCCGATCTCGATGCATACACGGATCGGTTGACGCAGTTCGTATACCACTCCGGGCTCGCCATGAAGCCCGTCTTCGCTTTGGCCAAGCAGCATCCGCGCCGCGTCATCTTCGCCGAGGGCGAGGACGAGCGCGTGCTGCGCGCGGTGCAAGTCGTCGTCGACGAGAAGGTGGCGAAGCCGATTCTCATCGGCCGTCCAGAAGTGGTCGAGATGCGCATCGAGAAGTTCGGGCTGCGTATCAAGCCCGGGCGGGAGTTCGAGATCGTCAACCCGGAGAGCGATCCCCGCTATCGGGAAGTGTGGACCGAGTACTACAAGATCATGAAGCGCAGGGGCGTGTCCCCGGACGACGCCCGGGTCAACGTGCGCCAATCGACCACGCTGATCGGCGCCATGTTGCTGCACCGAGGCGATGGCGATGCGATGCTGTGCGGCACCTTCGGCCGGCACAAGGATCACTTGCGTCACGTCGCCAACGTCATCGGCTTGGAGCGCGGTGCCTCGATCTTCGCCGCTATGAATGTTCTGCTACTCCCCAAGCGTACCCTGTTCATCTGCGACACTTACGTGAACGAGGATCCGACGGCCGAGCAACTTGCGGAGATGACGGTGATGGCAGCCGCCGAGGTGCGGCAGTTCGGTCTGACTCCGAAGGTCGCGCTCTTGTCCCACTCGAACTTCGGCACCGACGACTCGCTCTCGGCCCTCAAGATGAGCCGCGCCCTGGAACTCATTCAAAAGCGCTCGCCTGATCTCGAGGTTGATGGCGAGATGCACGGCGACGCCGCGCTGTCGGAGGAGATTCGCAGCCGCGTCCAGCCCGACTCGCGCCTCAAGGGCGAAGCCAACCTTTTGATCATGCCCAACCTCGATGCGGCCAACATCTCATTTAATCTTCTCAAAATGACCGGCGGAGAAGGCTTGACCATCGGACCGATCCTGCTGGGCGCGGCGAAGCCGGTCCATATACTTACGCCGACGGCGACGGTGCGACGGCTGGTGAATATGACGGCGCTAGCGGTGGTGGATGCGAATGCCCACAGGTGAGGGGGCGTACCTCACACGATGGCGGGCGGGGCTCGGAATCCTCCGATCACCGATACCACCGCACGCGCCGTCTCGAGCAATTGCCCGTCCGCCCAGCGGCGCCCGACGAGCTGAACGCCTACCGGCAGCGCATCGTCAGCGAGCCCGGCGGGGAGCACCAGCGCGGGATGACCGGTCATGTTGAACGGGTACAGATAATGGTCTACGTACCGCGACCCGATCAGTTGCTCGTCTACCGGAATAGGCGAGCGGGGCGCGCTGTGCGGGAAGGCTGTTGAGATTACCGCCGGGCACAGGAACGCATCGAACTCGGTCAGCAGCGCGTCGATTGCGACGAGTAGACTGTCGCGCCGTTCCAACACTCGCGCCCACTGTGCGAGTGTGGCGGGCGGTCCCTGAGGTGCGTTCACCGGCAGCGTAGCGCCGGATAGCTCTATCAAAGTCCCGGCGAGAAGCGGAAAGTATTCGCGCCACACCGAGTTGATCTCATCGATTGAGATACCTGGATCGCGGTGTTGGACATAGGCTCCCGCGGACATGAGTTCAGCGGCGACGCGCTCGACTGCCGAACGCACTGCGCGGGCCGTTGGCACGTTTGGGAACACGGGCAGATAGGCGATTCGCAACGTGGAGACGTCCACCGCCGGCACCTCTCGCCAAGGCACGGGAGGCACTTCCGTGTCGTGGCCGTCGGGACCAGCGAGGACGCGACTGACCAGCGCCAGATCCTCTATGCAACGGGCAATCGGTCCGACCACCGCCATCTGGCGGTCGGGGCGCGGCACGCCCGGAGCGGGTGGGATGTGACCGGTGATGGGCAGTCGGTTGGCGGTCGGCTTTAGCCCGAACACCCCACAGTAGTGAGCGGGAATGCGGATCGAACCGCTCATGTCGCTGCCTACATCGAAGGGGACGAGTCCGGCTGCCACAGCCGCTGCGGCCCCGCCGCTTGATCCGCCCGTCGTGCGCGCGACGTCCCAAGGGTTGTTGGTTCGCCCGAAGATCGGGTTGTCGGTCTGCAGGCTCATTGCCATCGGCGGGACGTTGGTCTTGCCGAGCAGGATCGCTCCCGCCGCCTTCAACCGCGCGGCGACAGTGCCGTCTTGGCTCGGGATGTAGTCCGACAAAGGTGTATGTCCGGCCGTGGTGCGCATGCCAGCAGTCACGTGGCAATCCTTCAGCGTAAACGGCACACCGTGAAGAGGGCCGCAAGATTCGCCGCGCGCAAGCGCCTCGTCCGCCAGTTGCGCTCGGCGCCGAGCGCCAGCCTCATCCAACGTGACTATCGCGTTGAGCGTCGGGTTGCGGCTCCGAATCTGCGCAAGATGAGCGGCGACGACTTCTCGTACGGAAAGCTCCCGCCGGCGGATAGAGGCGGCGAGTTCATGCGCGGCGGAGTAGACGACGCTCTGCATAGGGGATTCGACCCTTGAGGAACGTTTGGATTGCTCTAGACCGAACGATTGATTTCCTTCATGTACCGCTATCGCGAGAACAATTCGCGATCCTGCGCCTTCTGAGATTGGGAGCTCAGCGTCCCTCGAACGAGGCCAGCTTAGAAGACCGAGATTACGTAGCTGGCGGCGCTGCCCGGGATCTGTATGTGCACTGTGTTACAGCCCCCAGGCTTGCCGTCGTCAGGCGGGCCGATCTTTGTCGTGCTCGTCTTGCACATTGGATCGTTTTCGTCGGTTCTCCACAAATGGGCTTTTGGCATTGCTTGCACCACGCTCAGAACCTCCTGGTCGGGAAGCACCACGGGGCCATAGGGGGTGGGGCCCGACGACACTACGTAGTCCGTCGCTTGAACGGCCTTTACAAAGGCCTTCCGAGATGATGTCTTGCTGCCGTGGTGCCCAAGCACCAGGATGCTTGCCGGGAGGTCGTTTGTGCAGCAGGCGAGCAATGCGCCTTCCACGGACTGCGGCTTAGGCGGTACGGATGGATTGGCCCTGCCGCCGCCACCGCTGTCACCGGGCAACAGGATTCGCGTACCGCCCAAGTCGAGCATGACGACGAGGCTGTTTTCATTCAGGTCGCTACGTTCCGTGGCATCGACATGCAGGAATCGCATGGACGCTGCCCGCCCAAGTTGCACTGTACCGGTTTCAATCCGGTGCGCAAAGGACATGGTGACGCTGGCTGGCTGACCCTCGCAGGTTTTCGCGAAGTTGACCTCATGCGTACCGGTGTCATAGACGGCGGTGTGGTAGCTCGCACCTTCGTCTTTGATGTGCTCGAGCAGTTCTTGATAGATACAGCTCGCGTAAGGCACACCAGAGTCCCAGATCGACCTGATCTCCCTGGCGTCGAGCAGCGCGGGAAGCATGGAGATATGGTCCCTGTGGGCATGGCTGATGACAAGGTGGTCGATGGTTTGAAGATTCGGAACGACGGCGTTCAGAAAATCCAGAAACCTACCGCTTGAATCATCGTTGCTGCCGGCGTCGTAGACGAGAGAAAAATCATCACCGCGAACGAAAATCGCCAAACCTGTGCCTACATCCACAATGTAGACGTCGAATGTGGGCGCTGCCGGGGTCGGTCCATCTCCGGGCGTTACAACGCGCACCCATCCTTTGGAGACAAATCCCTCTCCGCGAACTGGGTGCCGAATGTGATACCAGCCGGGCACTTCGCCCAGGTACTTTGCCTGTTCGCCAGGGACGAGTCTTCCGATCTCCTTGCCTTGCGCCGAAGCCGTCGCGCGGATCTTTACGCCATTGACCACGCGATCGGCGGGAGTGACGAAGGCTTGAGACAAGGAAGCGGATGAAAAGAGGAGAAGAAGGAGCGCGACAAGAATTCTCATCCATGTACCCTGATAGGGATAGCGTGCCAGAGCTCATCTCTACTGGCGGCGTGTGAAGGACGCACGTACTTGAAACGCGAACCGCATCCGCACGGCACTGACGAACTGCTAGCTTACCGGCGAACGTCTTACGCGTCGATCACGGATCGGAGGGAAGGCTTTGTCCCGAGATCGAAGTGTCGGCGAGCGGCGTCAAGATCAGACCGAGTCCTGCCCGGCCTTGACGAGTAGACGGTAAGAGGCGAAGGCGCCCCAGCCGGCGGCGCTCATCGCCAGCGCCATCGGTGCGGGAGTGGCGTTGTGCAGGTGACCAACGAGGTAGCCGACCAGTGCGGTCTCGAGCAGATGCGTCCACCCAGCGACGCCCGAAAGGCTGAACCCTGGATTTCAAGTCGCGTGATGTCATGACATCCGGCTAGGCGCCTGATGACCTCGAGTGCCTGTGCGCCACATCGAGAGGCATCGCCGCCTTCCCTTCTGAACCGGCTATGACCGTCGAAATAGCTTACATGTCCCTTTCTGACATCCGGGGAGAGTAGTGCTACCAAATTGATTACAGGTTGATTTCACAGACTGGCGCGGCCGATGCTTACGGCATCTCGCTGGTCGGTTCGTTTGCAAAGGAGAGGTCTATGGAACGACTGTATAAGAGCTTCCTGGTCGGAGCCGCGGCCTTCTGTCTCAGCTCAATCACTGGCAGCGCGATTGCAGCCTACGTCGGCGGAACAACCTATCAGAGCTTCGCTGACAGCCCATTCTCTGGCCTGACATTCTCGGGCTATTTCCATCTAGAGGACTTCGAGGACCACGCGTTGAACACGCCCGGTGTCACTGCGACCGGTGGCGCGCCCACCTCTTTGTCGGGATTCTCTGGGCCAATCATCGATTCCGTAGATGCCGACGACGGGTCCGTCAACGGTCTGTGCAACAAAGGCGCGGCCGCGTTCGTCGCCTGCGACTCGTTCTTCGGAAATGGCGGGACAGGGATCACGTTTACCTTCGACCAAGGGATCTTGGGAACACTTCCAACACACGTGGGCGTCGTCTGGACCGACGGCATAAATCCGGTTCAGCTCGAAGCTTTTGACGCTTCCAATGCCTCGCTCGGCATCTTCGGGCCGTTCAACGTCGCCGGTCCCGGGTTCGAAGACCAGGACGTTGGCGAAGACACTTTCGTCGGAGTGATCAATGCTGGCGGCATCTCTAAGATCCGCATGACGAGTGGCGCCGGCGGCGGCATCGAAGTCGATCACCTGCAGTACGGAGCCGACGCCGCGTCGCAAGTCCCCGAGCCCGCGACTCTCGCACTCCTTAGCCTCGCTATCGCGGGGATCGGTGGTTGGGCGAGACGCGCAAGCCGAACTGACAACAGCCAATAAAAAGCGAAAATAGTACACAAACCTACTGACCCCGCCCGCGTGGCGGGGTTTTTGTCTATGGGGGGTGGTCAGCGGCGCGGCTCGTCCATTGCCGGCCAGCAACGCGGCCGGACCGCGGATCCAACGCCACCTATGCGCCCGCCGGCGGCACGTAGCGCGCGACCTCCTGGTCGATCGCTCCGAAGATGGACTGCCCTGCGCCGTCGAACATTTCGACGCGCACGCGATCGCCGAAGCGCAGGAAGGGCGTTACCGGCTTGCCGGTCGCGATGGTCTCCAGCATGCGCTTCTCCGCGAGGCAGGTGGATCCGACGCTGCGATCCACATTGGAGATCGTTCCCGAGCCGATGATGGTGCCGGCCTCCAGCTCGCGGGTACGCGCCGCATGAGCGATCAGCGCGGGGAAGTCGAACGTCATATCGGTGCCCGCGTTCGGACGCCCGAACAAGTGTCGATTGATGTGCACGACGAGAGGGAGGTTAATCTTGGCCCCATCCCACGCGTTTCCCAGTTCGTCGGGTGTGACCGCGACGGGGGAGAACGCCGTCGCGGGCTTCCCATGAAAGAACCCGAACCCCTTCGCCAGTTCGTTGGGAATGAGATTGCGGAAACTCACGTCGTTCACGAGCATGAGAAGCTTGATGTGCGACGACGCGGCGGCCGCCTGGGTCCCCATCGACACGTCGTCCACGACCACTGCGACCTCGCCTTCGAGGTCGATACCCCAGTCCTCGCTCTCGGCCAGGATCGGATCGCAGGGGCCGATGAAGCTGTCCGAGCCACCCTTGGTACATCAGCGGATCGGTCCAGAACGAAGCAGGCATGTCGGCGCCGCGTGCTTTGCGCACGAGCTCCACATGGTTCACGTACGCCGAACCGTCGGCCCATTGATAGGCGCGCGGCAGGGGCGAGTGGCAGCGCGACGGGTCGAAGCGGAACGCGTCGGAGGCTTTGCCGGCGTTGAGCGTTGCGGACAGCTGCGCGAGCTTTGGCGCCTTGTGCGGCCAGTCTTCCAGCACCGATTGCAGCGAGGGTGCGATCGCCGAAGCCACGACCCCGGCTTTGAGGTCGTGGCTGACGACCACGAGCACGCCATCGCGCCCGGGAGGGGCTTTCAGGGTTGCGAGTTTCATAGCTAGAGGGTCGACCGGCCCGTGTTGAATTCTCGCGTCATTCTAGAGGAATATGACGTTAGATTCGGGAGTATTCGAGGGTTCGCGCATCGACAGCCTCAGCGGTCCCGGACTACGCTTGGCTCTGTCCAGCCTACGGGTTCTAGGCGCCGGCGTCAGTGTCGCATTCTGGCAACGCAGCCGGGCGGTAGCGCGGCGTAACTGGAATGCACGTCAAACTCCATCCTCATGCGGCAGCCTTTTCTCGATTGCCGACTCCGCGCAGGAAAATCTCGGTCACGACCTTGGCCATGTCTTGATATGCGAGCGGGCCGTCGGCGCGCAGCCAGGTGAAAGTCCAATTGATCATCCCGAACAGGATCATGGCCAGGGGCACGCGCAGGGCTTTTTTCCGGAACCTCGGCCTGAGCGCTGCGATCGCGTCGGCGAAGGCATCGACTACCTGGCGCTCCTTCGCGACAACGCGGCCACGCTCCGATTCAGCCAGGAATTTGACGTCCTGCACCAGCACCATGTGCTGAGCCTGAGAGTGCTCGTACTCCTGCATGAAGCGCGCGACCAACGCGCTGAAGTGCTCCGTCGGAGGAAGCTTCCGGGCGCGTACGTCGGCGACAATACCGATCAGACTGTCCAGGTAACTGTCGGCGGTGTCGAAGAGCAAATGCTCCTTGTCCCGGTAATAGTGATAGAGCAGCGCTTTGGACACCCCGCAAGCGTGCGCCAGATCGGCCATCGAAGCACCGACGAATCCCTTTTCGGCGAACAGCGTCGCCGCGCTATGCAGGATGGCGGCGCGCTGCAGCTCGAAGGTGGGGCTTTGCCTCTGGGCATTCGGGGCTTCTATGATCCGTGACGAGAGAGCCGAGAGGCATGGAGCTCTCGTTAACGATCGTCGTAGCTGACCACTACGCGATCAGTAAGTGGATGTGCCTGGCAGGTGAGAACGTAGCCCGCAGCGAGGTCGCGCGGGTCCAGGCCGTAGTTCTTGTCCATGCGGACCTTGCCTGACAGCAGCTTGGCTCGGCAGGTGCAGCACACGCCGCTCTTGCATGCGAACGGCAGGTCGAAGCCCGCCTGTAGTGCGGCATCCAGGATCGACGGGTCGGTCCGGTGAAATTCCAACTCGCGCTGCACGCCGTCCAAGATCAATGTGACGATGGCCTGAGGCGCGTCACCGGGTTCCGCGCGGTGCTCGGCGACGATGTTCGGTACCCCAAAACGCTCGGAGTGAATGCCTGCGAGAGGCAGGCCGCAGGCCTGGAGCGCGGCCTCGACTTCATCGATCATGGCGCCGGGCCCGCACACGAACGCCTCGTCAATGGTATCGACCGGCAGAAGCGTGTCGGCGAAGGCCTTGACCTTGGCGCCGTCCAGCCTGCCGTTGAAGAGATCGATCTCCTGCTGTTCGCGGCTGAACAGGTTGTAAAGCGTGAAGCGCGACAGGTAGCGGTCCTTCAGATCCTCCAGTTCCTCGTGGAACAGGACGCTGGATTGACGCCGGTTGCCGTAGAGCAGGGTGAACCGGCTTCTCGGTTCGCGCGCCAGGGTGGTCTTGATCAGCGAAAGGACCGGCGTGATGCCAGCGCCTGCGGCGAATGCAGCGTAGCGCTTGGCATGGCTGGGGTCGAGCCGTGTGTGGAAACGACCATCCGGTGTTAGAACGTCGAGCGCGGTTCCGCGCTGCAACTCCGTGTTGGCCCACGTAGAGAACCTGCCTCCCGGCACGCGCTTGATCGCCACCCGCAGCCGGGCGTCGTCCACGCCGGCGCAGATGGAATACGAACGGCGGACTTCGGCTCCGTCGATGCGCGTCCGCAAAGTGATGTGCTGTCCCTGGACGAACGCGTACTCGGGCGCCAGTGCGGGTGGCACCTCGAACTCGAGGCTCACCGCCTCCGCCGTCTCGCGCCGGAGTTCGGCAATGCGCAGCGTGTAGAAGCGCGGTGTCACGAGTCTCGACTCACGGCCCTTAAATCGGTTTGAAGTATTCGAACGGCTCTCGGCACGCCTCGCAGCGGTACAGAGCCTTGCAGGCAGTAGAGCCGAATTCGGACAATCGGGTGGTGATGCGCGCATGGCAGCGTGGGCAAGGCGGCGCAGGCGCGACGAAGCGCAGCGGCTGCGTGTCTCCGTTCGCGGGCGGTTGAGGTGGGGCGATACCGTACGCTTGCAGCTTGGCGCGGGCCTCGACGGTGATCCAGTCGCTGGTCCATGCCGGAGACAGTCGCGTCTCGATCGAGACGCCCGGCGCACCCGCGCCCTCAAGCGCCTCTCGAATAGCGCTCCCGATCATTTCTGTCGCGGGACAGCCGGAGTAGGTGGGCGTGACGACCACCTTCACGCCATCGGGGCCGGCGCGCACTTCGCGGACGATGCCGAGCTCGCACACCGAGACCGCCGGAAGTTCTGGGTCCGGCACCTGCTGCAGCACTTCCCAGGCTTGTGCTTCGGTCAGCATGGCTGCGTCTCGCGCCTTACCACTGCGCGCCGGGGTGGGCGCGCTGCAAATGCTGCATCTCGGCCAGAAGATGTCCCAGATGTTCGCTGTGTGTCCCGAGCTTTCCGCGCGAGCGGAATGCCGTCTGCGCAGGGATCGTAAGCGTGGCCTGAGCCAGCACCGGTTGCACAGTGGCTTCCCAAGCCGGTTGCAGGTCGGCCCAAGCCACGCCTAGACCGGACGCCGCCACTTCGTTGTCTACGGCGTCCTCGGTGAAGAACTCCGCGGTATACGGCCACAGGTCATCGAGCGCCGATTGCGACCGGGTGCGCGATTCCTCCGTGCCATCGCCCAGGCGCACGACCCACTCGGCGCTGTGGCGCAGGTGGTAGCGCGTCTCCTTCAGGCTCTTCTCGGCGATCGCGGCCAATTCGACGTCACGCGAGCTCAGCAGCGCCTCCCACAGCGGTCGCTGGAAAGCGGCGAACAAGAAGTTGCGTACGACGGTGCGTCCAAAATCTCCGTTGGGCAGCTCCACCAGGGTGAGATTCCTGTACTGATGGTCGGCGCGCAGAAACGCGAGCTGATCCTCGTCTCGTCCCGTGGCTTCCAGGCCGCTCGCGTGGGTCAGCAGGAGCCGCGACTGACCGATCAGGTCGAGCGCGACGTTGGCGAGCGCGAGCTCCTCCTCGAGGACAGGCGCGTGCCCGGTCCACTCCGAGAGGCGCTGCCCCAGGATGAGCGCGTTGTCGGCCAGCCGCAGAACGTAGTCGAGATGAGCGGCGGAAGTCACATGTGATCCACTTCGTCCGGCAGCTTGTAGAAGGTGGGGTGCCGGTAGATCTTGTCATCGGCCGGATCGAACATCTCCGGTTTCGCGTCCGGGTCCGAGGCGTGGATGTGATCCGCTTGCACGACCCAGATGCTCACGCCTTCTTGCCTGCGGGTATAGACGTCACGCGCTGCTTGCAACGCCATCGCTGCGTCCGGAGCATGAACGCTGCCGCAGTGCTTGTGATCGAGGCCGTTGCGGCTGCGGATGAACACTTCCCACAGCGGCCATTCTTTTCTGTCCATGTCAACCCCCGTGATTCGTGGTTGGTGCCTCGTGGTTCGACCCGTGAATCTCAGCCGCCGGCGCGGGCTCCGCGCGACGTTTGTTCGAATAGGCCAGCGCCGCCTCGCGTACCCACGCACCGTCCTCCCACGCCTTGACCCGCTCCGCCAGGCGCTCGCGGTTGCACGGGCCTTGTCCGTTGACCACGTTGCGGAACTCCGTCCAATCGATTTCGCCGTGGTCGTAGTGCCCGCGCGCTTCGTTCCACTTCAGCTCGGGGTCGGGAACGGTGACGCCCGAGCAGCTTGGCTTGCGGTACGGCAGCGTCGATGAACTTCTGTCGCAGGTCGTCGTTGGAGATGCGCTTGATGCCCCACTTCGCGCTCTGCTCGCCGTGCTGGGATTCGCTGTCGTGCGGGCCGAACATCATCAGCACCGGCCACCACCAGCGATCGGTCGCGTCCTGCACCATCTGTCGCTGCGCCTCGGTGCCCCGCATGAGCGCCAGCAGCAGATCGAAACCCTGGCGCTGATGAAAGCTCTCCTCCTTGCACACTCGTACCATCGCGCGCGCGTACGGGCCATAGGAGCAGCGACAGAGCGGGATCTGGTTCATGATCGCCGCCCCGTCGACCAGCCAGCCGATCACGCCGATGTCCGCCCAGGTGAGGGTAGGGTAGTTGAAGATCGAGGAGTACTTTGCCTTCCCCGCGTGCAGCGCTTCGACCAGCTCGTCGCGCGAAACGCCGAGAGTCTCGGCTGCCGCGTACAGATACAGCCCGTGACCGCCCTCGTCCTGAACTTTGGCGAGAAGAATGCACTTGCGCTTGAGGGTGGGAGCGCGCGTGATCCAGTTGCCCTCGGGCAGCATGCCCACGATCTCCGAGTGCGCGTGCTGCGAGATCTGGCGGATGAGCGTTTTGCGGTAAGCCTCGGGCATCCAGTCCTTGGCCTCGATGAAATCGCCGCGCGCGAGCTTGGCGTCGAACTCCGCTTGGTACGCGGCGTTCTCGAGCGGAGCCGGGCCGCGCTTGGAATCCTCGGGCTGCTGGTTGGGGACGTCGATGGCCTGGGTGTACATTTTGCTTTTTCCTACTCAATTACTCATTCGTCATTCCGGGGCCGCGTAGCGGAGCCCGGAATCCAGGAATCAGAGCGACGAAACCCCCTGGATTCCGGGTTGCGGCTGCTGCCATCCCCGGAATGACACTAGCGGACGTGAATAGTGTCGCATCGTTCTCATCAGCTCTTCGGGCGCTTGTCGATCACCCGCTTGGCCTTGCCGATGGTCACGCGCTCGATGGCGAACGGTTCCAACACCTCGACCTGGGAAGACACGCCGATGTAGCTCTTGATGTTGTGTTGCAGTTCGTGCGCCACAGTGTCGCGGTCCGCGTAGCGCATTTCGGAGGTCAGTTCCACGCGGACGATCAGGCTGTCCAGATGCCCGTCCTTGTCCGCGATCAGCAGATAGTGCGGAGCGAGCGCGGTCGTCTTGCAGATCAGCTCTTCGATCTGGGACGGGAATACATTCACGCCGCGGATGATCAGCATGTCGTCGGTGCGGCCGGTGATCTTGTCCATGCGTCGCATGGACCGTGCCGTGGGAGGCAGCAGGCGAGTGAGATCGCGGGTGCGGTAGCGGATCACCGGCAATGCCTCTTTGGTCAAAGAAGTGAAGACCAATTCGCCAGGGGAACCGTCGGGCAACACATTTGCCGGTCTCGGGGTCGACGATCTCCGGGTAGAAATGGTCTTCCCACACGACCGGTCCGTCCTTGGTCTCGACGCACTCGTTGGCCACGCCCGGACCCATCACCTCGGAGAGTCCGTAGATGTCGACCGCATCGATCCCGGCACGCTTCTCGATGGTCTCGCGCATCGCCTGTGTCCACGGCTCAGCGCCGAATATGCCCACCTTGAGCGAACCGGATAGCGGGTCCATGCCTTGCCGCTCCATCTCGTCGATCAGGGTCAGCATGTAGGATGGCGTTACCATGATGATGTCGGGCCGGAAGTCCTGGATGAGCTGGACTTGCTTCTCCGTCTGTCCTCCCGACATCGGCACGACCGTGCAACCCAACCGCTCGGCCCCGTAGTGCGCGCCCAGGCCACCGGTGAAAAGACCGTACCCATAAGCGACGTGGACGATGTCGCCAGGTCGCCCGCCCGAGGCGCGGATGGACCGGGCCATCAAATCGGACCAGTTGTCGATGTCCTTGCGTGTGTAACCGACCACGGTGGGTTTGCCCGTCGTACCACTGGAGGCATGGACGCGCACCACCTTTTCGCGCGGGACGGCGAACAGGCCGAAGGGATAGTTCTCGCGCAGATCCTGCTTGGCGGTGAAGGGGAATTTGGCGAGATCCTCGAGTGTCTTCAGATCGTCGGGATGCACGCCGGCTTGCGCGAATTTCTTCTGGTAGTGAAGGACGTTGTCATACGCGTGGCGCAGGCTCCATTGCAACCGTTTGAGCTGCAGGGCGCGCAGCTCGTCCTGGCTGGCGCGCTCGATGGGCTCCAGATCAGCGGGGGCGTGGACTCGGACAGGCATACCGGAAAGACTATTCCTCCCCCTTCAAGGGGGAGGTTAGGAGGGGGATGGGGCCGATGCGTCCTCGCACCCGTCCGCGGATCACAGGGGGACCACTTGCGTGTTCTTCGTCCGATGCGACCGTCCGCGGAGCACGGCCACGATCTGCCCCTTCTCATTGGTGACGGTCACGTCATAAACGCCTGTGCGGCCGGTGAGCACCACTTCCTTGGCTTCGGCCATCAGCAGCTCGCCCTCCATGGCGGGCGCGACAAAGTCGACCACGATGCCGGCAGCCAGCGTGAGTTCGTTGCTGCTGTTGCAGGCAAAGGCGAATGCCGAGTCGGCGAGCAGGGTGATGAAGCCGCCGTGGCAGATCTTGAAGCCGTTCAGCATGTCCGGGCGCACGCGCATGGATAAACGGGCGTACCCTGGCCCCATCGCCTCGACGCGTATTCCGAGCCCGCGGGAAGCGGCGTCCTCCGCCATCATGCCGACGCCGACGCGCTCGGCCAGCGCCTGAGCGTCGAGGGTTCCTTCGTTCATCGTCGCGAGCGGAACCTTGAAACCACGGAAAGACCCCTGGCTAGTATCGTGCGAGTGTATTATTGACCGACCGGTCAGTCAAGACTAATCCCGCTGCAAAGGAGAAGACAGGAAAGTCCACATCCGCTATCTGCACGTTTGGATCAACGGTCCAGGCGGCTGGAAACTGGTTGCGCGCCAAGCCACCAATCTGCCCGCGCAAAACTAACAGGGCCTTGATCGTCGAACCGCGCAGCTATGTGCCGGCGCGGTTCACCCCTTGGGTTTCCAGGAGTTGACGTAGTCCAACTGCTCGACGCCCTCGGGCAGGGGCGCGATCTCCACCGGGTAGCGCGAGTCGATCATCACCGCGACCTCGTCCGTCTCCTTACGCGCGGCATTGGCCCCGATCTCGAACGCCTTGGGATGCGGGCCGTGAGTGAAGCCGCAAGGATGCAGCGTGGCCATGCCTGGCTTGAAGTTGTCCCGGCTGAAGAACTGGCCGCGGTGGTAAAAGATGATCTCGTCGTAGTCGTCGTTGTTGTGGAAGAACGGCACCTTGAGCGCGCCAGGGTCCGTCTCGATGGGGCGCGGGCAGAAGGTGCAGACCACAAAGTTCTTGCCCACGAACGTGGTGTGCGCGGACGGCGGCAGGTGATAGCGGTGGCTCGTCAGTGGCCGGATGTCGCGCCAGTTCACGCGTACCGCGACGAGGTCGCCGTGCCAGCCGATCGCATCCAGCGGATTGTAGGGAAAGGTGATGGTGGCCAGCTTTCCCCGGCGTTTGACCACCACCCGCGTCGGCGTGTCGGTTTGCTGAGCGCGGAACTCTTGATCCATACGCGGGGTGTCCAGAATCGCAGGATCGAAGATGGCCTGGGGCCCGAGGAGACCTTTTTCGGGAAGCTGGTACGAACCTTCGGTCGCTTCGAGCAGCAGCATGGTGGTCGGCGTCTTGGGCTCGATGCGCCACATGGCCCCGCGCGGGAGCACGATGTAGTCGCCATCCCGATAGGTCAAGTGCCCCCAGTCGCAGAACAGATGACCCTCGCCCTCGTGGATGAACAGTAGTTCATCGCCGTCGGAGTTGCGCACGAGGTGGTCCATTTTCTTCTCGCAGCGCCAGAGCCGGAGCTGGAGGTCGCCGTTATACAGAAACCGCGCCGCAGTCCAAGGGCTCGTCGGGTCGCTCCTGAGCAGGTTAAGATCGAAGGCGTGAGGTTTGAGCTCGCCCTCGAAACTCGTCCAGCCGGTCGGCGGGTGTCGATGATGAAAGTGGACGCTCGGTCCGAAGAACCCCTCCTTGCCCATCTCGCGCTCGTAAGTGCCAGCGGGCATGTCCGCGTGCGCCTGCCGGGAATGCTCGCCTTCGGCCTTGGGAAAGCTGATCCATTTCTTCGAGCTCATGGTTTGATCCCTCTCAGCTCTGGTGTAGGGCGAATAGCCCCGCCCCGCAGGTTCAATCGCCTTCGATCGCTTCTCGCGCGCGCTGCATCGCTTCACGCAGCACCTCAGTGTCGCCGACGTGGTTGGCCAGCAGCAGGATCAGCCTCGCGTTAACCAGTTCGCTCTGTTCGTCGCGTCAAGCCCCGATGCAGCTCGACCAACGCCGCATAGAAATCGTCGGGCGACGCCAGATTGAGATCGACGTTCAGGCCCGCCACGCGGCGAACTCCGGTGTGAGATGACCGGTTGCGCGCTGCACGGCGTCGCGTGCCGCGCGGATGTCCAGGTGGCGCCAGCGCGCGGCGATATGCTGGTCAGGGCGGATCAGATAGAAGGCGTCGGGCGAAGCGTCGTAGCGTTGTGCGAACAGTCCCTGCGCATCGTCGAACGCATCGAGCCCCAACGCCTTCCAACCCCCGGACTGGCCCGGACCGCAGATCACCAGCGGATCGACCGGTTCGGGGAGATTGACCAACGCGGTGAGGCGCGAGCGCAAATTGGGGTTGGCAGACTCGGCACCTGCGAAGTAGATGCCGACGAACCGCCCTCCCAGCTGATCAAGCAGCCACGCCGGCGCATCGCCGGTGGTCAGTGGCGCGTCATCGGCCGGCGCACCGGGTGTCGCGCGTCCCGCGAATGCGCCTTGGTCCGGCGTGTTGAGCGGAGTCTTGGTATAAGTGTGCGGCGTGGACAGCCGCCCGCTATTCACCAGGCGCCGCGCAAACGGAAGGTGCTCGGCGAGTTGAAGCGTGGCGTCGCGGAACATCCGGCTCGCTCGGCTCTTCGGTGTGATGAAGTCGGTGCTGCGCGTCGAGTTCAAGATGTTCTCGTCCGCCGCGGGCACGCGCTCCATATCGTAGGTATCGAGCAGGCTCTCGGGCGCTTTGCCCGCGAGAACGCGTGACAGCTTCCAGGTGAGATTGTCCACGTCCTGGATGCCGCCGTTGGCGCCGCGTGCGCCGAACGGCGAAACCTGATGCGCGGCATCGCCTGCGAAGATCACGCGCCCGTGACGAAACTTCTCCATCCGTCGGCACTGGAAGGTGTATACGCTGACCCATTCCAAGGTGAACGGACGAGCAGGCCCAAGCATGGCCCGGATACGAGCGATGACGCGCTCCGGCTCGCGTTCCTGCTCGGGGTTCGCATCCCAGCCGAGCTGGAAGTCGATGCGCCAGACATTGTCGGCTTGCCGATGCAGCAGAGCGGACTGCCGGGGATGAAAGGGCGGGTCGAACCAGAACCAGCGCTCGGTCGGAAAGTCCGCCTCCATCTTCACATCGGCGATGAGAAAGCGGTCCCGGAACACCTGGCCCTGGGCTTCCAGGCCGAGCATCTGCCGTACCGGGCTGCGGGCGCCGTCCGCCACGACAACGTACTCGGCGCTGGGCACGTAGCGTCCGTCGGGCGTTTCGACTTCGACCAAAACGTGGTCGCCCCGCGGTTGAACGTCGACCACGCGGTTCCGCCAGCGCGCGTCGACCCGGCCGGTCTCGAGCAATCGCTCGACCAGAAACTGCTCCAGAAAATACTGCTGCAGATTGATGAAAGCGGGGTACTTGTGTCCGGACTCCGGAAGCAGGTCGAACGAGTAGAGGAGCTTGTCGCGCAAGTACACCTTGCCGAGGTTCCAGACCACGCCCTTCGCCACCGCGCGCTCGGCACATCCGAGACGGTCGAGGACCTCGAGCGTACGCTTCGAGAAGCAGATCGCCCGGCTGCCCTCTGACAGGGCCGCTTCTTCGTCCATCAGCACGCAATCGATTCCGTGCAACGCGAGGTCGATCGCCGCGCACAGACCGACCGGCCCGGCGCCGACCACGATCACGCGGTAGCGACCGGGCTGCCCCGAGGCGAGCTCGGGTGGTTTGCGGTATGCGAACAGGTTGGTTCCCATCAGTCACGTGACTCGTGGCTCGTTCTTAGATTAAACCTTGCTTTCTAGCACGAAACACGAACCACGAAACACGAATCACGGTGGTCCATCATCCTCCAATGCCGCCCACATCTCCTTGTCCCGCTGCGAGGTCCAGACGCGTGGGTCGGGATACTGCGTGGCCTCGTCGTAGGCACGGCTCACGTCGAACGGCATGCAGTGGTCGAAGATCACCCAATGCCCGAAGCTCGGTTTCAGCTTGGAGTAGGTCTCCTTATAGACGTCCTTCAGCGGCTTACCTGCGGCGGCGCCGGCGCGTACCGACTCGAACATCTGCGTGATGAAGTCCTGCGTGCCCTTGAGGCCGGCCTCGACCTGCTCGGGCGTGACGAGCGCGTCGCCGCGACCGGGTACCAGTTTCTGCGGTGCGAGCGCGCGCAGACGATCCAGCGTCTTCGGCCAGTCGCGCAGATAGGCGTCTCCGGTGTAGGGCGCGGCGCCATACTCGACCAGGTCGCCGCTGAAGAGGATCTTGTCCTTCGGCAGCCATACGACTGTGTCGCCACGCGTGTGGCCGCGACCAAGCTGAAGGATCTTGACTTCGCGCTTGCCCATCCATAGCGTGAGCTCGTCCTTGAAGACCAACGTCGGCCACGTCAGCCCCGGAATCGACTCGACCGAGCGGAAGAGGCGCGGGAAGCGATCGATCTCGGACTTCATGTCGGCCTCGCCGCGCTCGACGATGAGGTCATACGTGTCGCGGCTGGCGATGATGTGCTCCGGCCGATAGGCGCTCGCTCCCAGCACGCGCACAGCGTGGTAGTGGGAGAGGACGACGTACTTGATCGGCTTGTCGGTGACCTCGCGGATGCGGCGTATCACGTCCTGCGCCATGACCGGCGTCGCCTGCGTGTCGATGACCATGACGCCGTCGTCGCCGACGATCACACCCGTGTTCGGATCGCCCTCCGCGGTGTATGCGTAGGCCCCTTGGCCGAGCGGGATAAAGCTGATCTTCTTTTCGGCCAGGTCGGCCTGAGACGCGAACTTCTTCTCCATCGGATACTCCTCGTGAACGATATTCTGTCCGGATCGTAGTTCCAGCTCGCATCCGCGTCAAATCGCGCAGCGCGAGTCGATAGATCGCAAGCAGCGTGGTCGCTTCAGCACCCCGCGCTTGATCTGATCCATCTCGATGGATTCGAACAGCGCGCGGAAGTTGCCCTCTCCGAAGCCCTCGTCCCCCTTGCGCTGAATGATCTCGAAGAAGATCGGACCGATCGCCGTCTTCGTGAAGATCTGCAGCAGCAGGCCACCGCCGGGACTGCCGTCGATCAGGATGCGGTTGCGCCGCAGCCGCTCAACGTCTTCACCATGCGCGGGAAGCCGCTGGTCCACCATGTCGTAATAAGTATCCGGCGTGTCCAGGAAGCTCACGCCTTGGCGCCGAAGCGTATCGACCGTTGCGTAGATGTCGTTGGTGGAAAGCGCAATATGCTGGATGCCTTCGCCTCGGTAGGCGTCGAGATATTCCTGGATCTGCGAGCTGTCGTCGGCCGACTCGTTGATCGGAATGCGGATCTTGCCGCAGGGGCTCGTCATCGCTTTGCTGCGCAGGCCGGTGAGTTGGCCTTCGATGTCGAAGTAGCGCATCTCGCGGAAGTTGAACAGGCGCTCGTAGAAGCCGGCCCATTCCTTCATGCGCCCACGGTGCACGTTGTGGGTGAGATGGTCGACATGCGTCAGGCCTCCGCCGACGGGACGTGGATCGGCGCCCCGGAAAGAACCGAAAGTCCACGTCGTAGATCGAATGGCCGGCGTCCTTCTCGGGATAGCGGTCGATGAGATAGATGAGGGAGTCGCCGATGCCTTTGATCGCCGGTATGGCGAGCTCCATCGGGCCGGGCTGAGCTTGGACGCCCCACGCGCCGAGCCCGACCGCGCGCTGATACGCAGCGGCCGCATCCTTGACGCGAAAGGCTATCGCGCACACGGAGGGACCGTGGATGCGGGCGAACGACTGACCAAAGCTCCCGGGTTCTCCGTTGATGATGAAGTTGACGTCGCCCTGCCGGAACAGGGTCACGTCTTTCTGGCGGTGCCTGTGCGACGGCTTGGAAGCCCATGGTTTCGAACAGGCCGCCAAGCGCCTTCGCGTCCAGCGCAGCGTACTCGACGAATTCGAAGCCGTCCGTCCCCATAGGGTTGTCCCATAGGTCAGCCATGGCTCCCTCCGGAGGTCTAGCGGGCGAGGGGATCATTATAGGCGCCGGCTATAATCTGGCATGGATCGAACCGAGCGCTTCTACCGCATTCAACAGCTGCTGCACCAGCACCGTTCCGTTCCGGTCGAACGTTTCCTGCGCGAGCTGGAGGTCTCGCTCGCCACGTTCAAACGCGACCTCGAGTACATGCGCAGCCGGCTGAACATCCCGATCTTGTGGGATCGGGAGATCGGCGGCTATCGCTTCGACACAGGGCGTGGGCGTGCAGGAGCTCCCTGGTCTTTGGTTCAGCGACCCCGAGATCTACGCCCTTCTGACGATGCAGCGCCTGCTGGAGAGCCTGGAGCCGGGCCTGCTGGGCCCGCACGTCGCGCCTCTGCTCGAGCGCCTGAAAGCTGCGATCGGCAGCGCCGATCATTCGACTGAAGAAGTGCAGAAGCGCATCCGCATTCTTCATCTCGCCAAGCGCGCGATGCCGCTCAAGCACTTCCAGCTGGCGGCCCGCGCTCTGTTGGAGCGCAAGCGATTGCGCATCACCTACTACACCCGCGCGCGCGATCAGGAAACGCAGCGCGACGTCTCGCCGCAACGTCTGGTCCACTACCGCGAGAACTGGTACCTCGACGCGTGGTGTCATCTGCGGCAAGACATCCGCAGCTTCGCGGTCGACGCGATCCGCGAGGCTGCGATGCTGGATGAGAAGGCGCGAGAGGTCCGCGAGAGCGAACTCGACGAGGTGCTTGCGTCGGGCTACGGCATCTTCTCGGGGCGGGAGGTCAGATTGGGCGAAGTTGCGCTTTACACCGGAGCGCGCGCGCTGGGTCGCCACTGAGCAGTGGCATCCGCAGCAGCGCTCGCGCAGCGAGGCGGATGGCTCGTATGTACTCGAGCTGCCGTACAGCGACCCCCGCGAACTGGTCATGGACATCCTTCGGCACGGCCCCGAAGTCGAGGTGCTCGCGCCCGAAGATCTGCGCCGCACGGTGCGCGAAGCCCTCAAGAGCGCGCTAAACCTTTACCCCGAGACGCCTAGCTCCCACGTCGCGGCATGGACCGACAAAAACGCCGTAAAATAGCGTCGGTTTCTCACCGCTCCATCGGTGCTCCGTTTCGGGTGCAGCAAGAGGTGTCTAGTGAACCGCTGCAGTTGGGGAGTGGCCCAGCTGGTCCAAGGCGCCTGGCTCTGAACCAGGAGATCGTGGGTTCGAATCCCACCTCCCCTGCCAACCAATCAAAGGGTTAACGAAGATTCATCGTGAGCGCCGGGCGCGACGCGAACCAGGGAGTCATGCGTTCGAATTCTGCCGGGCGCACTGGTGCCCCAAAGTCCAAGCGCAAAGAAAACGCCCGCTCGTTTCCGAGCGGGCGTCCTTACGTCACTTCGTGTACCGCGCCTCCTGATTACGTCCAGGAGGCGTATTGATCAAGCGCTCAACTGATCCCCAAGTGGCAGGGTGCGGATGCGCTTGCCGGTTGCATTGTAGATCGCGTTGACGAACGCCGGTGCAAACGGCGGAACGCCGGGCTCACCCACGCCGCTCGACGGGATTTCGATGCCGTTGGGCACGATATGCGTGCGCACGTCCATCGCACCTTCGCCGATGCGAAGCACCTTGTAGTCGTGGAAGTTGCTCTGCTGCACGCGGCCATTCTTGAAGGTGATCTGCGTGTACTTCGCGATGCTCAACCCCATGACCGCAGCGCCTTCGATCTGCGAACGGATGCGCTCCGGATTGATGGTGAATCCGGCATCGATCGCCGTATCCACGCGCGGCACCGAGACATTGCCCTTGTCGTCCACCGCGACCTCGACTACGGTCGCGACGTACGTCAGGAAGCTGCGTTGAACCGCAATGCCCATCCCGTGACCTTTGGGAAGCTTGCGTCCCCAGCCGGCTTCTTTGGCTGCGATCTCGATAACGCGACTGAGACGCCCGGTGTCGACGGGGTAGGTATCCCACGGATCGCCGTAGTTCCACAGGTCGTTGGTCACCGTCTTGCGTGGATCCACAATGCGCGGCGGGCCGATCATCTCGAGCAAGAAGTCCTTCTGATCCTTGCCCTGCTCGACAGCCAGCTCCGCCACCATCGACTGCATCGCGAACGCGTGCGGAATGTTGTTGACCGAACGGAACCAGCCGATACGCGCATGCGCTGTCGCCTCACCGGTTTCCAAGCGCAGATTCGGCACGTTAAACGGTGCGTCGATCAACCCCAGGCCCAGTTCCAGCGAGCTTTCACGATGCGGATCCGGCATGAAGTTGGACATCAGCGAAGGCGCGACGCTGCGATGACGCCAGGCCACCACCTTGCCGCCCTTGATGCCGGCGGTCACGTGCTGGTACGACACCGCGTGATAGAACCCGTGCTGGATGTCGTCCTCGCGCGTCCAGACCACTTTCACCGGCTTGCCGCTCATCGCTTTCGACAGCAGCGCCGCTTCCAAGGCGAAGTCGCACTTCGACTTGCGTCCGAAGCCACCGCCCAGCAGCGTCACGTTCACGGTGACGTCTTCTTCCTTCAGTCCGAGCGCCTTGGCCACGTCGCCACGCGTCCCGCCCGGGCTTTGCACGCACGCCCACACCTCGGCCTTGTTGCCGCTGATCTTGACGGTCGCCGCTGGCGGCTCCATCGTCGCATGCGAGAAGTGCGGGATGTAGTACTCGTGCTCGATCACCTTGTCGGCGCTCGCCAGCGCACTGTCGACGTCGCCTTCATTGCGCTCGATCCGGCCGGGCTTGCGCGCCTGTTTGGCCATCTCTTCTTTGAACGCCACGGAATCGTAGTCCTTGTTGGGACCGTCATCCCACTTGACGTTCAACGCCTTGCGGCCCTTGATGGCTGCCCAGGTGCTGTTTGCGATCACCGCGACCCCACCCAACGGAGCGAATTTGGCGGGCATTGGAGTCGGGTCGATCTTGACCACCTTCACGACACCCGGCACCTTCATCGCTGCGGCTTCGTCGTACGAAACGGCTTTGCCCAACACCACAGGTGGACGCTCGATGACGGCAAACAACGTTCCGGGAACGATGATGTCCTGTGCGTAGTTGGCCTTACCCATTGTGATGTCGCGCAGGTCAGTGATCTGAACGACGCCCTTGCCGATATAGCGGAACTGCGACGGATCCTTGAGCGTCACCCTGTTCAGGGACGGCGTCTTCAGTCCAGCCGCGGCTGCCGCCAATTCGCCATAACCCAGCGACTTGCCGGTCGGGACGTGCACAACCTTGTGGTTCTGCGCGCGGCATTCCGTGTCCGACACACCCCATGTCAATGCTGCAGCGTCCTCCAGCATCTCCCGCATTGCAGCGCCACAAGCGCGCATAGGCTGGATGAAGTGGCGGATGCTACGCGAGCCATCCGTATCCTGGTTGCCGTACTTCGGCTCGTTCCCAGGCGCCTGGACGATCTTGACGCGGGACCAATCAGCTTCCATCTCATCCGCGACGACCATGGGCAAGCTGGTGCGCGAGCCCTGCCCCATCTCTGAGCGATGCGCCACGATCGTGACAGTCCCGTCCGGAGCGATCGCGACGTACACATGCGGATCGTAGACCGTCCCGCCCGGCATGCCGTCGGCGCCGGTCTTGTACGCGTTGACCGAGCCGCCGTCCGCCAGCGCCGAGCGCGGCAGGAACTGAGCTGCGATGACCAATCCACCGGTTGCAACGATGCCTTTCAGCAGATTGCGCCGGCTGACGTTCTCGATAACGGCCTGATGGGTAGCTCTGTAGTTTCTCATCTTAGGCCTCCTGCGCGGCAGTCTTGATCGCGGTGAAAATACGCTGATAGCAACCGCACCGGCAGATATTCCCGGACATCGCTACGTAGATCTCCTCGTCTGTAGGCTTGCCCTTTTCCGCAATCAGCGCGGCCGCCTGCATGATCTGGCCTGGCTGACAATACCCGCACTGCGGAACATTCTCGGCGCGCCAGGCTTTTTGCACCGGATGATTGCCGTCCGCCGACAGCCCTTCGATCGTGGTAATCGAATGGCCCGAGACGTCTTTCATGGCGATCGCACACGAGCGTACAGCCTTGCCATCGACGTGCACCGTGCAGGCGCCACAAAGCCCCACGCCGCAGCCGAACTTGGTCCCTGTCAGGGCAAGCTCGTCGCGCAGATACCACATGAGGGGCATTTCAGGATCGCCCTCATAACTCCTGTCTTGTTGGTTAACTTTAAGCTTCATTGGGACTCCCCCTTCGAGTTGGGATATTCACCACATACACCATATGCCTTCCACCCTGGCTTTCGCCATGCTCTGACGGGCCAACCCAGCTTCTGCCAAGTGGCGCTGAAACTGTACTCCTTTGGTGACGGATAGTGTATGGGTGTCGCACCTAAGCGGGTCGGCCGGTGAACGCTCAGCCGCCCGTTGACCGTACACGCGGCAAAAGCAACAGCGGAGTCCGCTAACGCGAATGGCAGCGCGAGGCAATATTCCCGGCGCCTGCTCTAGCGAAGTCGTCTCCCGCTTGGATGAGCCTTGGGCGAAGTGGTGAAAACGGGGACTTGTCGGCTAAGCTAGAAACCCTTCGGCATCGTAAGCCATTGATAGGAAAAAGCAGGAGACAAAGCCGTTGTCCTCTGAGCCAAGAGATCCCGGGGTCGAATCCCACCTCGCCGCCGTCCAAACCAGTCGCTTGACTCGTCGCACGCGCCAAGGCTTGATCCGCCCCGGTGCCGTGTCGGCAGAAGTGTTGGCCGCGACAATCTGCTCCGCTTGAGCCATCGCTATGTGCCGTCTATGCTTCGTGCTCTCGCTGTCCGTGTGCGGCCGAGCGATGAATTGCCGACAGACTAGATGAAGATTTTTCTGAGCTATGCGTCGGAGGATCGCGCGGTGGCCGAAGCGATCAATCTCGCGCTTTGCGCCCAGGGCTATGACGTCTTCTTCGACCGCAAGGACCTACCGCCGGGCGAGGAGTTCAACATCCGGATCCGACGTGCGATCGAGCAGACGGATCTGTTCGTATTCCTCGTGAGCGCGCAGGCGCTGGATGCGGGGAGCTACACCCTCAACGAGCTCGAGATCGCGGAGAAAACCTGGAGCCGCCCTGCAGGCCGTCTCCTGCCGGTCATGTTGCGCCCGGTCGGCCTGGATCAACTCCCGGTTTTTCTGAAGTCGGTGACACTGCTCCAAGAGCGGGGGAACGTGCCGGCTGCCGTGGCGGATGCCGTGTATCGGATCGCGCGATCGCGGCGGCGCGCTCTGTTGATCAAAGTCGCTTGCGGACTCGTGGCGGCGGCCGTCACTGGCGCCGCCGCCTATGTCTACTGGTGGAACCGGGGAACGCCACAAGAGCGCGCTGGCAAGGATGGAGCCCCAGCGCTAGTCATTCCTGCGGGTGCCTTTACGATGGGCGACGACGAGGAATCGCCCCGGCGGGAGATTTACGTAAGCACTTTCTATTTGGACCGGTACGAAGTCACCACATCGCGTTACGCGAAGTTTCTCGAGGCGACCGGATCGGTGCGCACGCCGGACGAGTGGGAAGAGGTGGACCTCAGCAGAGACGGCGATTTGCCTGTGATCGGTGTCGACTGGCACGACGCGCAGGCGTATTGCAAGTGGGCAGGCAGGCGACTGCCGACGGAGGCCGAGTGGGAAAAGGCAGCGCGCGGAGCAGACGGCCGCAGGTACCCATGGGGCAACGCGTCACCGCTGCTTGATCAGGCGAATTTTCAGAACGCTTCGCCGAACGCCTACGACGGCGGGCTCGCGCCGGTGGGTACGCACGCCCCCGGCAGGAGTCCATTCGGGATTGACGACATGGCAGGGAATGCCGCCGAGTGGGTGTCAGACTGGTATGCGGAGGGTTTCGCGCGCAGCGACGCGCGCGATCCGAAGGGACCCGATAGCGGAACTGGCCGAGTCATTCGCGGCGGCGGACGCTTCGATCCCCCGGAACGGATCTCAGCGACGAAACGGTTTTTCGCTAGCCCCGACAATCGGGCCGAGGACGTGGGATTCCGCTGCGCGAGCGATCCGTAACAGGCAGGTCTTTGGGCGGCTCCTGGACGGCAAGGGCGCTTTGCCTCAACGAGGAGCGCCGCTATCGTATGACACTCCATCCAAAGTGAGCTGTGAGCGACGAGCGCTGACGGTCATGGCTTACTGGCGTAAAGCTGGATCGTGCCCAGATTGCCGTTGGGGCCGTAGTCGTTCCTCAGCGAAAGCACCTGCACCTTGACAAAGCGCGCTTCGGCCGGCGTGAATTGGAGCTCGTGGAGAGGCTTTTCCATGTTGCGATAGTTGGGCACGGTTAACTGCGCAACCTTGACGAAAGGCCCCTCCGCCGACTCCGAGCTGGCAAAGATGGCCAGATCCTTGATGTTGTACGTGGATGCAGAGTCCACGAAGACTCCGAGCGTATCGAATTTCGCCAGCTTGTTGCCGCGCACGGCGAGAACCGCAAAGCCGCTGCGGCTCACGATCGTGCTGGTCAACTTTCCGCCGAACAAGCCTTTCCAACTTTCTTCGCTAGCGGCCAGCAGGCGCGCTCCGGCTTCGGTGTCCAGGAGGTTCAGTGGCTCCGTAAGGGCAGCAGCGGCGACCGCAGGTAGCGGCGGCTTCTCCGCGGCCGGGGAGGAGGGCACCTGCGTCACGTGCTCTGCCGGGGAAACGGCTGGCGACGACTGGCTCATCGGCGCAGCAGTGCTGGCTGGGAGGTGAGTTGGAGAGCCAATCAAGCCGACCTGCTTCAGCGCGATCAACAGCGCCGACAGGCCGATCAGCAACCCGCCGACACCCAGCGCCTGCCCTGGGCGCGTCTGCCACCACTGCTGCGCGGGCGCCGCCGCTGCCCGCGTGGCAAGCCGCGGTGCTTCGGTCCGGCCGAGCATCCCCGTCACTGCGTTCCGCAGTCCCGTGAACTGCGAGTCACTGGCATCGCCATTCCAGCCCGAGAGATCGGCCATCTGCAAATGGCGAAACTCGAGCGGCGGGGTTACAGGATCGAGTAGCACCGGCACTAGCCGATCCCGCTTTCGCGCATCGGACGCCTCGTTCAGCACCCACTCGGAAGCAACCGATTGGCGGGTCCACACCACGATCACGCACGATGCGGCGGTCAACGCTTGCTCGATGACCTTGTGAAAACTCTGACCCGAGGCGATGTCGCGGTCCCACCAGACCTCGAGACCGTCGGCCTCTTAGAGCATGCACAAGCTTCTCGACTCGCCCACGGTCCGCGCTGGCATAGCTGAGGAAGATTTGGCTCATGACCCTTCACCCGCAGGCTGGACGACCGAGTGCGCATAGTACGGCACTGATGATTCGTGGACCAGGTGAGGGTTTCTGCGGTGATGGCGCGGGCAGCACAGTCCCTGGGCGCACGAACCGCCAGCGCCAGGGGCCAATCTCGCGGTCTCAACAGCTAGGCCAGATCCACTCGAGTCGCCGCATCAACGCGCCAGGGCTGGGGCGTGATGCCCGGCTCCTGACCAGAGCCACGGCGCAAGACGAGTTTCTCGTCGCTGCAAGCTGCAGCCCCGATTTGCTTGTCCCGCCGCATCTTTCAGGCGTCGGCGGTCCTTACATTCCCGTTGTAGCTCGAACCGAAGTCCTTGAATTTACTGCGTGGTACAGCGCTTGCGAAATCCAAGGTGACATCAGGAACAGGCTGGTGGAGACTAATAAACAGAGAGGAGAGGCGATGAAAACGATCCCTCATAACAGCCAGACGATGAAAGCGCAGTGGGCCAAGGGAGGCTCCGGGTCACGGAGCGCAACCATTTGGATGGAATGGCAGGAACTGAAGTTCATCCTGGTGAGCGTGGGTCTGCCGGTACTGCTCGTCGCATTGGTGGTTCAACTCGTGCCGCATCTACTGCGGTTGTTCTAGACGCTGCGCGCCCACCCAGGGTTCGCTCGCGTTTTGTGCAGGGAAGGGGAGGCAAAAATGAGAGAGGGAGCGATTCCTCCTGCTCAGAAGGCGCTTTTGGATAGTGACTTGGAGGACACCAACTCGGCTTCTTACGAATCCGGGACGGGTCTGCTGTTCATCGTGATACTTGTCGCATTATCGGCTGCCGGTCTTAGCCTAGTTTCGCTTGCACACTGACCGCGACAGGTTGCAGGGACCGGTCCCCGCCTGCGAAGCACAAAGGAGAGCGAGCTTTTTTTCGTAGAAGGCCAAACTGTTAGTTGCGGAGAACGCCCAGCGGATGTTAGCGGGCGGGGGCGCCCGCTGGATAAACGCAGCCTTCGAGCTAACCTAGACTGCCTGAGATACAGGCGGTGGGGGTTTAACCTCGTGCGTGCCCCAAATGGCTTCGACGTGCGACTCCGGCAAGCGCGACTACAGCTACCCCGATGAGCAAGATGCTACTCGGTTCTGGAATCGTACCAGCAGCATTAAGACGAACATTGTCCCAGTCAGCTTGGGCGCCTCCGGATACCAAGGCGATCGTGATCGGTTTGCCGACATCGCCCGCGAGGCCGGTGTAGGTTGCGGTGAAGGTCTGCCAGCCACCTTTCACGAGGGGATCCTCGGTAGTGGCAAGGATCGGGGCGTTATTTCCTATCAGCAACTCCACGATCCCAGGGTCAGGGATATCATCCTTCCGGAGGCCTTGATCAACTATTAGCGTATAGAGAACGCCGACTTCGACTGCACCCACTGCTTGTGAAAGCGTCCCGCCGTTTGAATACGCTATTGTGATTCCATCGGGCACCGAGTCGAAATAGGTAGTAGTCGCGGGAGGTCCCGGCTGAAACTGCCCGGTGGCAGCCGACCCCATTCCTGGGAGGGGCGTAGCCGTCCATCCCGGCACGGGTGTTCCGCCGTCGGTGAACGAGCAATCCGTACCGCACCGGTTAGGTTGAAGAGCGCCCCCCAGAATCTCAAAAGACGGATTGACGATTGGAATCGCGAAGCTTGCCGAGGTACAAGCGAGCGCGCAGGCCAATGCCGAAAGGTTAACCCAGAGCTTTGCAAATCTCATCTTTCATTGGGAGGTAATGTCTGGTGGCGTGAACACATAAGCATCTAGTATTCCACCGCTTCCAACCCGCTGAATGAACGATGCATATCAGGCGTTGTGCCCGCGTCTACGCGGGGAGATGTAAGCTAAGCTGACACTGTTTTTCCGGCCACGGATCGCACAAAGCCCAAAGGCGTTAGGCGATTGCAAAACCAGGACTGAGTTTGCGGCGCAGCCGCACGGCTTTAGCCGAGGGTTGCTGCTACACCATCCGCACCGGATCGACGGTCGGACGCCGAAGGCGAACGTCGAGCCTGCGGGCACGGGTCATGGCAGGCATCAACGATGACCAACTCGGCGTCAGACTGCACCATGGCCGCGCGAAGAACGATCGGATCAGGCCTACCGAGTCAGGCTCCAAAGCAGGAGCGCAGCCAGTGCGGCCACGCCGACGAAAGAAGCCACAGCGATCCTCAGATTTAGCCGCGCGCGGCTGCGCAATGCTTCCAGCATCTGCGCCATCTGGGCCTGAGACTGGGCCATTGCCCCCACCAGCTCGGCTGTCTGTCGCTGCTCCGCCTCGAGTTGCAAGATGCGCGCATGCAGCGCTCCAAGCTCCGATGAAGGGTCGCCGGCGAATGTGTCCGATGCTTGCGGGTGTACTTTATCCGCTGGCTTGCTCTTCACCAGAGTAGCGAGCTTCTTCGCGCTCTCGACGATGAGCGGTGCGTTAGAAAGGATGGTGGACCAGGGCAGCGATTTGAGCCAAAGCGGCGACATGGGCGATCCAGGTGTGGGCCTTTGCGGGAAGACTGGCACGCTAGAGGTTAACCCCGTCTGAAGCATACGCACTGTCGCACTCTGGCGCCAGGTCGCTCCAGGACAAGACTCGCGTGCGCTCACTTGGAGAACCTGGCCGAAACTTTGCTCTGTTCCGGTGCCGGCGGTTCTCGTTCGACAGCCGGCCTACTCCCTGAATTGGTTCGAGCAAACAAGCATGGTCAAGCGCAACGCAAAGAGGGTTGAGCCGTCCGCAAGCCCGCCATGGCGAATCTGTAGCGTGCGCACGGTCGTCCTCTGCCTTGCGCTGACCTTTGGTGTCCCGGCGTTTGGTGCCAGCACGCCTCAGCCACGCGGAGCGTGGCCCATGCTCAAGACCGCCATGCCCTGGGCGGCTGGCGTATTGCTGGTGTTCGGCCCGCTGGCTTACATGCGTCGGGTGAAGCGGCGCCCCCGCGGCGGGGAGCACTCGAGCATCGAATCCATCCGCCGTCTGTCGAGCCACGCCCTGGAGCGCGTGCTGGGCGAAAGCTTTCGGCTGCAGGGATATGCAGTCGAAGCGCGCGAGGCAAACAAGCTCGGCGATGTGTGCATCGTGCTGCGCAAGCCGGGACAGAGGATCGTGGTCCGATGCCACCGAATCGGAGTGCCCGTCGGCGTCGAGGCGATGAGCGAACTGCATCAAATCATGTCGTCCGAAGCAGCAAGTGGTGGTTTGATCGTGACTTCGGAGGAAGTGAGCGCCGATGCCAAGGCATGGGTGGCGGACAAACCGATCGGCCTGATCGAGGGCCGCGCGCTGCTCGAACTGGTCAACCGTGGTAAAGCACGCGCAGGATCCGCGGAGATGCCCTTGAGGCGCGAGCCCCATCTGGGGCCGCCGCTGGCCGAGTTGCTCGACTGCCCGCTATGCGGCGCACCGATGGTCCGCGGGGAGGGCGAGCGCCAGAGCCCGGTGGCCTCGGTGTTTTTTGCCTGCTCAGTGCCTCGTTGCCCGGGAACTCGTCCTGCATGAAGGGCCGCGCGCCGCGCGCGCTACAGTGAGTCGGCCACCGCCCGGCGGTTCTGCCTGGCTTTGCGCTCCCCTTTCGATGCTGCTGGCGCGCCCCGCGGGAGCTACAATTTGCGGCCCGTGCGAAGAGGGGAATGGCTTATGCCGGATAGCGATCGCTTAGAAGCGCTGCAGACGAAACTGCGCGAGTTTGTCGCCGAGCGCGACTGGGACCAATTCCATACCCCGAAAAACCTGGCCATGGCACTGGTGGCCGAGACCGGCGAGCTGGTTGAGCATTTCCAGTGGTTGACGCCCGAGCAAAGCGCGGAGCTGCCTGCCGATACGCGGGCCGAGGTGGAGCTGGAAATCGCCGACGTGTTGCTGTTCTTGCTGCGCCTGTGCGACAAGCTGAGCATTGATCCGGTCACGGCTGCCGGGCACAAGCTGGTGTTGAACGCAGAGAAGTATCCGGTTGCGAAGGCGCGCGGCAGGGCGACGAAATACGATAAGTTCTCTTAGAAGCGACTCCTGAGTCGTGGGGTCATCGACAAGCTTGGCCCGTCAGTAGGCGAACCCCCGGTACGGTAAGCTTCGCACCCATGCTCGCTTACCGCCACCTGTTTCACGCCGGTAATTTCGCCGACGTGTTCAAGCACGCTCTGCTCACCCGCCTGCTGCTTCTGCTTGCGCGCAAGGACAAGCCGTTCTTCTATCTCGATACGCATGCGGGGATCGGCCGGTACGACCTCTCGCATCCTTGGGCGCAAAAGCTTGCTGAATACAAAGACGGTATCGCGCGCCTCTGGACGCGTAGCGACATCCCAGAGCTGCTCCATCCGTATGTCGAGGCGGTGCGAGCGGACAATCCGAGCGGCGCTCTGCGCTTCTACCCCGGGTCGCCCCGCATCGCACGCCGCTTTCTGCGGGCAGGCGACCGCATGACCCTGTCGGAATTGAACAAGGATGACTGCGCCGCACTCGCGCGCTTGTTCGACGGGGACAGGCAGGTCATCGTCGAGCTCAGCGACGGCTACCAGGCGCTGAAGGCGTTTCTGCCGCCGAAGGAGAGGCGGGGTTTGGTGCTGGTGGACTCGTCTTTCGATCGGTCTGGAGAGTTCGCTCGGCTCACCGAGGGGCTGGTGCTGGGACACAAGCGCTTCGCAACCGGCATCTATGCGCTGTGGTATCCATTGATGGAGCCCGTCGCCATGCATGCTTTCGAGCGCGGGGTCCTCGGCACGGGCATCCGCAAAGTCCTTCAGCTCGAACTGTCGGTGCTGCCCGAACGATGGACCGTCAGCTTGCGCGGCTGCGGCCTGCTGGTGGTCAATCCGCCTCACGGTTTCGAGGTGGAGGCGAAAGCGCTGCTGGAGTGGCTGAGACCGGTACTGGCCGAGGAGGGTGAGAGCCAACCCGGTACCAGAGACCAGAGCAGCGTACGCGTGCGTTGGCTGGTGCCGGAGTAGTAACTATCCGCCACGCAGACTTATACTTCGAGGATGGGCAAGACACCGAGTCCTGCGCGCAGGGCCCGCGCGCCGGCCAAGCGGGCGCGGCCGCCCGCGCGCAACCCTCGATTGGGCGCGCAGACGCGCAAGATCCTCACTCAGCACTATCGCGCGAAGCACGGCGTCCGCTGAACCGTCACTCCGGCGGGCCGCGCGACGCGTCTCCGGCCACGGTACGCTTCCTTGAGCCACTGCCACCTTGAACGTCGCCCTGTTTCTAGCACGCGCCGCGCGCTTGTTCCCGGACCGACCGGCGGTATCGCATGGAGCGAGTGTGGTGGCGACCTATTCGCAACTCGTGCTGCGCGTCGCCAAGCTATCTTGTGCACTCCGCCAGACGATGGGATTGCGGCCAGGGGCGTGCGTCGCGTTGGCGATGAGCAACTGCCCCGAGTACATCGAACTTCTCTACGCGATTTGGTGGGCGGGACTCACGCCCGTCCCCATCAACGCCAGGCTGCACTCGGAGGAGGCGGCGTACATTCTGCAGCACGCCGATGCGCGTGTCTGCTTCGTGACGCCGGATCTTGCTGCATCGATCGGAGCACTGGAGGGGCGCGTGTCCGGCCTCGAGCGTGTGGTCGCGGTGGGCTCCGCGGATTACCGGGCGATGGTGCGCGATGACGCGCCCTCTGAACCGCATGCCGTATCGCCCGACGACGTGGCGTGGCTGTTCTACACCAGCGGGACGACCGGCCGCCCCAAAGGCGTGATGATCACGCACCGGAACCTCCTCGCGATGACTCTGTGCTACTTCGCCGATGTCGACGAGATCAACCCTGGCGACTGCATCCTGCACGCCGCGCCCCTGTCGCATGGCTCCGGCCTGTACAACTTTCCGCACGTGCTGCGGGGCGCTAACCAAGTACTACCGGAGGAGGGCCACTTCGATCCGGCTGAGTTGTTCGCGCTGTGTCGGCGTTGGCACGGACTGGCGCTGTTTGCCGCACCAACGATGGTACGTCGTCTGGTTGCGTGGGCGCAGGAGCATGCGCCCGACCCGTCTGGCCTGAAGACCGTGATTTATGGGGGCGGGCCGATGTATCTGGAAGACATCAAGCGAGGTCTGTCTGTTCTGGGTGAGCGCTTCGTCCAGATTTACGGACAAGGGGAGTGCCCGATGGCCATCTCCGCGTTGTCCCGCTTCCACATCGGCAATCGCGAACATCCGCGGTGGGCGGCCCGCCTCGCATCAGTCGGGCTTGCCCAATCAGCCGTCGAAGTGATCGTCGCAGATGTCAACGAGCGGCCATTGCCGTGCGGTGAAGTAGGGGAAGTGCTGGTGCGTGGCGAGGCCGTCATGAGGGGCTACTGGCGTGAGCCCGACGCTACGGCTCAGACCCTCCGCGATGGGTGGTTGCATACGGGCGACCTGGGATCGTTCGACGACGACGGTTTTCTTACGCTGCGCGACCGCTCCAAGGATCTGATCATCAGCGGCGGCGCCAATATCTACCCGCGCGAGGTCGAGGAGATACTCCTCACCCACCCCGCGGTGGCCGAAGTGTCCGTGGTGGGACGGGCGCATCGCGACTGGGGCGAGGAGGTGGTCGCATTCGTCGTGCTGCATCCCGGAGCGCGCGCGACGGAGGAAGAGCTCGACTGCCTGTGCCTGCAGCACATCGCACGCTTCAAGCGACCAAAACTCTACCGGTACGTGGACAGCTTACCGAAGAACAATTACGGCAAAGTGATCAAAAGGGAATTGCGCGATCGACTCGAGACCGAAGGCCGAGAAAGCTGACGCGCGGCCGACGTGGTCGTCGACAACCAGCGGGCCGTCAGCGTGCTCCGGATGCGAGCAGACTCACGACCCAATCGAGAATGATGCCAAGCCGCGGCGGCAGGATATCCTCGGCTTCCTCGAACGTGACCCAACGGAACTCGAAATCCTCCTGGCCACCGTCGCCAGGGGGAACGCGCAGCGCCACATCGCTAATCTCCGACTGAACGAGGTAGTAGCGGCTTACGCTGCCGTCCTCGGACGCGAGTGTCTCGCGAAAAGCTTCGCTGCCCCAATTCAGCTCCAGATCCTCCAGCCCGGTCGCCGCGCGCGTCTCGTCCAGCGCTACTTTCAAGGGGTCCTCCCCTTCAGGTGCCGGCGCTCTGGGAAAGTCCCAACTGTCGAAGTTGCGCAGCGCGAGAAGTCGATAGCGCTCGCCGTCAAAGAGGATGACGCACAGCCCGGAGATGAGGTTTCGTCTCAGTGGTGAGCGGGGAATGGCCATGGATTGTTACTGGGTCAGCGCTCGCGGACGGGCAATCCGCGGTGACAGAAGAAGTGGCCATTGTAGAAGCAATCGCATGCGCGGATTGGGGAGGAATCGTCCCTGGACAACGACAAGAGCGTGAGATGTAGGGCGTGAGCGAAAGCGCCATGTAAGGTGCGCCCGACCAGTGTGGCACGCAGTCAACGGAGGAAACCCGTGCCCCGTTATATCCGGCGTCGAGACGCTTGTCTCACACCTCAAAGGAGAACTCCCATGACTCTGTCAAAGACCGCCGTTTCGCTCGTTGTCGGCGCGGCGCTTACAGTGCCAGCCCTTGCGCAGAACACGGCCGATGTCGTGCAACGCGATGTGAACCAACAGAAGCGCATCGAGCAAGGTCTGCAGTCTGGCCAACTCACGACCAAGGAGGCGGCAAAACTCGAAAAGGGTGAAGCGCAGATCGACAAGATGGAGCAGCGCGCGGATGCGGACGGCAAGATGACCGACGCTGAGAAACGCCGCATTGAGCAGGCCCAGAACAAGGAGAGCCAGCAGATCTATCAAGACAAGCATAACGCTCAGACCGGCAACCCGAACTCCGCATCATCGCAGCGGATGCAGGCCGACGTGCAGCGAAATGTCAACCAGCAGCAGCGGATCGAGCACGGCATCCAATCAGGCCAGCTCACAAATCGCGAGGCTGGCAATCTAGAGAAGGGCCAAGCGAACGTAAGCCGCAAGGAAGCGCGCGCTGGCGCCAACGGTCACATCAACGCCGATGAGCAGCACAACATTCAAGCAGCCGAGAATCACCAGAGCCGTAAGATTTACAAGGAGAAGCACAACAATCGCGAGCGCTGATCTTGCGGTGCAGCGAAGAAAACGCCCGCTCGCGCGGGCGTTTTTGTTTTTAGGGCTCTGATAGAACGGACTCGACTGCGCGGCTCCAACTATCGGCGGTCGAGACGCAGGGTCGTGCTCCGGGTGTGCTTGGCTGGGAAGCCGCCGTGAGGGCGCGGATGCAGCCCAACGCAGCGGGAGCCGCACGGTCTGATGCCCGGATGGACGCGATAGTATGGGTAGTACAGGGGATAACCTGCGGCGTAGACGGTATCGTTGGTTGAGGCGGCTAGCCGAGCCTCGTACAACTGCCGCCGGACCAGATCATCCGTGCGGGCGCGCTCCGTAGCGGCATCGAGCTCGGCGCGCAGGCGCTTGTCGGTCAGATCAGCCAGCAGCTGTTGTTCCGAGCGCAGCCGCTCGCGAGCGTTCCCCGCCAGCTGTTCGTGTTGTGCAGTGCATTCGGATGTGCTGCACGCGCCCACTTCGGTTGTGATATTCGAGCTCCGGACAGCTCCGCGCGGACACGGTGCATCGCTATAGAGCGTTCTTCCGTCCGGGGCCAGGCAACGGAAGATGTCGGCCCGCGCTGCACCCGCCGGAATCGAGGCCAATACGACCAGAAGAATCGTGAACCGTAACCCGCCGAACTTCACTACCGCGCTCCATTTGGTGCGGGGCCATTGCGCGCCGCGTGTGCACAAGTTGGTTAGAGCCTATCATAGAAGGGATTGTTCTGACCGTCACCGCCTTCCGAACGCTTTTGTCGAGGGCGATTGTCCAAGATTTGTAGGCTGAGATTGCTGCCGCGGCCCGTCGGCGCGGTTGCGTCCCGCGATGTCCACTGCAACTCTTTCTCGGTATCAGGCCGTGCGCTTTCCCCGTTTGCTGCGCCGAACATTGCGCTGGGCTTTACTCGTGTTGACCGCCCTGGTGGCAGTGCCGGTGCTGACCGGGCTCGTTGTCGGAGTGCTCGGCATCTCGATCAGTGCGGCCCCCTGGCGCGGCGTAATCGCCGAGGCGGCCAGCCAGGCGTTGGGTCGCCAAGTCACGTTGCAGGGCCCGCTCCAGCTTATTCCGACGATACGGCCGACGCTGACCGTGGGCGGCATCCGGGTCGCGAACCCACCCGGGTTCTCGACGCCGGAGTTCGCGAGCCTGGGAAGAGCGCACATGCGTCTCGAGTTGCTGCCTCTGTTGCGCAACGAGATCCGCATCGTGAACATCGACGCCGAGGACGTGCGCGTGCGCTTGGAGCAGCGCGCCGATGGGCATGCCAACTGGGAGTTCAGCCTGCCGCCTACTACGTCCACGCAGCCGCAGCCGGCCGCGGTACCCGGGAGCCCCGTGAAGCTGGAAGCTGTGAGCTCGATTGCACTCAGGCGGATCAACGTCGAATACGTCGCGGGCGAACGCAGCCGCTACTTCGTACTGGACGAAATGGTAGGCGAGGGCGCAGCGGAGAAGGCGATCGTGCTAACCTTGCGCGGGACGGTCGAGAAAACCTTTCCTTACACCGTAAGGATCGATGGCGGCCCGCTCTCCGGTTTGAATTCCGCCGATAAGCCCTGGCCCTTCAAGCTGCATCTGGAGTTCGCCGGGACGGCGCTTGAGGTGGGCGGGGGCGTCAAAGACCCGCTGGGTACGCCAGCTGTTGACGTCACCTTCGGTCTGGGTACTCAAGATCTTGCCGAGCTGGAGCGCTTGCTGCAAACACAGCTTCCTCCGGTTGGCGCGACCGGCTTGAGTGGACACGTCGAATGGAAAGGCGGCCAGCTCCGCGTCTCGGGCCTAAATGGCGTCATGGGCGAAAGCACGCTGCAGGGCGAGTTGGGACTCGACCTCACTGCCGCCCAGCCTCTGGTGACGGGAGACCTCACGTTTTCTGTACTCGACCTCAGACCATTCCTGATCAGCGGGCCTGGACCCGCGAAGCCATCAAAGCCGACTGATATCGCGCAGTCCGCGGCGGACGCCGAGAAGACCATCGCGGAGCTCGAGAAGGAGAGCTTCAGCCTGACGGAACTGCGGGTGCTCGATGCAGACTTGACGGTGCAGGTCGGCAAGTGGATCGGGATACCAGGCGACGTGCGCGATGCGCAACTGCGCCTGGTCGTCCAGAACGGTCGGTTGAATGCGCCGGCGAAGGCTGTTGTCGCGGACGTGCCCCTCGTCGGCAACATCGGAGTCGATGCTACAGCGGAGATACCGGACTTCGTTCTATCGCTTGGCACCGAACGCTCGAAGCTGGGCCGGCTGGCGGAGGTGTTCGCCGGTGTGCGCGGAGTACAGGGAGAGCTGGGCCGGCTCAAGCTGCGCTTGAAAGGTCGAGGCGACAACCTTGGTGCCATCGTGCGCACATTCGATATGCGCGTGGATGCAGAGCAGGCCCGACTGAGCTACGGGAATGTGCAGGGTGGCACGCCGGTAGAGTTCAAACTCGACAACCTGGTAGTGGCGATTCCCGCGGGGAAGCGGTTGACCGGACAGGTGCGCGGCTCGCTCCTGGGCGAGCCTTTCTCGGCAAACTTCACCGGCGGCGACCTCCCAACGCTCACGCACGAGATCCGATGGCCGCTCCAACTCGAGGCAAAAGCGACCGGGGCGGTGTTTCGGTTGGACGGCATACTGGCCGCGCCGGAAGCGGAGAGCGGCACCGATCTGCAGTTTCGGTTCTCGGCAGCGCGCGCAGGAGACGTGGCGCGCTGGCTTGGCCTTTCGCGTGATGCCTCCAGCGCTGTTGCAATCGAGGGGCACGTGCGCGTCGAGAGCGACGAATGGCGCTTGAAACCGTTCACCGCTCGGTTCGGCAACACGGTGGCGAGCGCAGAACTGGCCCGGGTTGGCATCGGTCGGCAGCCATTGGTCCAAGCACGCGTCCTGGTGGAAAACTTGGACGTAGACGAGTTCGAGCGGATGTTGCCTCCCTCGGATCCCAACGCACCGGCAAGATCGATGTTCGATCTGCCCATTCTTCCGCAAGGTATCAGCCTCCTCGACGCGGACGTCGATGTCCAGGTCAAGCGCGTTGCTATGCGGCCCGCGCCAGTAACCGACGTGTCTTTCACCGGACGCATCCGCGAGGGCCGGATGTGGCCGTCTCCGTTCAGCGCCAACCTGGCGGGGACGGTCTTCTCCGGCGCCATGTCGATCGACCTGCGCGGCCAAGTGCCCGAGGCTTCCGTGTGGGTCGCAGCCGACAAGGTAGACATCGGCGGCCTGCTGCAGAAGCTCAAAGTCGTGAGCGGCCTAGAGGCGAGCGCAGAACAGTTGCGCGCCGAGTTGATCGGCCGCGGCAGCCGCCTGGGCGAGATGCTCGAGCGCTCGTCTCTGCTGGCCGAGCTGGAGTCCGGGCAGATGATCGTGCGCGACCCCAACCGGACGTTGCAACTTCCGATCAAAATCGCGAAGGGCACAGCACGGGCAGCGGCCGGTCAGCCCATCACGCTCGATCTCGACGGCGCGATCGACGCGACACCCGTCACAATTCGGGTTAAGAGCGGGGCTCTCCCCGCTTTCCTGAAGACGAGCAGCGATATGCCGTTCTCGGTAACGGCTGAAGCCGCCGGAGCTCAGCTGGCCCTGTCAGGCAAGGTCGCGTTGCCTATCGATCAGCTCGCTGTGCGGCTCAAGCTTTCAGCGCGCGGCGATCGCCTCGATAGTCTCGATCAGCTGGTGCACGTGCAACTGCCGCTTTGGGGGCCATGGGAGCTGGGCGGGAAGTTCCGGGTTTCGAATAGCGGGTATGAGGTCCCCGATCTCACGCTGCGCATTGGCGACAGCACGCTCAACGGCCATGGCAAGCTCGGTACGACGGGTGCGCGACCGCGATTGGACATGCAGCTCGCTGCGCCGCGTGTACAGCTGAATGACTTCAAGCTCGAGGGTTGGTCCCTGGTCGAGAAGAAGGAGAAGACGCCCGCCAAGGCCCTGAGCGTCGACGAGATGCGTGCTCAAGCCAAGCAGGCGGCGGCACAGGGCCAGAAGCTGCTCAGTCCGGAAGTGCTGCACAGTCTCGATGCTTCCCTCGATGTCGCCGTCGAGGAGGTGCTGTCGGGTGCGGACAAGCTCGGCAGCGGCACGCTGAAGGCGCAGCTTATGGACGGCAAGTTCGTGCTCGATCCGGGCCGAGGTAAACGTTCCGGGCGGGTCGGCGCGCGTCGCACTCTCCTACCTGCCTACCGACGCCGACGTTGCGGTGCAGGCCAACGTTCACGTGGAGCGGTTTGACTACGGCATTCTGGCGCGACGGATCAAGCCTGGGACGGACATGCAGGGATTGTTCAGTCTGCAGCTGAACATCGACGCGCGCGCAAAGACGTTGGACGCCCTCATGCAGCATGCAAACGGGCGCATCGATTTTGCCGTCTGGCCGCGTGACTTCAAGTCCGGCATTTTCGATTTGTGGGCGGTGAACCTTTTTGTGGCGCTGCTTCCCGCGGTCGATCCCGGGTCCGAGTCCAAGATCAACTGCGCGGTCGGTCGCTTCGACTTGCGCGATGGCAAGCTTACCCAAGACGAGATTCTGATGGACACCAGCCGGATGCGTGTGAGCGGCGTCGGCAAGGTTGATTTTGCTACCGAGGAGCTGGCATTCCGCCTGGCGCCGAAGGCGAAGTCGCCGCAGTTCTTCAGCCTGGCCACGCCCGTGCAGGTGACCGGCAAGATCACCAATTTCAAGATCGGCGTGGCCGGCTCGGATCTGATGGAAACGGTAGGTCGCTTCTTTACGTCGGTATTCGTGGTGCCCTTCGAGATGCTGACACAGAAGGACCTCCCGCGCGATGGCGCGGACGTCTGCGCCAAAGCGATGCGGGTCACGCGCGGTTGAAGTGTCGGGTACGCGACCGCGTATACTGATCGCGAGGCATCACCCATCGCTCGAGAGGATCTCATGCCGGGTTTGCGGCTTGGCTTTCCCATACTCGCAGCGCTCGTCTTCCTGCAAACCGGTACGGTGCAGGCAGAGGACCTCGAGATCGGCGCGTGCAGGGCAGACGCCGAGAAGCTCTGCAAGGATGTGCGGCCGGGAGACGGCAGGATGGCAAGGTGTCTGAAGCAGCATGAAGCGAGCGTGTCGCCCGCCTGCAAGGACGCGATGGTGCGGGCGCGCCAGAAGATGCAAGCCCTGCGGGAGGCTTGCGCGGGGCGATGCGAAGCAGTACTGCAGGGGCGTCAAGTCCGGACACGGCCGGATGCTGGCGTGCCTAAAACAGAACGAAGCAAAGCTGTCCGAGGGCTGCCGCGCGGCGATGCAGGGTGCTCATGGCGAGGGGACTCAGAATTGATCTGGTTCCCTATCGCGGTCACCCTGCGAAACCTGACTTTCTGGAATACGCCCGTCGGACTTAGATCCCGGGCGTGCCTGTTGCCGTAGAACGGACGCGGCGACGCGCCGCTCCACCGAGGGGCGCGCTATCGCGCACCGGCCGTGTTCAGCCCAGTGCCTTCATTCCCCTTGCGACAGCCGGCCTCGCTGCCATGGTCGCCCCCCACCGCTGCAGATTGGCCAGGCCGCCCGTCTCGTCCAGCAGTGGTTTGCGCAACGCAAAGTTGGGATAGAGCATGAGGTCTGCGACCGACACTTCATCGGCCAGGAACTCACGGTCCGCGAGCCGACGGTCGCATACCGCGAAGAAGTCGACCAACCGCTTCTTGAAGTAGTCCACGTTGGCGGCACTTTTCTCGGGCGCTCGCGTGTCGACGTGAAATAGCGTGTTGCTGGCGCCGGCGATGTCGCTCGCCGCCTGCATTAACCATTGCAGCGCAAGCAGTGCGTCGGCTCATGTCTTTCGGTAGCAACCTGCCGCTCTTCTCGGCAGCGTAGAGCAAGATCGCCCCGGATTGGGAGAGCGTGAGCGGCTTGCCGTGTGGACCGTCGTGGTCCACGATGACCGGGATGAGTCCTGCGGGATTGAGTTTCAGGAACTCGGGCGAGCGCTGCTCGCCCTTTGCGAGATCCACCTTGTGTGCACGATAGGGCAGGCCCGCTTCTTCGAGGGCAACCGAGGCGCGCAGGCCATTGGCGGTGCCGGCGAGGTACAGGTCGATCATGACGGGCTCCTGCGTTGCTGGGTCGGAGCCGATTATATCCTCGCTCCGGGCCGCGTCACCCGCTCAACGCACGTCCAACTTCTCAACCCAGACCAGCTCGCAGGCGCCCGCTCCGGTGTCCTCGCGCGTCAGCGAGCTGCGCCAGTGCCACCCGTTCGGGCCGCGGACCTCCACAAGGTAGCCGGCCAGAGTGACGATCTGCCCGGCGCGTATGCCCAGCAACCGACGCTCGATGTCCTCGGTTGCGGGAATCATGTGCATGTTGGCGCTGTGCGTCTCGATCTCACGGCGGGGAATGGGAAACTGCTTCACGTGCCAGAAGTAGAACCTTCCAGCTCTGACTGATGTCGAATGCCTCCAAGACCGCCTGGTCGGACATGCGTCCCCATCCGAGCGCCAGATCGACCGGCGCAACGTCGGCGCCGTCATCGAAGCGGTAGCGCTCTTTGCTGAGCACGCGGGCCGCGAGGGAGAACGATTGAAGAGGTACGATCTGATATCCGCGTCTTGTCAGGGGCCGTGGCGTTGCATCGAGCCCCGACTGCACCGGCTCTGCGCTCACCAGCACGCCGGGCGGATGCACGATCGGTCGTGTCGCCCAATAGTCCCACACACCCCAAGCGAGCGGGAAGATGAGCAGCCAGCGCCATGTCATGTGTGGGTTGTCGCGCGAGTAGTGGTTGAGAGTGGTTGTGCAAATCCAATGCCCGGGGCGAGGGGCGACAGGCGCGTTCGATATGTTCCTCGCCGTACACCTGGTGCAGCAGGGCCTGGGAACACCGGGCGCGAGGAATTGTCTCCGTCGATGCCTCCCACCTGGCGAGCAATCCCACAGTTGAAACATCGCCGTAGCCGTTCGGTTGCGACGCCCAGCCTCAACTCAGTTAACATTCACCCGTTGGCAGCTGTTTGGTCGATACCAGCCTTCAACCGCGGACCGGCCGCGAATCATTAGGAGCGCGATGCACATGGCAACTCACACTGCGACTTTGGAACAGCTCTCAACGAGCTCGATCAGTGCAACGGTTCTCAAACTCACTCCGATGTTATTCGCCGCTCTCCTTCTCGTCGGCTGCAGCACTAAGGCGCAGCGCATAGGCTCCCTCTCCGGCGACCCATCCATGGCAGCGTCCGCGAACAGCAAGGGACGCGGGGGCGTGCAGGATTCAGCTCAGGCAGGCGCCGCCGGAGGCGCGGCGACGTCGCCTGGCGGGAAGTCTGCCGAAGCCGGCGCGGGGGGCAGCAGCACGGCTGATGGTGCGAGTAGTGGTAGCGACGCGGGATCCAACCAAGCAGACGCGTCGTCCTCGAGCGACGAAGCGGGCACTTCGTCTGCCAGCGATGGCGTTGGTGGCGTCGGGGCAAGCGGTCGCGATGGCACAGGCGGCGATCAGGCTTCGACGATGACCGGCGGCGGAGCGGCTGGGTCTGCTCGACCCGGTCCGGTGCGCCGTGCCGGAGCGTCTACCGCGGGTGCACGGGTGCTGGGGGACCGGGTACGCCAGGCGGCGCCAGCGGTGGCGAGTGAGGGGGCAGGCGCGTCCGATGCCGCCGACGCCGGGGCAGCGGATCTTTCCAGCACCGGCTCTGTGGCAGGCTTAGAGGCCGACGCTACCAGCGGGCCGGGAGGCAAGACAGGCGCGCCGGCGGGGCGCCGCGGTGCGAGAAGCGCATCGGGCTCGGGTGACGACGGCACCGGAACGGGGGGTGCGGCGGCCGCCGGCGTAGAAGGCGACTCTCGTATCGCGGCCGATCGACGTTCCGGGCGGCAAGGTCAAAGTGGACGAGGAGTATCGTCCCCAGACGCTCGGGGGTGTGCTCCCGTTGGTGCTGGGTGTGAACGAAGAGGGCCGCTTCGACTTCGACCAGTACTCGCTGCGTCCCGAGGTGAAGCGAATCCTGGACGAACTGGCGGACAAGCTGAAGACCGCCGAGTACGACCGTCTCGACATCGTTGGTTATACCGATCGCATCGGCACCAACGACTACAACCGGCGCTTGTCCGAGCTGCGCGCCTATGCCGTGGCGCAATACTTGATGAGCAAGGGCGTGCCGGAGAACAAGATTCGCTACGAAGGCCGCGGCGACAAGGATCCGCTGACTCCAGCGGGACACTGCCGGGGACTGGCGCGCGAGGAACTCATCACCTGCTTGCAGAACGACCGGCGTGTCGAGATCGAAGCCTCGATCCATCGCAAGCACGCGACCGTCATTCAGTGAAGCGCTGGCGTGACGCAAGTGGCGCTGCGGGTCTGGCGTTGAACGAAGCGTGCGTGTAGGAGTGTGCGCGTCGACGCGGCACCGCTAGCGCCCTACCTGCGGAGCCTCACCTCTAACGCTGCCTTGGGGGCTGCGTTGTCGGTACGATGGCCGACCCCACACACCTCGCCCGTCTAAAACAGGGTGTGACCGCCTGGAACGCCTGGCGGCGGCGGTATCCGAAAGTCAAACCGGATCTGAGCCGCGCACTCCTGATCGATCTGGACCTGCGCGGGATCAATCTCTCGGGCGCGCACCTGCTGCGCACAAATCTGCGGCAGACGATCCTCAGCCGCGCCAATCTCACGCGCGCGAATCTCGAACGCGCGGATCTGCGAGCGGCGAGCCTGCGCCGTGCCAAGCTGGATCACGCAAACCTGACCGGCGCCGTCCTGCGCCATGCCTCCCTGGCGGAGGTGAGCGTGGAGGGTGCGACCCTGACCGGCTGCGAAATCTACGGCATCGCCGCTTGGAATCTCAGGGGTACTCCCAAGGATCAGTCCAACCTGATTGTCCGCGCCACACCCGTGGAGCCCGCCGTAACGGTCGACGACCTGGAAGTAGCTCAGTTCGTCTACTTGCTGCTGCACAACGAAAAGATCCGGAGCGTGATCGACACGGTAGGGCGTAAAGCCGTCCTCATCCTGGGGCGCTTTACGGCCGGGCGCAAGGCGGTGCTGGATGCGCTGCGCGCTGCGTTGCGCTTGCGCGGGTATCTGCCGATGCTGTTCGACTTCGACGAGCCCGGCAGCCGCGACCTCACCGAGACCATTGTGACGCTCGCCCATATGTCGCGCTTCATCATCGCCGACCTGACCGACCCCAGAAGCGTGCCCCAGGAACTGACGGCGATCATCCCCGATCTCCCTTCGGTGCCCGTGGTCCCGGTCGTGCTCGCTGCGCGGAGGGAATACGCTATGTTCGAGCACTGGAGGCGCTACCCATGGGTGCTGCCGATCCTGCGGTACAAGGACGGCGCCGATCTAATTGAGAGGCTGCAGAAATCGGTGATCGACAAGGCCGAGCGCAAGGCGCAGCGGCAGACCGGCGTTGCCGCCGGGTTGAAGAGCGGCAGCGGCTAACGCAAGGTGAAGTTGAAGCGGGCCAACGCCTCCGCGCCGGGGCAAAGGTCAGTCTCAGCCAGACTGTTGAAGGGCGTGTTCACGGTGTTGAGGTGGGCGTGCAGATCTTCGGGCTCCGGGTCCACATACAGCAGGCCCGTGACGACTTCGCCTTTCGCATCGTGCTGCTGCACGAAGCTCATCGCCGAGATGCGGTCACTCGGGTCGTAGTCGGCGGCGAGCTTGCGCAAACGCAGCAGCGTGCCGTCGTGCTGTACGATTTCCTCAAGGGTCCCGGGCGTATACGCCGCGGTGATCGGCTGGCGCGGCACCATTACGTCCAGCTGGTTCACCGCCTCGTTGTGCTCGCGCACGTAGTCGTAGCTCTTGGTCGAACCGTCATGGTTGTTGAAGGCTACGCACGGTGAGATGACGTCGATGAACGCGGCGCCAGGGTGCAGGATGGCGGCCTTTATGAGTGGTGTCAGCTGTTCCTTGTCGCCTGAGAAGCTGCGAGCCACGAAGGTAGCGCCAAGCTGCAGCGCTAGCATGACCAAGTCGATCGGCGCGTCGAAATTGACGGCGCCCTTCTTGCTCTTCGAACCTTTGTCGGCGGTGGCTGAGAACTGGCCCTTTGTCAGGCCGTAGACTCCATTGTTCTCGACGACATAGACCATATTCACGCCGCGTCTCAGCGAATGGGCGAACTGGCCGAGCCCGATCGAGGCGGAGTCACCGTCGCCCGATACGCCGAGATAGATCAGCTCGCGGTTGGCGAGGTTGGCGCCGGTGAGCACCGACGGCATCCGTCCGTGGACACTGTTGAAGCCGTGAGAGCTGCCCAGAAAATAAGTCGGCGTCTTGGACGAGCAACCGATGCCCGACAGCTTCGCGATACGATGCGGCGGCAGACCCAGCTCGAAGCAGGCTTGGATCAACGAGGCGCTGATGGAATCGTGGCCGCAGCCGGCGCACAGGGTGGAGATCGCCCCTTCATAGTCGCGGCGCGTGAATCCGAGCGCATTGCGCTCCAGCGCAGGGTGGTGAAGTTTGGGTTTCGCGAGATAGGTCATGTGCGGTTCGAGTCAGCCTATTGCGCAATCCTGCGCAGCGGGGTTACTTTCAGCACCGCGACCTTCTCGGCGATCTCGCCGATGATGAAGCGCGCGGTGATCGGGGTCCCGTCGTAGTGCAGTACCGAGATGAGGCGGGACGGATCGACGGTGCCCTCGTTGACGAGCAGCATGCGTAGCTGAGCATCGCGGTTTTGCTCCACCACGAAGACCTGTTCGTGGTCGGCAATGAAGTCGTAGATCTCGTCCTGAAACGGAAAGGCGCGCACACGCAAAGCGTCGAGCTGCACCCCGCCGTGCTCCAGGGCGTCGAGCGCCTCGTGCATCGCGGGACTGGTTGAGCCAAAGTAGATCACGCCGAGGCGCGCAGGTTGCCGGGCAGGTCGTAGGACGGGCTTTGGCACCAGCTCCTTTGCCGTTTCGAACTTGCGCAGCAGGCGCTGCATGTTATCCACGTAATCGGGCCCGGCCTCGCTGTAGCGTGCAAAGCGGTCCTTGGTGGTGCCGCGGGTGAAATATGCGCCGCGGGTCGGGTGCGTGCCCGGATAGGTGCGATAGGCAATGCCGTCGCCGTCCACATCCAGATAGCGGCCGAACTCTTTCCCTGCTTCCAACTCCGCCGTGGTCATCACTTTGCCGCGGTCGTAGCGTCGCGCGTCATCCCAGGCGAGCGGCTCGCACAGCCGCTCGTTCATCCCGATGTCCAGATCCATGAGCACGAACGTGGGCGTCTGCAGTCGCTCCGCCAGGTCGAAGGCAACCACGGCGAAGTCAAAAGATTCCTTTGGATCCTCGGGCAGCAGCAGTACGTGCTTGGTGTCGCCGTGTGACGCGTAAGCGCAGGACAGCACGTCCGATTGCTGGGTGCGCGTGGGCATGCCCGTGGAGGGCCCGCCGCGCTGAACATCGAAGATCACGGCCGGGACCTCGGCGAAATAGGCCAGCCCGATGAACTCCTGCATCAGCGATATGCCGGGGCCGGAGGTACAGGTGAACGCGCGCGCGCCGTTCCAGGAGGCGCCTATGACGATCCCGATCGAAGCCAGCTCATCCTCGGCTTGGATGACGGCATAGCGCGCCTTGCCGGTATCGGGGTCGTGGCGATACTTGCGGCAATGACGGCTGAAAGCCTCGGCCAACGAAGAAGAGGGCGTGATCGGATACCAGGCCGCCACCGTCGCCCCGGCGTAGACGCATCCCAGTGCAGCCGCGCTGTTTCCCTCCAGGAAGATCTTGTTGCCCACGCCGTTCGCGCGCTTTACGCGAAGCCCGATCGAGGGGAGGTAGCTCGCGGCGTAGTCGCGGCCCATGTGAAGCGCTTTGATATTTGGCTCGAGCAGCTTCTCCTTGCCTTTGTACTGCTCGCCGATGAGCTTCTCGACCTCGCGCACATCGACGTCTATCAGCGCTGTAAGGGCCCCGACGTAGATGATGTTCTTGAAGAGCTGTCGCTGGCGTGCGTCGTTGTACTCGCGGTTGCAGATCTCGGTGAGTGGCATGCCGACGACATGGATGTCGTCGCGAAACTTGGAATCAGGCAGCGGCCTGGTCGAATCGTAGAACAAATATCCGCCGGGCTCGATCTCCGCCAGGTCCTTGTCCCAGGTCTGGGGATTCATCGCCACCATCAGGTCGACACCGCCGCGGCGCCCGAGATAACCGGCCTCGGACACGCGTACCTCGTACCAGGTCGGCAGCCCCTGGATGTTGGACGGGAAGATATTGCGCGGGCTTACCGGCACGCCCATGCGCAGGATCGCCTTGGCGAACAACGTGTTCGCGGAGGCCGAACCGGAGCCGTTAACGTTCGCGAACTTCAGGACGAAGTCGTTGGTGCGGATTTGAGGTTCAGGCAGCATGCGTCTTTTCTAAGCTGGCGGGTGCGCCGCGCGTCGCGAATTCAGTCCTTTGAGCCCTCGCGTTCCTGCTCCTCATGCGGGGGCAGGGTCCACCACTTTGCGCTGATTTCGGCATGCGGGACCCGCGTTGGTCATGTCCAGGAAAAATTTCTGCATGTCCCAGGCCCCGGTCGGACAGCGCTCGGCGCACAACCCGCAGTGCAGGCAGAGGTCCTCGTCCTTAGCCATGATGCGGCCCGTCTTGAGCGGGCCCGAGATATACAGGTCCTGGGTCAGATTCTTTGCCGGCGCGCGCAACTGTCGCCTCAGATCGGGCTCGGCGTTATTCGCTGTAAAGTTGATGCAGTCCATCGGGCAGATATCCACGCAGGCATCGCATTCGATGCACAGCTTGTCGACGAACACCGTCTGCACGTCGCAGTTCAGGCAGCGCTGCGCCTCGGCGAAGGCGAGCTTGGGGTCGAACCCCAGCTCCACCTCTACCTTTATGTTCTTCAGGGTGATCCGGGCGTCTTTGAGTGGAACCCGGTAGCGTTTGTCGTCGGAGATCTCGTTGTCGTAGCTCCACTCGTGGATGCCCATTTTCTGCGACATGAGGCTGACGTGCGGCGCGGGGCGGCCGCGCACGTCCTCGCTGTGGCAGAGCTTGTCGATGGAGATGGCGGCATCGTGACCGTGTGCCACCGCCCAGATGATATTCTTCGGACCGAAGGCCGCGTCGCCGCCGAAGAAAACGTGCGGCAGAGTGGACTGCATGGTCTTCGAGTCCACCACCGGCATCCCCGCCTGATTGAACGCGATCCCGAGGTCGCGCTCGATCCACGGAAAAGCATTCTCCTGGCCGATCGCGACGAGCACGTCGTCGCACTCCATGTGCAGCTCCGGTTCCCCCGTGGGTACGAGATTGCGGTGGCCGTAGTCGTCGTGCACCGGCTTCACCTTCTCGAACACCATTCCCGTCAGCCGTCCCGCGTCGTGCGTGAAAGCCTTGGGTACGAGGTAATTGAGGATCGGGATGCCTTCGTGCATCGCGTCCTCCTTCTCCCAGGCGGAGGCCTTCATTTCGTCGAAGCCCGAACGCACCACGACACGGACGTCCTCGCCGCCTAGGCGCTTGGACGAGCGACAGCAGTCCATGGCGGTGTTACCACCTCCGAGCACGATGACGCGCTTGCCGATGCGATCGACGTGTCCGAAGGAAACGCTCGACAGCCAGTCGATGCCGATGTGGATATGGGCGGCGGCTTCTCTACGACCAGGGACGGTCAGATCGCGACCGCGGGGGGCTCCGCAGCCGACGAAGACTGCATCATAGTTTTCGTCGAGCAGCGCCTTCATGCTATTCACCCGCTGCCCCGGGCGCAACTCGGGCTGCAAATCCAGGATGTAACCCACCTCCTCGTCGATCACGGTCTCGGGCAGGCGGAATTTCGGGATTTGGCTGCGCATCATCCCGCCCGCAAACGGATCCGCTTCGTAAATGACGACGTCGTAACCGAGTGGAAGCAGGTCGCGCGCCACCGTGAGCGAGGCGGGGCCCGCGCCGATGCAGGCGATGCGCTTGCCGTTCTTGTACTTGGGGGGGGTGGGTAAACGGTCCCGGATGTCGTCCTTGTAGTCGGCGGCTACGCGCTTCAGACGGCAGATCGCAACCGGCTCGGGCTTCTGTGCGTGCCCCTCTTCGACGCGGCCCCGGCGACAGGCCGGCTCGCAAGGGCGATCGCAGGTTCGTCCCAGGATCCCCGGGAAAACATTCGATTTCCAATTGATCAGATAGGCTTCGCTGTAGTGGCCTGCCGCGATCAACCGGATGTATTCGGGAACGGGGGTGTGGGCCGGGCAGGCCCACTGGCAGTCGACGACCTTGTGAAAGTAGTCGGGTCGACCGATGTCTGTCGGGTTCAAACTGTCTCCTTATTGGCATCCACCGTTGTTGTTCCTCACGCGCGTACGACCGCGCTGATCGTATGTGTGGCGCGGCGGCCGGTGTGCTGCCCTTCCGAGTTCCGCGCATCCTACGCCTGCCGGGAGATTTTCACCAGTGCCAGCAGGTAGTTGCGGAATGTTCGTCCGCTGTCATCAAGCTTACGAGGGCCGGCCGAGCCGGGGGCTAGCACACTGCCTCGCCTCCGGAGCGGAATCGCGGGGCTGGCACGCAATCAGCGCGCCAGTGGCCTTTACTTTGGCCCCATCAGACCTTATAAGATTAGGATTACAAATAGGAATATGGGCCGCGCACGCCGCGGTTGACAGTCTCCGTGAGTACGGTCGGCGCGCAGCGCAGCCCGCAGTCGCACGCCTGCGCGGCCCCCCTGGGGCGGGGATCCCTCCGGCCGTCACCGCTTCACTGCGATAGAGCCGCCTCCTGCGCCCGGCGGCGCAGCTTCTCCATCATCTCCGCTTCGTGCGGGTTGCTCACCGGGTCGGTCTTCACCAAAATGGAATCGATCCTCCACACGTCCTGCTCGACGAGATAAACGATGACGGTATAGCGTGTCACGTCTGCGCGCGGCCAGCGATATAGCGCGCGAGCCATCTTGCCGTTGCCGTCCAGCCGCACGAAACTGAGCGACTCGAGCGGAGGCAGCATGCGCGCCAAGAGCGGAAGGCGCTCGGATGTGAGTGTCGGTGGACGGCTGCGGGACGCGGCGGTCCGCAATCGCCAGTAGGCGTCGAGATCCCCGGTCAGCGCGACCTCCATCGAGCGCGCATAGAGCGCCTCCAGCGTACGCACCAGCGGGTCCGCCTGCTGATCGATCTGCTTGATCTGCTTCGGCGGCTCGGCCATGCCGGTTTGCCACGCAAGCAGCAGGGCCAGCGCATGCAGCAGGATGACACCCCTTACCAGACCGCCCTCCTCGGATTGATCGCGCTCGCCAACGGTTTAGCGTCGACCGGGCTGGCCCGCATCGTTCTCCAAGCCGTATTCAACGATCTTCTTGGCTTTGACCAGCCGCGCAGACGCGCTGTTGAAGTCGAGAAAGTGCTGTGCCTTCAGGTGCTCCCCAAAGGCTGCTTTGTCTGTATAGATTTCATACAGGAACACCTGGTTGCTGGAGTCTTTCGGCACCAGCACGTCGAAGCGCTCGCAACCGGGTTCCACGCTGCGTGAGCGGTTGGCGTTTTCGACAATCATCGGCAGGAACTCGCGCAGTGCGCCGTCGTGCAGGTCAAACGCGACGGTGATGACGAAACGGCTCATTTTCGAACACCTCCCCAGTGGTGCTGTGCAGGTTGATCGGGCGCAGTATACGTTCGCCCGTGCCCTCTGCTTGCAGTTACGGCCGCGGCCGTGCTTCGCTTTACGACTCCGCCGGAAAAAACTCGCGACTTTCTCCATCAGCCCGTGTATAGTGCCGCCCGGGACTCGCATTCGCGTCATCCGGTCCGCGACTCGCCCCCTTCGTGATAGCAGTCTTCGAACCCCTCAACTGCAACCGCATCTGCCTGAACCGGTTCTAAGGGCGTCAAGCCCAAAGCAGGCCGTGCTCAGGAGATTTTCATTACTTCGCCGTTTTCGAATCTTGGCCTCAGGGCCGAGCTGCTGCGCGCCGTAGCGGAGCAGGGATATACGCTGCCGACGCCGGTCCAATTGCAGGCTATTCCCCTCGTGCTCGAGGGCCGCGACCTCATGGCGGCAGCGCAGACGGGTACCGGCAAGACCGCGGGTTTTGCACTACCTATGCTGCAGCGGCTGGCGCCACAGCGCGGCTCTGCGCCCCGTGCGCTGATTCTCGCGCCTACTCGTGAGCTCGCGGCGCAAGTGGAAGAAGCGATCCGCGCCTACGGAACGTATCTTCCGTTGCGGTCCGCGACGATCTACGGCGGGGTCAGCATCATTCCGCAAGTCAAAGCGCTGCGCTCCGGCGTGGATGTAGTGGTGGCTACGCCGGGCCGCCTGCTCGATCACGTGCAGCAGCGTACGATAGACCTTTCGCATATCGAGATCCTGGTGCTCGACGAGGCCGATCGCATGCTGGACCTCGGATTCATCCGCGACATCCGGCGCATCCTCGGACTACTGCCGGCGAAACGCCAGAATCTCCTGTTCTCAGCCACGTTCTCGGATGAGATCCGGGCGCTGGCGGGGTCATTCCTGCATGCTCCGGCGGTGATCGATGCGTCGACGCGCAACGCTCCGCCGGACCTCGTCGCGCAGGTGGTGCATCCGGTCGATTCGGGGCGCAAGCGAGAGCTGCTGGCGCACCTGATTACGGCCGGAGACTGGAAACAGGTCCTGGTCTTTACCCGTACCAAGCACGGGGCGAACCGCCTGGCTCAGCAGCTTGCGCGGGACGGCATCGAGGCCGATGCCATTCACGGCAACAAGAGCCAGTCGCGCCGCACGCGCAGCCTGGCGGATTTCAAGCGCGGGGAGATGCGCGTGCTGGTGGCCACGGATATCGCCGCGCGCGGGCTGGATATCGAAGAGCTCCCCCACGTGGTCAACTTTGATCTGCCGCACGTCCCGGAAGACTATGTCCACCGCATCGGCCGTACCGGGCGAGCAGGGTGCACGGGAGAGGCGGTATCGCTGGTGAGCGCCGAAGATCAGGGCCTGATGGAAGGCATCGAACGCCTGCTCCGGCGGCGCGTAGAGCGCAGGGTGATCGCCGGCTTCGAACCTGGCCCGCCGGGCGCGCGTCCCTACTCAAGTCCAGGATCACGCCTCGTCTGGGCGAAGAGGCAATGCGCCACCACGCGGTCGACGCGGGAGGGCAGCGCCCGCCAGCTCAGCGCCGGTCCAAGCCGCAGGGGAGCCAGACTACCAGAAGGAGGAGGCAACCGCCGTTCTCGCGATGCTGACGCTGCTACCCGTTGGGAGCGTGACCCGGCTTCCCGCATGACCCAGCACCTGCCCGGGGTACGCAAGGAGAGCGGGCCGAAGACTACGTCCCGCGGACGGGCGCGGTCCGTCCCGGCTTTGCTCGGCGGCGGAACGCGCAACCCCCGCTAGCAGTTTCAGATCCAGCCATAGCCACTGACGACACGACACTTCAACATTGCTCAATGACAACCAGGAGTACCAGATGAACATCTTCGTCGGCAACCTCGCACCTCAAACCACCGAAGCTGAACTGACAGAGGCATTCAAGGCGTTCGGGGACGTCAAATCGGTCCAAGTCGTGCGGGAGATGTTCACCGGCGCCTCCAAGGGCTTCGGTTTTATCGAGATGCCGGGCAAGGCGCACTCGCTCGCCGCGATTGCTGGCCTCAACGGCAAAGAATTTCACGGGCAGCCGCTGCGCGTGAATGAGGCGCGGCCCAAGACCAACGGCGGCGGCCGGCGTCGCTGACGCGTCGGGCGGCCCTAGCGACGGGAACAGACAAAGAAAAGACCCCGCCAAACGCGGGGTCTAGCGTTGCGCAGCGCCGGATCAATAGTCCATATCGCCGCCGCCGTGCGGCATGGGTGCGGGCTTCTCGTCCTTGCGGTAATTCGGCCACCATGGCGTCGGTGGTGAGGATCAACCCGACGACCGACGCCGCATTCTGAAGCGCGTAGCGCGTCACCTTGGTCGGGTCGATGACGCCCATCTGGACCAGGTCGCCGTATTCCCCAGTCGCGGCGTTCCAGCCGAAGCTTCCCTTGCCCTCCAGCACTTTCGACAGCACCACCGAGGGCTCATCTCCGGTGTTGGCTACGATCTGGCGCAACGGCTCCTCCAGCGCACGCATCACGATCTTGACGCCGGCATCCTGGTCGTGGTTCGCGCTCCTGAGATTGGCGATCTCCTTCAGCAGTCTGAGCCCCCTTATTTTTTTCGAACTTGTCCTTGAGCTCGATCTCTTTTGCCGCCCCGAGACGCCGTCCTTGGTGACGGTGGGCACGCGCCACGCCTACAGCGGCGCTCACGAAGGCCGATTAGTCACCCTGGACTCTGACCGAAACGATGAATTTCACTTTCAGACTGAGATGCGCGCTGGTCGCCGTGCTGGCCTTCGGTACGATCCCGCTGGCACTGCCCGAAGACGGCATGGGCAAGGAGCCTGGCGCACGCCTGCTGGCCCGTTGCGAGTCAGCGCGGCGCCTCGCGGATCCGGGCGAAGCCGACCGTCTGAGCTCGAGCCAGCGCGCCGACGCCCAGACCTGCCTGGCATTCCTGGAGGGTTTCGTCTGGGGACATGCCTGGGCCTCATGGCGCGAGGCTAAGGACATGTGGTTCTGTCTTCCCCAGGGCTTTTCAGGGCAGCAGGGGGTGCCCGTTGTGGTCGACTATCTCCAGGGCCATCCGGACCGCCTGCTGGAGGATGCGCACCTCCTGGTGTTCCTGGCCCTGACCGCTGCGTATCCGTGCAAACCGTAGCAAAGCCGCCGTATATGAGGGCTGCGGAGCTGTGCTGCCGCTCTCATCTGCTTACTGTATTTCTGCCCTTGTCCTTGGCTCGGTAGAGCGCACGGTCGGCCGCCTTGAGCACCTCATCCGGCGTTCTCAACTTCTCGTTGCTTTCGGCTACCCCGATGCTGATCGTCACGGTCAGGACCTTGCGAGGCGCCTGTCCGTCTCGGAGGCTACGCCCGGTGTCGCCCTCGGTTGGGCGGTCGGCGCCGCGCAGCGCAATTCGGTGCTGAGAGACACCGGCACGGACCATTTCCAATTCGCCAATGACATCGCGGACGCCTCTGCCTCGGAACACGAGCGCAAACTCCTCGCCGCCGTATCGGTACGCTCGTCCGCCGCGGCGCACCTGCCCCAGCTCTGCGGCAACCATCCTCAATACCTGATCGCCTATGTCGTGACCGTAGGTATCGTTGAATTGCTTAAAGTGGTCCACATCCAGCATCGCGATGGTGAAGTCGTGCCCGAGTCCCATCAGCCGTTCATTGAGGGCTCGTCGACTCGGCAATCCGGTCAGCTCGTCCCGGAATGCCATACGGCGGGAGTCCTGCAAGACCCCGATGAGCAATACCAGCGCAGCGCAGGATATGAACAGCGCAAAGCTATTTGGTTGCGTCACGTTCTCGCAGGCCAAGGCGAACGCGATGAGTGCGCCAGCCATCGCAGCATCGACCGGTGTGTCCTGTGTCAGCGTGCGTCCGCCCACCACGAACAGACTCAGCACCATCACGGCTATGGCTGCTTGCGGGATCGGCGATGCCTTCATCCAAGCAAAGTCGAACCAGGGCTCGGCAACCCACCCGGCGACAGTCGATGGCGTCGGCTTCTATCAGCCAGAAGGTCAGCGCCACTTCCGTGGCGACGAGCAGCAACCGACGCAGCCCGAAGACGTTGAACAGGCCGCGCTCAGACAGCAGGCTGAACAGTGCGAAGTTCGCAGGCACGAACACGCACAGCGCCGCGAAGGCTATGCGGGCCGAGGGCAGTTGGAGGCCAGCCTGAAGCAGCGTGCGGTATGCGACATAGGCGAGCGCGATGCAGAGTACGGCGAGGAAGGCTCGCCCGCGGCCGAACCAAAGGCCGAGCGCAGCAGCGAGCAAGAGCGCGGCATATGGGCCGTACACTCTGAGCCCGCTGAGCGTTGCCGGCAGCGTCGGGCCCTGCGTGGCCAGAAGCTGAGCGATGACTACCACCGCGACCGAGAGTCCCAGGCTGGTGGCGGCATGAAGGGCGGGATTGCGCAATGAGTTGTTTGTGACCAACGTGGAGTCGGAAGAAGTTGGACCGGACCGACTGAGACAGTGATCGGGGTCCGAAGTGCTTGGTGTAGCCGCATCGCGACAGGCGCGCGCGCCCACGCCTATAATTCAACATTATCGACCCAAAGGGTGTGGTCTGCAGCGTGTAGCGCGCCGGGATCGCGCTCTTGTCGCCTGACATCGGAGAAGCAGATGCCCAGCACCCCGTTGTGTGATTTGGCGTCCCTCGCGGCCATGGTCCCGCACGGGGCGAAGCTTGCTGTGCCTTCCGAAAATTCCGGCGTCGCGATGGCTGCTACGCGCGAGTTGGTTCGACGCGGGGTGCGCCGTCTGCACTTGGTTTGCGTGCCGGTCGGCGGTCTGCAAACCGACATCATGATCGGCGCGGGGCTGGTCGACACGGTTGAGACCTCTGCAGTAACGCTCGGTGAATTCGGTTCGGCGCCACGCTTTGCAGCCGAGTTGCAGGAGAAGCGAGTTCGCATCATCGATGCGACTTGCCCTGCCATCCACGCAGCGCTGCAGGCTGCGCAGAAAGGGATCCCGTTTATTCCACTGCGCGGGCTGATCGGCACCGATGTGCTGGCCAACCATCCCGACTGGAAGGTGATCGATAATCCGTTCCAGCCCAACGACCCCATCGTACTGTTGTCTGCAATCCGGCCGGACATCGCTCTGTTCCACGCGCCTCTCGCCGACCACAACGGCAATGTCTTCATCGGCCGCTGGCGCGAGCTGCTCACGCTGGCCCATGCGGCGCGGCAGACTCTCGTTACGGTCGAGGAGATCACCGAGCGCGATCTGATGGAAGATCCGGACCTCTCGCCCGGTGTTATTCCAGCCCTGTATGTCACCTCGATCGCCAAAGCGCGACACGGGGCGTGGCCCGTGCGCTTCGGTGACCACTACCCGATAGATCAAGAGGCGGTCGGACGCTACGTCGCGGCGGCGCGCACCGAAGCTGGGTTTCGAGACTGGCTGCACGAGTGGCTCGCTCCACAGCCCGCCCAGGTGCTGGCGTGAGAGCGCAGCACACGCCGACGGAACTGCTGATCGCGGTCATCGTCCGATTGCTGGAAGGTTGCCGGCACGTGGTGACAGGGGCATCGTCACCGATTCCCGGCACGGCGGCGCTGCTTGCGCGCGAGATCTCCGGTGGAACGCTGCGCGTGAATATTCTGGGTTCGACGCGCAATAACACCTTCACCAACGGCGGTGTCGAGTTGTTCGATCTCGCGGCGCAGGGGCGCATCGACGCGTTTTTCCTCGGCGGCGGCCAGATCGACGGGGAGGGCAATATCAACCTGGTGGGCGCGGGCACATATCCCGACCTCGAGGTGCGTTGGCCTGGCTCATTCGGCTCCTCTTACCTTTATTTCTTGGTGCCGAGGGTGATCCTGTTTCGGGAGGAGCACACGCGCCGGGTCATGGTGCCAAAGGTCGATTTCGTCAGCGCACCAGGCGCGAGCTCGCCCAACACGTACCGCCGCGGCGGACCTTATAAGATGTTGACGGGGCTGGGCCTGTTCGGGTTCGACCAGACTCGCGGGCGCTTTCGTCTGGAGAGCGTTCACCCTGGGCATACGCTCGAGGAGATTCTGGACAACACCGGGTTCGAATTCGACCTTGAGCCTCAAGTTCCCTTCACGCCTCCGCCGGAAGCGCGCACCCTGCAGCTGTTGAGGTCCAGCGTCCGCGCCGCGATCGCCGAGACCTATCCGCGGTTTGCAGCGAGTCTGGCGGACTGAAGAGCGCGCGCTGAGGGCGACGGTTACCTACCGGTCGCGCGTCGATCGCTCCGATGACCCAGCAACTCTCGCTCTTTTCCACGGGCGAGCCGGATGAACGCGGTGCCTCCGACCGCGCGCGCGTCCTTCCGGCGCGTGTGGCCGAGCCACTAGTGCAGGCGGCAAGCGCGCTGCCGGGGGGCATCCTGCTCGGCACCTCTTCGTGGTCGTTTCCGACCTGGCGGGGGCTCGTCTACCAGGACGACTACACGCCGGCGGTGCTTGCCCACGACGGTCTCGAAGCCTATGCGCAGCATCCCTTGCTGCGCAGCGTGGGCATTGACAGAACCTTCTACGCACCGATCCCTGCGGCCGAGTTTGCGCACTACGCGCGGCAGGTGCCGGCGAGCTTCCGGTTCCTGGTCAAGGCGCCGGTTCAGTGCGTGAGCCCCTGGTTGCGCGCCGAGGGCGGCCACCGCTCGGCAGACAACCCGCACTACCTCGATGCGGGCTTCGCCGCGGAGCAGTTTGTGTTGGCCGCGATGGAAGGCCTCGGCGACAAGGCTGGGCGCGCTGGTGTTTCAATTCCCTCCGCTCGGGCGGGGGATGGCCGTCCAGCCCGCTGCGTTTGCACAACGACTGGCCACTTTCCTGGCCCGGCTGCCGCGGGGTCCGCTCTACGCTGTCGAGCTCCGCGACTCGGCTCTACTGACCGATGAGTATCTGGCTGCGCTTCGCGACAACGGTGCGCGACACTGCCTGGGACTGCATCCGCGCCAGCCGGGGGTACGCGAACAGGCCCGATTGCTGGACAAGCTTCCGACCCGGTCCGCTGGTCGTGCGCTGGAACCTGCATCCGAGCTACGGGTACGAAGAGGCACGGGAGCATTACTACCCGTTCACGCGGTTGGTCGACGAGGATCTTCCGACGCGGGTCGCGCTGGCGCGGCTTTGCCTGCAGACTGTCTCAGGTGGGCACACCGCCCTCGTGATCGCAAATAATAAGGCGGAGGGTTCGGCTCCGTTGAGCGTGTTCAAGCTCGCGGAGTTGATCGCGGACGAGCTGTCCCGGTCAAAACCGGAACGATGACGAGTCACGCGCGTGGCGGCAGCGCCAAGGTGGGCCAGACCTCCGCGCCGAGCAAAGGCTCGGGCTCGATCAGCACCACGGCCTTCTGGGCCAGCTCGCGCGACGAACGCGTTGCACCTGCCTTGAGATAGCGCTGCAGCGCTTCCACCGGAGCGGCTGCCCGGGGCGACGTCCTATGGAGCGTCCGTGCAGGTCCACCCGACGCCCCACAGTAGCCTTCGGGAGCGTCTGCGGCGCGCCCGAACTTGGACCGACCGAAATCCGCGCGTCCGGCTCGGCGAAACGGGAACGGCGCCTCTGGGTGCTCAGCGTAGAAGGACCAGACGCTGAACTCGTTCACGCCGGTTACGCCGTTCAAGTGGTGCAGGGCTGCGTCATCGCCCAGCGCGGTGCACAGCAGGCGCTTGCGGTAGAGGATGGCGAACTCCGGGTGGCGCGAAAAGAAGTCTGCGCGCTCGTCGGCGGCAATGCGGGCCAGCCGCTTCAGGTCGGCCCGGGTGATGCGCTCGAACGAGCGTTCGGTTGCCATGGACGTGAATATAGACCGTGGAGCGCGGCGCCGGAAGACGTTCACGCGGCGTGGCCGCTCGAGTCCCGCGCTGAAATCCGCGGTGGGCGAAACGGGCCTCGAAATGCGCAACAGACGCAAGAGTGAGTACGCTATGCGCCTTCGAGCTGCGCTCATGCCCTCGATTTACAGGAGTCGATCGTGAAAATGCGCCTGTTCTTCGTGTTCGTTCTCGCCGTCGCGTCCGCGGCCGCCTACGCCGGCTGTCCCACCGCTGCTGGACCATCAGTACAAGACCTTACAGGGCGGCGAGATCAACCTTTGCGATTTCGCAGACCGTCCGATTCTGGTTGTCAACACCGCCAGCAAATGCGGCTTCACGCCGCAGTTCGAGAAACTCGAGGGTCTGTACCGGGACTACAAGAAGAAAGGCTTGCTGGTCGTAGGCTTTCCGTCCAACGATTTCCGTCAGGAACTGGCTACCAACCAGGAGATCGGCGAGTTCTGCTTGCTCACCTACAACGTCGAATTTCCGATGGTCGAGAAGAGCTCGGTGACTGGCGCCAACGCCGATCCCTTCTACAAGCAGCTGCGTGAGGCGACCGGGGAGCCGCCGAAGTGGAACTTCCACAAGTATCTGATCGCGCCCGGCGGCAAACAGGTGTACAGCTTCGCCACACGGGTGGAGCCCGATGCGCCCGAAATCATGAGCAAGCTCAAGCCGCTGCTGCAGTAGGGCGGTACTGCTACATGCCTGGTCCTCTGAACGGAGTAAGAGTACTCGACCTGTCGCGCGTTCTCGCGGGGCCGATGGCCACGCAGACGCTCGCGGATCTGGGCGCGGAGGTGATCAAGGTCGAGCGGCCGGGAACGGGAGACGACACACGAGGGTGGGGTCCGCCGTTTCTCGAGCAGTCGTCCGGCGGGCCAGCTTCGGACAGCACCTATTTCGTGTGCTGCAACCGGGGCAAGAAGTCGATCACGGTGGACCTGTCCAGGCTCGAAGGACAAGCGATCGTCCGCAGCTTGTCGCAGAAGTGCGACGTGCTGGTCGAGAATTACAAAGTTGGCGACCTGAAGCGTTACGGGCTAGATTTTGCGAGCCTGCACGCGATCAACTCGCGCCTGATCTATTGCTCGATTACCGGATATGGGCAGTCCGGACCGTACAGCACGCGCGCTGGCTACGATCCCATCGCTCAGGCGATGGGCGGCTTGATGAGCGTCACGGGCGAGCGCGACTGGATGGCGGGCGGCGGGCCGCAGCGGGTGGGCGTCGCGGTGACGGATATGATGACCGCAATCTACGCGGTGAGCGGGATCCTCGCGGCGCTGTTGCATCGCAGCCGGGGCGGCGAGGGGCAGCACATCGACCTCGCGCTGTTGGACGTGCAGGTGGCCTCGATGATCAATATCGCACAGGCTTACCTATCCGCAGGAATCGTCGCGCGCCGTAATGGCAACGCCCATCCGAGCGTAGTTCCGTCGCAGGTATTCGATTGCGCCGATGGTAAGGTGATGTTGGCGGCGGGCAACGACGGACAGTTCGCCAAGCTGTGTGAGATCGCCGGGCGCCCCGACCTCGTGCGCGACTCGCGCTTCACTACAAACGAGGCGCGCGTTCGCAATCGGGAGCTAGTGGTCGGGACCCTGGAGGCGATGATGCGCAGCAAGTCGGTCGCCGATTGGACTGAGAAGCTTGCGGCGGCCGGAGTCCCATGCGGCCCGATCAATGACATTGCCGCAGTCTTCGCGGACGATCAGGTGCAGCACAGAGGCATGCGCGTGGAGATGCAACACCCTATCGCCGGAACCTTGGCGGTCATCGGCAGTCCATTGCGGTTGTCGGAGACGCCGGTGGAGTACAAGCTCGCCACCGCCGTCTACTCGGGCAGCACACGGACGAAGTGCTCGACGGGCGTGCTGGGTATGAAGCGATCGGACATCGAGCGCTTGCGCGCGCAGGCCGTGATCTGAGGCTGATTGTGGGGAGGGCGCGTCGGTCGCTCGGGGACTGTCCAGCAATTGTTAAGTCTTGGATCCGTTTCCCGCGATCATGGTTGGTTTTCTTGTTGTTGATCGACGACCCGGTGGGAGGTGATCGATGGCTATCCCACTCGTGGACCCTTGGGACGTAGAGCCAGCTTGACGCCCCGGAGAGGTGGGTGTTACATACCTAGAACCGCCATAACCGGTCTGTCACATTCAGGTCTTAGCCTTTGCACTCAACGGGACCGAATCCTGTGACCTCAACAACGCTTTCCCGAAGCTTGCGTTGTGTCGCCTGGCGACGGCGAGGGCTGAACGCGACACCAAACCTACCAAGATCAGGGCTAACCCATTTGCGTCGTCTACGTCCCTCTGGTTTCACGCTGCTCGAACTTCTGGTGGTCATCGTGATCATCGGGTTGCTTGCCGGCTACGTTGCACCGCGGTATTTCGCGCAAGAAGGCAAGTCCAAGATCCAAGTGGCGCGCGCGCAGATCGACGCGTTCGACAAGGCACTGGACCAGTACCGACTCGACACTGGACACTATCCAACCACCGAGCAGGGCTTGGCCGGACTGGTCACCCGCCCCAACAACGAGCCGAAGTGGGGCGGACCCTATCTGCGCAAGGCGGTGCCGCCGGATCCATGGGACCATCCGTATATCTATCGACAGCCCGGAGAGCACGGCGAGTACGATCTGATCTCGCTGGGCAAGGATGGCCAGCCGGGTGGTGCCGGGGAAGACGCGGACATCACGAACTACTGATTTTTATCTTCCCATGCGCTACCAGGTTAAAGCGGTCAAGTCCGGCGTAGGGCAGGTGGTCTCGCTGCTGCTCGACGCGCGCGACGCCCGCGACGCCAACGAGCAGGCGCAGGCCCAGGGCTATATGGTCGTGGGTGTGCGACCGCTGCGGGCGCTTGCCGTGGCCGCAATCGCTCGGGACAGCACGTTTCCCGCTGGTGCTGTTCACGCAAGAGTTGCTGGCGCTGCTGCGCTCGGGTATCAGCTTGCTGGAGGCGATCGAGACGCTGACGGAGAAGGAATCGCGCGGCGCGACCGCGACTGTGCTCGGCGGGCCTCGCTCAGCGCCTCAAGCAGGGCCAGTCTTTTTCGTCTTCGCTGCAGGCGTTTCCGCAGACCTTCCCCGACCTGTACGTGTCGACTGTCCGAGCGAGTGAGCGCAGCGGCGGTCTGCCCGAGGCACTCGGACGCTACGTCGCGTATCAGACCCAGCTCGATGGCGTGAAGAAACACCTCGTCAGCGCTTCGATCTATCCCGCGATCCTGATCGTCGTCGGCGGCCTCGGTCTGCATGTTCCTGCTCGGGTACGTGGTGCCGCGCTTCTCTCACATCTACGAGGACATCGGCGGCGATCTGCCCTGGCTTACGCGACTACTGATGGCCTGGGGTGCGTTCGTCGAGAAGCGCGGATTGCTGCTCCTCGGGCTGCTGGCCGCCATCATCGCGGCACTCGTGGTGTGGCTGCGACAGCCTTCCGCCAAGCTGTGGATCGGCCGCCAACTCGAGCGCATTCCGGCACTGGGAGAACGGGCGCGCGTTTATCAGCTCACGCGGTTCTATCGCACCGTGGGCATGCTGCTGGCCGGTGGGACACCGGTGACGCAGGCACTCGGAATGGTCTCGGGGCTGCTCGACCAGCAGCTTCGGCAGCGGCTGGAGCTGGCTACGCGCAGCATACGCGAGGGGCAGCCGATCTCAGTGTCGCTGCACGGGCAGCGCTTGACGACGCCCGTGGCGCTGCGGATGCTGCGCGTGGGCGAACGCACCGGCCAGATGGGCGAGATGATGGAGCGCATCGCCGTGTTCCACGAGGAGGAACTGGCGCGCTGGGTCGAGCGCTTCACGCGCATCTTCGAGCCGCTGTTGATGGCGCTGATCGGTGTTGTGATCGGCGGCATCGTGGTCTTGATGTATTTTCCGATCTTCGAGCTGGCCGGGAGCATGCATTGAATCCCCGCGAACTGGAATCGGCGCCGCTCATTCTTCCCGAGGATATCCAGCGGGCGCGCACCGCGGCGCAAGCGAGCGGAAAGCGCGCGGTCGAGATACTTGGAGGAGCAGTCGAGGCTTGCCGCCCGAGGCGTTCGTGGCGGCGCTGGCGGCTACGCTCGGTTACACGGCGGCGTTCATGCACGAGCTCGACAACCTCGAGCCAGCCTTCGACTTGCTGCCCTATACCGAGGCCTGGCGCACGGGTGCATGCTCGCGCGCACGCCGGACGGCGAGCTGGTGCTGGCCTTCGGCGATCCATTCGACCCGGCGCTGCGCCCGTGGGCTGAGGAGCGCATTCCCTGCGCTATCCAATGGTGTCTGGCGCACGCGGCGGATGTTGCCGCCTACCTGGCGCGCTATGGCGAGAGCATGCGCGCGATGGACTCGGTGGTTACGGAGTCGGCACAGGAGGAGGGCGGGCGCAACCGGCTGGAAGAGCTCTCGCTGAAAGCCATCAGCGAAGCCGGAAGCCCGGTCGTGAAGCTGGTGCAATCGACTCTATACGACGCGCTGAGAGCCGGTGCCAGCGATATCCATCTGGAGACGACCGGAACACAGCTGGTCATCAAGTATCGCCTGGATGGCGTGCTCAGCGTCATGGGCGACCGCGCAGGGGCTGGACATGGCCGAGCAGGTGATCTCGCGCATCAAAGTGATGGCGGAGCTCGACATCGCCGAGCGGCGAATCCCGCAGGATGGACGCTTCAAGGTTCTAGCCCAGGGCCGCGAGATCGATTTCCGTGTGTCGATCATGCCCAGCATCTTCGGCGAGGACGCGGTGCTGCGGATTCTCGACAAGCAGAGCCTGACCGATCACGTCAAAGGGTTGAACCTGGACGCGCTCGGGTTCGACGCGGAAGCGGCGGCTACGCTGCGGCGTCTTTCGAGCGAGCCCTACGGCATGCTGCTGGTGACGGGTCCCACGGGCAGCGGCAAGACCACGACACTGTACGCTGCGATCTCCGAGATCAACCACGGCTCGGACAAACTCATCACCATCGAGGATCCGGTCGAATACCAGCTCCCCGGCGTGCTGCAGATCCCGGTGAACGAAAAGAAAGGGCTCACATTTGCGCGCGGGCTGCGCTCGATCCTGCGTCACGACCCGGACAAGATCATGGTGGGCGAGATCCGCGACCCGGAAACAGCGCAGATCGCGGTGCAGGCGGCGCTGACGGGTCATCTCGTCTTCACCACGGTGCACGCTAACAACGTGTTCGACGTGATCGGCCGCTTCATGCACATGGGCGTGGACCCCTACAGCTTTGTCTCGGCGCTGAACGGTATCGCCGCCCAGCGCCTGGTGCGCGTGAACTGCAGCCATTGCGCTCAGGACGTGGTGCCGGATGCCGCAGTTGCTGGCTGAGTCCGGCCTCACCCCGGAGCAGGTGCAGGGCTGGCGCTTGCGCGCCGGGCGCGGCTGCGGGCAGTGCCGCGGCAGCGGCTTCCGCGGGCGCAAAGCGATTTCCGAGATCATGGTCCTCAACGACGAGATCCGCGAGCTCATCACCGCACGCGAGCCGATCCGGCGCGTCAAGGAGGCGGCACGCAAGCAGCGCACGCGCTTCCTGCGCGAGGCAGCGCTCGACGTGGTACGCAACGGCGACACCACACTTCAGGAGATCAACCGTGTCACGCTGGTTGGGTAGCGCATTGACCGGACAGCGTTTGCGCGTGGAGCTGCGGCCTGCGTCGGTGCGGGTCGTTCGACAAGTGGTCTTCCCGCGCCCGCGCGCGGTTCCCGCCCGCCCGATCGCGGTGGAGCCCGAGCCTGGCAGCCGCGAGGAGCCCGCTTGAGCCATGGCGTGGAGCGGTTGACGCGCTCGGCCTCGCGCTGCGCGAGCAGCGAGGACGAGTTCGGCACGCGTGGAGCTCGTGCTTTCGGATCACTTCGTGCGCTACCTGCTCATTCCCTGGAGCGAGGCACTGGTTGGGGACCGCGAGCGGCTGGGCTTCGCGCAGCTGGCGTTTCGCGACCTGTATGGGCCAGCTGGCCGACGCTTGGGACCTGTGCCTGGACGAGCAGCCGGCTGGTCAGGCCTCGCTCGCGTGCGCCGTGGATCGGGCGCTGGCGTCGTCGCTGCGCGAGGTCGTGGCGCGCGCTGGGGGACAAGCTGGTTGCACTCACTCCGGCTCTCGCCGACTGCATCAACCGTCATCGCTCCGCGCTCAAGGCGCCGGAGTTCTGCTTCGCCGCCGCCGAGCCAGGACGGATCAGTCTCGCGTTCCACTCGCGCAGCGGCTGGCAGGCGGTGCGCAGCCGTCGTATTGACGGCCCGTTGCCCGAGACGCTGCCGACGCTGCTGAAGCAGGAAGCAGTGGTGGGCGGAGCCATGGGGGGTGGAATGCTGTATGTGTGCGCAGACGCCATGCCTGACATGGCGCCCTTCGCGGTGCCGGGGTGGCGGATGGCCTTTTTCGCGCGATGGCGGTTACGCCAGCACAGCCCGCATCTGATCCGCAACTCGTCGCGGCTGGAAGTTGAACCGGGCCTGGACCATGATCGTGCGTGCAGTACAGCTCGATTTTCTGCAACCGACCGGTCGCCGCTCGCGCCTCGGCCCATGGCTGTCTGGTCGTCGGTGCGATAGCGGCCGTTGCTGCGATGGCCTATCAAAACCATCTCGCGCGCGAGGTGGCGGCGCGAGACGCGCGCTTGACCGCGCTGCGCGGTATCGCCAGCCGTTCGCTGCCCTCGATCTCGGGCCAGGATTCCGACACCCCCGAGATGCGCGATCAAATCAAGAAGGCGAACGCCGTGCTGCAGATCATGAACGTACCCTGGGGTGAGCTGTTTGCCGCCATCGAGTCGGCAGAGGACGGTACCGTTGCGCTGCTGGCGGTGCAGCCAGATCCGCGCAGCCGCAGCGTGTTGATCGGAGGCCAAGCACGCAGCCTGCCGGCCGTGTTCGCGTATATGGGGCGGCTCGAGCGCACCAACCGGCTGCGCGACGTGGTCATGGTGAACCACGAGCTGAAGAGCAAGGAGCCGGGACAGCCGGTTGACTTCACGCTGTCGGCTGGCTGGCGGGAAGAGCGATGAGCGCACCTTCGTTGACCTCCCGCACGGCGTGGACCGTCAAGCGCGCGCTGATCAAGCTGCGCTGGCCGGGGCTGGCGGGCTTGGGGCTCATCGTGTTTACCGCCGGGCTTACCGCGGTGACCATTCAGTCCGGGCGGGAACGTTTGCGTGGATTGAACGAGGAGGTAGCGACCCTGAGCGCGCGCCTCGGTCAGCGCGGGGCGACGAACGCTTCCGCGAGCGGGCGCAGTCAGCTGTCGAACTTCTACGCGTTCTTTCCGTTGACGGAGGACGTGCCGGAACTGCTGGGCCGTATCCACCGAGGCTGCCATGCAGAATCAGTTGCTCCTGAAGAAAGGGGAATACAAGCTGAGCCGCGAAGCGGATTTTCGCCTCGCGCGCTATGAGGTGACGCTGCCGGTAACCGGCGACTACAATCGAGTGCGCAGTTTCGTCAACGACGTGTTGCAAGCGGTGCCGTCCGCCGCGCTGGACGAGCTGACGCTCAAGCGCGAGTCCGTCGATCAACCCGAGCTGGAGGCTAGAGTACGCTTCAGCTTGTTCTTGGGAGCGCAGTGATGAGAGTGAATCCCAAGTTGCGCGCAGCGCTGCTGATCGGCGCGCTCGCTCTTACGTTGGCGGCGGTACGCTGGGCCGACAAGCTCACCGATATGAACGAGGCGAGCGCAGGCGCGGTAGCGGAAGCTACGCCGCGGGCACACCCACGTCCCGCACCCGCGACCGGTCAGCCGGCGCCGGCGCTGGACCTCGGCAAGCTGCGGCGCGCGCCGGTGGTCGACCCCAACGGCGATCCATTCGGCGCGCGCAGCTTTCGGCCTGCCCCGCCCAAGGCAAAGACGGGGCCCTCGGCTGGCGCGCTGCAGCGGCCCCCCAACCTCCACCGCAGGCGCCGCCGCTTCCGTTTGCCTATATCGGTCGTCTGTCCGAAGACCGCGATACGACGGTGTTCCTCGCCATGGGCGAGCGCAATCTCGTATTGAAGCCAGGTGACGTGATCGACAATATCTACAAGCTCGAGGAAGTGAACGACAGCGCGGTGGTGCTGACCTATCTTCCGCTCAGCCAACGACAGACGCTTTCCATCGGAACCCCGTGATGCACCGCCTCGCTCCGCTGTTGGCTGTCCTGTCTTGTTGCCTCCTGGCTTCGTGCGCCGGGTGGCTCTCCTACGAGCAAGGTCGGGAAAAGATGGCCGCTGGCGACAGGGTCGGTGCGCTGGCCAAGCTGGAGGAGGCAGTCAAGGCAGCACCCAAGAACTTCGAGTATCGGCAGACCTACGAGCAGGACAAGGCGCTCGTGGTCCAAGGCTGGGTGGCCGAAGGCGACCTGTTCCGTGGCTCCGGGGATCTGGACAAGGCCGAGGTCGACTACAGAAAAGCCTTGCGCTATGCCCCCGCGAACAAGGACGCACTCGCAGGGCTTGCGTTGATCGAGCAAAGGCGCAAGAACGTCGCTGCCATCGGCACTGCACGCGCGGACATCGACGCTGGTTCATTCGACCAGGCGGAGAAGACCCTGAAGGCGGTGGTCGCGCAGGATCCCGAGCTGGTCGAGGCGCGTGCCTTGCTCAGCGTGATCTACGACAAAAGGGCTGCGGCGGCATCGTCGGCGCCACCGGTTCTGAAATCAGCCTTCGGCAAACCGATCACGCTGGAATTTCGCGACGCCACCCTGAAATCCGTCTTCGAGGTCGTCTCGCGCACCTCGGGCATCAACTTCGTCTTCGACCGCGATGTGCGCGCCGACACCCGGATCAACATCTTCGTGCGCAACAGCTCGCTCGATGACGTAGTCAAGCTGATCCTGGTCACCAACCAGCTCGACCGCAAGCTGCTCAACGAAAATTCCGTCCTGATTTATCCGAATACTCCGGCCAAGCAGAAGGAATATCGAGAGCTGGTGGTGCGCAGCTTCTATCTGGCCAACGCCGACGTGAAGCAGGCGGTCAACCTCGTAAAGGGCATGGTCAAGACCCAGGACGTCTTCATCGACGAGAAGCTCAACCTCATGGTCGTGAAAGACACGCCCGAGGCGGTAAACGTGGTGGAACGGCTGGTGCGATCGCTGGACCTGGCGGAACCGGAGGTGATGCTCGAGCTGGAGGTGTTGGAGGTCTCGCGCACGCGGATGCAGACGCTGGGTATCCAGTGGCCGACGAGCCTGAGCTACGGGAATCCGGCGCTTGTCTACCGGTAGCACGCCCGGGTACGGGGACGGCTACACCTCCCGCCAACATTCCCTTGAACACCACGAACGGGCTGGTGTGGTTTACAGCCAACCCGGCGATTGTAGTCAACCTGCTCGCGACCGACAGCGACAATAGGCTGCTGGCCAATCCCAAGGTTCGCGTGAAGAACCGGGAGAAGGCCAAAGTCCACATCGGTCAGAAGGTCCCGGTCATCACCACCACCTCTACCGCCAACGTCGGCGTGTCCTCCTCCGTCAGCTACCTCGACACGGGGTTGAAGCTGGATGTGGAGCCCAACATCTATCTGCGCGACGAGGTTGCCATCAAGGTCGGGCTCGAGGTCAGCAACATCACCCAAACGCTGAACATCAGCGGCACTGTCGCCTACCAGCTCGGCACGCGCAACGCCGCGACCGTGCTTCAAATCAAGAACGGTGAAACCGCGATTCTGGCTGGACTCATCCAGGACGACGATCGCGTCAACGCGCAAAAGGTCCCGGGCTTGGGCGACATTCCGATTGTGGGACGCTTGTTCCGGAATCAGAGCGACGATCGCGAGAAGACCGAAATCATTCTTCTGATCACACCTCGGATCGTGCGAAGCATCAATTGGCCGCAGAGCGCGGTGCTCGATACGCCCGTCGGCACCGATTCTTCGATCGGAAGCCCGTCCCTGCGCATCGCCCAGACATCTCCTGGTGCCCTCGCACTCGCGCCCTCGCAGGGAGGTGGCGGCTGCGCCGGGCAGACCGGCCGTTCCCGCGCCCGGAGCGCCGCCTGCGGCGCCGGAGGTGCCACCGGTCGAGGCTACCCCTGGGCTGCTGATGGCGGCACCGCTCGCGGCCAAGACCGGGAACGAATTCATGGTCTCCGTCGGATTGCCGCCTGGCACAGCGGCAGTCAGCGCACGGCTGGAGCTGGCCTTCGATCCGACTCAGCTGGAGCCGCTCGGTGTAGCTGTATCCGCACCGGGTCGGCTGCCGCTCAAAGTGGACGGCAGCGCATCGGTTCGGTTCAAGGTCGTGGCGCAGCAGGGCCAGGCACAGTTGCGCGCGGAGCAGGTCGTTGGTCTCGACGCCTCCGGTGCGCCACTCCCGATGCTGGCACCGGCACCTGTGGACATCACGATCACTCCGTGATCGGAGCAGTGAAGCGAGGCAGGTTACCCATGGTCCAGCGCGGCTTCACTTTCATCGAGCTGGTGATCGTGGTGGCCATCGTCGCGATCCTGGTGGCAGGCCTCGATGCCTCTCGCCGAGTTGGCGAATCAGCGCGGCAAGGAGCAGGATCTGCACGCCTCGCTGCGCGATATTCGGACCGCGATCGACGCATACAAGCAGGCTACGGACGAAGGTCGTGTCGCCCGGAAAGCGGACGAAACCGGTTACCCGCCGTCGCTGGGGGTTCTCGCCGCCGGGGTTCCAAACGACAAGGATCCGGAGAAACGCAACATCTACTTCCTCCGCCGCATTCCGCGCGATCCCTTCTTTCCAGACCCCGAGACGCCCGCCGAGAAAACCTGGGGCCTGCGCAGCTACGATAGCCCGCCCAACAGTCCGAGTGAGGGCAAGGATGTCTTCGATGTGTACTCGCTGTCGCCCGGCAAAGGGCTCAATGGCGTCCCGTACAAACAGTGGTGAACGGTGGGAAAACGACAGGGCGCGACCTAGATCGCGCGCCACATGCGGCAAATCCGAGCGCGACCGCTTCGGTCGTGACCGCGTGCCGAGGCGGGTTCGCAGAGGAAAAGGGCCGCTCACGCTCGCGCCTGAGGCGCGCGCCTTTACGCTCATCGAGCTGATCATCGTCCTGGCGATCCTCGCGCTGCTGATCGACCATCGCCGTACCGCGTTACTTTGCTCACCTCGAGCGTGACAAAGGAAGCGACGCTGCGGCAGGACCTGGCTGTCATGCGTGACGCGATCGACAAGTTTCACGGCGACAAGGGCCGTTACCCCGAGTCGCTCGAGGAGCTGGTTACGCTGCGCTATATCCGCAGCGTGCCGGTCGATCCGATCACCGAGAGCGTGACCACCTGGAAAACGATGCCGCCGACCGACACCGAGGCCAAGGGCGCGGTATACGACGTCAAGAGCGGTGCCGAGGGCAACAGTCTGGACGGCAAGCCGTTTGGCGACTTGTAACGGCTAGGTTGCCAGCGGATGCCTACAGTGACGCGGGCTGATCAGGCAGCGCAGTTTCGCAAGAGTTCGCGCGCCGGCGCAGACAAGGGCCGGAGGCGTCCACGCGCGAGTGGATTCACCTATGTCGCGGTGCTCTTTCTGGTCGTTCTCATGGGCATCGCGCTGACCGCGCTGACGGGACTTTGGAGCACGACCGCAAAGCGCGAGCGGGAGGTGCAGCTGCTGTTCGTCGGAGGGCAATTTCGCAAGGCGATCGAGGACTATCGCGCAGCGAATCCCAACGTGGGCGACGGTTATCCTAAAGACTTTCAGGTGCTGCTGCTCGACCCGAACGTACCAGTGGTGAAGCGCTATTTGCGTCAGGTCTACGTCGACCCCATGACCGGAACCACCGACTGGGGGCTGGTCAAGACCCCCAGCGGCGGCATCGTGGGGGTATACAGTCAATCCAAAGCGCAGCCACTGAAGACCGCCAACTTTCCATCCTGGGCGGAGCAGTTTGCCGATGCGACGACGTATTCAGGCTGGATCTTCGCACCCACCGGCTCCGGTGCGCTGGCCCCGGCTGGCGATACCGGAGCTCCCGGCACCGATCAGTCGGGCGCCCCGGCAAATTCGTTCCCCGCTGTGCCGGGTGCTACGCCCTCGTCTACCACCAATCCGAATAACGCGGGCCAGACGAGACGCTAAGAGTCACACCAACCCAACCAGCTGACATCCCGCTCGTTCTCGCGAGCACCCGCGGGGTCGCTGACGGGACCATTCGGGCCGGCTCGAGCATTTCGGACCTTCTCACGGTTCCGCACTACGCGGACCAGCTCCACTCGCATCAGCACCATGTTTCAGCTACTCGCAGGCGGAGCAGGACAGCTCCGTGCTCTTGCGTTTGCTTGGTCCTAACGGGGGTGAGCGGTCGGTAACGCAAGAGGACTGGAGCAAGCTGCCACGAACGTTGGTCAAGGCGAAGGATCACGGAGGCGATGTCGTCAGCTTCGAGAGTGTCCCCGCCCGGGAGCTTCTCAAGCTTGTGGCCGCTCCCTCTGGACCTGAACTGCGCGGCAGGCAATTGACGCTCTACGTCGTAGCCGAGGCTAGCGACGGCTACAAGGTGGTATACGCGCTTCCGGAATTCGATCCTGACTTTACCGACGGTGTGATCCTTATCGCGGATCGGAGGAATGGAGAGGCCCTCCCGCCCGAGGAGGGGCCGCTGCGGATGGTGGTGCCGTGGGAGAAGCGCCAGGCGCGCTGGGTTCGGCAGCTGACGGGACTGCGCCTGGGGCAGGCCCCCTAGAGCGCGAGCATTGCGAATTCAGATGGTCGCTGCCGCTACCCAAACGTCGTGAGGATCACGCTCGTGGCCTGAAAGGCGGCCGTTACTGCCGAGCCGACCTTTAGTCCCAGAGAGGCAACGGCCTGCGTGGTGACGATGGATGTGATGTGGCGCGTTCGATTCAACGGCAAGTCCACGACAACCTCGGCATTCCAGCGCCACACGAATTAGCGTCTTATTCATTGGAGTCCTCCCGTTGTTCAATGGCCAAGTAACGATCCGTCTCCCCGGAGGAAGCGTGGTGTCGGCGGTCGTTACCAATGAGGCGGTCTCCGAACTACAGCTAGCTACGGGCAAGCCGGCAACGGCGCTCATCAAGGCCAGCCAGGTGATGCTGGGCGTCGGAAAAAAGGGCAGCGCTCTTTCAGGACGCTGCCCCCAACTCGAAGGGGGAATGAAGGTGGTGGAATACCCCGAGTCGGCGGATAGTTCCGCGCGTCATTCCTTGCCGATATATTCACGCAGATATAGCGTGCTTGTCAAGCCGCACATCGACAGCCTAGGGAGCAAGGTGAGCGCGGGGAGCTCTGCTGCGAGATTCCAAGACCCCATTATGCAGCTTACGATATAGCGCTGTATCATGGCCCAGGGTGCCCTGCATCCAGTCCGAATCGCTTCCTTGAAAGGAGGAGCCATGAAGCTCAGCGCCCGCAAGCAGCTGAAGGGCGTCGTAAGCGAAGTCCGCAAGGGCGCCGTGACCACGATCGTAAAGATCGAGGTCAAACCCGGCCATCATTTCCGCATCGACTACGAACGAGGCGGCAGATGAGTTTGCCCTCAAGGTCGGCGAGCAAGCGGTCGCCATAATCAAGGCTTCCGAAGTGATCTTCGGAAAAGGCTGAGCTCAAGGAACGAGCTCGGCGCGGCTTTGGCGCTCACGGGTCTACCGAACCTGCACCCTCGCGGGACTGACGCAGGGTGGGGTGCGACGTAGTAGCCGACCAGTGTTTCTGATGGGCGACCGGTAGAGTCAGGGCTTCAGAAATCCGTATTTGCCGAGAATTGCCTGCCCCGTTTCGGAGCGAACGAAGGCGATGAAGGCGACAGCGCGGTCCTCGTCTCCGAAGCCTATGACGGCCGCGATAGGATAAAGGATGGGCTCTTCGAGAGGCACCTCAATAGCGGTTCGCACCTTCACGGGAGACGTCGCCGCGTCCGTGGCATAGACAAAACCCGCATCGACCTCCCCGCGAAACACATAGTCCAGACTTTGCCGCACGTTTTGGGTGAAGATAAATTTCGATGCCAGGGATGTCCACAAGTCTGCTTTCTCCAGTGCGCCCTTTGCGTAGCGGCCAGCCGGAACAGTCTCGGGGCTACCCAATGCAATCCTCTGTACCTGTGGTGCGGTCAGATCCGAAAGCTTCGAGATCTCGAGCTTCGAATCCCCCGGCATGACCAGAACCAGCTTGTTCGCGGCGAAGTTCGCGCGCGACGAGCGGCGGATCAATCTCTGTTTCTCGGCTCGATCCATCGTGTCGAGATCCGCTGATGCGAACACGTGCACCGGTGCGCCTCGCGAAATTTGCTGCAGAAGTTGCCCCGACGACGCGAAAGTGAACAGCACGCGCGTGCCCGGTGTCGCCTTCTCGTACGCTTTACCCATTTCCGTGAACGCGTTGGTCAGGCTCGCGGCTGCGGCGACCATGAGGTCCGCCGCCTGCGCGGGCAGCGCTCCGAGCTGAAAGGCGATCAGAGTCGACCACAGAAGCGTCCAGACCCACCTGCGCCCGAAGTCTTCAGGGGAGGTGACTGGCTTGATGCAATCGCAGAATTTCATTGCGGATGGCTCCATTAGAAGTCTGCCTGTGCGCGGAGTGTCACAGCGTTTTCGTAGGAGGTGTTCTGCCCGTTCACAGTCACCGGGGTGTCGAACGAAGTGTGGATGAGGTTCACCATGAAGCGCGTGTACAGGTTAGGCTGCCACTTGAGGCCCAGGCTGTAGGCGAACGCTTTGTTGGTACCCTGCGTAATGTTGGGGAAGTTGGCACTATTGCCGGGGCGGCCTGTGAACTGGGGATTATTGTTGTTGAAATCCTTCCCATCGAAGAAGCTGTAGCGGAAGTTGAGCTCCCAGAGGCCCCAACCCTCTCCCTTACCCCACCCGAAGTTGTTGGCGGGTCGGGGCCGGACAAATGTTCCTCCGCGGTACCAATCCGCGTAGTTTTCACCGGAAATAACCCAACCGAGCGTTCCATAGTATGCCTTCAGGGTACGATCGAACTTGGTTCCAGGCGCGATTTGTGTCCCTGAATACTCGACCTGGACGTAGTCACCCTGGATCTTGAAGTTTCTGAAGGCGAACGCGCCTTCGATGTCGAAGATCGTCCGGCCGATATTGCTCACAACGGCAGGCGCGTTGGCGGGATTGAAAGGCTGCGGAATGAAGAACGTCAGCCCACGTGCCTCGGTCTGGATCGATGCGGCACTATACGGCGTCTGGTTGTTAACGCCGCTGTTCGCAGCGCTGCCACGCTGATAGGTCCCGCCCAAGTGGATCACGGTGTCCGGTATCTTGAAGGATTGAGCGAAGTCGTTCACGAGACGCAGCGTCGTCATCTTGCCGTCGCCTTGCACCTGCTGCGCATTGCCTTGGAGTTCGTCGATCCCCTGTCCCGTACCGTTGGTAATTGATGCGCTGTACACAAGCCCCGGAACCGGTTCACCGAACGCCATAACGCCGCGGTCATAGACAAAGTTCTGGAACAAACTCTGTGTCAGCGCTCGCTCGAGGAAGTCCGTCTGTAGATCGAGCATCGTATTGTCGAGGCCGATGTCCGGCTTGAATTGCCCAAGACGGAATCTCAAACCCGGCCGGAACCAGTTGAGATCGATGTAGGCGAAGGTGAGTTGGGGTGCGTTGGACGGGGCTGGGTTAGTCGCTTGATTCGCGAATTCCTCTTCCACATAGACGTAGTAGTCGCTGAGCATCGACGCACCTACACCGATACGAGCTCGGCGGATGCTGAATGTATCAGCGTCGGCGAAGCTCGGTTTGAATGCTCGATAGTCGAGCTGCGCCCTAGCGCTCACCTGCAGGCGCCACCTGCCGCGTGGATCCTCGAACACCAGCCCAGGGCCTAGATAGGCGCGTACGCCGTTCTGCTCGACTTTGGCGTCGGTCGCGGTCGCCTGCTCCTTCGCTTCGGCGATTTCGCCTTTGAGCTGGTCGACCTCCTTCTTCAGCGTCTGCGCCTCTGGTGACAAAGTGCTCGCCTTTTGCTTGTTGGCGGCAGCTTCCTCCTTCAGCGTTTTGAGCTCCTGTGTAACGGCGTTGAGCTGCTCTTCCAGTTTCTTGATCCGATCTTCGGTCGGATCTGCCTGTTGCGCGTGAAGCCATCCTGGAAACAAGGCGCAACAGATCCCCAACCCGCTGGCCGCAAGCGCCAGCGTGCCCCTTTTCCTATGCATAGTCCCCTCTCGGTACGACTACTTGTTAGCTTCTTATGTGTAATTCTCATGTGTGAGGCAAGTGCTGTATATAAGAATATATAACGCAGGGCGTGTCAACTCGAAGCCGCACGTGCGCCAGGAGGCTCGCATTGGTCACCCGAGATGGTTGCTTAGTCCCCTAGGTGGAAGTAGGGGGTGCTGTGGTGGTATTTCACGCCGACATGTGGACTGCAATGTGGCAACGGACGGCGTCCACATGATTCAGGGCCATCGACGCGTAAGCCAATGGCTCAGTCGCCGCGTCTGAAGGGTGCCGCGAGTGGTTCGCCGACAAAGACCCCCTGGCCTGGCCAGGCGACGCTTTTCCAGTACGCTTCGATCAACGTTTCGCCGTGAAGGTAGCGTGCGATCACGACGGCCGGGTTGCTGAACTTCTGGGGAAAGTTGCACGGCTCCACGACCGTTCCGTAGCTGCCTGTAGCGCCGGCCTCGAGCCACTTGAGTGCGCTCATCTGGCTGCTATCGGTGAGCATTCCACCGAAAGAAGTGAGGTGATCCGCGATCGCACCGGGCAGGAAATGCAGCGTGTCCAAGCCCGCGACAGACGGCAGGCCGGTAAAGTAGAACATCACATCGGAGCGATTCTTGAGAACGTCCTGCTTGAGAATCTCGATGTGGATGAACGCATCACCGCTGCTCTCGGCTGCCGGGTACATCAACACGCGGGTTGCGCGCGCTTTGTCAGTGGTGAGGAGCAGATACGCGGTGCCGCGAGGAGAAGCTCCATCCGACGCGATGCCGCGGTCGATGAGCGCCTTGACCTCGGGAAAACCGCGCCCAGCGAGCATCATCGCTGGCCGCATATGCAGATCGACGGCTGGCGCCAGGCTGGGAGAGTTGAAATAGGGGCTGAAACGTGTGGGTGTGCAACCATCTGCGCAATAGGAACGGTCGTAGCCGAATGCGAACGCACTGGTGATGGACATACAACCGACGCGATACGGTGCAGCCCATGTCAACGCATACGCTTGCACGTTGCGCGGAACTGCCGCATCGACTTGTGACTTGATGCGCAGAAACTCCTCCACCGACATCTCCGCCGCGCCGGTCGGAAAACTGACGCGGATCACGTTCGAGGCTGGGATGTGTCGGCGGCGCGCGTAGTACTCGCCGACGGCCAGGCTCAACGGGTCTGCTGCGTTGATGATGACGGCAATAGTGGTGTGATCGATCCTGGCGGCGTACGCGGGGGTGGATCGGGTGCTTTGCGCTACGGCGAGCGAGACCTGGAGCAGCAAGAGTAGGCACGCAACACGCCGACATACAGATGAAGTCGAGGGCGGGCTAGGCGTTGGGCTCATGCAGCGCGGGCCGCGGATTTGCGGGCGGCGAAGCAAGTCTTGGGTCGGACGGTACTGCCTGCCCATACCAAGCCCTTGCGGGACAGAAAGGGCGTTGGCGCCCCTCGTCGGATGTCCAAGAGCTTGTCCTCTGTGGTAGCATCCGGCTGCAATCAACACTTAGACCTGCCGCGCACTCTGTGTGCAGAGTCTCACCCAAGATCAAACCCCGCCTGCTGGCTGCCGCATACACGGAACATCTCGTGAACCCCCGCAACGGACTGAATGCCGCGCTAGGCGCAATGCTCGCGCTGGGCTTGTCAGCCTGCAGCCCCCAAGGCGACGGGAAGAAGGCCAGCGGCGATCGCGGCCAAGGTGAATGGCGACGAGATTCTCTCGCAACAGATCGACCAGGCCTTGGCGCGCGCCGGCAATATCCCGGAGGCGCAGCAGAAGCAGGCCCAATACCAGGTGCTCCAGCGGCTCATCGATCAACAGCTCTTCGTTCAACAGGCGATTCAAAAGAAGCTTGACCGCGACCCGCGAGTGCAGGCAGCAATGGACGCCGCCAAACGTCAAGTCCTGGCTCAGGCCTACCAGGAGCAGGTGGTGTCCTCTGCGCCGAAGACCACACCCGAACAGGTGAAAGCGTTTTACTCCGAGCACCCGGAGCTGTTCCGCGATCGACGGCTGTACCGCTTGAAGGAGCTGGCGATCGCCGCCCCGGCCGATTTTCAGCCGAAGCTGCGCGCTGAACTGGAGCAACTCGGGAAGCGGACCGATAAGAGCAAAACCATGACTCAGCTGGTTACCTGGTTGCAGTCACAGAATATCAAATTCCAAGCTAACGTTGCGACCCAGGCTGCGGAGCAGATGCCCATGGACCTGCTCGCAAGGGTGTATCGAATGAAGGAGGGTGATCTGCTGGCGATCCCGCGCGGCAACGCGATCGTCGTCTCCCAGCTCGACAAGTCGCAGAGCGTGCCCCTGACCGAGGAGCAGGCGACCCCGTTCATCGAACAACTCTTGCAGAACCGCAAGCGCGTGGAGCTTTCGAATGAGGAATTGAAACGTCTGCGCACGGCAGCGAAGATCCAGTACGTCGGGGACTTCGCAATCGAGAAGGGCGCCGAAGAAGGGGCCGCAGCACCCGCGGTGCAGGGACCGACGGCGTCGTCCGGGACGATGCCGCAGCAGTAGCATGAGCTTCTCTCTTGAAGGCAAACGAGTCTGGGTCGCGGGGCACCGGGGCATGGCTGGCTCCGCCATCGTTCGGCGGCTGGCGGCCGAGCGCTGCGAGCTCGTGAGCGCCAGCCGAGAGGAGCTGGATCTGCGCAACCAGAGCGCGGTCGAAGCCTGGATGCAGACGGTGCGCCCGCAGGTTGTGTTCGTTGCAGCAGCGACGGTGGGTGGCATCGTGGCCAACGACTCGCGGCCGGCGGAATTCATTTACGACAACCTCTCGATAGAGACCAACATCGTGCATGGCGCCTGGCAGACGGGTGTCGAGAAGCTGCTGTTCCTGGGTTCGTCGTGCGTGTATCCGAAGCTAGCCCCGCAGCCGTTGACCGAGGACGCTCTGCTCACTGGCCCCCTTGAGCCCACCAATCAATGGTATGCGATCGCCAAGATCGCCGGCATCAAGCTGTGCCAGGCCTATCGCAGGCAGTACGGATGCGACTTCATTTCGGCGATGCCGACCAACCTGTATGGTCCAGGGGACAACTACGATCTGCAGCGGGGCCATGTGGTCGCGGCCCTGCAGATGAAGATTCATCGGGCGAAGCAGAGCGGTGCTCCGACGGTGGAAATCTGGGGTAGCGGCACGCCGCGGCGAGAGTTCTTGTACGTGGACGATCTCGCCGACGCTCTGGTGTTCATGATGAAGCACTATTCCCAAGAGTCGCACCTCAACGTCGGGACCGGCATGGACGTGACCATCCGCGAGCTCGCTGAGGTGATCGCGAAGGTTGCGGGATATGAGGGCGCATTCGTTTACGATCGCTCGAAGCCGGACGGCACGCCCAGGAAGGTCATGGATGTAGGGCGGTTGACTGCTCTGGGTTGGAAGGCTGCGACCTCGTTGGAGCACGGTCTGAGACACACGTACGAAGCGTACGCAAACGGTTTGCGCTCGCAGCAGGAGGCTTGATCAGCCTTGGCGCGACACGCCGTCCAGTCGCTGGCTCGGCCATGTGCGAATTGAACTCAGGAGAAGGGGCGACTCGTGAAGATTGGAATGACGGGATTATCCGTGTGGCTGGCGGTGTTTGATGGGCGGTGGTTACGCTCGCAGGCGGCGGCGCAAGACACGGTAGTGGGCAAGATGGGGACCGTCGAGATCAAGACCTCGGAGATGCAGCGACTCATCGACGCGCAGCCACCGGAAGTACGCAAGCAGATTACGGGCGGATTGACTGAGCTGGACCGGCTCGCGCGCAGCGAGTTGGTGCGTCAATCGCTGGTGGCAGAGGCGAAGTCCAAGGGCTGGGATAAGAGACCAGAGGTGTCGTTCATCATGGAACGGGCGAAGGAAGACGCCCTGCTGCAACTCTACATGAGCGATGTCGCGCGCCCCCCAGCGGGATACCCGCCCGAGGACGATGTGAAGAAAGCCTACGAAGCGAACAAGAGCGCCTTCGCCGTGCCGACGCAGTTCAACCTCGCGCAGATTTTTCTGGCCGTCCCCGAGAATGCCGACAAGCAAGTCGCTGCCGCTGCGCAGAAAAAAGCGATGGATTTGGCCGCCAAGGCGCGGGCCAAGGGGGCCGATTTCGCACAGCTAGCGAAGGAGAACTCGGATCACAAGGACACCGCGCCTAAAGGTGGTGACTTAGGTTGGTTGCCGGAGACCCAGGTCCTGCCGGACATTCGCGCAGCTGCGGAGAAGATGGAAAAGGGCGACGTCAGCATGCCGATCCGTACGACAACCGGCTGGCATATCGTGAAGCTGATTGACAAGAAGCCTCCGTCGACGCGGCCGCTCTCGGAAGTGCGCGACGCCATCGTCACCCAGATGCGCCAGCGCCGCGCGCAAGAGTTGCAACGCAAGTATATGGAGGAGATGATCAGCCGCTCGCAGCCGACCGTGAACCAAGTCGAGCTGTCCAAGTTGCAAACAGGGAAATGAGGTGTCGTTTCACGGCATCACTGTATATGCGGCCCGTTGTCATACTCGAGACCACAGAATATCAATGGCTTCCAAATTTGTTTGACGTGCGTTGCGCTCCGCCGTTAGAGTTCCGATCCCGATGCGAAAATAAACCGGAGACCTTATGGACGCGCTGCATGAGGCGATCAAAAAAATTCACGCCCAACCAGAAGATCCAACTTCGAGCACCTTGTCGGATTTGATCAAATCGCTTGACTCGGGCGAGCACTTCGATTTGAACAAGCTGTATCAATTGAACTATTCTGATTTCTCCCTCGCGATGAACGTCCTCAAGCAGTGGCGGCTGGACAGCTATCGCTACGAGCGCGGGACACTGATGAAGGCCGCGGGTGATCCTTCGTCCAAGCTCGACGTTACCGCGTTGCGTTACGGGCGTTGGGAGGCCCCGACGCGGGCTTAGCGAAGTCTCCTCGCGCAAATGCACGTGCGCGGGGAATTGCCGCTTAACAACCAGCGCATGACAACATGCTTAGCGCATTGGGCGCGAAGGCCCGTCGCTATTGGCATTGCGGGCAATCGCAAATGCCGCTTATGCACACGACTTCAAGTAACGCGTGAGGAACGAGAAGGAACTTCTGCACTCGTCACAAATATCCGGTAATGGCCTGATTTCTAGAAGGAAAGCCGGATCCACAACGGAACAGCGATTGCGCCTTCGGCTCGGCGCCGCATGTATATCGCCGAAAGAGCCCGCCTTACCCACAGAATTGTCCACAGCCCTCAGGTTGACGCCTCGGCCACAGCGGGCTGAGACAAGGCGCCTACGGCGAAGGCTAGAGAGTATCCGCGCCACGCGGCCATCGCGGGATCCGCGCGCATCGGCCGTCTTGAATTTGTACACCGGGCGTGGCGACTTGTCCTCGTAGTACGGCATCATCTCCGGGATCAGCGCCGCGAGCGATTGCAGTCGTTTTTCGCCCGCCGGATGTGTGCTGAGCCAGTCTGACTTGCCTTTCGAGCCCGTCGCTTCGATCATCTTCTGCCAGAGCGTTAGTGCGGCATGCGGATCGTACCCAGCCTTTGCGGCCAGCTCGATGCCGATGCGATCGGCCTCTGCTTCCTGGGTACGGTTGTTTGGTAGCTGCAGTCCTACCGTGGTTGCCAAGGCGGCGCCCTGCAGTGCCGTCTGACCCATGGCCCCACCTCCCAGGAGTGCTGCCGGCGATCGAAAGACCCGCTTGTTGGGCCAGTGCACTGGACATCCGCTCCGCGGTGTGCTTGGCAAGTGCATGCGCGATCTCGTGCCCCATCACCTGAGCGATCTCGTCGTCGGTGAGATGGAGTTGCTGGATGAGTCCGGTGTAGATCGCCATGCGGCCTCCAGCCATGCACCAGGCGTTCAGGGTCTTGGGGTCGTCGATCACTGCGACCTGCCAATCCCACGCCTCGGTCTCGGGTCGATAGTTGATCGCCTGCGCCACGAGACGCGCGGTAATCCTGTCCACCCGCGCCTTGAGCGCTGCATCATCGTTGACTTTCCCCTGCTTCTGCAGCGGGGCCAAGGTCTGTGCGTAAGCCTCCTTCGAGGCGTCGATCGCCTGTGACTCGGAGACGAGTATGAGTTGCTTGCGTCCTGTCACCGGTGCGCTCTGGCAAGCGACTACGCTGGCGGCCACGGCCAACAGCAGAACGACCCGGGAAAGCGACATGGTAGAGGTCTCCTGTCGGAGTCGAGCGACCGCGTTGGCCAAGTCTGTGACGGCCTTCGCGCGAGCGTGATTATAATTGATCAACGCATGCAGACCAGGCGCTGCGGCTCGAGGTCGCGGTAAGGCGTGGCATGATCGTGGACATTATCGTCAACGCGTTGGTTCCACCAAGCGCGGCACGCGAGGCTCGGATACCATGACAGAGCGGCTAAATGTTGCAACATCGCCCAAGCCGGTGCGACGTGCAAGGAAGGTGAGGCGCGCAGGAGATGGCAATGGCCAGACATCGTGACTTCGTTCCACGCGGCGTTATCCCTGCCGTGCTGTTGCCGTTTAACGAGGACCTGTCGATCGACGAGCCGTCCTATCGGGCGCATCTGCGTGAGGTCGCGCACGTCGAGGGACTTGCGGCTCTCACAACCAATGCACACGCCTCGGAAGTCGCGTCCTGCACGTTCGACGAGCAACGGCGCGTGCTCGAGATTACGCAGGACGAGGTAGGTGCCAAGATTCCGTTGATCAGCGGAGTCTACGCGGACGGCAGCCTCGAGGCCGCACGTATCGCGAGGATGGCGCATGAGGGTGGCGCGTCGGCTCTGTTGGTGTTTCCGCCGGGCATCCACACGTTCGGGCAGCGTCCGGCGATGGCGGTGGAGCACTTCCGGCGCATCGCAGAGGTTACAGACGTTCCGTTGATCGTGTTTCAGTACCCGCTCTCCGGCGGTCAAGGTTATCCGCTGCCTACCCTGCTCGAGATCATCGACGCCGTGCCGACGGTGCGCGCGATCAAGGACTGGTGCATGAATCCGCAGCTGCACGAGAAGCACATTCGAGAGCTGCATGCACTGAAGCCTCCAGTCCACGTCCTCACCACCCATAGCGCCTGGCTCATGAGCTCCCTCGTTCTGGGTTGCGATGGTCTGTTGTCGGGCAGCGGCTCGGTGATTGCAGACCTGCAGGCCCAGCTATTCCGCGCGGTGCAGGAGAATGACCTCGACACCGCCCGCGCCATCAACGAGCGTATTTGGCCCACGGCGAGGTGTTTTATGCACAGCCGTGGGTGGACATGCACAACCGCATGAAGGAAGCACTGGTGCTGCTCGGAAAGCTCCCACGCGCCGTGGTTCGTCCGCCCCTGGTGAAGATCGAGGCGGACGAGATCGAGCGTATCCGCCTTGCGCTGCTCGCAGCAGGCCTGCTGTCCGACGCCGCGCGCAAGCGTAAGACCGCCTAGTTTCTGCGCGCCTACGCTTGGCGGTGTCGAGCGCCTCGCTTTATCATTGCCGCCTTTGCGTCCAGGGAGAGTAGATGGATCGCCTGGTGGCGATGGAGATGTTCGTGCGTATCGTGGAAACCGGCAACTTCTCCGCGGTGGCGCGCCAGTTGGGCACTACCCAGCCGACCATAAGCAAGCAGCTCACGGCGCTCGAGCAGCGGTTGCAGACGCGGCTGCTTAACCGCTCGACGCGCAGCATCAGCCTGACGGAGGCGGGCGCGGCCTATTACGAAAGGTGCCGCCGCATCCTCGACGAGGTGCGCGAGGCGGAGGGCGCGCTGGGGAAACTGCAGTCCGCGCTGAGCGGGACGCTCCACGTCAACGCGTCGATCGGGCTGGGCCAGATCTTCCTCACGCCGTTACTTCTCAAGTTCCAGCGGCAGTACCCGGAGCTCGCGGTCGAACTCTCGCTCAGCGACCGCTACATCGATCTGGTGGAGGAGGGCGCGGACCTGGCCGTGCGCATCGGCCGTCTGGCCGACTCGAACCTGGTTGCACGCCGGCTCGGCAGCACGCGGCGGATAGTGGTGGCGACGCCGGCCTACCTCGCTGCGCGCGGTACGCCAAAGCGACCAGAAGACCTCGCGCACCACAGCTGCTTGCTATACGCCTATCTGTCGACCGGTAACGAGTGGTCGTTCAACGGCCCGGAGGGTGAAATCCGCGTGCGCGTTCACGGGAACTTCAAAGCCAACAATGGCGACGCCATCCGCCAGGCGCTGCTCGCGAGCGTCGGCGTAGCAATATCACCGGACTGGCTGATCCACGACAAGTTGGAGAGCGGCGAGGTGGTAGCGCTGCTGCCTGAATTTGCTCCGCCGCCGCTGGACATCAATGCCGTCTATCCGTCCGGCAGGCATCTTTCGACCAAGGTGCGCACGTTTATCGAATTTCTACAGGACGAGTTCAAGGCGATTCCCGCCTTCTCGGCGCAGTCAGAGCGCGAGGACTAGCGCCAAGGGCACCCTGCAGTTGACGCGGAGCTTCCGCTACGGCGCGGTCTCGCTCGGATCGAAATCCAGCTCGACGCGCGCGCCGCTGGGGTCGAAACAGAACAGCTGCCACGTGCCCGACTCCGCCTGACGGCGCAAGTCATACGCGATACCGCGAGACTTAAGCTTGCCGGCGGTAGCCGGCAGATCCTTCGCGCTGAAGGCCATGTGGTCCAGCACGCCGCGTGGGTCAGGCGGCAGGGGGCGACCGGCGATGACGTGGAGCACCGGCTGGCCGCCGGCGTACAGCCACACCCCAGGGAAGCCGAGATCCGGGCGTTGACCTTCGGTGAGCCCGAGCAGTCCGATGTAGAAGTCGCGCGTGGCATCCAAGTCCTTGGTCAGAACGGTGAAATGGTTCATCGCAACGATGGTCATGTGCCCTCCTGCGTGCGTCTAGTCGTCATCGACCCCGCCAATCGGTTTGTGCCCGACCGTGATCAGGTCTCCCTTCGGACCTCCTTCGACCGTCATGAGATATGCGATCACGTCGCCCTTTTCCTTTGTAGTGCACTCGCGCTGCATCAACAACAGGCAATTGAGCTTGAGGAAATTCTCCACCTTGTGCGCGTCGCTGAGGCGGATCGGGTTTGCGGACGGGGCAAAAGCATCGATTACGCGCTTCTTCGCGTGCTTGGGATCGGGGTGCTCCCAGTCGTTGATAACGTGGCAGGCGCGGCAAGGAATGTCGGTGCGGTGCGCGCGGACCGAGTAACGCGGATCCTTCAGGTGGCACGACGCACAACTCCAGACGCCAGCGCCCTTGATCACGTGCGGCTCTCGGTAAAAGACTGCGCCCCGCTCGGCCGAGAAGCCAGCGAAGCTGGGATCGTCACTACGAGCCTGCGCGGCGTAGCCTTCCAGGATCTGCTCCGGCGTATCCGCGAGCACTGCGCCGGCAGCGAGCAGGCCCGTTGCCAGCAATAAGGCCCTCAGCATTCTTACCTCTTCTCGTTATTCGTGGGGTCCTGGACGCGCGAACCGAGATCAACCCGGGCCTGCGCGCATAACGTGTTTTGTGATTCGTGGCTCGTGGTCGGAAAGTTGCCGGAGCGAATTTCGCGAGGGTGAGTTCTCTGCTCCCATATCGATCACGTACGCATGAGTCGCGCCAAGTATACCGTGAGCTAAGTAATCGTCACCTTCAGTCACGAGTCGCCAATCACGAACCGCGAATCACGTCCTGGGTCGGCTGTGCACATGCCCCGGAGCATGGCTGTGCCCATGATCGCGGCCGTGATCGTGCTCCATATCCACCGGTACGAGGTTGAGGCGACCGTGCCGGACCTCGGACTCGGCCATGAGCCTGTTGGCGAACGTGCTGATCTGTTGAGTCGCCCCGCGCAGGATCAGCGTCTCCATGCAGTTGTCGTGATCGAGATGCACATGCATGGTGGACAGCACGATCTGGTGATGCTCGTGCTGAAGGTTGGTGAGCCGCTCGGCGAGATCGCGTGCGTGGTGATTGTAGACATAGCTCAGGGAGGCGATGCAGTAGGGCGCCTCCTCCTGTTGTAACCGGAAGCTCTCCAGCTCGGCGCGAACGAGGTCGCGGACAGCCTCCGACCGGTTTTGGTAACCCTTGCGGTGAATCAGCTCGTCGAACTGCTTCGCGAGGGCTTCACTCAACGAGATCGTGAATCGCTCCATATGGGTTCTTCGTTCTGGTTGTGGCGAGATGTTATCCGAACAGTGGCGGTGCGTCCTCTAGAGGGTCTCCCCTTCCGGGTCATATGAATTTTGACACACATTTCTTAATACGCTATCTTAAAAAAAGATCATACGACACATTGCAAGAATTCAGGCGGTTGCACCCGAGTCCCGTCACGAAGGATCGGGCAACTTAGGGAGGAGCCATGGGTCGGAGAAGACCGGAACCGGGTGCGCCATGCGCGCGCCCCACGCTCTGCGTTGTCTGGGCGCTGTGCGGCTTGGTGTCGTTGGGGATGAGTTCAAGCCTCGCGGCAGAGGATGCCACGACGCAGAAGGAAGTCACCTCACCAGCACCGGAAGCAACCGCTCCCGAGCCCGCCACCGCGCAAGGCCTACGGCCGCAAGAGACGCGGCGCCAAAGGAGGCTACCACGCCGCATGTCGAGATCATCGGCCACTACCAGACCGGGATCGAGACTTCGGACGCGGCGAGCGAAGGGTCGGTCACCTACAAGCTCATCGAGGATCGTCCGATCTTGCGCCCAGGGGAAATCCTCGAGTTCGTCCCCGGCATGATCATCACTCAGCACAGCGGAGACGGGAAAGCCAATCAGTACTTTCTGCGCGGCTACAACCTGGATCACGGCACCGACTTCGCTAGCTATGTGGCCGGCATGCCGGTCAATCTGCCCACCAACGGACATGGGCAGGGGTACTCCGACCTCAATTTCGTGATCCCGGAGCTGGTCTCCCGCATCGATTTCAAGAAGGGCCCCTACTACGCGGAGGAGGGTGACTTCTCGACCGTCGGCGCAGCCCATATCCATTACTTCGATCAGCTCCCATCCGGGCTGGCGCAGTTGACGGTGGGTAGCTACGACTACTTGCGCGCGCTGGTTGCTGCTTCTCCAAAGGTAGCAGACGGCAATCTGCTGATCGCGGTCGAGGCTCAAGGCACCAACGGACCTTGGGAGAATCCAGAGGATTTCCAGAAGCTCAACTCAGTTCTGCGCTATAGCCAGGGCAGCGCGCTGCGCGGATTCAACATCACCGCGATGGCGTACGACGCGAAGTGGAATTCCACCGATCAGATCCCTCAGCGCGCAGTGGACGAGGGGTTGATCCCGCGGTTCGGCGCTATCGATACCAGCGACGGCGGTCAGACCACGCGCTACAGCCTGTCGTTCGAAGGCACCACGCCGCTGAGCGGGCTGGGCGATCCGCAGTTCCAGATCGATGCCTTCGTCATCGGCTACAACCTCGATCTGTGGAGCAACTTCACCTTCTTCCTCGACGACCCTGTCAACGGTGATCAGTTCCACCAGGCCGACCGGCGGCAGATCTACGGACTGCGACCAAACCTGGCCTGGGCGGGCAAGCTGTGGGGCGCTGAGAGCACTACCCGCGTAGGACTGCAGATGCGCTACGACGACATCAACGTCACTCTCAGCAACACCGCAGAACCGGCAGTTCGTGTCGCTCACGCGGCAGGATCAGGTCGGGGAAGGTACAGCCGGCGTCTTCGCCGAGAACGCTACGCAGTGGACCAGGTGGTTCCGCTCGGTGCTGGGCATCAGGTTCGACTACTTCAACTTCAAGGACACCAGCAGTATTCCCGAGAACTCGGGGCAAACCAGCGCCAACATCACGTCACCGAAGATGAGCCTGATCTTTGGGCCTTGGGACAAGACCGAATACTTCGTCAACGCGGGCTACGGTTTTCACAGCAACGACACCCGCGGCGTGTTCACAACCATCGATCCCAAGACGGGCGACACTGTGGACCCGGTTACTCCTCTGGTACGAACCAAGGGCGCGGAGGTTGGCGTCAGAACGGAGATCATCCCGAAGGTCCAGACTTCACTCGCGCTTTGGATCTTGACCCAGGCGTCCGAGCTCGTGTTCGTCGGTGACGCGGGGACCACGGAACCGAGCCGCGCCAGCCGCAGGGAAGGCATCGAGTGGATCACCTCGTATCAGCCGCTGCCGTGGCTGCTGTTCGACTTCGAGCTGAGCCTGTCAAAAGCGCGCTTCACCAGTATTGATCCCCTCGATCCGAGCGCAGGCGACTACATCCCCGGTGCGATTCCCCGTCACGGCGCACTTCGGCGCCGCCATACAGAATCTGGGGCCCTGGTCGGGCGCGTTGGAGTTCCGTTACTTCAGCTCTTATCCGCTGATCGAAGACAACAGCGTGCGCTCGAATCCGAGCATGCTCGTCAATCTGCGCGCCGGATACCAGTTCAACAAGACGTGGAGCGCTCGCCTGGATGTGCTGAACCTGTTCAACAGCGAGACCAACGACATCACCTACTTCTATGCATCACGCCTGCCCGGCGAACCGGCTGCGGGCGTCGACGACATCCACTTCCATCCGGCGGAGCCGAGGCAGTTCCGCTTTACGGTGGTTGCTCGTTTCTGAATTGATGCAGGCGAAGGCAACGCCGTCCACGAGCTTCCCTAGAGGCGCGCTGCTCTCATGGCGCGTTGCATTCGATCCAATCCTTGCTCGAGCAGTGAGCGCGGGCATCCGAAGTTGAGTCGAACATAGCCTTCGGCGCCGAACACACGGCCATCGTAGAGACCGACGCCAGCGGTCTCGAAGAACGCAACAGGATCGGGAAGGTCGGGGGTGTCGATGCGTATCCAGGCCAGATACGTTGCCTCGATCGGGGTGATGGACAGTCCGGAGATCTCGCCGATCCTCTCGATCACCAGATCACGATTGACGCGCAGATAGTCCACCAGCGCCCGCTGCCATTCGCGGCTGTCGCGATAGGCGGCAAGTGTTGCGGCGAAGCCCATCGCGTTGACTCGCGGCAAGATACCGGCGGCTGCGCGGGCGAGCCGCGTCCGCAGCTCGCTATTCGGCACTACCGCAAAAGCGCATCCAAGCCCTGGGAGATTGAATGTCTTGCTGGCGGCCATCAGTGTGATGGTTCGCGGCGCGACCGTCCTCGCCCAGCGTGGCGATGGGCACGATGGGGCTTGTCGGCATCCAGCACCAGGCCGCAGTGGATCTCGTCGGACGAGATCACGAGGTCGTGCTTTTCGGCGATGCGCGCCAACTCGCTCAACTCTTCGCGCGAGAACACGCGTCCAACGGGATTGTGCGGATTGCATAGCAGGAGGAGCTTGCGTGCGCGGCGTGATCGCGGCCTCCAGGCGCTCCAGATCCCACACCCATTGGTCGCCTTCGAGCGTCATCGGCACGCGCGTCACCGTACGGCTGCTGGTGGACGGGCCCCGAGAGGAAAGGGATGGTAGACGGGAACCGCCGTGACCACATCGTCGCCGTCTTCGCCGATGGCACGGCACACGAGGTTGATGCCCGCTGACCAGTCCAGGCAGCCACATCAGCCATTCGTGGCCGGATGTCCAGCCGTGGTCGCGCTTCGAGGCGCGGCCACGATTGCGTCGTTGAGCTCCTGCGGGTGGATCGGTGTAGCCGAACACGCCGTGCTCGACGCGTCGCCTGAGCGCTTCGATGATGGCCGGCGCGGAGCGGAAGTCCATGTCGGCCACCCACATGGGGATGACGTCGCGCCCGGCGTACTTGTCCCACTTCACGGCCGCGGTATTGCGGCGATCGATCACCTCGTCGAAGTCAAATTCAGTCTTGGACACGGAGAACACCGAAAAACGGAGAGCGTGGAGTTTAACCGCCAAGGCGTTCTTAGGGTTGGCGGTAGCGCCTCCGTCGTCGCAGTGGTTCAGATCGGCTTTAGTGAAAATCCCGCGAGCGGGCTACGAGCCGGCCGAGGAGATGGCTGTGATCGGCGAGCTTGCCGGCGATCAAATGGATGACGCCGCCTTGGCGTTCGAGCACACCGTGCACGGCGAGCAACTGGGAACCCAGCAGGGCGCGCCGCTGCCTGTCGGCCACGTCGCGCCAGACCACTACATTGATCATGCCGGTTTCGTCCTCGAGCGTGACGAAGATCACGCCGCTGGCGGTGTCGGGCCGCTGGCGACCGATCACGATTCCGGCGGCGCGAGTGAGCTTGCCGTGAGGTAATTGCTTCAGTTGCGTCGCCGTGACCATGCGCAGACGATCCAGCCGCGGGCGCAGCAGCGCCATCGGATGACGCCCGAGAGTGAGTCCGAGGCTGGCGTAGTCGGCCACCAGATCTTGGCCTTCGCTGGGCGGCGATAGTGATCGGCGTGATGTCGAGGATCGGAGCGTCTTCGAGCACGGGCGGCCGCGGCTCGACGCCGGTCACGGTCCACACCGCTTGCCTGCGGTGGCCGACGATGGAAGCGAGGGCGCCGGCGGCGGCCAGCGCGTTCATGTCGTGGCGGCTGAGCGCGGCGGCGCGAGCGAGATCCTCGAAAGAGCCGTGTTACGTGATTCGTGGTTCGTGACTCGTGACTCTCGACGGAAGCCGTGATTCGTAACTTCGAAAGACTCGTGGCTCGTGGCTGCGGTTCGTGGTACGTGCTACCCCATAGGCGTTCACGCGCTTCCACTAGCCGTTCGGCGAAGCGGGTTTAGGCACGCTCCCTGATCCATGTGCAGAGGCTAGAGCGAGTGCAGGCTGCGTTCCTGCTGCGTAGGCGGAGCTTCCAGCGTGCAATCCCATTCGCTGATCAGCACGTCCACCGGCCGTACCTCTACGCCGTGGCGCTGCGCGTCTTGCACGAGTTGCGATGGTGCGTAGAAACCCATGGGCTGGCTGTTGAGCAGTGCACATGTGAAGGCCGCCGGCTCGTAGCATTTGAGCCAGCACGACACGTACACCAGCAGCGCGAAGCTGGCCGAGTGCGATTCGGGAAAGCCGTATTCGCCGAAGCCCAGGATCTGGCGGTAGATCTGATCTGCGAATGCTTCGGCGTAGCCGCGCTCGCGCATCCCGTCTTTGAGCCGCTGCTCGAAAGGCTCCAGGCCACCTCTTCTTCGCCAGGCGGCCATCGCACGCCGCAGGCGATCCGCTTCGCCCGGCGTGAAGCCAGCCGCGACCACGGCGAGCTGCATGACCTGCTCCTGGAAGATGGGTACGCCTAACGTGCGTTCGAGCACTTCCTTCACCGCCTCGGAGGGATAGGTGACGCGGCTCTATCCCGGCTCGGCGCCGCAGATAGGGATGCACCATGCCGCCCTGGATCGGTCCGGGGCGCACGATGGCGACTTCGATCACCAGATCGTAGAAACATTTCGGCTGCATGCGCGGGAGCATGGACTGCTGCGCACGCGACTCGATCTGGAACACGCCGATGGTGTCGGCGCGGCCCACCATCTCATACACGCCGGGATCTTCGGCCGGCACGTCGGTCATGGTGAACGGCTTGCCGCGATACTGGCTCACCAGATCCAGCGCGCGGCGGATGGCGGTGAGCATGCCCAGCGCCAGCACGTCCACCTTGAGCAGGCCGAGCGCGTCGAGGTCGTCTTTGTCCCATTGGATTACCGTGCGGTCGACCATGGCCGCGTTTTCGATCGGTACCAGCCGCGACAGCGGTCCGCGCGAGATGACGAAGCCACCCACATGCTGCGACAGATGGCGCGGAAAGCCGACGATGATGTCCACCAGCGCGATCAGCCGCTGAATCACCGGATTGTCGGGATCGAAGCCGGCCTCGCGCAGCCTCTCCGGCCGCACGCGCCGGCCGTCCCACCAGGCCAGGCCCTTGGCCAGCCTGTCCACCTGGGCGAGGTCCAGCCCCAGCGCCTTGCCCACGTCGCGCAACGCACTCTTGGGACGGTAGGTGATGACGGTGGCAGCCAATGCTGCGCGGTCGCGACCGTATTTGCGGTAGATATATTGAATGACCTCCTCGCGTCGCTCGTGCTCGAAGTCCACGTCGATGTCCGGCGGCTCGTTGCGCTCTTTCGAGATGAACCGCTCGAACAGCATCTGCATGCGCGCCGGGGTCCACCTCGGTGATGCCGAGGCAGTAGCACACGGCGGAGTTGGCGGCCGAGCCGCGCCCCTGGCACAGAATTCCTTGCGCTGCGCGCGAAGCGGACGACGTCGTAGACGGTGAGAAAGTAAGGCTCGTACTGCAGCTCGGCGATGAGCGACAGCTCATGCTCGACCAGCGTGCGGGCCTTGGCGATGTCGACTTGCTGACTGACGGCGAATCGGCTGCCCCAACCCGGGAAGGCCGTGATTCGTGACTCGTGACTCGTGACTCGTGAATGAAAGACCGTGATTCGTGGCCCATGGCTCGTGATTCGTGAGACCGTGACGTGAAACGCCGTGGCTCGGTGAGCTCGTGCTTCGGGTTCGCGGACGCCCGGACATCGTGCCTGACTCCTGACTCCCTGATTCCTGCGGTCAGCTCACATCCGAATCGCCAGCGAAACCCTTCTTCCGCGAGTTTGCGCAGCCAGCCTGCCGGCGTTTCGCCGGCAGGCACCAGCTCCTCGGGATACTCGTAGCGCAGGCTGTCCAGCGAGAAATGGCAGCGCTCGGCGACGTTCAGCGTCTCGATCAACAGCTCGGGCGGGTAAATGCGCGCCAGGCGCTCGCGCCGCCGCAGATGGCGCTCGCCGCTGGGAAGCAGAGCATGGCCGGCGCTCGCGACCGGGCACTTCAAGCGGATGGCGGTGAGCGTGTCCTGCAGCACGCGGCGCGCACGCAAGTGCATGTGCACATCGCCGGCGGCGACCAGCGGCAGGCCGCTCTCTTGGGACAACCGCTCGAGCCGGTCGAGCCGTGCGCGATCGTCGGCTCCGCACAGCAGCTCCACCGCGATCCATGCATTGCCGGGGAAGCGTTCGCCGAGCCAGCGCGCGTCGTCGAGGCGCGGTTCTGCCGCGGGCAGCAGCAGAGCGAGGCAGCCGGGCAGACCATGCTCGAGATCGGCGCGGGTGAGCTGGTATTCGCCCTTGCGTGCCTGGCGCCGGCCGCGGGTGATCAACTCCGAGAGGTTGCCGTAGCCTTCACGATCGGTGGCCAGCAGCACCAGTTTCAATTCGCGCGGTTCGTGTTTCTGGTACGTGTTTCGTGATCCGTAGCGTGCGGTTTCTGATTTCTGATCGCTGATTCCTGATCCCTGATGTCGAGCTCCGCCCCCACGATCAGCTTCAGCCCGCGCTCCTTCGCCGCCACATGTGCGCGCACCACGCCGGCCAGCGAGCATTCGTCGGTGATGGCAAGCGCCGAATAGCCGAGCTGCGCGGCGCGCTCTACCAACTCTTCCGGGTGCGAGGCTCCGCGCAGGAAGGTGAAGTTGGTCAGGCAGTGCAGCTCGGCGTAGGAAGGAAACATGCGCTGGACGCGAGAGGTGAGAGCTCAGAGTTTCTGAAGGTGCGATTCGACAATCACCGGATGGGCTTGCCCCGTGTGCTGGGCGGGCCCGGGCTGTAAACTAAACCATCGCTACCTCGCCCGGGGCTCTTCGGAGGAGAACGCCGTGCCGGATTCAGCCGTGGATTCGAACCCCAAGGTGCGCGGCGTCTGTCCGCACGACTGCCCCGACACCTGCACCTGGGAGGTGACTGTGCGCGATGGCGTCGCCACTCAGCTGGTGGGCGACGACAGCCATCCTTTCACCCGCGGCGGGCTGTGCGCGAAGGTCGCCCACTACCTCGAGCGCGTCTACAGTCCGGATCGCGTTCTTTACCCGTTGCGGCGTAGCGGACCGAAAGGCTCCGCGACTTTCGAACGCGTGAGCTGGAACGAGGCGCTGGAGGACATCGCACGGCGCTTGCACGAGACCATCGATCGGCACGGTGCCAACGCTATCCTCCCCTACAGCTATCTCGGCACTCAGGGCTTGATCCAGAGCAACAGCCTGAGCGCGCGCTTCTTCGCCAGGCTTGGCGCGACGCGGCTGGAGCGCGCCATCTGCGGCGGTGCGTCCGGCGCCGGGCTGATGGCGAGCAATGGCACCGGCGCCGGCATGCTGCCCGAGCACATTGCACACAGCCGTTTCATCATCCTGTGGGGCACCAACACCATCGTCACCAATCTGCACTTGTGGCATTTCATCCGCGAAGCGCGCCGCAATGGCGCGCGGCTGGTGGTTATCGATCCACTGAAGACGCGCACCGCGACCGAGGCCGATCTGCACATCCAGCCGATGCCGGGCACCGATGCGGCTCTGGCGCTCGGGATGATGCACGTGATCGTCAAGGACGGGCTGTACGACGCGGACTATGTAAGCAACTACACGACCGGCTTCGACGCGCTGCGTGAGCGCTTGAGCGACTACACGCCCGAGCGCGTGGCCGGCATCACCGGCATCGACGCCGCGCAGATCGTGGCGCTGGCGCGCGAATACGCAACGACGCGCCCCGCGTGTATCCGCACACTGGTCGGGATGGAGCATCACGCTTTTGGCGCCATGACGTTCCGTACGATCGGTTGCCTCTCCGCGCTGGTGGGAGCATGGAAAGAGCTTGGCGGCGGTCACCTGCATATGACGGCAGCGCTGCACTTTACGGCGCTCAACGTCCCCGCAGTGCGCATGCCTCAGCTGGAAGACGCATCCATCCGCTCCGTCAACATGGCACAGCTCGGCCAGGCGCTCACCACGCTCAGTCCTCCGGTGCGCGCGCTGATCGTGTTCAACAGCAATCCGGCCGCCATCGCGCCCAATCAGCAGCGTGTGCTCGAGGGCTTGCGGCGCGACGATCTGTTCACCGTCGTCCTCGAGCAGTTCATGACCGATACCGCCCGGCATGCCGACTACGTGCTTCCGGCCACGACGCAGATCGAGCACCTGGATCTGCTGTGGTCCTGGGGGCACACCTATCTGGCGCTGAACCGGCCGGCCGTCGCTCCGGTGGGCGAGGCGCTCCCCAACACCGAAATCTTTCGCAGGCTGGCGGCCGCGCTCGGTATGAGCGAATCCTATTTGTTCGACTCCGACGAGCAGTTGATCCGAGCTGCGCTCTCCAGCGGGCATCCGTGGCTCGAAGGCATTACCTACGAGCGCCTGTGGGAGCAGGGCTGGGCGCCGCTGAATCTTCCACCCGACTGGAAACGCTTCGCGGCGGGTGGTTTCCCGACCGCCTCCGGGAAGTGCGAGTTGTATTCGACGGATCTCGCTGCCAAGGGCTTCGATCCGCTGCCCGCATACCAGCCGGCGCGCGAAGGTCCTTACGGCGATCCGGCTTTGGCGTCGCGTTACCCTCTGGTTCTGATGACCGCCAAGTCCGAGCTGCACTTTCTCAATTCCAGCTACGCCAACCTGCCCAGGCAACTGCGAGCGGCGCGCGAACCGTTGCTCGACATCCATCCCCGCGACGCCCAGGCACGCAACGTTTCGGATGGAGGCAAGGTCCGCGTGTTCAATGATCGAGGCGTGGTCCAGGTGCGGGCTCGGGTCGGCGATCGCGTGCGGCCCGGTGTGGTATCGCTGCCCTCGGGCTGGTGGGCTTCGCTCAGCCCGGGTGGCACATCGGCCAACACGCTTACGGCCGATGGGCTCAGCGACTGGGGCGGCGGCGGTGATTTTCATGACACGTTGGTCGAAGTGGCCGGTTTGCAATAACGTTTGTACGCCTGGTCGACTCAAGCGAACATGCCCTGCAGGAACCAGGCTTTGTCCGCATTGCGCTCTCGAAACACCCAGAACGCTCCGCCTGCGGCATCGCACGCGACGAAGTAGTCGCGCAGCACATCTTTTCCATCCCACCATCCGCTCTCGATCCGCTCCGGCCCCGCGAGCAGCGTGAGCGTCGTACCCAGCACCGGCAGTTCGCCTTCGCTTCTCAGCCGCTGCGGCGGCTCCATCAACCACAGCGGACGCTTGGTGCGCTCATCGCTTGCTGTGCCGGTGCCCGGCTCGCAGCAGCGCCAGGCCAGCTCGGGCCGATGGTCGGGATGACTCGTGATGCTGTACACCGATTCCGAGCCCAGGCGCGCGCGCAGGTGCTCGATGATCAGCCAGCGCTCTTCCTCGGGCAGGCGGTCCTCCGGAAACAGCGAGAGATTGCGCGAGCCGAGCGGCCGGGTTTCCGCGCTCTCCAGCGCGATGGCTTCCACGCGGTCGGGCAGGGTGATGGTCGACAGCCGCTCGCGCAGCAATGTGAGGATGCGGTGCGGATCGCGGCTGGGCACCGAGAGGCCCAGCGTCACGATCGTCGGCCGATGGTCTTCGTGGCGCAGCACGAGCTTGAGCCGTGTGATCCCCGTCTGCTTCATGCGCAGATATCCAGCCAGCTCCTGGATCAGGCGATTGGCGGCGAACAGCAGCGGCTCGGTTTCCTGTACCGGCGCAGGTAGAGCCAGTCGCGCCCTGTAGCGGGAGGGGGCAACCCAAGGTACTGCGCGGATCAGGCAGGCGACCCAGTGCGCGGTCCAGTTCATCCAGCAGGGCTTGGCCGAAGCGGCGTGCCAACCCGTCGCGCGGCAGCGCCAGACACTCGCCGACGGTATGCACGCCCATGAGGGCGAGCATGCGGATGATGTCCTCAGGTTGATCGAGCAGGCAAAGCGGCAGTTCCGCGAGTGCTGGCTTCCAGAGCTGCAATGTCGGCGATCGTCGAGCCGATTGCGGCGCGGGCCAGCAGTCGCGCGGCGGTTGGCGTGGGTGCTGCAGCGATGGCCGCTGTGTACCCCAGGTTGGCCAGATCCTGGCCGAGATGCAGCAGCAGCGGCCGCAATCCTCCGAACAGCCGCAAGCTGCCTTCGATTTCCAGCAGCAGCGCATCAGGCTGCGCGAGACTCACCATCGAGGTGAATTGACCGGCCCAGGCTGCGGCACCTTCGAGGGCTTTCGTCTCGGACGCAGGATCGCGCGGGTGCTCGATCGAGATCGGGCGCCAAGGCGATGGCGGCGGAAACCGTCATACCCGGAGCGATACCGTGGCGGCGCGCTTGCGCGTTACAAGAGAGAACTTCCGGCCGGTTGCCGGCGGTGGTTATGATCGTTGGGCCGGCCGCAGGGCTCGCACGCAACGTAAGTTGCAGAGAAAAGTCGGGGAAGTGCAGGCAGGCCCAGAGCATACACAGCAACCAGAAACTACGACGCCAGCGCCCGCCGGTTTTGCCGGTGGGTTCGTGCTGGGCGAGCTGCGGGACACTCCACATCCAGCGAAAGCGGTGGCGCCCAGCCGCCGCCCCGGCGCTTGAGGATCTGCAGCTCGAGTCTGCCGCGGTTAGCCGTCAGTTGTATGCGAAGCGGTGCTGGCGAAGGATGGGCAGCATTGCGCGTCGAGCCGAACACCACGCCCAGACTCTTGCCTTCCTCGGCGGCGAGTTGCAGGCGGCGCAGCGGCGTTCGCGGGCCGGAGCCCGGCCAGGCCAGCACCGCTGCGCAGCTGCCTGAGCGCAGACAGCGCTCCGCTGCCCACAGGCTCTCGCCATCGGATTTGGTCTCGACGACTATCAGGCGCGAGAGATTTACGCCCAGCGATTCGAACCCCGGTGCGAAAGGCCGATGTGGCGGTGCCACCAGCACCAGCCATTTGTCATCCTTTGAGAGGCGAGCGAGAGCCGGCAGAAGCAAACGCAGCTCGCCGATGCCGCGTTGATTGATGAGCAGCTCGGTGAGCGCTGCTCTAGGCCAACCGCCCCCAGGGAGTTGGGCATCCAGTTCGGCAAAGCCGGTAGGAATGCTCTCGACCGCAACCTTGGCGTACTGGTCGCCGCGCCAGATGGCGGGGTTGCTGAGGACGAGGTCGAGAGCAGAGGGCATGACCGCGACGTGCGAGGCGCGAAGCAGAGTGGCAAGCGGACCCTCTCCCGCCAGGGAGAGGGAGATCTATACAGCAGGTGGATGGGAGGTTCTCCGGCTACATCATCCGCGCGCTGTCGGACACGCCGCTCGTGTTCCCGCCGCGCCCCTTGATCGGATAGCGCATGGTTCCGCTTTGCGGAGCCGAGATCTTTCCCAGCTTCACGAGCCGGGCTTCGATCGCGATGCGGCTGCGCTTGTGCTCCTGAGCCAGATCGAGGACGGTCTTGCCCGACTCGAAGGCTTGGCCCAGCTGCGCTTCTTCTTCATCCGACCACGGTCGTCCCGCATTTTCGGGCTGGTTCTTCTGCGTCGCGCTGCGCTCCCCCGCTTGCGCAGGGTTTGTCAGGGCCTGGACGGCGTAATAGAGCGCGCGGACCGTGTCCGAATCCTGATACGGGCTGCCGGCGGGAAACCGTTCGCCCGTGTTGGGGTCGATGCCGTCTGCCAAGGTCTTGAGGATGCCGAGTGCTTTATCGCGTTCCATGCTGTTTCCTCCTCACAATGCTTTGCCGTTCCGAATGATTCCCACGCCCAGGCCCTCGATAGCGAAAAAGTCGCGCTTGAGATCCACCAGAATGGGATCGAAGTCCGGGTTCTCAGGCAGCAGCTGCACCTGGTTACCCTGACGCCTGAAACGCTTGACGGTGACCTCGTTGCCGAGCCGCGCCACCACGATCTGACCCGAGCGCGCTTCCGACGTGCGGTGCACGGCCAGTAGATCCCCTTCCAGGATGCCGGCGTCGCGCATGCTCATGCCCCGTACCTTCAATAGATAGTCGGCGCGCGGGTTGAACAGAGCCGGGTCGAGCTGGTAGCGGCTCTGAATATGCTGCTCTGCCAGGATCGGGCTGCCGGCAGCCACCCGGCCCACCACCGGGATGCCCAGGTTCTCCCGTAGGCGAATGCCGCGGGAAGCGCCGGGCAGCATCTCGATATAACCCTTGCGCTCCAGGGCTCTGAGATGGTCTTCGGCGGCGTTCGCGGAGCGGAAGCCCAGCTGCGCAGCAATCTCCGCGCGGGTGGGTGGAAAACCGGTGGCCTGAAGAAAATCGGCGATCAGTTGCAGCACTTCGGCCTGACGTGCGGTCAATTCATCCATGGACCCTCCCGGTTACTGTGATTATATACAGCTATCGAGAGTTTGCAAGAGGCTGGGCCGAAAACCGCATCTTCGTCCGAAGCGTTCCGCTGTCTGGCTCGATCTTGTTCTTCAACTTCCATCACTTACTTCCTCCTTACACCTGAAGCTTTTCGCTGCACCCGAGTCGTGCACCACACCTGCATGCCGGCACTGTTTCGGTGCGATGCGCTTTTCTCCCAGCCTGCATTCACAGCTCGGGCTGCAACAACGAAAGCGGAGCAACAGCATGAACTAACGGCAAAAAAGATGACAACGGGGTGACTCTGAAATCGCTCGGCACGCTTGTTGCGGAACGGCTGCTCCGTAAGAAGGAGGAGCTCGAGTTCGCACGCGCAGGATCCGACGTCCGTGCCGCGCAGGACCGAGCGTGAACTGTATTTGTTCGTCAACCTGACAGGGGGATCGCTCAATGCAAAGACGTCAATTTCTAAAAACCTCGGCCGGGCTGGTAGCCGCTACCTACGCGCCCTGGTCGACCAACGTATTCGCCGCCGACAACACGCCTATCAAGGTGGGCGTGCTGCATTCGCTGTCCGGAACCATGGCAATCAGCGAGACCGCGCTGAAGAACACCGCGCTCATGACCTTCGAAGAGATCAACGCCAAAGGCGGCGTGATGGGTCGCAAGATCGAGCCTGTTGTGGTCGATCCCGCTTCCAACTGGCCGCTGTTCGCCGAGAAGGCCCGCCAGCTCATCACCCAGGACAAGGTCGCAGTGGTGTTCGGCTGCTGGACCTCGGTGTCGCGCAAGTCGGTTCTGCCCGTCTTCGAGGAGCTCAACGGGTTGCTGTTCTATCCCGTGCAGTACGAAGGCGAAGAGCTGTCGCAGAACGTGTTCTACACCGGTGCCGCGCCTAACCAGCAGGCGATCCCGGCTGTCGAGTATTTGATGGGCGATGAGGGTGGGTCGGCCAAGCGCTGGTTCCTGCTGGGAACCGACTACGTTTACCCGCGCACGACAAACAAGATCCTGCGCGCCTTCCTCAAGTCCAAGAAGGTCGACGAAAAGGACATCGAGGAAATCTACACGCCGTTTGGCCACAGCGATTACCAGACCATCGTCGGCAACATCAAGAAGTTCGCCGCCGGCGGCAAGACGGCGGTGGTGTCCACGATCAACGGCGATTCCAACGTGCCCTTCTACAAGGAACTGGGCAACCAGGGGTTGAAGGCGACCGACGTTCCGGTCGTAGCCTTCTCGGTGGGCGAGGAGGAACTGCGCGGCATCGATACCAAGCCGCTGGTGGGCCACCTGGCCGCGTGGAATTACTTCGAGTCGGTCAAGAATCCGGTGAACGACAAGTTCATCGCCGCCTACAAGGCCTGGGCCAAGAAGAACGGCGTGCCTAACCTCGACACGGTGGTCACCAACGATCCGATGGAGGCTACCTATGTCGGCATCCACATGTGGGCGCAGGGTGTAGAGAAGGCCAAGTCGATAGAAGTCGACAAAGTGCGGCCGGCCGTCTGCGGGCAGACCTTCAAGGCGCCGTGCGGCTTCACGCTGAAGATGGATGAGACCAACCATCATCTGTGGAAGCCGGTGATGATCGGTGAGATCCAGGCGAACGGTCAGTTCAACGTGGTGTGGAAGACCAAGACGACCATCCGTGCTCAGCCGTGGAGCCCGTTTGTCCCCGGCAACGAGAAGAAGCAGAACGTGTAGGTAAGGCGCCTGCATGGGGCAGCGGGGCCGGCCGGCGGCCGGCTCCGTCCAGCCTTGACCTGGGGCCGTTGAGCTTCGGGCTTTCGTACCCAACCCTGGTAGGGATCCGTTGAGCTCTCCTTTGATATCAGCTCTGCGGCCGCTGGTGGCGTTGCTGGCAGTGGCGCTGCTGGCCTTCGGCCCCAAGACGTGGGCGCTGGATGCCGACGTCGTCAAGAAACTGGCCAGCGAGGACGCCTCGGCGAAAGTAGAGGCGATCGCCCAGCTGGCGAGCGCGGCTGACCCGGCCGCGTTGCCTGTGCTGGAAGCGCTGCGCGACGGGACTCTCAACGTAGCGCCTGACGGCCGAATCGTTATTCTCGAAGGTCAAGTCGCGAAGGATGCGGTCACGGGCGAGGCGCTTGCCTCGATCCCAGAAGGTCTCGAGCCAGTCGGACTCAACAATCGCGTGCGTGGCGCGCTGCAGTCAGCGCTGTCCGCATTCGCCCTGTTCTCTCAAGATCGGGAGACGCGTCTCAAGGCTGCGCGCGGGATGGAGAGCTCCACTTCCGACTCGCTGCTCCCGATGCTCAGCAAGGCCCTGGAGAAGGAGTCCGATCCCCAGATCCGCGCGAGCCTGGAACAGACGCGAGCCGGTATCGCCATCAAGAGTCCCGATCCTGCGCTGCGCCTGGCCGCGGTCAAAGTGCTCAGCGAGAGCAATCAGCAGCGAACCAAGACCCTGCTGCTGCCGCTCCTGGAGAAAGATTCCAACGGGCAGTTCGTCGAGCCCGATGAGGCCGTGCGCGATGCCGCGGGTGCGGGTGTCAAGGCTATCGACCGCCGGGTCGTGCTCGGCGACTACGCCGGACGCCTTTTCACCGGCTTGAGCCTCGGGAGCATATTGCTGCTGGCGGCCTTGGGCCTCGCGATCACCTACGGGCTGCTCGGCGTGATCAATATGGCACACGGCGAGATGATCATGATCGGTGCTTATGCCACGTACGTGACGCAGCAAATAGTGAGGAATCATTTTCCCGGTGCGCTCGAATGGTATCCGGTGATCGCAGTACCGATGGCGTTTCTGGCCTCGGGCCTGGTCGGGATGGCGCTGGAGCGCAGCGTGATCCGCTGGCTATATGGCAGACCGCTCGAGACCCTACTGGCGACCTGGGGCATCAGCCTGTTCCTGATACAGCTCGTCCGCCAGATCTTCGGCGCGCAGAACGTTGAGGTGGCCAACCCGTCCTGGATGTCGGGAGGCATCCAGTTCGCCAACGTCACGCTGCCCTACAGCCGGATCGTGATCATCGGCTTTGCGCTGGCCATTCTGCTGCTCACCTGGCTGACGCTTTCGCGCACCCGGCTCGGACTTTTCGTGCGCGGCGTCACGCAGAACCGCAGCATGGCCTCCTGCGTTGGCGTCAACACCGGCCGCATTGACTTGCTGGCTTTCGGTCTTGGCTCGGGAGTCGCGGGTCTCGCGGGAGTGGCGCTTTCGCAGATCGGTAACGTCGGGCCGGAGCTGGGGCAGTCGTACATCATCGACTCTTTCATGGTCGTGGTGCTGGGCGGGGTCGGGCAGCTCGCAGGCACGGTCTACGCGGCCCTCGGGCTGGGAGTGGCGAGCAAGCTGCTCGAGCCGCACATCGGCGCGGTGCTCACGAAGATCCTGATCCTCGTGCTCATCATCGCCTTCATCCAGAAGCGCCCGCAGGGCTTGTTCGCTCTGAAGGGGCGGGCTTTGGAAGCGTAGCGTAGGCGTAACGCGACGTGCGCAGCCACGACCTGCCATCGTTCCTCTCCGCCCAGCGCGAGCCGTTGTTTGGCGCGGCGGGGTGGACTGCGCTCGTAGCCTTCGTTCTTGCGGTCCTGGTGGTGGTGCCGGTTCTGTTTGTGCTCGTTCCAGCGGGCAGCCCGTTCCACCTGTCGGCCTACTTCGTGACCTTGGTCGGAAAGATCATGTGCTACTGCATCGTGGCGGTGGCCATGAACTTGATCTGGGGTTACACGGGGATCCTGAGCCTCGGCCATGGCGTTTTCTTCGCGCTCGGCGGCTATGCGTTCGGGATGTACCTCATGCGCATGATCGGGCGCGAGGGCCAGTACCAGAGCGATCTTCCCGACTTCATGGTGTTCCTGGACTGGAAGGCGTATCCCTGGTACTGGTCCTTCACCGACCATTTCTGGTATTCGGCGCTCCTGGTGATCCTGGTGCCGGGGCTGCTGGCCTTCGTGTTCGGCTTTTTCGCCTTCCGCTCGCGCATCAAGGGCGTCTACTTCTCCATCATCACCCAGGCGCTGACTTTCGCCTTCATGCTGCTGTTCTTCCGCAATGACACCGGTTTCGGCGGCAACAACGGCTTCACCGACTTCAAGCGCGTCCTGGGCTTCCGCATTGCCGAGCCCGAGACACGCGCGGCATTGTTCGCGATCACGGGCCTCTACCTGGCAGGGACCATCGCGCTGTCCCGTTCCATCCTCCGGTCCAAGCTCGGACGCGTTCTGACCGCGATCCGCGACTCCGAAAGTCGCCTGATGTTCTCGGGCTACAACCCGCTCTGGTACAAGCTGTTCATCTGGACTCTGTCGGCTGTGATGTGTGGTATCGCCGGTGCGCTATACGTGCCGCAGGTGGGGATCATCAACCCGAGCGAGATGTCACCGGCCCAATCGATCGAGATCGCCATCTGGGTGGCGGTCGGTGGTCGTGGGACGGTACTTGGGCCCGTGGTGGGCGCCGCGCTGGTGAACGGGGCCAAGAGCTTTTTCACCCAGTCTTTCCCTGAGTATTGGCTATTCTTCCTCGGACTGCTGTTCATCCTGGTGACGCTGTTCCTCCCCAAGGGCGTGGTGGGGCTCGCCTCGATGCGGCGACCAGCCACCGCGGCAGCGCATTACTTCGTCAGTTCGCCAAGAGGAGGGTGAGACGTGAGCCCAGCTGCCGAGCGTGAGCGCGGCCGAGGGCTTCGGCGCGACACGTGGACGCGTGATGCAAGAGGGGGTCGACGTCAGTCACGGGCCGATCCTGTATCTGGAAGACATCACCGTCAGCTTCGACGGCTTCAAGGCGCTCAACAAGCTGACCTTGACGGTGGATGCCGGCGAGTTGCGCTGCGTGATTGGACCCAACGGCGCGGGCAAGACCACGATGATGGACGTGATCACGGGCAAGACCCAACCCGACTCCGGCACGGCATTCTTCGGGCAGACCATCGACCTGACACGGCTCACCGAACCCGAAATCGCGCAGGCTGGCATCGGCCGCAAGTTCCAGAAGCCCACCGTGTTCGAGAATCACACGGTGTTCGAAAATCTCGAGCTGGCCATGAAGACGGACAAGCGCGTGTGGGCGAGCGCTCGAGCGCGGCTTGCTTCCGAGCAGCTCGACCGCATCGCGCAGACTCTGGATCAGATCCAGCTCACCAGTGAGGCCGACCGGCCGGCGGGCGTGCTGTCTCATGGCCAGAAGCAATGGCTCGAGATTGGTATGCTGCTGATGCAGGAGCCCAAGCTGCTGCTTCTGGATGAGCCGGTGGCGGGAATGACCGACGAGGAAACCGAGCGCACCGGGGAACTGTTCACCACCTTGGCCGGCAAGCACTCCGTCGTCGTGGTCGAACACGACATGGAGTTCATCGGCCGTATTGCCAATCTGGTTACGGTGCTGCATGAAGGCAGCGTGCTGGCCGAGGGGTCGATGGAAAAGATCAAGAACGACGAGCGCGTGATCGAGGTCTATCTGGGCCGCTGAGTATGCTCACTGTCGAAAAACTGAATCAGCACTACGGCAGCAGCCATACGCTGCGCGACGTGAGCTTCGAGGTCCCGAGGGGCCAGTGCGTTGGATTGCTTGGACGCAACGGCGTGGGCAAGAGCACGCTGCTCAAGTGCCTGATGGGCGTGGTTCCCGTGACCAGCGGCAGCATCAGCATCGACGGACAGGAGATCACCAACCTGGCGCCGTTCGTGCGCGTGCGGCTGGGGTTGGGTTACGTTCCCCAGGGGCGCGAGATTTTTCCCCGGCTCACGGTCGAAGAGAATCTGCTGATGGGGCTCGCCAGCAAGAGTCGCGGCGGACCATCCGACATCCCCGGCGACGTCTTCGAAATGTTCCCGGTGTTGAAGCAGATGCTAAGGCGGCGCGGAGGCGATCTGTCCGGCGGCCAGCAGCAGCAGCTCGCCATCGCGCGCGCGCTGGTGATGAAACCGAAGCTGCTGATCCTGGACGAGCCTACAGAGGGGATACAGCCGTCCATCATCAAGGAGATCGAGCGGGTGATCCACGCGCTGTCCGAGCGCGGAGACATGGCGATCCTCCTGGTGGAACAGTACTTCGAGTTCGCCCGCGAGTTGGCCGACCAATACGTGATTCTGCGCCGCGGCGAGATCGTGAAGCGCGGCCTCAACGCCGACATGAACGCCGACGAGTTGCGCAGCTACTTGGTGGTATGAACCTGCGTGACTCGCAGCCCGCGCAGGACGCGAGCGGCTGGGCGGCGAGGCTGGAGCTGGGCTACGAGCGCGAGAACGGGGTAACGCGGCTGACCCGGCGGCACCACGTCGGACCGCTGATGGTGCAGAAACCCTTCTACCCCGAAGGCGAAGACCTGTGCCACTCGTTGGTTCTCCATCCCCCAGGTGGAATCGCCGGAGGCGACCGCCTCGAGGTGGAGGTGACGGTCGGCGCTGCGGCTCGGGCGCTGGTCACCACCCCTGGCGCGACCAAGTGGTACCGATCGGTTGGACCGATCGCACAGCAGGACATGACATTGGTAGTGGGCGCAGGCGCAAGCCTCGAGTGGCTCCCACAGGAGAATATCGTCTTCGACCGTGCCCAGGCCCGGATGATCACCCGGGTGGATCTGGCGGTGGGCGCGTGCTACATCGGTTGGGACATCACGCGGCTGGGACGAACGGCCTCCGGCGAGAGCTTCGCCGCCGGCGAGTTGCGCAGCCGCACAGAGGTCCAGCGGGCCGGGCGGAGGCTGTGGGGCGATTACGCGCAGATTGAGGGCGGCGCGGCGCTTCTGCGATCTCCGACCGGCCTCGCCGGACGCCCGGTCATGGGCACTTTGCTCGTGGCCGGCCCCGCGACCGGGCGCGGGCTGCTGGATGCATGGCGCGCGCTCGGCCCGCAAGGCGACGCGTACGGCGGCGTGACCGCGATTCCAGGTGTATTGGTAGCACGCTATCTTGGCGCGTCCGCGGAAGCGGCGCGCAGCTACTTTGTGGCATTGTGGCGCCTGGTGCGCCCGGCGCTGCTGGGACGCGAAGTATCCCTGCCGCGCATTTGGAGTACGTGAGCTTTTGAGAATAGAAACGGCCAGAGAAACGCTGGAGCAGCGATGGAGTTGACACCGAGAGAGAAAGACAAGCTTCTGATTTTCACCGCCGCGCTGCTGGCCGAGAGGCGCAAGGCGCGCGGCCTAAAGCTGAACTATCCGGAAGCAGTCGCGTATGTCACCGCAGCGATCCTCGAAGGCGCACGTGACGGCAAGACCGTTGCCGAGCTGATGAGCTTCGGTACGACGCTGCTCGGGCGGAACGACGTGATGGAAGGCGTGCCCGAGATGGTTCCCGAGATCCAGGTTGAGGCGACGTTCCCGGATGGGACGAAGCTGGTGACCGTTCACCATCCGATTACGTGATTCGTGGCTCGTGGTTCGTGACTCGCGACGGATGGAAAGATAGCCAGCAGCGGTTTTGCGCTTGAGAGGAACAAATACTCCGAACTGAGGTCATTTTTGACGAACTCACGAACCACGAACCACGAACCACGAACCACGAACCACGAACCACGAACCACGAACCACGAACCACGAACCACGAACCACGAACCACGAACCACGAACCACGAACCACGAACCACGGATACACACGAACATGATTCCAGGTGAGATGAAAACCCAGCCCGGCGAGATCGAGCTCAACGCGGGGCGGAAAACGATCACGATCGAGGTTGCCAACACCGGCGATCGGCCGATACAGGTGGGCTCGCACTACCATTTCTACGAGACGAACGCTGCCTTGCGGTTTGAGCGCGAGCGCACGCGTGGCTTCCGGCTCAACATCGCGGCCGGGACCGCGGTGCGCTTCGAGCCTGGGCAGGAGCGCAGCGTCGAGCTGGTGGCGCTAGGCGGCGATCGCGTGGTGTACGGGTTTCTGGGCAAAGTGATGGGGAAACTCTGATGACCGTCAAGATCACCCGCGCGGCCTATGCCGAGATGTTCGGGCCGACCACTGGCGACAAGCTTCGGCTGGCGGACACCGATCTGTGGATCGAGGTGGAGAAGGACTACACCGTCTACGGCGAGGAGGTGAAGTTTGGCGGCGGCAAGGTGATCCGCGACGGCATGGGGCAGAGCCAGCGTCGCGCCAGCGACGTGGCGGACACCGTGATCACCAATGCGCTGATCATCGACCACTGGGGCATCGTCAAGGCCGACATCGGCATGAAGCACGGTCGGATCAGCGCCATCGGCAAAGCCGGCAACCCCGACATACAGCCCGGCGTCGACATCGTGATCGGCGCTGCGACCGAGATCATCGCAGGCGAGGGGATGATCGCAACGGCCGGCGGCATCGATTCGCACATCCACATGATCTGCCCGCAGCAGATCGAGGAGGCGCTCGACTCCGGCGTCACGACCATGATCGGTGGCGGCACCGGCCCGGCGACGGGGACTGCGGCCACGACTTGCACGCCTGGGCCGTGGCACATCCACCGGATGCTACAGGCGATCGATTCGTTCCCGATGAACTTCGGCCTGCTCGGCAAGGGCAACGCGAGCCTGCGCAATCCGCTGCGCGAGCAAGTCGCGGCCGGGGCAATGGGTCTGAAGCTGCACGAGGACTGGGGGACGACGCCAGCCGCAATCGACAACTGCCTCGCGGTGGCCGACGAGATGGACGTGCAGGTGGCGATCCACACGGACACGCTGAACGAATCCGGCTTCGTAGAGACGACGCTGGCTGCGTTCAAGGGCCGCACCATCCACACCTATCACACGGAGGGTGCCGGGCGGCGGCCACGCGCCGGATATCATCCGCGCGTGCGGCGAGTTGAACGTGCTTCCCTCGAGCACCAACCCGACCCGCCCGTACACTGTAAATACGCTGGATGAGCACCTCGACATGCTGATGGTGTGTCATCACCTGGATCCCTCGATCGCCGAGGACGTGGCGTTTGCCGAGTCGCGTATCCGGCGAGAAACGATCGCCGCCGAGGATATCCTGCACGACCTGGGCGCGTTCAGCATGATGTCGTCGGACAGCCAGGCGATGGGGCGCGTCGGCGAGGTGATCATGCGCACCTGGCAGACGGCGCACAAGATGCGCCTGCAGCGCGGACCTCTGCCGCAGGACAAGGCTGGAAACGACAATTTTCGCGTCAAGCGCTATGTCGCGAAGTACACCATCAACCCGGCGTTGACGCATGGTCTGTCGCACGAGGTCGGATCGCTGGAACCGGGCAAACTGGCCGACGTGGTGCTCTGGCGACCGGCTTTCTTTGGCGTCAAGCCGTCGATGATCCTCAAGGGCGGGATGATCGCCGCGGCGGCGATGGGCGATCCGAATGCGTCGATCCCCACGCCACAGCCCGTGCACTACCGGCCCATGTTCGGCGCCTTCGACCGCGCCTGCCAGGCTACTTCGGTCACTTTCATCTCGAGCGCCGCTCTGGAACAGGCGGTGGGCCAGCATCTCGGCTTGCGCAAGCGTCTGGTGGCCGTGCGGGACACGCGCCGACTGACGAAGAAAGATCTGCGTTTGAATGACGCGATGCCCCGCATCGAGGTCGATCCAGAGACCTACCAGGTGCGCGCGGACGGAGAGTTGCTCACATGCGAGCCGGCGTCCGTGCTGCCCATGGCGCAGCGCTATTTCCTGTTCTGATGATGGTGATCACAAAGCGCTGCGCGCCGCGGCAGAGCTGGGATGGCGAGCTGGTGTTGCCGTTCGAACTGCGGCAAAGAAGCCGTCTGCGCAGCGCGCTGGCCTCGGGCGAAGAATTGGGATTGTTCCTCGAGCGCGGGGAGGTGCTGCGCGGCGGCGATTTCTTGCAAGCTGAGGACGGACGTATCGTCCGCATAGTTGCCAAGCCGGAACGGGTCTTGGACATCGCATGCGCGGATGCCGAAGCGTTGGCGCGCGTTGCTTATCACCTTGGCAATCGTCACGTCCCGATCCAGGTGGGTGCCGGCTGGCTCCGCATCGCGGACGATCACGTACTGCGCCAGATGGTGGAGGGGTTGGGTGCGACCGTGGTTGCGCGCGATGCGCCCTTCGAACCTGAGCCCGGGGCCTATGCCGCCGCCCACAGCCACGCCGCACCCGCGACCCACGGCGGGATCATCCATGAGTTCGGCGACCGTGGCGAAGCCCACTGATTCCGTGCCCTCGTCACACAGCCAGGACTTGGCGCTCGCGCGGCTGCTGCGGCTTGCCACTCCGATGCTCCCGGTCGGCGCGTTTAGCTATTCGCAGGGATTGGAGTCTGCAGTTGAACTGGGCTGGGTGCGCGACGAGACATCGGCGCGCTGCTGGATCGGCGATGTGCTGGCGCACAGTGTCGCGAGCTTCGAAGCGCCAGTTTGGAGCAGGCTGTATAGGGCTTGGGAGGCCGCCGACAGCATGGCGGTGGCGGATTGGAATGAGGTCTTTCTGGCGGGCAGGGAGTCTGCCGAGTTTCGCGCCGAGACGATACAGATGGGGTATTCGCTGCGAGCCGTGTTCGCAGGCGGCGAGGAGTTCGACGCGTTGTATCTTGCATTGCTGGCTGCCGTCGAGGATCCTGCGTTCCCGACTGTCTTCAGCTTCGCCTGCGCCGGTTGGCATATTCCCGAGCGACAGGGCCTGCTTGGCTACCTATGGGCTTGGTTGGAGAATCAGGTCAGTGCGGCGATGAAGATTGTGCCGCTTGGACAAATGGCGGGACAGCGAATGTTGTCGACGCTGGGCGCTGCGCTCCCGAGGCTGCTGGATGCAGCGCTCACGCTGGAAGACGATCAGCTCAGCAACTGCGCGCCGGCGCTGGCCATAGCGAGCTTCCGGCACGAGACGCAGTACAGCCGGCTGTTCCGATCCTGACCGGCTCATGGTCTGACGTCCCGTGCAACTCGTCATTCCAGCCTCAGAGGAGAGGATGGTGAAGGCACAACCCCTTAGAGTAGGAATCGGCGGCCCGGTCGGCTCGGGCAAGACCGCGCTCACGCTGGCGCTGTGCCGTGCGATGCGCGACCGCTACGAAATAGCCGTGGTGACCAACGACATCTACACCGAGGAGGACGCCGCCTTTTTGGTTCGGCACGAAGCGCTGCCTCCGGAACGCATCATCGGCGTAGAGACCGGCGGTTGCCCGCATACAGCGATACGCGAAGACGCCTCCATCAATTTGGAAGCTGTGGCTCGGCTTACCACGCGGTTCCCCGGCCTCGATGCAATCTTCGTCGAGAGTGGAGGCGACAACCTCGCGGCGACGTTCAGCCCCGAGCTTTCGGATCTGACTTTGTACGTGATCGACGTGGCGGCCGGGCGACAAGATCCCGCGCAAGGGCGGGCCCGGTATTACCAAGTCCGATCTGTTGATCATCAACAAGATCGATCTGGCGCCGATGGTGGGGGCTTCTCTCGAGGTGATGGACCGCGACGCTCGCAAGATGCGCGGCGAGCGACCGTTCGTGCTTCAGTAACTTGAAGACGGGGCAAGGCTTGAATCAGATCATCGCGTTCGTCGAAACGCGCGGGATGCTCCCAGCAGGAATATCCAGACGGCGGGGCGTTCCGAGGTGGTGTAACCGCGCCGCACCCGACGGGGCATCGCGGTGGCCCCGCAAGAAAAAGCCCGCCGTCGCCAGCGGGCAAAGTGGGCATTGCCTTGCAGAGACATCGAGCCGGCCTGCTCCCAGGGAGAATAAAGAGCACAGCGGCTGCCCACCTAAATCCTACGGCTAGCGCTGTGACGCTGTCATCACCCAGTGCGCTACCGAACCTGCCAGTTTGTTAGATTACGTCCCGAACTTGGCCGCAGCTGCCATTGCCTGAGGCTATTTTTTCGTCTTCCCGCCTGGGCCCGAGCCTTGAGTCTTCGCCCAAAACAAAAAGGGCCGCTCGTGCAGCGGCCCTGAATTGGGGCGTCGGTCTCCCCGATGGATTGTTGTTCTTAATGGGTAGATACAACGCCAGGGTTTAGGCGGAACAGACCTACGACTAGATGGTCCCGAGACGTCAAGGCCTGAGAGCCGACAGACGCGATGGGATCAGTTCATATCCGACGCCTCGATCTCAAACGAGTTCGCGGAAGTGCGACAGTGCGTAGCCACGAACCGGCAGGCGTGGCTCTCATCAGTTGCTGCAACGCACGGGCTTCATGCAATCTCGCTGTGCGGAGAGCCGCTTTCCTGCACAGCGTCGGTGCAGAAAAATCCCTTGGAGACGCGTCCGCGAGCGCTGCTCGTGGTCCTACTTCAATCATGCCAACTCCATGAAAACGGAAGCGCTAGTTGTTTACTGTCGGGCAGTGGCACGCCAGTTGCAAAGATAGAACTTGAGACTGGACGCGGCAAGCGCGGCGCGGATTCAAGGAAGAGCACGCAGCGCTGCAGCGGCACCGGTAACCGATGTCTGCCAGGGTTGGCCTGCGGTGACTTCAGCGTCCCGCAGGCCCTTTTTTTGGCGCTTCGATGTGCCCGCGCTTACGGCAGGTAGTTGAAGCCCTGGTGCCTCTTCTCCCACTCGCGCATGCGCCGCTCCAGATCGGAGATGCTCGCGCTCTGCGAGAGATACTTCTCCATTTCGCGCGTTTCCGCGTGTTCGATCCAAGTCAAGAAGGACGAGATCAGCTTCTTCATTGCAGTGCTCCTATGTCGTTCCCCAGATTCCGTATCGCACCAGGCAAGTACTGCAATCTTTATGCCATGAAATCAGGTCGTATAATATTGATTTTACCCTTGTGATGCTGCAGTGCAAGATGAGGTTCGGGAGAGGCTATTTTCAAGACTCCTCGGATGCTCCAACCTCCTGATTCCAGCAGGGAAAATATCGGGACAGTGGAAGCGATGAGCGCGCATGGACTTGGGTATGGAGCGGACGCTACACTCGACTTGGCGGACGAGAACTTGGTGGTGGTCGTAGCGACTCAGAACAGAGATGGAAGAAATCCGACTTTCAGCGTCACGGCTCGTCGCGCTGCTGCTGCTCTCGACCTTCTGCGAGATCGCAGCGGCGCAAAGTAGTCCGCAGGACGGGATCGATCGCAACCTTCTGCAGCGGCAGCAGCAGAGCGCGGAGTTTCACGTCCGGCTATACGACGACGCGCGTGCGGTCGGGCAGGATGCCCTGATCCCCCTTCCTCCGGTGCCGCCATTCCCCCTTGGGCCCAGAGCTGTACCAGGCACCGTCCGCGCGTGCATCCAGTGGCAGCGGCAATGTCGGGGTGTCCTCCGATGCGGTAAACCGTCAGCAGCTGAACGACAGCCAGCTGCGTCGTCAGCTCGAACTCCAGACGCAAAACAAGCTCTTCGACGAGCCGACTCGACAGCAGCAGAGCCAGATCCAGCAGCTTCAGTTCGGCCGCGAAAATCAAGCCCAGCAGCTGCAGCAGCAGATTCAGCGCGATTCCAACAATCTTATCCAGCGTTCGCGTTGAGCTGCCGCGGTTGCTGGGCGCGACCGTTCGATGAACCCAGGGAGAGACCGTTGCGACAAACTTCTCAGCTAGCCTGCAGTACCGCTATTGCACTGTTGCTGCTCGGACTGACCACTCCGCCGGCGCTGTCGGCGGCTGACGGAGGTAAGCGTAGACAGGCGCGCTCGATCAGATCCTCGCCGGCTCGCATCGAGACCCCAAGAACGCAGCCCGCGACGTGTACCGCCACCCCAAACAGGGCCTGCTCTTCTTCGGCATCCGGCCGGACATGACCGTGGTCGAAGTGTGGCCCAGCGGCGGGTGGTGGACGGAAATCCTCGCCCCGTTGTTGAAGGAGCGGGGGAAGTACTACGCCGCGTGGTATGCGACACAGGCCGCGGGAGCCTCGGACTACGCAAAGGAGCAAGAGAAGAAATTCGACGCCAAGCTTGCCGAACGCCCGGACCTCTACGGCAGAGTCATCAAGACGCATCTGCTCGCACCCGCGTTCGTGGACATGGCTCCAAAGGGTTCCGCCGATCTCGTCCTCACTTTCCGCAACGTCCACAACTGGGCCAAGGCAGGCAACGCCGAAGCCATGTTCAAGAGCTTCTACGATGTGCTGAAGCCGGGAGGCATTCTCGGCGTGGTGGACCATCGCGCCAAACCCGGCACTGTGTTTCAGCGTCAGATCGAGAGCGGCTACCTGACCGAGGAGTACGTGATCGGGTTGGCCGAGGGCGGCCGGGTTCCAACTCGCGGAGAAGTCCGAGCTCAACGCCAATCCAAAGGACACCGCCGATCACCCGAGGGGCGTGTGGACGCTGCCGCCTACGCTCGCGCTTGGAGATCAAGACCGCGACAAGTATCTCGCCATTGGAGAGTCGGACCGCATGACGCTGAAGTTCGTCAAGCCGGTTCGGTAGTGCAGATGCCCGCGCCGGGATGCTAGACTCGTCGCGCGCCGGACGCCTGGCCGGCGGCGTGAAAATCAGGATAAGGAGATCTATTCGATGAAGTCGCTTTGCGCAGTTGCATCTCTTGCGGCCTTGGTCGGCCTGGTATCGTCCGCTCCCGCCGTCAATGCGGATGAGGATGCTCCCGGATTTGTTCGGATCGCGCCCGAGGATATTCCATGGAAGCCGTTGCCCGGATACGAAGGCGTACGGGTGGCCGTGATGGCGGGCGATCCTTCCAAGCCCGGACTGTACGTCGTTCGCGTCAACTTCCCGCCTGGACTGATGAGCCGACCGCACTTCCACCCCGATGACCGCTACGCCGTGGTGCTGAAGGGCACGTGGTGGACCGGGACGGGTGACGAGTTCGATCCGGACAAGACGGTGCCGGTGAAGCCGGGCGGCTTCATGAAGCACCCGGCCGGCGGGCATCACTACGACGGAGCGAAGGACGAGGAGGTGATACTCCAGCTCACCGGTTACGGACCGACGGCGACCACCTTGCTTCATCCGGAGGACGGACACGTCGGGCACTCCCTCAAGTAGGCTTCTGCTGAACAGTCGCGAGCGGCAGTCGTGCGATAGACTGCCGCTTGTCATTTCCAAGAGATCCGCATCGTGCTTTCCGACATCCAGATTGCCCAGCAAGCGAAACTGAAGCGCGTCGACGCGCTTGCAGCGGAGCGTCTAGGCATCACAGATGAGCATCTCGAACCCTATGGCTACTACAAGGCCAAGGTCGCGCTGAATTATCTCGATACGCTCCAGGACCGTCCCGACGGACGGCTCATCCTGGTCACCGCCATCAGCCCGACGCCCGCGGGCGAGGGCAAGACCACGACAACGGTCGGCCTCGGGGATGCCCTCAACCGCATCGGCAAGAATGCGCTGATCTGTCTGCGCGAGCCCAGCCTGGGGCCAGTCTTCGGGATGAAGGGCGGGGCGGCGGGGGGCGGCTATGCGCAGGTCGTCCCCATGGAGGATATCAACCTCCACTTCACCGGAGACTTCAACGCCATCCAGCTCGCGAACAACTCTGCTGGCTGCGATGCTGGACAACCATATCCATCACGGCAACGAGCTCGGCCTCGACGTGCGCCGCATCACCTGGAAGCGCGTGCTCGACATGAACGATCGCGCGTTGCGCGAGATCGTCGTCTCGCTGGGCGGTCCGGGGAACGGCTATCCGCGGCAGGACGGTTTCGACATCGTCGTCGCCTCGGAAGTCATGGCGATCTTCTGCTTGGCCAACTCGCTGGAAGATCTGAAGGCGCGGCTGGGCAACATCGTGGTGGGGTACACGCGGGAGCAGAAACCCGATCTGCGCTCGCGATCTGCAGGCGCACGGCGCCATGACCGTGCTGCTGAAAGACGCCCTCAAACCCAACTTGGTACAGACCCTGGAGAACAACCCGGCGTTCATCCACGGCGGCCCCTTCGCTAATATCGCCCACGGCTGCAACTCGGTGATCGCCACCCGTGCGGCCCTGAAGCTGGCTGACTACGTGGTCACCGAGGCCGGATTCGGCGCTGACCTCGGGGCGGAGAAGTTCGTCGATATCAAATGCCGCAAGTCCGGGTTGAAACCCGACGCCACCGTGATCGTGGCGACAGTGCGCGCGCTCAAGTATCACGGCGGCGCCGATTTGAAGAGCGTCAGCCAGGAGAATCTCCAGGCGCTCGAGAAAGGCATGCCCAATCTCGAGCGGCACGTGAACAATGTGCGCGAGGTGTACGGGTTGCCTTGCGTGGTCTGCATCAACCATTTCAGCCACGATACCGATGCCGAGCTGGCGCTGATCCGGCGCAGCATGCAGGCGCGGAGCACACCAGTCGTCGTGGCCAAGCACTGGGCCGAGGGCGGGAAGGGCGCGGAAGATCTCGCGCGCGAAGTCGTGCGCGTCATCGACCAAGGCGAAAATCATTTCCGCTTTGTCTACGACGACGACCTTCCGCTCTGGGACAAGGTTAAAGCGGTCGCCACCAGGGTCTATGGCGCTGCCGACATCAGCGCGGACGCCAAGGTGCGTGCGCAGATCGCGAAGCTGCAGGAGGACGGCTACGGCCGCTATCCGGTCTGCATTGCCAAGACGCAGTACTCGTTCTCGACCGACCCAAGCTTGCGCGGCGCACCCTCCGGGCATACGGTGAATATTCGCGAGGTGCGGCTGTCGGCCGGGGCGGAATTCGTGGTCATGGTGTGCGGAGACATCATGACGATGCCGGGTCTGCCCAAGGTGCCGTCGGCGACCAAGATCGATCTGACGGCCGACGGGAAAGTCGTCGGGCTGTTTTAGTCCAGTGAAGGGGAATGCGTGAAGGGTGAAAGTCCGAAGGGCGAGCAGGCAAGTCTTGCCGTCAGCACGTGGCTCGTAGTCGGCTAGACTCTCACGAGCGACGAGTCACGAACCACGCATCACGAGGAACGTGTCCGGTCTCCGAGTTCAAACGCATCACCGCACTGTCGGTCGGAGCGGAAGCTGCACGATCGTCGACAGCCTCCACTGCGCAAGATCTTCATTGGCTGCGCGAGAACATTCCTTGCCAGGCCGCTTGTCCCGCGGGGACGGACATCCCCGGCTATCTCGAAGCCGTCTATCACGGGCGCTTCCAGGAAGCCTACGAGATCAACCTGCGCGACAACATTTTCCCTGCCGTGCTCGGGCGCGTCTGCTCGCGCCCCTGCGAGGCTGCATGCCGGCATGGCTGGGCGGGTAATGGTGAGCCGGTCGCGATCTGCTTTTCCAAGCGGTCGGCAGCGGATTTCTATCATCAGCAGCCCATGGTTCTTCCGCCGCTGCTTCCCGCGTCGCGACGGCGCGTGGCGGTGGTCGGCAGCGGAGTAGCGCGGCCTCGCCGCTGCTCGGGAGTTGGCGCGCTTCGGTCATGCCGTCGACCGTGTTCGAGAAGCACGGCACGCCCGGGGGCATGCTGAATCAGGGAATCCCGCATTTCGCTTACCTCGCGACCTGATCGAGTTCGAGATCGGCCAGGTCCTCGCGCTGGGCATCGAGTTACGCTGCAACGTCGCCATCGGCGGCGACATCGGACTCGCTCAGCTGGTTGCCGAATTCGACGCGGTGGTGATGGCCGCGGGAACCCTGCGGCCAAACATCCTCGACTCTTGCCGGGCGCGATCTGGCGGGCGTCGAGCACGGGCTCGACTTCCTGCTCCAGGTGAACGAGTTCGGGCGACGCGAGATCGGTCGACGCGTCGTGGTGATCGGCGGCGGGTATACAGCCATGGATTGCGCCCGCACCGCGCTCCGTCTGGGCGCCACCGGCGTGGCCGTGTGCTATCGACGCGGGCGAGCAGAGATGGTGGTGCTGCCTGGCGAGCTGCAGGCGTTTCTGGAGGAAGGCGGCGAGCTGCACAACGAGTGCGCCCCGGTCGGGCTGCTCCAGTCTGGGGGCAAGCTTGCTGCCGTGCGCTTCGTGCGCACGCGGCCGGGGGAGCCCGGCCGCGATGGACGACGGCTGCCGGTGGCAATCGCAGGCAGCGAGTTCGAGATCGAAGCCGACGCCGTCATCCTCGCCACGGGTCAGTTCCCGGATTGTGGGTGGATTGGTGGCTCGCTCTCGGCGCAGCTGGTCGGGGCAGATCGATGGCTGTCCAGCGGAGACGCGCATCAGACCGCACACCCGAAGATCTTCGCCGCAGGCGACTTCGCGCTGGGCGCCACCACGCTGATCCAAGCCATCGGTCACGCCAAGGAGTGTGCGGTCCAGGTGCATCGCTTCTTGAGCCGCGGGGCTCGAGTGCGGCAAGTGGCGGCGATCGGACCGAGCTTTCAATCCAAGTCCTCGCACGGACGGACCACCGGCCGCACCGCTGACATGAACGCCATTCCGATCCATCGCATGCCCACCTTGCCGCTCGACCGTCGCGGTCTCAGCGACGAGGTCGAGAGCGGCTACGAGCAACCGCAAGCGCTGATGGAAGCGTCGCGGTGCTACCTCTGCCACTACAAGTTCGAGATCATCGACGCGAAGTGCGTGCTGTGCGACGAGTGCCTGAAGGTCAAGCCGGTACCGGACTGCATCGTCGAGGTCGCCGCGCTGTTACGCGATGACGAGGGGCGCATCACCGGCTACCGCCGGGTAGAGGAGGGCAAGACCGACTCGCTCTACTACAACCGGCTTTGGATCGACCAGAGCCGATGTGTCCGATGTGGGCAATGCGAGGCAGTGTGCCCGGTCAACGCCATCAGCATCCAGAAGGTGTCGCTCGAGACCGAGTTAGCCCCGTGATTGGGTCCGCGCTCAGATCCATCTGCCGTCTTGCGTGACGGTGAGCGTGCCTGCGCCAAATAACGCGACGTCGAGGAAGAAGCTCAGCACGGCGATGAAAAGGCTGGCGAACAACGCCGTCCAGAAGCCCTTGACCTCGAAGCCTTTCACCACGGCCGACACCAGCATCAACATGAGCGCGTTGATGACCAGCAGAAACAAGCCGAGCGTGAGGATGGTGAGAGGCAGCGTGAGCACAACCAGGATCGGCCGCACGATCGCGTTGACGAGCCCCAGCAGCAACGCGGCTACCCACAGGGCGCCGGGACTGGAGTAGGAAATACCCTTGAACACGTGGCTGGCCACCCAGAGCAGCAGGGTCAGGACGGCCCAGTGGATCAGGAAAGCGACGAGTCCGTGAGGCATGGTGGGCGGATTGTGGCCGAACCGGGTACGCACGTCCAGCGCGTCGCACCCGTGAGTCGGGCTGTCACATTCCACCGCTAGACTTCGCAGCGAAGTCTGCCTCAAGGGAGCGGCACCGCTGAGAATCCTGATGCTCTCGGACGTGTATTTCCCTCGCGTTAACGGGGTGTCCACGTCCATCCACACGTTTCGTAATCAGCTCGCGCAGCTCGGTCACGAGAGCTCGCTGATTGCGCCGGCATACGGGTCCGGCCCGAGCGAAGAGCCCGGTATCTTCCGTGTCCCGTCCCACAGGGTGCCGTTCGACCCGGAGGACCGACGCATGCAGCTGCGCTCGATCCTGCAGTATCTGCCCCGACTGCGCCGCGGGCAGTTCGACTTGATCCACATCCAGACGCCGTTCGTCGCTCACTATGCGGGTGTGCTGTTGTCGCGGCGACTTGGGTCTGCCGCGGGTGGAGACCTACCACACTTTGTTCGAGGAATACCTGTACCACTACGTCCCGTTCGTGCCGAAGTCTTGGATGCGTGCGCTGGCACGGCGTTTCTCGCGCAACCAATGCAACAATCTCGATGCATTGGTGGTGCCCTCCGGCGCCGTGCTGGAAGTGTTGCGCGCTTACGGCGTGAGCGTGCCCGATCGAGATTATCCCCACCGGCATCGAACTAGATGCAGCTTGCGGCGGAGATGGCGCGGCGTTCCGTGCACGCCATGGCATCGCGCCCGGACGACCGACGCTGGTGCACGTCGGGCGCGTGGCGTTCGAGAAGAACATCGATTTCCTGCTGCGCGCGCTGGTGAGCGTGTGCGGCGACGTATTCCCGATGTCCTGCTCGTGATTGCCGGCGAAGGGCCTGCGCGCAAGCACCTGCGGCGCTTGTCGGCGCGGCTCGGCATCGAGGAAAGCGTTCTGTTCGTCGGCTACCAGGACCGCAAGCAGGCGTTGCTCGACTGCTATCGCGCAGGCGACGTCTTCGTATTCGCCTCCCACACGGAAACGCAGGGGCTCGTGCTGCTGGAGGCGATGGCGCTCGGTGTGCCGGTGGTGGCGCCCGCGATCATGGGGACGAAGGATATCGTCGGTCCGGAGAGAGGAGCGGTGGTATCGCGGCTCGACGAAGCCGAGTTCGCCTCGAAGGTAGTCGCCCTGTTGAAGGACGACGGTCTGCGCGAGAGGTTGGGCCGCGAAGCCAGGGACTACGCGCACCAGTGGGAGGCCCGTCGCATGGCTGAGCGCATGGCCGAGTTCTACGCTCGGGTGTGCGAGCGGCGACCTGCTGGCAGCGTCGGTTGCGGTCAAGGCCGCCGCGGGCGGCGCGTCGGATTGACGCTGGCTCAGCCCACCTCGGCCGAGATCACTCCGCAACAAAAAGGCTCACCACGTGGTGAGCCTGAACGAGAGCCTCGATGGAATCGCCACAGTCCGTGGCTCTCCTCCCCCTTCCGTTCTTCTTCTTGTCCGTGCCGCGGATGGTACGGCTCGCTCATCTGCGCCGTCAAGTTACAATGCCCCGCCACATGGAGGCTCAAGAAGGGGAGATGCCGTGGACCCGTTCGATCAGTTCGAATCCTATGCCGCGATCGCGGATCAGTTGATCGCGGAGCTGTCCAAAGCGCAGCTGGCGGAATGCGCGCGCATGCTGGCCCTGCACCTCGCCGACTACCGGCAACGCTTCGGCGAGATCCCGCACGCCGATCTGGTCCACCTGGCGGACATTGTCCAGATCGGCGACGAGCAGGCGGCGCTGCTGCGCGACGGAATGGAAATGCTAGTCAGCTGCCTGGGAAATGTGAGAGAAGGAACGGACGAGGGCTAAGCGAACTCGCAGCGCTCACTCCAACCCGAACCAGCACCCGCTCGAGCAGTCCCTGCGGCGGCAGAGACCTATTTGTTGCGTGAAGCGCGCGTCAGATTGACGATGCCTGAGTCCACGTGGCCGCTCGGGCCAGCCAGCGCTGCCGATTGGACGTGCGCAAGCTGGTCGTCGAAGTAGAAGTCCGGCTCGAACACACGCAGGAAAGGCGCCTTGTCCAGGCCACCGAGGAACATCGCTTCGTCCACCTCGATGTCCCAGCTCATCAGTGTTCGAACCGCGCGGTCGTGTGCCGGAGCGCTGCGCGCAGTGACCAGCGCTGTCCGGATGCGCATTGCGGAATCGGGCGGCGGGTTCTTCTGCAGAGTATGCAGGGCGCGCAGGAATGGCTGCATGGGGCCCGGCGGCAGTGGTTCGCCGGCGCGAGTGCGCTCGTGCTCCTCGAAGGCCGGCAGGCCGCGCTCCTGATACACGCGCTCCGCTTCATCGCTGAACAAAACGGCGTCGCCGTCGAACGCAATGCGTACCTCGTGCGCGTGGGACTCTGCGGCGTCGGGAGGCTTGGCGTACACGCGCGCTGCCGGAAAGCCCGTTTCGAGCGCCCGGCGCACGTCGTCGGGATTGGCCGACAGGAACAAGTCGGCCTTGAGCGGCGAAAGATAGCCGTAAGGCGGGCGGCCACGCAGGAAAACACCGCGTGTGATGGGCAGGTTGTGGTGCTCGGCTGACTTGAACACGCGCAGCCCGGTCACGGGATCGTTGCGCGACAAAATCACCACTTCGACCTTGTGTGCGGTGGGCGTGTTGAACGCGAGCAGCTTCTTCACGAGCTTGAACGCCGCACCCTGCGCGGCCGGCTGGTTCAGGCGCGACAGCTGGAGCCGCTCGTACGAGCGCGGATCGCTCTCGTCGAATTCCGCGTTCTCCTCCTCGAAGTCGAACAGCGCCCGGGAGGAGAGGGCCACGACCAATTTATCGTCGAGATTGGCAGGCATCGGGCAATCAGTCTACCTCAGCACGTCGCTTTGGTTCGCTTCGCGCACGATCAACTCCACGTCTTCCGGGCAGCATCAGCCGTTGCTTCTCGAGAGCCTTCGCGGCTTGCTCCACTTTGCTGCACGTAGTCGTCGTGGTCGCGATATAGGTCTTCCAGGGCCGGGCGAGGATCGCCGGCAGCTTTGGCTTCCTTCTGCGTGCGCGGCAGCGGGATGGTCGAACCGAGAAGGTCGCACAGATCGTCACCGCCGAACTCGGGGGTGCGCGTGTTCCAGCCGGTGAGGGTGGCGATCGGCGCTTCGACGAGTGGGTGGCGCACGCCAGCGATGTCGTTGCCCAACCTGTCCACCTGCGGCACCAGAATGCGGTGCGTGCTCAGGATGCCGGGGAACAGCCTGTCGACAACACCCGAGTTGCCGTTCACCCGTGGACCGAAATCGCGTTCTCCCGAGCCGTTGTAGAGGCCGGCGAACGTCACGCCCGGAATCGACGGGAACGCGAGCCGTTCCGGCGCCACCAAAGTCCCGTCCGCGATCCGTGGGACGCGGCTGTCGGGCGGGGGTGTGCCATCCTTGACCCACTCGCTCCAGCGCAACGACGAGCGCTCGCAGGATCACGCCGGTGTGCGTCGCATTGGTAAGTTGCTGACACTGGCGGTTCGCGATGCCGTGATGCGGCGCGTCGCCCTTGAACCAGCCGTGCTGCGTGCTGGACAGCAGATATCGCCGCACGTTGACGGGATCGGCGACGTCGACGCTACCGTTCGGGTCGGTGCCCAGCAGGGACGCTCGGAACTGCCAGTACTCGTTCGACGTGTCGGTGTGGATGATCTTCGGATCGGTCTGTGGCCGCGTGAGGATCCCGTCCTCGCGTCCCGATAGCGGATCGCGAGTGACGGCGTACGTGACCGGGAAGTTCACGTCCGGCACGTAGCGTTCGCGGTGTTGCTGCGTGAACGGGTTGGGCTGCGCGAAGCGGTAGTTCAGATAAAGACGCAGCGCGCCAGGCACGTGAACGTGCACGCCGTCGCAGACCCGACGGCCTTGCTCGTCCTCGTTGAAGCCGAAGTAGAGGTAGTCGCGGAAGTACATCCCGCTGGACGAGATTCCCTGGCATAGGGTGGTCGCGATTCCCGTCACCGGGTTAGGATTGCCGGAATCGTCCTTGGCTGCGTTGCGCAGAAACGAGACGAAGTCGCGCGACGTGACGTATCCAAGCCCCATCACCGGCGAGCTCGTGGCCCGATAGATGAGATGGTAGTTGAGGTTGTTCTGAAAGCCGCCTTTGACGCAGATGTCGTTCGTGCTGGGCGTTCCGGGCCAGCCGTCCGGGCACGAGGCGAACGCCCATTGATCGTCCGCGACGCGTGAGCCGCGAGGGATGTCGGGCCCGCTGGGCCGGGGCGAATCGCTGGGAGCGATCCAGAGCTCGGCCTGAGCTGTTGCCTTGTCCGTGGATACCGAAGGGAAGCTCTTGAAGGCCGTCCCGCCGCTCAGCGGCAGGGTAGTAGGGGTGCCACCGTTGAAGTTGCGGTCGCCGAACTCGGTCAGGATGCGTTCCGCGATGGGCTGCCCGTTCTCCGTGGCGATCGGGGAAGTTGACCGTGAGGCGGTTGTCGCCTGGCGCGATGTCGGCGCCCCATCCGACCCAGGCCAGCACGTAGCCGCGCTTCATCAGAAAGCCGTTGCCGAAGTCGCGTAGCGAGCGAGGCGCGTTCATGTCAGCGTCCGAACCCGTGTCTTGCATGCGGCCGAACGAGATCTTGCGCCCACGGTTGTTGACCTCGAAGAACAGGGTCGTGCCGGCTTTGGCGAGATCGACCGGCTTCAGGATCACCATGTCGGCGGAGAACTCGACTTGACCCCGGGTGTTGCGCGGGGCCTTGTTCAGATCGAAGACGACGGCATTGCGCCGATCCTCGGGATCGACCTCGAAGTACGCGGTACCCGCGAGGCGCTCGTAGGCGCCCGCCGTGCCGAAGGCTTCGCCGCCTGCCACCACCTCGCGTTGTGTCACTTCGAGCCGAGTAAGGCGAGCATCTGCGGACGACGCCGCGCAGAGCGCGGCGGCCAGTGCCAGCGCGCGAAGGATCTGTTGCTGCAGGTGCATTTTGTCTCGGAGGTCTACGGAAGTCCCGGCTCGGGGTAGAATAATCGCATTCTTCATCGCTTGCCCGGAGCAAACCCGATGGGCGATCCCAGAGAACTCAACGCCGCGACACTCGATGGCGAGCGCAAGCTCCGATTCGTGCACGTCACCTGCCCGCACGACTGCCCCGACGCCTGCTCGATGCGCGTCACCGTGGACGAGTCCACCGGCCGCGCTATCAAAGTGGAGGGCGATCCGACGCATCCGATCACCAAGGGGTATCTGTGCAACAAGGTCAACAACTACCTGGAGTACGTGTACAACCCGAACCGCGTGCTCTATCCGCGTCGCCGCGTCGGGCCTAAGGGCCGCAACGCCAAGTTCGAGCGCATCACCTGGGACGAAGCACTGACGGAAATCGCCGGCCGCTTGAATGGCATCATCTCCGAGTTCGGACCCGAAGCCGTCCAACCCTTTTCCTATTCCGGCACGCTCGGCATCCTCGGCTTCTCGGGCATGGGCGAGCGCTTCTTCAACAAGATGGGCGCGGCGCGCCTGCAGCGGACGATTTGCACCGCAGCCGGTGCAGCAGCGCTGACCTATACCTTCGGCCGTGTGGGCGAGGCCAACATCGAAGACATTCCGGACATGGACGTCGTGCTCCTCTGGGGCACGAATCTCGTCAGCACTGGCGTGCATGCTATGCCTTTCATCAACCAGGCACGTGCCAACGGTGCGGCCGTCGTAGCCATCGATCCGCGGGTGACTCGCACTACCGCTTTCGCCGACTGGCACCTGCAGCCACGGCCCGGGACGGACGCAGCGCTGGCGCTCGGGATGATGAAGGTCATCGTCGACCGCGGCCTGCACGATGAAGCGTTCCTGCGCAGCCACACGGTCGGATGGGATCGTCTGATCACGGAAAAGCTGCCGCAGTATCCGCTGGACCGAGTCGCGCAGATCACGGGCATCCCGGCCGCCGACATCGAGAAGCTGGCGCTGCTGTATGGGCGTACGAAGAAATCGTTTATTCGGCTCAACTGGGGCATCCAGCGTCATGCCAACGGCGGCATGATGACGCGCACGATTTCGCTGTTGCCCGCGGTTACTGGGGCGATGACGGGGGGTGCGGGCGTCTGCGTCAGCACCGGTGCCGAGACGCGTGGCGTCAACATGGCCAAGCTGCAGCGCACGGACTTGCTGGCGGGGCGGACGCCGCGCACCATCAACATGATCCAGCTCGGGCGGGCGCTGAACGACGAGCAGCTCGACCCACCCATCAAGGCGCTGTTCTGCTGGAACAGCGACCCGGCCAACTGCGTGCCCGATACCATCTCCAGCGCGCCGCGGCCTCATGCGCGACGATCTTTTCGTCGTGGTGCACGACACGTTCTTCAGCGACAGCTGCAGCTACGCGGACATCGTTCTGCCCGCCGATACCCAGCTCGAGCATGCGGACTTGCACGGTGCCTACGGCAACTACTATATGGGATTGAGCCGGTCCGCCATCGCCAAGGTCGGGGAGAGTCTCGACAACACCGAGATGTTCCGGCGACTGGCGCGCGCGATGGGCTACGACGATCCGTGCTTCTCCGACAGCGACGAAGGAATGATCCGCGAGCTGCTCGACCCCGCTTTCAACCCGCTCTTCGAAGGCATCACCTACGAGAAGCTGGAGGAGCAAGGGTGGGCGCGGACGGCGGTGGATTCTCCTCGCCGGGGAGGCATCAACAGCGGACGCTGGCCAACGCCGAGCGGCAAGATCGAGATCTACTCCGCGACTTTGGGAAAACTCGGGCTGGATCCGTTGCCCACGCACCTTCCGGAGAAGGAAGGTTTCGAAGATACCGAGCTGCGACGCAGCTACCCGCTGCAGGTCATCAGCGCTGCCACCCACTACTTCATCGGCGCCACGTTTCAGCATGTTGGACGATTGCAGGAGATGACGGCGCGGCCGACCTTCGAGATCAGCTCTCGCGATGCGCAGGAGCGGGGCATCTGCGACGGCGATCTGTGCCGGCTGTACAACGATCGCGGCGAAACCTTCGGCTACGCGCTGATCGTCGAAGGGTTGCTGCCGGGCGTGCTGGGTGCGCCCAAGCAACTGCAGGGCTCGAAGATGCGCAACGGCGTGAACCTCAACGCCCTCACCAGCCAGGAGGTGGCAGATATGGGCGGTGGGCCGGTGTTTTTCTCGACTCTGGCGCAGATCGAGAAGGTCGCTGAAGCATCGAGCGCGGCCGATCCGGCTTGCTCCGCCGCGCCGGCGCCTGCGCGCTGATTCCTGGCGTCGCCCAGCCAGCCCATCAAAGCAAGCTGTGACCGCGAGAGTCATCGACGGCGTAGCCATCGCCAAAGACATCCGGGCGCAGTGGCGGACGCGTGCCGAAGCGCTGACTCAGCGGGGCGTGACGCCCTGGTTGGCCGTGGTTCTTGTGGGCGACAATGCTGCCAGCCGCGTCTACGTGCGCAACAAGATGAAAGCCTGCGCCGAGAATGGCGTCCACTGCGAGCTGCACGAGTTTCCCGCGACCGCTGTCTCCAGAGGCGGTGCTGGCGCGCATCCAGGCCCTCGCAGCCGATCCGAAGGTTCACGGCATTCTCGTACAGCTTCCGCTTCCACCGCACTTCCACAACGGGAAAGTGCTCGACGCCATCCCGGTAGAGAAGGATGTGGACGGGTTTCACCTCTACAACCTGGGCGCTCTGGTGGTCGGAGAGAGCGTGTTCCCGCCTTGCACGCCTTACGGTGTCATGTCCCTTCTGGATTACCTGAAGATCCCGATCGAAGGCCAGAACGCGGTGGTGATCGGCCGCAGCAACATCGTCGGCAAGCCGCTGGCCTTGATGCTGCTGGCGCGCAGCGCCACGGTCAGCATCTGCACCTCGAAAACCCGCAACCTCTCGCAGTACACGCTGCTGGCCGACATCCTGGTGGTCGCCACCGGGAAGCCGCACCTGGTTACCGGCCCGATGGTGAAAGAGGGCGCGGTGGTCATCGACGTCGGCATCAACCGTCTGGCCGACGGCAAGCTGGTCGGCGACGTCGACTTCGATTCGGTGAAGGAACGTGCGGGATGGATCACGCCGGTTCCAGGCGGCGTCGGCCCGATGACCATCACGATGCTGCTGGCCAATACCATTCAGGCGGCGGAGCGCTACGCAGAGAAGCACGCCCGCGTTCCCGCGTGACGTTTCGCGCTCGTTGCGGGAAATGCGCTTTGCTTTCTGCATCGTTTCCGCGCCATCTGGAGAGCGCCTACGGTGTTCGAAAACCGTCGCGACGCGGCTCTGAGGCTGGCCGACAGGCTCGGCGAGCTACAAAGGCAAGATCCCGCTGGTTCTCGGCATCCCGCGCGGCGCGGTGCCGATGGCCCGGCTGATCGCCGATCAACTGGGCGGGGAGGTAGACGTCGTTCTGGTGCGCAAGCTGCGGGCACCAGGCAATCCGGAATTCGCCATTGGGTCGATCGACGAATCGGGCTCCAGCTCAGGTGGCGGACTACGCAGCGTCGACCGGCGCAGATGCGCGCTACCTCGATGAGGAGAAGCAGCTGCAGCTCGAGGTCATGCGACAGCGACGTGCGCAGTACACTGCGCACCGTCCGGTGATAAGCCCAGCGGGCCGCGTCGTCATCGTCGTGGACGACGGGTTGGCCACCGGCTCCACGATGATCGCGGCGCTGCACGCGCTACGCAGACAACAGCCCGCCCGCTTGATCTGCGCGGTGCCGGTTGCACCGCCCGATACCGCGGCCAAGGTTGCAGACAACTGCGACGAGCTGGTGTGCCTCGAGACGCCCGAGCATTTCCAGGCGGTGGGACAGTTCTACCGGCACTTTCCCCAGGTCGAAGACGAGGAAGTCATCGCGGCCTTGAGAAGACGGGTTGACGCAAACGCGAACGCGCCCCGTCGTGCCGAGCCGTAGCGGCTTTACCGCGGCGTCTAGGCATGGACGGCCTGACCGGCAAGACACCTGACTCGACGGGCTATGTTGTCGGTCGCTCAGCGTCCCGCGCTCAGACGCACTGGAATTCGCCGGCGTCCGAACTGCCCGTGAAACGGCGCGAAGCGACCATTGACGTGGCGCCCGCAGGACAGGCAGCGGCCGTCGCCGGTCATGTGGTATTTCAGGATCTGGTGCCAGTCGCGGACGATCAGTTCTTCCCCGCAACCCGGAGCAGAAAGTCGTGCCACCCTCGATGTCGTGCACGTTGCCCGTGTAGACGTACTGTAGCCCTTCGCGCAGCGCGATCTCGCGTGCCCGCGTCAGGGTGGTTGCGGGGGTAGGGGGCAGGTCGTCGAGCTTCCAGTCGGGGTGGAACGCCGTGAAGTGGAGCGGAACATCGGTGCCCAGCGCGGCTGCGATCCACTTACACATGGCGGTGATCTCTTCGTCCGAGTCGTTCTTGGTCGGGATCAGCAGGGTCGTGATCTCGAACCACACATCGGTCTCGTGCTTGAGATAGACCAGCGTATCCAACACCGGCTGCAGGTGCGAGCCGGTGAGCTTGAAGTAGAACGCCTCGGTGAACGCTTTCAGGTCCACGTTGGCTGCGTCCATCTTGGCGTAGAACTCGCGCCTCGGCTGCGTCGTGCATGTAGCCAGCGGTGACGGCGACGGTCTGGATGCCGCGCTCATGACAGGCATCGGCCACGTCCATAGCGTATTCGGCAAAGATCACTGGGTCGTTGTAGGTGAACGCGACGCTCTTGCAGCCGCTGTCGCTGCTGCCGCCTGGGCGATGGTTTCGGGGCTGGCCTGATCCATCAGCCGATCCATGTCGCGGGACTTGCTGATGTCCCAGTTCTGGCAGAACTTGCAGGCCAGGTTGCAGCCGGCGGTGCCGAACGAAAGCACGGCCGATCCGGGATAAAAATGGTTGAGTGGCTTTTTCTCGATCGGATCGATGCAGAATCCGGACGAGCGGCCATAGGTGGTGAGCACCATCTCCTCGCCGACGCGCTGGCGCACGAAGCAAGCACCGCGCTGGCCCTCGTGCAGACGGCAGTCACGCGGGCATAGGTCGCATTGGATGCGGCCGTCGTCGAGCAGGTGCCAATAGCGGGCCGCGTAGAGTGCGCCGTCCGCGATCGTTATCGGAGGAGTCGCTCATCGCAGTTCGGGACGAAGACTCCGCTTCACGGAACTTGACGACGGTGTAGCGGAGCAGCTCGCAGATCGTCGGCCCAGATACGTCGGGTCGAGTCCGGCCTTTACTTTCAGCTGGCGCAGAAACTCCGCGGGGTCGGGGATGCTGTCCCAGACCTGAGGCAGAAAGGTCCCGCGCTTGCCTTCATGCTCGAGGATCAAACCGTCGACGCCGGGGCGGATGCGGGCGAGCGCCTCCGCTTCGCTGGCGAACGTCGATTGGCTCGGGCGCTGACAGGAGTGACACTTCGATGCGCGTAGTAGCGAATTCGGTCTGCGTGAGTGGCTCGAAGCGTGGATCCAGAAAGGCGGCAGCTTTGGCATTCGCCTTTACATCGTCGAGCAGCGAGCGGCGCGCTTCCAGGCTACCGACGCAGCCGCGCAGACGGCCGTTACGCGTCAGGGTGACGAAGGTAGCGATGTTCTCCTGCAGGAAGTCATGGCCGTCGTCCACCGGGACGCCAAGCCCGAAGATATCGCCGATCGCTGCGCGCGCAAGCGACAGCAGCACCGGCCCGCGCGGATCAGCCGCGGTCGGTCCCGTTTCGGAGATTTGCGGGGCTGATTCGAAGAACGCGATCGACGCGTAACCCGACCACGCGGCTGCGGTCACCGGCGGTGTCCCCAGAATTACGCAGGTCCAGCAACTCGGGTTTGAGCCCACGGCGCAACGCTACCGTCAGCAGGGCGTTTACCGGTGTGGCGCCGCACGCCTGCTCGTGGTTGAGCAGTCGCCGGCATCGCAGGATGGCCTGGGTAGTTTCGCGATCCGTGGCCTGCGCTTCGTCGTAGCTGAGGTAATGAGACAGGTCGGAGCTGATAACGATCAAAGTCTCATCGCCGCCCCACAGCCGATCCAGTACCTCGGCAACCTGGTCGGGGGTGGCTCGTCCCACCACCAAGGGGACGACTGCGAAGGTGCCCAGCACCGCCTGCAGGAACGGCAGGTGTACTTCCAGGGAGTGCTCGCGTGCGTGCGCTGCGCGGCTTTCGCTTACCTGGGGCAGAGAGGAGATCGAGCGGACTGCTTCGCGGTCGATGGGAACCACGCCTAGCGGGGTCGCGAGCCCCATCGCCCCTGGCAGTGCAAGGCCATCGACAGCAACTCGATGGGCGGGGCCGAGCAGGACGACGCGCTTGATTCGGCCGCGCGCCGGTGCGAGGCGGGCGTACGCCGTCGCCGCAATCGGGCCGGAATAGATGTACCCCGCGTGCGGCGCTATAAGCGCCTTGGGAACCGCCGCGTCGGACGAGACGGAAGAAGCCTCCAGCAGCGCGGCAAGATCGCGAGACAACACTTCCCTCGCCTCAGGGTAGAAGGCTCCCGCGACGGCGGGTGGACGGATCTCGGTCATTGCTCTCCGTAGATCGAGGCGAGTGGCACGGGCTTCAACGGCGCGCGCTGGTTTCCAGTTGAATAAGGACCCGCCAAATCCGGTCTGGCCTTGCATTTCGGTACCGGCGGCGCCAGCTTCGGGAGCCTACCTCTAACGGCGCGTGGATCCGCGGTTGCAGACTGAACAGCAATCCTCGCGCTTCGTAGGACAGACGCTGGGTTGAGGCGTAGCTTACCCTTGACTTACGCATGGGGTAGTCAGTATATTACTGACTGGTCAGTTATTTAAGCTGAGAGTCCGTGTTGATGCCCCCACCTCGCCCCCGCTGGACCCGCCGCAAAGAAGCCCGCCCTGCCGAGTTGCTTGCCGCCGCGCTCGAGCTCTTCGTGGAGCGCGGATATGCCGCAACGCGCCTGGAGGACGTGGCCAAACGCGCGGGCGTGAGCAAGGGCACGGTGTATCTGTATTTCCCGGGCAAAGAGGATTTGTTCAAGGCGGTGGTGCGCGAGGGGCTCGTCCCTCTGCTCGAGCGGGGCGAGAAGATGCTGGCTGAGCACAAGGGCACTGCGGTGGATCTCATCCGTGATCTGGTCCGCGGTTGGTGGGAAGGCTTCGGTCTGACCCGCTATGCCGGTATTCCGAAACTGATGGTCTCCGAGTGCCGCAACTTCCCCGAGCTGGGCAAGTTCTATGTCGATGAGGTCATCACGCGCGGCCAGAAACTGGTGCGCGCGGCAGTGCGCCGCGGCCTCGACAGCGGGGAGTTCCGGAGGATCGATCCCGATCATGTGGCCCGGCTTGTGTTCGCGCCACTGGTGTTGATGGTGATCTACCGGCATTCGTTCGACTTCTGCAGTGCGCAGGGCCTCGACCCGGACGCGTATGTCGAACAGCATCTCGACATCCTGCAACGCGGATTGCTGGCGACGTCCCGGGGCGGGCTTCGCGCGCCCCGCTCTGCGGCACGCGTGTGACGCGATGAGCAGAGCGGCAGTCCTCTCGAATTCCCCGACTCTGCGTGCAGCGGGGGAAATTTCTTCGCCAGGGAAGCTCTCGAATGGCTAGCCTTCGTGTGCCGATGCGCATCTTGTTCCTGACGGTGCCGCTGCTGGCATTACTGGGCGGATGCAAGAAGCCGCCGCAGCAGGTTGAGGTGACGCGTCCGGTTCACGCGGTCACCGTCTCCGTCATTAGCGATGAGCAGGAGGTAACCTACACCGGCGACGTCCGGGCGCGCTGGGAGACGGCGCTCGGTTTCCGCGTTCCCGGCAAGATTGTGGCGCGGCTGGTCGAAGTCGGCCAACAGGTGAAAAAAGGGCAGGTCCTGGCCCGCCTCGATCCTGAGGACCAGAAGCTCACGGCAGAAGCCGCCAAGCAACAGCTGCTGGCGGCCCGATCCGACTATCAGCAAGCCAAGGCCGACCTGGTGCGATACAAAGATCTGGTGGACAAGGGCTTCATCAGCGCCGCCGAATTCGACCGGCGGAAGACCACCTATCAGACCGCAGCCGCGCGCCTTGAGCAAGCCACGGCCCAGCTCGAGCTTAACCGCAACCAGACTGAATACACGACGTTGCGCGCCGACCACGACGGCGTTGTCACCGCTGTGCAGGCCGAGGTCGGGCAGGTGGTGACGGCTGGCCAGGCCGTCGTCAAGATCGCGCGCCTCGACGAGAAGGAGGTCGCGGTCAACGTGCCGGAGAACCGGCTGGCGGAGCTGCGAGCTGCCAAGGATGCCGACATCAGCCTGTGGGCATCGCCCGGCAAGATCTACAAGGGTCGCGTTCGAGAGATCTCTCCGAGCGCGGAGAACGTCACTCGCACGTATACGGTGAAAGTAACGCTACTAAACCCGGATCCTTCGGTTCAGCTCGGTATGACGGCCAACGTGAGGCTCAGCGGGGGCGCACGCGCCGAGGTGGCTCGCCTGCCGCTCACAGCGCTGTTCCAGAAGGAGGGGGAAGCGGCCGTTTGGTTGATCGATCCCAAGACCCAGCAGGTGACCCTCACGCCGGTCCAGGTGGGCCGCTATACGCAGGACTACGTGACGATCGTATCTGGATTGAACAACGGCGATCTGGTCGTGCGCGCAGGCGTGCACAAGCTGAACCAGGGCGAGAAGGTACGCATCCTCGCGGAACCCGCGCAGTGAGCGATGCACGATGATCACGCGCTTCAACTTGTCCGAATGGGCACTCGAGCATCAGGCCCTGATCCTTTACTTCATCCTCGCGCTGTTTGCCGCCGGCACCTATTCGTATCTTCAGATGGGCCAGGGGGAGGATCCCGAGTTCACCGTTAAGATTATGGTGGTCCGGACCTTTTGGCCCGGCGCCACCGCGAAAGAGATGGAGCTCCAGGTGACCGAGCGCCTGGAGAAGAAGCTGCAGGAGACACCCTGGTTTGACTACGCACGCAGCTACTCGAAACCAGGCGAGTCCCTGATCTTCGTGGTGCTCAAGGACTACACGCCCCCCAAGGCCGTGCCCGACGCCTGGTATCAAGCTCGCAAGAAGGTCTCCGACATCAAGTCCACGCTTCCCTCCGGCATGCAAGGGCCGTTCTTCAACGACGAGTTCGGCGATACCTTCGGCATCATCTACGCCTTCACTTCGGACGGCTATTCCTACTCGGAGCTGCATGATTACGTGGAGGACGTACGGCGTCAGCTGCTGCGCGTGCCTGACGTGAGCAAGGTGGATGTCCTCGGCGATCAGGACGAGAAGATCTATATCGAGATGTCCCACAAGAAGCTGGCCACCTTGGGCGTGGACCCGCTCCAGATTTTCGCCGTGCTGCAGCAGCAGAACAACATGGTACCGGCGGGCAACTTCGAGACCAAGGCCGACAGAATCTACATCCGCATCGGTGGCGACTTCAAGTCCGTGGAGAGCATCCGCGAGATCGGCATCATGGCGGGCGGTCGACTCTTTCGTTTGGGCGACATTGCCAACGTGTACCGGGGTTACGTCGATCCCCCGGTTCTCAGATTTCGCTACGAAGGCCAGGATGCGCTCGGGCTAGCGGTTTCAATGCGCAAGGGCGGCGACATCATCGCGCTGGGCCGGGCGCTGCGGGCCGAGATGGCGCGCATCAAGTCCAACCTGCCGGTGGGTGTCGAGGTGCATCAAGTGGCGGATCAGCCCGAAGTGGTGTCGCGCTCGATCAATGAGTTCATGCGAACGCTGGGCGAAGCGGTGGTCATCGTGCTGGCGGTGAGCTTCCTCAGCCTGGGCTTGCGTACGGGCTTCGTAGTGGCTTTGTGCATTCCTCTGGTGCTGGCATCGACTTTCCTTTTGATGAAAATGTTCGGCATCGACCTGCAGCGCATCTCACTGGGGGCGCTGATCATAGCTCTGGGCTTGCTGGTCGACGATGCCATCATCGCGGTCGAGATGATGGCGATCAAAATGGAGCAGGGTTTGGACCGATTCCGCGCTGGCAGTTACGCGTACACGTCGACGGCGCCGTCCATGCTCACCGGGACGCTGGTTACCGCCGCCGGCTTTCTACCGGTGGGTCTGGCCAAATCGGCAGCCGGCGAGTACACCTTCTCCATCTTCGCTGTGGTGACAATCGCGTTGTTGGTGTCGTGGGTGGTGGCCGTCCTGTTCACACCCTATCTGGGGTTCAAGCTGCTGCCGGATTACAAGACTCTCGATCGGCGCCACACGTTCGGCGAGAAATTTGTGCTGGGACCGCTGCGGCGCCGCTTCCCGCGGCTGCTGCCGCCCGCTCCGTCTGGCGTTCAAGCACACGATCACGATGTATACAGCGGGCGCTTCTATCAGCGCTTTCGGGCTCTGGTGACCTGGTGCGTGACCTGGCGCAAGACGGTAATCGGTATCACCGTCGCGCTGTTCTTGCTTTCCGTGATCGGCTTCGGCTTCGTGCAACAGCAGTTCTTCCCTTCCGCCAATCGCCCGGAGCTGGTGGTGGATCTGTGGCTGCCCAACGGAGCATCCATCGATGCCACCGATGCGGAGGCCAGGCGGTTCGAGAAAATCCTGAGCGCCGATCCGGACATCGAGAGCTACGTAGCGTACGTCGGCGGGGGCAGCCCGCGTTTTTATCTCCCCCTCGACCAGCAGCTCGTCAACGCCAACTTGGCCGAGTTTGTGGTCACGACCAAAAGTAACGGCGTGCGTGACAAGGTGGGGCAACGCCTGCTCGGCATACTGGATAGTCAGTTCACTCTGGTGCGCGGACGTGTCAACCCGCTGCAGAACGGACCTCCGGTCGCCTATCCGGTGCAGTTCCGCGTGAGCGGACCGGATTACACGAAGATCCGCGAGATTGCCAACCAAGTGGCGCACGTGATGCGCGCCAATCCCAACTTGCTGCATGTGCACCTGGACTGGAACGAGATGTCCAAAGTGGTGAAGCTCGATATCGACCAGAACAAGGCGCGACTGATCGGTTCGACCTCCGAAGGTCTGTCCAACGTCTTGCACTCGATTCTGTCGGGGTATTCCATCACCCAGTTCCGCGAGCGGGACAAGCTGATTGAGGTGCTGGCTCGGGCTGAGCCCAAAGAGCGCCTCAACCTGGACGATATCCGCGACATCAACGTGCCGACTCAGAGCGGCAAGTGGGTGCCGCTGTCCCAAGTGGCGAACATCAGCTACGCCTTCGAGGACGGGGTAATCTGGCGCCGCAATCGCATTCCCACCATTACCGTACAGGGGGATATCTTCGGGCAGGTTCAGGCGCCGGTGGTGACCAAGCAGCTAGACCCAGCGCTCGATGCCATACGAGTCAAGCTGCCTCCGGGTTACCACATCGAGGTCGGTGGCGCCACTGAAGAGAGCGCGCGCGGCCAGGCCTCGGTCAACGCGGTCGCGCCGATCGCCGTGCTGGTCGTCGTCACGCTGCTGATGATCCATCTGCAGAGCATGTCCAAGACTGTGTTGGTATTGCTGACGGCCCCGTTGGGGCTGATCGGAGTGGTCTTGTTCCTGCTCGTGTTCAACGTGCCATTCGGCTTCGTTGCCATGCTTGGATTCATTGCGCTGTTCGGTATGATCATGCGCAACTCGGTGATCCTGGTGGACCAGATCGATCAAGATACGGCGGCCGGACACCCGCTCTGGACCGCCATCATCGACTCAACGGTACGGCGCTTCCGCCCAATCATCCTTACCGCGGCAGCGGCGATTCTCGCCATGATCCCGCTCACTCACAGCAACTTCTGGGGTCCGATGGCGGTAGCCATCATGGGCGGCCTGCTGGTCGCCACCGTGCTCACGTTGCTATTCCTGCCGGCTTTGTACGCCGCATGGTTCCGCGTCAAACGCCCGGCGCCATTGCTCGCCTCTCAAAAAGTGGCTGGCGGAGCCGTGCTAAATTAGCGCCAATTTGCGCTTTTCCTAGACCTCTTACCCGAATGATCCTGACTGCGTTGCGCAGGTTGCTTCGCGCTGACCTGCGGCTTCATCCCGCTCGCGCCGGCGTTTTTCTTGTACTGGTTCTCGCCCTGCATGGCCCCGCGCAAGCGGCGCGGGAGGCGATCGCTTCGGCGCATCCGCTGGCCAGCGAGGCGGGGATGCAGATTCTGGCTCGAGGCGGCAATGCCTTCGACGCGGCGGTTGCGGTGGCGTCCACGCTTGCCGTGGTGGAACCCTTTGCGTCCAGTCTGGGTGGCGGGGGCTTCTTTCTCCTGCACCGCGCCGCTGACGGCTTCGAGGTGATGGTCGATGCGCGCGAAACCGCTCCGGGCCGAGCGCAAAGCGATCTGTATATCGGGGCAGACGGCAGGCCCACTGCAAAGGGTTCGGTCGAGGGGATGAAGGCGGCAGCCATTCCAGGCACCCCCGCCGGCCTCGCTTGGCTAGCGCAGCGTTATGGCCGCGTGCCGCTGTCGAGCTCGCTTGCGCCGGCGATCCGTCTAGCGCAGGACGGTTTTGCTATCGACGCCCGCTATGCGATCGTAGCCGGTTTCTCCGAATCGAAGCTGAGGGCAAGGCCGCAGACCGCGTTGGCCTTTCTCGATAATGGCGCTGTTCCCGCGCCGGGCTTTATCCTGCGCCAGCCCGCGCTGGCGAAGACCTTGCAGGCCATGGCGGCGCATGGGCGGGATGGCTTCTACCAGGGCGAAGTAGCGCGACGCATGATGGCCGCGGTACAGGCCGGCGGGGGCATCTGGCAAGAAGAGGACCTGCAACGCTACGAGGTGATTGAGCGCGCACCGCAGCGTTTCAACTATCGTGGCGCGCGCATCACATGCGCTTCGCTCCCGTCCGCGGGCGGCTTGACGTTGGCGGAAAGCCTCCAGATCCTGGAGCGCTTTCCGCTCGGCTCACTCGGTCCAGTCGAACGCATTCATCTGGTGGTCGAGGCGCTGCGGCGCGGGTTCCAGGACCGCGCGCGCTACCTCGGCGATCCGGACTTCGTGCCGGCGGCTGATTGGCTCGGCACGCGCGCCTACGCGGATCGGCGTGCCGCCACGATCGATCCATTGCGCGCAACGCCCAGCGAGCAGTTGGCCCCGCTGCCCGAGGGTGACAATACAACGCATTTCTCGGTGGTAGACCGAGACGGCAACCACGTCGCCGCTACGCTGTCCATCAATCTGCCTTTCGGCGCGGGTGTCATCGCCGGCGATACCGGCGTGCTGCTCAACGACGAGATGGACGACTTCACCGTTGCAGCGGATACCGCGAACGCGTTCCAGTTGATTGGGGGTAGCGCTAACCGAATCGAGGGCGGGAAACGACCGCTGTCGAGCATGACGCCTACTTTCGTCGAGGACGAGCGCGGGCTGCTGGTCTTCGGCACACCGGGTGGTTCGCGCATCATCAGCATGATGCTGCTCGGCATTCTGGCATACGTGGACGGCGGACCGCCCGATATCGAACGCCTGGTGAGCGCACCGCGCTACCATCATCAATTCATGCCCGATGGCATCGAGTATGAGCCGGGGTCGTTTCCCCAAGCGTGGATCGACGCCCTGCAAGCGAAGGGGCATACGCTGCGGGAAGGGCGGCGGCGCTGGGGTAATATGCAGGCCGTGTATGTGGACCGGACCTCGGGTGAAGCCAGCAGCTACAGTGATCCTCGAGGAAAAGGCGGCGCGCAGTTTTGAGCTTCGCTCGATTCGAAGACTCGAATTCGTTTAGGGGTGCGCTCAACCCGCACATGACACGCACTTGGACGGGGGGCTCATCTTCGTACAGGTTTCTCTGTGCGAGTTCGACGGCACCTATGTGCAGACTGAATCAGGCTTCGCGTGGTCGATAGCCTGACCGCATAATCTTCGCACATTGTGTTAACTCGCCCCGTCGTCCCCACGCCAAGAAAAGGCCGCTGAAGGGCGGCCCAGGTTCTGCGGTGCCGCGCCTCATTCCAGTGCGACCGACAGCGTTGGTTACCGCTCGACGTCGTCGCCCCGCTTAGATCCCATTGCAAGACGGAGCGCTACGTGGGCGATAGCTGCTTTGAGTTGTTGTGCACTGTGAACAAGTTACACGTTGTAGCACGTGGCACAACGCTTGCGTTATCAGGCTGCGTAACAACGCGTCCAACCGTCAATCTTTGAGGAATGTGAGATGAACGCCGTCCAGAAAGGTTTTACCCTGATTGAGTTGATGATCGTGGTGGCGATCATCGGTATCTTGGCGGCGATCGCGCTGCCGGCGTACCAGGACTACACCATCCGCTCGCAAGTGTCGGAAGGCCCGACGCTGGCTGAGGGCGTCAAGCTTGCGGTCGCCGAGTATTACGCGAACAACGGCCTGATGCCGACCAACAACACGCAGATCGGCTACACCTCCACCGTTTCGGGCAGCTACGTAACCGGTATCGTCAACCAGAACGGATCCGTGGTGATCACCTACGGTCTTCCCAAGGCCCACGCCAATATCGTCGGTCAGACGCTGGCGATTACCGGCGGCGTCAATGCCAATGGCGACATCGCTTGGTCTTGCGGGACTACCACCAATGACCCGACCGGGTTCGTGTTTGCAGCGAAAGGCCCCACCAGCGTTCAGCAGAAATATCTGCCGTCCAGCTGCCGGTAAGCCGTCGCCTACGTTTTCCTGAATCTGCAGCGGAGGCCCGTGCCTCCGCTGTTTTTTTTGCCCTTTTTGTGAGCACGCTGCGGAGCACGATGCTTCGCATGCCAAGCGGGTACGATGCTTCAAAGTTTTCCCCAGGCGTGCCGATAACAGTCGTATAGATTCTCTGGGTTGGGCGGGCGGCATTGTCCACTAACGGTGCTGCCCGCTGTATTTTTCTAGCGCTTGGGCGACTCGCCTACCTTCGACGCAGTGCTAGCAAAGGCGCTCCACGCGGTGCGCCTTCGATGAGAAATCTCGTCAGATACACCACGATCCCGTGGCTGTACTCTCCTCCTTCTTGTCTTTCTTGCTGTCCGCGTCGCGGACGGATGGCAGGCCAATGCGCACCGTCGAGGCGACTTAGCGGTGGGAGCGCTGATGCTGCTGAACGTTGGTTCGCGGCTTCCCACCGGGCCGTCAAGCATGCCTCAACGAAGGGAATCGCCCCCACGGCGGATCGGAGTCGGGTCCGGCACGTCAGCCTTCAGCTTACGACTCGCGACGCCGTAGACGGGATGGAGTACGCCTGATCTGGCCAGACCTACACAGGCCGTTGGCATCCTGTAAAGTACGGCCGCGTAGCTGCAGGCAGTCGGGCTGTGCGGCGGGGCCGTAATCATGCCCATATGCTCAAACGAAGGACCAGCAATTTGCATTGCACGGCGCTGTAGAATGCTCGGACTGTCCGCGCGAACCTATTGAACTTGCGTTCAGAGCGACGAGTTCTGATACTAAATGGAGCAGCCGCAGAGAATGAAACAGACGTTTCTCGAGTTCGAGCAACCCATCGCCGAGTTGGAGGCCAAGATAGAGGAGTTGCGCTACGTGCAGGACGACTCCGCGCTCGACATCTCGGAAGAGATCAACCGGCTGCAAAAGAAGAGCAATTCACTTACCAAGGAGATCTACGGCAAGCTCAACCCGTGGCAGATCTCACAGGTCGCCCGTCACCCGCAGCGGCCCTACACCCTCGACTACATCCACAATATCTTCACCGACTTCCAGGAACTGCATGGGGATCGCACTTATGCCGACGACGCCTCGATGGTCGGTGGGCTGGCCCGCTTCTCCAACCAGACGGTGATGGTGATCGGGCACCAGAAGGGCCACGATACCAAGGAAAAGCTGTTGCGCAACTTCGGCATGCCACGCCCGGAGGGCTATCGCAAGGCGCTGCGCCTAATGCGGCTGGCGGAGAAGTTTGGCATCCCGGTGCTGACCTTCGTCGACACGCCCGGCGCGTACCCGGGTGTGGGCGCGGAGGAGCGCGGGCAGTCCGAGGCGATTGGCCGCAACCTCTATGTCATGGCCGAGTTGCGCGTGCCCATCGTTGTCACCATCATCGGGGAGGGCGGTTCAGGCGGAGCTCTGGCCATCGCCGTGGGCGATATGGTGCTGATGCTGCAATACGCGACCTACTCGGTTATCTCACCCGAGGGCTGCGCCTCGATCCTGTGGAAGAGCGCTGAGAAGGCACCCGAGGCGGCGGAGGGCTTGGGCATTACTGCCAACCGCCTGAAGACGCTGGGGCTGGTGGACAAGATCGTCACCGAGCCGCTGGGCGGTGCGCATCGCGATCCACAAACCGTGATGCAGACGTTGCGAAAGACCTTGCAGGACGCGCTCAAGCAGGTTCAGGAACAGCCGCTGGAAGATCTCCTGCAGGCACGCTTCGCGCGGTTAATGGACTTCGGCAAGTTCAAGGAAGTGGCATTGCGCTGAGCAGATCGGAGCTGGTTGAGATGATGCGAGATCCCCCTCGAGCGGGGGATTTTGTTTTCAGAGGGATGGACCGCGGTGGCGAGTGCGTCGGCAACCCCTAGCGACTGCACGAACCTCGTCGAGCAGACGCTGCTCGGCGCGGGCCTGACAGGTGGGCGCGTGGTCGTGGGTCTGAGCGGTGGAGTGGATTCCGTGGCGCTGCTGCACGCGCTGGTGCAGGTTGCACCCGCCCTTGGCGTGACACCTACTGCTCTGCACGTGCACCACGGCCTGAGCGCACACGCCGATGAATGGGGGCGCTCATGTGCCGAGATGTGCCGTGCGCTGAGCGTGACCTTCATCGAGGTGCGCGTGCACGTCAACCGCCGCTCCAAGCTGGGCGTCGAAGGCGCAGCGCGTGAAGCGCGCTACGCGGTGTTCAGGCAACAGCGAGCCGATGCCGTTGCTCTTGCGCACCACGCGGACGACCAGGCCGAAACGCTGCTGCTGCAGCTGCTCCGCGGGGCCGGGGTGCGGGGCTTGAGCGCAATGCCGGCAGCGCGTGTGCTGGACCCTGCAACTGGACTGCTCTTGGTGCGCCCGTGGCTCACGCTCACACGCGCGACGATTCGCAGCTACGCGCAGCGGGCGGGCGTGTCCTGGATCGAGGACGAGAGCAACTCGCGATCCGGCTTTCGACCGCAGCTTTCTGCGCATGCGCATCCTGCCGGAGCTCGTCGCGCGTTTTCCGGGATTGATCGAAACGTTCGGGCGCGCCGCGCGCAATTTTTCAGATGCGGTCCAGCTCCTGGATGATCTCGCTGCCCGGGATGCGCTGAGTGTGGGAGCGGGGGATAGCCTGTCGGTGTCCGCGCTCGCGGCTCTTTCCCCCGCTGGAGCCCGCAACCTCCTGCGCTGGTTCCTGGAGCGGCAAGGTTTTCCCCCGCCCAGCCGTGACCAGCTGGAGGAAGCGCTGCGACAAGGGCTCGCGGCGCGAGGCGACGCCCAGCTGTGTGTGAAATTAGGTGCTGCATGGCTGCGACGCCATCGCGGCCGTCTCTATCTGCAGTTGGCTGAACGCGGGCCTGCGCGCGGCTGGAGCCTCACCTGGTCTGGTGAAGAGGAATTGACCTTGCCTGCAGGGCTCGGCAGATTGTGCTTCGAGCCTGCTCGCGGAACCGGCCTTTCTCTGCAGCGGCTGCGCGCGCAGAGCGTCGCGGTTCGATCTCGCACCGGGGGAGAACGTCTGCGGCTGGCGCCCAATCGTCCCTCGCGCACCCTCAAGAATCTGCTGCACGAGGCCGCGATCCCAGAATGGGAGCGCGGACACATGCCGCTCATATTCGTAGGCGAAGTCCTGGTATGGGTGCCAGCCGTGGGACAGGACTTTCGTTTCGCCGCTGCAACGGAGGAGCCGAGTGTGATGCCGCGCTGGGAGCGCGAGTCGCCGGTGCGGATGAGTCGGTAAGGGCCGGCCACATTCCGCCGGAGGCGAGTCACACCGGCCACAACCCGGTTCGATTCCGATTACAAGTTGCTCGGCTTGCTCGGCATTCACCGCGGTGAATACGACGTGTCGCTCGCCATCTACGTCCGATCAGGACTTTATGCACGAGGGAACCATCGCTGAGTGGCACTGGCGCGGAGAAGAATCGAGGTCTCATGCAATTCCTTCCCATGCAACTGCGCTCACTCGTCGGATTTGGTCAGGCGCATGAGCTGGATCTGCGTATCGTGAGGTAGCGTGGCGATGGCACGTCGAACCAACGCCTCATAGGCGCGCGGGTCGGGTGTTTCCGTCGAGTCGCCGCCGAACTCCGAGAGGATCGAAAGGCTGTCTTCGCTTACCGCGTCCTTTTGCTTGCCCAGCGGATGCACAACAGCCGTCACGCGAAGTGTCTGCACGACCAGCTCGCGCATCTCGATGTTCTTCCGTATCCAGTCGCGCGCCTCCGCCTGGACTTGCGGTAGATCGAGCCCCTCGTGCGCGGGATGAGGGGCATGTCCGTTCAGAAAGTTCGCAGCGGCCGCGGCTTTCTTGGCGACCTGCTCCTCCCCACCCGCCGATGCGATGCGGCCCACGCCATAGTGCCGCATGAGCGCCATCCCGATTGTTGCTTGTGCGGCGCGAGCCAGATTGTCAATCCTGACACCGCCATTTCGCTTGCTTCGTCCAAACATGACTTTTCCCCTGCGAACCCGTTTCTCTAAGCGTCGCCAGTAGAGCCCTCTCCGACGAACTGTCACTTTACACCCGCGAGGCCGCGACCGGCTGAACATCGCCGCCAGTTGATCAAAGCAGCTGATTCCCGGATGATAGCGCGCGGCTTAGGCGCACAGTCCGTGCTGCGTTTCGCGAAACCAATAAGAAACCCGGGGAGGAGAATGAAACTTGGACATTTCGCGGTCCTGGCGCTGCTGTTCGCCACGACCGTACCGACGGCTCACGCGGCGGATCTCACGTTGCGCTTCGGCACGCCGTTCGTCACCAACAGCAATCTGCACAAGGCGATGGAAAAGTTCGCCGAGGTCGTCGCTCAGGACAGCGGCGGCAAGATCAAGGTGCAGGTCTACGCGGACAGCCAGATCGGGGACATCCAGCAACTCATCGCGGGCATGCAGCTCGGCACCGTCGACATGGCGTATCTCGGGGTGGGAAACTCGGGCCAGCTCAAGGACTGCGGAGCGCTCAACATCGCTTACTTGCCCTACCTGTTCAAGAACAAGGACAAGGCCACCCAGGTCTTGAACGGTCCCATATTCCAGGAGCTGTACGAGAGCTGCGCCAAGTCCTCCGGGCTGCGCATCTTCGCGGTGGCGGGCGCGCGTTCCCCTCGGGCGATCGTCACGACCAAGGGACCGGTCCGGAAGCCGGAAGATCTCAAGGGAATGCGGCTGCGGATTCCGCCGATACCGATTTTCCGCGAGACTTTCGAGACGCTGGGAGTAAAGGTCGTGCCGCTGGGCCTGAACGAGGTCTATATGGCGCTGTCCCGCGGTCAGGTCGATGGCCAGGACAACGGCTTCGACCTGACTTTGACCTTCCGCTTCCACGAAGTGTCCAAGTATTGGTCCGCCACCGACCACGTTTACGACGTGGCCGCCTGGTACATCTCCGAGAAACGCTGGAAATCACTGACCAAGGAGCAGCAGGATCTGTTGCGGCGCGCGGCGCAGGTCGGCGGCAAGGTCGCCACCGATCTCGGCGAGCAATTCGATCGTCAAGGCATGGAGGAGCTGAAGAAGAACGGCGTGACCTACGTCGTTCCCGACAAGGCGGCGTTCGAGGCGGCGTGGAAGGACGTGTACAAGAGCTACGAAGGCACGGCCTGGCCGCCAGGATTGGTCGACCGCATCAAAGCTGCGCAGAAGTAGAGGCCGGAACCGGCGGGCTTCGTTCGTGCTGCACGTTCTCAGCCGTGGTTTGCACCTGCTCGACGTTCTGATCGAGTGGATGGTGGTCGCGCTGATGGTGTCGCTGGTGGTCATCGTCTCGCTGCAGTTCATCGACCGCCATTTCATCGATACCGGCATCGCCGCACCCGACCAATACGCCCGCGTCGCGCTGGTCTGGCTCACCTTCGTCGGCTTTGCCATCGCCGTGCGTGCGGCGCTCAACGTCCGCGTCGACTTGATCGACGCGCATCTTCCCGCGAGGGTCAGATATCTTCTCGCGTTGCTGTTCGACGCGCTGATGCTGGTTTTGCTCGCGATCCTGGTGCCGGGGAGCTGGCGGCTGATCGAGATCGGCAAGGACCAGATGCTGCTCGGCACTGCGTTTACCGCCGCAGTGCCCGCCGCTGGTGTGTTCGCTGCCTGTCTGCTGATGCTTCTGTTCGTCGGGCTGCGGCTCGTCGTTCGACTGCTGGGCAGCGAATTGCCAGGACCAGAGGAAACGTGACGTGCTGGCCCTGCTCTTCGTCGCCTTTCTTCTCGCGCTGTTGATCGGGTTCGACGTCGGCTTCTCGATGATCTTCTCGGCGTGGCTAGGCATTCTGGCCAAGCCGGGAGACGTGATCGATACCGCCATGATGCCGCTGTCGATGATCGCCGGCGTGGACAGCTATGCCCTGGTCCAGGTGCCGCTGTTCATTCTCGCCGGCGAGCTGATGAATCGGGGCGGACTCACCATGCGCCTCATCGAGTGGGCGATGGCGCTGGTCGGCCGCCTCAAGGGCAGCCTCGGGCACGTTTCGATCATCACGAACTTCGTGATGGCAGGGGTGTCCGGGTCCGCGGTCGCCGACGCGGTCGCCACCGGGAAACCGCTGATCCCGGCGATGCGAAAAGAAGGGTACGGCGAAGGCTTCGCGGGCGCCGTGATCGTGGCCGGAGCGCTGCTCGGTCCGATCTTGCCGCCATCGATCCCGATGGTGGTCTACGCACAGATCTCCAGTCAGTCGGTGGTGAAGCTGTTCATGGCCGGTGTGGTCCCGGCGATCCTCCTCGCAGCGGGGTTCCTGGTGGTCTGCAGCATCGTCGCCAGATACCGCAGCTATCCGAGCCGCGCGCCGGTCGACTTCACGGCCAAGCTGCGCGCGACGGGCAGTGCGTCGTGGGCCCTGATGATGCCGGTCATCGTGATCGGCGGCATCCGCTTCGGCCTGCTCACGGTCACCGAGTCCGCGGCCGTGGCGGTGCTGTACGCGCTGGTGGTCAGCTTCGTCGTTTATCGCGGCATCACGCTGCGGCAGCTGCCCAAGCTGATCTTTCACGCCGGACGCTCGACCGCCATCGTGCTGTTCCTGCTCGCGGCGGCTGGTCCGTTCAGCTGGCTGGTGGCGGAGAGCCAGATCAATCAGACGGTGATCGACACGATCCAGAGCATCTCGACCAATCCGATCGTGGTGCTCCTGATCGTCAATGTCTTCCTGCTCCTGATCGGCTGCATCGTCGAGCCGCTGCCCGCCATGATCATCTTCCTGCCGCTGCTGATCCCGCTCGGCGCGCAGGTCGGCATCGATCCGATTCAATTCGGCGCGGTGGTGGTGCTCAATCTGATGATCGGTCTGATGCATCCGCCGATCGGCCTGCTGCTGTTCGTCGTGTCGAGCGTCGGCAAGCTGCGGCTGGGGCCGGTCATGTGGGAAGTGCTGCCGTTTCTCGGCTGGGCGCTCGTGGTGCTCGTGCTGACCATCGTCTTTCCGCCGATCACCACCTGGCTGCCCGCTCAGATCAAATAACGCGCGTTCAGCCGCTCACATCATCCCCAGCACTTTCGGCAACCACAGGGACAGCGCCGGCCAGAAGGTCACGAGCACCAGAAATACCAGCATCGTGAGCAGCCACGGCCACACCGCGACCGTGAGCTCGGTGATCCCCATCTTGGTGATGCCGCTCGCGACATAGAGATTCAAGCCGACGGGCGGATGGCAAAGCCCGATCTCCATGTTGACGACGATCATGATGCCGAAGTGAACCGGGTCGATTCCGAGCTTCATGGCGACCGGGAACAGGATCGGCGCCATGATCAGCACGATGGAGGAAGGCTCCATCACGTTGCCCGCGAGCAGCAGCAGCACGTTGACCATCAGCAGGAACGCGATCTGGCCCAAGCCCTTTGTTCAGCAGCCATTCCGCCATCATCTGCGGGATGTTCTCCGACGTCATCAGGAACGAGAACAGCACGGCGTTGGTGATGATGTACAGCAGCATCGCGCTCAGATTGGCCGCCTCCAGCAGCGATCGCGGCGCCTCCTTGAGCGACATGTCCTTGTACACGAACACCGCAACGAAGAAGGCGTAGACGGCGCTCATCGCCGCCGCCTCGGTCGCCGTGAAGATGCCGCTGTAGATCCCGCCGATCACGACGACGACCAGAAACAAGCCCCAGATGCTTTCCCGAAACGCCTTGATGCGCGCACGCCAGCTCGCTCTGGCCAGCCGCGGGTAGTCGTTCTTGCGTGCGATGTACCAGGTGGTCGCGCCCAGCATCGCGGTCAGTACCAGGCCGGGCAGCACACCGGCGACGAACAGGGCGCCGATCGAAGTGTTGGTGGATACGGCATAGATCACCTTGACGATCGAGGGCAGCATCAGGATCCCCAAGGCACCCGAGGTGGCGATGACGCCCGCGCCGAACTTTTTCGGGAAACCCTGTTTCTGCATCGCCGGCAGCACGATCGATCCGATCGCCACCACGGTTGCGGGGCTCGAGCCGCACACGGAGGCGAACAGCGCGCAGGCGACCACGCCAGCCAACCCGAGGCCCCCGTACCAATGCCCCACGAGCGAGGTGGCAAAATTGATCATGCGCAGCGCGACGCCACCGCGAGTGAGAAAGCTGCCGGCGAGAATGAAGAACGGGATCGCCATGATTTCGAAGCGCTCGATGCCGGTGAACAGCTTCAACGCGACCGCGTGCAGGGGCACTTGGGTCATGGTGAACAGGAAGGTCAAGACCGTGAGGCCGAGCGCGATCGAGATCGGCATGCCGGTCAGCATCAGCGCGATCAACAGCCCGAAGATGAGATAGGTGCTCACGGTTTGGTCCCGTGGCTCAGATCTGCCGGATGAAGATTGTCTGCAGCATCGTCCAGCCCCTCGACCTTGGCGATATCGTGATGCGGCAGTTCGCCGGTACGCACGAACGACCAGGTCACCTGCAGGAAGCGGAAGCACATCAGATAGGAACCGCACGGGATCGCGAGATAGACGATCCACATCGGCATCTCCAGGTCCGCGGAGACCTGCTGCGTGTGCGCGATGTCCCAGACGAACTCGGCACCTAGGGTACCGATGACGCCGGTGAAGAGCGCACCCGCCAGCAGCCCGAACACGATGACCTTCGCCCGGTGCCGGGCTGGAAGCTGGTTGACGAGCACGTCCACGCCGACGTGGATGCCGGTCCGCACGCCGTAAGCGGCGCCGAACTTGGCCATCCAGATGAACATGTAGATGCACAACTCCTGGGCCCAGCTCAGATTGAACTTGAGCAACCAATCCTGTACGACGGGGATTGGCAGGGCCGAGGCATAGCGGTGGACGACCGCGACGAAGATCACGATCGTGGCTCCGCCCATCAGAAAGGCGATCAGCCACTCCTCGAGGCGATCGAGGATCCTGAACACTAACGGCGCCTCAAGGGTTTGGTCGGGTGCGTCTGCCGCATGCTCATAGACGCGGCCACAGACTCGCCGCGCTGCGACACATCAGTCCCGATTGGGGTCGAAGCCGGTCGCCTTGTAGACGGCTTCGATCAGATCCTTGCCAATCCGGTCCGCCATCTGGGTGTGCACCGGGAGCAGCGCCTTCTTCCAGGCGTGCTTCTCCTGGGGCGTGAGGGCAATGATTTGGGTCTTGCCTGACTTTCGTATCGCTTCCAGCGCGATGTCATTTTCTTGTTTGGCGATGTGATTGCCGTAGCTGGTCGCATCCCGCATCGCGCCTTCCAATATGGCCCGGATGTCCGGCGGCAGGCCATCCCAGAATTTCTTGTTCACGATAACCGCGTAGCCGACATATCCGTGGTCTGTCAGCGTCAGAGACTTCTGCACCTCGAACATCTTCTGCGTGTAAATATTCGAGGCCGTATTCTCGGTGCCGTCTACGACGCCGGTCTGCAGCGCCTGATACACCTCGGAAAAGGCCATGACCTGGGGAATCGCACCCAGGGCGCGCATCTGCGCCTCCAGCACCTTCGACGACTGTATGCGCACCTTCAGCCCCTTCATATCCTCCGGCTTGCGCAGCGGTTTGTTAGCGGTCATGGCTTTGAAGCCGTTATCCCAGTAGGCGAGGCCGACGATACCTTTGGCATCGAGCTTCTTGAGCAGGCTCGCGCCGATCGGCCCCTCGGTAACTTTGTGCAAGTCGTCATAGCTGGTGAACAGGTAGGGCAGGTCGAAGGCCTCGAATTCGCGCGCCCCGAGTGGTCCGAATTTGGCCAGCGACGGCGCCAACATCTGCACCGATCCCAACTGCAGCATTTCCAGTTCTTCCTTGTCCTTGTAGAGCTGGCTGTTGGGATACACCTCGACTTTGACCTTCCCCTTGGTGCGCTCTTCTGCGAGCTTCTTGAAGTAGTCGGCCGCCTTACCCTTTGGCGTATCGGGTGTGACGACGTGGCTGAACTGGATGACGATGGGCTGCTGCGCAAGCCCGACGTTGGTCAGGGCCAGTGCCAGCCAGCCCAAGATCACTGACCGCGTTCGCTTCATGTGTTCTTCTCCTTGCGACGGTTATAGCAGCTTGCTGTCCTCTGCTCGGACGCGACGAGGTCGTGCCGAGTTTCATCGCAGCTTTCACCCGCCTCGCTCGTGCACGCAACGTAGCATTCTTTGGGCGAGTGGAGAATGCTCCTGCTGTCTCGGCGGGCACCGGTCTATGTGGGACCTGCGCGAGCGTGGGTTTCTCGGGTGCGCTGCTGGGGGCGGTCGACAGACCGCTGTGGTGGGCCCTCTGGTACCTCTGATGTGTTCATGCTATCCTTATGAATTGTCTCGCAAAAAGAAACTCGTAGGAGAGCGCGAACGTGGCGGTTGAACAAACCCTGTCGATCATCAAGCCGGATGCCGTGGCCAAGAACGTCATCGGGCAGATTTATGCGCGTTTCGAGGCCGCGGGCCTCAACATCGTGGCGGCGCGTATGATGCACCTGTCCCAGGCGCAGGCCGAGGGCTTCTACGCCGTGCATCGCGAGCGGCCCTTCTTCCGCGACCTGGTCAAGTTCATGACCTCCGGTCCGGTGATCGTGCAAGTGCTGGAGGGCGACGGGGCGATTCAGAGGAACCGCGACCTCATGGGCGCGACCGATCCGAAGAAGGCGGCGCGGGGCACCATCCGCGCTGATTTCGCCGACAGCATAGACGCCAACGCGGTGCACGGCTCCGACGGGCTCGCTACGGCGGCGACCGAGATCGCCTACTTCTTCCCTGCGGTGGACATCCATACGCGCTGACGCCGCCTAATGCCCGTCAATCTCCTCGACTACGACCTGCGCGGCCTCACTGACCTGTGCGCGAGCATCGGCGAAAAACCCTTTCGCGCTCGGCAGCTCCTGCGCTGGATCCATCAGCTGCGGGAGACGGAGTTCGCGCGCATGACGGACCTTGCCGCGGCCCTGCGTGCCCGGCTGGCCCAGATGGCAGTGGTCCAGGCGCCCGTGGTCATGTCCGAATCGACCGCCTCCGACGGCACCTGCAAGTGGTTGTTGTCGGTAGGAACGGGCAACGGGATCGAGACGGTCTTCATCCCAGAGGTGAGTCGCGGGACGCTGTGTATTTCCAGCCAGGTGGGATGCGCGCTCGAATGCTCCTTCTGCTCCACCGGACGCCAAGGCTTTAACCGCAACCTGACTACCGGCGAGATCATCGGGCAGCTCTGGCTGGCCAACAAGCTTCTGAACGACAGGCAACCCGACGCCGGTTCCAGCCGGGAACGGATCATCAGCAACGTGGTCATGATGGGGATGGGGGAGCCGCTGGCCAACTTCGACAACGTGGTAGCAGCGCTGTACATCATGCTCGACGACCACGCCTATGGCCTCTCCCGCCGGCGTGTCACGGTCAGCACCGCGGGGATCGTGCCGAACATCGACCGCCTGCGGGCCGCATGTCCGGTCGCCCTGGCGGTCTCGTTGCACGCACCGAGCGACGAGCTGCGCGACATGTTGGTGCCCATCAACCGCAAGTATCCCCTGAGGGAACTGATGGGCGCCTGCCGCCGCTACGTAGAAGCCGTCCCCATGGACGCGCTCGCCGCTAACGATGGGGCGGCGGACCAGCCGGGGACGACCACGACCATCCCGGCGCCGCTGGCGCACAAGTGGAAGCGCGACGGTGCGCCGCGCGATTTCATCACATTCGAGTACGTCATGCTGGACGGGGTCAATGATCGCGTCGAGCATGCGCGCGAGCTCGTCGCGCTCACGCGGGACGTGCCGTGCAAGTTCAATCTGATTCCATTCAACCCGTTTCCGAACTCTGGCCATCGCCGCTCGGGGCCAGAGCAGATCCGCGCCTTCCAGGAGATACTGATGGCCGCGGGGCTGATCGCGACCGTGCGCAAGACGCGGGGAGAGGATATCGACGGTGCGTGCGGCCAGCTGGCGGGGCAAGTCATCGACCGCACACGGCGCCGGCTCCGCCGGGAAGCGCAGGAGTCTGCATGAGGCTAACTGCATTGGCCGCCGCTCTGTTCTTAATCGCGGCCTGCTCATCGCAGAAAACCCAGACTTCCACGGAACAGCCGCGCTCCGAGCCGCAGGCTGTCAGCAGCTCGCCGTTGGAGCGGGCCAAGATCCACACCGAGCTTGGCGTCAGTTACTTCGAAAACGCTCAGCTCGGCGTCGCCCTGGAGGAGTTGAACACGGCCGTATCGGCGGACAAGACCTATGCACCGGCCTACAACGCGCTGGGCCTCGTGTACATGGAGCTGAAAGAGGACAGCAAGGCCGAGAAGAACTTCCGCCAGGCCATCCGGCTCGATCCGTCCAGCTCCGAGGCCAAGAACAACTATGGCATGTTCCTGTGCCAGCGCGGGCGTGAGAAGGAGGGCATTCAGCAGCTCCTGGGCGCGCTCAAGAATCCGCTCTATCCGACACCCGAGATCGCGTACAAGAACGCCGGGTTGTGCGCGCGCAAAGCGGGCGACACAAAAGCTGCGGAGGGGTATTTCATCCAGGCGTTGAAGCTCAACCCGAAGCAGCCGCAGGCCTTGTACAGTTTGGCCGAAATCGACTACCTGCGCGACGATGTCGCTGGCGCGAAGCAGTATATAAGCCGCTATTTTACGGCCGTCGAGAATCCCGGCCCGGAAGCACTGTGGCTGGGCGCCCGCGTAGAGCGCAAACTCGGGGACCGGACTGCGCTCGCCAACTATGGCATGCAGCTGCGTCGCCGGTATCCGTCAGCACCCGAGACCAAAGCCTTCCTCGAAGGCCGCTTCGAATGACCGAGCCCGACACCGAACCCGGACTCGAGGGCGGATCAGACCAGCCAGGTTCGCCTCGCAGTCCGGGCGCAACGCTGCTCGCTGAACGGCGCAGTCAGGGGCTGAGTCTGGGCGACATCGCGCGCCAGCTCAAGCTATCGGTCCGGCAGGTCGAGGCCCTCGAGCGCGATGAGTACGGGGGCTTCTCCGGTTCGGTATTCGTGCGCGGGTTCCTGCGCAACTATGCCAAATTGCTGCGCTTGGATCCGGACCGCCTGTTGCAGGCCGCGGGCGAATCGATTGCGCCGGTGCGAGTCAACGAACCGGCGCTGCCCCAGATGCCGATGGCCTCGTCCAATCAAGAGGGACGGCACCGAATCCTGAGCTGGGCTGCCTTCGGAGTCCTTGCGGTCGTGGTGCTGTTCCTGCTTGCTTCCAACGCTTCCAAGGAGCAGCGGGACACGCAGCCGGCGGAGCGGGCGCTTGCGCCAGCCGCGCCGGCGCTGCGGCCGACCGAACCGCCGTCAGCCTCAGTGTCGCAGCCTTCCTCCGCACCGATGACTCCAGCGGACCCAGTCTCCGCTATGCCCGCCCCCGAGCATGCGGCTCCTGCAGCGCTCAGCCCGATCGCTGCCGGCACCCAGCCCAGCGAATCACCGGTGGCAGCCGAATCGACTTCGTCTCGTGGCGCGGGTGCCGATGCGCTGCAGGCGGGCAACCCGCCAGCCGAGGAATCCTCGCCGGCCGCGAAGCCCAGGGTTCTGGTGTCCGGCAGCGGGGCGAGCCAGATCCGGATGGTCTTCGAAGACGAATCCTGGGTCGAGATCAGGGACGGCAGCGGAGACACGATCTTCTCGCGGCTCAACGCGCCCGGCACCGAGCGTCTGATCCGGGGCCAGCCGCCGTTCGTCGTGGTGGTAGGCAACGCCCACGCCGTCAGACTGCTGTACCGGGGCAAATCGATCGATCTCGGCCCGCACACGCGCGTCGACGTGGCGCGCGTCACTCTCGAGTAGCTCGTCATCGATGCCTTCTACTATCGAAACTGAGCTGACGCGCCGCGTCACACGCCGGACTTTGATCGGCGACGTCGTCGTTGGCGCGGGCGCGCCGATCGTGGTGCAGTCGATGACTAACACGGATACGGCGGATGCCGAAGCCACGACGCGGCAGGTCGCGGAGCTGGCGCAGGCAGGCTCGGAGCTGGTGCGCATCACCGTCAACAGCCCTGAGGCCGCGGCGCAGGTCGCGCGCATCAAAGAGCGCCTGCTGACTATGGGCGTCACCGTGCCCGTGGTCGGCGACTTTCACTTCAACGGCCACCGTCTGCTGACGCAGTTTCCCGAGTGCGCCCAGGCGCTGGACAAGTACCGCATCAATCCCGGCAACGTCGGCCGCGGGTTGAAACGCGACGAGCAATTCGCGGTCATGATCGAGGCTGCGTGCCGATTCGGCAAGCCCGTGCGCATCGGCGTCAATTGGGGCAGCCTCGACCAGGAGTTGCTGGCGCGCCTGATGGATGAAAACGGCCGGCGTGCGCAGCCTCTAGACGCGCGTGCCGTGATGCGCGAAGCGCTGGTCAGTTCCGCGCTTCAAAGCGCACGCCGCGCGGAAGAGCTGGGCCTGCCCGGCGATCGCATCGTGCTGTCGTGCAAAGTCAGCGGAGTGCAGGATCTAATCAGCGTCTACCGTGATCTATCAGCGAGCTGCGATTATCCGCTGCATCTGGGACTGACGGAGGCGGGCATGGGCAGCAAGGGCATCGTCGCATCGACGGCGGCGATGGCCGTGTTGTTGCAGGAGGGGATTGGGGACACCATCCGCGTGTCGCTCACGCCGGAGCCCGGAGGCGACCGTACCCGCGAAGTCGTGGTCGCCCAGGAGATGCTGCAGACGATGGGCCTGCGCTCCTTCACGCCGATGGTGGTGGCCTGCCCCGGGTGCGGGCGTACCACCAGCACCACCTTCCAGACGCTGGCGGACAAGATCCAGAGCTGGCTGCGCGAACAGATGCCGCTGTGGCGCAGCCAATATCCGGGCGTGGAGTCGATGACCGTAGCCGTCATGGGCTGCGTGGTCAACGGCCCTGGCGAGAGCAAACAGGCCAACATCGGCATCAGCCTGCCTGGCTCGGGCGAGAGCCCGGTGGCGCCAGTCTACGTTGACGGGGTCAAAACGGTCACTCTGAAGGGGCAGGGCATCGCCGAAGAGTTCCAGCAAATCGTCGCCGACTACGTGCGTCAACGCTACGGCGACTTGCTGCGGCCGCCGGTCGCACAACGCGAGGCGACACCCAGCGTCGGCTGATCGCGGCAGCGCATGCAGCCCTTGCTCACAACCGCAGCATGAGCGAAACCATTCAATCGATCCGGGGGATGAGGGACGTCCTTCCGGAGCAGGCGCCGCTTTGGGAATTGTTCGAGCGCACCGTGCACGCATGGCTCAAGGCGTACGGCTATCGGCCGATCCGCATGCCGCTGGTAGAAAAGACGGAGCTGTTCGTGCGCTCGATCGGCGAGGTGACGGATATCGTCGAGAAGGAGATGTACACCTTCACCGACCTCAACGGGGACAGCATCTCGCTCCGGCCGGAAGGCACCGCTTCGTGTGTACGCGCGGCCCTGGAGCACCATCTGCTCTACAACGGACCGCAGCGGCTGTACTACGCTGGCCCCATGTTCCGGCACGAGAAGCCCCAGAAGGGGCGTTACCGGCAGTTCCATCAGGTCGGAGTGGAGGCGCTCGGGTTCCCGGGGCCTGACGTGGATGCCGAGCACATCGTGATGTGTGGCGAGTTGTGGAGCCGTCTGGGCCTGGATCGGATCCGACTGCAGATCAACAGCCTTGGGAGCCCGCAGGCGCGCGGCCGGTACCGCGAGCGGCTGGTGAAATATCTGGAGCGCAATCTCGATGTCCTGGACGCGGACAGCCGCCGCCGTCTGGGCACGAACCCGTTGCGCGTGCTGGACAGCAAGAACCCGGCGATGCAGTCCGTGATTCAGGGGGCGCCTCGGCTGTATGACGATCTGGACGAGGATTCGCTCCGCCACTTCGAGGGGCTGCAGGCGATCTTGCGGGAACTGAATGTCGAGTTCGAAATCAACACCGGACTGGTGCGCGGTCTCGACTACTACAACTACACGGTCTTCGAGTGGGTGACCGACCGGCTGGGCGCGCAGGCGGCGGTATGCGCAGGCGGCCGCTACGATGGATTGTTCGCTCAGCTGGGCGGCAAGCCGGCGCCGGCGTGCGGCTTCGCCATGGGTGTGGAGCGGCTGTTGGCGCTCATGGCGGAGTCTCGTACCCAGCCGCACGAAGCGCCGCCAGACGTGTATCTGGTGCACAGCGGCGTCGAAGCTGATCGAATGGCTTGGCACGTTGCACAGCAATTGCGCGCAGCCGGCCTCAGCGTGGTGTTTCACTGCGGCGGCGGCAGCTTCAAAGCGCAGATGAAGAAGGCCGACACCAGCAGGGCACGCTTCGCCGTGATCATCGGCGACGACGAAGTCGCCGCGCGACGCATCATAGTTAAACCGCTGCGCGAGCTCCGCGATCAAGTTTCGCTTCCGGTGCAGGATGCGATTGGCCTGATTCGGGATGTGCGCAGCGCCGCACACATGGAACTATAACAACGGAACCGTTATGTACGATCTGGAAGAGCAGGAGAAGATAGACGAGCTCAAGGCCTGGTGGAAGCAGTACGGTCAGATGGTGATCGCTGGTGGCGGTTGCTGCCTGCATCGGCGCCGGCGCCGCCGCCGGCTGGCAATGGTACAAGCGCACGCAGTCCGAGCAGGCCTCGCAGCTGTACGGCGTGCTGGAAAAAGCGATCTTGGCCAACGACCTCAAGCAGGTTCGTGACGTTTCCGGGCAGCTCATGGACAAGTTCGGCGGAACCGCCTATGGGCCGATGGCTGCGCTGGCCAGCGCCAAGGCCAACTTCGACGCCGGCGATACCGGGGCGGCGGCGGTGCAGTTGCGATGGGCCATCGAACACGCCAAGGACGAGGGTATCGCGGCTACCGCGCGCTTGCGGCTGGCCGCAGTGCTGTTGGATGAGAAGAAGTACGACGACGCACTCAAGCTGTTGGGCGCCGGACATCCGGAGGCATACACGGGACTGTTCGAGGATCAGAAAGGCGATATCTACGTCGCGCAGGGCAAGACGGCGGACGCCAGAGCGGCCTACAAGGCCGCGCTTGAGAAGTTGCCGGCGCAAGGCACCTATCGGCAGATTGTGCAGGTCAAGCTCGACGGGTTGGGTAACGACCAATGAGTGTGTTCCATACCTGGCGGATTCGATGGATCCATTGCGTCCCGGTCGCAGCCGCGGCGCTGCTGACGCTGGCGATTTCAGGCTGCGGCGGATCGCCGACCGTCAAGCCGGCCGAGTTGGTCAAGTTCAAACCTACTGCGAAGGCAAGCGTCGTCTGGCGCGCGTCTGTCGGAGAAGCCGACAGCTATATCTTCACTCCGGTCGTATTCGAAGGCGCCGTGTATGCCGCGGGGGCAGACGGTCGATTGGCGCGCTTCGACGCCGCTCGCGGCAAACGGGTGTGGCGCATCAATACCAAGGAGCCCCTGTCCGGAGGGGTAGGCGCGGATGCCGGATTGGTGGTCGTGGCTACCAAGAAGGGCGCGGTGCTGGCCTATGATCTCAACGGCAAGCTGATGTGGAAGAGTCAGGTCACCAGCGAGGTGCTGATGGCACCACGCGCCGCTCAGGGCGTTGTGGTCGTGCGCAGCGGGGACGGCAAGATCTTTGCGCTGGATGCGAAGGATGGCAAGCAGCAGTGGGAGTATCGGTTCACCTTGCCGCCGTTGCTGTTGCGCTCTGACTCCGGCGTAGTCATTCAGCGCGGCGTCGTGCTGGCGGGTCTGGCTGCAGGCCGCGTCGTAGCCCTTAACCTGACCAACGGCAACGTGCTTTGGGAAGCCACGCTGGCGCTGCCTAAAGGCGCCAACGAACTGGAGCGCATCACTGACATTGCCGCCGCCCCGACGGTGAGCGGAGACCAGGCCTGCGCGGTGACGTTTCAGGGGCGTGTCGGATGCTACGACTTCGCGCGCGGCACTCTGCTGTGGAGCCGGGACGCCTCGGCCTATGTCGCGGTCGAGGTCGATCCCATCACTGTCTACATGAGCGATGCGCGCAGCTCCGTGTTCGCGATGGACAAGAACACCGGAGCCACGGTTTGGAAGCAGGACAAGCTGTTCGCGCGCCAGCTGAGCGCGCCGCTTGAAGTCGGGCTGTACCTGGCGCTGGGAGACTTCGAGGGCTATGTTCATTTCCTCGACCGCGACACCGGTGCTTTTGCGGCGCGCCTATCTACCGACGGGAGCGGCATCCAAGCGCGCCCCGTCCGCCTTGGTTCCAACCTGCTGCTGCAAACGCGCGACGGCGGGCTCTACGTGGTCTCGGTGAAGACGCTTTAGCACTCGACCCCTTCAGCACCCAGCGCGCCGCAAACGCATCCCGCGGGCGTCCTCCAGCGGATGAAACCCACCATTGCATTGGTCGGCCGGCCGAATGTCGGCAAGTCAACGTTGTTCAATCGTTTGACGCGCAGCCGCGACGCTCTGGTGGCCGACATCCCGGGGCTCACGCGAGACCGCCACTACGGTCACGGCCGGCTCGGCCCCGTACCTTACCTGGTCGTGGACACCGGTGGCCTGCAGCCCGACTCAGACGGACGCCATCTTCCACGAGATGGCCCGGCAGACATTGCAGGCGGTGGACGAGGCCGACGCGGTGCTTTTGCTGGTCGACGGCCGGGCCGGCCTGACCGCGCCGGACCGAGAGATTGCCACTCAGCTGCGCAAGAAGGGGCGGCCCTTGTTTCTGGTGGTCAACAAAAGCGAAGGGTTGGAGGATGACGCTGCGGCCGCCGATTTCTACGAGCTCGGTCTCGGGCGACCGTACCCAATCTCTGCCGCGCATGGGGAGGGGTGCGCGAGCTCATGGATCTGGTGCTGGAGGGCTTCACGTTGCCGGACCCCGACGCGTTTGCGGAAGAGGAGTCCAAGCACACGCCCCGCATTGCGATCGTCGGACGTCCGAACGCTGGCAAGTCCACGCTGGTCAACGCCATCATCGGCGAGGAGCGCGTCATCGCCTTTGACCAACCCGGGACCACGCGCGACAGCATCTACGTCGACTTCCAGCGCGGCGGCAATTCCTACACCTTGATCGATACCGCCGGCCTGCGGCGCCGGGCGCGGGTCGAAGAGACCGCGGAGAAGTTTTCCGTCATCAAGACCTTGCAATCCATCGAGGATGCCAATGTGGTGATCCTGGTGTTGGATGCCCAGCAGGACATCTCCGAGCAGGATGCTCACATTGGCGGCTTCATCCTGGAGGCAGGGCGGGCCGTAGTGGTGGCGGTGAACAAGTGGGATGGCGTGGAACGAGCCCGCCGCGACCAGATCAAGCGTGAATTCGAGCGCAAGCTCGGGTTCCTGAGCTTCGCCCCGGTGCATTACATTTCTGCTCGCGAGGGAAAAGGGTTGGGCGAACTTATCAAATCGATAGATTTGGCCTATGCCGCCGCCATGGCCAAGCTGCCGACGCCCAAGCTCACCCGGGCACTGATCGCCGCGACGACGCGCCAGGCGCCGCCTCGTCACGGAATGTTCCGTCCCAAGCTGCGCTATGCCCATCAAGGCGGCATGAATCCTCCTGTCATCGTCATCCACGGCAACCAGCTCGACAGCCTCCCGGACAGCTACCGGCGTTATCTGGAGCGGTTCTTCGTCGAAGCCTTCGACCTGAAGGGCACACCAGTTCGCATTCAACTCAAGGTCAGCTCCAACCCTTACGCCAGGCGTAAGTGACATTTACGAACGCGCGCGCGATCACTTCGGCTATGGCAACAGTTGACAAATTCAAGTACAGTGGTTCACCCGAGACCAAAACATAAAAGAAGGAGGCCGCATGAGCGCCAAAGGGCAACTTCTACAAGACCCGTTCCTGAACGCGTTGCGCAAAGAACATGTGCCAGTCTCGATTTATCTGGTGAACGGCATCAAACTGCAAGGCCAGATCGAATCCTTCGACCAGTACGTCGTATTGCTCAAGAACACGGTGACTCAGATGGTCTACAAGCACGCCATCTCGACCGTGGTTCCCGCGCGTGCCGTCAATCTGTCCCTCGACCACTCTGCCGACGGCTGAGCTTCCAGGTCGCTCGCCCGGCCGCGCCTGTCCGGCGTCGGTGCTCGGGGCCGAATCCGTGATGCGACCGCGGCGCCGGCGGCGCTTTTGTTCCAGGTCGCGCGTCCCCATCTAAGGCTACATGTTCGAACGCCCTCAGTTCGGGGATCGCGCGCTGCTGGTCAATCTCGATCTCGGCGAGCCCGATCAAGCCGCCCGCGTGGCCGAGCTGAAGGAGCTCGCGGTCAGCTGCGCACTAGACGTCGTGGGCTTGGTACAGGGACGGCGCGAGCGGCCTGACCCGGCCACTTTTGCGGGCCGCGGCAAGGTGGCCGAGCTGGCCGCAGCGGTCGCTGCTCTGCAGGCGTCGGTCGTGGTCTTCAACCATCAGCTGTCCCCGGCCCAGGAGCGCAACCTGGAGAAGCAGTTGTCGTGTCGCGTCATCGACCGCGTGAGCCTGATCCTCGACATCTTTGCCCAACGCGCGCGCAGCCACGAAGGCAAGCTGCAAGTGGAGCTCGCGCAACTTCAGCACATCGCGACGCGGCTGGTGCGCGGGTGGACTCACTTGGAGCGGCAGAGAGGCGGCATCGGCTTGCGTGGCCCGGGTGAGACTCAGTTGGAAACCGACCGCCGGTTGCTGGGAAAGCGCGTCAAAGTGCTCAAGGACAAACTGGCGGCGGTGGCGAGACAGCGCGAGGTCCAGCGGCGTGCGCGCAAGCGGGCGCAGGTCTTGTCCGTGGCCATCGTCGGTTATACCAACGCCGGCAAATCGACCCTGTTCAACCGCCTTGCGCGCGAGAGCGTGTACGCCGCGAACCAGCTGTTCGCCACGCTCGACACGACCACGCGGCGGGTGCACCTGCCAGCGGCCGGGGACCCGGGCACGACCGGCGCCGTGGTGCTGTCGGACACGGTGGGTTTCATCCGCGATCTTCCGCCGACGCTGGTCGCGTCGTTTCGCGCCACGCTGGAGGAGACGGTGCAGGCCGATCTGCTGCTGCATGTGGTGGATGCCTCCAGCCCTACCCAGGATGCGCAGATGGCGCAGGTCGACCTGGTGTTGGGCGAGCTCGGTGCCGGCGTGCTTCCGCAGGTGATCGTGCTCAACAAGGCCGATCTGACCGCGCTCCCGGCGGGTTTCGAGCGTGACGAGTATGGTAGAATCTCGCGCCTTCGCGTCAGCGCCAAGACGGGCGCCGGAATGCAGTTCGTGCGCCAGGCAATCGACGAGTTCCGCTCCGGCTCGATCCGGCCCGAATCGTCCAGCCGCGCGGTCGCGTGAACTGCGCCCACCTCGCAAAGCACTGCGGGCTCGCTGCTGCGGAGCCTTGTTCAAGAGCTTCCTTAACCATCGACGGCCATGGCATTGAACGACCCGAACTGGGGCCGGCGCGGCGAAGGCCCGCCTGACCTGGACGAAATCTGGAACCGCTTCCGCCAGCGGCTCGCTGGGCTGTTCGGCGGTCGCGGCGGCGGGCGCAGACCCGGGCGACGCGGGGGGCAAGGGCTTCCCCGGGGGCGCCTGGTTGCTCGTCGCCCTGGTCGTCATCATCTGGCTTGCCAGCGGCTTCTACATCGTCGATGCCAGCCAGCGTGGCGTGGTGCTGCGTTTCGGCAAATATCACCAGACCACCGAGCCGGGACCGCAATGGCACCTGCCCTACCCAATCGAATCGGTGGAGGTCGTGAACCTATCGCAGGTGCGCACACTGGAGGTGGGCTACCGCACCAACGTCAAGAACAAGGTGCTCAAGGAATCGCTCATGCTCACCGACGATGAGAACATCGTCGACCTCCAGTTCGCGCTGCAATACGTGCTTAAGGATCCGAAGGACTATCTTGTTCACCAACCGCAACCCCGACGAAACCGTCATGCAGGTCGCCGAGTCCGCGATGCGCGAGATCGTGGGCAAGAGCAAGATGGATTTCGTGCTGTACGAGGGACGCGAGTCGATCCGCGCCCAGGCGCAGAAGCTGATGCAGGAGATCCTGGATCGCTATCAGACCGGCATTGCCATCAGCCAGGTGACGATGCAGCAGGCGCAGCCGCCCGAGCAGGTGCAGGCCGCCTTCGACGATGCGGTAAAGGCGACCCAGGACCGCGAGCGTCAGATCAACGAAGGCCAGGCCTATGCCAACGACGTAGTGCCGAAGGCGCGCGGTACCGCCTCGCGTTTGATGCAGGAGTCCGAAGGCTACAAGCAGCGCATCATCGCGACCGCCGAGGGCGAGGCTTCGCGCTTCCGCCAGATCGTGACCGAGTACAGCCGCGCGCCGGCAGTGACGCGCGAGCGCATGTACCTGGATACGATGCAACAAGTCTTGAGCAACACGAGCAAGGTGATCGTGGATCAGAAATCGGGGAACAGTCTGCTCGTACCTGCCGTTGGACAAGCTCTTGCAGCTGTCGGCTGCCGGCGCGATCGCGCCGCCGGACAATGGGGAGCGCTCGGTCGCCCCCGAGATGCAGTCGCAGGCCCCTCCGACGGTCGACTCGCGCCCGCGCGACGCGTTCCGCAGCCGTGACCGGGAGCCGCGCCCATGAATCGCAGCGTGAGCGCAGTGCTGATCGTTCTGGTCGTCATCCTGGTGGTGGCGAGCCTGGCGTTGTTCACCGTCGATCAGCGCCAGAACGCGATCGTGTTCCGGCTGGGCGAGCCGGTGCAGGTGATTACCAAGCCAGGGCTGTACCTCAAGGTGCCTCTGCTGGACAACGTGCGCTTCTTCGACGTGCGCATCCTCACGATGGACCCGGACGAGCCGGAACGCTACATCACCTCGGAGAAGAAGAACCTTCTGGTGGACTCCTTCGTCAAGTGGCGCATCGTGGACGTGGTGCAGTACTACATCAGCGTCGGCGGAGACGAGACGCGGGCGCGCATCCGGCTGGCGCAGACGGTCAACGACAATATGCGGGCGGAGTTCGGCAAGCGCACCATCCACGAGGTGGTTTCGGGCGAGCGCGAAAGCATCATGGACCTGATGCGCGAGAAGGTCGACACCGATGCGCGCAAGATCGGCGTGCAGGTCCTGGACGTGCGGCTCAAGCGCGTGGATCTGCCGCTGGAGGTGAGCGAGGCGGTCTACCGTCGGATGGAGGCGGAGCGCAAGCGCGTCGCCAACGAGCTGCGCTCCCTCGGCTTCGCCGAGAGCGAAAAGATCCGTGCCGATGCCGACCGGCAGCGCGAGGTGATCGTCGCAGAGGCTTACCGCGACGCCCAGCGCATCAAAGGTCAGGGCGACGCGCGCGCTGCCGCGACTTACGCTCAGGCGTTCCAGCAGAACCCCGAGTTCTACTCTTTTTACCGCAGCCTCGAGGCCTACCGCCAGAGCCTCAAGACCAAGAGCGACGTCATGGTGCTGGACCCCAGTTCCGATTTCTTCAAGTACCTGAAGAGCCCTACAGGCAAGCGATGAGGCGCCGCGGCGAAAGCGCCGCGCGTCCCTGACAATGTCCAGCCCTCTTTGGACCGCATTCGCTCTCGTGCTGGTGATCGAAGGCTTGCCGCTGCTGCTGGCGCCGACGCCGCTGGCGCGCAGTCATACGGCAGGTTTCCGGCCTGGCCGACGGGCAGTTGCGCTTCTTTGGCCTGATTCTGGTGCTGACGGGCTTGGTGTTCCTGCTGCTGCTGGGACGGAACTGAGCGCGCGGCGTTGATCATGCGACGCTGGGTCTTGCCCGAGTACATCGAGGACATCCTGCCGTCCCAGGCGTTGGGAATCGAGGGCCTGCGCCGGCGCATTCTCGATCTGTTCCGCAGCCACGGCTACGAGCTGGTGATGCCGCCCATGCTCGAGTACCTGGAGTCGCTGCTGACCGGGACCGGGCACGATCTGGACCTGCGCACCTTCAAGCTGGTGGACCAGCTGTCCGGGAGATTGCTGGGCCTGCGCGCCGACATTACCCCGCAGGTCGCGCGCATCGACGCACACCTGCTCAATCGCGAGGGGGTGACACGGCTGTGCTACGCAGGCAGCGTGGCCCACGCCCAGCCCTCTGGGCTGAACCGCACGCGCGAGCCGTTGCAGATCGGCGCTGAAATCTACGGTCATGCCGGCGTGGAAAGCGACGTCGAGATCCAGACGCTGATGGTGAGCGCGCTGCGTGTCGCCGGCGTCCAGGATCCCTATCTGGATCTCGGCCACGTGGCGGTGTTTCGCAGCTTGATGCGACGCGGAGGTATCGCCGCCGACCTGCGAGTCGGAGCTGTTCAGGGCGCTGCAGTCCAAGGACGTGCCGACGTTGCGCGAACTGGTTGCGCCGCTCGACACGGTGCTGCGCGAGGCGCTGCTCCTGTTGCCCGAGCTATATGGCGACGCGGCGATCTTGCGCGAGGCGCACCAGCGGCTGCCGGATTTCCCCGAGGTGCGGCGCGCGCTGACCGACATGGAGACGATCGCCGCGCAGCTCTCGCGTGTGGTTCCGGTGCATTGCTTCGATCTTGCCGAGCTGCGCGGGTATCACTATCACAGCGGCGTCGTGTTCGCGGCCTATACCAAGGGGCATCCTAGCGCGATTGCGCTGGGTGGACGCTACGATGAGGTGGGCCAGGCATTCGGGCGCGCGCGCCCTGCCACCGGGTTCAGCCTCGACTTGCGCGAACTGGCCGCTCTCGCGCCACCGGCTGCGGCAGCCTCGCCGATGCTCGCGCCGCATGCGCCGGAAGACGAGCTGTTGCAGCGGAAAGTCGATGCTCTGCGCGCGCAAGGCGAGGTCGTGATCGTCGACCTGCCCGGCCACGCGGCCACCCGCGGCGAGCTGGGGTGCGACCGGCGATTGGTGAAGCGCGGCGGAGAGTGGCGAGTCGAGGCGCTGGGTTGATCCTGGAAACCTCATTCGTACACAGCACGCAGGCAGATCGAATGGCACGCAACGTTGTAGTGGTTGGCACCCAGTGGGGTGACGAGGGGAAGGGCAAGGTGGTGGACTGGCTGACGGACCACGCCCAGGGCGTGGTGCGCTTCCAGGGCGGCCACAATGCCGGGCACACGCTGGTCATCGATGGGCGGCGCACCGTGCTGCACCTGATTCCGTCGGGGATACTGCGGCCGGATGTGGCGTGCTTCATCGGCAATGGCGTGGTGGTGTCGCCGCAGGCGTTGCTCAGCGAGGTGCATACGCTCGAGCAGGCCGGGATCGAAGTTCGCTCCAGGGTGACCATCAGCGAGGCCTGCCCGCTGATCCTGGCGCACCATGCCGCTCTCGACTTGGCACGCGAGGCGGCCAAGGGGGCCGGCAAGATCGGCACGACCGGTCGAGGCATCGGCCCCGCCTACGAAGACAAAGTCGCACGGCGCGCCATTCGCATGCAGGATTTGTTTCACCGCGAGCGGCTGGCGGCGAAGCTGGGCGAAGTGCTGGATTTCCACAACTTCGTCCTGCGCCAGTACTTCAACGCCGACACCGTGGATTTTCAGCGTACGCTCGACGAACTGCTGGCGCTCGCCGACCAGATCAAGCCGATGGTGGGCGATGTGCCGCGCCGGCTGTTCGAGGCGCAAAAGGCAGGCCGCAACCTGCTGTTCGAGGGCGCGCAGGGCACGCTGCTGGATGTAGACCACGGCACCTATCCCTTCGTGACTTCGAGCAACTGTGTGGCGGGTGCCGCGGCGGCGGGAAGCGGAGTAGGGCCGCAGGCGCTGCACTATATCTTGGGCATCACCAAGGCCTACACCACACGCGTGGGCTCAGGGCCGTTCCCGACCGAGCTGGATGACGATATCGGACGCCAGATCGCTACGCGCGGCCAGGAGGTTGGCGCCACGACGGGACGTCCCAGGAGGTGCGGCTGGTTCGACGCGGCGGCCCTCAAGCGCTCGATACAGATCAACGGGATCTCCGGACTGTGCATAACCAAGCTCGACGTGCTGGACGGGATGGAGACGTTGCAGATCGGAGTGGGCTACCGCGTGGCCGGTGAGTATCTGGACATCCTGCCGGTCGGAGCCGAAGAGCTCGCCGAATGCGAACCGGTTTACGAGGAGGTGCCGGGCTGGGCACAGAGCACGCTGGGCGTACGCAAAGTGGACGACCTCCCGGTCGCGGCTCATGACTACTTAAAGCGCATCGAAGCGGTCTGCGGAGTCCCCATCGATCTCATCTCGACCGGCGCGGAGCGCGACGACACGATCGTGCGCCGGCATCCCTTCGAGGTCTGAAGCCTGCAACACTTCACGAGCAAGCGCGCGTGTACGCGGCATCGCAGTGTCAGGTGTCGCTCTGCTGCGTCGTTTACCCGCGCGCTCTGCATGGCCCCAGAGCTCATGGTGCCGAGAAGAGGACTCGAACCTCCACAGTCTTGCGACCGCCAGGACCTGAACCTGGTGCGTCTACCAATTCCGCCATCTCGGCACAGCGGGCCGTCATTCTATTGTAAAACCTTGCCATGTCCAAGCATCGACCATCGTCCGGCATGCGTTGCAATACGTGCCTAGGGCGGCAACCGTGACGCGCCGGGACAGCGCAGTTTCCCAGCGTAAGAAGCCGCGCAAGCGGGCCGGCTTGCGCGCGTCCGACCCGTTCCTGGCGCGCGAGCAGCAACGTTACGAATTCCCGCTGCCCAGTCGCGAGTGGATCCTCTCGGTGCTCGAGGACGAAGGCGTGCCGGTCGAGCCTTCCCGCCTGCGCGAGCTTCTGGAGATTCGCGCCGAGGAAATCGAGGCGTTTGAGCGCCGCCTGAACGCGATGGAGCGGGAAGGCCAGATCATGCGGAACCGGGCCGGTGCCCTGTGCGTAGTTGAGAAGCTCGGCCTGATCCGTGGACGCGTAGTGGGCCACCCCGACGGCTTCGGCTTCCTTGTGCCGGAAGACGGTGGCGGGGACCTGTTCTTGAGCCCATGGGAAATGACCAGGGTGTTCCACGGCGACCGCGTGATGGTGCGCGTGACAGGTCTAGACCGGCGCGGTCGGCGCGAAGGTGTGATCGTGGAAGTGCTGGAGCGTGCGCATACGCGGGTGGTAGGGCGGCTGCACGAGGAGCATGGCGTGTGTTACCTGGTGCCGGAAGATCGACGCTTGAGTCAGGATATTCTGGTTCCGCGAGAAGCTTGTAACGGCGCGCGCAGCGGGCAGGTCGTAGTGGCCGAGATCATCGAGCAGCCGGACCGTCACGTGAAACCGGTTGGACGCATCGTCGAAGTGCTGGGGAACTACGCCGATCCGGGGATGGAGGTGGAGATCGCGTTGCGCAAGCACGATCTGCCGCACGCTTTTCCGCCTGCGGCCGAGGCGCTGGCAAGCTCATTGCCGACGGCAGTCCGCAAGGAGGACCGGAGAAGCCGCGTCGACTTGGCGCGCCTGCCGTTGGTTACGATCGACGGCGAGACCGCGAAGGACTTCGATGACGCGGTTTACTGCGAGCGCGAGGGGAAGGGGTTCCGCCTATGGGTGGGCATAGCCGACGTGAGCCACTATGTGAAGCACGGCGATGCCCTCGACCTCGAAGCCAGGGCGCGCGGTAATTCCGTGTATTTTCCGCGTCGCGTCATTCCAATGCTCCCGGAGGCGCTGTCCAATGGACTGTGCTCGCTCAACCCCGACGTCGAGCGCCTGTGCCTGGCGTGCGAGATGGTCGTCGGTGCCCGCGGCGACATCAAGGACTATCGGTTCTATCCTGCGGTGATGCGTTCGCGTGCGCGGCTGACCTACACCGCGGTCGCGGACATCCTGGCGAATCCCGAAGGCGAGAACGCGCGGCAGCGAAGCAAGTTGGTGCCGCAGCTGCAGGACCTGTCCGCACTCTTCCAGGTGCTGGTCAAAGCACGCGTGCGCCGTGGTGCTATCGACTTCGAGTCTTTCGAGACGCGCATGGAATTCGATGAGCAGGGCAAGATCACCGCGATCTATCCAGTCGAGCGCAACGACGCTCACCGCTTGATCGAGGAGTGCATGCTGGCGGCCAACGTCTGCGCATCGGACTTTCTACAGCGCCACGAACACCCCGCGCTGTATCGAATCCACGAAGGGCCTACGCCCGAGAAGCTGAAGGCCCTGCGCGAGTTCCTGCGCGAGTTCGGCCTGCAACTCGGCGGCGGTGACGATCCGCACGCCAAAGACTACGCCAAGCTGCTCAGCGAAATCCGGGGGCGGCCCGACTATCAGCTGCTCCAGACCGTGCTGCTGCGCTCTCTGCGCCAGGCGGTGTACAGCCCCGAGAACGTCGGCCATTTTGGCCTCGCCTACGAGGCGTACACGCACTTCACCTCCCCGATACGACGCTATCCGGATTTGCTGGTGCACAGAGGCATCAAGGCTGCGCTCGCCGGTGGAATCTACGACCCGGGCGACTGGGCCGCGCTCGGACAGCACTGTTCCGAGACCGAGCGGCGTGCGGACGAAGCCACCCGCGACGTGGAGGCCTGGCTCAAGGCCTACTACATGCGCGACCGTGTCGGCGAGCGCTTCAGCGGAACTATCAGCGGCGTGGCTGCTTTCGGGGTATTCGTGGCGCTGGACGCGGTGTACGTGGAGGGCATGGTGCACGTGTCCGAGCTGGGCAACGACTATTTCCAATACGACGCGGCGCGCCACCAGCTGGTCGGAGACCGCACGCGCCAGCGGTTTCGCCTGGGTGACCGGATTGAAGTCAAGCTGGTACGCGCAGACCTCGAAACCACGCGGCTCGATTTCGTCTTGGCCGACAAACAGCGCTGATGACAGGCGAGAACCAGCTCATCTTCGGGTTCCACGCGGTGCATGCGCGACTGCGGCACCATCCCGACAGCGTGCGAGAAATATTCGTCCACGCTGGACGGCATGACGCGCGGCTGCGCGATCTGGTCGCGGCGGCCCAGGAGCGGGGAGCGCGCGTGGTCCTGGTCGACGCCGAGCGGCTCCAAGGGTTGGTCGGACACGGTAAGCATCAGGGCGTCATCGCGCGGGTCGAGCCGATTCGGATGGCCCACGACCTGGAGGATGTCATCGCCGCGGCGGGCGCACAGACGCTGCTGCTGGTGCTGGATGGCGTTACCGACCCTCACAACTTGGGCGCCTGCCTGCGGGTCGCGGATGCACTGGGTGTGCACGCGGTGGTCTGTCCCAAGGATCGGTCGGCCGGCCTGACACCCACCGTTGCGAAGGTCGCGAGCGGAGCAGCCGACACCGTTCCGTTCATTCCCGTCACCAATCTGGCGCGCGCGTTGGGTGAGATGAAGGAGCAGGGGCTCCAGGTGATCGGGGCCGATCCTTCTGGCGCCGAGAGTTTACCGACCGCGGACTTGACCGGGCCACTGGCCTGGGTGCTGGGCGCCGAAGGCGAAGGGATGCGTCGGCTCACCCGCGAACGGTGTGACCGCTTGGTGTGCATCCCGATGTTCGGGCGCGTCGAGAGCTTGAACGTCTCGGTAGCCTCGGCTTTGTGCCTGTACGAGACCCGAAGACAGCGGGCGGGGGCGCGTCCGCAAGGCGCTTGAGCAGCGCAGCATGTGACTGATATAATTCTCGATTCGCCTGAGCTCGCAGCGCTTTTGCCGGGACGGCGGAAATCCACACATCTGCGCACGTTAAGGTGCCCGCGTCGAGGAAATTGCGCTCGGACGGGTCTGACGCGCGGATGGAGGCTCAACCTTAACCGGAGAACAGATTCGTGGCAGTGACCATGCGTGAAATGCTGGAGGCGGGGGTCCATTTCGGACACCAGACCCGCTATTGGAATCCGAAGATGGCACCGTACATCTTCGGCCATCGCAACAAGATCCACATCGTCAATCTCGAGAAGACGCTGGAGATGTACAACGAGGCCGTGCGCTACGTGAAGAAGCTTGCCGCCAACAAGGGCACCATCTTGTTCGTGGGCACGAAGCGCCAGGCGCGCGAGATCATCCGCGAGGAAGCCACCCGCGTCGGAACCCCTTTCGTCGACTATCGTTGGCTGGGCGGTATGCTCACCAACTACAAGACAGTCAAGCAGTCGATCAAGCGGCTGAAGGACATGGATCAGATGGTGCAGGACGGCACAGTCGAGCGCCTATCGAAGAAGGAGCAGCTGCATTTTCAGCGCGAGTTGTCCAAGCTGGAGCGCAGTCTGGGAGGAATCAAGGACATGAACGGTCTGCCCGATGCGATGTTCGTGGTGGACGTGGGCTATCAGAAAGGCGCCGTGCAGGAGGCCAACAAGCTGGGCATTCCGGTGGTAGCGATCGTCGACAGCAACAACTCGCCTGACGGCGTGGCCTACGTCATCCCGGGCAATGACGACTCCAATCGCGCGATCCGACTGTATGTGCGCGGAATGGCCGACGCGGTGTTGGAAGGCCGCTCGCAGATTATCCAGGAGATCGTCACCGACGAGTTCGTCGAGGTCGAGGGCGGTGAGGACACCGCGGCACACTGATGCGGCTTGAACCGAGTGTAAAGGGGGGCTCGAGGCCCCCTTTTTTTGATCATTAGGGTATGCGCGCTTGGCGCGCCCACAATCAGTCAGGAGCTGAGATGGCGGAAATCACCGCTGGCATGGTGAAAGAACTGCGCGAAAAGACCGATGCGCCGATGATGGAATGCAAGAAGGCCCTGAGTGAGGCCGACGGCGACCTCGGCAAAGCCGAAGAGATCTTGCGCGTCCGTCTGGGCAACAAGGCGAGCAAGGCTGCCAGTCGGGTCACCGCGGAAGGCGTGGTGGCCACATTCATTGCCTCGGGGGCAAAGCTGGGCGCGATCGTCGAGGTCAACTGCGAGACTGACTTCGTGGCGAAGAACGATGACTTTCTGAGCTTTGCGCGCGGACTGGCGGAGTTGGTGACGGTTCGTAACCCAGCCGACGTGGCGGCTCTCTCGGCGCTTACGCTAAACGGTGCAAGCGTGGAACAAACCCGCACCGCACTGGTGGGACGCATTGGCGAGAACTTATCGATCCGCCGCTTCGCGCGTATCGACGCCAAGGGCAAGCTTACAAGCTACGTGCATGGCGGCTCGAAGATTGGCGTGCTGGTGGACGTGGTGGGTGGCGACGAAGCGCTGGCCAAGGATCTGGCGATGCATATTGCGTTCAGCCAGCCCGTAGCGTTGTCGAGCGAGCAGGTGCCTGCCGAGTTGATCCGCAAGGAGCGGGACATCGCCGCCCAGAAAGCGGCCGAGTCGGGCAAGCCGGCCAACATCGTCGACAAGATGGTCGAAGGCAGCGTGCAGAAGTTCCTCAAGGAAGTGGCGCTGCTCGGCCAGCCCTTCGTGAAGGACGACAAGCGCAGCGTCGAGCAGCTGCTCAAGGCGGCCGGCGCGCAGATCGCGAGCTTCGTGTTGTACGTGGTGGGCGAGGGCATCGAGAAGAAGCAAGCGACTTCGCCGCTGAGGTTGCGGCTCAAGCCGGAGCAGCGAAGCAGCAGGACAAGGACAAGCAATCCTGATCCATCCCGTAGGCAACAGACCACGATTCGCAGACGGACCCGACGCTCGGTACGACGATGGAACCCAAACCCGCCTACAAGCGCGTACTGCTCAAGCTCTCGGGAGAGGCGCTCATGGGCGATGACGCCTATGGGATCAACCGCGCGACGCTGGAACGCATCGTGGCCGAGGTGGCGGAAGTCGTGGGCATGGGAGTGGAACTCGGCATCGTGATCGGGGGTGGTAACATCTTCCGCGGGGTGGCTCTGGGCGCGGCCGGAATGGACCGTGCCACTGCCGACTATATGGGAATGCTGGCCACGGTGATGAACGCGCTGGCGCTGCAGGACGCGATGCGTCGGATCGGTCTGGCCAGCCGCGTGCAATCGGCGCTCAACATCGAGCAGGTCGCCGAGCCTTATATTCGCGGCAAGGCGATGCGCTACCTCGAGGAGGGCAAGGTCGTCATCTTCGGCGCCGGCACCGGCAACCCGTTTTTCACCACCGATACGGCGGCGGCGCTGCGCGGCATGGAGATGAACGTGGATATCGTGCTGAAGGCGACCAAGGTGGACGGGGTCTACACCGACGACCCCAACACCAGACCCGACGCGATGCGCTACAAGCGGCTCACCTTCGACGAGGCGATCGTCAAGAATCTGAAGGTGATGGACGCAACCGCGCTGACTCTGTGCCGGGATCAAAAGCTGCCAGTGAGTGTGTTCAGTATCGTCAAGCCCGGCGCGCTCAAGCGCGTGGTCCTGGGCGAGGACGAAGGCACGCTGGTTTACAACTGATGGCGAAGGAGTGCGAGCATGATTGCAGACGTCAAGAAATCGGCTGACCAGAAGATGCAAAAGACGCTGGAGGCGTTGAAAGTCGACCTCGGCAAAGTGCGCACCGGTCGGGCGCATACCGGGCTGCTCGACCACATCATGGTGGATTACTACGGCACTGCCACCGCGCTCAGGCAGGTGGCCAACTTGACGCTGCCGGATGCGCGCACCATCGCCGTGACGCCCTACGAGAAGAAGATGGCGCCGGTGATCGAGAAAGCCATCCGCGACTCGGACCTGGGGCTGAATCCGTCGACCACGGGAGAGGTGGTGCGCGTGCCGATGCCGGCGCTCACCGAAGAGCGGCGTAAGGAACTGATCAAGGTGGTGAAGCACGAGGCGGAGAGTGCGAAGGTTGCAGTGCGCAACGTCCGCCGCGACGCCAACACCCACCTTAAGGAGCTGGTGAAGGACAAGAAGGTCTCGGAAGACGACGAACGTCGCGCCCAGGACGAGGTCCAGAAGCTTACCGACCGCTACATCGCCGAGATCGACAAGGTGCTGCACGCGAAGGAAGCCGACTTGATGGCCGTCTGAACCGAGCGCTGTGACTCCCTTCGTCAGTTCCACCATCGATATCCCCGCGGCGCGCGAAGTGCCGCGCCACATTGCCATCATCATGGACGGCAATGGCCGCTGGGCGCGGCGCCGGCATCTGCCGCGGGTGGCGGGCCACCGGCGCGGCGTGGAGACCGTACGCAACATGGTCCGCTGCTGTATCCAGGCCGGCGTCGAGTACCTGACGCTGTTTGCCTTCAGCAGCGAGAACTGGCGCCGACCGCCCGAGGAGGTCTCCTTTCTCGATGCAATTGTTCATCCGCGCACTCGACAGCGAGGTGAGCAAACTCCACGAAAACGGCATCCGCCTGCGTGTCGTCGGGGATCTGTCGAGCTTCGAGCCGCGCCTGGTTGCGCTCATCCGCCAGGCCGAGGAGCTGACCGCAGCCAACCGGAAACTGACGCTCACGATCGCGGCCAACTATGGCGGGCGATGGGACATCATGCAGGCGGTCAATCGCATGTTGAAGGATCATCCGGAGCGCGTGGGCGGGTTCAACGAAGCGCATCTCGTCCCGTATCTCGCTCTGAGCTTCGCGCCGGAGCCCGACTTGTTCATCCGCACCGGGGGCGAGCAGCGGGTGAGCAACTTTTGCCTGTGGCAGCTGGCTTATACCGAGCTGTATTTCACCGACGCGTTGTGGCCTGATTTTGATGCTGAGGCGTTCCACACAGCGTTGACCTCCTATCAGCAGCGGGAGCGGCGCTTCGGCCGTACCAGCGAGCAGCTAGGGCAACAGAAGCAAGCCCCAGCTCCGGCGCAGCCGCAGCCAGTCGAGCCTCGCTAGGCCTCGTTCGCGCTGCATGCTTTTCCAGCGCGTGCTTACGGTGGCAGTTTTGCTGCCACTGTTCCTGATAGCGCTGTTTCTGCTTCCCAACCTGTACTGGGGTCTGATGCTTGTCGGCGTCGTGATCCTGGCTGGCCGTGAATGGGGCAGGCTGGCGGGCTACTCCGAGGGCGGCGGCGCGCTGTTTTGTGCATTGCTGGCAGCCAGCTGCGGAGCCATCCTCTGGTGGGGGGAGGGGGCGGGCAATGCGCGCCCGTTTATCTACACGCCCGCCGGCAACTTGCTATACGGCGCAGCGGCCGTGTTCTGGGCCGGCATCGCTCCCGTGTGGCTGCTGCGCCGCTGGCGGGTGCGCGGCGCGTTGCCGCTGGCGGCGGTGGGTTGGATCGTACTGATCCCCTTCTGGCAGGCGCTGGTTTACCTCCAGCCCACACCGGGCCGTTTGCTGGTCGCTCTGTGCGTGATCTGGGTGGCGGACACCGCTGCCTACTTCGTAGGGCGCCGGTTCGGGCGCCGCAAGCTGGCTCCGACCATCAGCCCGGGGAAGACCTGGGAAGGGGTATGGGGCGCACTCGGCCGCCGTCGCGATCTACTGGATCGCCATATGGTCGCTGGTGCCGGAGCATAGCGCGCATCTGCTGTCCGGCTTGGCGTGGGTGATGGTGACCACGCTGCTCGGAATCGAGGGTGACCTGTTCGAATCGTGGATGAAACGGGTGGCGGGGGTGAAGGACAGCGGTTCACTCCTGCCCGGGCACGGGGGAGTGCTGGATCGGGTGGACAGCCTCACAGCCACGCTTCCGCTGGCCGCCCTATACTTCGCCTGTCCGCCTAGCCGGTATCTGACGAGAGTTGACGCGGTGATATCGACCTCAAGACACACATCTGACGTGCCGCTGCGGCGCCTGGCCATCCTCGGCGCAACCGGCTCGGTCGGTGTCAGCACGCTGGACGTCGTGGCGCGCCATCCGGAGCGCTTCGAAGTGGTGGCGCTCACGGCCAACGCGCAGGTCGAACGATTGTTGGCGCAGTGCCGGAGGTTCGTGCCGCGCTATGCAGTGTTGGGAGACGCGGGCGCGGCGCAGGCACTCGAGCAGCAATTGCGGGCCGAGGGCCTGCCGACTCGAGTGCTCGTCGGGGCCGGAGGGTCTGGTGCAGGCGGCGACGCTGACCGACGTCGATACGGTGATGGCCGCTATCGTCGGAGCAGCGGGTCTGCCTGCCACCCTGGCGGCTGCACGCTCAGGTCGACGCGTTCTGCTGGCCAACAAGGAGGCGCTGGTGATGGCCGGACGATTGTTCCGCGACGCGTTGCGTGGCACTACCGGGCAGCTGCTGCCTATCGACAGCGAGCACAACGCAGTGCTGCAGTGTCTTCCCGGCTGGGTTCGAAGGGGACCTGGAGAGCGCTGGCGTGCGCCGTATTCTGCTCACGGCCTCCGGTGGACCGTTTCTGCGCGCACCACTGGAGAGCCTCGCGCGGGTGACCCCGGAACAAGCTTGCGCGCATCCGAACTGGGTGATGGGCCGGAAGATCTCAGTGGACTCCGCCACGATGATGAACAAGGGCCTGGAAGTGATCGAGGCGTGTTTCCTGTTCAATGCGCGGCCGGCGCAGATCGAGGTCGTGATCCATCCACAGAGTGTGGTCCACTCGATGGTCGAGTACGTGGATGGATCGGTGCTCGCGCACCTCGGCAACCCTGACATGCGGACGCCCATTGCGCATGCGCTGGGCTTCCCTCAGCGCATCGAGTCGGGCGCGCAGCGGTTGAACTTTTTGCAGGTCGGGACGCTCAACTTCGAGGCTCCGGACCTCGCGCGCTTCCCGTGCTTGCGATTGGCTTACGCGGCGCTTGAGGCAGGCGAAAGCGGACCGGTCACCCTCAACGCTGCCAACGAGGTCGCGGTCGACCGGTTCCTGCGGCGAGAACTGAGTTTCGACCGCATCCCGGCCGTGATTGAGGACGTCCTGACGCGCGCGCCGGTGGGCGCTCTGGGCGATCTTTCGCACGTGCTGGAGGTGGACCGCGAAGCTCGGGCTCTCGCGCGCGAATGCCTCGCCACCCACGGCGCAGGGCGCGTGCGTCAGTTGCACGGTTGAAACAACAGGGGTCTACGGCATGCATCTCGTCACTACGCTGATCGCGTTCGCGGTAGCGCTCGGCACGCTCATCATCGTTCACGAGTTCGGCCACTACCTGGTGGCGCGCTGGTGCGGAGTGAAGGTGCTGCGCTTTTCGGTCGGCTTCGGCCAGGCTCTGGTGTCCCGCCGCCTGGGCCGCGATCGCACCGAGTGGGTGTTGGCGGCGTTTCCGCTCGGGGGCTACGTGAAGATGCTGGACGAGCGCGAGGGCGAGGTCGCCCCTGAGGAACGCGACCGCGCCTTCAACCGCCAGCCGGTCTACAAGCGCTTCGCCATCGTGCTCGCCGGACCGCTGGCGAACTTCCTGCTCGCTGATCGTCGTGTACTGGTGGCTCTTCATGCACGGCGTGCCGGGCTCACGGCCGGTGATCGATGCTCCGCCGCCGCAGACCCCGGCCGCGGCCGCCGGATTCCATGGCGGCGAAACCATCGTCAAGATCGCAGGCCAGCCTGTGCGCACCTGGGAGGAAGTGCGGCTCGCGCTGCTCAAGCAGGCGGTGGCCAGACACAACGTCGAAATCGAGGTGCGCACGGATGACGGCGCGCTCGAGGTGCACCGCCTCGATCTTTCCGGCCTCGGGCCGGATCGGGTCACCAGCGATTTTCTCGACGCGGTTGGACTGCAGCCGCTCAAGGGCGGACTCAAGCCGGTTGTCGAAACCGTCATCCCCGGAGGTGCCGCCGAGCGTGCCGGCATCAAGGCCGGCGACCGCATTCTCGCTGTGAACGGTACGCCGATCGCGAGCTGGGATGAATTGGTGAAAGCGATTCGCGCCAGCCCGGGCGTGCCGCTGGAACTCACCATCAGGCGCAGCACAGGTGAGCGGCTCACGTTGCGTGTGACGCCCGATGCAGCGCAGGAAAATGCAACCACCATCGGCAGGATCGGCGTAGGACCATTCATCGAGGTTCGCTACCCGGTCGGGCACCGCCCTGTGGCAGGGTGCCAAGAAAACCTGGGACATGTCGGTGTTCACCCTCGAGATGCTTGGGCCGCATGGTAATCGGTGAGGTGTCACTCAAGAACCTGAGCGGGCCCATCACGATCGCCGATTACGCAGGCCAGAGCGCGCAGATGGGTTGGATGGCTTACGTCAGTTTCATTGCGCTGATCAGCATCAGTCTCGGCGTGCTCAACCTGCTTCCCGTCCCGGTCTTGGATGGCGGACACTTGATGTATTATGTGGCGGAAATGATTCGGGGGAGACCGGTCTCGGACCGTGCGCTGGAGATCGGACAGCGCATCGGCATGGTGGTGCTTTTCTCGTTGATGGCGTTCGCCATATACAACGACATCTATCGCCTGGTAGGCGGGTAGCGGATGAAGCTATCGGGCTGGCTTCTCCTTCTATCGAGCCTCTACTGCCTCTCCGCTTCAGCCTTCGAGCCCTTTCAGGTAAAGGACATCCGTGTCGAGGGTATCCAGCGCACCGAGCCTGGAACCATCTTCAGCTATCTGCCGATCAAGGTCGGCGACACTCTGACCGAAGAGAAAGCTGCCGAGGCGATCAAGTCGCTCTACGCCACCGGCTTCTTCAAGGATGTGCGCCTCGAGGCCGAGGGCAATGTCCTCGTGGTTTCTGTGGTCGAGCGTCCCGCCATCGCCCAGATCGATTTCGTCGGGCAGAAAGAGTTCGACAAGGACAAGCTGCGCGACGCGCTCAAGCAAATTGGCTTGGCTCAAGGCCGCATCTTCGACCGCAGCTTGCTCGAAAAGGCCGAGCAGGAGACTCAAGACCCAGTACCTGTCGCGAGGCAGGTATGCGGTGGAAATCACTACCACGGTGACTCCGCTCGAACGCAACCGCGTGGCGATCAACTTCAACATCGCCGAAGGCGAGGTGGCCAGGATTCGGCAGATCAACATTGTCGGCAACAAAGTGTTCAGCGAGAGCGATCTGGTGGATCTGTTCACGCTGACCACGCCCGGGCCTGCTCACCTGGTACAGCAAGAACGATCAGTACTCCAAGCAGAAGCTGGAAGGCGACTTGGAGACGTTGCGTTCCTTCTATCTCAACCAGGGCTATCTCGAGTTCACGATCGATTCCACCCAGGTTTCCATCGCGCCGGACAAGAAGGATATCTACATCACGGTCAATGTCACCGAGGGCGACCAGTTCCAAGGTCTCTGACATCAAGCTGGCGGGCGAACTGCTGGTCCCTGAGGCCGAGCTGCGCAAGCTCATCAAGCTCAAGAAAGGGCGATCTGTTTTCGCGCGAGAAATTGACGGAATCCACCAAGCTCATCGTCGATCGGCTGGGCAATGAGGGCTACGCGTTCGCCAACGTCAATCCCGTGCCCGAGATCGATCGCGAAAAGAAGCTGGTCGCCTTCACCCTGTACGTGGACCCCGGACGCCGCGTGTATGTCAGGCGCATCAACATCTCGGGCAACACGACGACCCGGGACGAGGTGATCCGCCGCGAGATGCGTCAGCTCGAGGGCGGTTGGTATTCGGCCGACAAGCTGAAGCGCTCAAAGGTACGCATCGACAAGCTGGGCTATTTCTCCGAGGTCAGCGTCGACACGGTGAATGTGCCGGGCGCACCCGACGAAGTGGATGTGGAGGTCAAGGTGGTGGAGAGGCCCACCGGCAACCTGCTGTTCGGCATCGGCTACTCGACGGCGGAGAAGGTCATCTTGTCGGCCTCGATATCGCAGGCGAACCTGTTCGGTACCGGCAATGCGCTGTCGCTGCAGGTCAACAGCGGCAGCGTGAACAAGGTCTATGCGCTGTCGTTCACCAATCCCTACTTTACCGACGACGGCGTGAGCCTCGGGGCCGACCTCTACAAGCGCAACGTGGACGCGGTCAACTTGAACTCGGTGACTCCGTACACGACCAAGACGCTGGGAACCGGTGTGCGGCTCGGCGTGCCGATTACCGAGTACGACACGATCAACTATGGCTTGGCGGTGGAGCGGACCGACGTCCAGACATTCATCGGGAGCCCGCCAGCAGTATGTCGAGTTCGTGGAAGAGTTCGGAAACAGCAATACGGCCTTGATCGGGACGGCCGGCTGGTCGCGAGACGGTCGCGACAGCACGATCTACACGACCAGCGGTACGCTCCAACGCCTGAACTTCGAAGTTGCGGTGCCGCCGGCGGAGCTGCGCTACTATCGCACCACGTATCGGATCGACCACTGGATTCCAATGGGGCGGGAGTACACTTTGCAGCTCAGCGGTCAGATCGGGTATGCGCACGGTTATGATCAAGCGCCGCTGCCGTTCTACAAGAACTACTATCTTGGCGGCATCGGCTCGGTGCGCGGTTACTACACGAGCTCGATCGGGCCTAAGGACTCGACTCGGCAACGCGCTGGGTGGACCGACCATGACCACAGTTAGCGTCGAGTTCTACTTCCCGTTCCCGGGGCTGCACGAAGGACAAATCCGTGCGGCTGTCGGTCTTTGTCGATTCCGGTCAAGTGAGCGATAATTTCGACTTTGCACAGACCCGCTTCGCGGCCGGTTTGGCGCTGAGTTGGTACTCGCCGGTGGGTCCGATCAAGATCAGCTTCGCCAGAGCGCTCAATCCCCAGCCGGAAGACCGGACTCAAGCCTTCCAGTTCTCCCTGGGGACGACGTTCTGAGGGCGCGGGACAGCGGCAGCCGACGTCAGTGGGCATCGGCGCTATAATGGGTCAAGGAGAAAACGTTGAAACGACTGTACTTCCTTCTCGCTGGAGCGCTCCTGTCCGCGGCCGCTGCCGCACAGGGCAACGAGTTCAGGATCGGTTTCGTCAGCACCGAGCGGCTGTTCCGCGAGGCCGCCCCGGCGGTGCGCGCGCTGAAAAAACTCGAGAAGGAGTTCCAGCCCCGCGATCAGGAGCTGCAAAAGCTCGCCAAGCAGGCCAAGGATCTGCAGACCCAGCTGGAGAAGGAAGGGGTGACGATGGCCGAGAGCGATCGGCGCAACAAGGAGGCCGATCTGGCGCGGATGAACCGCGATCTGCAGCGTCTGCAGCGCGAGTTCCGCGAGGACCTCAACCTGCGCAAGAACGAGGAGTTGGGGCAAGTGCTGGAGCGTGCGAACAAGGTGATCCAGGAGATCGCCGAAAAAGAAAAGTACGACATCATCCTTCAGGAAGCGGTCTACCGCAGCCCGCGCATCGACATCACCGAAAAGGTGCTGAAGGCTTTGGCGGACAAGTAGAGGGGCCGACCGCAGTGGTGACCGGGCTGCTGATAGCGTCCTCGGGCGCAGCTTAGTCAAACGCTCATGCGCGTCCGGCGGAGTTTGCGGAACCTGCACAGAAGGGTTGCCCCGTTGAACAGCCCCCGCCAAGCTTACCGGCTCTCCGAGATCGTCCAGCGCTTCGGCGGCGAGCTCCTTGGCGACGCCGACGTTCGCATCAACCAGGTCGCCACGCTGGAGACGGCGGGCCCGGGTCAGATTTCGTTCTACGCCAACAGCCGCTACCGCAAGCAGCTCGAGCAGACGCGAGCAGATGCGGTCATCCTCGGCACGGACGCATCCGACTCGACCCAGCGCCCGCGCATCGTCTGCAAGGATCCCTACGCCTACTTCGCGCGCGTCTCGGCGTTGCTCAATCCGCCCGTCGCTGTCGTGCCGGGGATCCACCCTCTCGCTGCAATCCACCCCTCGGCGCGCGTGGCCGCGAGCGCGTGCATCGGGCCGTTCGTATCGATCGGCGCCGGTGCCGAGGTCGGCGAGGGGAGTCTGGTCGAGGCGGGCTGCGCGCTCGGCGACAACGTTCGCATCGGCAGCGATTGCCGGCTGTATTCCGGCGTCAGCGTCTACCACGATTGCATAGTCGGCGACCGTGTTATCCTGCATTCGGGCGTCATCATCGGAGCCGACGGGTTTGGCCTCGCCTGGGAAGGCGGGCGCTGGCACAAGATCCCGCAGATTGGCCGCGTTCTGCTGGGCGACGACGTAGAGGTCGGCGCCAACACCACGATCGACCGCGGCGCCCTCGATGACACCGTGATCGAGGAGGGGGTGAAGCTGGACAACCAGATCCAGATCGGTCACAACTGCAGAATCGGGGCGCATACCGCGATCGCTGGATGCGTAGGCATCGCGGGCAGCACGCGCATCGGGCGCTACTGCCGCATCGGCGGCAGCGCCATGATCGGCGGGCATCTGGAGATCGCCGACAACGTCGAAATTTCCGGTGCTACCGGGGTGTCGAAGTCCATCACTAAAGCGGGCACGTACACTTCCTTGTTCCCGATGTCGCTGCACAGGGACTGGTTGCGCAACGCGTCCCACATCCGCCACCTCGATGCGCTGGCCGGGCGCCTGCGCGACCTGGAAGCCCGCCTGGCCGAACTGGAAGGAAAGAAGAATGAATAAGATGGAGATCAGGGAGATCCTCAACTACCTGCCGCACAGGTTCCCGTTCCTGCTGATCGACCGCGTGCTGTCCTGTGAGCCGGGCAAGAATATCGTCGCGGTCAAGAACGTCACCATCAACGAGCCCTATTTCCAGGGGCACTTTCCCGGCAACCCGGTCATGCCTGGCGTGATGATCCTGGAGTGCCTGGCGCAAGCCGCCGCCATCCTGTCTTTCTTGAAACTGAAGCGCGACAGCACCCACAAGCTGCTGTACTACTTTGTCGGCATCGATCGGGCGCGTTTCAAGCAGCCGGTGATCCCGGGCGATCAGCTCAAGCTGGACGTCACGCATGACGCGGCAGGTGCGCGGCATCGGCAAGTTCGTCGGGGTCGCAACCGTGGCGGACGCGATCGTCACCGAGGCGGAGTTTCTGTGCACGCTCAAGGAAGAATGATCCGCCGTCGTATGATTCACCCAACCGCGATCGTGCATCCGGGGGCCAGGCTGGCGCCCGATGTTGAGATCGGCGCCTACACGGTGATCGGCGAGCATGTGGAGATAGGGCCCGGCACGAGTGTAGGCCCGCATGCCGTGATCACCGGCCATACCCGCATCGGGCGCGGCAATCGCATCTTCCAGTTCGTCTCTCTCGGCGAGATCCCGCAGGACAAGAAGTATGGAGGCGAGCCCACTCGCCTCGAGATCGGCGATCACAACATCATTCGCGAGTTCTGCACTTTCAACACCGGCACCGTGCAGGACGTTGGCGTAACGCGCGTGGGCGATCACAATTGGGTCATGGCCTACGTGCATCTGGCGCATGACAGTCAGGTGGGTAGCCACACGGTCCTGGCCAACATGGTGACCCTGGCAGGGCACGTCGCGGTGCACGACCACGTCATCCTCGGGGGCGGAACCATGGTGCATCAGTTCTGCCGCGTGGGGACACACGCGTTCGTCGCGGGCGGATCGATCGTGCTCAGGGACGTGCCGCCTTACGTCATGGCCAGCGGCGGAACGTCTGCCGAACCGCACGGCGTCAACACGGAGGGGTTGAGGCGACGCGGCTTCAACCCCGAGCACGATCGAGAGCATCCGCAGGGCCTACAAGACGTTGTACCGCTCGGGCCTGGGCTTCGATGAGGCCAAGCAGGTCATCGCCGAGCAGGTGCGCGAGACGCCCGAACTGCAGGTGCTGGTGGAGTTCCTTGCCGGGAGTACGCGCGGAGTTATCAGGTGACGTCCGCTGAGGGCCGAGAGACGAGCGCGCGCGCCTGGCGCATCGCTCTGGTTGCGGGGGAGGCCTCGGGAGACTTGCTCGGGTCGCACCTGATCGAGGCGCTGAAGCAGCGGGTGCCCGCCGCGCGCTTCTTCGGAATCGGCGGGCCGAAGATGGAAGCGGCCGGGTTCGACTCCTGGTATCCAGCCGAGTCGCTCGCAGTGCGCGGGTATGTCGAGGTTTTCCGACAGCTGCCCTCGATCCTGCGCATCCGCAACGATCTGCGGCGTCGCCTCATCGCCGAACCCCCGGATCTCTTCATCGGTGTCGACGCGCCTGATTTCAACCTCGGACTGGAACGGGCGCTGAAGAAGCGCGGCATCACCACGGTGCACTACGTGAGTCCGTCGTTGTGGGCCTGGCGCCGCAAGCGCATCTACAAGATGAAGCACGCCTGTGCCAAGGTTCTTTGTCTGTTCCCGTTCGAGCCCGAGCTGTACAGCCAAGTCGGCATCCCCGCCAGCTACGTGGGCCACCCTCTGGCCGACGTGCTGCCAGACACCCCCGACCGCGCAGCGGCGCGGGACCAGTTCCGCGTGCCGGCGGGCCGACGCGTGATCGCGCTGCTGCCGGGCAGCCGTCAGAGCGAGTTGAGGTACATGGCGGACCTGTTCGTGCAGACAGCCAAGCTGATCCACCGTCAAGTCAGGAATGCGCAATTCCTTGTACCGCTTCTGAGCCGCGAGACGCGCCGCCAGTTCGAAGACGCGCTATACCGCAATCAAGGTGAGGATCTGCCGCTGACGATCCTGTTCGGCCACGCGCATCTGGCGATGACCGCCGCCGACGGTGCACTGCTTGCGTCCGGTACTGCGGCACTCGAAGCCGCACTGCTCAAATGCCCGATGGTCGTCACCTACAAAATTCCTTGGCTGAGCTACGTGATCATCCGTCCGAAGGTGTTCGTACCCTACGTTTCACTGCCCAACACATTGGCCGGCCGCTTTGTGGTGCCTGAGATCCTCCAGGACGAGGCCACGCCGGAGGTACTGGCTCAAGCCTTGGTGAACCAGATCGGGGACAAGGAAGTGAGGCTGCGGCAGGAGCGGGTGTTCCAGGAGATCCACACCAGTCTGCGTCAGAGTACCGGTGAGCGGGTAGTCGAGGCGGTCTTGCCGTTGCTGCTGGAGTCTTCACATGCAGCCGTTCTGTCCCATAGCAGGGCGCGGGTGCCCGCAGGCGGCTCGTGAGCGGCGAGCCTGGCCCGTTCATATGCGGTGTGGATGAGGCGGGCCGGGGGCCTCTGGCCGGGCCGGTTTTCGCCGCCTGCGTGATTCTCGATCCATCGCGCCCGATCCGCGGTCTGGCCGATTCGAAGCAGCTGACACCAGAGCGGCGCGAGGAACTTGCGCTGCGCATCCGGGAGCGCGCTCTGGCGTTTGCGGTGGCCAGCGCCTCGGTCGAGGAGATCGACTGCATGAACATCCTGCAGGCAACGCTGACGGCAATGCGACGGGCCGTCGAATCACTGAGCCTAGTGCCAACGCAGGTGGTCATCGACGGTAATCGCTGTCCAGCGCTGCCGTTTCCCACGCGTGCTGTCGTAGGCGGCGACGCCAAGGTGCGCGTCATCTCGGCTGCCTCGATCCTCGCCAAGACGGCACGCGACGCCTTGATGCTGGAACTGCACACGGTACGCCCGGAGTATGGCTTCGACCGGCACAAGGGTTACGCCACGCTCGAACACATTGCCGCCCTTCGCACGCATGGCGCGTCGCAGTTCCACCGGCGCAGCTTCGCGCCAGTGCGCGAAGTCATTCTCCAGATCCCCTTGTTCTAGTCGAAGCCGGTGCTGGCCTGACGCGACCCGCGTCGTGGCGAATCGATCCGACCTTCCCTAGTAGATATGTCGGGCGAGATTGGCCTGGCGCAGTATCGTGCTGGCCAGCTCTTCGATCGAGCGGTGCGTGGTGTCGAGATAGGGGATGTTTTCGTTGCGCAAGAGCGCCTCGGCTTCGCGCACTTCGGAAGCGCAGTTGGCGAGGCTGGCGTACTTGCTGCCCGGCCGCCGCTCGCTGCGGATCTGGTGCAGGCGGTCGGGCAGGATGGTGAGCCCGAATAGCTTGTCGCGCCAAGGTCTGAGCTGCCCCGGCAGGCGCATGTTGCCGAAATCCTCCGGTATCAGCGGGTAGTTGGCGGCACGGATCCCGTACTGGAGGGCCAGGTACAAACAGGTCGGAGTTTTCCCGCAACGCGATACGCCCACCAGGACCACGTCGGAGTTATTCAGCTCCTTGGTTGCCTGGCCATCGTCGTAGGCCAGGGCGAAGTTCACCGCGTCGATGCGCCGGAAGTAGCTGGAGTTGACCGCGCTGTGCGACCGGCCCACCGTATGCGACGAGCGCATTCCCAGTTCCTGCTCGAGCGGCGCGATGAAGATCTGGAAGCAGTCCAGCACCAGCCCATCGGCCTTGGCCAACACCGCGGCGACCTCCGTGTCCACTAGGGTGCTGACGACGATCGGGCGCGTGCCGTCGCGCGCGGCCGCCTGGTTGATTTCTTTCACCGCCTCCTCCGCCTTTTGCGGCGTATCCACGAAGGGCAGGGTCGTTTCCAAGAACTCGACCTGGTCGAACTGCGTGAGCAGGCTATGCCCCAGCATCTCGGCGGTGACGCCGGTGCGGTCGGAAACGAAGAAGGCGCTGCGCTTCGGGCTCATGGGGATGCAACGGGAGCAACAGTTTAGTTATGGTGCAAAGCAAAATGGCGACCGGTAAAATAGCACGGTTTGCCATGACCGATCTCACCCGAGCTCCTGCAAAGGCCCGCATGATCAACGAAGCTTATGTGCTGCCATTCGACCGTTTGCGCATGGAAGATGTGGCGCGTGTGGGAGGGAAGAACGCCTCCCTCGGTGAGATGATCAGCCAGCTGTCCCCGCTGGGCGTGCGCGTGCCTGGAGGCTTCGCGACGACCGCATCGGCGTTTCGCGAGTTCGTGGGTCGCAACGGGCTCGACCAGAAAATCGACGGACTGCTCGCGAGCCTTGATGTGGACGACGTCAAAGCCCTGGCCCAGGCCGGCGCAACCATTCGGCGCTGGATGGTGGAGGCGCAGTTTCCGGAGAACCTGGAGGCGGGTGTGCGCAAGGCCTACGCCGAGTTGCGCGACAGCGGCGCGTCCGATCTCTCCTTTGCGGTGCGCTCATCGGCCACGGCGGAGGATTTGCCGGACGCCTCTTTCGCGGGTCAGCAGGAGACATTCCTCAACATCCATGGTGTCGACAATCTGTTGGCAGCCATCAAGCACGTCTATGCCTCTTTGTACAACGACCGCGCCATCTCCTACCGCGTGCACAAGGGTTTCAGCCATGCCGACGTGGCGTTATCTGCCGGTGTCCAGCGCATGGTGCGCAGCGACCTCGGCGCGAGCGGCGTGATGTTTTCGCTCGACACCGAGTCGGGCTTCGACCAGGTGGTATTCATCACGGCCAGTTACGGACTGGGGGAGACGGTGGTGCAGGGGGCCGTCAACCCGGACGAGTTCTATGTCTACAAGCCGGCGCTCGGCGCTGGCCGCCCAGCGATCCTGCGCCGGACGCTGGGCTCGAAGGCAATCAAGATGGTGTTCTCGCAGGCGCGCGAAGCCGGGCGCTCGGTGCAGACCCTGGACGTGCCCGAAGCCGAGCGGCGACGTTTCTCTATCACCGACACCGAGATGGAGGAATTGGCCCGCTATGCCGTGATCATCGAGCGGCACTATGGCCGGCCGATGGATATCGAATGGGGCCGCGACGGCCTGGACGGCAAGATCTATATTCTGCAAGCCCGGCCGGAGACGGTGAAGGGCAACGCCAAGCTCGACAGCCAGAAGCGTTACCGGCTCAAGGAACGCTCCGAGATCATCGTCTCGGGCCGTTCGATCGGCAGCCGCGTCGGCATCGGCCCGGTGCGGCTGGTGATGGACGCCAGCGAGATGGTGCGCGTGCAACCGGGCGACGTGCTGGTGACGGACATGACCGACCCGGATTGGGAGCCGGTCATGAAGAAGGCAGCCGCCATCGTCACCAACCGCGGCGGACGCACGTGCCATGCTGCGATCATCGCTCGCGAGCTGGGTATTCCCGCGGTGGTCGGTTGCGGCGATGCCACCCGGCACCTGCCCGAGGGGGAGGTCGTGACCGTTTCGTGCGCGGAAGGCGATACCGGCCACGTCTATCGCGGGCGCCTCGACGTGGAGATCGTGGATCTGTCGCTGGAGGCGATGCCGACGTGTCCGGTCAAGATCAGCATGAACCTGGGCAACCCTGAGCTGGCCTTCGACTTTCAGCGGCTGCCCAACGCCGGCATCGGTTTGGCGCGCCTTGAGTTCATCATCGCGCGCATGATTGGCATCCATCCGCAGGCGGTCCTGTCCTATCCCAACGTACCCCCGGACTTGCGCCGGGAGATCGATGCACGCATCTGCGGCTATGCCGACCCGAAGAGCTTCTACGTTCAGAAACTGACCGAAGGTATCGCGACCCTGGGCGCCGCGTTTGCGCCGAAGCCGGTGATCGTCAGGCTGTCCGACTTCAAGTCCAACGAGTATTCGACGCTGTTGGGCGGCCAGCGCTACGAGCCGCACGAGGAGAACCCGATGCTCGGGTTCCGGGGCGCCTCGCGTTTCATCGACCCCAGCTTCCGTGACTGTTTCGAGCTGGAATGCCAAGCGCTCAAGCGGGTCCGCGACGACATGGGGCTGACCAATGTCGAGATCATGGTGCCGTTCGTACGCACCGTGAGTGAAGCCAGCCAGGTCATCGAGCTGCTCGCAGCCAACGGCCTCGAGCGCGGGCGCAACGGGTTGCGCGTCATCATGATGTGCGAGATCCCGTCCAACGCGCTGCTGGCCGAACAGTTTCTGCAGCACTTCGACGGCTTCTCTATCGGTTCCAACGACATGACTCAGCTCACCCTCGGCGTGGACCGCGACTCGGGCATTGTGGCCGGCTCGTTCGACGAGCGCGACCCGGCGGTGAAGGCTATGCTGCACATGGCGATCCAGGCTTGCCGCAAGGCCGGTAAGTACGTCGGCATTTGTGGTCAAGGCCCCTCCGATCACCCGGATCTCGCCAAATGGCTGGTAGAGGAAGGTATCGACACCATCTCGCTCAACCCCGACACGGTCGTCGAGACCTGGCTGTTCCTGGCGCGCGAGGCGCGAGTGTCGGCCCATGCGTAGCCTGCGGGCGACGTGAGTGCGGCGCGCCGAATTCTCCCGGGCTCTGCGTTACAGGGAAGCTCGGATCTATTCTCACGTGCGAGAGTAGATCAGAGCTTCCCTAGGTATGCTAATATGCGGCGGCATGTGGCCGAAGCGCGGGCATGACTAAATTCATCTTTGTCACCGGCGGCGTAGTCTCCTCCCTTGGCAAAGGCATCGCCGCCGCCTCTCTGGCGGCAATCCTCGAATCCCGCGGCATCAAGCTAACCCTCCTCAAGCTCGACCCATACATCAACGTCGACCCGGGCACGATGAGCCCGTTTCAGCATGGCGAGGTCTTCGTCACCGAAGACGGCGCCGAGACGGACCTGGACCTCGGGCATTACGAGCGCTTCGTAAATACTCGGATGTCGAGGCGCAACAACTTCACCACCGGTCAGATCTACGAAAGCGTCATCCGCAAGGAGCGCCGAGGCGATTACCTGGGCGGCACGGTACAGGTGATCCCGCACATCACCGACGAGATCAAGCACTTCATCCGCATGGGCGCTGGGGATGCCGACGTCGCGATCGTCGAGATCGGCGGCACCGTGGGCGACATCGAGTCGCTGCCGTTCCTGGAGGCGATCCGGCAGATGAGCTTGCAGCTGGGCCGCAATCACACCTGCTTCATGCATCTGACCTTGGTGCCTTACATCCCCTCGGCGGGCGAGATCAAGACCAAGCCCACTCAGCATTCGGTCAAGGAGCTGCGCGAGATCGGAATCCAGCCCGATATCGTGCTGTGCCGCGCGGACCGGCCGCTGCCCGAGGACGAGCGTCGCAAGATCGCGTTGTTCACCAACCTCGAGGAACAGTCCGTCATCTCCGCGGTCGACGTCGACTGCATCTACAAGATCCCCGGGCTGTTGCACGCCCAGGGACTGGACGAGATCGTCTGCCGCAAGCTCGAGATTCAGGCGCCGCCCGCGAACCTCGAAGCCTGGGACAAGCTGGTCTACGCGCTCGAGCACCCGGTGAGCTCCGTCGACATCGCCCTGGTGGGGAAGTACGTGGACCTGACGGAGTCCTACAAGTCCCTCACCGAGGCGCTCACCCACGCGGGTATCCACAACAGCGCCCGCATCAACATTCATTACATCGATTCTGAGCTCATCGAGCGCGAAGGCACGGCCAGTCTTGCCGACAAGGACGCGGTGCTGGTGCCCGGTGGCTTCGGGAAACGCGGGGTGGAGGGCAAGATCAGAGCCATCCGCTATGCACGCGAGAACAAGGTACCGTACCTCGGCATTTGTCTGGGCCTGCAGCTTGCGGTGATCGAGTACGCACGCCATAAGGCCGGGTTGACGGGCGCGCACAGCACGGAATTCGATCCGGCCACGCCGCATCCGGTGATCGCATTGATCCACGAGTGGCATGGGCGCGATGGCAAGCAGGAGGTGCGCGACGGCAGTCCGCGCTGGGCGGGACCATGCGCCTGGGCGGGCAGGAATGCTCGCTGCTCCCGGGCAGCCTCGCTCGTCAAATATACGGCAGAGAAACGATCGTCGAGCGCCATCGGCATCGCTACGAAGTCAACAATCGCTACATTCCGCACTTGATGGACGCCGGCATGCGCGTGTCTGGCATCTCCTCCAACGAAGACCTGTGCGAGATGATCGAGCTGCCGGACCACCCTTGGTTCGTCGGCTGCCAGTTCCACCCGGAGTTCACATCCACGCCTCGCGCGGGCCATCCGCTGTTCTCGGCCTTCATCCGTGCGGCGATCGACTGCCGGCACGGCCTCACGGTCCGTCGACCCCCGCGTCCGAGTCCGGCCCCCAGGCAACCGACATCCGGGCGCCGGCGCGGCTCGAGAACATCGCCTGAGCGGCGGCTCCGTCCGTGGTTCCGCCGGCTGCCGACGCATGAAACTATGCCACTTCGAAGCGGGACTGGATCGCCCGCTGTTCCTCATCGCCGGACCGTGCGTTGTCGAGTCGCGCCAGCTGCAGATCGATACCGCAGGCCAGCTCAAGGAGATCTGCGCCGCGCTGGCGATCCCCTTCATCTTCAAGTCCTCCTACGACAAGGCCAATCGCAGCTCAGGCAAGTCGTTCCGCGGGCCAGGCATGGAAGCGGGGTTGACCATCCTGGCCGAGGTGCGCAAGCAGATCGGCGTGCCGGTCCTGACCGACGTGCACAGCGAGCAGGAGGTCCCTGTGGCGGCCGCGGTAGTGGATGTTCTGCAGACCCCTGCGTTCTTGTGCCGTCAGACCGACTTCATCCACGCCGCCGCTTCGGCCGGGAAACCGGTAAACATCAAGAAAGGGCAATTCCTCTCGCCCTGGGAGATGAAAAACGTCGTGGACAAGGCGAAGCAGGCGAGCGGTGCGGACAATATTCTGGTATGCGAGCGCGGCGCTTCCTTCGGCTACAACAATCTGGTGTCCGACATGCGCTCCCTGATGGTGATGCGCGAGACCGGGTGTCCAGTCGTCTTCGACGCGACCCATTCGGTCCAGCTGCCGGGAGGACAGGGTACGTCGAGCGGCGGCCAGCGAGAGTTTGTGCCGGTGCTCGCGCGCGCCGCAGTTGCATCCGGCGTCGCGGGCATCTTCATGGAGACGCATCCCAATCCGGACAAGGCGCTCTCCGACGGACCCAATGCGTGGCCGCTCCACCTGATGCGCGAGTTGCTGGAAACGCTGCAGGAGATCGACGCACTGGTCAAGCGCAAACGATTTGCAGAGGACTGCCTCGCGATACCAGCCTTCACGGCGCCCGATAACGGACAAGGAAGGCAAAAGGCCAAGGCATGAGCTCGATCGTCGATGTAGTGGCCCGCGAAATCCTCGACTCCCGCGGCAATCCCACCGTGGAGGCCGACGTGTTGCTCGAGTCGGGTGTGCTGGGACGGGCAGCGGTGCCCTCGGGCGCCTCCACCGGCAGCAAGGAGGCCATCGAGCTACGCGACGGCGATGCGCAACGCTACGGCGGCAAGGGCGTGCTGCGGGCGGTGGAGAACGTGAACACCGAGATCTGCGAGGCCATCATCGGCCTGGACGCAGTGGAGCAATCGCTGATCGACCAGGCCTTGATCGAGCTCGACGGCACCGAGAACAAGGCGCGGCTCGGCGCCAACGCGGTGCTTGCGGTATCCGCGGCGGTGGCGAAGGCGGCGGCGGAGGAATCCGGGTTGCCGCTCTACCGCTACCTCGGCGGCTCCGGGCGCATGCAGCTTCCCGTGCCTCTGATGAACGTGATCAACGGCGGCGCGCACGCCAACAACAATCTCGATCTCCAGGAGTTCATGATCATCCCGGTCGGAGCGCGGAGCTTTCGCGAAGCACTGCGCTGCGGAGCCGAGGTGTTTCACGTGCTGAAGAAGCTGATCGACGCCAAGGGCATGCCCACCACGGTGGGCGATGAAGGGGGCTTTGCGCCGAGCCTGGCCAACAACGAGGCGGCCCTGCAGCTGATCATGGAGGCCATCGAAAAGGCAGGCTACACGCCTGGCAAGAACGACGTCGCGATCGGGCTGGACTGCGCCAGCACCGAGTTCTACGAGGAAGGCGCGTATGCACTGGGCTCGGACGGCCTGCGTCTGAGTGCTCAGCAGTTCACCGACTATCTCGCCGGCTGGGTCGAGAAGTACCCGATCATCAGCATCGAGGACGGGATGGCGGAAAACGACTGGGACGGCTGGAAGCTGCTCACCGACCGTCTCGGCGACAACGTGCAACTGGTGGGCGACGATCTGTTCGTGACCAACACCAAAATCTTGCGCGAGGGGATACTGGAAGGGGTCGCCAACTCGATCCTGATCAAGATCAACCAGATCGGCACCTTGAGCGAGACGTTCTCGGCCATCGAGATGGCCAAGCGCGCCAACTACACCTCGATCATCTCGCACCGCTCGGGCGAGACCGAGGACACCATCATCGCTGATATCGCCGTTGCCACCAACGCGCTGCAGATCAAGACCGGCTCGCTGTCGCGCTCCGATCGCGTGGCCAAGTACAATCAGCTTCTGCGCATCGAGGAGGATCTGGGCGACACTGCCAGCTACCCCGGGCGCGAAGCGTTCTACCAACTCTGGTAATGCGGCCCTTAGCGCTTGCCCTGATCGTCCTGATCGCGGCGGTGCAGTGGCCGCTGTGGGCGGGCAAGGGCGGCTGGGCACGCGTGTGGGCGCTGGATCAACAGCTCAAAGCGCAGCGCCACGCTAACGACGCTCTACGCGCGCGCAATACGGCGCTGGCTGCCGAGGTCCGTGACCTCAAGACCGGTTACGAGGCCATCGAGGAACGCGCGCGCAGCGAGTTGGGCATGATCGCCCAGGACGAGCAGTTCTTCCAGCTCCTGGAGCCTGGGCCTGGGTCCTCCAAGCCCGCGCGATAGCGGCTTCGCAGCGGTGCAAGGCTGGCGCGCTGTGCTCGTCACCGCACCGGGTTCTCCCATCGCAACACCACGTCGCGTTCCAGCGCGTGCAGTTGTTCCAGGGTGTTGATGTTCAGCAAGCCTCCGGCGTGATCGTCGAACGCGACCTCGGATACATTGAGCGCCGCGTACCAAGCGTCCACTTTGCGACCACCGCCGTCGAGGAATGCGGTCAAGTTCTGCAGCAAGCTAGCGCGGCATAAGCAAAACACCGGGTGGCGCTGGTCGCCGGTCCGGGCAACGGCCACGTCAGCGTCACGGCCGGCCAGCGCCTGGGTCATGCGCTGAACCAAGTTGGCGGGCAAGAAAGGCGAGTCACATGGCACCATGATCACCAGATCCGAGCGCGCCAGGCACAAGCCCGCATGCAGACCCGCGAGGGGCCCAGCGAACCCGGTGACGCGATCGGTGAGAACCGGATGGCCAAGGGCCAGATAGCGGTCGAGATTCTGGTTGGCGCTGATCAGCACCTCGGCCACTTGCGGTTCGATCCGGTCCAGCACCCACTCGACCAGCGTGCGGCCTCGGAATGGCAGCAGGCCTTTGTCCACTCCGCCCATGCGCGTACCACGGCCACCCGAGAGGATGACAGCGGTCACCGACAGATTCAGTGGGCTATCGCCCACGGCGGCTGCTCCCTTGAACCCATGCGCGGTTCACCAAGCGACATCAGGTCACTCAATTCTAGCCCACTCTTTGATGGTGCCGCCGAGCACGGGCTCGGGTATCATTTGCCGCGCGCCGGGCTGCCGGCCGCAGCAAGACAGAACAGCACAAACCATAAGAGTTGGGAGGAGCGGCCCGATGTTCGATCTCTCCAAGGAACGCATTGTCGCGGGCGAAGGGTTCAACCGCTGGCTGGTCCCGCCCGCCGCCCTGTGCATTCACCTGTGCATCGGGATGGCATACGGCTTCTCGGTGTTCTGGTTGCCGCTGACCAAGGCGCTCGGCATCTCGAAGTCGATCGAATGCGCGCCGGGTACGTGGAAGTTGTTCACGACGACCTGCGACTGGGACAAGCCGATCCTCGGCTGGATGTACACCCTGTTCTTCGTTTTCCTCGGCTCCAGCGCCGCTGTTTGGGGAGGCTGGCTGGAGCGCGCCGGGCCGCGCAAGGCTGGTGTGGTCTCCGCGATCTGCTGGTGCGGCGGCCTGGGGCTCTCAGCCATCGGCGTGTACACCCATCAGCTCTGGCTGATGTGGCTGGGGTCCGGCGTCATCGGCGGCATCGGGCTGGGACTGGGCTACATCTCTCCGGTATCGACGCTGATCAAGTGGTTCCCCGACCGCCGCGGCATGGCGACCGGGATGGCGATCATGGGTTTCGGAGGCGGCGCGATGATCGGCTCGCCGCTGGCGGATCGCTTGATGAAGTTCTACGCGACATCCGACTCTGTCGGCGTGTGGCAGACCTTCGTCACGATGGGCGCGATCTATTTCGTGTTCATGATGGTCGGCGCCTTCGCCTACCGGATCCCGCCGCATCGGCTGGAAACCCAAAGGCTGGACCCCGCCGCCCAGCCAGGCCGCCAATGCCATGATCACAACCAGGAACGTCCATCTCAACAAGGCGTGGCGTACACCTCAGTTCTGGCTGCTCTGGGGCATTCTCTGTCTCAATGTGTCCGCCGGGATCGGTGTGATCGGGATGGCTTCGCCGATGCTGCAGGAGATCTTTGGCGGCCGCCTGATCGGGCTCGATCTCAAGTTCGATCAGCTGAGCAAGGAACAGCTGGGTCAGATCGCAGCGATTGCCGCCGGCTTCACGGGGCTGCTCAGCTTGTTCAATATCGCGGGCCGTTTCTTCTGGGCATCGCTGTCCGATTACATCGGGCGCAAGGCGACCTACTACGCCTTCTTCGTGCTCGGCTTTGTGCTCTACGCTTCGGCCCCCTCGGCAGGTCATGCGGGCAGTGTTGCCCTGTTCGTCGCCCTGTTCTGCGTCATCCTCACCATGTACGGCGGCGGCTTCGCGACCATACCGGCCTACCTGGCCGACATGTTCGGCACCCAGATGGTCGGTGCGATTCACGGGCGCCTGCTCACGGCCTGGTCGGCGGCAGGCATCCTCGGACCGGTGTTGGTGAACTACATCAACGATTTCCAGATCAAGGCCGGGGTGCCGCGAAGCCAGGCGTATGACACGACCATGTACGTGCTCGCGGGCTTGCTGGTGGGCGGCTTCGTCTGCAACCTGCTCGTGCGCCCCGTGGCTGCGAAATGGTTCATGACCGAAGAGGAGCTGGCAGCGGAGCGCAAACTGGCGCACGAGAAAGCGCAGGCGGCCACGGCCGAGATCAAAGGCACCGCCTCCGCGTCGGCCCCCACGCCGAGCAGTCCGGCGGTCGTCGCGCTGCTCTGGCTGTTCGTGGGCATCCCCCTGGCCTGGGGCGTGTACGTCACACTGCAGAAAGCGTTTGTCCTGTTTCACTGACGCGCGCAGCTAGGCTCGACACGACATGCTAGACGGCTAGGAACTAAGCTGCCCGAGGTGTACGGGTCTGCAGTTCAGATCAACCCTTCGAGAAGCTGCACGTCCACCGTTGCGCCCGCTGGCGTGTTGCCTTGCGCGTCGGGCAGGACGATGAAACAGTCGGCCTGGCTCATCGAAGACAGGATGCCCGAGCTCTGATCGCCGGTCACCCGCACGGTCCATTGGCCGTCATCATCTTGCTCCAATATCCCGCGCTGGAATTCGGTGCGCCCGGGCGCCTTCTTTATGGCTGAAGTGCAGACCGCTTTCAGGACAGGGAGAGGACGCGGCTGCGGCACGCCCATCAGCACCAGCAACGCCTCGCGCACGAACTCGTAGAAGGTGACCATCGCCGATACCGGGTTCCCGGGCAGGCCGAAGAAGTGAGCTTGCCCCACCTTGCCGTAAGCGAGCGGCCGCCCCGGCTTCATCGCGATCTTCCAGAACAGGACATCGCCGAGCTTGGCCAGGAGCTGCTTGACGAAGTCAGCCTCGCCGACCGACACACCGCCGCTGGTGATGACCACGTCGGCCGCTTGCGCCGCCTGCGTGAACGCGCTTTCAATGGCGGCCGGATCGTCGCGGATCACGCCCATGTCGATGGCGTCGACGCCCAGCCGCATCAGCATCCCGTAGATCGTGTAGCGGTTGCTGTCGTAGATCTGGCCGGCGGCCAGACTGCCTCCGACCGGCACCAGCTCGTCGCCGGTGGAAAAGAACGCCACACGCAGCCGGCGATAGACCGAGACTTCACCGATGCCGAGCGAGGCGATCATGCCCAGCTCTGCCGGGCGCACGATCTGGCCGGGCTCGAACACGACCTGGTCGGTCTTGATGTCGGCGCCGGCATAGCGCACGTTCGCGCCCTGCTGCTGGCCACCCGGGACCTGCAGGCGCCCGTCCGCTACTCGCACGCGCTCCTGCATGATCACGGTGTCGCATCCAGATGGCATCACGCCGCCGGTCATGATGCGGACCGCCTCGCGGGGGCCGACGCTGCCCTGGAAAGGGCTTGCCTGCGAAGGAGGTGCCGACGACCTTCAAACTGGACTCGGCGTTCGGGCTCGAGATCCGCGAAACGCACGGCGTACCCGTCCATCGCCGAGTTGTCGTGGGACGGGACGTTGATGCTGGAGCGGATCTGCTGCGCCAAGACGCGACCCAGCGCCGCGCGAAGATGCAGCCGCTCGACCGCAGTCACCGGGGTCGAGAAAGGCGCGGATATACTCCCTCGCCTTTGCCACCGGCATCGAGTTCGGGTCGTAGTCGCTGTCGGCGGTGATCGCCGACACGGATTTGATCGTTTCGGGGGACATTGGAATCGTATGGGCAGACGCGCTAACCGCTGAAAGTAGGTCCTTGCCTCCGCGTTGGCGCTGCGCTCGCTCGATCAAACGCTTGTGCGCCCGGCTCGCGCGCGAAGCGGTGCGTCTGCGCGTTAGCCGCCGATGTACGACATCTCCACTTTGCGCAGCTTGACGGTCGCGGCGGTACGCAGCTCCGAGTAGCGGTCGGCGCGAGCGCCCCAGACAGCCTCGATGAGTTGCGAGATGTCTTCATCCGACGCGCCGCTTCGCAACAGCGCGCGAAAGTCCGTGCCCTGGCTTGCGAACAGGCAGGTATAGAGCTGGCCCTCGGCCGACAGCCTCGCGCGCGTGCAGTCGCGGCAGAAGGCCTGGCTCACCGATGAGATGAATCCGACTTCGCCGCCGCCGTCCTGGTAACGCCAGCGCTCGGCCACTTCGCCTCGATAGCTCGGGTCGACCGGCTCGATCGGCATGTCGCGATCGATGATCTGCACCAGCTCGCGCGAGGGTACGACGTGTTCCATCCTCCAGTCGTTGGTGGCACCCACGTCCATGTACTCGATGAAGCGCAGTGTGCAGCCCCTCTCCTTGAAGTAGCGCGCCATCGGCAACACGCTATGGTCGTTGACGCCGCGCTTGACGACCATGTTGATCTTGATCGGCTGCAGCCCCACGGCGGCCGCTTCCGCGATGCCCTCCAGCACTTTCTCTACCGGGAAGTCGACGTCGTTCATGGCCTTGAACACGGCGTCGTCCAGAGAGTCGAGGCTCACCGTGATACGCTTGAGGCCGGCATCTTTCAGAGCACGAGCGCTGTGCTTCAACAGCGAACCGTTGGTGGTCAGCGTGAGGTCGAGATCGCTCCAGTAGGACAGCATCTCGATCAGCCGCTCGAGCTTGCGACGCACCAGCGGCTCTCCGCCGGTGATCCGGATCTTGTGCACACCGTGGTCGCGAAAGATGCGCACCAGGCGGTGGATCTCACCGAAGCTCAGCAGCTGTTCCCGCTCGAGGAACTGGAAGTCCTTGCCGAACACCTCCTTGGGCATGCAGTAGGTGCAGCGGAAGTTGCATCGATCGGTCACCGAAACGCGAAGATCGCGCAGCGGCCGACCGCGCGTGTCGGACAGCACCTGCCGCATAGGCTGCGGCACGACAGCGGGGCGTTCGCTCTTCGCGTCCAACAGCGACTGTTCCTTCATACACCTTAGGATTTTGCAATGACACCGCTTTCGCAGTGAACGGCAGCTTGCACATGACAAGAAGCATTATATGCCGAAGGGACTAACGCCGCGACCAGGCCCGGACCGTCGTGTCCGCGACAGCCCCAATACGACCAACCGACGGCAGACGGAAGCGACTTGTGCAACATTGCGGTAGTCCCGGACAATTCGGAAGTGCGTGCCGGCAGGCTGATACATGTTGTCATACCTATTCAACTCGAGCGGAGCGAGAATGATTGTTCGCCGATGCAAAGCTTCATGCAAGCTTCCAGACGCGACCATGCAAACGCGTGCTGGCGCACGCAAGGGCGGGTGGTGATGCCGAGAGACATCAAGGCTGGAGCGGTGGGGGAGGCCAGGCGGGTTCCGAAGGCGAACCAAGGGCGCTCCGGACACGCGACACCGGGCAGTCGGAGCCAGGGCGAAAGTTGCCAGGACCGCATACTGGATGAGTGGCGGCGCCTCGCCACCCAGCTGGATGTCTATCTCCGGAACGGAACGAGAATCCGCGGCATCCTCAAGGGCTTCGACGCCTTCGTGATGGCGCTCGAATCCGACGAGGGGTTGCGCGTCGTCTACAAGCAGGTGGTTCTCACCGTCGGGCCGGCCGGTACGCGGTCGCACGACGAGCCTGCGAGCAAGCGCCCTGTCCTTACCCTGAAGCGTCGTGGTCCGCGGCTTGAAGCGCAGCGCCACTCCGTTGTTGCACCAGCGCTGACCCGTAGGCGCAGGGCCGTCGCTGAACACGTGGCCCTGGTGCCCGCCGCAGCGGGCGCAGTGATACTCGGTTCGGGGGACGAAGAGCTTACGGTCCACCTTGGTTTCGAGCGCCCCCGGAATGCAGGTCGAAGAAGCTCGGCCACCCGGTCTTGCTGTCGTACTTCATGTCCGAGGCGAACAACGGCTGTTCGCAACCGGCGCAGACGTAGACTCCTGCTCGCTTCTCTTCGTTCAGAGCGCTGCTATGGCGCCGCTCGGTTCCTTCCTCGCGCAGCACTTCGTATTGATCTGGCGTGAGGCAGCGCTTCCACTCCGGCTCGGGTCTGTTGATCTTGTCCATTGAACGTCTCTGGCGATGAGTTGTCGCAGGCGCAATGCTACGCCTCGGCACCGTTTTCCGGTAAGTGGAGCCTGCGTCGAACCTCTTCCGGGTCGGGGCGCGAGCGTGTCCCGAGGATCATCCGGGGTTCTATAATGAATGCTCTTAGGCTGAATCCGGATGCCCTATGGTTATGGATGAGTGGGATGTCGTGGAGGACAAGGGAATGGTGTCCGCCCGGGCGGATACGATTACGATCCTTTACTTTGCGCGACTGAAAGAGGCCTTCGGACGCGCGTCGGAACGTTTTGCTTTGCCGCAGTCCGTGGCTACGGTCGGAGCGCTGCGCGAGCATCTGCGCGCACGGGGCGGCGTCTGGGAAAGCCGAGCTGGCTGCGGCCAAGCCAGTGCGTGTGGCGGTGAACCAGGAGATAGCGGCGTCCGACCGCTCGCCTCAGCCCAGGCGACGAGGTCGCCTTCTTTCCACCCGTGACGGGAGGCTGACGCGGTGGTCAGGATCCAGAACGAAGACTTCGACAGCGGCGAGGAGGTCGCTAACCTGCGGCGTGACAATCCGTCCATCGGTGCGATCGCCAGCTTCATCGGGTTGGTAAGAGACGTCAACTCGGGAGATCGGGTGTCGGAGTTGACGCTGGAGCACTATCCGGGGATGACTGAGAAGGCGCTGAACAAGATCGTCGACGAGGCAAGGTCACGCTGGGACGTTATCGATGTGTTGGTGATTCACCGAGTGGGCACGCTCCACCCGACGGATCAGATCGTGCTGGTGGTCGTGGCGGGCGCGCACCGCGGGCAGGCCTTCGCGGCCTGTGAGTTTGTGATGGACTACCTCAAGACACAGGCCCCGTTCTGGAAGAAGGAGCAGACGCCGGACGGCAGCCGATGGGTCGACGCCCGTTCCAGCGACGACGCGGCGGCAAAGCGATGGACTCGATGAGCGCAGGAAGGTGCTTGCAAAGGGGGCGGGGATGACCTCGGGGAAGCCGAAAGCAGCCAAGGGTGTGCGCAAGGACGGGTCGGCAAAGCCGCAGATCCGCATCCTGTTCCGCAAGGCCATCGCCATGGGACCTGGCAAGGCTGATCTGCTGAATGCGATCGAACGCACAGGCTCTATCTCGGCCGCCGCGCGCAGCCTCGGCATGTCGTACCGCCGCGCCTGGCTGCTGGTCGATACGATGAATCAATGTTTCAAGTCCCCCGTCGTCGAAACGCTGACCGGCGGTCAGCGCGGGGGCGGGGCGCACGTCACCGAGTTGGGCCATGACGTGCTGAAGCGCTATCTCGCAATGGACGCGAAAGCGGCGGCCAGCGTGCGCAAGGACCTGTCGGCGTTCATGCGCCTCATGGCCGGCCGCTGATCCACAACGCCGCCGCGCCGCGTCGCGAAACACACCGGCGCGCGACGCAGGCATCTCCATCGGGCGGTCGTGTAAACTTCCCCCGGAGACCGCTGCTTGAGCTCGGACCACCGAGCATCGACATCACACCGTGCACACTGCTGAACCGGGCCGTGAATACCGCTAACCCGGTCTTTTCTTTCGCTGTTTCCACCGACTGGTACCGTCAGGGCTCGGTCAAAGCCGCGTTTGCACTCTCGTTGCTGATCCACGCCGCGGCGGTAGTCCTGTTGCCGGGGCTGCGCATCGCGAGTCCCGAACGGCCTGCACCCATGGTGGTCGAGTTGGTAGCCGAACCACCACCTGACGCCCCGGCCGCGGTGGCACCGCCGGAGCCACGACCTGAGCCCACACCAGTGGTGAAGCGTCCCGCGCCATTGCCTCAGAGGCGGCCAGAACCTGTGCCAACACCGGTGCAAACCCGCCCCGACCCGGTGGTGCTGGCAGCGCCCGCGCAGGCGCTGCGCGAGCCGATCCCGGAGCCGGTGCCAGCTGTTCCTGAGGTGCGTCCCGAAGCGCCGCCGCCAGCGCCGCCGGCACGCGTCACACCGGCCCCGCAACCTCCGCCTCCGGAGCCAGCGGCTGTGGCGAAGGTCGAAGCACCGGCATCTCCGGTGCGTCAGGCGCAAGCGCCACTGGATGTTGCAGCGCTCAAGGCGTTTGGGGAAATCCTCGCACAAGCTATCGGCAAGCGAAAGGACTACCCGCGCCTCGCACGTATGCGCAACTGGCAGGGCACGACCGAGCTCAAGCTGCAGATCGGACCGGACGGGAAGCTGCAGGACGTCCACGTAGGCCACAGCAGCGGGTTCCAGGTGCTGGACGCGGCGGCGATCCAGATGGTGCACAACGCGGCTCCACTTCCCGACGTGCCGGAGGCGCTGCGGGGCAGGGAGCTGACCATGACCGTTCCGGTCGTTTTCAAGCTCGAAGCCCTTTGACCGGGCGACTGCCGTCCAGTCTTCGGTTGCCCTTGACCGGGCTGCGCGGCTTTCGTACAGTCACCGCCGTATCCCGGCGGATATAGCTAGGCCCCGGCAAGTTGATCGCTATCGCTTAGCATCCTTACGCGGCGCGTCGTCGCCTGCCCTGGGGTCGAGCCAAAAGGACCCGATGATCGGACAGGCGCTAGTTCCGCTGCTGCTCACCCTCAAAGTAGCAGGGCTCGCCACGCTGCTCGCGCTCGTCATCGGGAGTGGCACTCGCCTATGTCCTCGCACGCCATGCGTTCTGGGGGAGGGAGCTGCTGGACGCAATCTGCACCCTGCCTCTGGTGATGCCGCCTACCGTGCTGGGCTACTACTTGATCGTGCTGATCGGACGACGCGGCTGGATCGGCGAGTGGCTGTACGAGAATCTCGGCATCAGTCTCATCTTCACGTGGCAGGGTGCGGTCCTCGCTTCCGCGGTGGTGGCCTTTCCGCTTGTGTTCAAGTCGGCACGCGCCGCGTTCGAGGGCGTCGATCGCCAGCTCGAGGGCGCGGCGCGCACGCTGGGCGCCTCGGAGCCAGGCGTGTTTTTCCGCGTCACGCTGCCTCTCGCGTGGCGCGGAATACTCGCCGGCGCCATGCTGGCGTTCGCGCGCGGCATGGGTGAGTTTGGCGCGACGCTCATGGTGGCAGGCAACATTCCAGGAAAGACGCAGACGTTGTCGCTCGCGGTCTACGACGCGGTGGAGGCCGGACGCGACGATCTGGCGAACTTCCTGGTGCTCGTGACTTCGGTCGTGTGCATCGCCATCCTGCTGGGTTCGGGCAGACTGCTGCGGCCGCGTCACTGAGCATGAAAGTTCGTGTCGACATTCGCAAGCGGCTGGTCTCCGACGGCCGCGAGTTCCTTCTCGAAGCCGCGTTCGAAGCCGAGAACGAGCGCATCGTCGTGTTCGGACCGTCCGGCTCCGGCAAGAGCGTGACCCTGCAGTGCATCGCCGGGCTGCTCACGCCCGATGCAAGGCCGCATCGAGATCGGCGCGCGCGTGCTGTTCGACTCCGCGGCGCGCATCAACCTTCCGCCGCAGGCGCGCAGCGTTGGCTACGTATTCCAGGAATACGCCTTGTTCCCGCATCTCACCGTGGAGCGCAACGTCGGATTTGCCGTGCAGGGCGCGATTCGGCGGCGGATGGATGCCGCGGCGCGCGAGCGCGTGCGCACTTTCCTCGCCCTGTTCGGGCTCGAAGGACTGGCGCGTAGTCTGCCGCGCGAGCTCTCCGGCGGCCAGCGGCAGCGGGTTGCGCTGGCGCGTGCGCTCATTCGCCGGCCGGACATGCTGCTGCTCGACGAGCCGCTCGCGGCGCTCGATCCCATGCTCAGGGAACAGCGTTCGCCGCGAGTTGCTCGACGTCCAGTCCCGCTTCCAAGTCCCGATGATCATCATCACGCACGACCCGGCCGACGCCGAGGCGCTGGCCGAGAACCTCGTCGTCTTCGACCAGGGTCGCGTCGCGCAGAGCTTCAATCTGAAAAACGATCCGGTGCCGGGCTCCGGGGTGTCGCAGCGGGAGCGCGTCGGGCGCGCGCTGGCTGAGCTTTTCCCCCGGGCTAGCGCCCAACGCATGCATGCGGCGACGCGCAACGCCTTCCCCTATAATCCGGGCCGATGGCTACCGGCGTCACAAGCTTACGGGTTCGCCGCGGTCGGAATCGGGGCTGCGGTAGGCGGTTGGGCGCGCTGGATCCTGGGGATCCTGCTCAATCCCATCTTTCCCTCGGTCCCGCTGGGGACGCTTGCGGCCAACCTGATCGGCGGTTACATCGTCGGAGTGGCGGTGGAGTATCTGGGCCGGCACGCCGGTCTGCCGCCGGAAGTGCGTCTGCTCGTCATCACCGGGTTCCTGGGCGGCCTGACCACTTTCTCCACCTACTCGGCCGAAGCCGTGGCGTTATTGTCGCGCGGGCAGATGGGCCTATTCCTCGTCCACCTCGGAGGACATCTCGGCGGCTCGCTGCTGCTGACGGTGCTTGGAATCTACACCGTCCGCGCGTTGCAGCTCTAGGAGTGCGTCTTGCGCGTAGATCGCGACATTCAGGATCTCGCGCGCGGCGTCGGCAACTTCCGACGCAGTCATTCCGATAGGCCCACCGAGCTCCCGATAGCGGCGGTCGGCCGCCAAGCCGTGCAGATGCACCGCGGCGCAGGTTGCCAGCGTTGCGCTTGCCCCTTGGGCGATGAGCGCACCGAGCAATCCGCTCAGCACGTCGCCCATGCCGGCGCTGGCCAGACCCGGATTGCCAGACGTGTTGATGTGGTAGTGCCCGTCGGGCATGGCCACGACGGTGCCCACCCCCTTCAACACGATGGTGGCTCGATAGCGCTGCGCCAGCCACAACGCCGCTTGGACCCGATCGTTTTGGATCTCGGCGATGGACCTGCCGGACATTCGCGCCGCTTCCGCAGGGTGGGGCGTCATCACGGTAGCGGCCCCTCGGGCCGCGCACAGTTCCTGCAGTCGGGGATGAGCGCCGATCAAATTGAGCGCATCCGCGTCGATCACCAGAGGCACTTCGAGCGCCAGCGCTCGTTCGACGCAGCGCATGAGCCTCGGCCGACTGCGATAGACCCGGCCCCAGCACCAGGCAGCTCAGCGCGTCCATGCTCAGCACGTCCTCCACGCTGCCGCAGCATCAGCTCGGGCTGAGACGGATCCAGGCTCGGGGCATCCGGGGCGAGGAAACCGACGTAGACGCGACCGCTGCCCAGCTTGAGCGCGGCACGCCCGGCAAGCAGCGCTGCCCCGGTCATCCCGATCGCGCCCCCGACGATCCCGACGCTTCCGAAGGTGCCCTTGTGGCTATTGAGGGTCCGACGTGGAAGTACCGCCGAAATGACTGTCGCTGCCGATGGTCCTGCCCTGCGGGCGGCAGCAGCGCCATGCGGCCTCGAGGCCGAGGTCTCGTCACGTGCAGCTCGCCACAGTGATCCGGGCCATCGAGCGTCAGCAGGCCCGGCTTCAGAGCGATGAAGGTGATCGTATGCCGAGCGCGTACTGCGCACCCCAGCACTCGGCCGCTGTCGCTGTGCAGGCCGCTGGGGATATCCAGCGCGAGGGCCGAGACGCCGCTCGCGTTCACGGTTGCGACGAGCTCCGCATAACGACCCGAGAGGGGGCGCTCCAGGCCGATCCCGAACAAGCCGTCCACGATCAGGCCGCAGCCTCCCAGGACTGCTCGCGGCATCTCGGCGAGCGTCTCGCCGCCACTTGCTTCCCAGGCGTCGACGGCCGCGGCTGCATCCGCGGACAGCTTTGCGCGCTCGCCGGTGAACACCAGATGGACGCGGTGCCACCACTGCTTCAGGTAGCGCGCAACGACGAACGCATCGCCGCCGTTGTTGCCGGGCCCGGCGAGCACCAACACGGGCTTGCGGCTGTCGGCGATCAGTTCGCGCGCGAGCTCAGCGGCCGCCAGGCCCGCGCGTTCCATCAGGTGCACTGGCTCAGCGCCCGACTGCGCCAGCGCCTCGATCTGGCGGATCTCGTCGCTCCGGTATATAGGGAGGGTTAACGGCGTCGAATGCAGACACGATGCGCGGTGTGGTTACGATCGAATGCATCGAGTGTAGCTCGAAACGACCTGCGCGCCGCGGGTATAATTCGAATTTGTGGTTCCTGACCGGCTCTCATGTCGCTGATCCTCAAGCTGCCCGGCCGCCGCGCGCTCTCCGAATTCCGCCTTCACAAGCTCCTGCAGCAAGCGAAGAAACCGCTTCCCGACCCTCGCCGGGATTGCAACGCAGTACTGGCACTTCATCAAGCTCAGCCGGCCGCTGTCGGACGCAGAGGCGGCGGTGTTGCGGGCGCTGCTCACATACGGACGAGAAGACCGGGCGCGGTCGCGGACAGCGATCCTCTCGAGCGACGACATCCTGCTGGTCGTGCCGAGGCTCAGGCACCATCTCCCCGTGGGCCTCCAAGGCCACGGACATCGCGCGCCAGTGCGGGCTCGACGCGGTGGAGCGCATCGAGCGCGGCACCGCCTATCTGCTGCGGGGCGCGAGCGCATCGGCGCTGGCGCCGCGACCGCGGCGCGCGCTGCTGCCGCTCATCCACGACCGCATGATCGAGACCGTGCTCGACTCGCTCGACGCAGCCGATGCACTGTTCCACGACGCGCGGCCGGCACCGCTGACAACCGTCGATATTCTCGCTGGCGGGCGTTCCGAGTTGAAGGCCGCCGATCGCCGCCTCGGCCTGGCGCTGTCCGATGACGAGGTCGACTATCTGCTCGACTACTTCACCGGCATCCGGCGCGACCCGACCGACGTCGAGCTGATGATGTTCGCGCAGGCCAACTCCGAGCACTGCCGGCACAAGATCTTCAACGCGCGCTGGGTCATCGATGGGCAAGCCCAAGGACTGCGTCGCTGTTCGGCATGATCAAGAACACGCACGCGGCGCATCCGCATGGCACGCTTGTCGCCTATTCCGACAATGCCGCAGTCATGGAAGGGGCGCAGGTGGAGCGCTTTTATCCCGCTGATGACTCGCCGCTACCGCTTCTCCGACAGAGCCCGCCCATATCCTCATGAAGGTGGAGACGCACAACCACCCGACCGCTATATCGCCGTTTGCGGGCGCGGCCACCGGTTCCGGCGGGGAGATCCGCGACGAAGGCGCCACCGGGCGCGGCGCGAAGCCCAAGGCCGGGCTCACCGGATTCACGACTTCGCATCTGCGCATCCCCGGCTTCGAGCAGGCCTGGGAGCGCGACGACTACGGCAAGCCGGGGCGCATCGCGTCGGCGCTGCAGATCATGATCGATGGCCCCATCGGCGGCGCTGCCTTCAACAACGAGTTCGGTCGCCCCAATCTGCTGGGCTACTTCCGCACCTTCGAGCAGACCGTGGACGGAGAGCGTCGCGGCTATCACAAGCCGATCATGATCGCGGGCGGAGTAGGCAGCATCGCCGAGGGGCAGTTGGCCAAACTCCCTTTGGAGCGCGCGTGCGCGCTGGTGCATCTGGGCGGTCCCGGCATGCTCATCGGCCTGGGCGGAGGTTCGGCCTCCAGCATGGGGGCGGGCGCGAACACGGAAGACCTCGACTTCGGTTCGGTCCAGCGCGGCAATGCCGAAATCCAGCGCCGCGCGCAAGAGGTGATCGACCGCTGCTGGGCGCTGGGCGACGCCAACCCGATACTCTCGATCCACGACGTGGGCGCGGGCGGCCTGTCCAATGCGCTTCCGGAGCTCGTCCACGGCGGCGGGGCCGGAGGGCGTTTCGACCTGCGCGCCATTCCGAGCGAAGAGCCGGGCATGACGCCGATGCAGATCTGGTGCAACGAGGCGCAGGAGCGCTACGTCCTCGCGATCCATCCGGATCGGCTCGCGCGATTCCAGGAACTGTGCGAGCGCGAGCGCTGCCCGTACGCCGTGATCGGGACCGCGACCGTGGATCATCAGCTGGTGGTCGAGGACCCGTTGTTTCACAACCGGCCGGTCGACATGGAGCTGCCGGTGCTGCTGGGCAAGCCGCCGCAGATGACGCGGCATGTCGCGCATCGTTCGCGCGCCCTGCGGAAACTCGATCTGTCCGCGATCGATCTCGCCGAGGCGGCGTTGCGCGTATTGCGCTTTCCCGCGGTCGCGAACAAGACCTTTCTGATCAGCATCGGCGATCGTACCGTTGGCGGTCTGTGCAGCCGCGATCCGTTCGTCGGACCGTGGCAGGTTCCCGTGTCTGATGTGGCGGTCACGCTCATGGGCTTCAACACTTTCCGTGGCGAGGCCATGGCCATGGGCGAGCGCACGCCCTTGGCGCTGATCGATCCGCCCGCTTCGGGCCGCATGGCGGTGGGCGAGGCGATCATGAACATCGCGGCGGCGCGCATCGGCGCGCTCGGCGACGTGAAGCTGTCGGCCAACTGGATGTGCGCGGCCGGCCACCCGGGCGAAGACGCCGCGCTGTACGACACGGTGCACGCGGTGGCGATGGAGCTTTGCCCTGAGCTCGGCGTCAGCATCCCGGTCGGCAAGGACTCGATGTCGATGAAGGTGACCTGGGAGCAAGCCGGTGAGGTGCGCGAGGTGACCTCGCCCGTGTCGCTGATTGTCTCTGCGTTTGCGCCCTGCGTGGACGTGCGCAAGACGCTCACGCCGCAGCTGCGCGCAACGTCGGATGACAGCGTGCTGCTGTTGGTCGATCTCGGTTCGGGACGCAATCGACTGGGCGGCTCGGTCCTCGCGCAGGCCTACGGACAGTTGGGCGACGAAGCGCCCGATGTCGACGAGCCCGGCAAACTGAAAGCCTGTTTCGCGGCGCTCCAGGCGCTGAACGAGTCCGGAAAGCTGTTGGCCTATCACGACCGCTCGGATGGCGGGCTGTTCGCCGACGCTGTGCGAGATGATGTTTGCCGGTCATGTCGGCGTCACGGTGGAGCTCGACCGCTGTGCTGAACGACCATGCTCCTCTCGCGGCGCTGTTCAACGAAGAACTGGGTGCCGTGCTGCAGGTGCGCAAGCGCGACCTCGCTGGAGTGCTGCGTACGCTCGAGCTGGCGGGGTTGGGGAAGGAATCCCATGTCATCGGGACACTCAACCGCGACGGCCGTCTCGTCGTCAACGTGGACGGCCGCGAGATCTACGCGGAGTCCGGCATCGTCCTGCAGCGCGCCTGGTCCGAGATGACCTGGCACCTGCAGCGGCTGCGGGACAACCCAGCGTGCGCCCAGGAAGAGTTCGACCGCATTCTGGACGCGGCCGACCCGGGATTGAACGCGGAGCTCACCTACGACCCCGCAGAGGACATCGCGGCGCCGTTCGTCGCTCGCGGGAGCCGTCCGCGGATCGCGGTACTCCGCGAGCAGGGCGTGAACGGTCAGATCGAGATGGCCGCCGCCTTCGATCGCGCCGGGTTCGATGCGCTGGACGTGCACATGAGCGATATCATCGCCGGCCGCGCTTCGCTGCGTGAGCTCAAGGGCTTCGTGGCGCCCGGCGGCTTCTCCTACGGCGACGTGCTGGGTGCGGGGGAGGGCTGGGCGAAGTCGATTCTGTTCAATCCGCGTGCCCGCGACGAGTTCGAGTTTTTTTTCCATCGCCCGGATTCGTTCGCTCTGGGCGTGTGCAACGGCTGCCAGATGATGAGCAACCTGCGGTCTCTGATCCCCGGCGACGGCGAGCTGGCCGCATTTCGTGCGCAACCGCTCCGAGCAGTTCGAAGCCCGGCTCGTGATGGTGCGGGTGGAGAAGAGCGCTTCACTGTTCTTTCAGGGCATGGAAGGCAGCCGCATGCCGATCGCCGTTGCGCATGGCGAAGGCTATGCCGCAGTTCGGAGACGAGGCCCACGTCAAGGCGGCAGCGCTGGTCTGCCTGCGCTTCGTCGACAACCGCGGCGAGCCGACCGAGCTGTATCCGCTCAACCCGAACGGCTCGCCGCAAGGCATCACCGGCCTCACGACTGCCGATGGCCGCTTCACCATCGTGATGCCTCATCCGGAACGGGTGTTCCGAACCGTCCAGAATTCGTGGCATCCCGACGATTGGGGCGAGGACGGACCATGGATGCGGATGTTTCGCAATGCGCGGAAGTGGATTGGTTGAAGGCCGTCATTCGGGAAAGGCCGTGATTCGTGGTTCGTAGCCGCAGCTTGCCGGCGTTTGTCGAATGCGTTACCACGAAAAGCAAAAGGCCCGAGACTCTCGCCCCGGGCCTTTCCTGTCATCAGCGGTCCGGCGAATTAAGCGGCGAGTTCTCCGCGTCCGCTTCAATTCGCCGAGTTATTGCGTCAGCTCGCCTGACGCGATAACTCCTATTCCACCTTTGCCGCCGCCCGCAGCTCCTCGATCTTCTTGTCGCGCATTTCCTTGATCAACTGCTGCTGCACGCGCTCTTTGACCTGCTCATACGGAGGAAACTGAATCGGGCGGACATCCTCAACCAGGATGATGTGATAGCCGAAGCGGGTCTTGACCGGTACCTTGGTGTAGCTGCCCTTGTCCAACTTGACCATCGCATCGGTGAACTCTTTCACCAGATTGCTGCCGTCGGTCCAGTCGAGCTCCCCGCCTGCGCCCTTGGTGCCTTCGTCATCTGATTTGGTCTTCGCGAGCTGGGCAAAGTTCTTGCCGTTGGCCTTGTTGAGCTCGGCCACGAGCGCCTTCGCCTTCTGCTCCGCCGCCTTCAACTTCTTCGGATCGCTGTTCGGGTCGACCTTGATCAAGATGTGGCGCACCTTGTACTCCATCTTCTTCCCGTTGTCGGTCTGCGCGGCCTTGATCTTCTCGTACTCGGCGAGCGTCTGCTCCTCGGTAGGGACATTGGTCTTGATGAAGTTATCGAAGTACGCGCGAATCAGAAAATCCTGCTTGGCCATCTCGAGCTGCGTCTGATACTCGGGGCTCTTGTCCAAGCCTTCCTTGATCGCCTCTTGCGCGAGCACCTCGCGGGTGATGAGCACGTCCTTCACCTGCTGACGGAACTCGGGCGTGTCCTTCGGGGGCTGCTGACCCGGTTGTGCCTGTTGCGCCTGTGCCTTGATGACAAAGTCGACCCGGGATTGCGGGATCGGAACACCGTTCACGACGGCCACGTTGGTCTTGTCCTCCGCCTGGCTGGCAAACGCCGCCAGCAGGCCTATGAGGCTCAACGCGACGGCAGTCGCGGCTTTCATGGAATGCATTTGAGTTTCCTTATGGGTGAGGGTACAGCTATGACATGGCCTTGGACGTCTGCCACGCCCAAGGGTTCGCTTGAACAGGCGGTGGGCTCAACGCGGAAACACCTCCTGCAGTTCCTCCGGTGTCAGAGCCGTGATCGCCAGCGCGTGGATCTGCTGCTGCATCATCGCTTCGAGCGCTGCGTACACCATCCTGTGTCGGGTGACGCGGGACTGACCCTCGAAACGGCGCGAAACGATCAAGACCTGGTAGTGTCCGCCGCCACTCTGAGCACCGGCATGGCCGGCGTGCTCTGCGCTCTCGTCGTAGATCTCGAGCAGGTCGGGCTGTAGCCCCGCCAGGTGCTGCTCCATGGAAGCTACTACGCTGTCGAAGTCGACCTGCATCGCGCTTACGCGGGGAAGAGAAGGCTGGAGGGCTGGTACGACACGGCTATTTCCTCTGTTCGCTCTCGATGAAGCGGGATAGCATGAACCCCTGGAGGATCACGAAAGCGACCATCAGACCGATCCCCCCGAAGAGCTTGAAGTTCACCCAGGCGCTCTCGGAATAGTTGTAGGCAACGTACAGGTTGACCGCGCCCATGACGGCGAAGAACACCACCCAGCTGAGGTTGAGCCGCCTCCAGACCGGGTCCGGGAGCGACAGTTGCTCCTGCATCATGGTGCGTATGACGTTTTTGTTCAGGATGAAATCCGCACCCAGAAGCACCACGGCGAAGGACCAATACAGCACCGTGGGTTTCCATTTTATGAAAGTGGGATCGCGCAGCAGCAGCGTCGCTCCCCCCATCACCACGATGATAGCGAGGCTGATCCAGAGCATGCTGTCCACCTTCCGCCCGCGTAGCAGAAGCCAGGCTACCTGCCCGAAGGTAGCGATAATGGCCACGGCGGTTGCGAGGAGGATAGGCGCCTGCTCGGTCAGCACTGCGCCGGCCGCGCCTACCCCGCTGAGCAGGCTCGAAACCAGCCACGCAGCGGTCTCCGGTGCGCGCTTCGCACCGGTGTAGGCGAGGAAGAACAGGATGACCGGAAACAGGTCGAACAGGACCTTCATTGGGCGCAGAGGCTTGACGAAGCGGCGAATTATGAGGCCTGACTGCCTCCGTGTGCAATCCCTGCGGGCCCGGAAACCGGGGCCACGGGGGACGCGCGGCCGCCTGCTAAGATGCCCCACTTTGAAAGGAGGACTACAGAATGGCGCAGGTCAAGCTCGTGCAAGACAAGGACGCTTCGCCCGAGGTGAGATCCGTGTTCGACGATATCCGCACCACCCGCAATACCGACTATGTGAACAACATCTGGCGGGCCCTGGCCGTGCATCCACCGCTTCTCAGGCGCTTCTGGAGCCAGATGAAGGAGGTGATGGTCAAGGATTCGCGCATCGATCCGCTGGCCAAGGAGTTCATCTATCTCGCCGTCAGCATCACCAACAACTGTGAGTACTGCATCAACTCCCACATCGCGGCGGCGCGCAAGAAGGGTATGGATGACCAGACGCTGGCGGAGCTGGTGGAGCTCGTGGCGCTGGCTAACGCAGGGAATCGGCTGACGCAGGGGTTGCAAGTAGAAGTCGATGAGAGGTTCAAACCCGGAATGGGTTAGACGAGCGATGGATTTCGAACGGGTCGTTAATTCCCGCTACAGCGCCAGGATGTTCCGGCCGGAGCCGTTGCCGGATGCTACTGTTCAGCGCATCCTCGAACTCTCCCAGCGGACGCCCTCCTGGTGCAACAGCCAGCCCTGGCAGATCGTGATCACGCGCGGGAAGGGGACGGAGCGCCTGCGCGGCGCTCTCTATGATCACGCCCGTTCCGGGATCCCGCCGACCCCGGATTTTGCTTTCCCGGCCGCGTATCTCGGTGTCTACCGCGAGCGCCGGAAGGTCTGCGGGGTCCAGCTGTACCAGTCCTTGGGCATCGCGCGGGACGACAAAGCGGCCGCGCTCGAGCAGTCGTTGGAGAACTTTCGGCTGTTCGGGGCGCCGCACGTGGCAATCGTGACAACTGCAGACGCGCTCGGCGCTTACGGCATGCTGGACTGCGGGTTGTACGTGCAGACCTTCATGCTCGCCGCGCGCAGCCTCGACGTCGACTGCATCGCCCAGGCTGCGCTCGCATCGTATCCGCGGTTGCTGCGCGAGCTCTTGGGATTGCCGGATGAGCGCAAGGTGGTTTGCGGCGTGTCGTTCGGCTACGCCGACGCGAGCCATCCAATCCACTCCTATCGCACCGAGCGCGCAGCGCTGTCGGAAGTGGTGCGGTTCGTGGACGACTAGCAGCCGCCGCTGCAGGGGATCGCGGGTGGGGCGCGGCAGCGCAAAGCGGTCTTCGACAGATCGACGGTTCGCTTTCCTTGCGTCTCGTCCCCTGCTGATTGAAGGACAGAGTTGGCGGCGCGCACTGCAGCGCCTTGAATCGCTCCCCAGGTGCAAAAGCAGCGGCGATCAAGTGTTGACGTGAGACGGGTGTCTCATTAGAGTCCGCCGTGAACGTGAGCAAAGTGTGCGTGTCCGTGGGCTGTGCCCGAGGCCGCGGGCGACATTGGAGCGCCGCTGATGCGACGCAACGAATCTGGCGCACCAGACGCCGAGAGCCGAGGAGAAGGGGCGTTGAGCACGCAGATCATCGAGCGCCTGGCGGTGGAAGTGGAGGGCGCGGGGGAGGCGTTGGTCATGCTTCACGGCCTGGGCGGCACGTCCAACGTCTATACGCCGCAGATTGGCCTGGTCGCGCCTCGCTTCCGCGTTATCCGTCCGGATCTGCCCGGCTCTGGTCGGTCCCCGGCGATCCTGCCGCTGACCATGACGGTGCTGATCGAAACTGTGCTGCGCGCACTGCGGGTCATGGGTGTCGAGCAGGCGCACCTTGTCGGTCATTCCATGGGCACTATCCTGTGCCAGCAGATCGCGGTGCAGCAACCCGCCCTGGTAAAAAGCCTCGTCCTGCTCGGACCGTTGCTGTCGCTTCCAGAGACGGCGCGCCAGGCGATGCGCGACCGCGCGACCAAGGCGCGCGGCGAAGGCATGGCCGAGATCGCGGACGCCGTCGCGAAAGGCGCGACCTCGGGCGACACCAAGAACAGCAATCCAGTCGCCGTCGCTTTCATCCGCGAGTTGCTCATGCGTCAAGATGTCGAGGGCTACGCGCGCAATTGCGAGGCCCTGGCCGAGGCCGCCGCGGCTGACGCGTCGCAGATTCGTTGCCGCGTGCTGCTGATGGCCGGAGACGAGGACGCTATTGCGCCGCCCTCAAACGTGCGGGCCATGGCGCAGCAGATCGAGGGGGCGCGGGTGGTGGTGCTCAACCGCTGTGGCCATTGGCTCACGATCGAGCGCGCTGCCGAGGTGACCAGCGCGCTCAAGGATTTCTATTTCGGAAGGCGTTGAGTATGTCGGCGGCAAGCCCGCAGGAGCTAACTCGAGAGGGCTGTCGCAATCACTAGAGGAGGCCAGGATGGCAAACGTTCTATTCACCAACGTCAGGGTGATGGACGGCTCGGGCGAGTATCCGTTCACCGGAGAGGTGCTCGTTCAAGGCAACCGTATCCGGCGTGTCGCACGCGGCAGCCGCAATCTGGCGATGAGCGGCGTGACCGTGATCGATGGGGCTGGCGCGACTCTGATGCCGGGGATGACGGAGGCGCATACGCATTTCAGCTGGAACGATCAGCCCAGCCTGGATGCGATCTTCCGCATGCCGCCAGAGGAGCACACGCTGTTCGCCGCCGCCGCGGCGAAGATCTATCTCGACTCCGGTTTCACTTCCTGCGTGGGCGCGGCCGCGGCCAAACCACGCCTCGACGTCGTGATCCGCAACGCCATCAACAGCGGCCAGATTCCCGGGCCGCGCTATCTCGCGAACAGCCAGGAGATCGGAACCGTGGGCGGTCTCGGCGATACCGCGCCGCCTCACGTTGAACACGAAGGGCTGTCTTTCGCGTGCATCGTGAGCGGTCCGGAGGAGATGCGCCGGGCGGTCCGCCGGTTCATCAAGTACGGCGTCGATCTCCTCAAGCTGAACCTGTCGGGTGAAGAGATCGCGGGTGTAGCGGCAGAGGAAACGCCGATGGACGAGGATGAGATCGTGGCTGCGGTACGCGAGGCGAAGAGGCGCGGCAAGCGCGTCTGTGCGCACGCACGCAGTGCCGAGTCGGTGAAGCTTTGCGTGAAGCACGGTATCGAAATCATCTACCACGCGAGTTTTGCCGATGAAGCGGCGCTGGATCTGCTGGAGAAGAACAAAGACAAGCACTTTGTGGCGCCCGGGCTGGCGTGGCTCATTCACACCGCGCGCGATGCCGCGGAGTGGGGCATCAAACCGGGTTCACCCATGGCCATCCAGTACGAGCGCGAGCTCGCGGCCGCCTGCGAAACCATGAAGAAGATGCACAAGCGGGGCATCCGCGTGCTGCCGGGTGGCGACTACGGCTTCGCCTGGATCCCGCACGGGACCAATGCGAAGGACCTCGAGTACTTCGTCAGCCTGCTCGGGTTCACGCCGATGGAAGCTCTGCTCGCGTGTACCAAGCTCGGTGGCGAAATCATGGGTCACTCGAACGAGCTGGGCCAGGTCAAGGAGGGCTATCTCGCAGATCTGCTGCTGGTCGACGGCGATCCGCTGTCCAACATCAAGATCCTGCAAGAGAAGAGCCGGCTGCTCGCGATCATGAAGGACGGCGAGTTCCACAAGTGGCCCGATGCCCAGCCCGGCCGCATGCGGATGGTGAGTTGAGCGGAACAAGACTCGCTCGTGGCTTGAGGCGGACAAGTGCGACTGTTCATTCTGACCCTGCTCAACGGGCTGACGCTGGGCGCGCTCTACTTCATGGTCGCGAGCGGATTTACGCTGGTGTTCGGCCTCATGCGGCAGGTCAATCTGGCGCACGGCTCGCTGTTTCTGCTGGGCGGCTACGTGGGCTACGAAGCGGCGCAGGCCTCCGGGTCGTGGTTCCTCGGTGTCGGAGCGGGTTTCGTTTCGATGGCCCTGATCGGGCTGCTGCTGCAGGTGCTGCTGTTTCGGCGCATGGAGGGCCAGGATCTGCGCCAGACGCTGGTGACGATCGGCCTCTCGATCATCGCGGCGGATCTGATGCTGGCGAAGTGGGGCGGACTGACCTACCAGTTCGACCCGCCCGAATGGTTGTTCGGGGCCACGCCCGTGCCGCTGATCAACGCGTATCCCACCTACCGGCTCGTCCTATTCGGCGTCGCGGTCGTCATCGGCCTGCTGCTATGGTTCTTCCTGACCAAAACACGCGTGGGATGATGATCCGCGCCGGCGTCGATGACCGTGCGATGCTGTCGGCCTCGGGCGTGAACGTGCAGCTGGTGTTCGCCATCACCTTCGCCATCGGAGCGGGACTGGCGGGGTTCGCGGGCGTGGTGGGCGGCACAGGCGCTGTCGATCGCACCGGGCGAAGACAATCGCTATCTGCTGGCCTCGCTGGTCGTGGTGATCGTGGGCGGGATGGGCAGCGTGCCCGGCGCGGCCATCGGCGCCGCGTTGGTCGGCCTCGCGGAGCAGTTTGGCCTCGCCTACACGCCGACTTACGGCATCGCGTACACCTTCCTGATCATGGTGTTGGTGCTGGCGATTCGGCCGCAGGGAATACTGGGTAGACAGGCGTAGACATGGACCGGCACCGCGAGGAGGCGCGATGAGTGCGGTGGCCCCGACCCGCAATGCGGTCGAAGTTCTGGCCGGCGCACGGTCGCCATCGCAGCGTTGGGCGGTGCGGCCCCATCACGTCGTGATCGCGTTGCTCTTGCTCGTCTACCCGCTGGTGGCCAGCGACTTCTTGACCTTGCAGATCGGTGCGCAATCGCTGCTGCTGGGCATCATCGCGTTGTCGCTCATGTTCCTGGCCGGCTACGGGGGCATGGTGTCGCTCGCGCAGATGACCGTCGCCGGCGTGGCCAGCTATATGATGGCGATGCTGGGCAGCAGCGCGACCGCGCTCAGCCTGGGTTGGCCATGGTGGGTGGCGCTGCCCGCGGCGCTGGGCATTGCGACGCTTTTTGCGGCTTTCATCGGAACGCTGTCGGTACGCACCGAAGGCATTTACACCATCATGATCACGCTCGCCATCGCCATGGCGACCTTCTATCTCGCGCAGCAGAACTACACCCTGTTCAACGGCTTCAACGGCTTTTCGGGGGTGGAGACGCCGCGGCCGCTTGACGTCGACTGGCGCCCACCGGCTTTTTACTATTTGTGTCTCGCGGTGGCGGCGTTGTGCTATTTCGCCGTCGTCTACCTTTCGCGTTCCACCTTCGGCTTGTCGCTCCAAGCATCGCGCGACAACTCGCGGCGCATGCGCGCGCTGGGTTTCAACGTGAACCTGCACCGGGTTCTCGCCTATGCCGTTGCCGGCTTCATCGCGGCTCTGGGGGGCGCGCTCTCGGTGTGGTACAACGGCCGCGTGTCGCCGGGATCGATCGGCATCAGCCCCGTGATCAACATCCTGATCATCGCCGTCATCGGTGGTATGCGCCGACCGATCGGGCCGTTCGTCGGCGCGATCGTCTTCGTTCTCCTGCAGACTTTCGCCATCGATTTCATAGACCGGGAGCGCTTCAACACGCTCATCGGGATGGTGTTCTTTCTGGTGGTGCTGTTTTCCACGGACGGACTGCTCGGCCTGTGGGAACAGGTGCGCCCGCGACTGACTGCGGGCTCGATCCGGACCGGCGGCGCAGCGCACAGCGAAACGCGCACCAAGTGATCACGGTTCGACTCACGCGTGCAGGAGCTAGGGGTGGGCGCCCCGCGCGCACAGCAAAAACGACCCACCGCATATCTACGGAGGATTGCATCATGAAACACAGATTTCGCAGGGCGCTGCTGGCCGCGGCGATGGGCATCGGCCTGACGGCAGCGGCGGGGGCAGTCGCACAGGAGATCAAGATCGGCGTGCTGGCCACGCTCGAAGGGCCTTTCGCAGTGCCGGGCCAGGACAGCATGCGCGGGGCCGAGCTCGCACTGTCGGAAGTCAACTACACCATCGCCGGCAAGAAGGTGAACCTGATCAAAGGGTCCTCCAACGCCAATCCGGACGTGGCCGTGAATGCGGCGCGCAAGCTGGTCGAGCAGGACAAGGTCGACATCCTTATCGGGCCGCTCTCGGGCAGCGAAGGGCTGGCGGTAAAGGACTATGCCAAGACTCAGCCCAACACGACTTTCCTCAATGGTTCGTCAGCCGCGCAAGACACCACGTTGCGCGACCCGGCTCCCAACTTCTTCCGCTTCTCTACCGACGGTGCGCAGTGGATGGCTGGACTGGGCGACTACGCTTACAAGACCAAGGGTTACAAGAAGGTCGCCGTGGTCGCGGAGGACTATTCCTTTCCGTATACGCAGGTACTCGGTTTCATGCTGCCGTTCTGCACGGCGGGAGGCAAGGTGCCGGAGAAGTTCTGGGTGCCGCTGGGGACAAAAGACTACAGCTCGGTCATCGCTAAGCTGCCGCAGGATGTGGATGCCATTTACGTAGCGTTGGGCGGTGCGGATGCCGTCAACTTTCTGACGCAGTACCAGCAGGCCGGTGGGAGCAAGCCGCTGATCGGCGGTTCCATCACGACCGACCAGACCGTTCTGGCTGCGAAGGGTCGCACCCGCGATGCTCTGATCGGCACGCCGGCCGCTGGCCCGATCGCGGATTCCTGGGACAGCCCGAAGTGGCAAGCTTTTGTGGCGGCGTACAAGAAGAAGTTTCCGGACGGCTTGCCGTCGCCTTCGCTGTTCGCGCACGCGTACTACGTCGAGACCAAGGCGGCGATCGCCGCGCTGGAACAGGTCAAGGGCGACCTGTCGGGTGGTCAGGCCAAGTTCCGGAAGGCGCTGGCGGGACTGAAGCTGGACACGCCGACCGGCGCAGTGTCGCTGGACGAGAACCGCAACGCCATCGCCGACATCTTTCTGACCGAGGTGGCGGTAGGTCCCGGCGGAGGGCTCTACAACAAAGTCGTGAAGGTGATTCCGCAAGTCAACCAGAGCCTGAACATGGACAAGCAAAAGTTCCTTGCCCTCGGCCCCGTAAGCCGCACCAACCCCGAGTGCAAGTGACCCACGCAAGCAGCGCAGCTGCGCGCGTGGGTCATCCCGGCGCAGGCCGGGATCCAGGGGGCGGCACTACGGTGCCGCGTTCCGGCGCAGCCGCTCGCGGCCATCGCAGCCCAGAGCGAAGCTAGACCGATGGCAGAAGCGCCCGCCCGCATCACGTCCTACGCCCTCCGGATGGAGGGCGTAGGACGCCGCTTCGGCGCGCTCGTAGCCTTGGAGGAAGTCTCGCTGGAGATCTTGCCGGGTGAGCGCAGGGCCATCATCGGCGCCAACGGTGCCGGCAAGACTACGTTGTTCAACTGCGTGACTGGGGATTTCCCACCGACATCGGGACGCATCGTTTTTTTCGGCGAAGACATCACGCGCTTGCCGGCCTGGGAGCGCATCCGGCGGGGCTTGCGGCGCACCTATCAGAACTCGCTGTTGTTCCGCAACCTGTCCGTGATCGACAATCTCTATCTGGCCGCCCGCGGCATCACCCGCGGCCGGCTGTCCTTGCGGCGGCCGGCGGCGGATGATCCTGGTTACGAGAGCGCGCGCGAGCTGGCTCACTATGCGCACCTGGAGCAAGTCGCGAATCAGACTGTGGCCGAGCTATCCCATGGGCAGCAGCGGCAGCTGGAGATCGGAATGGCGCTGGCCGGCGCGCCCCGCATGATCCTGTTCGACGAGCCGGCGGCCGGCCTGGCACCGGCCGAGCGGCGCGAGCTGATGGCTCTGCTGCGCTCGCTGCCCTCGCACACCGGCTTCATCTTGATCGAGCACGATCTGGACATCGCCCTGGCGGTGGTGGACTACGTGACCGTCATGCACAACGCGCGCATCCTCAAGCACGGCACGCCCAAGCAGATCGAAGTTGACCCCGAGGTCCAAGCTATTTATCTAGGACAGCATCGTGGCTGAGACCGCCGCTCCCATTCTGGAGGTGAACGACCTGCACGTGTACTACGGGCATGCCCACGCGCTGCAAGGCGTTACGCTGAAGCTGCAGGGTGGCGTGCTGGGCGTGGTCGGTCGCAACGGCATGGGCAAGACGACCCTGTGCAATGCCATCATGGGTCTGGTACCGGCGGCGCGCGGCAGCGTGCAAGTGGCGGGTACCCAGATCCTTGGACTGCCGCCCCACCTGATCGTCGGAGCGGGCGTCAGCTACGTGCCGCAGGGCCGGCGCGTCTGGCCCTCTCTATCGGTGGACGAGCATCTGCGACTGGCGCTGCGCAAGCGCCACGGGCCATGGACCATCGAGCGCGTGTACCAGGTGTTCCCGCGCTTAGCGGAGCGCAAGCGCAACGGCGGAGCTGAGCTGTCCGGCGGCGAGCAACAGATGCTGGCGATCAGCCGGGCGCTGCTGGCCAATCCGCGCCTGCTCGTGATGGACGAGCCCACCGAAGGCTTGGCGCCTGTCATCGTGGACCAGGTGGTGGCGATGCTCAAGCGCCTCGCGCAGGAGGGGGAGATCTCGGTGCTGCTGATCGAGCAGAACCTGGGCGTGGCAACCGCCCTCGCGCCCCGCATCGCCGTCATGCTGAACGGCCGTGTCGCCCACGAGGCCAGCGCGATGCAGATCGCCTCCGACCGGGAGCTGCAACAGCGCTTCCTCGGCGTGCGCGCGGTCCAGGCGGAGGAGGAAGCACCCGTGGAAGCCCCTCCGGCTCCGCCCGAGGAGTCCGTGCGCGTGCTCCAGGTCAGGCGGATGAGTCACGACCTGACGGATTCTCATCTGCTCGCTGGTGCGACAGGTTTCTCGACACCTCGCGCCCCGACGTTATGGTCGACGGCGAATCCATTGGCGGAGCGCTCCCGGGAAGACAGTGCACTAGCGGGCGAGGGATCCGCGGCACGCGCAGGAGCGGACGGATTGATCGAAGCCGCTCAGCAAATCTCCGTCCGCACCGTAGTCGGACGCAACGCCTATGTGGCAGGGACGTTCGACACCAAGGGGCGCGAGCTCATGTTCATCAGGAGCTGTCTGGACAAGCTCGGCGTGCGCGCAGTTACGGTAGACCTGTCCACCAGCCGGCGGCCGTCGCCAGCCGATGTCGGCCCCGGCGAGGTCGCGCGCTTCCATCCCAAGGGCATGCACGCGGTCTTCACTGGCGATCGAGGCACGGCTGTGCGGGCCATGTCGGAGGCCTTTGAAAGGTTCATCGTCACACGGCGCGACCTGGCAGGATTGATCTCGGCCGGCGGGTCAGGTGCCACATCGCTGGCCACGCCAGCGATGCAGCGGCTGCCCGTCGGGGTGCCCAAGGTGATGGTGTCGACCGTCGCTTCCGGCGACGTCAAGCGCTTTGTCGGTCCGTCCGACATCTGCATGATGTACTCAGTGACGGATGTGGCGGGCATCAACCGCATCTCAGAGCAGGTGCTGTCCAACGCCGCGCACGCGCTGGCCGGAATGATCGCCTGGTCGCTGTCCGCCGGCCGCAGCGCCAGCCGGCGCGAGACCAAACCGGCGCTGGGGCTCACCATGTTCGGCGTTACCACGCCGTGCGTCCAGGCGGTCACCAAGCTATTGGAAGACACCTACGACTGCTTGGTGTTCCACGCCACCGGCACCGGCGGCCAGTCGATGGAGAAGCTGGTCGACTCGCGTCTGCTGGCAGGCGTCATCGACGTGTCGACCACGGAGGTGGCCGACTTGCTCATGGGAGGTGTGTTCAGCGCCGGGGACGACCGGTTTGGGTCCATCATCCGCACGCAGATCCCATACGTGGCCTCCTGCGGCGCGCTGGACATGGTCAACTTCGGGCCCATCGACACGGTGCCGGAGCACTACAAGCACCGCAATCTGTATCAGCATAACCCTGCGGTCACGCTCATGCGCACGACACCGGAAGAGAATGCGCGCATCGGCAAGTGGATCGCGGACAGGCTCAACCAGTGCGAAGGCCCGGTGCGCTTTCTGATCCCGGAAGGTGGTGTTTCTCTGTACGACCAGCCGGGACGGCAGTTTCACGACCCGGAGGCCGACGCTGCCCTGTTCAAGAGCATCAGTGAGAACCTGCGTGAGACAGGCAGCCGACGTCTGATCCGGCTTCCTTACAATATCAACGACCCGCCGTTCGCGCTGGCGCTGGTCGAGAGCTTCCGCGAGGTGTCTCGCGGCCTGGCGGCGGCTTAGAGCAGAGAGGAGAAACGCCATGAGCGGAGCAACCATCGGCTGGATCATTCTCGGTCTGATCGTTCTCGTCGTTGTCGTCGTGCTGGTGTTCTGGCTATTGTCCTGGCTGTACCGGCGCTCATCCAAGGAGACGTCCTTCGTGCGCACCGGTTTCGGCGGCCAGAAGGTCGTGATCAACGGCGGGGCCCTGGTGCTGCCGATCATCCACGAAGTGATCCAGGTCAACATGAACACCCTGCGGCTGGAGGTTCGGCGCGGACGCGACTCGGCGCTCATCACGCGCGACCGCATGCGCGTTGACGTGGTCGCCGAGTTCTACGTGCGCGTAAAGCCAAGCCCCGAGGCGGTGGCCGATGCGGCGCAGACCCTGGGCAGCCGCACCATGCAACCCGACCAGCTGCGCGAGCTGCTCGAGGGTAAGTTCGTGGACGCACTGCGCTCGGTGGCGGCGGAGGTCTCCATGGAGCAGATGCACGAGAAGCGAGGCGACTACGTCAAGCGTGTCAAGGCTGCGGTGGCCGAAGACCTGCTGAAGAACGGCCTCGAGCTGGAAGCGGTGTCGCTCACTGGCTTGGATCAGACCAACATGGAGTTCTTCAATCCCTCCAATGCCTTCGACGCCGAAGGTCTGACGCAGCTCACCGAGCAGATCGAACGACGCAAGAAGATCCGCAACGACATCGAGCAGGACACCATGATCCAGATACGCAACAAGAATCTGGAGGCGGAGAAGCTCGCCTTGGACATCGATCGCGACTCCGAGTACGCACGCCTGCAGCAAGAGCGGGAGCTCGAGGTCCGCCGTGCGGTGCAGCGGGCCGAACTGGTGAAGGAGCGGGCGCTGCGCGAGAAGGAGTCGGAACAGGCGCGCATCGAGGCGCAGCGGCAGGTCGAGGTCGCCAAGATTCTGCAGGAGCGAGCCCTAGACGAGGAACGCATCGCCCGCGAACGCCAGATCCAGCAGCTCGAGATCGAGCGGCGCAAGACCCTCGAGCTGGCCGAACAGGAGCGCGCGATCGCTATCGCAGACAAGTCGCGCGAGCAGTCGGAGGCGCAAGCCGTTGCTGACCTGGCCCGAGCCCAGGCGGTCTCTGCGGAGGAGAAGGTTTTCTCGGCGCGCGAAGTCGAAATCGCCGAGCGCCGCAAACACATCGAGCTGATCGGCGCGGCGCAGGAGGTCGAGCGCGAGGCTATGCGTCTGCAACAACTCGCAGCCGCGGAAAAGCACGCGGCAGCCGACCGGGCAACCGCGCGCCGCACGGCGGCGGAAGGCGAGGCCGAGGCCGACAAGATCCGGGCGTTGGCAGCTAAGATCCGTTATGAGATCGAGGCTGTAGGCATGCGCCAGATGAACGAGGCACAGAACATCCTCACCCCTGATTCGCGCGCCTCCGCGGTCCGCATGAAGCTGCTCGACAAGGTCGAAGCCATCATCCGCGAGAGCGTCAAGCCGATGGAGAAGATCGAGGGCATCAAGATCCTCCAGGTGGACGGACTGGGTGGCGGTGGGGGCCGCGGTGAGGCCGACGGCAAGACCGGCATCGCCGAGAGCGTGGTGAACCAGGCGCTGCGCTATCGGGCGCAAGCGCCCTTGATCGATGCGCTGCTGAAGGAGATCGGCATAGCTGGCGGGGACATCAACAAACTCACGAGCGCCCTGGGCGACACCAGCGCTGAGCCGGTCGTCGTTGCCCGCACGGGCAAGGTCCGGGAATGATCGGCAGCGCTCGCTCCCGCTCATTCGAGGGAGGTTGAGGTGCCGGCCAGCCTGGACAGACGGCGCCGCATGAGCCCCCGTAATTGAGGAAACAATCCGATGGTCAAGGTCTATACCTCCAGTGTCATCGACGCCCCGGCCGACCGGGTCTGGGCGCATATCCGCGACTTCAACGGACTCCCCAACTGGGTGCCTGCTGTAGCTGACAGCCGTATCGAAGGCGGGGTGCCGGCCGACAAGGTGGGCTGCATCCGCAACTTCAACCTCAAGGATGGCGGCAACCTGCGGGAGCAGCTTCTGGCACTTTCGGACTACGACTATAGCGTCACCTACAACATTCTGATCTCTCCGATGGGAGTGCAGAACTACGTTGCGACGCTGAAGCTGACGCCGGTCACCGACGGTGATCGCACCTTCGCGGAGTGGAGCGCTGAATTCGACTGCGAAGCGGGGCGCGAGCAGGAACTCGCGGACGATATCGGCAACGGCGTGTTTCAGGCCGCGTTCGACAACCTGAAACGTCAGCTCGGGGGCCGTTAGTCGCGGCGCACGGCGCCGAGGGGTCAATGCCCAAAGTCGTTCGCAGCACGATCATCGACGCGCCGATCGAGACGGCCTGGGCGCTGCTGCGTGACTTCAACGGCCACGACCGCTGGCACCCAGCGGTGGACGAGAGCCACATCGAAGGCGTCCGCGCCGGCGACCAGATCGGTGCGGTGCGCAACTTCAGGCTCACCAGCGGCGCACAGCTGCGCGAACAGCTGCTCGAGCTATCCGATTGCGACTACACCTATACCTATTGCATCCTCGATTCCCCGATCCCGCTGATCGGTTACGTCGCCAAGTCGAAGTTGCGTCGGGTAACGGACGGCAATCGCACTTTCTGGGATTGGCGCTCGACGTTTTCCGCGCCGCCGGGTCTAGAAGGCGTACTTGAGCGCCTGGTGGAGGAAGAGATCTACGAACGCGGGTTTGCCGGGGTGCGTGCCCTGCTGTCGGGACGCTCGCCACAGACGGAAGCTGGAGCGCGGACGGGCCCCGCGCGAGCCCGCGCGCCGACCGGAACCATTCGATGCCACGCCATGATGTTGGATGCGCATGGCGGGCCGGATGCATTGCAGTGGCGGGCGATCGAAGTTCCTCCGCCCGCGCCGGGTGAGGCCCGAATCCGGCACACTGCAATCGGCGTCAACTACATCGACGTCAACATTCGCGCCGGCCGCTATGCCCAGTTCCAGGCACCGCTGACGCCCGGGGTCGAGGCGGCAGGCGAGGTTGTGGATGTAGGCGAAGGCGTGGTCGACATCCTTCCCGGCGACCGCGTCGGCTACGCCTGTCTGCCGCCCGGGGCCTACTGCCAGTACCGCAACCTGCCCGCCGACCGGCTCGTGGTGTTGCCTCCCAGCGTGAACGATGAGGTCGCGGCTGCTGTTCTGCTCAAGGGCATGACCGCGGAATATCTGCTGTGTCGCGCCCACCGCGTGCTGCCCGGGGACGTCGTGCTGGTCCATTCGGCCGCCGGGGCAACGGGCATGCTGCTGTGTCAGTGGGCGAAGCATCTGGGCGCGGTGGTAATCGGGACCGTCGGGACCGACGAGAAAGTCCAAATAGCACGCGACAGCGGCTGCGATTACCCGATCGTGTATGCACGCGAGGACTTCGTGAGCCGGGTGAAGGAGATCACGAAAGGGAAGGGCGCCGATGCGGTCCTCGACGGCGTTGGCCGCGACACACTGCTGAAGTCGCTCGACGCACTGGCTGTGCGTGGGCACCTGGTGAGCTACGGACAGTCCTCGGGCGCACCCGAGCCCTTGGACATCGGCTTGCTCACGCCGAAGTCGGCCAGGCTTTCACGGCCGGCCGTGTTCCATTACACCGCTGACACCGCAGAGTTACGTGCCAGCGCCGGGCAGGTCTTCAACCTGTTGGCTCGCGGCGTGCTCAGAGCCAACATCAACCAGCGTGTCTCCCTGGCCGACGCGGGACGGGTGCACCGCGATCTCGAGGCGCGGCAAACCACAGGTGCCAGCATCCTCCTGCCGTAGGCGGCCGAACGGTCGCGGTCAGGCAGCGGCAGTACTGGCCTGCGAGTCCTTCAAGATCTCCCTCAGTACGTAGGGCAAGATGCCGCCGTTGCGGTAGTAGTCCACTTCGATCGGGGTATCGATCCGCAGGATCACCTTCACCTCGCGACGCGAGCCGTCGCTGCGCTTGATCGCCAGCGTAACGTCCTGCTGCGGCTTGATCTCGCCTTCGAGCCCGAGGATGTCGAACTCCTCGTCGCCCTTGATGCCCAGCGACTCCGCGCTGTCGCGGCCCTTGAACTGCAGCGGCAGCACGCCCATTCCCACCAGATTGGAACGATGGATGCGCTCGAAGCTGCGCGCGATGACCGCCTTCACTCCGAGCAGCAGAGGTCCTTTTGCGGCCCAGTCGCGCGACGATCCGGTCCCGTACTCCTCACCGCCGAATACGACCGTCGGGATGCCCTGGGCGATGTACTTCATCGCCGCATCGTAGATGGACAGCTCCTCTCCGCCCAGGCTGATACAGGGTGACACCACCCTCAACGCGCGTCCCGTCGGGCCTGGGCGGGAGCATCAGGTTCTTGATACGCACATTGGCGAAGGTGCCGCGCATCATGACTTCATGGTTGCCGCGCCGTGCGCCATAGCTGTTGAAGTCGGCCTTCGCCACCCCGTGCTCGATCAGGTATTTCCCGGCGGGAGAGGTGTCTTTGATGGAGCCGGCGGGGCTGATGTGGTCGGTGGTCACCGAGTCGCCGAAGATGCCCAACGCGCGCGCGCCGACGATATTGCCGACGGAACCCAGCCGCATTCCGAACTCCGCGAAGAACGGCGGCTCGGCGATGTAGGTGGACTTGGGCCAGTTGTAGACTTGGCCGGAGGCCGACGTTACGGCGTTCCACATCGGGTTTCCGCTCACGAAATCACCGTAGAGCCTCCGGAAGACCTGCGAGTTGGTCGCGTATTTCATCAACGCTTGGATCTCGGCGCTGGTGGGCCACACGTCGCCGATGAACACGGGCTTGCCGTCCTTGCCTTTGCCCAGCGGTTCCGTCATCAGATCCTTGCGGACCGTTCCGGCGATCGCGTAGGCGACGACCAGCGGGCGGCGAGGCGAGGAAATTGGCGCGGATGTTCGGATGGATGCGCGCCTCGAAGTTGCGATTGCCGGACAGCACGGCACAGCACACGAGGTCGTTGGAGACGACGGCCTCCTCGATCGGCTCTGCCAGAGGGCCGGCATTGCCGATACACGTGGTGCAGCCGTAAGCCGACAAATAGAACCCGAGCTGCTCCAGATAGGGGAGCAAGCCAGCCGCTTTGAGATACTCGGTCACTACGCGTGATCCTGGCGCGAGCGACGTCTTGATGTGCTTGCTGACCGTCAGCCCCTTGTCGACCGCCTTCTTGGCTAACAGTCCCGCTGCGATCAGCACGCTCGGGTTGGAGGTGTTGGTGCACGAGGTGATCGCGGCGATGAGCACGTCGCCCGAGCCGATGTCGATGCCGTCTCTGGTCTTGAAGCGCTTCCCGAGATCCTCGGGCTTCTTCGCGAAGCCGTTTTCCGATGCGGGCTTGGAGAAGAGCTCGGCGAAGGTGACCTTGACCTTGCCGATCTCGATACGGTCTTGAGGGCGCTTGGGGCCGGCAACCGAGGGCGTGATGCTGGACAGATCCAGCTCGACGACTCTGGTGTAGTCGATCTCGCCCGCCTTCGGTATGCCGAACAGCCCCTGCGCCTTGAAGTAGGTCTCGAGCGCGCTGATCTCGTCCGCGGTGCGTCCGGTACCCTTGAAGTACTCGATGGTGGCGGCGTCGACCGGAAAGAAACCCATGGTCGCACCGTATTCCGGCGCCATGTTGGCGATGGTGGCGCGATCCGGGACGGTCAGGCTGGCCGTGCCATCGCCGAAGAACTCGACGAACTTGCCGACTACCTTCTCCTTGCGCAGCAACTCGGTGACGGTGAGCACCAGGTCGGTAGCTGTGCAGCCCTCGCGCAGGCGCCCCTTGAGGTTCACGCCCACCACATCCGGGGTGAGGAAGTAGACGGGCTGGCCGAGCATGCCGGCCTCGGCCTCGATGCCACCGACGCCCCAGCCCACCACGCCGATGCCGTTGATCATCGTCGTGTGCGAGTCGGTTCCGACCAGCGTATCGGGATAGTAGACACCGTCCCTGTTGTGCACGCCGCGCGCGAGGTACTCGAGGTTGACCTGGTGGACGATACCGATGCCCGGCGGTACAACCTTGAAGGTATCGAAGGCCTGCATCCCCCATTTCATGAATTGATAGCGCTCCTGGTTGCGCTTGAACTCGAGCTTCATGTTGAGGTCCAGGGCGTTGCTGGTGCCATAGCTGTCGATCTGAACCGAGTGATCGACCACCAGGTCGACCGGCACGAGAGGTTCTATGACCTTCGGGTTCTTTCCCATCTTGTGCGCGACCCCGCGCATCGCCGCGAGATCGCACAGCAGCGGGACCCCGGTGAAGTCCTGCAAAACGATGCGGGCGACCACGAAGGGAATCTCGTCGGTACGCGGGGCGTTAGGCTTCCAGCGCGCGAGCTGCCGTACGTGCTCCTCGGTGACCTTCTTGCCATCGCAGTTGCGCAGCACCGATTCGAGCACGATCCGAATCGATACCGGCAGGCGCGAGATCTTTCCCACGCCCGCCTTCTCCAGTGCGGGCAGAGAATACAACTTGCCGCTCTTGCCCGCGGCGGGCACGAAGTGCTGAAGGCTGTCGAACGCAGACTGAGTCATGGTGCGGGTCCTAGTGAGAGAGAACTACTGCTGCTGTTGTTGCATCTCGTGGATGTTGATCTTCATGCCGTTGGGCATGATCATGTCGCCGGGCTTCTGGTCCGACTGGCATGGCCCGGTCCATTTCGCGTCGATGAGCGTCAGATTCTCGCTCTTGCCCATCAGGGGAGGCGAGTATTTGGTGCGGATCTCGCCATGGTAGGCCCGGTCGAACTCTCCGCTGAACACGGTGTGGCTGGTGGCGGTGGTCTCGCCGATCGTGCACACCGAATCGCCCACGATCTTGTTGCCCTCGCGGCGGATCTGCTGCTTCGAACAGGCCTGCCGCGCGACGCTCTCACCCATCTGCTGCGCCATATTGTCTGTCTTCTGATCGATGCACATCTGGATCGTCTGAGCTGGCCGGTTGCCACTGGCGCGCGAAATCTTGATGTCCCACAGACCCGACTTGCGCTTAGGCAGATCCAGCGCCAGCCCGTCTCCCATCATCGCCATCATCGCCACCACAACTGCGATCGATCCGAAGCTGCTTGGTCATCGCTGGCCTCCATGCGAGTTAGGCGTCGACGCAACGGCAAGAGCGCAGGTGAAGTCTTTGCGTCAGATGACGAAGAGATCGACGAATTCGTTCACCGGCAGCGCTTCCAGCCGCTTCTGATCCTGGCATAGGTCCAGGATCGCGCGCGCCTGCTTCTGAGGGAAGCGCCGCGCCAGGTTGGTCTTGAACTTCGCCTCCAGCACGGGAATGCCCTCCGCCCGACGGCGGCGGTGCCCGATCGGATATTCGACGACGACTTCGTCGGTCTTGGTTCCGTCCTTGAAGTACACCGTGATGCCGTTGGCGATGGAGCGTTTTTCCGGATCCAGATAGTCTTTGCTGAACTGCTTGTCCTCGACGCATTCCATCTTGTCGCGCAGCGCGTCGACGCGCGGATCGCTGGCCACGTCGTCTTCGTAGTCCGCGGCGGTCAGGCGGCCATGGATGAGCGGCACCGCGACCATGTACTGGATGCAGTGGTCGCGATCGGCGGGGTTGTTCAACGGACCCTTCTTGTCGATGATGCGGATAGCCGACTCGTGCGTGCGGATGACGATCTTCTGGATCTGATCGAGGCGATCCTTCACGAGCGGGTGCAGCTTCATGGCGCATTCCACCGCGGTCTGCGCGTGGAACTCGGCCGGGAAGGAGATCTTGAACAGCACGTGCTCCATCACATAGCTGCCGTACGGACGTTGGAACTTGAAGGCGTTGCCTTTGAACAGCACGTCGTAGAAGCCCCAGGTCTTGGCCGTCAGCACCGACGGGTAACCCATCTCTCCCTTCATGGTGATCAGCGCCAGCCGAACGGCGCGGCTGGTCGCATCGCCTGCCGCCCAGCTCTTGCGCGAGCCGGTGTTGGGGGCGTGTCGATAGGTGCGCAGCGCCTGTCCGTCCACCCAGGCCTGGGACACGGCGTTGATCAACTCTTCGCGCGTCGCGCCCAGCAGCTTGCTCACCACGGCGGTGCTGGCGACTTTGACCAGAACGACGTGATCCAGCCCGACGCGGTTGAAGCTGTTCTCCAGCGCGATCACGCCCTGGATCTCGTGCGCCTTGATCATCGCCGTCAGCACGTCGCGCATCGAGAGCGGCTTCTTGCCGTTGGCGACCGCAGAGCGCGCCAACCAGTCAGCGGCGGCGAGAATCCCGCCCAGATTGTCGGACGGATGACCCCACTCGGCCGCAAGCCAGGTGTCGTTGAAGTCGAGCCAGCGGATCATGGTCCCGATGTTGAAGGCCGCCTGCACCGGGTCGAGCTGAAACTGCGTACCCGGCACCTTGGCGCCATTGGGCACCACCGTTCCTTGCACGATGGGACCCAGCAGCTTGGTACAGGCCGGGTAGGACAGCGCCTCGAGCCCGCACCCAGCGTATCCATCAGGCACAGACGCGCGGTGTTGAAGGCCTCCGGGCTGGCGATCTCGTAGTTGAGGACGTAGTCGGCGATGTCGACGAGTACTTTGTCGGGGTCGGGACGGACGTTCGAGATGGGGGCGGACATGGGGTGCGGATCAGTTCAGTCGTGTGCGGGGCAAAACGCCTCGCCCATTCATTTTCTTTTCTCGATCGGTGTCCACTTCCGGTTTTCCGGCCCGATGTAGTTGGCGCTCGGACGGATGATCTTGCCGTCGAGGCGCTGTTCGATGACGTGGGCCGACCAGCCGGCGGTGCGGCTGATCACGAAGATGGGGGTGAACATGGGGGTCGGAATGCCCATCATGTGATAGCTCGTCGCGCTGTACCAGTCGAGATTGGGAAACATCTTCTTCTCCCGCCACATGACCTTCTCGACACGCTCCGAGATGCCGAACAGCTTCATGTCTCCGGCGTCCTGGCTCAGGCGGCGTGCGACTTCCTTGATGACCTGGTTGCGCGGGTCGGCGATGGTGTAGACCGGGTGCCCGAAGCCGATGATGATCTGTTTGTCCGCGACGCGCCGCACGATGTCCGCTTCGGCCTCATCCGGAGTGTCGTAGCGGCCGATCACATCGAAAGCGAACTCGTTGGCGCCGCCGTGTTTGGGGCCCTTGAGCGCGCCGATCGCGCCGGTGATGGCGGAATACATATCCGACCCGGTGCCCGCGATCACCCGTGCGGTGAAAGTCGAAGCGTTGAACTCGTGCTCGGCGTACAGGATGAGGGAGGTGTGCATGGCGCGCACCCACGGCTCCGGAGGCTTGCTGCCGTGCAGTAGATGCAGAAAGTGGCCGCCGATGGAATCGTCATCGGTTTCCACGTCGATGCGCCGGCCCGAGTGCGAGTAGTGGTACCAGTACAGAAGCATCGAGCCGAAGCAGGCCATCAACCGGTCGGCGATGTCGCGCGCTTCGGCCACTTTGTGGTCCGGATTCTCCGGCAGCACCGAACCGAGCGCGGAGCAGCCGGTGCGCAGGACGTCCATCGGATGGGTATTGGCGGGTATGCATTCCAGGATGTCTTGCACTGCAGCCGGAAGCCCGCGGAGCGCTCTCAGCTTCTGCTTGTAAGCGGCGAGCTCGGCTACGGTCGGCAGCTTGCCGTGGACCAGCAGGTAGGCGACCTCCTCGAACTCGGCCTGCTCGGCAAAGTCGAGGATGTCGTAGCCGCGATAGTGCAGATCGTTGCCCTGCCGGCCAACCGTGCACAGGGCGGTGTTGCCGGCGGGTACCCCGGACAGGGCGACCGATTTTTTCGGCTTCGGGGTCGTGGCGGTCGTGGCTTCTGTGCTCATCGATGTTTTTCCTTGGCGAACAGTTGATCGAGCTTGGCCTCAAAGGTGTGGTAGTCGAGGAAGTCGTACAGCTCGGCGCGCGTCTGCATCGTGTCGAGGACGCCTTGCTGGGTGCCGTCGCGCCGGATCGCGCGGTAAACGTTCAGCGCGGCCTGGTTCATCGCGCGGAACGCTGACAGCGGATACAGCACCAGGCTGACGTTGGCGGAGCGCAATTGCTCCACGGTGAACAGCGGTGTGCTCCCGAACTCCGTGATGTTGGCCAGCACCGGAACCTTCACCGCATCGGCGAACTTGCGGTACATGTCGAGCTCGGTCATCGCTTCCGGAAATATCATGTCCGCGCCGGCTTCGACGCAAGCGCCGGCGCGGTCGATGGCTGCTTGCAATCCCTCGACCGCGAGCGCGTCGGTGCGGGCCATGATGACGAAGGCCGGATCGGTACGCGCGTCCACGGCGGCTTTGATCCGGTCGACCATCTCCTCGCGCGGCACGATCTCCTTGCCGGGGCGGTGGCCGCAGCGCTTCGCCTGCACCTGGTCCTCGATGTGCATGGCGCCGGCGCCGAACTTGATCAGCGACTTCACGGTGCGCGCGATGTTGAACGCGCTGCCGAAGCCGGTATCCGCGTCCACCAGCAGCGGCAGGCTGGTGGCGTCGGTGATCCGCCGCACGTCGGTCAAAACGTCGTCCAGCGTGCTGATGCCGAGGTCTGGCACTCCGAGCGAGCCGGCGGCGACGCCGCCACCGGAGAGATAGATTGCGCGGTAGCCGGAGCGCTCGGCCAGGCGCGCGTGGTAGGCGTTGATCGTGCCGACCACCTGCAGCGGCTTCTCGTCTGTGACCGCCGACCTGAACTTCGCTCCCGCTGATTCGACGCTCATGGCTTGCCTACGCTCGACGTTGATCAGCGCTCAACCGATCAGGCCCTTCACGGCGTCGCGCTCCTCCAGCAGCTCCTTATGGGTCGCGTCCATCCTGGCACGGCTGAAAGGGCTGACCTCGATGCCTTTGACGCGTTCGTACTGCCCGTTGCGGCAGGTGACCGGAAAGCCGTAGATGACTCCCTCCGGAATGCCATAGCTTCCGTCCGACGGTATGCCCATCGAGACCCAGTCGCCGGCGGGAGTCCCCAGTACCCAGTCGCGAACGTGGTCGATGGCGGCGTTGGCTGCGCTCGCTGCCGAGGACGCGCCGCGCGCTTCGATGATCGCCGCGCCGCGTTTCTGCACCGTCGGAATGAATGTGTTCTCCAGCCAGGCCTGGTCGTTGATCAGCGCCCACACTTTGTCGGCTCCGGCCTCGGCCTGGAACAGGTCGGGATACTGAGTGGCGGAGTGGTTGCCCCAGATGGTGACCTTGCGAATCGCCTCGACCGGCCGACCAATCTTCGCGGCGATCTGCGATACGGCGCGGTTGTGATCCAGTCTCATCATGGCGGTGAAGTTCTCGGCGCCGCAGGCGCGGTGCATTCTTCATCGCGATCCAGGCATTCGTATTGGCCGGGTTCCCCACCACCAGGACTCGTACGTGGGGCTTGGCGGTTTCGTTCAGCGCGCGGCCTTGCTCGATGAAGATCTTGGCGTTCTCGGCCAACAGGTCCTTGCGCTCCATGCCCGGACCGCGCGGCTTTGCTCCCACCAGCAGCGCGACGTCGCAATCCCGAAAGGCGCTCTTCGGATCGTCGGTGGCGATCATGCCGGCCAGCAGCGGGAAGGCGCAGTCGTCGATCTCCATCATCACGCCCCGCAGCGCCTTTTGCGCCTTCTCGTTGGGGATCTCCAGCAGCTGCAGAATGACGGGCTGCTCGGGGCCGAGCATGTCTCCGTTGGCGATCCGGAACAGCAGGCTGTACCCGATCTGTCCGGCGGCACCGGTGACCGCGACGCGCACGGGGGCTTTCATTGGGGAGGGCTCCTGAAGTCGGGCGATAGCGTTAAGCGCATCTGGCGGCGCGGATCGGAGGGCGGGCTCGCCCGGGTGCGGCGAAAGCCCCCAAGCAAGCGATTGAATCATATCCAAGCGTCAAGCTCGATGTCAAACCAGTCCTATATCTTTTATAAGATATACGACATATGGACGCGATCCGGAGATTTATGCTAAAAAATCGCCGTGAATATGAAGACCACAGCACTGAAGTCGACGGGTGAGTCGCCGGCCTTCCAGCCGCTCTACCGCCAGATCAAGTCGCTCATCACCCAGAGCCTGGTGTCCGGGGAATGGGGCCCTGGCGACGCGATCCCCAGCGAGATCGAGCTGGCCAGCCGCTACAGCGTCAGCCAGGGGACGGTGCGCAAAGCGGTGAGCGAGCTGGCCGGCGAAAACCTGCTGATTCGCTATCAGGGCAAAGGGACCTTCGTCGCGTCGCACGCGGATGAGCGGGACAACTTTCCGTTCCTGCGCATGACCCCGGATCGCGGCGAGCTGAAAGACCTTACCGGCGAGCTCCTCGATTTTCGCCGGCTGCGCGCCGATGCCGCTGCCTCCCGCCTGCTGCGGCTGCCCGCCGGTGCCAGCGTGTTCCTGATCCGGCGCGTGCTCCTGCTGGCCGGCACCAAGATCTGCTACGAGGAAGTCCGCCTGCCTGCAGCACGCTACAAGGGGCTCTCGGCGGCCGTGATCGAGGAGCACGAATGCATGCTGTATAGCCTGTACGAGACCCGGTTCGGCGTTCGCGTCGTGCACGCGGACGAGCAGCTGAAGGCGGTGACCGCGCCGCGAGAGGCCGCGGCCGCGCTCGGGCTTCCGGCGGGTGCGCCCGTGCTCCAGATCGAGCGCGTAGCCTACACCTACGCGGAGGATCCGGCCGAGCTGCGGCGCAGCTGGAACGACACGCGCTCGCATCACTATCGCAATCGGACCATGGGCTGAGCCGGCTCGGGCAGAGCCGCGGAAACTTTTGGAGCGAGCAACGATGAGCAAAGGCCGCCCGAAATACCTCGACCTGTTCACCATCAGGCTTCCGGTCCCCGGGCTGGTGTCGATCCTGCACCGGATCAGCGGGTTCGGGTTGTTCCTGTTTCTGCCCTTCCTGCTCTGGCTGTTTCAGTCCAGCCTGACCTCGCCCGACAGCTACGTACGCTACCGCGCCGCGTTTGCCAATCCGCTGGTCAAGCTGATCCTGATCGGCTTGTTGTGGGCGTTCCTGCACCATCTGCTCGCCGGGCTGCGCTTTCTCGCGCTCGACCTGCACTACGGCACAGATTTGCCGACAGCGCGTACGACCAGCTGGTTGGTGCTGGTGACGGCAATCGTTCTGACCGCGATCCTGGGAGTGTGGCTATGGTAAAACGCATCGTGGTCGGAGCCCACTACGGGCTGCGCGACTGGCTCGTGCAGCGCGTGACCGCCGCGGTCATGGCGGTCTACACGCTGTTGTTCGTGCTGATCCTGGCGGCTGCCCGGCCCACAAACTACGGGACCTGGACCGCGCTGTTCAGCGGCCAGGCCATGAAGCTCGCCACGTTCCTGTTCCTCGTGAGCCTGTTCCTGCATGCCTGGGTCGGCATGCGCGACATCCTGATGGACTACGTCAAGCCAGTTTCCATTCGACTGACGCTGGAGGTCGTGGTGGCGCTGCTGCTGGTCGCCTGGGCCGGTTGGGCCATCCAGATTCTGTGGAGCGTTCGATGAGTATCCCGAAGCGGCAGTTCGATGCGGTGATCGTCGGCGCGGGCGGGGCCGGCATGCGCGCCGCGCTGCAGCTCTCGGAGGCCGGCTTCAAGGTCGCGGTTCTATCCAAGGTGTTTCCAACGCGCTCTCACACGGTGGCGGCTCAGGGCGGCATCGGCGCGGCGCTCGGCAACATGGGCGAGGACAGCTGGTTGTGGCACATGTACGACACGATCAAGGGGTCGGACTATCTCGGCGATCAGGACGCCATCGAGTTCATGTGCCGGATGGCACCCGAAGCGGTGTACGAGCTGGAGCACTACGGCATGCCGTTCGACCGCAATCCCAACGGGACCGTGTACCAGCGGCCATTCGGCGGACACATGCAGAACTTCGGTGCGGGTCCCCCGGTGCAGCGCAGCTGTTGCGCGGCCGACCGCACCGGTCACGCCATGCTGCACACGCTGTATCAGCGCAACGTGCGGGCCAATACACACTTCTTCGTGGAGTGGATGGCGCTGGATCTCGATCCGCGACGCCACCGGTCAGGTGCTGGGAGTGGTTGCGCTGGAGATCGAGACCGGTGAGGTCTACATCCTGCAGGCGCGGGCCACGCTGTTCGCGACTGGAGGCGCGGGGCGCGTTTATGCCGCGAGCACCAATGCCTTCATCAACACCGGTGACGGACTCGGGATGGCAGCGCGCGCCGGCATCCCGCTCGAAGACATGGAGTTCTGGCAGTTCCACCCGACTGGCGTGGCCGGCGCCGGCGATGCTGATAACCGAGGGCGTACGCGGAGAGGGCGGATACCTGCTCAACAAGGACGGCGAGCGGTTCATGGAGCGGTATGCTCCCACGGCGAAGGATTTGGCCAGCCGCGATGTCGTCTCGCGTGCGATGGCCACCGAGATCAAGGAGGGACGCGGCGCGGGGCCGGACGCTGACTACGTGCTGCTGAAACTGGACCACCTGGGCGAAGAGCTGATCGAGAGCAAGCTGCCCGGCATCCGCGAGATCGCCAAGAAGTTCGCCAACGTCGATCCGGTCAAGGATCCGATCCCGGTGGTGCCGACGGTGCACTATCAGATGGGTGGTATCCCCACCAACTATCACGGCGAAGTGGTAGCGCCGCGAGGCGGCGACCCGGAGGCGGTCGTGCCCGGGTTCTACGCGGCCGGCGAGTGCGCCTGCGCTTCGGTGCACGGCGCCAATCGGCTCGGCACCAACTCGCTTACCGACCTGCTCGTCTTCGGCAAGGCGAGCGGAGACCGGATGATCCAGTTCCTGCGCGAGAATCCACTGCATCCGGAATTGCCGGCGGACGCGGCGGAGCGTCCGCTGGCGAGGCTCGCGCGGCTGGACAGTCAGACCAACGGCGAGAGCGTGTACGACGTCGCGAACGACATGCGCCGGACGATGCAGGCGCACTGCGGCGTGTTTCGCTTCCCGGATCTGCTGGTCGAGGGCGTCGCCAAGATCAAGCAGATCGCCGAGCGCGTCGCCCGCACCGAGATCAAGGACAAGAGCAAAGTGTTCAACACCGCGCGCGTCGAGGCGCTGGAGCTGGACAATCTGATCGAAGTGGCCGCAGCGCCAGCCTGATCTCGGCCGAGGCGCGCAAGGAAAGCCGCGGCGCGCACGACCGCGCCGACTTTCATCAGCGCGACGACGTGAACTGGCTCAAGCACACGCTCTGGTTCAAGGACGGCAACCGATTGGAGTACAAGCCGGTGCACTTGAAGCCGTTGACGGACGCAGGCGTTCGAGCCGAAGGTCCGAACGTATTGAAGGGCCGTGACTCGTGTGTACTCGTGACTCGTAAACCCCGAACTGCCTGACATCGCGAACCACGAGACACGAGCCACGAAACAGCGAGGTGACACCGATGCAATTCCGCATTTACCGTTACGACCCGGACAAGGACGCCAAGCCCTACATGCAGGACTACGACCTCCAGCTGGAGCCCTCCGACCGGATGCTGCTGGACATGCTGATCCGCATCAAGGCGCAGGACGACAGCTTGTCGCTGCGGCGCTCGTGCCGCGAGGGGGTTTGCGGCTCGGATGCGATGAACATCAACGGCAAGAACGGCCTGGCCTGCATCACGCGGCTCAGCCGAGCTCAAGCAGCCGGTCGAGCTGCAGGCCGCTGCCGGGGTTGCCGGTGATCCGCGACCTGATCGTGGACATGTCGCAGTTCTTCAAGCAGTACCACTCGATCAAGCCGTACCTCGTCAACGATGACCCGCCACCGGAGAAGGAGCGGCTGCAGATCGCCCGAGGAGCGCGCCGCGCTGGACGGTCTGTACGAGTGCATCCTGTGCGCGTGTTGCTCCACCGCCTGTCCTTCCTTCTGGTGGAACCCGGACAAGTTCGTTGGTCCGGCCGGCCTGCTCCAGGCTTACCGGTTCCTCGCGGACAGCCGCGACCAGGCCACCAACGAACGGCTCGACAATCTGGAAGATCCCTACCGGCTGTTCCGTTGTCACTCGATCATGAACTGCGTGGACGTCTGTCCCAAAGGCCTCAACCCCACCGCCGCCATCGGACGCATCAAGGAACTGCTGGTACGTCGCGCGGTCTGAGCGCGCTGCACTAGCGCCGCTGCCAGATGCCGATGAGCGAACTGGATCGGGTCCGCTGGCACTGCCGGCGCGGGATGCTGGAACTGGATCTGGTGCTGTCGCGGTTTCTCGAGCGCCACCTCGCCGGAGCTGCCGCCGGACCAGCGCGCAGCCTTCAAGGCACTTGCTGGAGCATTCCGATAGCGATCTCTGGGACTTGGTCTCGGGCCAGCTCGAGCCCGAGCCCGGCGCCTGCGGCAACCATCGTCAGGCTGCTGCGAGAGAGTTGATGTGCGGTTGCACAAAACTCGTGTTAGAGTTGTCTAAACTCTTGTACTCTTGCGCAATTTGAACCGGAAGGACGAGTCCACCATGAACCGCCCGGAGACTCCGATGACACAGCAGCGCACGGCCACCCTCACGTTCGACGATGGCACGCCGCCGGTCGATCTTCCGGTGCTTTCCGGCACGATCGGGCCGGATGTCGTCGACATCCGCAACCTCTACGCCAAGACCGGGAAGTTCACCTACGACCCCGGCTACATGTCGACCGCCAGCTGCAGGTCCGCCATCACCTACATCGACGGCGACCAGGGCGTGCTGCTATACCGCGGCTACCCGATCGAGCAGCTGGCGGAGAAGTGCGACTTTCTGGAGGTGTGCTACCTGCTGCTCAAGGGCGAGCTGCCGACCTTGGCGCAGCAGCGCGAATGGGACGCCAACATCACCCGGCACACCATGGTGCACGAGCAGCTGGTGCGGTTTTTCTCCGGGTTCCGCCGCGACGCGCATCCGATGGCGGTGATGGTCGGCGTGGTCGGCGCGCTCTCCGCCTTCTACCACGACTCGCTCGACATCAACAACCCGGAGCACCGTGAGATCTCGGCCGTTCGGCTGCTGGCCAAAGTTCCGACCATCGCGGCCATGTGCTTCAAGTACAACATGGGCCAGCCGTTCATGTACCCGCGCAACAACCTGGGCTACGTGGAGAACTTCCTCCACATGATGTTCGGGACCCCGTGCGAGGACTACAAGCCGAACCCGGTGCTCACGCGTGCGCTGGACCGGATCCTGATCCTGCACGCCGATCACGAGCAGAACGCCTCCACCTCGACGGTGCGCCTGGCCGGGTCCTCCGGCGCCAATCCGTTTGCCTGCATCGCCGCCGGCATCGCCTGCCTGTGGGGCCCGGCGCATGGCGGTGCCAACGAGGCGGTGCTCAACATGCTCGAGCAGATCGGCGACGTGTCGCGCATCGGCGAGTACATCAAGCGCGCAAAGGACAAGAACGACTCCTTCCGGCTCATGGGGTTCGGCCATCGGGTCTACAAGCACTACGATCCGCGGGCGAAGCTCATGCGCGAGACCTGTCACGAGGTGCTGGGCGAGCTGGGCCTGCACGACGACCGGCTGTTCAAGCTGGCCATGGAGCTGGAGCGCATCGCGCTCGAGGACGAGTACTTCGTCGAGAAGAAGCTGTACCCGAACGTCGATTTCTACTCCGGCATCGTGCAGCGCGCGATCGGCATTCCGACCAGCATGTTCACGGCCGTCTTCGCCCTGGCGCGCACCGTAGGCTGGGTGGCGCAGTGGAACGAGATGATCGCCGATCCCGAGCAGAAGATCGGCCGCCCGCGGCAGCTGTTCGTCGGCGCCGAGAAGCGCGACGTCGTGCCGATTGCGATGCGGGACTGAACCTCCCGGAACGCTACGACGCGCGCCGGGCGGATACGCCACCGCTACACGAAAGAGTAGCAGACCGGACTTGGGTCTCCGTGCACCACGATTGAAGCAGTACCTCGCCACCCCCATCTACAGTTCCTCGGAGCGTCGGGAGACAACACCATGGCCGCACAGATGAAGGAATTCCTGGGCACGTCCTATCTGTTCGGCAGCAACGCGCCGTTCATCGAGGAGTTGTACGAGGCCTGGCTGGAGGAGCCCGACTCGGTGGCGCCGGAATGGCGGCGCTGGTTCGACCAGATCCAGCAGCCGGGCGCGCGCGACGTCGCGCACCAGCCGGTACGCGAGGCCTTCGTACGATTGGCCTACCGGCGGCCCGGCGCCAACGGGCACGCACCCACGGCTGCGGTTGCTTCGGTCGAGCGCAAGCAGGTGTCTGTGCTGCAGCTGATCAACGCCTATCGCTTCCTCGGGCTCAGGCACGCCAACGTCGATCCGCTCAAGCGCTTCCCGAAGCCCGACGTCCCCGAGCTCGAGCCGGCTTACTATGGGTTGACCGAGGCCGACATGGACTCGGTGTTCAACACCGGTTCGCTGGTCGGTCCCGAGCAGTTGCCTCTGCGCGAGATCCTGCGCGCGGTGCGCGAGACCTACTGCGGCTCCATCGGCGTGGAGTACATGTACATCAGCGATGTGGCGCAGAAGCGCTGGATCCAGTCGCGGTTCGAGGGCATCCGCTCGACTCCAGGCTACTCGCCGGATTACAAGCGCCACATCCTGGAGCGCGTGACCGCTGCCGAGACGATGGAGAAGTACCTGCATACGCGCTACGTCGGACAGAAGCGCTTCTCGCTGGAAGGGGGCGAGAGCCTGATTCCGCTGCTCGATAACCTGCTGCAGCGTGCCGGCGAGAAGGGCATCCAGGAGACGGTAATCGGCATGGCCCATCGCGGCCGGCTGAACGTGCTGGTGAACACCATGGGCAAGATGCCCAAGGATCTGTTCTCCGAGTTCGAGGGCAAGCACGCCGACAGCTTTCCGGCCGGCGACGTCAAATATCACCTGGGCTTCTCGTCCGACATCGTCACCCCGGGCGGACCCATGCACCTGACGCTGGCGTTCAATCCGTCGCACCTGGAGATCGTCAACCCGGTGGTCGAAGGCTCGGTGCGCGCGCGCCAGCATCGGCGTCGCGATCGCGACGGCAAGCAGGTCTTGCCGGTGGTGATCCACGGCGACGCCGCGTTCGCCGGGCAGGGCGTGGTGATGGAGACGCTCAACCTGTCGCAGACGCGCGGCTACCGGACCGGCGGCACGGTGCACGTCATCGTCAACAATCAGATCGGCTTCACCACTTCGGACACGCGCGACACACGCTCGACGTTGTACTGCACCGACGTGGTCAAGATGGTCGAGGCACCGGTGTTCCACGTCAATGGCGACGATCCGGAGGCCGTGGTGCTGGCGACCGAGATCGCGCTCGATTTCCGAGCCGAGTTCCAGAAGGACGTGGTGATCGATCTGGTGTGCTTCCGGCGCCACGGCCACAACGAGCAGGACGAGCCGATGGTGACGCAGCCGCTGATGTACAAGCTCGTCGCGCAGCATCCGGGCACGCGCAAGCTGTACGCCGACAAGCTCGTGGAGCAGGGCGTGATCCAGCCGGAAGACCCGGACCAGATGATCAAGGCGTACCGCGCGGCGCTCGACGGCGGCTACCACACGAACAAGACCATCCTCTCCAACTACCGGCCGCCTTACGCCGTGAACTGGGACAAGTTCAAGGACGCCAAGTGGAACGAGAAAGTCGACACCGCGGTGCCGATGGCCGAGCTGAAAGCGCTGGCGGACAAGCTGACCACCGTCCCGCCGGAGTTCAAGCTGCATCCGCGCGTGGAGAAGGTCATCGCCGATCGCCGCCAGATGGGGCAGGGCAAGCTCCCGCTCGACTGGGGCATGGCGGAGAACCTGGCCTACGCGGCGCTGCTCAAGGACGGGTACGCCGTGCGCATATCGGGTCAGGACAGCGGTCGCGGTACCTTCTTCCACCGCCACGCGGTGCTGCACGACCAGGCGCGCGCGCGCTGGGACGCCGGCACCTGGGTACCGCTGCAGCACATCGCCGAGAATCAGCCCGATTTCGTGATGATCGACTCGGTGCTGTCCGAAGAGGCAGTGCTCGGTTTCGAGTACGGCTACGCCACGGCCGAGCCCAACGAGCTGGTGCTGTGGGAGGCGCAGTTCGGCGACTTCGTCAACGGCGCGCAGGTGGTGATCGATCAGTTCATCGCTTCGGGCGAGGTGAAGTGGGGGCGCATGTGCGGGCTGGTCCTGATGCTGCCGCACGGCTACGAGGGCCAGGGTCCGGAGCACTCGTCTGCGCGCCTGGAACGCTTTCTGCAATTGTGCGCGGACTACAACATGCAGATCTGCGTGCCCTCCACGCCGGCGCAGATGTTCCACATGCTGCGGCGGCAGATGATGCGCACCTTCCGCAAGCCGCTCATCATCTTCAGCCCCAAGAGCATGCTGCGCCACAAGGAATCGGTGTCGAGCCTGGAGGACCTGGCGACCGGGAGCTTCCAGCCTGTCATCGGTGAATCGGACAAGCTCAACGCGGACGAGGTCAAGCGGGTGGTGTTTTGCAGCGGTAAGGTCTACTACGACCTGCGGGCGGCGCGGCGCGAGCGCGGCATCACCGACATCGCGATCGTACGGCTGGAGCAGCTGTATCCTTTTCCGCACGACGAGTTCAAGGCGCAGATCGAGCGCTACGCCAAGGCCCGCGAGATCGTCTGGTGCCAGGAAGAGCCGGGCAACCAGGGCGCCTGGCATCGGATCCAGCATTACCTGCTGCGGCATCTGCTGCCGACGCAGAAACTGAGCTATGCGCTGCGTCCGTCGTCGGCTTCGCCCGCCGCCGGCTATCTGGCGTTACACAACGAACAGCAGAAGGCGGTCGTGGACGCCGCGTTGACCCACGGCGTCTGATACCGCGGGCGGTACCGCGCCTGAAGCGATCGGAGAACACATGCTAGTTGAGGTAAAGGTGCCACAGCTGTCCGAGTCGGTTTCGGAAGCGACGCTGCTGGCCTGGCACAAGAAACCCGGCGAGTACGTGCAGCGGGACGAGAACCTGATCGATATCGAGACCGACAAAGTGGTTCTCGAGCTGCCGGCGCCGCAGGCCGGCCTGCTGACCAAGATCGTCAAGGGCGACGGCGGGACGGTGGTGAGCAACGAAGTGATCGCGACCATCGACACCGACGCGAAAGCGCCGGCAGCGAGCAAGGTGCTGCGCGTGGCGCCTGTGAACAAAGAGCCAAAGCCGAAGGCCGGGCACAGGCCAAGCCAGCGTCGGAACCTATCGCGCTGCCGGCGGCACGCAAGCTGGCGGCCGAGAACAAGGTCGATCTCAGCGCAGTGCCGGGCACCGGACGGGGTGGCCGTGTCACCAAGGAGGACGTGGTCGCCGTCCTACCTCGGCCGAGCGCCGAGCCGGCCGCGAAGAGCGTCGCTCCTGCGCCGGCGCCGCTCCCTCCGCCGGTCGATGTAAACCAGGTATTGAAGGACCGGCCCGAGCAGCGCGTCGCGATGTCGCGGCTGCGCCAGCGCGTCGCCGAACGCCTGGTGCAGTCGCAGTCCACGGCTGCCATCCTCACCACGTTCAACGAAGTCAACATGCAGCCCGTGATGGAGCTGCGCAAGAAGTATCAGGAGAGGTTCGAGAAGGACCATGGCGTGCGGCTGGGCTTCATGTCGTTCTTCGTCAAGGCGTCGGTGCACGCGCTGAAGAAGTACCCGGTGGTCAATGCCTCGGTGGACGGCACCGACATCGTCTACCACGGCTACTACGACATCGGCATCGCGGTGGCGAGCCCGCGCGGCCTGGTGGTCCCGATCATCCGGGACGCCGACCAGCTGTCGTTGGCCGACATCGAGAAGACCATCGCCGATTACGGCAAGCGCGCGCAGGAAGGCAAGCTCGGCATCGAGGAGCTGACCGGCGGCACCTTCTCGATCTCCAACGGCGGGGTGTTCGGCTCCATGTTGTCCACGCCCATCATCAATCCGCCGCAGAGCGCGATACTCGGCATTCATGCGACGAAGGAGCGGCCGGTGGTGGAGAACGGCCAGATCGTGATCCGGCCGATGAACTACCTGGCGCTGTCCTACGACCATCGCATCATCGACGGGCGCGAGGCGGTGCTGTCGCTGGTGGCGATCAAGGATGCGCTGGAAGATCCGGCGCGGATGCTGCTGGATCTCTAAATCCGTGAAGGGTGAATGCGATGAACGGCCCATGTCGCTCGGACTCCTCACCTTTCACGCTTCACCCTGCACCCTGACCTTCACCAGATCTTCACATGGCAGACCTCTACGACGTTGCCGTAATCGGCGCGGGCCCCGGCGGCTATACCGCCGCCATTCGCGCTGCTCAGCTGGGCTTCAAGACCGTCTGCATCGACGATTACAAGGGCCCCAAGGGCAAAGCCGAGCCTGGGCGGCACGTGCCTCAACGTGGGCTGCATTCCTTCCAAAGCGCTGCTCGAGTCCTCCGAGGACTACGAGCGGGTGCTGCACAAGTTCCCCGAGCATGGCATCAAGGTCGAGGGCGTGAGCCTCGATCTCGCCACCATGCTGGCGCGCAAGGACAAGATCGTCGACAACTTCACTGCCGGTATCGCCGCCCTGTTTCGCAAGAACAAGGTCGCTTCGCTGTACGGTCACGGCCGCTTCGCGGGGTCAGTGAGAACTACCGGATCGAGGTGCGGGATGGCGACAAGACGGATGATCGAGGCCAGGAATGTCATCATCGCGACCGGATCGCTCGCCCGCCAGCTGCCCGACGCGCCGGTGGACAACGATCGAATCGTCGACAACGTCGGTGCGCTGGCGTTCACCGAAGTGCCGAAGCGACTCGGGGTGATCGGTGCCGGCGTGATCGGCCTGGAGATGGGCAGCGTCTGGAAGCGCCTGGGTTCCGACGTGAATATTCTGGAAGCGCTGCCATCTTTCCTGCCGGCGGCGGACGAGCAAGTGGCCAAGGAGGCCTACCGCGCTTTCAACGGACGCCCGATTTGAAGATCTATACCGGGTGAAGATCACCTCGGTCAAGAGCACCAAAAAGGGCGTTACCGTCACCTACACCGACAAGGATGGCAACACCCAGGTCGCGAGTATGACAAGCTGATCGTGGCGATCGGGCGCGTGCCCAACTCGAGCGGCATGGGCGCAGAGACGGTCGGCCTCAAGCTCGACGCGCGCGGCTTTGTCGAGGTGGACGACCGCAATCGCACCAACCTTCCGCACGTGTACGCCATCGGTGACGTGGTGCGCGGTCCGATGCTGGCTCACAAGTCCTCGGAGGAGGGCGTGGCGGTGGCCGAGACGATCGCCGGGCAGGACAGCCACGTGAATCTGGACACCATACCCTGGGTGATCTATACGTCGCCCGAGATCGCCTGGGTCGGCAAGACCGAGCAGCAGCTCAAGCAAGCAGGCGTGCAGTACCGCGCCGGGCACTTTCCGTTCAGCGTCAGCGGCCGCGCCCGCGCTTTGGGCGAGACGGCGGGATTCGTGAAGATGCTGGCCGACGCCGAAACCGACCGCATTCTTGGTGTACACATCATCGGACCCTATGCTTCGGAGCTGATCGCCGAGGCCGTCGTTGCCATGGAGTTCGGCGCCAGCAGCGAGGACATCGCGCGCATCGTGCATGCCCACCCGACGCTGTCCGAGGCGATGCACGAGGCCGCGCTCGGGGTGCACAAGCGGACGTTGAACTATTGAGTTCCTGCCGCCGGGAATGAGCACCGCCGCAGCCCCGGCCAGCAGCGGCCCGACGTTCGATCCATCTGTCGCAGGCTTGCTCGGTCAATTCCAACAGATCGCGCAACGCCACGGTTTCACGCTGGACCCTTCTCAGGAGCGGGCGGTGTCCTCGTTTCAGCGCCTGCATCAGGACCTGGATACGCTGGAGAAAAATCGCCGCCCGTGGCTGCGACTCTGGTCGCGCCGCAGCGCGTGTCCGGCATCTACCTCTGGGGCCCGGTGGGGCGCGGAAAAAGCTTCCTGATGGACGAGTTCTTTCGCCTCGTACCGCTCGAGAAGAAGCAACGCGTCCACTTCCATCGCTTCATGCAGGGCATCCACCACCGTCTGCGTGAGCTGCAGGGCGCAGCCGGATCCGCTCAAGCTGATCGCCGCGCGTAGGGCGCGAGACGCAGCTGCTTTGCCTGGACGAGTTCCATGTCACCGATATCGGCGATGCCATGCTGATGCGCGGGTTGCTGGAAGGTCTGTTCGAGCAGCAGGTGGTGCTCGTGACCACCTCGAACCAGCATCCCGATCAGCTGTACGCCCACGGGCTGCAGCGGGCCCAGTTTCTCCCCGCCATCGAACTGATCAAGACCAACCTCGAGGTTGTAGCAGCTCGACGGCGACAGCGACTACCGGCTGCGGACGCTGACGCGCGCGGGCGTCTATCATCAGCCCCTCGACGCCGCCGCCGATCGCGCTCTGGACGAAGCTTTCCTCGGCGTGGCGGGGGAGGCGGGAACAGCCAAGATCGCATCGAGATCGAAGGCCGCCAGATCCTGGCGCGCCGCGTCGCGCCGGGTACGATCTGGTTCGACTTCGCCGAGCTGTGCGAAGGACCGCGCGGCACCGCGGATTACATCGAGCTCGCGCGGCGCTACCATACGGTACTGGTGGCGGGCGTGCCGCAGTTTCGCTCCGATCAGGTGGAGAGCCTGCGACGCTTCACCTGGCTGGTGGACGAGTTCTACGACCGCCAGGTCAAGCTGATCCTGAGCGCCGAGACGACCGGTCGAGCGGCTGTATGACGAAGTGCCAGAGCGAGCCGATACCGAGCGCACGCGCAGCCGCTTGATCGAGATGCAGACCACTGCGGTACCTCAGTCTTCCGCATCTGGCGTAACTGAGGCGGCGCGCCAGTCGAACGGGAGCCACCCATAGGCAAGGCGATGGCGAAATTCAAGGCGTACCGGATTTACAACGAGGACGGCAAGGTCCAGGCGCGGCTGGTCGACCTCACGCTGGAGGAACTGGATCCCGGCGAAGTCGTGATCAAGACCGCCTTCTCCAGCGTCAACTTCAAGGACGCCCTGGCGGCGACCGGCGCCGGCAAGATCATCCGGCGCTTTCCCTGCGTCGGTGGGATCGATGCGTCCGGTACCGTGATCTCGTCCAGCGATCCGCGCTTCAAGGCTGGCGATCCCGTCATCTGCACCAGCTACGATCTAGGCGTGGCCCATGACGGCGGCTATGCCGAGTACGTGCGGGTGCCGGCGGCCTGGGTGGTGCCGCTGCCCCAGGGGTTGACGCTGTTCGAGGCCATGGCGCTGGGCACCGCCGGGTACACCGCCGGACTGGCGGTGGAGCGCATGGAGCACGACGGCCTCAAGCCGGCCAACGGACCGGTGATTGTCACCGGTGCCACAGGCGGCGTCGGCAGCGTCGCGATCGATATCCTCGCCGGCGCCGGGTACGACGTGACGGCGCTGACCGGCAAGGAAGGCGAGATCGATTACCTGAAGCGGCTGGGTGCGAAGGAAGTGATGCTGCGGAGCAGTCTCGACCTGACCAAGATCAAGCCGTTGGACAAGGCCACCTGGGCCGGCGCAGTGGACAACCTCGGCGGCGATGTGCTGTCATGGCTCGCCAGCACCATGCAGATCGGCGGCACGCTCGCAGCATCGGGCTTGGCGGCGAGCCACACGTTCAACACCACGGTCATGCCCTTTATCCTGCGCGGCGTGAGCCTGCTCGGGATAGACTCGGTGAACACGCCGATGGCGTTGCGCCAGAAGAGTCTGGCAGCGACTGGCTTCCGATCTCAAGCCGCGCCATCTGACGACATGTGCACTACGGTAACGCTGGAGCAGTTGCCTGCGGTGTTCGAGAAGATCCTCAAAGCCCAGGCGCGCGGCCGTACCGTGGTCAAGCTCGCGGGCTGACGCTCGCAAGCGCTCAGTGCGGAGGAGAAGATGGCGGAGACCTATCGGGACTTCTACCGCCGCTCGATCGATCAGCGCGATGCGTTCTGGGCCGAGCAGGCCCGGCTGGTCGACTGGCACAAGCCGTTCGAGCGCGTGCTGGACTATAGCCGCCCTCCGTTCGCGCGCTGGTTCGTCGGCGGTCAGACCAACCTGTGCCACAACGCGGTCGATCGGCACCTCGCCACCCGCCCGGACCAGCCCGCTCTGGTCTGGATCTCGACCGAAGTCGAGCAGCGCAAGACGTACACGTACCGGCAGCTGCACGCCGAAGTGAACCGCTTGGCCGCTGCGCTGCAGGCACTGGGCGTGGGGAAGGGCGATCGCGTACTGATCTATATGCCGATGATCCCGGAGGCCGTGTTCGCGATGCTGGCCACGGTGCGCATCGGTGCCATCCACTCGGTCGTGTTCGGCGGATTCGCCGCCGCGAGCCTGGCGGCCCGCATCGACGACGTTCAACCCAAGGTGATGATCACCAGCGATGCCGGCATGCGCATGGGCAAGGTGATCGCACTCAAGCCCCTCGCTGACGAGTCGATCCGACTGTCCAGCTCACCGCCGCAGCACGTGGTCGTGGTGAACCGCAATCTAGCTACGCCGCTATCCATGACGCCGGATCGCGACCTCGACTATGCAGACTTTGCTCGCAGAGCACGTGTCGGCTCGAGTTCCGGTCACCTGGCTGGAGTCCTCGGAGCCGAGCTACGTGCTGTACACGAGCGGCACCACGGGCCGTCCCAAAGGCATCCAGCGCGACACCGGCGGCTATGCCGTGGCGCTCGCCGCTTCAATGCAGCACATCTACTGCTCGCGGCCGGGTGAGGTCTACTTCTGCACCTCGGACATCGGCTGGGTGGTGGGTCATTCCTACATCGTGTACGGGCCGCTCATCAACGGATCGACTTCCATCCTGTACGAGGGCGTGCCGATGCGGCCGGACGCAGGCGTGTGGTGGAAGATCGTGCAGGATTTTAGAGTGACTTCGATGTTTTCTTCACCGACTGCTGTGCGGGTGCTGAAGAAGCAGGACCCTGCCTATCTGAAGAAGTACGACACATCCAGCCTCAAGTACCTGTTTCTCGCCGGCGAGCCGTTGGACCAGCCGACGTCCGAGTGGATCGAGCAGGGACTTGGGGTCAAGGTCATCGACAACTACTGGCAGACCGAATCCGGCTGGCCGATCTTGACCAGCGCTCCCGGTGTGGAAGAGACACCACGTAAGCTCGGCTCACCCAGCTTCGCCGCGTATGGCTATCGTCTCGCGCTCAAGCACGAGGCCACGGGACAGGACGCGGGCCCGAACGAGAAGGGCGTGCTGTGCATCGTGCCGCCCTTGCCGCCAGGGTGCATGAGCACCGTCTGGGGGAACGATGAGCGCTTCGTGCAAACCTACTTTTCCATGTTCCCGCACGAGCAGGTCTACACGACTTTCGACTGGGCGGTGCGCGACGAGGACGGCTACTACTTTATATTGGGGCGCACCGACGACGTCATCAACGTCGCCGGCCATCGTCTCGGGACGCGCGAGATCGAGGAAGCGGTGCAGGCGCATCCGAATATCGCCGAGGTCGCCGTGGTCGGAGTCAACGATGCGCTGAAGGGCCAGGTGCCGGTCGCGTTCGCCGTCGTCAAGGACGCCGCCAAGGTTGCCACGACCGAGCTGGCACTCGCCCATGAGCGCGAGGTGATGGCGACCGTGGACCGGGAGCTCGGCGCCATCGGGCGTCCCGCGCGCATTCACTTCGTGCAGATGCTGCCCAAGACGCGTTCCGGCAAGCTGCTCCGGCGGAGCATCCAGGCGCTGGCGGAAGGCCGGGACCCGGGCGACCTCACCACGCTCGAAGATCCCGCGGCGTTGGACCAGATCAGGACGATCCTCGCAGCGCACCGGTGAGGACGCCGCGCTCTCCTACCGCCTGCGCGGATCATCCGCAGGATTTGCGTACTCGATTGGATTGCCGATCGGTCCCATGCCCATCTCCTGAATGATCACTTCGTCCTCGGCCCAGGCGAAGTGCAGGACGCCTGCCTCCGTGACGTAGAAGCTGCCGGGCGCAAACTTGGCAAGTCGCTCTCGATCGAACTTCTCGCCCACGCCCGACCAATAGTGACCTTTCAACACCGTAACGCTGCGCCGGTCTTCGTGTCTGTGCGCGGGTAGTACATAGCCGGCAGGAAACCAGGCGCGGAAGATGTACGGCCCCGGCTGCTTGGGGCTGCCGAGAATCATGATCATCTTCACGCCCGGCGGGACCGTGCTGCTGTCCTTCCACTCGAGGTCGAGACGCAGCAGGCGCTTCTTCGCTCAGCATGATGATCTGCATCTCAGCCGCGAGGAGGCTGCCGCCGAACAGCAGCAGCAGGCCGCTGCAGACTGTGCATGCCACGCTGCGAGCACGCCGAGCAAGCCAGATCAAGTCGTTCCGCATCAACAACCTCCTTATTCTTGGCGGACACGCTGAGCCAGCGATCCGCTGCGAGTATACCCAGTGTCGCTGAAGGGAGTCATCTCATTGGCGATGAACAAAATTCTTGATTGCCCACGTCGTACTTGCGCAATACGCGCATGCGTGCAACGTGTCCTTATTTTTTTGTTCGCAACTTTCCGCAACGTCTTGCTACAATGCGCGCTCGCGCACCTGCACATCACTACAACGCGCATCAATGCGCGGACATCAAGATCTTCGCGGAGGTGCGCGCACACCGTGAAGCAACGAGATAGCTGCCAGACATGATCTCCGCGCCGGGGCCTATGACCTGCCCGGCGCCGGGGGGAGGTTTCTTCGGGAGGTTGGAATTGGACCGTATGCGAATCCATCTGAAAGAAAAGGAGACTAGATGAACAAAGCAGAACTGGTTGAGGCGATCGCCAAAAAAACAGGCGGTACGAAAGTGGCGGTCGAAACTACGCTCGATGCTTTCTTAGACACCGTAACCGGGGTTCTCAGCAAAGGCGAATCCGTGGCGCTTATCGGCTTCGGGACCTTCTCGATGTCCAGGCGTGCCGCGCGCAAGGGCCGCAACCCCGCAACCGGAGCGGAGATCAAGATACCGGCTTCCAAGGTCGCCAAGTTCTCTTCCGGCGCAAAGCTGAAGAAAGCGGTGAACAAGAAGTAAGACGTTAGCGACGCCGGCGAGATCGATCCGCCGGCTGAGCTCAAGTCTTTGAGAGGACGTCCCAATGTGGGACGTCCTTTTTCATTGGTGAGCCCAGAGCAAGCATGGACGCCAGCGTAACTGCAACGAGACGGTGCGGAATCGTCGAAGCGGACGTTGGATTCGCGAGTACGCAGGGCCGAAGAGAGGGACAACACGCTGCGCATCGCGCCAGCAGGCGCGGTTGCAGCTTGGGGCAGAGGCTGACTTCGCTTGCGAAGTTAAGGACGTTAGTCCGGCTCTCGCCGTTGGCTTCGGCCGCCGGCCGATAATATGTTTTTGCGGGCTGAAGGAGCGGGCGGCTAACCTGACTCAGGTCAGGTTAGCCTACGCCGCAACAAGCTTCGCGTGTTGTCGAACCCACTGGGTTCGAATCCGAGCGCGCGATGCCAGAAATGAGAACGCCCTCTTAATCTGTGAGGGCGCTCGATTTTTTGGTGGAGAGAGAGGGAAAACGCGGCGTCGTGTGGCCGCGTTTCGGCGGAGGCTAACTTGCCCTCGGGCAAGTTAAGCGCAGCGGCCGGAACCAACCGAACCGCTGGGTTCGAAGCCTGACTCGACGCAAGACGACGGAACGAACGTGGAGTTACGTTGGCGGAGAGAGAGGGATTCGAACCCTCGGTACGGTTTTAGGCCGTACACACGCTTTCCAGGCGTGCACCTTCAACCACTCGGTCATCTCTCCGCGTTTGCTGCGCCTACTCCGGTCTGGCGCACGCAGGGGCAATCTGCTTAGAACCGCAGATTGTCCAGGCGTGCACCTTCAACCACTCGGTCATCTCTCCGCGCTGCCCAATCGCAAAGGCGCGCGAGCATAAATCAGAAGCTCCCACCTGTCAAAACCGATTTGCCTCAAGCCTCCGAGCGACACCTCCGGATAGGCTGTCTCCGATTCGGCGTCCGCGACCGGCCTGCTATCTCACCGCCGTCTTGAGTTGTTCCAGAATGGCCGGATTCTCGAGCGTGGACACGTCTTGATTGATGTCGTCGCCTTTGGCGATCGAGCGCAACAGGCGTCGCATGATTTTTCCTGAGCGGGTCTTGGGCAGGTTGTCGCCGAAGCGGATGTCATCGGGCTTTGCGATCGGCCCGATCTCCTGTGCGACCCAGTCGCGCAGCTTGGTGGCGATCTCCTGGGCTGCCGCGCCCTCCGGGCGGGATCCTTTGAGCACGACGAACGCCACGATGGCCTCGCCTTTGATGTCGTGCGGTTTGCCCACGACGGCCGCTTCTGCAACTAGGGAGTTTGCCACCAGCGCCGACTCGACCTCCATCGTGCCGAGCCGGTGACCGGAGACATTCAGAACGTCGTCGATCCGCCCCATGATCCAGAAATAGCCGTCCATATCCCGATTGGCACCATCGCCAGCGAGGTAGTACTGGCCCTTGAAGTCCTCCGGGTAGTAGGTTTTCTTGAAGCGCTCGGGATCGCCCCAGATGGTGCGGATCATCGCCGGCCACGGGCGCTTGATGACCAGAATCCCACCCTTGCCTTTCTCGACCGACTGGCCGGTCTCGTCCACCACGTCCGCGATGATCCCGGGCAGCGGAAGCGTGCACGAGCCGGGTTTCAGCGTTGTGCCTCCCGGCAGCGGACTGATCATGTGACCACCGGTTTCCGTCTGCCACCAGGTGTCGACGATCGGGCAGCGGCCGGCGCCAACGGTGTTGTGGTACCACATCCAGGCCTCCGGGTTGATCGGCTCACCCACTGTGCCGAGCAGCCGCAGGCTGGACAAGTTGTATTTCTTGGGCAGATCGGCTCCGGCCTTGATCAGGGAGCGGATCGCAGTGGGCGCGGTGTAGAAGATGCTGACCTTGTGATTCTGGATCATCTTCCAGAAGCGACCCGCGTCCGGGTAGGTCGGGACACCCTCGAATATGATCTCGGTTGCGCCCACGGCCAGCGGGCCGTAGCAGCCATAGCTGTGCCCCGTTACCCAGCCGACATCGGCCGTGCACCAGAACACATCGTTGCGCTTGTGGTCGAACACCCACTGCATGGTGAGGATCGTCCACAATAAGTAGCCGCCCGTTGAATGCTGGACGCCCTTGGGTTTGCCAGTTGAGCCCGAGGTATACAGGATGAACAACGGATGCTCGGCATTCACCCACACCGGCTCGCACACGTCGGGTTGAGTTCGGACCAGCTCGTCCCACCACACGTCGCGCGGCGCGTGTATGTGGATGCTGCTTCCGGTCCGCTTGTAGATCACTACGTGTTTGACGGCGTCGCACCCACCCATCGCGAAGGCCTCGTCCACCGCCGGCTTGAGCGGAACCTCCTTGCCTCCCCGCATTCCACCGTCGGCGGTGATGACCGCGACAGCTCCGGCATCCACGATCCGCTCCTGCAGGCTCTTGGCCGAGAAACCACCGAACACCACCGAGTGGGTTGCACCGATCCGCGCGCAGGCCTGCATGGCTACGACCACTTCCACGCTCATCGGCATATAGATAATCACCCGATCGCCGGGCTTGATGCCGAGCGATTTGAGACCGTTAGCGAACTGGCACACCCGATGGTAGAGCTGCTTGTATGTGACTTTGGTGACCGAGGCGTCGTCGGCCTCGAAGACGATGGCTACTTTGTCAGGCTGAGTACGGAGATGGCGGTCGAGGCAGTTATACGATGCGTTGAGCTCCCCGTCGGCGAACCATTTGAAGAACGGGCGTTGCGACTCATCGAGGATCTGCTTGAAGGGCTTGTGCCAGAGCACGTACTCGCGCGCCAGGCGAGCCCAAAAGCTCTCGAGATTGTCTGCGGCTTCATCGCACAACGCCTGGTAGGCGGTCATGCCCGACACGTTCGCTTGCTTGACGAAGTCGCTGGGCGGGGGAAACACGCGGGTTTCGTTTAGGACTGACTCGATGGTGCTCATGCGAAGCTCCTCCTGGAACTGAACGCCTGGCTGCGGTCTCGGCTTATCGTGTGGCGATTATAACGACAAGCAGCCGTGGGGCGGATCGACGACGGGACCACCGCGAATACAGTGGTGCTAGAATCGCACTTCGATGATTGCGACCTGCAAGCGCGCGACCGACCGACGAAAGGTTATTGAAACCCCATGACCCTGGTTAGACAGGAGCATGTCGTCGACAGCGTAGCCAACGCGCTCCAGTTTATCTCCTACTTCCATCCCCTCGACTACATCCAGGCTCTTGGCGAAGCGTATCGGCACGAGCAGTCTCCTGCCGCCCGCGACGCCATCGCGCAGATCCTCACGAACTCGCGCATGTGCGCGCAGGGTCATCGGCCGATCTGCCAGGACACGGGTATCGTCGTGGCGTTCATCAAGATCGGCATGGCGGTGCGTTGGGAGGAGACCGGCATGAGCGTCGCGGACATGGTGAACGAAGGGGTGCGCCGCGCCTACAACCATCCGGAAAATATCCTGCGCGCCTCTATCGTGTCGGATCCGGCCGGGATCCGAAAGAATACGCGCGACAATACGCCTGCCGTAATCCACATGGAGGTGGTACCTGGAGACACGGTTGAGGTCAGCATTGCCGCCAAAGGCGGCGGTTCCGAGAACAAGTCGAAGTTCACGATGCTCAATCCGTCCGACAGTATCGTCGACTGGGTGTTGAAAACCGTTCCCACCATGGGTGCCGGCTGGTGCCCGCCTGGCATGCTCGGCATCGGCATCGGTGGGAGTGCAGAGAAGGCGATGGTGCTCGCCAAGGAAGCTTTAATGGAACCCATCGATATGCACGAGTTGAAGCGCAGAGGACCGTCCAACCGCCTCGAGGAACTGCGGCTGGAGATCTGCGACAAGGTCAACGAGCTGGGCATTGGAGCACAGGGTCTAGGCGGGCTTACCACGGTGCTGGATGTCAAGATCCGGGATTTCCCAACGCATGCGGCATCGCTTCCCGTGGCGATCATTCCGAACTGCGCAGCCACCCGGCATATTCATTTCGTGCTCGACGGCAGCGGGGCCGCAAGCTTCGAAGCCCCCCGGCTGGAGGACTGGCCCGACGTGCACTGGGTGCCGGCTCTCAACGCCCGTCGCGTAGACCTCGCCAGGTTGACAAAGCAGGATGTGGCCGGCTGGAAGCCGGGGGAGACGCTGCTGCTCAACGGTATGTTGCTTACCGGCCGCGATGCCGCGCATAAGCGGATCGCGGATCTCCTGAGCAAAGGTCAGTCGCTGCCTGGCGGCGTCGACTTCCGCAACCGCTTCATATATTACGTGGGTCCAGTAGACGCGGTCCGCGGTGAAGCGGTGGGTCCGGCAGGACCGACCACGGCCACGCGGATGGACAAGTTCACGGGGATGATGTTGGAGCACACCGGCCTGCTCGGGATGATCGGGAAGGGCGAGCGTGGGCCCGAAGCGATAGATGCGATCAAGCGTCACGGCGCGGTCTACCTGATTGCGGTCGGCGGGGCCGCGTATCTGGTGTCGAAGGCGATCAAGTCTTCCCGCGTTGTCGCCTTTGCCGATCTGGGCATGGAAGCGATCTATGAGTTCGCGGTGGAAGACATGCCAGTGACCGTCGCTGTCGACGCGGCTGGCAACTCGGTGCACAGTACGGGTCCCGCCCAGTGGCGCGCCAAGATCGCGAATATCCCCGTGACGCTCGTGTAGCGCCTTCGCGTCGGCGCAGCGAGGATACTGAGGTGAAGAGGATCAACCTCTTCGGCGGCGCGTTGTGGCCGTCGCAGATCAACAACTACGAGTCGCGAATTACGAATCACGAAACACGTCTTCTATGGCGGGCCTCCCCGCATTGCACGGTAGTGAACCTGGTCAGGTCCGGAAGGAAGCAGCCACAGCTATTTCTTGCAAGTGCCGGGGGTAAGGCTCGCCTCCCATTTCAGGGTGGGTGTGATTTTCCGCCCACCCCCCATCTGCAGGTATGACGACGGAACCTCCTAACAACCTGGGACAATCTGTCCGTCCGGACCCCACTCTGGCCGTTCGACCAGGCTCCGGCCAGGCTCTGGCGCGCAGATGGCGGCCCCGCACGTTCGCCGAGTTGGTGGGTCAGGAACACGTCGTGCGCGCACTGACCAATGCGTTGCGTCAAAACCGCCTGCATCACGCCTGGTTGCTGACCGGGACGCGCGGCGTCGGCAAGACCACACTCGCACGAATCATGGCCAAGGCGCTCAACTGCGAAACCGGCGTCACCGCAACACCTTGCGGCGTGTGCGGAGCCTGTACCGAAATCGACGGCGGACGCTTTGTCGACCTGTTGGAGCTCGACGCAGCCTCCAACACACAGGTCGACAACATGCGGGAGCTGCTGGAGAACGCCCTTTACGCCCCCACCAGCGGCCGTTTCAAGGTCTACATCATCGACGAAGTGCATATGCTCTCGCGCTCTGCCTTCAACGCGATGCTCAAAACGCTCGAGGAACCGCCCGAGCACGTCAAATTCATTCTGGCGACGACTGATCCGCAGAAGGTGCCCGTAACGGTGCTCTCGCGCTGCCTCCAGTTCAATCTGAAGCAAATCCCTGCGCCCGAGATCCGCGGACGACTGGAGGCAATTCTGCAAGCTGAAAGCGTTCCCTCCGAAGCGACGGCGTTGAGCCTGATCGCGCGAGCGGCGCAAGGCAGTCTGCGCGATGCGCTGAGCCTCCTCGATCAGGCCATCGCGCACGGAGCGGGCAGGGTGGAGGAGGGCTCGGTGCGTGCCATGCTGGGAACCGTAGACCAGACCTACCTTGTCTCGATTCTGCAAGCTCTCGTAGAGCGCGACGGGGCACGCATGCTGACCGTAGCGGACGAGATGCAGGCCCGCAGCTTCGACTTTGAATCCGCGCTGCAGGATCTTGCCACGCTGCTGCATCGGATTGCCCTGCTGCAGACTTTGCCGGCTGCGGCCGTCGCGGACGACTTCGATCGCGAGCCGCTAACGGCGCTGGCGGCGAGCCTGCCGCCGGAGGACGTTCAGCTCTATTACCAGATCGTCCTCCAGGGGAGGTCGGATCTGCCCTTGGCGCCCGACGAGTACGCGGGGTTCACCATGTCGCTGTTGCGTATGCTCGCGTTCGCGCCGCAAGGGTCGGGACCAAGGATCGGTTCGATCGCTGAACCAGTGGCCGCCCCGGGGGCGGGCTCTGGCACGCGCGCCAGCGCCGCACCCAAGCCTCCAGCCGAAGCAGGCGCCGGCCCCTCGTCCGGCGGCCGACCGACTACCGACTGGCACGATCTCGTGGCCGGCCTCAAGCTCGGAGGTATGGCGCGCATGCTGGCGCAACACAGCGAGCTGATACGCGACGAAGGAGATCGATTGGAGCTCATGGTTCCGGAAGCGCACCGGCACTTGCTGGATCAGGCGTATCGGGACAAGCTTCAGGCAGCCCTTGAAGAACGGTTTGGGCGCAAGCTGCGGTTGCAATTCGCGCTTGGGGCAAACACCGGCAACACCCCGGCGGAGCGGGACGACCAAGAACGGCTGGCCCGCCAGCGGAGGGCCATCGAGGCTATCGAGGGCGATCCCTTCGTGCGCGAGGTGGTAGAGAATTTCGATGCACGGGTGCCCGACGATTCCATTCGACCGACCGAGCAGAGCGAAAAGCTGGAGGCCGGGACAAGGTCTCCAGCCAGACGATAAGGAGCAACGCCAATGATGAAAGGTCAGTTGGCTGGCCTGATGAAACAGGCCCAGCAGATGCAGGAGAACATGAAGCGGCTGCAGGAGGAGCTGGCGGCGCTGGAAGTCGAGGGCCAGTCAGGCGCCGGACTCGTGTCCGTCGTGATGACCTGCCGCCACGACGTCAAGCGCGTGACAATCGACCCGAGCCTGCTGTCGGACGACAAGGACATGCTGGAGGATCTGGTGGCTGCCGCCTTCAACGACGCGGTGCGCAAGGCCGAGGCGACCTCTCAAGAGAGAATGGCGAGCATCACTTCCGGGCTCCCGTTGCCGCCCGGAATGAAGCTGCCGTTCTGACGTGGTTCGTGGCTCGTGGTTCGTGGCTCGTGGCACGTGAGTCGTAGCACACCCCTGCGAGACACTGCAGATTACGAGCCACGAAACACGAACCACGAATCACGGGCGACCTCAACGTGAATCCTCCTTCCTCTCTGCAGGAGCTGATCGACTCGTTGCGCTGCCTGCCCGGGGTCGGACCAAAGTCGGCGCAGCGCATGGCGTTCCACGTCCTCCAGCGCGATCGGCCGGGCGCCGCCCAGCTGGCCCGCGCCCTCAGCGATGCGCTGGCGGTGGTACGCCACTGCGAGAAGTGCAACACCTTTACCGAGGAGCAGGTATGCGAGCTGTGCCGCTCGCCGCGGCGAGACAACGCGCTGCTGTGCGTGGTCGAGACACCGGCTGATCTGCTGATGATGGAGCAGGCTCAATGCTACCGTGGGCGGTACTTTGTGCTGATGGGCAGATTGTCGCCTCTCGACGGGATCGGACCGCGCGAGATTCATCTCGAGCGGCTCGTGCGTCGCGCCAGCGATGGACTGGTGAAGGAGGTGATCCTGGCCACGAATTTCACGGTCGAGGGGGAGGCAACGGCTCACTACATCGGTGACGTGCTGCGGGCGAAAGATATCCGAGTCAGCCGCATCGCTCGCGGCCTGCCCGTGGGCGGAGAGCTGGAGCACGTGGATAGCGGCACCTTGGCCCAGGCAGTGATCGAGCGGCGGGAGGTGTAATGTCGCGCGCACTGGCCTACTCGCCGCATCGCTCCGCTCCGCCACGTCGGATGCGGCCGCGGCAGCTTGCGGCGGATCCCCGTGATCTGGAAGCCTCGCTCGGCTTGGATTCCAGCCATGGGCCGCAAAAAATCCACAAAATCTTGGCCGCGGCCGGCTTGGGCTCCAGGCGGGAGATGGAGGAGCTGATCCGAGCCGGCAAGGTCAGGGTCAACGGGGGCGCGGCGCAACTAGGCATGCGCGTCCAGCCGGGGGACGTGATTCGTGTCGGCAAACGCCAGGTAACCGTCCGCGACAGTGCCAAGCTGCCGCGAATCATCGCGTACCACAAGCCCGAGGGCGAGATCGTCAGCCATGACGATCCGCAAGGCCGCCCGAGTGTATTCGAGAAACTGCCCCCGATGCGCCGCGGCAAATGGCTCGCGGTTGGCCGTCTCGATTACAACACTTCCGGTCTGCTCATCTTCACCACGTCCGGAGAGCTGTGCAACCGCTTGATGCATCCTCGCTATGAAGTGGAGCGTGAGTACGCAGTGCGTATCATCGGCAAGCTGAACGAGGAGCAGTTTCGACAGCTCAAGAAGGGCGTGCGGCTGGAGGACGGCATGGCGCGCTTCGACCTGATCGAAGAACGCGGTGGCCGCGGGCTCAACAACTGGTACCGAGTGGTACTGCGCGAGGGGCGCAACCGGATCGTCAGGCGCATGTTCGACGCGATCGGCTTTCGGGTCAGCCGGCTGATGCGCGTGCGCTTCGGCGTCGTATCGCTGCCGTTCGGATTGCGGCGCGGCACCTGGCGCGAGATGGACGAATCGCAGACCGGAGCGGTTCTCGAATGGTCTGCGGCTCTGGTAAATCCGGCCGGCCCGGCGGGCGCACCAACGCAGCGCTCGGCGTTTCGTGTGGACGCGCAGCGCGAAACGCCACAGCGGCCGAGTTCCACCCGTCGCTCCGGCGTTCGCTCAAGCGAGCTCAGTCCGGCAGTTGCGCGTGCTCGAGCAGAAAAACCGCGGCGTCGTCGCCGCCCGCCTCGAGCCAGGTAAACTCCAAGTTGGGGTAGTCCGCTTCCAGCGTCTCGCGCTCGGCACCGACCTCTACCACCAGCAGTCCACGCCGTGTGAGGTAACGCTTGCCATGCCGCAGGATGCGGCGCACGACGTTTAGCCCATCGTTTCCGCCCGCCAGCGCCAGGGCCGGCTCGTGGCGGTACTCGGGTGGCAGCGCCTCGATCGCACTGTCGGTGACGTAGGGCGGGTTGCTTACGATCACATCGTAGCGTTCGTCGCCCAGCGCAGCGAACAGATCGGACTCCACGGGGTGCACACGCCCGCTCAAGTCATAGTCCCGGATATTGCGACGAGCCACCTCGAGGGCTGGCGCCGAGATGTCGCTGGCATCGATAGTAGCGTGACGAAACGCAAGCGCGAGAAGCACGGCGAGGCAACCCGAGCCAGTGCACAGATCCAGCGCACGGCGCACCAAGTCCGGGTCAGGGATCCACGCGGCCAGGCCGTGATCGAGTATCTGAGCGATGTGCGAGCGCGGCACGATGACGCGCTCATCGACGTAGAATCGAAATTCACCAAGCCACGCCTCGTGCGTCAGGTAGGCGGCGGGTACTCTGTCCCGTACACGCCGCTCCAGCACGTCGAGCACAGCGTTCACCTCCTCCGGTAACAAGCGCGCGTCCAGAAACGGGTCCAACCGGTCCAGCGGCAGATGCAAGGTGTGCAGGATGAGGTAGGCTGCCTCGTCGTAGGCATTGCCGGTGCCGTGGCCGTAAACCAGCCCTGCGGCGTCGAACCGGCTGACCGCAAAACGCAACAAGTCGCGGACCGTGGTGAGAATCTCGCGAGCGTCAGCGAACATCCAGCAGTTCTTCGAGGGTCCGTTGGTAGATGCGGCTGAGCGCCTCCATGTCGTCCAATGCGATGCGCTCGTCGATTTGATGGATGGATGCGTTGACCGGACCCATCTCGACCACTTGGGGGCAAATGGTCACGATAAAACGCCCGTCCGACGTGCCGCCGGTCGTCGAGAGCTCCGGCTGGACGCCGACGACGTCGCCGATCGCGGCGTTCAACGCTTCCACCAACCGCCCACCCGGAGTGAGGAACGGCATGGCCGACAGCGACCAGGTGAGACGGTAGTCGAGCTCGTGATCGTGCAGCACGGCCTCTAGCCTGCGCTGGAGACCTTCCACCGTGCTCGCAGTTCCGAAGCGGAAGTTGAACAGTACCGTGAGTTCGCCGGGAATCACGTTGCTTGCTCCGGTACCGGCATGGATATTGGAGATTTGCCAGGTGGTAGCGGGAAAGTATTCGTTGCCGTCATCCCAGCGTGTGGCTGCCAGCTGCGCCAGGGCGGGCGCAGCGAGGTGGATAGGGTTTCTCGCCAGCTGCGGGTATGCGATGTGGCCTTGCAGTCCCTTCACCACGAGGGTGCCGGAAAGGGATCCGCGGCGCCCATTTTTGATGGTATCGCCCAACCGCTGCACGCTGGTGGGCTCGCCCACAATGCAATAATCGATACGCTCCCCGCGCGCCTGAAGCGTCTCCACGACTCGCAGCGTTCCGTCGACCGCGGCACCTTCCTCGTCCGAGGTGATCAGCAACGCGATCGAACCGGCGTGGGCGGGACGCTCGGCAACGAATCGCTCCACCGCAGTAACGAAAGCGGCCAGAGAGGTCTTCATGTCGGCGGCACCGCGGCCGTAGACAAAGCCGTCACGCAGTGTGGGGGCGAACGGATCGCTGCGCCATTGATCAACGGGGCCCGTGGGCACCACGTCGGTATGCCCGGCCAGGCAGACTACGGGGGAGTTGGTTCCGCGCCGCGCCCACAGGTTGTCCACTTGGCCGAAGCGCAGGCGCTCCACTTGGAAGCCGAGTGCGGCCAGCCGGGTAGAGAGGATCTCCTGGCAGCCGTCGTCATTCGGCGTGATGGACCGCCGCGCGATGAGCTGGCGCGTCAGCTCGACCGTCGCGGACTCGCCTTGTTGCAGTGCCGACTTGGGGTGCACTCGCAGGAAGTTCGATAAACCCGGCGCAGTGCCGGGCACAAGCTGCGATTATACGTGCAGGTGGCGTCCCGTCCCGTCAACTCGCGGCCGCAAGCAGTTTGCGGCCAACCGTCGCGGAGACCGCATCTCCAGATGCGCGGGGCGTCCCACGAATCAACGGACGCTAGTTCCCGGCGTTGACGTCGATCTTGAAGTGATCGAACGAAGTGGCGTTGATGTCCGCGCCTCGCGTGACCTTGCTGAGGTCGCCCTTTGCGGCTTGCGCCTTCTGCTCCGCGTTGTTCATCAGCCACGCGAGGTTGGTGGCCGAGTCGGAGTTTCGCAGCGCCTCGTCCTTGGTGATCTTGCCTTCCGCATACAACTTGAACAAGGCCTGTTCGAAGCTGATCGAACCCGGCGACAAGCTCTTCTCGATGGCTTCCTTGATCTGGTCCATCTCGCTCTTGATGATCAGCTCGGCGATGTGTTTGCTGTTGAGCAGGACCTCGACTGCCGCCACTTGACTACCGTCGACCGCCTTCACCAGGCGCTGGGAGATTACCGCTTTGAGGCAAACCGCGAGGTCGCTGAGCAGAGCGGGCCGCGCGTCGTACGGGAAGAAGTTGATGATGCGATTGAGCGCGTGATAGCTGTTGTTGGCATGCAGCGTGGATAGGCAGAGGTGGCCTGTCTGAGCGTAGAGCAGCGCCTGCTGCAAGGTATCTCTGTCGCGAACCTCGCCGATCATCAGGATATCGGGGGCCTCGCGCATGGCGTTGACGAGAGCGTTGTGATAGGACTTTGTGTCCAACCCCACCTCGCGCTGATTGATCACGCAACGCTGGTGCTTGAATACGAACTCGATCGGGTCTTCGATGGTGAGCACGTGGCCGCCGCGGGTGGCGTTGCGGTGCTCGATCATGGCGGCGAGCGTGGTGGATTTGCCCGAGCCGGTCGCGCCAACGATGAGCACCAGCCCGCGCTTCTCTATGATCAACTCCTTCAAGATCATCGGCAGACGTAGGGCCTCGAGGCCTGGAGTCTGAGAGCGCAAGATAGCGGATGACGATGGCGACGTTGCCGCGCTGCCTGAACACGTTGACGCGGAAGCGCCCGATTTCCGGAACCGGGAAGGAGAGGTTCATCTCCCAGGTGCGCTCGTACTCTTCTTGTTCCGCCGTCGACATGAGCTCGTACGCGATCTTCTTCACCGTGGGACCATCAAGCATCTCGGAGTTCACCGGCATGATGGTGCCCAGGATCTTGATCGACATCGGCGCTCCAGCCGAGATGAACAGATCTGAGGCCTGCTTTTCGGCCATGAGTTTGAGCACGGGCGTCAGGAACATCGCGGCCTCGCTTGGCTAGGTATCTGGTGAGGTGGCCCGGCCGCGGCGAGCGATCGGGATCCGAAATCGAACCGGATCAGGTGCAAGCAAGTTTCAGGCGCAGTAGACCGGCCCGGACCGCTGCGCGGGCTCGTGCTTCCTTTGCGCGATCCCGCGGACAGAACAGCTGGTTCCGCGCGCCTGCGCGAGAGGTGCGAGACGGTTTCGCGCAGAGGTAGGTTGCAGCGCGGGTTTGTTGACGTCCCGCGGCCGGGCTTAGTCCCCGCGCAACAGTTCGTTGATGCTGGTTTTCGCGCGCGTCTTGGCGTCGACTTGCTTGACGATTACAGCGCAATACAGGCTGTACTTGCCATCCGACGAGGGCAGATTGCCGGACACGACCACCGAACCCGGCGGGATGTGCCCGTACGACACCGCGCCCGTTTCGCGGTGGTAGATCTTGGTGCTCTGCCCGATATAGACGCCCATGGAGATCACCGAACCCTCTCCAACGATGACGCCTTCGACCACTTCCGAGCGGGCACCGATGAAACAGTTGTCTTCGATGATGGTGGGGTTGGCCTGAACCGGCTCCAGCACGCCGCCGATCCCGACTCCGCCCGACAAGTGCACGTTCTTGCCGATCTGCGCGCAAGAGCCGACGGTGGCCCAGGTGTCCACCATGGTGCCTTCGTCCACGTAGGCTCCGATGTTGACGAAGGACGGCATGAGGACAACGTTGCGCGGCAATGAACGAACCGCGGCGCACGGCGGCTGGGGGCACGACGCGGAAGCCGCCGGCTTTGAAATCTGCGGCGCCGTAGTCGGCAAACTTGGCTGGCACCTTGTCGTAGTAATTGGTGTAGCCGTCGCGCACCACGGCGTTGTCGTCGAGACGAAACGACAGCAGCACGGCCTTCTTTACCCACTGGTGGGTGGTCCAGGTCGCCCCGATTTTCTCCGCCACGCGCAGCGTTCCGGCATCGAGCTGTTGGATCACCTGGCGCACGGCGTCGCGCAGCTTGGGGTCGGCCGAGGCGGGCGAGATTCCGGCGCGGTTCTCGAAGGCGGTTTCGATCAGCTGCTTGAGTTCGGTCATGGGTGCGCCTTGATCGCTGGTTGGGGTGTTTCCTGCAGGGTGGCGAGGTAGTACTGCATGCGCCGAGCCGCCTCCAGGCACTCGGCCAGGGGAGGAACCAGAGCGACGCGCACGAAGTTACGGCCGGGATTGACGCCGCGAGCTTCGCGCGCGAGGTAGCTCCCGGGCAGGACGGTGACGTTGTACTGCAGCGTGCAGCGTGCGCGCGAACTCGATGTCCGACACTGGCGTGGGCAGCCAGAGATAGAACGCGGCTTCGGGCATCGACACCGGCGCGACCTCGCCCAGCAGCGCCGTGACCTGAATGAACTTTTCGGCGTAAAGCCGACGATTCTCGATCACGTGCGCTTCATCTCTCCACGCGGCGGCGCTGGCCGCCTGTACGGCCGGATTCATCGCGCCGCCGTGATAGGTGCGATAGAGGAGGAACTTGGCGAGGATGGCAGCGTCTCCCGCTACGTATCCCGAGCGCATGCCGGGAACGTTGGAGCGCTTGGACAGGCTGCCGAAGGCCACCAGCCGCGGGTAGCCCGCGCGCCCTAGTTGCTGCGCCGCCTGCAGGCCGCCGAGCGGCGGGCGCGCCTCGTCGAAATAGATTTCCGAATAGCACTCGTCCGAAGCGATCACGAACCCGTAGCGGTCGGATAGTTCGAACAGGCGGCGCCAATCCTCCAGCGTCATCACGTCGCCGGTCGGATTGGCCGGCGAGCACACGTAGATCAGTTGCACCCGCGCCCAGATCGACTCGGGCAGTTGCTCGAAGTCAAGCCGCGAACCGTGCCGCGCTCGAGATTGAGGAACTTCGGCCGTGGCGCCGGCCAGCAGCGCCGCGCCTTCGTAGATCTGATAGAACGGGTTGGGCATCACCACCAGCGCGCCCGGCCGGCTCGTATCCACCACCGCCTGCGCGAAGGCAAACAGCGCTTCGCGGCTGCCGTTGACCGGCAGCACCTCTTTGGCCGGATCCAAGCTCGCAACCCGTAGCGCCGCGTGAGCCATTCTGCGATCGCCTCGCGCAGAGCAGCGCTGCCGCCGGTCGGTGGATATGAGGCGAGCCCGTCCAGATTCTCGGTCAGCGCGCGCTTGATGAAATCCGGAGTCGGATGCTTCGGTTCGCCGATGGAGAGGTTGATCGGTCTCAGATCCGAACGCGGGGTGAGGTCCTGGAACAGCGCGCCGAGCTTCTGGAACGGGTACGGCTGCAGCCGATCGAGATTCGGGTTCATGTCATCCGCGTGTGCTGGATTGAGGCGTAAACTGCAGCAGGTCTACCACCGGCTGTGGCTGCCATGCGGCGTGTCGGTGCTCGGCTACAACGGTGGTGAAGATTCCGCCGCGCACGTAGAACTTTGCGGTGAGCCGCATGAAACGCGGCTGTGTCGCGGCCACCAGGTCGTTCAGAATGCGATTGGTGACGGCCTCGTGAAACGCACCTTCGTTTCGGAACGACCAGATGTAGAGCTTGAGGCTCTTCAGCTCGATGCAGGTCTGGTCCGGGATATAGTCGAGCAGGAGCGTGGCGAAGTCCGGCTGGCCGGTCTTGGGACACAGGCACGAGAACTCGGGAATCTCCATGTGAATGTGATAGTCCCGCTCGGGGCTCGGGTTGGGGAAGGTTTCGAGATTTGGTCCAGGCCGGGTTGCCATTATCCACGCCGTGACGATTCGGTTAAAATACGGACGCGCTTGGGTCGATGGGCCCAGGCGCTTGTTTTATCGAAGTTTCCGGCAATTATAAACCTTTACTCCGCTTCTCAAATTGCGCCTTTCTCACATCAAGCTCGCCGGGTTCAAGTCCTTCGTCGATCCCACCCACATTCCGGTTCCAGGGCAGCTCGTCGGCGTGGTCGGCCCGAACGGCTGCGGCAAGTCTAACGTCATAGACGCCGTCCGGTGGGTATTGGGCGAGTCCTCCGCCAAGCACTTGCGCGGCGAGACCATGCAGGATGTGATCTTCAACGGATCCGGCGAGCGCAAGCCGATAAACCGGGCGAGCGTCGAACTGGTGTTCGACAACAGCCTGGGCAAGGCGGCCGGAGCCTGGTCCAAGTACGCTGAGATCTCGGTCAAACGCGTGCTCGAGCGGGACGGCGAGTCGGCGTATTTCATCAACAACCTCCATGTCCGCCGCAAGGATGTGGCCGACATCTTCCTCGGCACGGGCCTGGGAGGACGCGCCTACGCCATCATCGAGCAGGGAATGATCTCGCGCATCGTGGAAGCGCGGCCCGAGGAGCTGCGCACGTTCCTGGAGGAAGCGGCGGGCATCTCGAAATACCGTGAGCGCCGGCGTGAGACCGAGTTGCGCCTCACCGATGCGCGCGAAAACCTGGCGCGCGTGGACGACATCGTTCAGGAGCTCGCCAAGCAGATCGAACACTTGGACGCGCAGGCGCAGGTCGCCACCCGCTATCGCGAACTGGAGAGCGCGCTCAAGCTCACCCAGCAACTGCTGTGGCTGCTGCGCAAGCAGGAGGCTGTCAATCAGCGCGGGCGGCTCACGCGGAAGTGGAGCAGATCGGTCTCGAGCTGGAAGCGGAGACGGCCCGCTTGCGCGAACTCGAGGCCAGCCTCGAGCGATCTGCGCGAGGGTCACTATTCGGCGTCCGATGCGGTGCATCAGACGCAAGGCTCGTTGTACGAGGTGAACGCCGAGGCGGCCCGGCTGGAGCAATCCCTGGGACATCTGCGCGACAGCAGGCGGCGGGTGGAGAGCCAGATGGCCGGGCTCGAGCTGGAGCGCGAGGAAGCGCAGACGCCAGGATCAGGTCTCTGCGCGAGGCGCTCTCTGCGCAGCGTGTGGCGCTGGAGGAAGCGCGCCTGCAGCGCGAGGCCTGCGATGCCCGGCACGAGGCCGAGGCGGCCGCGTTGCCCGACGCCGAAAGCGCGTTCGCCCGCACCCGCGATGAGCGTCGAGCAGCTGCAGCAGGACGCCGCGCGCTGCGCGCAGGCGATCGAAGTCGAGGCCACGCGCCAGGAGCACGCCGAGAAGCTCCTCGCCCAGCTTGCGAGGCCGACGTCAGCGCCTGGAGCAGGAGCAGGAGGGACTGAAAGACGCGGAGCCGGAGGGACTGGAGCAGCTCGGGCGTGAACTCGGCGGATCTGGATCATCGGTATCAGGCGCGGCGCGCCGCGCTCGACAGCGCCGAGGCAGATCTGCCGGCATTCGAACAGGCACACCGGAGCCGCAGCGGATAGCGCGGACGCCGTTAGCGCGCGACCTAGGCGCGCTCGAGGCGCGGTGTACGGCGCTGGAGCTGCTGCAGAAGCAGGTCAGCCGCTCGGGCGAGATGCACGCCTGGCTGGACAACCAGCAGTTGGACGGATTGAGCCGCCTGTGGCAGGGCATCCGCGTGGAGGCAGGATGGGAGGATGCACTGGAAGCGGTGCTGCGCGAGCGCCTCAACGGCATCGCGCTCGACAACCTCCAGCGCGCTGCCGACTGGCTTGACCAGCCGCCTCCGGGAAAGGTCTCCTTCTTCCAGAAGCGCGAGGGGCCGCCGTCGGCAAGCGAGTTGGCTGGCCGCCGGCCGCTGCTCAGCTATATCACCTTCACCGATCCCAGCGATGCGCTGGTGTTGTCGGACTGGCTCGATCGCGTTTATGTCGTGCCGGACGCGGCGCAGGGTCTGGCCGAGCGCGCGAGCCTGCCCGCCGGCGCGATGCTGGTCTGCCCGCAGGGGCATGTCTTCACGCGCAACAGCGTCAACTTTCATGCGTCCGACTCCGAGGTGCACGGGATCCTTTCGCGTCAGCGCGATATCGAGCAACTGCGCGAACGCGAGGTGAAGCTGCAGGCGGACGTGGCGGCGGAGCGCGCGCAGAGCGGCTGGCGGCCCAATCTGAACTCGAGCAGCGACGCGCCCGCGCGCTGGCTCTGCGCGAGGAGGCCGAACAGCTGCAGCAACAGAGGCACGACCGGCAACTCGATCACGTCCGGCTGTCCGAGGAGGCGGAGCGTGGCCGCCTGCGCCACCGCCAGATCATGCAGGAGCTCGACGAGATCGCGGCCGAGTCTGAGCGCGAGGCACTGCAGCAGCGGTCGGCTGCGGAGCGGCTGCTCGAGCTGCGATCTCAATCCGAGGACCTGCGCCAGCGGCTGGAAGCTGCGCGCGAGGGCCACCAGGAAGCTTCGCGCGCCCTCGACGGCAGACGCGATGCAGTGCAAGCGGCCCAGCGCCAGTTTCAAGAGGCCAGCTTCAATGAGCGCGTGGTCGTCCAAAAGATCAGCGATATAGAAGAGAATTCCAAGAGACTGTTCGAACAGCAGGAGCGTGCCCGGACGGCGCTGGATCAGCTGAAAGGCGAGCTCGCGAGTTGGATGAAGCACCGATACAGGCCGAGCTCGATCGGGCGCTGGCACTGCGGATCGAACGCGAACGCGCACTTGCGCTGCGCGGGAGACTTTGGACGAAGCCGATCGGTCGCTGAAGGACGCTGAGCAGCAACGGTTGACCTGCGAGCAGCGGCTCGCTCCGTTGCGAGAGCGCCTGGGCGAGCTGCGACTCAAGGAGCAGGAGGCGCGGTTGGCGGAAGAGAACTTTGCTTCCCAGCTGAGCGCGGTCGGCGCGGACGAGGCGGTGCTGGTCAGCAGACTGGAAAAGGGCATGCGCCCCAACGCCCTGCAGGCCGAGATCAACAGACTGGGCGAAGAAATTGCGGCGCTGGGCGCCGTGAACCTCGCCGCACTCGAGGAGCTCGAGGTGGCGCGCAGCCGCAAGGACTATCTTGACTCCCAGTCGCGCGATTTGCGCGAGGCGGTCGAGACGTTGGAGAATGCCATCCGCCGCATCGACCGCGAAACTCGGGCGCGCCTGCAGACCACTTTCGACCAGGTCAACGACAATCTGGCGCAGATGTTTCCCGCGCTATTCGGAGGCGGCGAAGCCCGGCTGGCTCTGACCGGCGAGGAGATCCTCGATGCCGGGCTTCAAATCATCGCCCGCCCGCCGGGAAAGAAGAACAGCTCGATCCACTTGTTGTCCGGCGGCGAGAAGGCCCTCACCGCTCTGGCGCTGGTGTTCTCGCTGTTCCAGCTCAACCCCGCACCGTTCTGCCTTCTCGACGAAGTCGACGCACCGCTCGACGACGCCAATACGGAGCACTTCTGCAGCCTGGTTCGCAAGATGGCGCAGCAGACCCAGTTCATGTTCATCAGCCATAACAAGATCACCATGGAAATGGCCGAGCAGCTGATTGGCGTCACCATGCCGGAGATGGGCGTGTCCAAAGTCGTGGCGGTGGATATCGAGGAGGCCCTGCGGCTGAGGGAGGAGGAGGCGGCCGCGTGAGCCTAGGAGCAGGGGCCGGCGAAACGTGGAGCAGGGGCCCCACGTGTGGGGATGCGACCGTGGAGCCGGCCGAGGCGCGTCGCCCGCCGGCCCTCGCGCGTCTACGGGGTCACATCCCAGAGGGAACCCTGTTCCGCCCTCCGACGCGCCCGCTTCGCGGGGATGCGACCCAGGCGAATCGCAGCCAGGCGCCGACGCTGCGCTGCTTGAATGGGCCGCAATATGAAAGAGGCGGCCGCGTGAGCCTAGGAGCAGGGGCCCCGCTTCGCGGGGATGCGACCCAGGCGAATCGCAGCCAGACGCCGACGCTGCGCTGCTTGAATGGGCCTCAATAGAAAGAGGCGGCGGCGTGAGCCAGGGAGTATGAGCGATCTGCAGATTGCACTGACGGCTGTCGGCGCGCTGGTGATCGGCTGCGTGATCGCCTACAACCGCATCCAGGAAACTCGCTTCCGCCGCCGTGCGCAGGAGAGCTTCGGCGGCGACCATGGCGATGCGCTGCTCGATCCGCTGGGCGCCAACCGGGAGGACCGCATCGAGCCTCTGCTGATGCCTGCGCCAGGGGAAGGCCGAAGAGCCAGTCGACGCAGGAGATCCGCGCCCGGGACGCGTCGAGCCGAGCGGAGTGCCCGCCGCTCCCACGCTGGACGTCCCTCGGAGGAGTCTGCTCCGATCGAGTATCCGGTTGTGGTCACCTCTGGGAGCAGCCTGCAACGCTCGGCATTGCGTCAACTGCTCGACGCACTCGATGGGTCGGGTCGGCGGGCGCAGGTAATGGCTACTATCGGCGACGGGGACTGGGTCCCACTCGCAAATGCTGCCGACGGCATCAGTCAAATCCGGGTCGCACTACAGCTCGCGGACCGGCGCGGGCACGCCACCGAGGACGATTTGACTGCTTTTCTGGGATTGGTCACGCAATGGGCACAGGGTGTCGGGGCAACTGTGCAGGCGCCCGACTTCGGACCGTACCTCGAGACCGCCAAGGACCTAGACCGGTTTTGTGCCGACGTGGACGTGGTCGTCGGGTTAAACGTCGTCCCGGCCAGCGGGGAGCCCTTCTCCGGTACGAAGCTGCACAGATACGCGGAGGCCGCTGGGTTCCGCCTTGAGAACGGAACGTTCCGCCTTGAAGACGCGCAGGGCAATCGGCTGTTCAGCTTGGAAAGCCAGCACGGCGAGCCCTTCGATCTCGACCGACTCGAAACTGCGGTGATCAGCGGCGTGACGCTTTTGTTAGACGTCCCTAGGTTGGAGCACGGCGTGAGAGTTTTCGACCGGATGATCGATGCCGGAACCCAGCTTGCGAACGCCTTGGGCGGCACGTTGGTGGACGACAACGACACGCCGGTCACCGAGCCCGGCCTCGAGCAGATACGGGCCCAATTGCGCGGAATCTACGCCGCAATGGAGGCCAAGGGCATCCAGGCCGGCAGCCGCGTTGCGCTGCGCCTGTTCTCCTGAAGTTGCGTTGCGGATTGCACCCTGTGCGGCGGTATCCTGACTCGTGCAACGAGAGGCTTGTGCGAGAAACGCACGCTTGCTTGGCCGGCTGGGTCTTCGTGAAGCCTCCGCGGGAGGCTGCGGCTCGCGTCGCCGAGCTGCGGCGCGCGATCGAGCATCACAACTATCTGTACTACGTTCAGGATCAGCCCGAGATCAGCGACGCGGAGTTCGATCGCCTGTTCCGGGAGTTGCAGGAGTTAGAGCAGCGCTACCCGTCGCTGGTGACACCCGATTCGCCCAGCCAGCGAGTCGGTGCCAAGGCCGAGAGCGAGTTCGCAGCGGTCACCCATGCACTGCCCATGCTCTCCCTCAACAACGCGTTCTCGGAGGAAGAGGTGGCAGCCTTCGATCGACGGGTACGCGAATCCGCGGATTGGAGCAGGTGGAGTACGCGGCCGAACCGAAGTTCGACGGTCTGGCGATCAGCATCACCTATGAGGACGGCCTGCTCGCGACCGGCGCGACGCGCGGCGACGGCTACACCGGCGAGGACGTGACCAGGAACTTGCGCACCATCCGCGGCCTTCCGCTGCGCCTATCCGCGAAAAACCCGCCCCGGCTGCTGGAGGCACGAGGCGAGGTAGTCATGCTGAAGAAGCATTTCGAAGCCCTGAACCGGCAGCAGCGCGAAAGAGGAGAGAAGGAGTTCGCCAATCCGCGCAATGCTGCGGCCGGCTCTCTTCGCCAGCTCGACCCGCGCGTCACCGCCGCGCGCCCGCTCACATTCTTCGCTTACGCTCTCGGCCGGTTCGAGGGGAGGGGACTGCCGACAGCCCGGCACAGCGACCAGATCGACTATATGGCGCAACTACATATCCCCGTTTCTCCGCACCGGAAGATCGTGACGGGCCTGGACGGCCTGCTGAGCTACTACCGCGACATCGGCGCGAGGCGGGCCAATCTGCCGTATGAAATCGACGGCGTCGTTTACAAGGTCAACGATCTCAAACTGCAGGAGCGACTTGGTTTTGTGTCGCGAGCGCCGCGCTTCGCTTTGGCGCACAAGTTCCCCGCCGAGGAGGCACATACCGAGGTGCTCGCGATCGAAGTGCAGGTGGGCCGCACCGGCGCGTTGACCCCCGTGGCCCGCTTGAAGCCGGTATTCGTGGGCGGCGTGACAGTCACCAACGCGACGCTGCACAACGAAGACGAAGTGCACCGCAAGGACGTCCGCGTGGGCGATACGGTGATGGTTCGCCGGGCGGGGGACGTGATTCCGGAAGTCGTGCGGGTGCTGCTGGAAAAACGCCCGGCCCACACCCGCGAGTTCGAGACGCCGAAAAAGTGCCCCGTGTGCCACTCGCGCGTCGAACGACTCGAGGGTGAAGCCGTGGCGCGCTGTACGGCTGGCCTCTATTGTCCGGCGCAGCGCAAGCAGGCCCTTCTTCATTTCGCGTCGCGCCGGGCCATGGATATCGAAGGTCTGGGCGAGAAGCTAGTGGAGCAACTGGTCGAGAACGGCACTGTCAAGACTCCGGCAGACATCTATGAGCTCGATGCGGAAACGCTCGCCGGGCTCGAACGCATGGGCGAGAAGTCGGCTACCAATGTCGTGGACGCAATCCAGCGCACCCGCAACACCACACTGGCTCGATTCATCTTCGCGCTGGGCATCCGCAACGTGGGGGAATCGACCGCACGCGATCTCGCCCGCGCTTTCGGCGACATACACGCTCTGATGGATGCGGACGAGGACCGTCTACAGCAGGTGCCCGACGTCGGACCGGTGGTTGCGCGCAGCATCGCCGGCTTCTTCGAGGAGCCCCACAACCGCGAGGTGGTATCCAAGCTGCTGGACGCGGGCATTCGCTGGGCGGATGTGCCAGCGCCGGCGGCCGGGCGTCTGGCCGGGAAAACTTTCGTGCTGACCGGAACGCTGCCGACGCTGACGCGCGAGCAGGCTGCTGCTCGCATCGAAACCGCCGGCGCCAAGATCGCGGGCAGCGTGTCGAAGAAGACATCCTATGTGGTCGCGGGTGCGGACCCGGGCAGCAAGTACGACCGCGCTCGGGAACTGGGTATTCCTGTGCTTGACGAAGACGGCTTGCTACACTTGCTGGCCGATTCCAACTGAGCTGCTTCGATTGATCGGGAGCGTGCCTTGAGCCGTACAAGGATAGCGGTGTTTCCAGTGGCGGGACTGGGCACCCGGTTTCTCCCCGCCACCAAGGCCATGCCCAAGGAGATGCTTCCGATCGTCGACAAGCCGTTGATCCAGTACGCGGTCGAGGAAGCCGTGGCCGCAGGTATGACGCATATGGTGTTCATCACCGGCCGCAACAAGCGCGCTATCGAGGACCATTTCGACAAGGCCTTTGAGCTGGAGACCGAGTTATCCGGGCGCGGTCGCGAGAACCTGCTCGAACTGGTGCGCGACATCGTTCCGAAGCACGTCACTTGTACCTACGTGCGACAGTCGGAGGCGTTGGGGTTGGGACACGCAGTGCTGTGTGCTCGGGCGGTACTCGGGAACGAGCCTTTCGCCGTGATCCTTGCCGACGATTTGATTGACGCCGATGTTCCCGTGCTCAAGCAGATGGCCGACGTATTCGACCGCGAGCAGCGCTCGGTGATTGCGGTGCAGCCCGTGCCGATCCAAGACTCCCGCAGCTACGGCATCATCCAGGGTGATCCGGTCCAAGGCAGGCTGTACCGCATGACTGCGATCGTGGAGAAGCCGCATCCAGATGTGGCGCCTTCGAACCTGGCGGTGGTCGGGCGCTACATTCTGACGGCCAGGGTGCTGGACCTGCTGGAGCGCGTGGTTCCAGGCGCCGGCGGCGAGATCCAACTGACCGACGCTATCGCCGCACTGCTCAAGCTCGAAGGCGCATTTGGCTACGAATTTCTGGGGACACGCTACGACTGTGGATCCAAGCTCGGCTATCTTGAAGCCAACGTGATGTACGCGCTGAAGCACGCCGAAGTCGGCAAGGAATTCGCCGCGTTCCTGTCCAACGTCGCGGCCTCGGGCAAGGATTGAGCTTACGCCATGCGAGATCTCGCGCAGCTCTGGGAAGTACTCAAACGCGCCGACCTGGTCTACAGCGAAGATCAGCTGCGGGTAGCCGTCCAACGCGTGGCGCAGGAAATTACCGGAGTGCTGGCGGAGCGGGTGCCGCTGGTGTTGAGCGTGATGGGAGGCGCTGTGGTATTCACGGGCCAGTTACTGCCGCTTCTGCACTTTCCGTTGGAGTTCGACTACGTCCATGTCACCCGCTACCGCGGGAGCATGCAGGGCGGGACGATTCAGTGGAAGGTCGAGCCGCGGCCCATTGCTGGCCGGCAGGGTGGTGCTGGTGGTGGATGATATTTTGGACGAGGGCCACACCATGGCGGCAATTCGCGACCGCATCCTGCAAGAGGGCGCGGAGGCCTTCTACAGCGCGGTCCTCGCGGACAAGGACATCGGGCGCGATAAGCCGGTGCGCGCGGACTTTGTGGGCGTGACCGTACCGGACCGTTACGTTTTCGGCTACGGGATGGACGTAGAAAGCGCCTGGCGCAACCTGCCGGCGATCTATGCCGTAAAGGATTAGGAATTGAGTGGCTCTCATCCAAGAGTGCGTCGGGCCGGAGGCCCAGCGGCGCGCGCCCGGCTGACCGGCTTCGCTACTGCCGGGTTGGAACCCCTATGCTCGCAATAATCGGCGGCACCGGTCTGACCCAGCTGTCCAATCTGGCGGTTACGCGTCGACAGGTTGTACGCACGCCCTACGGTGAGCCCTCCGCCGCGCTGGTGTTCGGACAGATCGCGGGGCGAGAAGTGGTATTCCTCGCTCGCCATGGATATGGCCACACGATTCCGCCGCACATGGTCAATTACCGGGCCAACATCTGGGCCCTGCACTCCCAGGATGTGGACAACGTGGTGTCGGTTGCATCGGTGGGCGGAATCCGGGCCGATCTCGGCCCAGGGGTGATCGCCGTTCCGGACCAGGTCATCGACTATACGTGGGGTCGGCGATCCACGTTCCATGAGGGCGAGGATCGCGCAGTCGTGCACATCGATTTCACGCGTCCCTACTGCGATCGTTTGCGCACTTTGGTTTTGGTGGCGGCCGCAGCGGCAGGCCAAGCCGTGGTCAATGGCGGGGTGTACGCGACCACCCAGGGACCGCGCCTCGAAACCGCCGCCGAGATCGATCGCCTCGAACGCGACGGCGCGGACATGGTAGGCATGACCGGCATGCCGGAAGCGACATTGGCCCGTGAGATAGGACTGTGCTACGCGGCCATCGCCGTAGTGGCCAACCACGCAGCCGGGCGCGGGCAAAGTCGAACCGCCATTCGCATGGAAGATATCAACGCCACCCTGCAGACGGCGCTCACACAGGTGCGTGCGGTCATCGAGAGGTTGGTGGAGGCCCATGGCAGTTAGGCCCGTATTGCGGATGGGAGATCCGCGGTTGCTTGGAGCGCGCGCACGAAGTGGAGCGATTCGGCACTCCCGAGCTGGACGAGCTTTTGCGCGACATGCACGATACGATGGAGGCCTTGAACGGCGCCGGCCTGGCGGCGCCTCAGATCGCTGTTCCGCTGCGCGTGGTGGTGTTCGGACTCAAGAGCAACCCGCGCTACCCGGACGCCGAAGCAGTGCCTTATACCGTGCTCATCAATCCTGTCATCACTCCTCTGGGCGAGGACAAGGAGGAGGGCTGGGAGGGGTGCCTGAGCGTACCTGGCATGCGCGGGCTGGTGCCACGCTGGCGTGCACTGCACTACCGCGGCTATGACGCGCAGGGTGAGCGCGATCGATCGAACCGTGAGCGGATTCCACGCGCGCGTCGTGCAGCACGAGTGCGATCACCTGGACGGGATCCTTTACCCGTTGCGGATAGCGGACTTGCGCAACTTCGGGTTCCATGACGTGCTGTTTCCCGACCAACCGGTCGAGGACGAATAGGCAGCGCTTGAACTGTAAGGTTTCAACGGAAATCTGTCGCGAAACTCCGAACTGTCACGGCGCGCTCTGAAGCTGGTTGACGGCCTGGCGTCGAAGTAGCAAACTCACTGCGAACTTGCGGTTGGAGCGCAGATGGAAGCGTTAGTCGTCACTTGGCGTGAGTTGCTGATCCTCGTAGTCGCCGTCCTGGCCATCTATGTCGTCGAGCTCCTGCTGCTTCTGCGCTGGTCGGGCACACGCGGCACGTGGTCTCGGCGGCGGAGGGACAACGCGAGCCCCGAAAGCGGACCGGACGACGGGCTAGTGCGTGAGGTCGGCGACCTGCGCAAGCAGGTCGCCCGCTTACAGGGGGAGGTGGATAAACTGCAGGCGACGCCGGGGACATCCGTATCCCCCTACAACCTCGCCATTCAAATGGCCCGCCAGGGCGCCGGCGCGCGTGAGGTAGCAAGCGGCTGCGGCATCTCGCGCGGCGAGGCCGAGCTGATCGTCGCGCTGTATCGCAAGCTCCGCATCTGAGCCCGAGGCAAGCTCTGATCTATTCTCGAGCACCTGAGAGCATAGATCAGAGTTTCCCTCAGGTCTGAAGCTCGCGGATCAGGTCGCTTTCGAGACGGATTAGCGTCTTGGTTTCGCGCAGCGCATCGCCGGTAATCACGAAGCTGTCTTCGGCGCGCTCTCCCAGCGTGTTGATCTTCGCCGTCCGCACGTTGATTCCGTAGTTCACGAGCACCCGCGCCACACTGGACAGCAGCCCGGGGCGGTCGCCCGCGATGAACGACAGGTACCAGGCGCTCCCTTTCTCGTCTGGTCGCAAGCCCACTTCGGGCGTGATCGGAAAGCTGCGGACTCGGCGGCTGATCCGACCCTTGATCGGCGGCGGAAGCGGCCCTTTCTGCTCGAGTTGGGAGGACAGTTCGTGCTCGATGTAGGCGATGACGTCGCGGTAGTGGCTGGTTGCCCTGGCGGGGTCCATGACCTGAAAGGTGTCCAGAGCATAGCCGTGCAGGGTAGTGTAGATCTTGGCTTCCACGATGCTGAAACCGATGCGTTCGAAGAAGCTGCAGATGCGGGCGAACAGATTTCCGCGGTCCGGCGCGTAGACCAAAACCTGCGCGCCTTCTCCGATCGGCGATAGCCGCGCCTTCACCACCGCCGACTTGGTGTCAACCCGGCCGTTGAGTAGTCGCGCATGCCAGGCGATCTCACGCGCGTCGTGCCGCAGGAAGTACGGGGTGTCGAGCTGCGCCCACAGCTTCTCGTGCACCCCGTCGGGCAATGCATACAGCCTGAGTTTTTCCAGCGCCAGCCTCTGACGGTTCTGCAGCCGACTTCCAGCCGGGTTGGTATCTCCCGAGAGATAGCGCCGCGCGGACCAGAACAGGTCTTCCAACAGTTTGCCCTTCCAGGCGTTCCAGACCTTGGGACTCGTGCCTCTGATGTCAGCCACCGTGAGCAGATACAGCGCAGTAAGGCGGCGATCGTTGTCAACCAACCGCGCGAAGTCGGCGATGACCTCTGGATCGGACAAGTCCTTCTTCTGCGCAACCGACGACATCGTCAGATGGTGCTCGACCAGCCAGACCACCAGGCGGGTGTCTTCGGCGCTCAACCCATGACTGATGGCAAAGCGGCGGGCGTCCCGCATGCCGAGGACCGAGTGGTCACCGCCGCGCCCCTTGGCAATGTCGTGGAACATGCCGGCGAGATACAACACTTCGGGTCGACTGAACTCGCTCATCAGTCGGCTGCACAGCGGATATTCGTGGGACATCTCCGTCACCGCGAAGCGCCGGAGGTTGCGGACCACCATCAGGATGTGCTCGTCTACCGTGTAGACGTGGAACAGGTCGTGCTGCATCTGACCCACGATGCGGCCGAACGGCGGGAGATAGCGTCCAAGCACGTCGTAGCGGTTCATCCGCCGCAGGGCATGGGTCAGGCCAGTCCCGTGGCGGAACATGTCGATGAATATGGCCCGGTTGGTCGGGTTCCGCCGGAACGCGGCATCGATATGCCTCGCGCCTCGCCACAACGCGCGCAGCGTAGATGCGGCAATGCCTTTGAGCTCCGGGATGGTCCTGCAGCACCCGGAAGGTCTCGAGAATGGCGGACGGGTGACGCTCGTAGAGTTCCATGTCCACGATCTCGAGCAGTTCATTGCGCGCCTGAAAGCGCTCGTTGAGTGCAACGGGCTGCGTGGTCTGCGCCGGGAAGATGCTCACCCGCAGGTTTTGCAGAATGATCTCGTTGAGTTGGGTGACCGCGCGCGCCGTGCGGTAGTACGTCTGCATCAGCTGCTCGCTGGCCCGCTTGGCGTGCGAGTCGCGCAGCCCTAGCTCGTTTGCCAAGGGAGTCTGCAGGTCGAACAAGAGCCGATCCTCGCGGCGATTCGCCTGATGGTGCAGGCGGATGCGCAGATCCTGCAGCGTGCGCTCGTGACGCGCCAGGTGCCGAGCTTCTTCGGCGGTGATGATATGGCGGCGCGCGAGATCCATCCAACTTCTACCCACGCCGTTGGCGCTGGATACCCACAGAATGTTGGTCAGGTCACGCAATCCCCCGGGGCCTTCTTTGACGTTCGGCTCCAGGTTGTAGGCCGTGTCGTTGAAGCGTCCGTGCCGCAGCTGCTGCTCTAGCAGTTTGGCTTCAAAGAAAGCCTTCGGATCCAGCGCCGCCTTGACGGTCGAGAAGAACTTCCGAGCCAACGGTCGATGGCCGGAGATGAAGCGCGCTTCCAGCAGGTTGGTCTGCACCGTGACGTCATGCGCGGCTTCGGACACACACTGGTCCACCGAGCGCGCGCTGTGTCCGATCTCCAGGCCGACATCCCAGAGCCGCCCGACCAGCTCGGATACTTTCTCCCGGACATCGTCGTCAATCTCGTCCGGCAACAGAAACAGGACGTCGACATCGGAGTGGGGGAAGAGCTGAGAGCGCCCGTAGCCGCCGACGGCAAACAGGGCGAGCTCCGGCGGCATAGGCGACTCGCTCCAGACTGAGCGCAACACGCGATCCACGAGGGCCGTGTGCTGCCTCAGCAGCTGGGCGGGGCTGGATTTGGCCGAATAGCCCGCCCGCAGATCAGCGCGTCCTTCGGTCAGAGCGCGCCGGTACTGGCCGACGCTGTTGTAAGCAGAAACGAGCGAAGGCAGGACAGCCCCTGGCGAGGACATCGTCAGGCCGCCAGCCGAGCGGGCTGCGGCGATCCGTTCGACAACGTGAGCACCTCGAAGCCGGTTTCACTCACCAGCACGGTGTGCTCCCACTGTGCCGAGAGGCTATGGTCTTTGGTGACCACCGTCCAGCCATCGGCCAATTGTCGGATGCCGGCCTTGCCGGCATTGATCATCGGCTCGATGGTGAAGACCATGCCCGGCTGCAGCTTGAGTCCGGTCTGAGGACGCCCATAGTGCAGCACCTGTGGTTCCTCGTGGAAACGGCGGCCGATCCCGTGCCCGCAGAATTCGCGAACTACGCTGAATCCCTGCCGCTCGGCATGGGTTTGGATGGCGTGGCCAATGTCGCCCAGATGAGCGCCCGGTCTCACCGCCTGAATACCCAACCACATGCATTCGTACGTCACCTCGCACAAGCGACGCGCCTGAATGGAAGGCTCGCCCACGTAGAACATGCGGCTTGTGTCACCGTGGAAACCGTCTTTGATGACGGTGATGTCGATATTCACGATGTCGCCCGACTTGAGGCGTTTTGGCCCGGGCACGCCATGGCATACGACGTGATTGACTGAGGTGCAAATGGACTTGGGATAGGGAACGTAACCAGGCGGCGCATAGTTCAGTGGAGCCGGCGTAGTGTTTTGCACTCTCAGCATGTACTCGTGGCAAAGGGCGTCGAGCTCGTCAGTGGTAACGCCGGCCTTGACGTGGGCAGTGACGAAATCGAGCACCTCGCTGGCCAGCCGGCCGGCGATGCGCATGCATTCCACTTCTTCGGGTGTCTTGAGATGGACCGACATTGGAGCCGAGCTCACGGCCGCCAGAGATTAGTGCTGCGCCGAAATACCTGCAATCAATCCGCTGTTTTGCCTCCCGCCAAGATTGCGGCGCAGAGCGCGGATTGCCAGGGGGCTGTTGAAGTGACCGGGAGATCGGTCATTGGCTCCCCGACCTGGGCTCGAACCAGGGACCTGCGGATTAACAGTCCGTCGCTCTACCGACTGAGCTATCGGGGAACTCGCGAAGGCGCGTATCATACCGTTCGCTGTCAGCTCGGTCAACGCAAGAAAAATCACGCTACGACCGATGGTTACAAGCCAAGACGAACCGCAGCTGATCCCTGCAGACGCGACCGAACAGCGCGCTCGCGCCGCATGACCTCAGCCCGTCACCCGCGCGATAGCATCGGCAACGTAGTCGATGTTGCGCGAATTGAGCGCAGCGATGCAGATGCGGCCGCTATCGATGGCGTAGACGGAGAACTCCTCTCGCAGCCGCGCCACTGCGTCCTTGGACAGGCCGGAGTAGGAGAACATGCCTCGCTGCCGGGTGACGAAGCCGAAATCGAAGCCGGGCGCGCGCGCTCTGAACCTTTTCCACCAGCTGGCTGCGCATCGATCTGGATGCGAGCTACGCATCTGACCCAGCTCTTGCTCCCATATCCGCTTCAGGTCGGGGCTGGCAAGCACCGTGGCGACGATCTTCCCCCCATGCGTTGGCGGGTTGGAGTAGTTCGTTCGCACCATTCGCTTGAGCTGGCTCAGCGTCCGCGCGGCTTCTTCGCTGCTTTGAGCAACCACGCTAAGGGCGCCGACACGCTCTCCGTACAACGAGAACGATTTGGAGAACGAGTTCGAGACGAACAGCGGCATTCCCGCGTCGACGAAGCGCCGCACAACGCCGGCGTCAGCGTCGAGCCCGTCGGCAAAGCCCTGATAGGCCATGTCCAGAAACGGGACGAGATCCTTTCGCTTCACCACGTCGATCACTTGAGTCCACTGGTCCGTAGTGAGGTCGACGCCGGTCGGGTTGTGGCAGCAGGCGTGCAACACGACGATGCTGTGCACCGGTGCGCTCTCCAGCGTGCGCAGCATCCCGTCGAGGTCCAGCCCGTGCGTCCTTGCATCGTAGTAGGGGTAGGCCTTGACCACAAAGCCCGCATTCTCGAACAGCGCAAGATGGTTCTCCCAGCTTGGCTGGCTGATCCAGACTTGCGCGTCCGGGTCGGCGCGACGCAGGAAGTCGGCGCCGATCTTCAGCCCGCCGGTGCCGCCGAGCGCCTGCACGGTAACCACCCGTTGGTCCTTGATCGCAGGACTGTCAGCGCCGAAAACGAGCGCCTGCACGGCGCGGTCGTACTCCGGCAATCCGTCGATCGGCAGGTATCCGCGCGGCGGCGAGTTTTCCAGCAGCTGGCGTTCGGCGCGGCGGACGCATTCGAGCAGCGGGATCTTGCCATTGTCGTCGTAGTAGATCCCCACCCCGAGGTTGACCTTGTTGGGGTTGGGGTCAGCGTTGAAGGCTTCCGTGACGCCAAGAATCGGGTCGCGCGGCGCCATCTCGACATCGGCCAGGATGGATGTGGTCATGCTCGTCGGTTACGTAGTTGTGTTTAGGAATCCGGCGCGTATCCGCGCTAGACTCGAGGGCACGGTCTATCACGCGCCAGAGCGGCATTTTACTCGTAACGCCGGAGCCCGGTCCTCTGTATCGCGCTCTAGCTTTTCGTCGCGACAGACCTGACGCTGGTCCCGACTGTTCGGGTATGGGACAATTGCGAGCCGGATCGCGCACCGATCGTTGCGCGAAAATTCACACCCATTTCCTCGTCGGTATCCATCGCTGTGGCCTATCCCCGGACCCTGGATTTCCCCAATAGTCCGTTCCGCCTCTATCAGCCCTTTCCTCCGGCTGGCGACCAGCCGGAGGCGATCGAGAAGCTCATCGAGGGCATCGGTGACGGCTTGATGTATCAGACCCTGCTCGGGGTGACCGGGTCGGGCAAGACCTTCACCATGGCCAATGTGATCGCCCGGCTGGGTCGGCCGGCCATCATCATGGCGCCCAACAAGACGCTGGCTGCGCAGCTGTACTCGGAGATGCGCGAGTTCTTCCCCGACAACGCCGTCGAGTACTTTGTCTCCTACTACGACTACTACCAGCCTGAGGCCTACGTTCCGTCGCGCGACCTGTACATCGAAAAGGATTCCAGCATCAACGAGCACATCGAGCAGATGCGCTTGTCCGCCACCAAGAGTCTGCTGGAGCGCCGCGACAGTGTGATCGTGGCGACCGTGTCCTGCATCTACGGTATCGGCGACCCGGTCGACTACCACAGCATGATCCTGCACCTGCGCAGCCATGAGAAGGCGAGCCAGCGCGAGATCATCCGACGCCTCGCAGAAATGCAGTACGAGCGCAGCGAGTTCGAGTTCCGGCGCGGGACGTTCCGCGTGCGAGGAGATGTGCTCGACATCTTCCCGGCCGAGAACTCGGAAGTGGCGCTGCGCGTGCACCTGTTCGACGACGACGTCGAGCAACTGACTCTGTTCGACCCGCTCACCGGCCAGGTGCTGCAGCGAGTACCGCGCTACACCGTCTATCCTTCCAGCCACTACGTTACGCCGAGAGACACGACCTTGCGGGCCGTGGAGGCGATCAAGGCCGAGCTGCGCGAACGTATCGAGTTCTTCCAGCGCGAGGGCAAGCTGCTGGAAGCACAGCGCATCGAGCAGCGCACGCGCTTCGATCTGGAGATGCTGGCCGAGCTCGGCTTCTGCAAGGGCATCGAGAACTACTCCCGCCATCTGTCCGGGCGCAAGCAAGGAGAACCGCCGCCCACGCTGATCGACTACCTGCCTCCCAACGCGCTCATGATCGTCGACGAGAGCCACGTCACCATCCCGCAGGTCGGCGGCATGTATCGGGGCGATCGCGCGCGCAAGGAGAATCTGGTCGACTACGGCTTTCGCCTGCCGAGCGCGCTGGACAACCGCCCGCTCACCTTCGAGGAGTTCGAGCGCATGATGCCGCAGACGATTTTCGTCTCCGCCACCCCGGCAGAGTACGAACGCACGCATCAGGGGCAGGTGGTCGAGCAGGTGGTAAGGCCGACCGGTCTGATAGACCCCGACGTGATCGTGCGTCCGGCTGGCACCCAGGTCGATGACCTCCTGTCGGAGATCAACGCGCGCGTGGCGAGCGGCGAGCGCGTGCTGGTCACTACGCTCACCAAGCGCATGGCCGAGGACCTGACCGACTATCTCGCCGAGCACGGCGTCAAGGTGCGCTACCTGCATTCGGATATCGAAACGGTGGAGCGGGTCGAGATTATTCGCGACCTGCGGCTCGGCGTGTTCGACGTCCTGGTCGGGATCAACCTGCTGCGTGAAGGCCTGGATATCCCGGAGGTGTCGCTGGTGGCGATCCTGGACGCAGACAAGGAAGGCTTCCTGCGTTCGGAGCGCTCGTTGATACAAACCATCGGGCGCGCGGCTCGGCACATCAACGGGACCGCGGTCATGTATGCCGATCGCCTGACGGAGTCGATCAGGCGTGCCATCGACGAGACCAATCGCCGGCGAGCGAAGCAAGTCGCTTTCAACGCGACGCACGCGATTACGCCCAGGGGTGTGAGCAAGCGCGTCAAGGACATCATCGAGGGCGTGTATGACCCCACCGCCACGCATCAGCAATTGAAGGCAGCGCAGAGCGAGGCTGCGTACAAGGCGATGGACGAAGGCGATCTGGCGCGGGAAATCAAACGGCTGGAGAAGGACATGCTCGAGCACGCGCGCAACCTCGAGTTCGAGCAGGCGGCACAAGCGCGCGACCGGCTGCGGGAGCTCAAGGATCGCCTCTTCGGTATCGCTCAACGCGACGCGATCAACGCCGTGGAAGCGACGCCCGTCCCCGCTCCAGGGAAGGTAGCCAAACGCGCTGGAGGACGCCGCCAAGGTTCATAGTAGGCAAAACCCGAGACCTTGGGGATCACGGGCTAGGGCAGGAGGCGATCGAACTCGGTCTTCACCACCTGGTAGCACTCGCAGGCGCGCGCCTCCAGTCGCGGTCGGTCGAGGACGATGATGCGTCCGCGGCTGTAATGAATCAACCCGGCGCTCTGCAGCTTGCCAGCGGCTTCCGTGACTCCTTCGCGGCGCACACCCAGCATGTTGGCAATCAACTCCTGGGTCATGGTCAGCTCGTTGGAAGGTAGCCGATCAAGGCTCAGCAGCAGCCAGCGGCACAGCTGCTGGTCCACCGAGTGATGCCGATTGCACACCGCCGTCTGCGACATCTGCGTCAGCAGCGCCTGGGTGTAACGCAGCAACAAGTGCTGCAGCTGTCCGGCGCGGTTGAACTCCTCCTTCAGCAACTGCCCCTTCAGCCGGTAGGCGTGGCCCGCGCTCTGCACCACTGCCCGATTAGGCATGGTCTCCCCGCCCATGAACAACGCGATACCGATGATGCCTTCATTGCCGACTACGGCGATCTCGGCTGAGGCGCCGTCGGCCATGACATAGAGCAGAGAGACAATGGAAGCGATAGGGAAATACACGTGCTGCAACTGATCGCCGGACTCGTACAAAACGTCCCCGAGCGGCAAGGGAACCAGTTCCAGATGCGGATAAAGACGCGCGGACTCGGGGTCGGGGAGGGCGGCGAGAAGATGGTTCTGGCGGGGACTATGAGGTCGAGGCATAGACCTCCCAATCATCAGTCAAGATCGTACGGCTTCAACGACCCGTGCAAAGGCGCGATCGTACACAACTGTGCAGTATAAACAATCTATTGCCTCTTATGTGCGATACCGTACATTACGCGCTTCCTGAGAGCGCCCAGGAGTTTGTCAGAAGATCTTCGCCTGCATCGCGATGTACGAGTGCGCGTGCGGCGCACAGCGCATAACCGCCGCTTCCATGGAAACGACAGGGCAAGACGAGCGGGCAAGCAGCCCATGCTTTAGCTCGGCGATTTCGCGACGATAAAGTGGTAATGCATTCGAGTTCGAGCGGCCGCGCAACCGCGTGCCGCAGGTCTCATCAGGCGAATCCGGGAGTGTCACATGGAAAAAGCTCTACTCACGTGGCGACTTACACCTGTCGGGAAGAGCTCTGATTTATGGAACTTCAGCACCCACAGCGGTGAAGTTTGGGTGAGAGCCCACGACGCCCTGGAGGCACGGGCTCTAGCCGCGGACCGCTTCCGCGTGCGTGGTCGCGTCAAACACGGCCGCAGCGGCTTGGAGAGTCCATGGTACGTGCGTGAACTGGCTCGTTGCGAACGCGACCAAGACCCGCGATTCGAGGCCACGAAGGTGCCCTGTGTCGTGTATCCAGTCGTGGTAGACGCGGCAATCGGCGAAACGCCGGCAGAGACTGCTATGGCAAACACGTCGGCCCAAGGTGAACCGACGTCGATTGAGGTTGTCGCTTCTGAGGTCAGAGAGGCTATCGTGGCGCTGCTGCTGGCAAAGCGAGTAGACGTTCCGGGGCGTTGGCTCGACGTATACGCGGCTCCTGGCGCGGACAATGGAGCAGCGTGTGTCATCATTCCAGCGCGAAGGCTGAAAGGCGTGATCGCTGAGGAGCTCGGTCGATTGATAGGGCGTACGCTCAGCGTGGAGGAGAAAAGCTGGTTGCTGCTGAGCGAAGAGATCCAGTACGTACTTCGCAGCAGCGAGGCCGGATTGAGCGTGTCCTAAGCTTGGTCAACTGAAGCGAGCGCGAGATACAGCCACCCTCATCATCTGGTTTACAGTAACCTGAACTGAACAACTGACAGATCCCCGATCTTGCTTGGACATCTCGATACACCATTGCAAAACGCAGCGGTGTGCCCCCGCCGGAATTCGATCAATCACAGAAATGAAACAAGACCGTGAACGAGGTTCATGACACTGTAGGTCGGCCCATTGGCGTCCTCTTCGTCTGCATGGGCAACATCTGCAGGTCACCGATCGCGGAGGGAGTGTTCCGTCAACGCGTAGCCCAAGCCGGCCTCGACCAATTGATCCAGATCGACTCGGCAGGGACCCACGGTTATCACATTGGGGCTCGCCCTGACGCCCGGGCACAGGCGGCCGCGGCGCGGCGGCGCTACGACTTGAGCGGGCTGCGCGCACGCCAAGTCACGCGGCAGGACATCGAGGTGTTCGACTACGTCCTGGCGATGGACCGCGACAACCTCGCGTATCTGAACAGCCTCGCTGCACCGGACCATCGCAATAGGCCGCAACTGTTTCTCGACTACGCGACCAACGACAATCTACGCGAGGTGCCTGATCCGTATTACGGCCCGGAACAGGGGTTCGAGCTGGTCCTCGACCTGGCCGAAGACGCCAGCCTCGGGCTGTTGACCCATATCCAGCAGAAGCTTGCCCCGCTTCGGTTCGACGGCCGCTAGCGAACGGAGTACGGCCGCACGAAGCACCTCACTGGCGGCTGGCCCTGGGGCAGAACCTAGTGCCGCGTCTCGACCTGCACTAGCGGCTCGCTCGGAATCTGCTCCTCAGGAGGTCTCGGGCGAGGCGCACGGTTTTCAACGCGCCCTGCCGCCCCCGCGTGCAGGGTCGTCCTGAGCGTCTTGAGTTCTGCCTGGACTGGTTTCAACTTGCACAAGGTCGGGCGGAAGTTCGAAGGTCGTCACCACATGCGACACTCGGTCCGGGGGCGCTTCCCGCGGTGCAGCTTCGCGTGGTGCGGCCGCTGCCGCGTCGTGTTCCCCCTGCGGCTGGCCAGACGCAATGTCGATAGTCGGCGTCACTAACGTGGTCTCCCTGTCATGCTCAGGCCTGTGCTCGCGCAGGGCGGCTTGCACCACATGCTCGGCTATGACCGACTCGCGGGCCGATTCACCGCCGACATTCTCGAAGGCCGGTTCTTGGCTCTCAGGTATGCGCGGCGCGGGCTCCGACCAGGATGTAGTCACATCGCTCTCAGAGGCATAGGCATCTTTCCGGGGTGAGGGCATTGTTGGCCGCTCCTGCTCTGGCCCGCGCTCTGCCGGCGCCATGGGGCGAGTACTCCTTGGACCTTCCCCTTCAGCCCCACCAAATCCCCGTTCGCGGCGCCCACGTCGGCGGCGGCCACGACCCTCGGCGTGTTGCTCCGGGCCTCCTTCCGTCCGTGGCCGCTCAGGGCGCTCGGTCCGTTCGGGACGTTCCGGGCGAGGGGCACGCTCCGGCCGCTCCGGCCCTCGCGCACGCACCTCGCCTGTCCCTTCCGCTCGTGCCTGGTCGACGCCGCGGCCTGACGTCTGCGCAGCGGAGGCCGGTTTGTTCGGGCGGCGTTCGTCCTCGCCCGGGCGCTGCTGGCCGCGACGCGCATCCCGCCCGCTTTCCTGACCTCGACGCTGACCCGCCGCGGTTTCTTCCCGTCCGCCGCGGCGGTCGCGGTCCCGGCGCGGACCTTCGCGCTGCGGTCGACGGGCTTCACGCGACTTCACCTTCACCGGCTCGGGCAGCACCTCCGGCTTACCCTTCAACCAACCGAAGATCTTCTGCAGGATCGACTGCTGAGGCGGTGGCGGCAGCTGGACCGGGACCGGTGCAGGCTGCTCCGGTTGTATGCCCTGAACAGCTGCCTGAGGCCGCTGGGGTTTCGGTTCGGCGCTGGGCAGCGCCGGCTTCTCCGCTTCCGCAGGCTGTTCCATCAGCTGGTAGCTGGCTGGCAACGGCTCCATCTGATTCAGCTCGTCGTGCCGCAACCGGCTCAAAGTGTAGTTGGGCGTCTCGAGGTGAATATTCGGCACCAGGACAACGTTGACCTTCATCCGCGATTCGATGGCGTGAAACTCAGAGCGCTTCTCGTTGAGCAGGTAGGTTGCGACATCGACCGGCACTTGCGCGTGGACGGCGGCGGTGTTCTCCTTCATGGCCTCTTCCTGAAGGATGCGCAGGATGTGCAGGGCCGAGGACTCGATGCTGCGGATGTGGCCGGTGCCGTGGCAGCGCGGGCAGGCGATGTGGCTGGTTTCACCCAGGGAAGTCTGCAGGCGTTGGCGCGACAGCTCCATCAGGCCGAAGCGCGAGATCTTGCCCATCTGGACCCGAGCTCGATCATAACGTAGCGCATCGCGCAGGCGGTTCTCAACTTCCCTCTGGTTGCGCTGATTCTCCATGTCGATGAAGTCGATCACCACCAGGCCACCCAGATCGCGCAAACGGAGCTGTCGGGCTAGTTCGTCGGCGGCTTCCAGGTTCGTGCGCAGCGCCGTTTCCTCGATGTCGGCACCACGTGTGGCGCGTGCCGAATTGACATCGATTGCTACCATCGCTTCGGTGTGGTCGATGACGATGGCACCACCGGAGGGCAGAGGGACTTGGCGGGCGTACGCCGTTTCGATCTGGTGCTCAATCTGGAATCGGGAGAACAGCGGCACGTCGTCCCGATACATCTTGACACGGTTGACGTTGCCAGGCATCACGTGCCCCATGAACTGCCGGGCCTGCTCGTAGATGCTCTCGGTGTCGATCAGCAGCTCGCCGATCTCCTGATGGAAGTAGTCCCGGATGGCGCGGATGACGAGACTTGACTCCTGATAGATCAGGAAAGCGCCGCCCTGCTGTTTGGAAGCGGTCTCGATTGCCCGCCACAGCTGCAGCAGGTAGTTCAGGTCCCACTGCAGTTCTTCCAGCGTGCGCCCGAGGCCGGCCGTCCGGCCGATGATGCTCATGCCCTGCGGAATTTCGAGCTGGGCGATGAGGTCGCGCAGTTCGTTGCGCTCCTCACCCTCCACGCGCCGTGAAACACCACCACCGCGCGGGTTGTTCGGCATCAGGACAAGGTAGCGGCCGGCAAGGCTGATGAATGTCGTGAGCGCAGCGCCCTTGTTGCCGCGTTCGTCCTTGTCGACCTGGACGATCAGTTCCTGACCGTCGCGCATCACATCCTGAATGCGCGCGCGGGAGACGTCGACGTTGTCGCCCTGGAAAAAGGCCCTGCTGACCTCTTTGAATGGAAGGAACCCGTGGCGCTCGTTGCCGTAATCGACAAACGCGGCCTCCAGGCTGGGCTCGATGCGGGTGACTAGACCCTTGTAGATATTGCCTTTACGTTGCTCTTTTCCGGTGGTTTCTATGTCCAGGTCAATCAGCTTCTGACCATCTACTATGGCGACCCGCAGTTCTTCTGCCTGAGTCGCGTTAAACAGCATGCGTTTCATTCTTGTACCCCCCGCGCTCAAACTCACGGGCAGGGCAACCTTCTGGAACCCGGCACGGGCTCCCGCATGGATACTATTCGGACAGGTCGGTCATAATGTCGATGTCAGGCCTCGAACAGTTCTTCAGGTTTGCCTCAGAGGTCCGGACCCAGCAGGTCCCGGACGAAAGAAAGTCTATGGGCGGTCTTGAGCGCGCAATCAGCTTGCCATCGCTAGTTGGGGCCGGGTCAGCGAAGTTAACCCGTCATGATTGAGTCAGGTCACGAGCCTGGTACACACCCCGCTGTGCCGCGGGGCTGGGATTCGGTGTGCTTCCCCGCGCGGCATTTCCGATCGCACCTGGGGGCACAGTTAATAGTATAAGCAAAATGAATACCTTAAGGAAAGAGCCGCGAATTTCATCGGCGGCCGCGTCCTGGACCGAGGTGGACGAGGAGGGCGCTGACCAGCGGATCGACAACTTCCTAGTCCGCGTCCTCAAGGGCGTACCCAAGAGCCATCTTTACCGTTTGCTCCGCACCGGGCAGGTGCGGGTGAACAGTCGCAGGGTCGACGCGACGTACCGACTCCAGCCCGGTGACCGGGTGCGCCTGCCACCCGTGCGGGCCGCCGTCCCGCACGCAAGTCCGGTAACGTCCGCCGGGCCGGCGATGGCGCGGTTGTCGCCGCATGCGCTGCTGGAGGACAACGCGCTGCTGGTCATCGACAAGCCAGCCGGTGTGGCCGCACATGGCGGTAGCGGGATAAGCCGCGGTGCAATCGAGCAGCTGCGCGCGGAGCGGCCTGACCTCCGGTTCCTGGAGCTGGTTCATCGGCTCGACCGCGACACCTCAGGCGTGCTTCTGCTGGCGAAGAAGCGCAGTGCGTTGACGAACCTGCATGCGCAGATCCGCGCCGGCGAGGTGAAGAAGTCCTATCTGGTGCTGGTGCGAGGCGATTGGAGCAACGACAGACAGACATGTACGCTTGCCTTTATCCAAACACCTCACGACGTCCGGTGAGCGGCGAGTGAGCGTGAGCGACGACGGCTCGCCCTCGCATACAGTCTTCACGCGCGTCCGCGGATTCCCCGGATATACGCTGTTGGGTGCAGAGCTGCTGACGGGCCGCACACATCAGATACGCGTGCACTTGGCTCATCTCGGCTTCCCGATAGCCGGCGACGACAAGTACGGCGACTTTGCGCTCAACAAGAGCCTGCCGCGCCTGGGGCTCAAACGCATGTTCCTGCATGCCGCCCGCGTCGAGTTCCGCCACCCGCTTACCGGCGACACCGTCGTGGTGGAGGCACCGCTTGCCGAAGCGCTTAGGAGGTTTCTGCGTTCGCTCGAGGAATCGGGCTCGACCGCTGCGGCTCAGTGACCGGGTGGGCAAGCGCTTCGATCTGCTGGTGTTCGATTGGGACGGCACGGTGATGGACTCGGCCGCCCACATCGTCGCGTCTATTCAGGCTGCCGCGCGCGACCTTGACATCGAGTTCCCAACGGAGGAACGCGCGCGACACATCATAGGGCTCGGACTGGTCGATGCCCTGACCTATCTGTTCCCTTCGTTGCCACGCGCAGACTACCCGCGCCTGGCCGAACGCTACCGTTACCACTATCTCGCAGGCGACCATAAACTTTCGCTGTTCGCCGGTGCAGACCAGGGGATCCGGGCCATGCACGCCGCGGGCTTCAGTCTCGCGGTGGCGACCGGGAAAAGTCGGCAGGGTCTGGACCGCTCGCTCGAGGTTTCCGGGTTAGCGGTCTTATTCCATGCTTCGCGTTGCGCTGATGAAGGCCTACCCAAGCCTCACCCCGATATGCTGATATACCTGATGAAAGCGCTCGTGGTCGACCCGCGACGCACGCTGATGATCGGCGACACCACGCACGATCTCGAAATGGCGCGCAGCGCTGGCGTTTCCGCCTTGGCGGTCGGATATGGTGCGCATCCGCCTGCGAGCCTGGAAGCACAGGGGCCGCTTGCCTGTGTAATGTCTTTCGCCGAGCTGACGGGATGGGTCCGGCAAAACGCGTGATCTGCGACAGCGCGCAGGTGCAGGACCGCGGCAAGGGCGTGCGCTTCGAGGTCGAGCGCCATGGCGAGACGCAGCCCGCCTTTCTCATCCGCTACGACGGCGTCGTGTATGCCTATCTCAACCGGTGCGCGCACGTGTCGGTCGAGCTGGATTGGGCCGAGGGTGAGTTCTTCGACCTGACCGGTTTATACTTGATCTGTTCAACCCACGGCGCAACGTATCGGCCCGAAAGCGGCCGCTGCATCCGTGGCCCGTGCGACGGACGCGGCTTGGTTCGCTTGTCGGTGGAAGAGGATGCTGGGAAGGTCTATTTGATATCGGAACAGTGAGGCGCATTCATGGCAGAGCCCGGAGCGGGTGGTGGCGAAAATTGGGAGCGTGGAGTCTTGGAACGACTTGTCCGGTCGGTCCTGGATGAGCAACGACGCGCGCGCCGCTGGAGCATTTTGTTCAAGTCGCTCGGCTTCCTCTACCTGTTCGTCGTGCTGTTTCTCGTGCTGGGCTGGTTCGGGGGCAAGGACAAGGGACTGCCAGGGCAAGCACACGGCGTTGGTCGAGGTCAACGGCGTGATCGCTGCCGACAGTCAAGCGAGCGCCGAGCGTGTCAATGCAGGATTGCAGGATGCGTTCAAGGACACGAAGACCGCTGGTGTCATCCTGCGTGTCAACAGTCCGGGTGGCAGCCCGGTGCAGGCAGGGCAGATCAACGGCGAGATGCGTCGCCTGCGGGGGCTTTACCCGAAGGTTCCGCTCTATGTCGTAGTGGAGGATATCTGCGCATCCGGCGGCTACTATGTTGCGGTGGCTGCAGACCAGATCTATGTGGACCAGGCCAGCATCGTCGGATCGATCGGGGTGCTGATGGACGGATTTGGTTTCACCGGCACCATGGAAAAGCTCGGTGTCGAACGGCGACTGCTTACCGCCGGCGACAACAAGGGGTTTCTGGATCCGTTCTCTCCGATCAACCCAAAGCAAAGAGACTACGCTGAGAAGCTGCTGGCCGACGTCCATCGCCAGTTCATCGATGTGGTCAAGCAAGGGCGCGGCAAGCGCCTGAAGGAGACTCCGGAGCTGTTCAGCGGACTGTTCTGGACCGGACAGAGGAGCATCGAGCTCGGCCTCGCGGACGCGCTGGGCAGCGTCGACTATGTGGCCCGTGAGGTAATCAAGGCCGAGGACATCGTGGACTTCACGCCCCGCGAGAACCTGGCCGAGCGCTTCGCGCGCCGCTTCGGCGCCGCGACCGCCGAGGCGCTGGTGCGCCTGGGCGGTTCTCCCGCAGCTGCGCTGACTGGCGCTCGAACGCCTGCCTGCAACACGAAGACCGTCGGACGCCGGTTGAGGTCCGGCGTACCGGCTCTCCACGCCGCTATCGAGAGCGTGCGGATGCTCTCGGTGGGCAGTGTCAGTTCGGTGGCAAGACACAGGTGGGTGTCCGGATCGCATGTCTCCAGGAGCGCAGCCAATAGCTGGTTGTTGCGGTATGGCGCTTCGATGAACAGCTGGGCGCTCGCGTCGTTGCGCGAGCGCGCTTGAAGCTCTCGGATGCGCGCGGCTCGCGCAGTGGCGTCTACCGGCAGATACCCGTGCACGCAGAAGCTCTGACCGTTCAAGCCCGAGGCTGCCAGTGCCAGCAGCAACGAGCACGGGCCAACCAGCGGCACTACCGGTAACCCACGCCGATGCGCGAGCGCGACCAACTCAGCACCGGGGTCGGCAATCGCCGGATAACCCGCTTCCGACAGCAATCCGACGCGCCCGCCGTTGAGGGCCGGTTCAAGCAACCTGGGCAATTCCCGAGCGTCGGTGTGTTCGTTGAGGACGTCGATACGGACCGCGGCCAGTTGTCGGTCTAGCCCGACCCGCCGCAAGAACGCGCGCGCGCTTCTGGCTTCCTCCGCGATGAAGCTGTCCAGGCCGCGAATCGTCTTGATCACAGGCTCGGGCAGCACGTCGCCCGGCTCGCCTTCGCCGAGCGTCGACGGGACCAGAAACAAGGCGCCGCCGGCTGTCATCGGCTGCCCGGCTGCAGCGTCAGCCGCCACCGCTAGAGTGCGCTCAACCCTGCGTCGTTCAGCAGGGAAACCAGGGCGATCAGTGGCAATCCGATCAGCGCGGTGGGGTCGTCGCCCTGGATCTGCTCGAGCAGAGCGATGCCCAGCCCCTCGGATTTTGCGCTGCCCGCGCAATCGTACGGCTGCTCTCGGTCCAGATAGGCCGAGATCTGCGATGACGTCAGACGTCGGAATCGGACTCGGGTCGGTACCACCCGCTGCTGCGCGCGGCCGGTTTGCGCTTGCAACACGCAGACCGCCGTATGGAACACGACCTCGCGGCCGCTGGCCCGCTCTCAGCTGCTCCTGTGCGCGCTCGCGACTCCCGGGTTTATCCAAACGCAAACCATCGAGCTCAGCCACCTGGTCGGATCCGATGATCACAGCTGTCGGAAAGAAGGCAGCTGCGGAACGGGCCTTCGCTGCCGCCAGGCGCAGTGCGGTGAGCTCAGGCCGCTCTTCCGGCAACGGCGTCTCGTCAACGCGTGGGGCGAAGGTTTCGAACTCCAGGTGCAGCCGTGCCAGTAGTTCGCGGCGATACACGGACGTGGAAGCCAGAACCAGCATTGTGAGTCGCGTGCCGCGCCCGCGAGGTTCCTGCGTTGCGTAGGCTTAACGTTTTGACAGAGCAATGAAAAAATCTTATCATGCCGCGTTTGTTTTCGGGCAGACCGGTGTGGGAAACGCCCGAAAAATGCGAGGCGATGGTCGTCGACGGAGCGGATACGGTGACTAGCGTCGAGGCGCGGGCTATCGACCCGGCGCGTTTTGCGCGCGAGAGGTCGCGGGTGACTGGGGTGCTGGCCGTTGCCCAGTTGCCGCGACTTGCCGATCTTCTATTCGGCCGCGAAGGCGTGGTGAGCTACGTAGTGGAAGGGGACACGTCGGCCAAGGGGCAACCGGTGTTGCGCATTCACTTGACCGCTGACTTGGCCGTTTCCTGCCAACGCTGCTTGGAACGGCTCCCGCTGCACCTGGACGTAAAGCGCGATCTCGTACTGGTTGCGACGGCTGCCGAGCTCGATCCGTTGGAGGATGAGGACGACGACACGGACGCCATCGCCAGCGCGGGCCCTCTAGACCTGCACGATCTGCTGGAGCAAGAGATCGTGTTGAGTGTACCGATGGCGCCGCGCCATCCTGAAAATGCTTGCGGTATCCAGTCCGGGGCCGCAAAGATCGGCGAGGCCGCATCGCCGTTCTCGTCGCTGGCGCGACTCAAGCGCCCGCCGAATTGAGGCTCGGGTCCTGACACGGAATTTGACGAAGGAGCACGTACATGGCAGTCCAACAGAACAAGAAGTCGGCCTCCCGCCGGAACATGCGTCGCATGCACGACGCCTTGGCTAGCCCACCGCTGGCGATCGAGCCAGGGTCGGGCGAAGTACACCTGCGTCACCACATCAGCCCAACCGGATACTATCGCGGCAAGAAGGTCGTCAAGACCCGGGAAGACTGATTTTTCTTTCGGCCTCGTGGCAGCTAACCGCTCCCCTCTGACGCCGGCACCGCTGCGCGGCAACGGTAAGGGGAGCAACCTTTGCCTGCAAGCGCAGCAAGACCGAAAGGCACCGAGCTGATGGGTATCGCGATCGCTCTGGATTGCATGGGCGGAGACCACGGTGCACACGTGACCGTGCCAGCCGCCGCCAGCTTTCTCTCCCACAACCCCGAAGCCGGCGTCATCCTCGTCGGCGAAGAGAAGGTACTGCACGCCGAGATGAAGCGGGCGGGCCTGTCGTCCGATCCGCGTGCACGCGTCCAGCACGCTTCAGAAGTCGTCGCGATGGACGAAGCGGTATCGGTGGCCTTGCGCGGCAAGCGCGACTCGTCGATGCGCAGGGCCGTCGATCTGGTGAAGAGCGGGGTCGCCGACGCTTGCGTGAGCGCAGGTAACACCGGAGCGCTGATGGCCATTTCGCGTTTCGTGCTCAAGATGCTGCCTGGAGTCGAACGCCCCGCGATCGCCTCGATGATGCCCACGCGCCGCGGGCGCACCTGCATACTCGACCTCGGCGCCAACGTCGACTGCACTCCTGTGGACCTGTTGCAGTTTGCGGTCATGGGGGCGGTGCTGTTCGGGGTGGTCGAGCAGGTCGAACGTCCCAGCGTCGGGTTGCTGAATATCGGCGAAGAAGAAATCAAGGGCAACGACGTGGTCAAGCAGGCCGCGGAGCTGCTCAAGACCAGCGGTCTCAACTTCTTCGGTAACGTCGAAGGCGACGACATCTACAGAGGCACCACGGACGTGATCGTCTGCGACGGGTTTGTCGGCAACGTGTTTCTCAAGTCTTCCGAGGAACTGGCGCGCATGCTGCGGGACTACCTGCGGGAGGAGTTCACCCGCAACTGGTTCACCAAGCTATGCGGATTGATTGCACTTCCTGTAATCAACCATTTCCGCCGACGTGTGGATCCGCGTCAATACAACGGTGCGAGCCTGCTCGGTCTGCGCGGGATCGTGGTCAAGAGTCACGGCTCAGCCGACAGCTTTGCCTTCGAGGTTGCCGTAAAACGTGCCTGGGACGAGGCGCGCAGCGGGATCATTCAACGCATCAGCGAGCGCATGCCCGATCTGGCCGTGAAGGCGATCTAGATGCATGCCAGGATCATCGGGACGGGAGGCTACCTGCCACCGAAGGTCCTGACCAATCACGATCTGGCGCGCATGGTCGACACCAGCGACGACTGGATCGTGAGCCGGACTGGAATCCGGCAAAGGCACATCGCCAGCGACGGTCAGGTCGCGAGCGACCTCGCACTGGAGGCGTTCCAGGAAAGCACTCGCCGCGGCCGGCATCAAGGCAGACCAGCTGAACCTGATCCTCGTCGCCACTACCACGCCGGACATGGTTTTCCCCAGCACGGCCTGCATTCTCCAGGCGAAGCTGGGGGCTGGCGGCTGTCCGGCTTTCGACGTACAAGCCGTGTGCAGCGGTTTCGTGTATGCGCTCGCGACCGCGGAGTTGTTCATTCGGGCGGGCGGGTGCCGCTATGCCTTGGTCGTCGGGGCCGAAGTGTATTCGCGCATCCTCGACTGGACCGACCGCTCCACCTGCGTCCTGTTTGGAGACGGGGCCGGGGCGGTTGTCGTTACTGCCAGCGAACAGCCGGGGATCCTGGGTGCCAAGCTCCATGCCGATGGAAGCTACGCCAAGATACTGTGCGTTCCGGGCCAGGTCTCGGGCGGTGCGGTGCGGGGGAAGGCCTTCGTGACGATGGAAGGCAATGCGGTGTTCAAGTTCGCCGTGCGCGTGCTGGAGGATGTGGTCGACGAGACGCTCTCTGCGCACGGCTTGGAGCGCAGGGCCATCGATTGGTTGATTCCGCACCAGGCCAATCTGCGCATCATCGAGGCCACTGCCAGAAAGCTCGACCTGCCAATGGACAAGGTCATCGTCACGGTGGATCGTCACGCGAACACCTCGGCCGCGTCGATTCCGTTGGCGCTGGACGAGGCGGTGCGCGACGGGCGCATCCGTGGCGGTCAGCACGTATTGCTGGAGGCGGTTGGCGGCGGATTCACCTGGGGTGCCGTGCTGATGAGATGGAGTTGAGCGAACTGCCATGAGTCTCGCGTTCGTATTTCCAGGCCAGGGATCGCAGTCAGTCGGCATGATGGCTGGTTTCGAATCATTGCCCGCGGTGCGGCGTACTTTCGAGGAGGCAAGCGGTGCCCTCGGCTCGGACCTGTGGACACTGGTCAGCAACGGTCCCGATGAGGAGCTCAATAAGACCGTCAATACGCAACCCGCGATGCTCACGGCCGGGGTAGCGCTATTCCGCGCCTGGCAGGAACTGGGCGGCGCCGAGCCAACCCTGCTGGCGGGTCACAGTCTGGGTGAATACAGCGCACTGGTCGCCGCCGGCGTGCTGGAACTGGCCGGCGCCGTGCCGCTCGTGCGGTTCCGGGCTCAGGCGATGCAGGAGGCAGTGCCGGAGGGTCAGGGCGCCATTGCGGCTATCCTGGGGTTGGAAGACGAAGTGGTGCGAGCGGTCTGCCTGGAGGCCGCGACGGCAGGGCTAGCTGAGGCGGCCAACTTCAACTCGCCAGGCCAAGTCGTCATCGCGGGCGAGGCGGCGGGAGTTCAGCGCGCGATCGAACTGGCGAAGGCGCGCGGGGCGAAACGCGCGGTGCTCCTCCCCATGAGCGTTCCGTCTCATTGCAGCCTGATGCGACCGGCAGCTGAGCGCCTGAGCGAGAGACTCGCTCAGATGAGTTTGAGACCACCCAAGGTACGCGTGATCAACAACGCAGACGTCGCTGCCGAAGAGGCGCCGGAACGCATTCGGAGCGCCTTAGTCCGACAGCTGTATAGTCCCGTGAGGTGGGTCGAGAGCGTAACTGCCCTCGCGCGCGCAGGGGTTCAGGAGGTGGTCGAGTGCGGCCCGGGCGGGGTCCTCAGCACCCTGTGCAGGCGGATAGCACCAGATCTCAAGGTCACGGCGCTGAGGGACGCTGCGGCGCTCCAGGAGTTGGCGACTAATAGCAGGCAATGAGACCTCTGGAAGGAAAATTGGCCTTGGTCACCGGCGCCAGCCGTGGCATCGGGCAGGCGATCGCGTTAGAACTCGCGACTCAAGGGGCCACGGTTGCCGGCACGGCGACGTCTGGATCCGGTGCCGAGCAGATCTCCAAGATGCTCGCGCAGGCGGGATTCAAGGGACGGGGCTTCGTCCTCAACGTCGCCGACGAGCCGCAGATGGAGCAGGTTATCGATGCGGCGCAGGCCGAATTCGGACGTCTGTACGCCTTGGTGAACAACGCGGGGATCACACGCGACAATCTGCTTATGCGGATGAAGGACAGCGAGTGGGACGAGATCATGGAAATCAACCTCAAGGCGGTCTTCAGGCTGTGCCGCCTTTGCATGCGCGAGTTGATCAGAGCGCGCGAGGGCCGCATCATCAATGTCGTCTCGGTCTCGGGCGAGATGGGCAATCCAGGACAGACGAACTATGCTGCGGCGAAGGCGGGCGTGATCGGGTTCAGCAAGTCTCTGGCGCGCGAGATCGCGAGTCGAAACGTGACGGTAAATTGCGTGGCGCCGGGCTTCATCGACACGGATATGACACGCGCGCTGGCCGAGGCTCAGCGGCAGGCGGTGGTTCAGCATATCCCGCTGGGTCGCCTGGGGCAGCCGGCCGAGGTCGCGGGAGCTGTGGCGTTTCTGGCCTCTCCGCTGGCAGGTTACATAACGGGGAGCACCATCGACGTCAACGGCGGAATGCTCATGCGCTGAGGCATCTGCGGGTCAGGGCGCAATCTTGCGGCATCACCCGCAGCTGTCAATTTTGGTAAGATGCGCGTTTGTCCAAAGGCGCCGAAAAAAAGACCAACGCGCACCTGCAGGCGGCATTCCGGGCGACGTGGTGCGGTCGCCACCTAATTCTCGTAAATAGGAAGGGAACTTGATGGAAACCGTTGAGCAACGCGTGAAGAAGATCGTGGCCGAGCAGCTGGGCGTGAACGATGCCGATATCAAGCCCGAGTCGACTTTTGTCGATGATCTGGGGGCCGACTCGCTGGATACGGTCGAGCTGGTCATGGCGCTCGAGGAAGAGTTCGAGTGCGAGATCCCGGACGAGGAGGCCGAGAAGATTACCTCGGTGCAGCAGGCAATCGACTATATCAACGCCCACCAGAAGCAATAGCTCGACCAGTTCCTGGACTGCGGAGCACAGTTGTCCAAACGCAAAGTGGTGGTTACCGGGCTCGGTACGGTTTGCCCGGTAGGTAACAACGTCGGGGAAGCCTGGTCCAATATCCTCGCGGGCAAATCGGGCATCCGACGGATCAGTCACTTCGATCCCTCGCCCTTCGCTTCACAGATCGCGGGCGAGGTGAAGGACTTCGATGTGACCAAGGCGCTGTCAGCGAAGGAAGCGCGCCGGTTCGACAGCTTCATCCATTTCGGTATGGCCGCGGCAATCGAGGCCATCCACGACGCCGGGCTGCAAGCCTCGCCGGCGAATGCCGAGCGTATCGGCGTCAACATCGGTTCCGGGATCGGCGGTCTGCCGATGATCGAGGCAACGCACAAAGCACTGCTCGAAGCCGGACCGCGCAAGATCTCGCCCTTCTTCATTCCCGGGGCCATCATCAACATGGTATCGGGCAACCTTTCGATCATGTTCGGGTTCAAGGGCCCGAACCTTGCCATGGTCACCGCCTGTACCACCGCCAATCATTGCATCGGTGACTCGATGCGGTTGATCGAGTACGGCGATGCGGACGTGATGATCGCCGGTGGTTCGGAGGCTTGTTTGTGCGGGCTCGGTGTCGGAGGCTTCTCGGCGATGCGCGCGCTCAGTACTCGCAATGACGATCCAGCAACGGCCAGCCGACCCTGGGACAAAGATCGCGACGGATTTGTTTTGGGCGAAGGCGCCGGGGTCATCGTGCTCGAGGAGGAACAGCACGCGAAGCGACGCGCTGCGAAGATCTACTGCCGACTCGATGGATACGGCATGAGTGCCGACGCCCACCATATGACGGCACCGTGCGAGGACGGCGAGGGCGCGGGCCGCGCCATGCTCAGCGCGCTGCGCAACGGCGCGATCAATCCAGACGAGGTCGACTACATCAATGCTCACGGCACCTCCACACTGCTCGGGGATCTGGCCGAGACTGTGGCGGTAAAGCGCTGCTTCGGCGATCATGCACGGCGGCTGGCTCTGAGTTCGACCAAGTCGATGACCGGTCACCTGCTGGGAGCCGCCGGCGGGGTGGAGGCGGTGTTTACGGCGCTCGCGATCCAGCATCAGATCGCCCCGCCGACGATCAATATCTTCAGCCAGGATCCGCAGTGCGACCTGGACTATGTTCCAAACCGCGCGAGAGAGATGAAAATCCGTGTGGCCTTGTCCAACTCGTTCGGGTTCGGCGGAACCAACGGCACGCTGGCCTTCCGCAGGTTCGACGCTTAATCCCAAAGGCAAGTCGACACAAGCAGTCCCGGCGCGCACCGGGCGGCGATCTGCGTTGGCCCCACTCGCCGCGCCCAATTCGCTGCGCTGGACGACGATCGCAACATGGCACGAGGCAAACCGCCAATCCGGACTGGCTTACGGCGACGCGCAAGCGACCGTGCGGCGCTGCTCCGTTCGCTGCTGCGCATCTCAATAGCCCTGCTCGCGTTCGCTACGCTTGCTGGTCGCCGGTTGGGTCGGCTACTTTGCCCAGACCCGGCTCGAGGTGCCACCTACGGCGCGAGAGTTCACCGTCGAGCAGGGCAGCACGCTGCGGGGCGTGGCGCGAGACCTGGTCAGCAAGGGCGTCTTGTACGAAAGCACGACCTTCGTCGTTCTCGGGCGCCTGCTGGGCAAGGCCGGGGCGGTAAAGGCCGGGATCTACAAGATGCCGGAGCAGATCACCCCTTACGCGCTGATCGGCAAGTTCGCGCGCGGCGAAGTCCTGCAATCGGAGATCACCATCATCGAGGGCTGGACCTTCGCACAGATGCGAAGTGCATTGGATGCTCATCCGGGTCTGCGGCACGATACGGCGGGCCTCACGGACGCGGAGTTGCTGGGCCGTCTAAAGGCATCCGAGCGGCACCCGGAAGGCCTGTTCTTTCCGGATACCTATCATTTCAACACCGGGGCGAGTGATGCACAGATCCTTGGGCTCGCGTACCAGACCATGCAAAGCCGGCTGACGCGCGGCCTGGGAAAACCGCGATCAAGGACTGCCATATCGGACGCCCTATGAGGCGTTGATCATGGCCTCGATCGTAGAGAAGGAAACCGGCCGGCCCGAGGACCGACGCATGGTTGCCGCAGTCTTCACCAACCGGCTCCGGCGAGGCATGCGTCTGCAAACGGATCCAACCGTGATCTATGGTATGGGCAGCGCATTCGATGGAAATCTACATAAGCGAAACCTCGAAACCGACGGACCCTACAATAGCTATACGAGATCCGGACTGCCGCCCACCCCAATCGCCCTTCCAGGTCAGGCTTCGCTCGAAGCGGTCATGAGGCCGGCACCCAGCTCTGTGCTGTATTTCGTCGCACGCGGAGATGGCACCTCCCACTTCTCGCAGACGCTGGAGGAGCACAACCGCGCGGTTCAAAAATATCAGCTCAAGCGCTGACGCGATATGTCCGCCTTGTTCATTACCGTAGAGGGGATAGACGGCGCCGGGAAAACCACTCATCTCGGGTGGCTACGCGAACACTTCACAGCGCCGCGGACGTTTCGTCGTCACGACCCGTGAACCGGGCGGAACGCCCTTGGGAGAGGCGCTTCGCGGATTGCTGCTGAACGCGGACTACTCGATCAACGCAGAGACTGAGGCGTTGCTCATGTTCGCCGCGCGCCGCGAGCACCTGGACAGAGTAATTCTCCCGGCTCTCGCAAAAGGCCAAGTCGTTCTCTGCGACCGCTTCACGGATGCAACCTTTGCGTACCAGGGTTGGGGTAGAGGGGTGAGCCTCGCGCGATTGAAGATCCTCGAGCACTGGGTGCAGGGCGGTTTGGAACCAGACCTTACGCTGTACTTTGACGTCCCTGTCCACATCGCGCAACGACCGCCTCGGTCGCGGCCAGCCGCTGGATCGGTTCGAACGAGAGCAGGCCGATTTTTTCGAGCGAGTGCGATCCGGATACAAGGATCGTGCCGCCCGTGATCCGCAGCGGGTCCGCATCATCGACGCATCTCGCAGCATTGCTGAGGTTGAGAAAGAGATTGAGGAAATTATCTCAAAATATTGAGTAACAATGATTTATAGCTGGAACAATGACCTCTGGGCGACGCTCCACAGCGCGCTCGGGTACCCCGACAGGCGCTTTGCTCCTCGCAGGACCTCAGGGGGTGGGGAAACGAGCGTTCGCGCGTGCGCTCGCACAGGCGGTACTCTGCGCCAACCCCGGAGCGGGAGGCGAAGCGTGCGGCGCTTGCACGTCGTGTCGTTTGTTCACAGAGGATTCGCACCCCGACTTCCGCGTCCTTGAGCCAGCGGTGGATGAGGGAAGGGCGGAGGTGTCGGAGGGTTCCATCGGGGGTGCGGCTGCACCCTCGCGCGAGGGGAGCATCCTCGTGGGCCAGGTCCGGGCCCTCACCGACTTTCTCTTCATCGCATCCCAGTTCGGCGGCGCCAAAGTGGTTCTGATCCAGCCTGCGGACCGTCTTCATCCGAGCGCGGCGAGCGCGCTGCTGAAGACATTGGAGGAGCCTCCGGCCAGGACCGTATTCATCTTGGTCGCCGACCACCCACAGCGGCTCCTGGCGACTATCCGCAGCCGGTGTTTTCGTCTCGACTTCCCCTTGCCTTCGCGCGAGGCCGCGTTGGACTGGCTGGCGGGGGAAGGGGTTGAGCAGCCGGAAATTGCACTCGCTCATGCGGGGTTTGCCCCGTTGACCGCTGTGGAGCGAAGCCGAAATGACTTCCCCGGTCGACGCCGAACCTTCAGCGAGCTCCTGCGTCTCATCCGACGCCGATCCCGCCAGACTGGCCGCTGCGGCTGATCCAGGAGAGCTGCCGCTCGTTTGCCAGCTTCTGCAGCGGTGGTGCTACGACCTGTTGTCGTTGCGCCTCGCCGCTCGGGTGCGCTATAACCCCGACTACGCTGAAAAACTGCGTGGGCTTGCCGATAAAGTAGACGTACACCAGCTCCTGAGCCTGATCCAAGAATTGACCGCTGCGGCGCGCGTGTTGGAACACCCGTTGAATCCGCGGCTCGTCATCGAACAGCTGGCTATCCGGTACACCCGCATGATTTCAAGGCAGCAGCCCTGATGTCCGCAGACGCGCCTTCCGGGCAGCCCCGACCCGGGGCAATCTCGCTCAACATCAAGGAAAAGGCCATCCTCTACGCGGCCTACATGCCGTTCGTACGGGGTGGTGGAATCTTTATCCCCACAGCCCGCAGCTATCAGCTCGGCGACGAGATTTTCATGTTGATTACGCTCCTGGACGATCCCCACAAGATTCCGGTCGCCGGCCGAGTCATTTGGATCACCCCAGCGGGGTGTCACGGCAACCGCGTTCAGGGCGTTGGGGTGCAGTTCAAAGATGACGGAACTGGCGCGCTGGCCAAATCGCGCATCGAGTCCTTACTGGGCGGTCAGCTCCAGCTAAATCGTGCTACACACACGCTCTGACCGGTAAGATTTGGCTGCAGGACCGTGTTGGTTGATTCGCACTGCCACATCAATTTCCCCGAGCTGGCTGGCGACCTGGAAGGTGTGATCGCCAGGATGCGGACGGCAGGCGTAACTCATGCGCTGTGCGTGAGCGTGAGTCTCGAAACCTTTCCCGAAGTGTTGGCGATCGGAGAGCGGTTTCCAAATATCTATGTATCCGTCGGAGTGCATCCTGACCACCACGGGGACGCAGAACCAACGGCCGATCGGCTCGCAGAGCTAGCGGCACATCCCCGAGTCGTCGCGATTGGGGAGACGGGGCTCGACTACTATCGCGAAACGGGCGATCTGACCTGGCAGCGCCAGCGCTTCCGCACCCACATCCAAGCCGCGCGCCGCTGTGCGAAGCCCCTGATCATCCATACTCGTCAAGCGCCTGCTGGACACGCTGGAGATCCTTAAGTCGGAGGGCGCAGACGAGGTCGGCGGCGTCATGCACTGCTTTACGGAGAGCCTCGCAGTGGCCGAACAGGCGATGGCAATGAACTTCTATATCTCGTTCTCGGGCATCGTGACCTTCAAGAATTCGAGAGCTCTCCAAGAGGTCGCGAGCAAGGTACCTCTCGAGCGCATGCTGGTGGAGACCGATTCTCCGTACCTGGCTCCTACGCCTTATCGTGGCAAGACGAATGAGCCTGCCTATGTGCGGCTGGTCGCTGAGCAAATCAGCCAGATCAAACAAATCGACTTCAGCGAAGTGGCTCAGGCCACTTCGGCGAATTTCTTTTCACTGTTTAAAGTCAAGCCGGACCTGGCTTGATCCTTCTCAAACCTGCCTGTCCTCTCGGAGGCCTTGGTGTGACGCATAATGTGTATTATGTCAAATGACGGATCGTGTGATCCGACCATAACGCTCCGAGCACCGCACCGCCTTAACTCTCTCCCCGCCTGACCCACTCATAAAAGCAGATCGCTGCTGCAGCGCCAACGTTCAGCGATTCGACGCCGGGACGCATCGGAATTCGGATCTGCTGGTGTGCGCTCGCGAGGAGCTCCGGCGAGATTCCAGCACCTTCAGCTCCAAGGATGAACGCGACGCGTCCGTCGAGATCGGCGTCGAAGATCGACGTCTTCGCGTCCGCTGTGCACGCGATCAGTCTGGCGTCGAGGTTGCGTGCAGCCATCACCAAGCTCTCGTGCTGCCGAACTGCGAGCAGCAGCTGGGCGCCCATGCCGCCGCGGAGGCATTTTGGAGACCATGGGTCGGCGCAGTCGGCCGAGAGGTGCGCTTGCCTGGCGCCCGCAGCAGCCGCGCTCCGCAGGATCGCGCCAACGTTCCCAGGATCCTGGATGCCATCCAACAGGACCTCAAATGCGCGCCCGCCGGGGGTCGCGAGTCACGTTCGGCAGAGGCGCGAGAGCCAAGATCCCGACCGGGGATTCGACCGGGGCCAACTGATCGAACAAGGCATCGCTCATGATCAGAGCGGTCGCCTGCTGCACAAGCGCGAGGATCTCCCTATGCGCGGCGGCTGATTTGCGCACTACCAGTTGCACCGCTTCCGCGCCAAAGCGCTCCAGATATGCGCGCGACGAGGTGAACGCCGTCTAAGACGATCCTCCCCTCTTCGCGACGCGCGCGGGAGGACCGCGCGAGGCGACGGATGGATTTGTAGACCGCGTTGTCTTTGGAACTGATCTGCTTCATCTTGACGACGAATGCGGTTGCCGGCAGCAGAAAAGGAACAAGAGTACGCCTCGGGCTTCGCCGGTCGACGGGGAACTGCCAGGGAGGACAGATTATCTTGCTTGAGTGGGAGCGCGGGCGGAGGCCGCTGCGTAACCGGCATGGCGGTTTATGGGCCGGGGATTTTGAGGCCTATCAGTGTGAGGGTAGCGTACGAGTGGCACCCGGAGCGGGAATCGATAGGACAACGGACCCTACGCTCACTGTGAACAGTCCTTGGCATCCGCAAGGCGCTAGCCGGCACTGTGCCTTCCCAGCCGCGGCCTATCACTCCGCAACCAAAGCGGTGTCGCAGCACAAACAGACTGAGGAATCGATCAACCGCGCGCCGACGAACACGGTACGCAGGTCCCCGGCAAAGCGGCCACTCGCGGTAGATAGGAACATGAACGGGAGATCCATTCATGCGCCTTGTCTCGGATGAGCGGGTACTCCTAAATCGGTCTCCGACGCGAAGACCTACTTGACCGCTTCCTTGGCCTTGTCAGCCGCCTGGTTCACCGCTTCTCTCGTATCCGGGTTCGAGTTGGTCAAGCCGCCGTTGTCCACGTAATACGCGCGTCAGTTGATAGGCGTCGAACGAGTTTCCTGACTTTTGTCTTTAACCCGAGTCGATGGAGTGAGCGCCCGATAGCAGCGGAAGCGTGATCCAAGGCGACGTGAAGCGCGATCCAAGATCGGGACGAAGGTGTGCACGGAAAATACAGCAGGTCGGCGCAGGAGAGCTCGTGCGTTCCGAAGAACTTCTTCTGCGCGCCCTCACCTTGCGTGAAGTCGAATGCGGTGAAAGCTTGCTCGTGGAAGAGCGACTTGAACGCCAGGAGCTGGAGCACTGTGCCAGGTGAGAGGTGGGCGTGACGCGGATCGTGCCCCACGTAGCTCATATATCAAGATACGGTTGACCGCTGAACAGCACAAATAGGCAATTGGCTCATTCCGCAGGAAAAGCAAATACGCTCGCACCGCGTCGACCTCGGCGCGGCGGACTAGGTCGGCGCGAAAATGTGGGTCGACTGGAAGGCCTCGATCGAAGAGTTTCTCCTGGTACGTTCGCTCTGATACCTGTCTTGCGAGCCGATAAAACTCGCCCATGTCCTCGGCGCGTTTGTATTCGCGCATGTAGCAGCCGTCACCCAGTTCGAGAAAGCGCTTGACCTTGCGTCTCAAGGTGCTCCGGGTTTTGGGACTGAACTTCGACAGATAGGCCTCGAATGTTCCCGACAGGGCGGTGTAGTAGTGCGTGTACTGCGACGGGACGTACCTCAACGCGCCCTCGATGCGCGTAGCCTGGGAAGCCGCCCATCGACAGGGTGAGACAGGCTGACGATGACTTGGCAGTCGTTATGCAGCCGCTCGATTGGTGGTCGAGGCTCTCCTGGGTCCTGAGGCAACTCGAGAAAATGGTTGTGCAGTGCGAGCGCCCTAAAACCGCGGCGGAATAGGGTTACCTCGCCGATTCGGTAGGGAAAATCGTAGTCGATCTCACGCCAGCTTGGAACCAAGCGGGCCCATATCCACCCGGACACCCGGCAGAGCAGGAGCTGCTCTGGTACTCGCGGCGTGGCCAACCGCTAGCGACAGCCGGTTTTGCCCGCCCAGGTAGGACAATTCCGCCCATGTGCGCGCTACGACCTGACGGATGCTATCCGTCCAAGCGTTCCAGCTGACGGCCGGTGAGGCCAATGGATACGTCAGTGCGATTAGTGCATCGCAGTAACTGCGGCATGTCGATGTACAGAGCGAGCGCGTGAGTCGCAATTAGCTCATCAATCAACTGAGCCTGCTTTGAGACCACACTCGGGGTGACGGTCGAGGTACGCACATCCTGGCCGGCCAAGCTACTTGTGTACGGCACGCCGACCCAGAAATTGGCCGCGATGAGGGCATCGCTCTCAGCCTGCTGTGCGACTACCTGGGTTCCGCGAATCGCCTCTGCGGGAGAGTCCCTCGTCGAAGTCCTCGCGTCGAGTTCCGGATCCCCTTTGACGCTGCAGCCGGATGACAGAGCGAACGCGAGCGGGACTAGCAGAGCCAGCAGAGTCGCAACCCCGCGCTCTGATGGTGGTCATAGCGGCGTCCTCCATGAAGAATCTGAGGGGGTACCTCTGTGCCCGCTCAGGCCGTCAACCCAGACTCCCCGCTCACACGATATCTCTGACCACCGTCTAGGGGGAAGTCCGCTGGTAACCTTTTCGACACATGCGTTCATCATGAGCCGTCTCGAGGTCTCCCAGGTATCAGATAAAATCGCGTCGCGCCGTAGGAATGCACCTACAGCGGAGGGAACCCTCTCCAGAACGCCGCCTTACCGCTGTAAACCAGCTCGTCTACGGACGGACAATTGGACCATCTTCCCCACCCGGTTCGTCTGTGCGACACCGCACATAAGAACCACTTGGACTGGTCAAAATGCGCAGGGCAAGAGGCGATCAGTTCGTTTCTTCAACCCACCTCGTGGAGCCGATCCGTCACGGTGAAGGGCCCCGCCTGGAGTGAGTGAACCGGCGCTCTGCAGTTCGATGTCATGATCAGCGGCACGGCTGGCGGCTCGTCGTTTTTGCTGTCCGCCAGGTAAGCGACCTGCTTCTGCAGATCGACTACGCCCCAGGTCAGGGTGAGCAGCTCGCCCTGGCGCACGGCTGTCTCGATCGCGAGCTCGGCCAGCGGCCGCATGTAGGGGTTGATCCCCTCCAACACCGGGAGCAGCTTGGTTTCCTCTTCCGGCTGCAGTCGCCGGTCACGTTCATTGGATCCGCCGGGCATGCGCATGCTCTTGATCGGGTTGCGTAGCCCTTTCATGACTCAATCGGTCGCGGCGGTCTTGTACAGGCTGGAGATTAGCGCCAGGTGTATTATGTCAAATACGATACCGACAGTGTACTGGGGGCAAGACCACCGCGTTCTAGACCCACTGTCGACTAACCCCTACCTGCCTCGCCCACTCATAAAAGCACACTGCCGCTGCAGCAGCCGCATTTAAGGATTCGATGCCGGAGCGCATGGGTATCCGGATTTTTTCGTGGGCTGTCGCAAGGAGTTCTTCGGAGATCCCCGCACCCTCCGCTCCAATGATAAACGCGACGTTGCCTCGGAGATCCGCGTCGAAGACCGACGTGCGTCGCATCCGCGACGCACGCGAACAACTTTGCGCCCAGGGACCGTGCGGTCATCGGTAGGTCATCGTGCTGTTTAACCGGCAGAATGAACTGGGCGCCCATCCCGCCACGCAGGCACTTCGGCGACCACGGATCCGCGCAGTCCGCAGAAAGGTGAGCCATCCGGGCTCCCGAAGCCGCGGCGCTCCTGAGGATCGCCCCCACATTTCCAGGATCCTGGACGCCGTCGATTAGAACCTGAAAGCCCTGCCCTAAGGCGCACTCGGTCATTTTGGGGAAAGGAACGAGAGCCGAAAATACCGAGCGGAGACTTCACTGGGGCGGCTCGATCGAACAAAGAATCGCTGAGCGTCATCGACGTTGCCTTTTCGGCGAGCGCCTTGATCTCGGGATGTTGGTAGGCGGATTGCCTGATTATCAGCTCCACCTCCCGAGACCCGAAGTGCTCTATGTAAGCTCGTACTAGATGCACTCCGTCAAGAACGATCCTGCCTTCTGAGCGCCTCAAGCCAGAGGAGCGTAGCGAGCCGGCGGATGGATTTGTATGCAGAATTCTGTGATGAGCTCAGGTGTTTCAATTTGGGAGCGGGAAAAAATCTAGCGTTTTGTCAGGTTCTTCTTACAATAGAGCGAAATGACATGATCGCTTGGACATCTATGTAATTGTTTGATTGTATTAATGTCTACATTGGCATGTATATCGCGTAGGCTAAACCAGATTGCTCATCTCTGCCCTTTTATTGGGTCAATACGTTTGCTGCAATTGGGTCCGTCAATGAGATCTATCCTTTCCCTGCCGCACTTCGTCACCGGCCTTCTGCTGGCCTTAGGCGCCGGCCAGAGCCTCGCGGCATTCACCACGTACACGTCGTCAGACGGATTTCTTCGCTGACCTGGGCGGCAGCGCCTTTGTAACGGAGGGCTACGAGGGATTGCCGATCAATAGCACAATCCCGGCGGGAACGTCCCTGAATGGGATCACCTACACTAACTTCCCCACCGGAACCGAAGGCCGGATCGACAACATTTTCAATCGCTTTGGCGACGCCAGCCTGGCCTTGCAGCGTGGGAACGACAATACAAGCTTCTTTTTCCCGAGCGAGAGCTTCTCGGTGGCCTTCACGACGCCCGTGTTCGCCGTTGGAATCTTCTTCAACGTCGAAATCAGCCCAGACGATGCCCTGTTCATCGAAACGCCGCTCGGAACTGCGACGACCGGGGGACCGACGTACGACCAATCTCACGTTCTACTTCGCCGGCCTGATCTCCGACAGCGCATTCGCGACGGCCACGTTTGGAGGCAGCGCGGGGACTGGGTCCGGCTTCAACGTGGACAACCTCACCTTCGCAGTATCAGAAACACCCACCGTGCCCGAGCCCACCACGCTCGCGCTACTCGGTGTCGTCCTCGCGGGTCTCGGCCTCTTTCGCCGCCGCAGCCTGCGCTGAATAGGATGATCGCGGCGTTGTGTCAAGGCTGCATAGTGCACCCCTTCTGCGCCGAGCCAGATACCACCACAGGTCGGTGAATTCTGTTTGTGCGGCGTCGTTTGAGCTTTGCTTTCAGGCAGGCTCAATCTCTTGTGACCAGCTCTGACCCTCTCGAACGAAAGCCTTATTCTGCTAGCAGATACCTTGGGCTGGGCTCCCTCCACTTGCAACAGTCAATCAGAGCGCCTGTGCTGTGATAAGGACCGGGGTCGTCAAAAACGGAAATGCTCGCCAGAAGCGAGCATGGTATGCGACGTTCCTACTGGCTTGGTACGAGGGGTTCACTGGAACCACCCATGCACACAGCCTGGCGAACGGCGCGGCCGTCCGGGGCCTGGACGGTGTATGCGCACGTCGCCACAACGCCCTCGGCTTCGCGCGACTCGCGCTCGGACAGTTTGGTCTGGCCTTGGCAAGCTAGTCCACCGCGCGTAGGCTTTGCCCAACGCAGAACAACGTCATGCGCAAAGCTGCATTGCTGGCCCTGCTGCTCTGGGTAGCTCGAGCGCAATAAGCAGAGCCAGCCCCGACGCTCGCCAAACGCGCTAATCAAGCCTGCGGAAGCGCAACAAGCGTAAGCTTCCCCTCCCGGTAGACAGCAAGAACTGGACTTTTCTGGCAGGATTTTAGGCTGGAGGGAAGTCCGATGAAGAAGTCACGGTTCACCGAATCGCAGATCGTGGCGATTCTCAAGGAAGGGGAAGCGGGGTTGGCGGTGGCGCAGATGGCGCGCAAGCACGGGATCAGCGCGGCGACCTACTACCACTGGAAATCGAAGTACGCGGGGGCTGGGGTGCCGGAGCTCAAGCGGCTGCGTGAGCTGGAAGCCGAGAACGCGAAGCTGAAGCGGATGTATGCCGACCTGGCGCTGGAGAACACGGCGATCAAGGAGGTACTGAGCCGAAAACTCTGACGCCGCCGGCCAAGCGCGAGGCGATCCGGATCATGAGCGCAGGAACAACGGTCTGTCGATCGTTCGCGCTTGCCAGGTAGCCCGGCTGTCGCGGGCGGCGTACTACAGGCCGGGGATGAACTGGGCGGTGCGCGATGCGCGAGGTGATCGCGGCGCTCAATGCCGCGTTGGCGGAAGAGCAGCGCTGGGGCTTCTGGAAGTGCTACGACCGGATGCGCACTCGGGCACGGCTGGAATCACAAGCGGGTGCATCGGGTGTACTGCCAGATGAAGCTCAATCTGCCGCGACGGACGAAGCGGCGGGTGCCCCAACGGGAGCGACAGCCGCTGATGGTGGAGCCGCGGATCAATGCGGTGTGGGCGCTCGATTTCATGCGCGACACGCTGTACGGCGGCAAGGTGTTTCGGACCTTGAACGTGATCGACGAGGCCAACCGCGGGGCCTTGGGCATCGACATGGCGGTCAGCATCCCGGCGGTGCGGGTGATTGCCTTCGTGGACGCAGCTGCATCGATCTGCACGGCCGGCCGCAAGCGATTCGCTGCGACAACGGCCCGGAGCTGACCAGCGAAGCGTTCACCGACTGGTGCAAGACGCAGAACATCGAGCTGCGCTTCATCCAACCGGGCAAGCCCGATCAGAACGCCTACATCGAGCGCTTCAATCGGACCTATCGCGAAGAGGTGCTCAATGCCTACCTATTCGACTCGCTCGACCGAGGTGCGCGAGATCACCGACGAATGGCTCGAGCAGTACAACGAAATCAGACCGCACGACGCGCTGGGAAGCCTGCCGCCAGCGCGTTACCGCGAGCGCCTGCTCGTGACCTCCCCCCAAAAATCTGGACAGGGCTAAGCTCCTGGACAGCACTAAGCTGGAAAGAATCGGCGATACTTTCCTCACGGAGGGAGATCGCAGATGAAGAAGTCGAAGTTCACGGAGGAGCAAATCGCCTTCGCCTTGCACCAGGCCGACACTGGCACGTCAATTGAGGAGGTATGTCGCAAGGTTGGCATCTCGCAGGCGACGTTCTACGCTTGGAGGAAGAAATATGCCGGGCTTGGGATGTCGGAGCTGCGCCGGCTCAAGCAGCTCGAGGAGGAGAATCGCAAGCTCAAGCAACTGGTCGCCGATCTGAGCCTGGACAAGGTGATGCTGCAGGATGTCTTGAAAAAAAAGCTCTGAGGCCAGCCCAGAGGAAACTCTTGGTTGGCCATCTCATCTCGAGCTATCGGGTTAGCGTGAAGCGAGCTTGCAGCGTTTGCCAGCAAAGCCGAGGGGGCTGGTATCAGCGGGCAAAGGAGAAGCCGCTCGATACTCCGCTGAAGAAGCGCATGCACGAGATCGCCAGTACGCGTGTGCGCTATGGGTTTTGGCGTATCTATGTGCTGATTCGGCGCGACGGCTGGCAGGTGAACCACAAGCGCATCTACCGCCTATACAGGGAAGAAGGATTGAACCTACGCTCTAAGCGTCCCAGAAGGCGCAGAGCTGCGGCTCACCGCACAGAGCGTCCGATCCTGACGATGCCCAATCAGGCCTGGAGCATGGATTTTGTAGCCGATGCCCTGTTCGACGGAAGAAAGTTTCGAGCGCTCACGTTAGTGGACAACTTCAGCCGTGAATGCCTGGGCATCATGGTGGACCAAAGCCTAAAGGGAGACCACGTCGTGGCCCTGCTCAACGAGGTGGTCAGGCGGCGAGGAAGACCTGTTCGTATCCAGGCGGACAACGGACCAGAATTCGTATCTCTCTCGCTCGACCGCTGGGCGTATGAGAACGGCGTCACGCTCGATTTCTCCCGTCCAGGCAAGCCCACCGACAACGCGTTCATCGAATCTTTTAACGGCAGCCTTCGCGACGAATGCCTCGACACCAGCTGGTTCATGTCGCTCGATGATGCGCGCAACAAGATCGAAACCTGGAGACAGGACTACAATCATTTCCGGCCGCACTCATCGCTCGGAGACATCCCGCCAGCGCTGTTCGCACGCCAATTGACGGGTTCCTAACCACGCCGAATTTCTGGTTCAAACCTGTCCAGTACGTGGGAGGAGATCAGATGGAGCAGCAGCGGATAGGGTTGAGCTATGGCAGGACAAGAATCCGGTGCCTCCGTGGGAGTGGCGTCGCAAGCATCGTTAGGCCGATGCCAAAGCACCTGGGTCGCCGACCTGAAGTAACGAAATGCGACGCTTCGGGTGATTATCCGGGAGGCTTAGAAAATTCCTGCGGATACTTCTCTACTACGTTGATCTCGACCCCACGCATGCAAGCGGGTGGCAGCTTCTCGGTTCCAAAGTCTGGGCAGACCTTCGTACCTTCACGTACTTTCGACCTAGGGATACCCTGCTCGACCAAATAGTTCGCCACAAACGTGGCCCGTCGTTCTGCTTGCACATGGCTGCTGGAGTCTCCCTGACTACTGAGTGCATTTACTTCTACTACGACAATCTGATAATTCACGTATCCCGAGGTAATAACGTCAGCGAGTTTCCGTAGCCTTTTCCTAGCATTTTTATCTAAAGCGAACGTGTTGGCATCTTTTGTCATGATGATCATCCGCCGCTCCAGGGGGTCAAGCCTCGCTAGTACGTCCCGATAGTGTTGGTCCGCGTTATCCTCCGATGCCTCTCTAATGAGCTGTTCTAGTTCTAGTATCTTCTCCCGGTTTAGTAGCTTCTCCTGGAGGTGTTTCGCCTCTGCGTCTGACTGGCTCATCTCTGTAGTGGGCGGGTTTACCTTCTTGCTTGGCCCAATCAAGTTAATGCCAAACGCCAATACTCCGATGGTCGCAAGTGCCACGATGGATCTTGTTGCGTTATTGTCTAACCAGCTTCGTAGCCTCGTCCACCACGACAGTCGCGGCGTCCGAATCGACTTCATCACCTTCTCGAGTCCGTAGTCGGAAGGCACCCGTTGGGCCTCGGCGTCCAGTACTTCGGTGAGGTGGCGGTGGATTGCGATCGTCGACCTGACCTCCGGGTGGTGCAGTACATATTGCTCCACGTCCGCCTGCTGCTCCGGTGGCAGTCTTCCTCGCACAAAAGCGAAAATTTGCTCGTGGGTGGGCCTTTGTCCCCTTGCTTCGTTTGAAGGCGCAGGGATCTCGCCGGCGGGATCATTCTCTTTCATAGATGCGTCCTGTACATCCCTATTCTAGTGCTTCCCTCGTCCAACACTCCTCCAGCTTGGTCATGGCCGAATTGAATCGAGACTTAACCGTTCCCAACGGTACCTCCAGTATCTGGGCGAGCTCCTGGAACGAGATTGGAGGATCGTGCAGCAGCCGCAGTACAACTTGCTGTGCCCCGTTGAGTTCGCTAAGGCACCTCTCAAGGATCTGCTTTGTTGCGAGCGTGTCCTCGGGGATTGATGGCAGCATCCCGGACACAAGGCCAGCCTCTCGCGCGTACATCTTGTCGAAGGCCTCAGTCCCCCATTCCGCGCCCAGAGCAACATTCCTATTGTCACGCACTCTCGCACGCTTTGCGTGCAAAGCAACTTTCTGAGCGATTGCGCAAATCCAGGTACGGACGGTAGCTCGTCCGATAGGGTCAAAGGTCCCGGCCTTGCGCCAAACAATCCTCATTGTGTCCTGGTACACCTCCTCGGCTTCCTCTTCGGTCAATCCCACCCCTGGTGATCTTAAGTAGGCTGTGGTGCTGTGATGAAACAATCCATATAACTTTCCGAATTGTCGTTCCGCCTTCGCATCTCCTTTGGCGACGGTGCGAAGCCAGGTCAAAGCCATGGATTGGACATCCTCACTCGTGCGAAGCGAGTCCTCCCCTGTTTCCTTACTTCCCATTTGTCGTTCGACAGTTCTCGCTTGATAAAGAATATTTCTACGCTAACACGGATGGTGAACTTTCCGCCCCTGGTTTGGAAGGAACGAGCCGAACGAGTGGTGTTTCAAGGTATGTCAGAAACATCCCTGGTTCCTCAACTCACCAACCAATCTGAGGGGGAAGTATGCGACAACAGCTTTTGATTCTGGCAATTGCGGCGGCACTTGGTGTCAAGACGGCTTCGGCCAACACGGTCGACGTGGGGTGGGCGAACATCCAACCCTGCTCGAAGGTGGAGTGGACCAACAACGGTCCTCTGGGACTACCTAGCCCGACCGTAAGGACTGCGCCTCAGGAGACTCACGTGTATCTCGACTACAGCGGGCTGGCGAACGCGCAGGCAGCCGTGAATAGTGTGCAAAGCTGCGCACTTACCGCGGCGGGGGCAGCCACAGTTACGGCACTCGTGACTAATCTCGCCGGCGCAGCTCCCGCCTTTTGGGGCTCTTTCCAATCTTGCGTGGGTAATCTTTACGGCCAGATGACCAACCTGGGTCTTCGAACCGATACATTCTGCCGGTGGTAGGGAGTAGCGTGATTTGCTCGCCCCAGACGGCCACCGAGTGATGTCTGGGGCGGGCCTTGCTTCGAATTTCCCGCCGATCAACGACTGTCAGCTGATGGGCCTAGGAGCTAACCTACAGTCCTGCTTGGAAGGGAGGCGCTCCCGCTGAATCCAAGCGCCTTGATAGTTGATCAACGGCTCCATCAATGCGCGCGACCTGGGCCGACGACGATTCGACGCTCCATCGAGAAGGGTACTCGCTGCGAGCTTCCTTAGATGAGCTAATGAGCACCCTTGACTGAAACCACTGTATGAACCCTACAGTGGCGCAATGCTCCTCACCGTTGTCCGGGTCTACCAAGAAGGCCGCAAACTGTCTGAGCGTGAGCTACGCGAAGCTGAAGGCGTAGTTGGTGACGTGCGTACTCACGTTGTGCAGATCAACGGCAAGGCGGTCAGGCAGGCCATCTGTATGGGCCAGACAACCGCAAACCTCCCGCCACTGATCGAGCCACAGTTGGCCGGAATCAGTCCGCTGGCGCTGGGGCTGGAGGGCTACGAAGAGGTGAAAACCCCGAATGGGATCGTGTGCTACCGGCAGGGCTGGTGGTGCAGGATGGTGCAATCTCACTTCAGGGGTATGTGCTTTGGCAGCGTCGCTCAGCCGCGTATACTGATTCAACTGCTCGAGCGGAGGTGCTATGGCGACAATGTTGGACGTGCCGCTCCTGGCGCAAGAGAAGGCTAATTGCTGCTGGCACACCGCAGCGATGATGATTTGGCTGTACCACCAGCAGGTGACGGGACGCCGGGGCCCCATGAATACGGTGCCTCCAGCCTACGCACGAGCCGATGCGGAACCGCTCTATTGGGCTGAATTCATAAATCTGGCAAAGAACGTCGGCATGGTCGGCTTGCCGATGCGCAACAACTACATATCTTCCGATCTCGCGCAGCTCCTTACCAAGCAAGGCCCTCTTTGGTGCTGCGGGTACTGGTATGGCCCGTGCCACGTGATTGTGCTAACCGGCACTGAGCCGGGGCGGGTTTATCTCAATGACCCGGACCAAGGTGTGAAGAAAGGAGGCACGATTGCGTGGTTCAATCAGAGCCTCTTCAGCTCCGCGAGTTGTTCAATCATGGTGAAAGACCCGAAGCGCTACTGAGCGACAGACTCATCCCCGAGCCAGCGACAGTTCTGCTTGCGTTGACGGGTTCGGCGCGTTGATGGGATTGTCGACGCGGGCACGGCGCGGAAGCGCAATGGAACTCTAAAGCGAGCAGTTCTTCTCGGTGGCCTACACCTCAGGGCTACGGGGAGGTCAAGACTCCCACGGGGATCGTGTTCTATCGCCAGGGCTGGTGGTGCAGGATGCGGTGAGATCGTTCATCAGAAACAAAACCCCGCCACGCGGGCGGGGCCAAGCGCAGAGTTCGGTTTCGTCTTTGTCTTCTTTCTTGTGCTTGTCGTCAGTTGAACTTGCGCCGTCGCGCTAAACCCATTCCTGCGAAGGCGAGGCCGAGAAGTGTGAGGATGCCCGGCTCTGCCGCGCAGGCGGCGACGACCCAGGCGGCCGGAGGGTCGAATTCATCTGGCCTCAATCTTCCAGACTAGCCGCCGCGCTGCGCTCGCAGGCGCCGCTGCAAAAGAATCATTGATCCACAACACAGGGTGAGAAGAAGTGACGGCGGTTCTGGCACCTGGTTTTGGTCGACCGCTGGAACGGTATATTCGACATCGAGACGCAAATCTGCGCGGGCCGTGCCCGTCGCGACTCCATCATAGATTGTCACCGAGCTCAACCCGGGAAAGACCACGCCATACGTCACTGACATATTGGGACTCCAGTCAAACGAAATCGGATCGCCGGCAAGGAGCGCGCTCAACGGCGAACCGCCGCCGATGGGGATGACGAATTGCTGGTATACGACTCGCGAGCCGCCGAAAAAATCAGACACTGATGATGTCGTGAATTGATGGTCGATGTCGTTGAACGAATAGCCATGAAACAAGCCACCCAGATTCCCGTTAAATGTTATGTCGGCAGGTAGAGGAGGAAGCAACGGCAGCGGGTTCGGATTGAACGCCGGAAACACGAGAACAACGGCACTGCTGTCATTATTCATTTCCCAATGTACCGTCGCCAGTTTGATAACTGCGTTGTCGGGCAGCAAACCGGGCGTCAGCGCAATTGAAATGTCGGTTGATGCATCGGGGGTCACCATCGGCCCCGTCACTATTACATAGCTCGTGAGATCGAGAGGATGGAGAGGGTCCGGTGTCGTGTCGCTCAGATGAATCGGAAGCGTGAAGTCAACCGAGCTGGTCGTCGAAATACTTAGAAGCTCGGCGCCCGTTGGCAATGGAAACGCTAGCACGCATAGCAGCGCGAAATTCAGCTTCGCCAAGCACAGAAGTGTCTTCATGCGGATCCCCCCCGTCTGTCCGGCGCCACTAACCAGGTCCGCGAGTTAGCCCCGGCTTTTATGCGTCACGCATCAAGGGGGCGCAAGCATCGGGCGCGCCAGGTTGAGAAACAAATGTCTAATCAAGCGAATAGCATCTCGCTTCCGAAGGATTGTAAGGCAGTTGTAAGATATTGCGACGTCATAGTTCGCCGAAGCTTTCGAAATCCAGTATGCGCTCGCTGCTACTGTTCCTTCTCGCTCTCTCCAGCCCCGCCGTTTGGGCTGAGGTCCTTGAGGGCCGAGTGGTCGCTGTTGCTGACGGAGATACCATCACGCTGCTCGACAGCAATCGCCAGCAGCACAGAATCCGCCTGGCCGGGATCGACGCCCCTGAGAAAGCGCAGCCATTCGGGCAACGCTCCAAACAGCACTTGTCAGAGTTGGCCTTCGGGAAGGAAGCGAAGGCCGATTGCTACAAGGTCGATCGCTACGATCGGGACGTATGTACCGTCTACGTCGGGGGGAAGGATGTCGGGCTTGCGCAGCTCGACGCGGGATTAGCCTGGTGGTACCGGAAGTACGCTCACGAGCAACTGCCACGCGATCGTACCGACTACGAGGCAGCTGAAGATAGAGCGGCAGCGGATCGGACTGGACTATGGCAGGACAAGAATCCGGTGCCACCGTGGGAGTGGCGTCGAGAGCATCGTCATGAACCGTGACCTCTTACCTGCAGCTTCCTAGCTAACGGCGTCGACCCCAGTTGTCGTTATCTCCACCCGTGCAAATCCGACCAAATCCCTTCCCAGTGCATATCTCTCCCGTGCCGAAGTTAGAGTAGTAGCCAGTGTTGTTATCGCCCTGGTAGAAGTTCCCGTTGCCATCCTGACCGCGGTAGGTGCCGTCGCGGTTCTGGCGCTCATTCCACATCGTCCCATTCTGCATGTTCAAGCCGCGGAGATCTGTTCCGGATTGATCCTGGCAGATCGTGTAATAGTTTCCGCTCTGGTAGTCGTACTGCGTATAGCAAGCAGCCGCAACATCGAGAGAAAGGATCGCTAGCAGGACGGCGACCGCAGCAGTTAACACCGACAACGCACGCATACAACCTCCTTCTGAGGTTCGTCCAACATGTACATTACGGCTTGTGCTTGCCGTACTGGTCGCCGCTTCTTGGATTCTTGTACTCGCCGCCCTTGTGGGAGCTACCCCTTCCCCCGCGGTATTGACCCCCATGACTCTCGGAGTGTTTCCCTCCGCCGTAGTAGGGACGTGAACTGCCGTAGCTGCTACGCGCAGAGACCTCTCCGATGCCAGCGAGAGCGAGCACTAACACAGTAAGCAGGGTCACAGTAAGCTTCATGCCTCACCTCCAGGCTCTTGACTTCCCGCTCGCTCCGCATCGGCTACGCCGGAAAGTCCACTAAGTTAGGGTGGGCCTCCGCTTATGCAATGCCAACGTTTGCTAATTTCCATCAAGGTAGCACCACGGGCCGGAACATAGCGGCTGTCGCCGCAATTTACAGATGCGACGTTCCGTGCAATCGTACCGAAGCGTTCTCAAGCGCTAATCGCTTGAAAGCCAGCACTTTGCGGCTCTGCGGCACGGCATATGCGTGCATCATTTCCCGCCTCTAATAGCAACAACCTCTCGGCCTCGGTAAACGAGAACACGCGCTCTGATCTAAGGGGAGACGAGATGCGCAAGTCAAGTCGTTCAACCCGACGAGATCGATCCCTCGCGAGGATCAAGCGCCTATGCAGCTTTGGCGTACTCGCCGCATCCGTATGGTCGTTGCTTCTTGGGATGGCTAACCCGGCAGCCGCCGTCCCATACTCGTTCACACAGGTGGCCCAGACCGGCGGGGTGTACTCCTCGTTCATTTATTTCCCGTCCATCAATAACGGCGGAGAGGTCGCTTTCAGCGCAACGCTCACGGGAGGTGGCGAGGGGGTGTTTCGATCTACGGGTGGGTCTGCAACCACGATTGCCAGCACCGTCACGTCGCCACAGTTCGGTGGGTTTGAGGATAGTAGTATCAACGATTCGGGAGTGGTTGCGTTCGGCGCAGTGGACACCACCTTGACCGCGCTAGGAGTCTTTGCCGGTGACGGAGGACCGCTTACCACGATCTCGTCGCCGCTATTCGGTGTGCCCACGATCAACAACAAAGGGCAAGTCTCTTTCGCGGCGAACACGAGCAAAATATTGATCGGTGACGGGACAAGTCTCACTACCATCGCCGATCCATCCGATGGCTTCCAGGTTTTCGGCGACTACGCTCCCGTGAACAACAAAGGAGACGTGGCCTTCCTTGGCCAGAACACCGACGGTTTGCCGATGGGAGGAAGTTTGGGGATCTTTTTGGGCAGCCCCACCGGGTTTACCGAGATCTTCGATAACTCGGCTGCTCTCGCCAACGGCCAGGTTGGTTTTCAGGACACACGTCTCGTCATCAACAACAAGGGGCAAGTCGGGTTCTTCTACGTCGTGGACCCAGAGAGTTGCTGCAATGCCGGCATCTTCTTGACCGACGGAAAGACAACGGAGCTAGTAGTTGGCGAGGATGGTACCTTTTTTGGCATCAACTCGAATTTTTCCCTGAACGACCGCGGAACGGTCGCATTCATTGCAGGCTCACTTGACAACAGGAACGCCGGCCTCTACCTGGGCCCCGATCCGATCGACGACCTGCTAATCGCAGCCGGAGACATGCTGGATGGCAAGAAGGTCATATCCCTCTTGTTTGGGCGTCAGGGCCTCACTGACGGCGGACGGGTGGTGTTTCAGGCAGGCTTCGACGACGGGAGTCAGGCCATCTATGTTGCTGCACGAGGGGTGCCGGAACCCACCACGATTTCTCTGCTCGGCTTGGTTTTCGCGACCTTCCTGCTCGGTAGGCAGTGCCGTTCCCCAGCGTTGCGGGTGATGACTCGCAGCAGATTTCTTTGGCAAAAGCGAGCGTCGTAGAAGGAGATCCAACCGCATCACGCTTCCTGGAAGGTGCGAAGTAGCATCTCACTATCCCCCGGCGCTAGGTCAGCATCCAATCGGAGCGATCCGCATACTGGCCCTCGACTTCCTTGATCGTCATGATTCGCGGCGGCGCTGGCTTAGGCGAACCCGACAACGGCTGCTTGGGCTTCACCGTTGGTTGCGGCGGCTGTGCTGTTGGTACAGGTTCAGGCTCTGGTTTGTACGGCTCATAGTACCGATGCACCTCTACGCATATGTAGTCCTGTCGCATTCCAGGGTGCGATCGCACATATTCCTTGGCTGCCCCAACGCCACGGTGCGTAAACTCTTCCTCTGATTCCGTCGGCCTAGACTCATGCCCACGACCTTATCGCTCACTTTCCATCGAGCACCACAACCAAAGGCTCCGCCGGTGCATATTCCTGCTCCAACTTTTCGAGTCTCGTGCTCAGGTTGCGCATTGACATTACCGCCGCACGTAACCTGCCGCCGGAGCGAGAAGCGCCGAGGGTAGCCAACAGCGAGGCTGTTCGCTGGTGCGCTCGAAAACGTGGTTAGCTCTCACACCTATGTCTCCGATCGCTCATACCGATTTGGAACGCGAGGCGCAGAGTTTCCTTCACGGTTGCCTTTCGAACTGACCTCACGGCTTTTCGTTGCTGCCGTTCGAAGCAGCGCCGCGGAGCAAACCTTATTAAGGGGGGCCTTTCCAAGTAGCTCCTGGTCTTGAGCGTCGATTATGTGATTGAATGTGCGAACGACGGATGCCAGGCTAGACTCAAAATTCTTATTGTAGTCAACTCGACACTTTGTGCTACTGTTCACCAACTGTGTCCATAAAGTTGCGGTTGTGTAAGTCTTTTGCTTTCCCATCCACGAGTTGACGTGCCCTTGCGATGTCATCAGTAGACAGTAGAAAGCCTCGTCATGAATGCGAGAGAGTTCGCGGGAAGTTCGCAGAAATAGATCTCGTATCGAAGGGTCATAGGAGTACAGTTCCGAGTACGCCACTTCAAGCTGCTCATCCAACTGTCGCCGCTTGTTCAGCACGTTTACTTCGTGGAGTCGCCCCCATAAGTGATCGCGGGCCTGTGTAATGTCAAAGTGCTTCCTGAGCATCATTTTCGTTTCAACGAACGGCGGCTTCGCTTCTTCGAACTGCGAGTCAGAGATCGCTCGCAAACGGTCAAACTTCGAGAGCAGTTTGGCCGCAGACAGTCGAACGCGATTTGCCTGTTCCTGGACGCGTAGTTGTCTGTCCTTATTCCAGGCGATGGTTGCGCCCACGAGGGACACTACGAGAGTGATCGCTGTGAGCAGGTTGCCAACGTCGACTTTGCGGTCGAGGGTGAACATAGCATGGCTCCATAAGAGCTAACTTTGAATTGAACGACACTCGTGTCGGGTTCAATTGGCCACTGTCGGTATGAATGTCCACTAACTCGTGGTCAATGTCGGTTGAATCTCTAATCTGGACATCCTCACCCCATCCCTCCAGCTCCCAGGGTACCTGGTACGCTCTTACAGATTGCATCAGATCCGCAGCATATACTTCTGGCATGCGCGCCGTACCTGCTCGTGGCTCTCTGGAAGCGCTACACGAAAGCGAAGAGCGCTACTGTGTCTGGTCGACATGGACCCCAAGCCTACGAGAAGTACTTCCAGCCTCGACAGTAGCGCTCCGCGTCCTCACTTTTTCTCGGTCTTGCTCCTGGGCTTCCGGGCTTTACAGTAGGCGTTGTCGGGACACTGGCTGCAGTACCCTAGGTCTCCGCACATGTAGGTCTTGTGGTCAGACGGGCAACTATGCCACCGATGACACCCGCTGCTGTGCGCGTCCGCCCTGAATGTGGAGGCGAGCAGCACGGCACCAGCGGCGAACAGCCAACCGTTTCGCATGCTCTTGTCCTCCCCGAAGTCATTATGCACCTCCCGACTTACCGTGTTACATGACAGTCGGGTGGCGCGCTAGACTCCCATGACCAGCGAGCCGGCGCGCTCGGTAGTAGGGCCCGGGGCGTTTTTCTCCAGCCTTACGGTCGTCTTGCTGGTCGTTGCTAATAGCTCTCTTTACGTTGGTCGCCTGATGGTAAGCGTTTGAAGCGCCGACGGCTCCCGAAAGGAGCCGCCATGTGCGCCGCTGATGACAGAGTGCGCACTACTGGGCTGGATCGGTCTTAGTCTTCCTCAGGCACAGGTTGCCGCTTCGTCCGCTTACACTTCACGGTCGCATAGTGGTGGTAGGTAGCTTGCCAGTCGTCCGCTATCTCTGCTGCGCTGCTGTCAGTGTCACCTGTCCCGAGCACACCAGACACTGCAGCTTGAACTCGATCCGGTCCTTACGCTTCGCCCCGTCCGTCCCTTCCCATGGTTGTAGCTGTAGGTTCTCCACCGCCCGAGGCGCGCCGCCGACCGCCAGAGGGATGATGTGGTCCAGCTCGTACTCGCTTGCGTGGCTTGCATCTATCCCTGCCATGGCGAGCAGTTGGATCTTGATGGGGTTCGTGTAGGAAGTCGGCGGGCGCACGCGCTTGGTGTAGCCGCTCACGCAGATGGTCTTCTGAATGTTCCCCTGGGTGACGCTGGGGTCGATGGCACCGTGCGTGAACTCAGGATAAACCGGCGCGGGGACCGGGGGTCGCTCGGGCGTGACCTCGGGGTATACCGAAGGCGGCGCTGGGGGTTGCTCCCGAGGCTCCTCAGGGTAGGCCGGTGGCGGCGCAGGTGCTTGCTCCTGCCGGGGAGCGACCGCACACGCACCCACAAACAGCAGCGATAGCAGCAGAGCAGATGCGCGGCGCATAGGCGGAAAGTGCACAACCCCAGCGGGGAGGATCCCTGCGACCTCTCGGGGGCGCATACTGAGCCCTCAGGATAGGAACCCATGGAGACCGGGGACTTGCCCCTCAAGCAACGCGTCGCAGACGCGATGGTTGCGGCTGACAAAAAACCGCGCATCTCAAGCCGGACTCTGATGAGTGCGCTAGGGTGTGGATGCAAGTCTTCCACGACACGCTGTGGCGCGTTACACCCGCTCGCAGCTCGACCAGTGACCTGGCCTACCTAACCTAGGCTCTCCCGCTTCCCGCGCACGTCCTCTCGGTCCATGTGCAGGACGATGTACCCCAGCGATAGCGACGGATGCCGGTGGTAGTGTGCCCGCGCCTCAGCAACAGCTCGGCACGCAAGGCCTTCTTCAGACTCCCCAGGCTAGGTTCGCCTCATACTGCTGTGGTCTGGTTCTGCCGCTTTCGCGCATCAGTATGCGATCACGTTACTGATCCTACCCTGTGTCGTGTCTGGGCTCACTCGATTCTCTCCGCGCTCTCCGCCGTCCAGGGACGAAGCGCAGAACGTTCTCGTCGGCCATAGCTGTGTGGATATACAGTGTACGGCGGACCTCACGGTTAGCGCGCGTTCGCCCCGGCCCATCGCCGACATCCATGCGAGCCTCGGCTGGCTCGTGACTCTGGGCGCCGGCAGGAATATTTGCTGCGACCTCCTCCACGGCATCGGGAAATACTTTGCCGGCCATCGTCTTACGGCGCGACCGAGAGAGGGCGATGGATGACCGACGCAGATGCCGCTCGGATCGGAACGGCTTGGACCGAAGCTGGCGCACGCTCATCGGCCTTTGGTCTCGATCGGCCATTCGGTGACAGGGGTGCTGCCCTGGTGATCAATGATCCCTTGGACGCTCAGGGTCGATCGTCCGGATGCCCGCCTCGATGGCTCTTGCGCTTCTTGAACGGATCGAACGTGGCCCGAGCTTAACGCTAGGAGGGGGATAGTTCCTCCCAGGTTCGAGACACGTTGCCTGGTGGATCTGGACCGATCATCGAAGAGCCTAGTGTTGATGGACCAACCGGTTTCTAGACACCATGCTTCGCTTCGTGACCGGGTCCGAGGGTCCTACGGAAGTCACAGCGTCCGCGGCCCTTCTCGAGCTCAGATAATGTTCCATTTTCGGAGTTCAGCGCCTTGTTTGAAGGGCGACCAATGCGTGACCTTCACGCTCGCAATCGGGTCAGGGGCTTTCCCTGCTTGGCTCTCGGTGGTAGTTCTGGTCGTTACTCCTACCTCATCGGCGGCCTTCTGGTCCCCTGTTTCTTCACAGGTCGAACACCGAAACATCTCTGATACCCAGCTCAGGTGAAACCGAGTCCAGGACGCCCTGATTCGCTTCGCGATCCGCGAATCGGCGGTTTCCTGCCCAGCAAAGGTCTCGTCCCGCCACTCTCCACTGACCAGGGAGTAGAAGATGTTCCGGTTGGGGGTCACACCTGCCGATCACCCGATCGACGGCTATGTCCAGGATCGCCCTTGGGCTCGCCAACCTCGACAGCCCAGGGTCTCGTGGTCGTATGCCTAGGGGTTCGAGCCAATTCGCGTCGATACTCGATCAGCGATGTCACGGTACGTCTCCAGGCTGGTACCCGTTCACCACCAGCGGTGGAAGTGCGTGATGCTCGATTCCACTTCTCGCGATACCACGACCGCGCTACCTGTACGTGTGTGGCAGGTCAGGCGAACCACCGCGACCGCGTGCGGTGGTCGTGCCTCCGGCTGACGACCCCAACGCTTTGTCTCGGGGTGATGCGGTCTTCGTCATCTGTCCTTGGGTAGACGCGGCTACGGTGGTGGCGCCGAGCGCAGACGAAGCGCTGAACGTGAAGCTCAGCCCCACGAACGTCAGCCCGGTCTTCGTGAGTAGGACCGGTCTCGGGGCGAACCAGGTAGGAGTTTGACGACTTGTTGATCTCGGAATACGGTACGACGTGCTTGGTAGGCTGTCAGCGATCGGACAGCTTCCCTGAGTCCTGCGGACTGACAGTTCCTCGTCTCTTCCGACGACCCGCGTGCGCTTCGGATCGCGACAGGCAGGGCTTGCTGCCGTCGCCCTCATCGCCTTTCTTGCGATTCTCATCATCACGTTCTGGTGACTCGTTGTCTGGCAGATCGTCACGAATCGATTCGACGAGAAGCCCCTACCCGTCCTAGCCGCAGCGCAGACGGCGCTGATTAGGTATGCCGCCGCAATCGTGTCGCACCAGGACGACTGCCGTGTCCCGACACCGATGACGACGGCCTGGAGACTACCTCCAGGGCCCGGCGCACCGAATCGCTCGGGAGGTTCCTTGGAAGACTCTGGGCATGGCAGTCTACACGACGGGAGCGGGGAGTGCCTATCGTCTGCAGCGTCCGGGACCTTCATGCAGACCGGCACCCTCACGACGCCAGTCAACAGCGACACGCCTGGCCAGTTCACCATCAAAAACGATGCGGGCACAACCCTCGCGGTGGGTGTCATAGCCGTCATCATTGCGCCGGGACCTACGCTTCCTGGCAACGACAGAACGCAAGCAGGAACAACTCAATGTGGCGGAAACACAACGGCCTCGAACTATCTGGATACCTCCGGAGCGGTGAACAACGCCGTCTCTCCGCCCGCTACGTTCGTGGCGGGCCAGCCGTCCGGGACATTCAATGACCGCGTGATTTTCATCACGCCAGCGCAGTTCTTCCCGCCTGTCGAGAGACGGGTCGCGGGGGAGATCAGGGATCACTTGCTCAAGTATTACGGCGCCCCGGGGAACAATTTCTCTCCCGTATGCCAATGACTATCTCGATGCCTCCTTCAATTGCTCTCCCTCGCTGACCCGCGGTATGCTCGAGTTCTGGGGCCACGTCAAACACCGCTACGTCAAGAACGGCCGGCCAACGTCCGAGCAGAACCGATTCAAAATCGCGCTGCGAGCGGTCCGAAAGCTGTATGGGTCGACGCTGGCGAGCGAGTTCGGGCCAATCAAGCTGGTCGCTGTCCGAAAGATCTTCCTCGACCGCGTCTACTGCAGAAAGCAGATCAACCTGCTGGTCGCCCGGATCCGCCGCTGTTGGAAATGGGGGGTCTCGCGGGAATTGGTTCCTGAGACCGTCTGGCGGGCCCTGATGGCCGTGGAGGGACTGCGAAAAGGCGAGGCGACGGATCTACCGGCAATCGCACCAGTCGACCAGGAGAGCATTGACACGGACTTGAATCGCACCTGTCACCAATCTCCTCCCTACCGACTCCAAGGAGACACAGACCTAAATCTCTACAAGCTCTTCGCCGAGCGATTCTGGATCCTGCTTCGGCCCGATGGCCGGCTGGGAGTTATTCTGCCCACCGGCATCTATTCCGATTTCGGCACGAAGGACTTACGGGAGGAGTACTGCTCGACCGGGGTCGGCTCGATTTGCTGTATGCGTTTCAGAACGAAAAGAAGATCTTCGGTGCCGCCGATCACCGATACAAGCAGACGGCCGTCTTTGCATCGCGAGGTGGTCTACCCACTCCTTCCGCACTCGGTTCCGAATGGGGGTCGGCGACTCTCCGGACGCACAGGAGATCCCAACGATATATTGCGGCATCCTGACACGGCGATGATCGTCACACCGGATGACATTCGTGCTAGCCATTCCGAAGTCGCTGTCCATCGTGGAACTTCGACGAAGCGTGACCTCGCCATTTTTCGCACGATTTATTCTCACTCGTTCCGCTTGGGGTCAGGTACGCACCGGCTGGACCATGAATACGCTCGTGAGTTCGACATGACCTCCGACTCCAAGCGCTTCCCGCCACTGGAGAAATGGGTGGCGAGGGGGTACCGTCCCGACTCATTCGGTCGGTGGATCGGGCCCGAGCGACGTTGCGCTTCCGTTGTACCAGGGCCGAGTGATCGGTCAGTTCGACTTCTCCCGGAAAGGATGGGTAAGTGGCAAGGGCCGAACAGCAGTTTGGCGGCCGATTCCGTTCGATACTAAGTGTATCGAGCCGAGAATACTCATGTCGGTCGATACGTCCCGTCCTGGCGAAAGGACTCCGGGTCGCGGGTTGCCTTCAGGGATGCTCGTCCTCGACAAACACTCGGTCGATGATCTCAGTAGCAACCTCTATGCATCCGTACGGGCATTCGGCACCTGCACTCACTATTGAAAATGGGGATTTCTCAACCACTATTCCTTTCCGCAGTCTCAACTCGTTCACTTCTGACCCTCTGCTCGCCTCGTGTGAGTGGTGTTCACTTCACATGGTTTATCGTGGAGGAGTGCCCATTCCACGGCTGCTTAGACGACTCGATTCACGATCTCGATCAGGTGGCTGCTCGTGCCGCCTGTCTGTCGCTCCTCCACCGCCGCTTCGCCCCCGACTGGCTGCGACTCAAGCACATGTACCCCGACTTATCCAAGAACAATGGAAGCACTGGTGGGCCGTCACCGAGGCCGACCGGCTTCGACTGCGGGTGGAAATCGACGCCCTGTGTGCCGATCTCTACGGCCTCGAGCCCGACGATTTCGACTGGATCGTGCGGGATGATCCGACCGACCCCAAGGGCTTCTACCGGGTGGATCGGAAGCTTCCGTTCCGAGAGCGACTCACCGGCCTTGCCGCCGCCGCGTTCCGGGCGTTGAAGGAAGGCAAGTGGTCCGCCGAGTCCGCCGCCAAAGTCTCCAACGACGAGTTCTTCGAGATCATCGGCATCCCCGAGCTGACGACTGGGCCGGACCCGCTGATCCGCAAACGAGACGGCTGCCACACATGGAAGCCGGAAGAGTTCGGCCCCGACGATCCCCGCTATGGCTGGACCTGGGACCACTGCTGGCAGGACGCCGTGGCCCTGCTGGGGAGCGATGATGCCGTCGGGAGTACGTCGCAGGTGACTACAAAACTGACGAGCAATCCGAGCACGAACCTTCCACTGCCCAAAACGGCCCCAAAGACCTTTCGGCAATCCAATTCCTACTGACCTTTTCGGCAATGAACTGCCAAAAAAGCTGAGGAAATACAAATCGAAGCCCTGAGGTTTCGTTTGACACAGTCCCCCTCTGTTCAAATCTCTGTGAAATTCAGTCACAACGACGGCGAATACGAGCCCAAAATGCTGGTACTCGAAAACATGGACCGAGCGATTCACCCACTTCGCATTCACACGAGCTACGTGTAGCTAAGGCGAATCAATGGCCAACGGGCTGGAACGCTGCTTTTACTTCTGGCGAGAGGGCAGACTGAAGGAAGTCAATGCATCGTCGCACAGCAAATTTGGGAAATGGAATGAATCAATCGATGATCCAGATCTCGTCTTTGCGGTAGAAAAAACAAATGACGGCCCGATCTACGCCGTCGGGCCAGCGGCGACGATTCCCTTGGTAACGCTGGCTTTGATTCGAAACACTCGTCCGGGACTTCGCGTTAGCGAAAATGATCTTGGCCCGGACTTACCGGAGACACTAATCGAGCAGGTCGCGGCAGCGGCGACTGCGGCAACAGATCGGATCGTCCAAAAGTTTTCGCAACTGGGCATCGAGGAGCGGCAGACGGGCGTGCTGATCGATCATTTGGAAGCATCTTCCACGACGAGCCCGGATGGGTGGCAAGCCCATGTATTCGTCCAGGACTTTTCGCCGCAAATCAAGGAACCGATCATCGGTGCGGACATTGGCATTCTTATCGATGTGCGACACGGATCATCCGTGACACTGTAAGCACTGTGGTGTCAGGCCAAACGGGACGCAACCGAGACGGACTTTCCTCTGACACTCAAGGGGCTTTCTGAGCAACTCAAGACGATGCACCAGTACACCCGCGAGTGCTACGGCCTGATTTATACACCGCAAGGCGTGTATGCAATGCAAGCAGACTCGCCGACAATGCGATTGGCTGTGCCGGACTTGATTCGGGAGGCGCTGCGGTGTCGCCGCGGCGATCGGCGTCCCGCGTTGATCGCCAGCACTTTGGAACGAAATCACGTGATTGAGATCGTCGTCCTGGATGCGATAGCCCAGCGGTTGTTCCATCCGCGTAAAGGGCGTCGCAAAACAGACAAATGAATTCCATCGAACCGTTCGTCGGGTGGTCAATCCGTTTCTCAATTGGCCCGCCGTTCAATTGACGAGCGAATCGATTCTTGCTTCGAATTCTGTGTAGGTCGACTGCATCGAAACGTGTAATGCCTATTCTGAAAAGATTCATACTTCAGACCAGGAGAAGAGCCGCCTGTGGTTCAAATTGACAAAGTTGATTGGCAGAAACTCGAAGGCGAATTCGGCTGGGCAGTAGAGATTGTGCGGAATCATTTCTCGAAGGGCCTGGCCGACCTTTGCTCTGAACGATCACTAACCAAGCGGTTCTACAAACAGTTTCAGCAGAGCGATGACCCGATTTATGCAGAACTGCTTAGCGGAATGGATGACCTTGGACTATCACAGACGTTCGTGAGCTATTGGAAGATCGGCCAGACAATGGCAACCCAGTCACGTTTCTGGCTTGAAGATGCCGTGACTGACATCATTCTCGAGCAGGTGCGAAATCGAAAACGTGAGTCGACGATCGTGTTGTCCGCGAAAATGCTTGGTGCGGGATACTTCGCTTTAAGAAAAACAGTCGCGGACCTGGGTGAACACGAACTTGAGCATATTGTGGGCCGATCCCCCTGGCGAGTCCCGTTGAAGACGGCGGTGCTTGACGAGATTAGCTTGATCGTGGGTGAGCAGGAGCGGGAGCTGCCACCAAAG
>CAVVDJ010000007.1:0-294996 GCA_963747025.1 uncultured beta proteobacterium
TTATTGAGGAGCACCTGTTGCTGCGCTGCGCTGATGTAAGAGATTCCGACGTCGTTGCGGCGGCGGCCAAAGCATTCTGGCGTCATGCTCCCCCCGCCCGCCCAAAGACCAACCGCTAGGTTCGCCAAACAGATCCTCCTTCTCGCTGTAGTACTGCGCTTGGCAGGCGGGTAAGTAGATTGCGTCTGGCGGCGGATCCCTAGGAGCTAGGCTGGAGTCAGAGAAGAAGAACTCGCCGTGCGCTCGATCAAACGGTAGCCTTTCGCCACTACCTACGAGATAACTTCCACATCTCGCCGCGCGCAGAGATTAAGGCGAGTTGGCTCGTTCACGATAAGGGCGACATCCGACAAAGCGGGTGCTGCGGATGCTAAGGCGGGCGCTCAGGGATCAGGAAGAGGGTTTGCAACTCTCCCGCTGACTCCGACTGTTCTGGCCCAGACTTGATCTGGGAGATAGCGTTAGACCAAAGCCAAGAGCTGAAAGACGCGGTGTTAGAAAATCTTACAACCGCTTTCTTGGCCCGAAGATTCCCCCACTTTTTTGTCTGCTGTCACAAAAGTGGATTCTCTACGAGACCGCTCCAGGCTCGATCATCAGGACGACACACACCCCTTCCCTGCAAGATAGGGTTAAGGCAGCGAATAAGCATGCTTTTCAGGAAGATGGCAGCCACGGAGTTGAATTCGGGTAATCATGATTGCGTCTCTCCTCGTGACCGATCATGTACCGGGCACTTCTAGGCGCGGCTGTGGGACAAGCGCGCGGCCCTGGATTCGATGCACGGGTACCTGGGTATGTTCAAGGAAGTTTCGGCGCCATATGTGCGGTACCTAATATAAGAATGTACGGTACCTAACATATGAGCACGGCATCTCTTACATTTTCGCTTTGATGAAACCGTAACCCCGTGTTTTGTAAGCATGGCGCGATAGTTGCGGTTAACAGTTCGTGGCCATTTGCTTTGGCAGTAGTGCAGGAAGGAGGGACCCATGAGGATCTCAACAAGCATTCCCCTGTTGGTGTTCGCTGCGCTTGCCTATGGCCCCTCTCAGGGATTGGCCGACCCGATTCTGGGTCAAGAATTGGCAAGCTTCGCGGTCCTGGGCGCCACCCCGAGCGTGACCAATACCGGCGCGACGACCCTCACCGGAGATGTCGGGTGTCAGCCCAGCTGCTTCGATCACTGGCCAGGCCACCCTGACCGTCAATGGGATTAACGCGTTGCTCAACCCAGGTGCTGTACACCTAAATGATGCGACTCGCGATTTCGGCTCAGGGTCAACTCACCACTGCGAGGACCAATCTGAGTGGCTTGGGGGTCGGTACCACATTGCCTGCGGACCTGGTTGGACTCACGATCTTTCCGGGCGTCTATACAGTTCCTTTCGCAGCCATCAATTTGTCGGGGGCGGTCACCCTCGACGGCCAAAGTGACCCCAATGCGTTCTGGCTTTTCCAGACGGGCGCGTTCACCACCGCATCCGCCTCGGTAGTTAACGTGATCAATACAGGGACAGGTGCCGGCGTGTTTTGGAATGACACCAGCTCCGTGACCCTCGGTTCAAGCACTTCGATCCAAGGAAATATTCTCGCGCTCACGAGCATCGTCTTGGACAGCACCGCAAAAATTGGTTGCGGTAGAGCCTTGGCGAATACGGCTCAAGTGACCATGGATACGAACACCATCGGCATAGGCTGCGGCGCGGATACCGGGGGCGTCGCGGGCAGCAACGGCTTCAGCGGCAGCGGCCTGGAGTTTACAGGTGGCAATGTCGTCATCGCTGAAGGCCAACCAGGAGCAGGCACGATCGTGTCCGTTCCAGGCACGTTCGTTCGAGGCACGTCCGTTCCAGAGCCGGCGACGCTGGCGCTGCTCGGCATCGCCTTCGCAGGGATCGGCCTCGCCAGAAGGCGCAAGCTGAGCTAACAAGAAGAGGGAAGACAGACGAGAAGAAGAAAGAAAGTACTGCTGATCACTGACCCCGCCCGCGTGGCGGGGTTTTCATTTCAGGGTTAGCGTCGCGCTTGGCTAGGTGACTCGATCAGGGATCTGCTCTTCCTTCCACGGTCCGCGACAGTCTGTTTCAAGGCCGGCTATGCGGCGGTCGACGACGTTCACGGTCCCTGCTTCCATCTGCGTGAGATCCAGTCTCCCAGGACTGCCCAGGTGCAATACACTCGACAACTTTCATAACAACATCGCCTACGCGCCGGGTCCGTGGATCGCGCTGGCCCGAATCTGCGAGAGGCACAGCGTCGGCGACAATTTCCGCATCCACTACGATCCTTCGCACGCCATCCTGATGGGCCAGGATACGCGCTCGATCTTCCAGTACCTGAAGGACAAAGGTTACGACCATCTGATCGGCGGTTGTCACGTGAAGGGGCAGGTGGTGGATTCGAAAGGCGTTGCCGGGTGGGGTTGGTCGGCGAGCCGGTCGAGGTGAACGGCCTGCTCGAGACTTTCATTACCGAGCGGCCGCTGCCCGACAACCCGGCGAGCTTCGAGGACGGCTACAAGAAACAGCGTGTGCTCGATGCCATCGAGCGGTCGGCGCGGGATGGGAAGTGGGTGAAGATTGGGTAGTGGAGTGGATGCCTGCCCTCTTTAAAGTCTTTGTCGGAACGAGCCAAGTGTGACGTAGCCAAGCTTTCAGAAGGAGCGTAAGGGAGCGTCCGACTGCCATATAACTGCGTATCGACTGAAACCAGCAAATTTCTGTCATCCACGAATCCAGCCTTCTCGCCCAAAAGCTGCCGTTCGTCCCGATCGTAACTTGGAACGTTCGGCCCAGAAGTTTGCGCACAGTTCAGACAACGAGGGATAGCTGTCCGCGGCCAATCGCATGACGGCTCGTGGCTTTTTCCGGCGGAACGGCGCGCAGAAGGGATTCTCTCTATAAGCCTGCGAACTCGAAACGACCGGTCACACCGTTTGGTCAACCTCCCTCATCTGCTCTTCATTCATTCGGCCACCGTGCACTTTGATTTTAGAGAACGCAGTTTCGATCTCACGAAGATCCGCAGGCGTCAGCTGAACATCGATTGCTCCCAAGTTCTCGTTCAGGTGATCCATGTTGCGTGTACCTGGGATCGGAACAATCCATGGCTTCTGCGCCAGAAGCCATGCCAGGGAAATTTGAGCAGGAGTTGCGTTCTTCTTTTTCGCAAATTGTCTGAGCAAATCAACAATCGGCATATTTGCTGCTATGTTTTCAGGAGAAAAGCGGTCGAACCCAGATCGCATGTCCGTTTTCGGGTCGAACTTCGTGCGAGCATCTATTTTCCCAGTCAGATACCCATGTCCAACCGGGCCCCATGGGACGAAGCCGATTCCTAGCTCTTCACAAGTTTTGAGTACGCCGTTTTGTTCTGGATCTCTTTCCATGAGCGAGTATTCAGTCTGAACTGCGGTCACCGGTTGAACCGCATGCGCTCGGCGGATTGTTTTTGCACTCGCCTCAGAGAGACCGAAGTGCAAAACTTTTCCCTCCTTGATGAGATCTTTGATCGCACCAGCCACATCTTCGATTGGCACGTTTGGATCGACTCGGTGCTGGTAATAGAGATCAATGCGGTCGGTTCTAAGGCGCTTGAGTGAGGCCTCAACCACTTTCTTGATGTGCTCTGGCCGGCTATTAAGGCCACCTGCTTCAAGGTCAAAACCAAATTTGGTTGCGATAACGACTTTGTCGCGGAAAGGCGCGAGCGCTTCTCCGACAAGATCTTCGTTTGTAAACGGGCCGTACACTTCGGCTGTATCAAAGAACGTGACGCCTTTTTCATGGGCTGCACGAATGACCTTGATGCCTTGGTTTCTGTCTGCGGGAGGTCCGTAGTTGGCGCTAATGCTCATGCACCCAAATCCCATTTCCGAGACTTCCAATGTTCCGAGTTTTCGTGTTTTCATTTTGTTTCCTCTACTGAGCCCTTTGTCGCTCCCGTTGTTGATTTCCTGAGGCTGATCCGCTGCTGCGGCCCACGACAATGGCGCGACGGCCAATCCTGCCCCGATAAGGGCGGCATTAGCCAAAAAGTCACGGCGACTGAGGGCTCGGCGATCTTGAGTGTTCGATCCAGTTGTCTGCTTACTCTTTTCCATAAATAGTCCCTTTGAGTCTTCCTGCGGCTGAGCACTTCGTTCATTCGATTGCTTCGATCTCAAATCGGCCGACACACCAAACGTTGCAGGACCTCAACTACTGGATGCTAGGTGTCAGAGGCTTGAGGAAAATGATGTGCGGCGCTCGCTGTTTGAAGGCAGCTGCGCTGGCAGCGAATGGACGGACGGGGGGAACCACTACAAAAACCGGCGAGCCGTCGGACGTGGTGGATTCAGTCCTTGAGTGGCACCCTTCAGAAATCGGCCGAGGCCAAAGAAGCATCGGTCGCTCGTAGGGACGCGGCGGCCGAGCCGGCCAGCAGCGCCCCGGCTATCAGGGTAGTTACGATCTTGATGGTCATGGTTCAGTCCTCCTCGGGTATGCCCGGGTTTACTTTCCGACGGGCGTACAGCGGATCTCGTCATCGACCAAGAGGCAGCGCGAGTCACCAACCTTGAACTGGGCGGTGGTCTTGCCGTCTTTAATGGCGACCTGGATCGGAGTCTCCTGGGCGTATGCGGCGCAGGAGCCGGCCAGCAAGGCTGCGATCGCCACGTCGCGCAGGGCATTGCGCAGTTTTTGCACGTTCCTGCCGGTGGCGACAACGCGATCGCCGGCCTTCAACGCGACCTTGGCAGCGCTGGCGCCGATACCGCTGCCCGTACCTGTGATGAACCAGACTTTGCTCATGCTGTACTCCTTGTGTGAGGCATGAACTGTAGGCTCGGCCGTTATAAAGAAAAAGCCCTTAACACCGCATGCCTTGTGAAGGTAAGCTTCAAGATATGAAGCTGAACCAACTCGACGGATTGATGGCGTTCTGCAAGGTGGCGGAGCACCGCGGGTTCACCGCGGCTGCCGCGGAACTGGAGGTCTCACCGTCGGCCCTCAGCCAGGCCATCCGGCAACTGGAAGCGCGCCTGGGAGCGCGGCTGTTGAATCGGACGACGCGAAGCGTGAGCCTGACCGAAGCCGGCGAGGCGTACCTCGCGCGGGTCGGGCCGGCCCTTGGTCAGGTGATCGAGGCGGGGGAGGAGCTGAACGTCCTCCAGGGACGGCCCGCCGGCACGTTGCGCCTCAATGCAGCAAGGATTTCCACCGCGATGGTCCTGCAACCCATGCTGGCCGGCTTCCTGCAGGAGAATCCCCACGTTCAGCTCGAGCTGACCAACGATGAGGGCTTCGTCGACATCGTCGAGAAAGGTTTCGATGCCGGTGTCCGCATAGGCGAGAGCGTCCAGCGGGACATGGTTGCCATCCCCCTCGGGGGGCCGGTCACCGTCGCGGTGGTCGCTTCCCCGGAGTACCTGCGGCGGATTCCTGCTCCCCGCCATCCGGATGAGCTGGCGCGTCACAACTGCGTGCGCTTCCGCTTTGGCGGGCACGGGCATGATCTACAAATGGGAATTCCAGGTGGATGGCCGGCTGGTGGAGTACGAGGTCAAGGGCAACCTGACCATCAGCGACACGCTGTTCAGCGTGGAGGCCGCACTCGCGGGCATCGGCTTGGCGAACACCTTCGAGCAGCTGGCACTGCCCCATATCCGGGCCAAGCGGCTGAAGCGGGTGTTGGCCTCGTTCTCGCCGACGTTTCCCGGCTTTTACCTGTACTACCCCAGCAGGCGCAATCAGTCGACGAAATTGAAGGCGCTGATCGAGTACGCCAGTCGTCGCACGTCTTGAGTGAGATGTCCTCTACGCGGCGTCGAATGCTGGATCGGACTGCTCAACAGCGGACGTTGCTCAACGTCGCCTGTGGGTCGCATCCGGACATACACTGCAATGCGACAAGGGGGAACGCTACAACGCAAACTTGGGCGGCCTGCGAAATCGTGGCCTGGGTAACGCAAAGCGCAACCTCGCAGAACGGAACTACGCCACCGCGAATCGGTATACGGTCGTTTGCGTATATCGCTGTCCCGGTTTTATCACGGTAGAAGGGAATTGGGGCTTGTTCGGCGAATCGGGGAAGTGCTGGCACTCCAGACAGAGGCCATAGCGTCGACGGTATACCGCTCCGTCTTTCCCTGTGACCGTCCCGTCGAGGAAATTGCCGGTATAGAACTGCACACCCGGTTCGGTGGTCAGCACTTCCATCACGCGTCCAGTGGTCGGCTCGCGCACGCGTGCCGCCAGCCGCAGTTGTCCGGGTGCGCCGTTCACCACCCAGGTATGGTCATATCCCCTGCCGTGCACGAGCTGCTCATCCGCGGCGTCGATGCGCGGACCGATCGCCGTGGCTCGAGTGAAGTCCATGGGTGTGCGCCGCACGTTCCGCAGCTCGCCGGTCGGGATCAGGGCTGCATCGACAGGAAGGAATCGTGTGGCGTCGATCATCACTTCATGGCCCAGGACTTCGCTCGTCCCACCGTCCGCCAGGTTGAAATAGCCGTGATGGGTCAGGTTCAAGACGGTATCGGCATCCGTGGTCGCCAAGTAATCGAGCCTGAGTTCGTTGCCGTCGGTCAGCGTGTAGGTGACCACCACGTTCAGCCTACCGGGATAGCCCTCCTCGCCGGCGGGGCTCGAGTAAGTCAGCCGCAGCCCCGCTCCGTCCTTCGAGGCAAACTCGGCTGCCTGCCACACCACCTTGTCGAACCCTCGGATACCGCCGTGCAGGTGGTTGTCGCCATCGTTGCGTGCGAGCTTGTACTCGACGCCGTTGAGAATGAAGCGGCCACCGGCGATACGGTTTGCGTACCGACCACAGATCGCGCCGAAGTGCGGATGCTTTTTGAGATAACCATCGATGCCGTCGAAGCCGAGGACTACATCTCCCAGCCGACCCTTGCGGTCCGGCACCAGCAGCGACGTCACGATACCGCCGTAGTTTGTAATCTGCACCCGCATCCCCGCGGGATTAGACAAAGTGTAGAGATCTATGGCCGCACCATCGGGCGCAACTCCGAAAGCTTGTTTCATGACTGGCACGATACCCGATCCACTGATCGCACGCGATGGCGCCAGACCATTGCCGCGTTGACGGCAACGTGTCGGTTGCGTTGGTTACGTTGGCCTACAATGCTCTTACAGCACGACTCCGCTGCCCCGGAACGACGGCATTTGGGAGATGCCCGCTCGTTGGTTGAACTTCGCCACTGATCAAGTTGCCAAACCGGTTGCGCAGACACGCAGTCGGACCCAGTTCGAGGAGTACATTCATGGCTCAGCAATCATACGAGTACATCATCGTCGGCGCCGGTCTCACCGGAGCGTCCGCGGTCGAGGGCATCAGGGAACGCGATGCGCGAGGGACGATCCTGCTCGTCGGTGCTGAGCCCCAGCGCCCCTACAATCGGCCGCCGCTGTCGAAACAACTGTGGACCGGCAAGGAAACCCTCGAGACGATCTTCGTGCACAAGGCCGAGTTCTACGAGCAGCAGCGCGTCACGCTCTTGTTGAACACCGAAATCACATCCCTGGATGCCGGTGCGAAAGCGATCGTGGATCGCAACGGACAACGCTATCAGTACGGCAAGCTGCTGCTCGCGACTAGCGGCCATCCGCGTACCCTGTCGATCCCGGGCGGGGACCTCGACGGCATCTCATACTTTCGCACCTACGAGAGTTATGTCCGGTTGCGAAAGGCTGCCAACAAAGGCAAGTCAGCGGTCGTGATCGGCGGCGGCTTCATCGGATCGGAGCTTGCGGCCGCGCTCAACATGATCGGATGTGAAGTCACGATGATCTTTCCCGAGCCGTATCTGGTCAACCGGGTGTTTCCGGAGCCGCTCGGTCGTGCGATTCAGAAGAGCTATGTCGATCGAGGGGTTCGCATCCTCGACGGCGATCGCCCCGTTTCCATTGCGCGCAGCGGCGAACGATTCACTGTCCGTACTCAGAACGGCACCCAGCTCGACGCCGACGTGTTAGTGGTCGGTATCGGTATCACGCCCGACTTGAAGCTCGCAACGCAGGCTGGACTGCAAGCCGGAAACGGAATCGTGGTCAACGAGCGGCTGCAGACCTCCGATTCGAACATCTTCGCAGCCGGCGACAATGCTTTCTTCCCGTACAAGGCACTCGGCAAATCGATGCGAGTCGAGCACTGGGACAACGCCATCAACCAGGGCAAGTACGCCGGGCGCAATATGGCCGGCGCTGCTGCACCGTACGACTACATGCCGTTCTTCTTCTCCAGACCTGTTCGACTTCGGCTACGAGGCAGTGGGCGAAGTCGACGCGTCGCTCGAGACCTATGCCGACTGGCAGGAGAAGTTCCGCACCGGCGTCATTTACTACCTGGCGGACGGTCTGGTGAGAGGCGTGATGCTGTGCAACGTGTGGGAGAAGGTCGATGCCGCACGCCAATTGATTCAGAAGCGGGAGAAGCGGACGCGCGAGAGCTTGCGCGGCGCGATCAGCTGAGCGGCGTCGCGCGCCTAACTCGACCTGTAGAGCCCACAGCCCGACAGCTGCAATCGCAACTTGATTTCGGACCAACCGTGTCTCCAACGATTGACGGCGCTTCGGTTCGGGTCGTGTTAAGCTTTTCGCGCGACGCAAGAGCTCTGCTCGCTGTGTCGTGTTTTAGCCGCGCGAGGCTGTGGGTCGAGCAACCAATGAGAAAGACTTTCGTCCAAGCGAGGAGAAAAATGCATTTTCATGCACATCCCGAGTCGGCGGTGACGAGAAGGGCATTCCTGCGCCGAAGCGTAACGATGCTAGGTAGTGCGGCCGTTGCCTCATCGGGTATCGCGCTCGCCAAGGAATGCGCATTGACGACTAGCGATATCCTGGGGCCGATGTATAACTACGGTGCGCCCCGGTTCCAGAAGAAGCTCGCGAGCGACGACGAGCCCGGCGAACGTCTGATAATTACCGGCACGGTGTACAGCTCCGACTGCAGCACAGCGCTTCCCCACACGCTCATCGAAATTTGGCAGGCAGACACCCAGGGCTTCTACGACAAGAAGCGTCCCGGCGACTTCAACGAGCCGCCCATGCCGTTTCATTTGCGCGGATGTTACTGACCGACGAACGTGGCCGTTACGAGATCGAAACGATCATTCCGGGTGCCTACCCCATTCCTCCTGGTGTGCCTGGGCTGGAGAAGTACGGTGGTCTCACTCGCGCCAGACACATCCATATCTCGGTCATGCCCTTCTTGCATGTGCCTGTCACGACTCAGCTCTACTTCAAGGATGATCCTCACCGACCTGGCGATCCGTGGGCCGGCCATAAGCCGCAACTTGCCCTCGATCCCAGGAGCGACGGTAAGTATCTGAAAGCCGATTTCGACTTCGGATTGTCTTTGAACTTCTGCGTCGCCGCGCGAGTTAGCGTGCAGTTCGTAACGACGGACTCACGACACTTTGTGATTGGAAATGCCAGCCGGCTCAAGGCAGTTCGATCACACTTCCCACCCCTGCGTATAGGTAACGGTCGCCCCATATCTTCCGGAACTGTGCGAAGGCGGGTTCCCCCGTGCAGTGCCCCGGTGCGAGCCGGTCGACTTTGAGTGTGTTCTTGAGCGTGGTCGCGATGCGCGCTATCTCAGTGTCGGGCGCTGCCGGCAGGTGGAATCCTCCTATCACGACGGCCACGCGAGGATCGATGGCGGCGGCGGCCGAGACGATCTTGTCGATGCCCGGATGCGAGCATCCCGCCACTACTACTACACCCTCCGGAGTCTGGATCACCAGAGACAGCTCGCGCAGCTCCCGCGTACCGGGATTGTCGGACACCAGCGAGACGATGTGGATGCCTGGCGCGACTTCGAGCGTTTTGTCGATCAGCTCGAACCTCGCGTCGGGCCAAGCCGAGGCGAACTTCATCGTCTCGGGCGGTGTGCCACCGTAGTAGCGCATACTGTCGGGCAACGACTCTTCTTTCCGATAGAAACTACTCGGGAGCGAACTGCCGAAAACGCCAAAGTTCTCCTTTGGCGCGTAGATCCGCACCGCGGGGTTGACGCTCAGCAGATAGCTCAGACCCGCGGTGTGATCCAGATGTCGATGCGATATCACCGCGAAATCCAGAGCCGCGAGATCGACACCGGCGGCCTGGACGTTGCGGGCAAAGATCCGGGCGTTGTTCCCCGTGTCGAACAGGATCCGCTTGCCGCCATACTCGATGTATGCGGCAAAGCCCCAGTCCTTGGTGAGGGCCGGAGAGTTTCCGAACGCGTCGTACAGGATGGTGACGCGATTGCCAGGGTCTGCGGCGGTGAGGGAGACGCCGAGGGCTAGGAACACCGGCAAGAGTATTGCGCAGCAAGTTTCTCAGCAGCATTCCCCCTCCCCACCCCTCCCCCGCGCTCCACGCAAGGGAGGGAGACGAATCTGCGGTCGGCTACGGCGCCGGGAAGTCGATGCGTTGGATGAAGACGATCTTTCCCTTTTCGTTCTTCACCACGTTGTAGCCGTGCACCGAATCGCCGTTGGCCTCGAAGTTGTGCGTTCCCTCCACGTCCTTGAGACCGCGCGTCGCCAGCAGGGCCTGGCGCATGGCCTCGGGGTCGGTGCTCTTGGCCGTTTCGATCGCGTGCTTGATCAGGAACACTGCGGCGTACGGGAAGCCGGAATAAAGATCCGGGTCGAAGCCGTGCTTGGCTCGGAATTTCTTGGCGAACGCCCTGCTCTCCTCGTTCGCGTCGATCACGAAGTCGGCGACGGTGTAGGTGCCCCACAGCGATTCGCCTGCCAATTTCAACGCCGTGTCCGTGGCCAGCGATGCCGAGCCGATCCAAGGCACGGTCACGCCAAGCTGTCTGAGCTGCTTGGCGAAGATTCCGACATCGGGCGAGTTGGTCATATATGTAGCCAGCAGATCGGCGCCGGATTTCTTGACCGCCAACACGATGGCGGTAAAGTCTTGGGAGTTATTGGTGTAGCCCTGGATCAGCACCGGCTCCACACCGAGGTTCTTGAGCGCATCCACCAACGCGTTCTTGCCACCGGTGCCGAACGTGTCCGTCGAGTGGACGATCGCGATCTTGGTGCCCTTCAGCACCTTCACCGCATACTCCGCCATCACTTTGGACGAGTAGAAGTCGTTGGGGCGGATGCGGAAGATCCAGGGGTTGTTCACGCGCGTGAGGCTCGGGTCGCTGCCACCGATGAACGCCGGTACGCGCGCCTTGGCTATGGTGGGCGAGGCGGCCTGCACCTGCGTGCTGCGCAGGGGGCCGATCACGGCCATCACCCCGCCCTCGCTGACGAGCTTGGAATAGGCCAGCACCGTGCCCGGATTGGTGCTGCCGTTATCCTCCACTTTCAACTCGACCGGCCGTCCCATGATCCCGCCGGCGGCGTTTATCTCCTCGACTGCAAGGCGCGCGCCGTGCAGGACGAGTACACCCGCTTCGGCTTGGGCCCAGTCATCTCGTCGACCACCCCGATGGTTATCGGTTCGACGGCCCACACCGCAGATGCGGCAGCGTAAGCCAGTACTCCCGTCACGAACATTCTGGCAAGCAGTATCATCGCTCTCCTCCTGTTGTTATCTGCCGCAACGGCCGGCACTTCCGGGAACCGGACTCGCCACGCTATTCTGCCCCAAGCGGAGCAACGGCGGCGTGCGGCCGTCGTGCTATCTTCTCGCGATGGGCTGCAGCGACATTCGCGCTGTTTTCACATTGACAACTCTGCTCGCGCTCGTCTTAGCCTCGCGCGCGACCATCGCTGCGCCCGATGTGACCGCATGGCGTGCTTACGAAAGGGGTGACTACACCACGGCCGCAAAGCTGTACGCGGAAGGCGCCAGGAAAGGCGACCGTCTGGCGCAGTTCAACTACGCGATGATGTTGTTCCGCGCAGAGACAAACGAGACCGAGCGCGGGGAGGCGTTGCGGTGGTTGCGGCGCGCGGCCGATGCCGGGATGATGCAGGCTCAGTACAACATGGGCCTGCTGTACGAAAGCGGAAGGGCGGTACCCAAATCGCTCACCGAGGCGACGGCCTGGTTCGAGCGCGCCGCCGAACAAGGCCACACCGACGCGCAGGTCAGCGTAGCGACACAGTACTTTCTCGGGCGCGGCGCGCCGAAGGACTACGCCAAGGCGGCACACTGGTACCGCGAAGCTGCCAACAGTGGCGAGGTCGGCGCTCAATACATCCTCGCCAGCATGTATGAGAAAGGCGACGGTGTGGCCAAGGATTTTCGGCTTGCGCTCTACTGGTACACGCGCGCCGCGCAACAAGGCGACGCGGTGGCACTGGTGAAAGCGCGCACGATGTCTCAGCAGCATGAAGCGGAGCATCGCTGAGAATCAGCGCTAACGCAGACTCACCAGTCCTTCTATCGGGCACTGTGCGGCTGCCCTTTCTCGTCGCGCACACCACTCCAAGACAGCGCGCCTTGCGACCCGGTCTCGAGCCCGGGAGCCAATCTTGCTAGTGGTTCCGGGCCTCATTTCACTCTTTGGTTTAACAGATGCATAACAGGTCGTACCTCGCGAAAGGCTGCACCCTTGCTGCAGTCGCGGCGTGCCTCGCGCTCCTGGCGCTCGCACCGATTCCCGCGGCGGCGCAGCAGGAGGCTGCCGCCGCCCCGATTCCCAGCACCGGCAAATGGAAGGTGTATCGGGATGAGCGCTACGCCTTCCGCCTGTCGTATCCGCCCGACAGCCAGGTGCAGACTGGCAGGGACCGCGGATATCAGTACATGCGCGTGCACAACTTCGACCCGGAGCCCGGCGCCCAAAGCGCGATGCAGCCTGGCGAATATCACCTCGAAGTCTTGATCTTCGATCACCGTCTTGGCCATAGGATGAAGAGCCCCTGCCGTGAGCTGGTTCGCGATGCGCACCAAGTTAGGGCGGGTAGGGTCAACGCGCTTCGCGGCCTGGCCGGGCAAGCAGACGACGCGGGTGCCACGTCCTTCGCGCTCTGTCTCCAAGCCGGTAAGGTGGACGTGCTGGTGATGGCGACCGAGCAAGATCCGCTCGGACCTGTCGCCAATCGCATCCTCGACGGTATTCGCTTCGGCAACTGAGCTGGTTTGCGAACGGCGCTGCGCAGCAGCGTTCATCCCAGTAGACGCCTCTCGCACCGCGGCATCCGACGGGGGTCTGATAGACCCGGTCCCTCGCGCTCCTAAGCTGTCATGTAACTGACATCATGCTGCCGTAGCCTTCCGAGATCCCATCGGTCTCGGACGGCTACAACGTGACCCAGAACGTCGCGGCAGCACATCACCCTCTCGCGAACACTCCCTCGGTCGGAAAGCTGCCCCTGATGCTATTCGGGGGTATCGTCATCGCGGCGCTGGCCTACATCGCCGTGTCTTTGACTGGGGACCTTTCAACCACACGAGACACATCCTGGCTGCCCTTCGTTCTGTTGGGGATCGCACTTCTGATCGCGCTGGGTTTCGAGTTCGTGAACGGGTTTCACGACACCGCGAATGCGGTTGCCACCGTCATCTACACCCACTCGTTGGCGCCGAACACTGCGGTGGTCTGGTCCGGCGTCTGGAATTTCCTCGGCGTGATGGCCTCCAGCGGTGCGGTGGCCTACGGGATCATCTCATTGCTGCCCGTGGAGCTCATCCTGCAAGTGGGCAGCGGCGCAGGGTTCGCCATGGTGTTCGCCCTGCTGGTCGCGGCGATCATCTGGAACCTGGGAACCTGGTACATGGGTCTGCCTGCCTCGAGCTCGCACACGCTGATCGGATCGATCATCGGTGTCGGGCTGGCGAATCAGCTTCTCGCTACCAGTGGCACCGCAACCAGCGGTGTCGACTGGAACCAGGCGTTGAACATCGGGAAGTCGCTGCTGTTCTCGCCCATGATCGGATTCGCGGCCGCTGCGATGCTGCTGGTGACGCTGAAGTTTCTGGTCAGGAACCCGGCGTTGTTCAAAGCCCCTCAGGGTAAGAAGCCACCGCCTTTGTGGATCCGCTCGATACTGATCCTGACCTGCACGGGCGTGAGCTTCGCGCACGGCTCCAACGACGGGCAGAAGGGCATGGGGCTGATCATGCTGATCCTGATCGGCACCGTTCCCACCGTCTATGCTCTGAACCGGGCGATGGAGCCGCAGCGCATCGCGGCGTTCTCTGAAGACGGTCACGCCGTGGCGCAGGTGCTTTCGTCCCGCCTGCCAGCGCAACCCTCGACGGCAGCCACGGACGAGGAGGCGCGCGGACGCGTCGCGGCCTATGTCCGCAGCAGGACCTTCGAGCCTGCCACTCTGCCTGCACTGATTCAGATGATCCACTCCATCGACTCGCAGGCGGCCTCTTACAAGTCCTTCACCAATGTGCCGACGGAGAAGGTCAACAACGTCCGCAACGACATGTACCTCGTGAGCGAAGCGTTCCGGCATCTGTTGAAGCAGAAGCCGGTCGCGTTCAACGGTGACGAAGAGAAAGTGATCAAGACCTACCGCAGCGGGCTGGATCACGCAACCAAGTTCATACCGATTTGGGTCAAAGTGGCGGTTGCGCTTGCGCTCGGCCTCGGGACCATGGTGGGTTGGAAGCGCATCGTGGTCACGGTCGGCGAGAAGATCGGCAAGAGCCACCTCACCTATGGCCAAGGCGCCTCGGCAGAGCTGGTCGCGATGACAACGATCGGCGCTGCCGATCTCTTGGGGCTTCCAGTGAGCACCACTCAGGTGCTGTCTTCCGGGGTCGCGGGCACCATGGCCGCGAACGGGTCCGGGTTGCAGTGGGCGACCGTACGCAATCTGCTCCTCGCGTGGGTGCTGACGCTGCCGGCCTCGATCCTTCTGTCGGGTTGTTTGTTCTGGCTGTTCCGCTTTATCTTCTAAGCCCCAAGCGTAGTTCCTCCGATTTTCCGCCACACAGGGACAGGCCCGCTTTGCGGGCCTGTCTCCATTGCCCGACGCGGCGATGATGTCTAAGATGCCGACATAAGGAACGGCGCCGGCTGGCTAGAACTAGGCGCTGCCTTTTTTGCTTGGCGAGAGGGAGGAACCACATGGGGCTCCGAGTCCGGGTCTTCGGCTGGCTGCTGAGTGTCCTGCTGATCGGCATCGCGCCGTTCTCGCGCGCTGCGGACACGGCCTCCGACCCACGCGTCGCGCTGGTCATCGGCAACGCCACCTATAAGTCCTCCCCGCTCAAGAACCCGGTCAACGACGCACGCGCCATCTCGCGTGCACTGGGAGAGTTGGGCTTCGAGGTCATGCTCAAGGAGAACCTGTCCCAGCAGGCCTTGATGGCCGCCATGCGGGAGTTCGGTGGCCGGCTCAAGCAGACCGGAGGGGTCGGCCTGTTCTACTACGCCGGCCACGGTATGCAGGTGAAGGGAGCTAACTACCTGATCCCGGTGGACGCCGACATCGGCTCCGAGGACGAAGTGCGCTATCTGTCGGTGGACGCCAATCAGGTGCTGGACAAGATGGAAGAGGCAGGCAACCGCCTCAACATCGTGATCCTGGACGCGTGCCGGGACAATCCCTTCTCCCGCAGCTTTCGCTCAAAGCAGTCGGGCCTGGCGCAGATGGATGCGCCTTCGGGGATGCTGGTGGCCTTTGCCACTGCGCCCGGAGCCGTGGCCTACGATGGCGAAGGGGTGAACGGGGTATACACCAAGCACTTGCTGCGCAACCTTACCATCCCGGGCCTGCCCATCGAACTGGTGCTCAAGCGGGTGCGGGAGGGCGTATCCACTGAGACGGGGCAAAAACAGATTCCGTGGGAGAGTTCCTCGCTGCTGGGAGACTTCTATTTCAAGGGCGCGCCGCAAGCCGGTGCGCCGGTCGGCCAGGCGGACGCAGCGGCCCTCGAGCTAGCGTTTTGGGACAGCGTGAAGAACAGCAACGTGGCCGGGGAGTATCAGGCTTACCTCACGCAATATCCCAGCGGCAAGTTTGTCGTACTTGCGCGCAGCCGGATGAACACTCTGCTTGCGCAGGCGCCCGCCTCGGGTCGCAAGCCGTCCTCCGCCGCGACCGCACCCGAGCAGGTAGCGCTGGCACAGCCCAGCGACAGGGGCGCATCTCCAGCGGGCGCCCTGGCGAAGGTCGGGGATACTTGGACTTACCATCTGATGCAAGGAGAATGGCTCAAGCAACGCGTGGACACTGTCACTATGACAGTGACGGCGGTAGATGGGGAGCAGATCTGGGAGAGAGTTACCCGTGCAGCCTTTCGCAGCTTCGGTGCCAGTCGCAGTTTCAAGGTCGGGTTTGACCCCAGGGAAGGATTTCTAGAGACAGAGTTGCCGGGAAAGATCTTCCTGATGGAGCTTTCGCCCTATGTGCGAGCAGCTGATGTTCCGCTGCCCGGGAAAGAGTGGAGGGATGTAGAGGCGACTTTCAGCATCCTCGCCGGATCCGTCCGCAGAGTGACTTCGCAGCTGAGCATCGAGATCGCGGGCGAGGAGCGAGTGCGCGTGCCCGCTGGAGAGTTCAGCGCCGTCAAGGTGGAAGTCCGGAGCCGGGCGGTGAGTGTGGAGGCACACTCGGCACATCTCGAGTGGACGTATTGGTACAGCCAGGAACTCAGGCGCGTGGTCAAAATCACCAGACGTCAGTATGTCGGTGCCTGGAACGATCGCTACGATTTCGTGCTGGCAAGCTTCCAGGCGGCGAAGTGATCCGAGGATTGGCGGGGCACGCGGCCGAGGCCGGGTCCCGTGCTATAACTTCGTCGGCAATCCCTCAAGCGCACCAGCGCGGCTCGCGTTTCGCACCCGCCAACCCCGGAGAACAGCCGGACCTATGCGTCAACCCCACCAGCTCCTCGCCGGGTATCTTGCGCTTGCAGGGGTCATACTGCTCCTTGGAACAGCGGGTGCCTTCGGTCGCTTCGATCTTTGGTTGCTCGACCATGAGCTGAAGCTATTGCGCGGGTGGCGGATTGCGCCGCCTGTCCGAGATGTCGTCCTGGTGGGCATCGACGACGACACCGCGCGCAGCTTGCCTGAGCCGATGGCGTTATGGCATCGCCATTTCGCCGACTTGTTACATGCGCTCGCAGCCCTCAAACCCGCGGCCGTAGGGTTGGACGTGGTGCTACCCGAGCGCAGCTATGACTCGATTGCGCCGGGTTACGACCGCGATCTGACCCGAGGTCTGGCGCTGGGCCGCAGCGCTTATCCGCTGGTGCTGGGTATTACGCTGGATTCCGCCGGGCATCCTCGCCCACTGCTGCCTGCATTCGAAGCTGCGATCGGAGCGGCCAACACCGGTCTTGTCCTGTGGCCGGTAGACCAGGATCACGTCGTTCGCCGCTTCGATGAGCGCCTGGCTGAAAGCGGCGCGGCGGTCCCGACTCTCGTCGGCCAGCTTGCGCGCAGGCTCGGGCGCGAGCCGGGACGCGGTATCGTCGACTATTCCGTCGGCGTTCCGTTCGAATATCTACCGATGCAGTCCGTTCTAGAGCGCGTGGCAGGCCGGTCACATCGAAGAGTTCAGCGATGGCAGTCGCCGGCAAGGTCGTGCTGATCGGACCTCTGTTTCAATTCGAGGACCGCATTGCGCAGCCGCTCAACCTCGCAGCCTGGGAAGAGCAGCGTGCGGACGCGCCCGGTCTCGTTCTGCACGCCCAGGCCTTGCGCTCCATCCTCGGAACGGGGCTGATCCAGGACCTACCCTCACCCGGGTCCATCGTAGTCGCGCTCGCTCTTGCGCTGCTGTGGTTCGTGCCGCTCAACGCATGGCGCGCCGTCGCGCTGCTCGTGTTGCCCGCCGCGGACGCTCGTGGTCGTTGCAGTGTTGCTGTTGAACAGCGGGGTCTACCTCCAGATCGGTCTGCCTATGCTGGCCGTCGTCACGACGATCATCGCCCGCGGCGGCTACCAGGCTGTGCTTTCCCTGCAGCAACGCCGGCGTTTGCGGGCCGCCCTGAGCGGTTACGTGAGCTCGCACGTGGCGGAAGAGGTGCTCGCGGGTCGCCTGTCGGCTGGTTTCGAGGGTCAGCGTTACCGGCTTTGCGTGATGTTTGTCGATATGCGCAACTTCACCCCTCGGAGCGAGCACATGGCGCCAGAAGAGGTTATCCGGCTCGTCAACCGCTGCTTCGAGGAACTGGTCGGTGCAGTCCATCAGTTCGGCGGCACCGTGGTGCAGTTCATGGGCGACGGCATCGAAGCATTCTTCGGTGCGCCCAACCGCCTCGATAATCCGGCGCGGCCTGCGCTCGAGGCGGCAAAAGAGATGCTGCGCCGTATGGCGGCGGCTTAACGAGCAGTTCCGACGCGAAGGCATCGAAGCTATCCGTCTGGGCATCGGGCTCAACCTCGGCGATGCTGTGGTAGGCCACGTCGGTGCGCGCGCTCGTCATGGCTACCAACCCATCGGCGACATGGTCAACGTCGCCTCGCGGCTGGAGGGTCTGACCAAGGAAGTCGGCTATCCGCTGGTCTGTTCGCGGGGAGTCGCCCTCGCAGTAGGCGAGGGTCATGGACTGATCGCGCTGGGCGACAAGGCGATCAAGGGCCACTCGGCGGTGAGCATCTACGGGTGGGGGCCGGAACAAGAAAGTGACGCTGATCTCGCTACGAGAGTGCATGAACATGCGACCCAAAATTAGGCAGCACAACCGGTACTATCTGCTTGCAGTCACCGCCTCGATGCTGGCGCTTCCGGGAGCGCCAGCGCGCGCCGAGGTGCAGGGCGCAGCGCCCGTAGCGCTGGTGACGGAACTATCCGGCAAGGCTGAAACTCAGGCCGACGGCAAGGCCACAACGGTGTTGCTGCTCTCGGAATTCCGCCCTGGTGCGCGGGTGAAACTCTATCGAGGCGCTAAGATGATCGTGCTCTTCTATCGGACTGCGGGGCAGAGCACGATCACCGGTCCGTCTCTGATCCGCGTTGGCGACACGGCTCTGGAGGCGTTGAGCGGCAACGAGCCGGTCAACATGCAGGCGCTGGCAGGCAAGAATGGAAAGCCTCTTCTCATTCGTCCGGCAGGCCTGACGCAGGGAGCCGTGGTGATCCGGGGGTTGAACAGACCGATTCCCGCTATCAGCCTGGCGGGGAATACTACACTCGATGCGCGGCCAACCTTCCGCTGGCATGAAGTCGAGCCGGGACTCGAGTACCTGTTTACCCTGAAGGATCAGAGCGACTCCGTGTTGCTCACGCGTACCGTGCGTGGCACTGTGCTGCAGTTACCGCCGGAACTGGTACTCAGCGAAGGACAACGCTACCGATGGTCCCTCTTCGCCCAAGCACCGGGCGGCACTGCCTATGGTTCCAGCTATCGTTTTACCGTGGCTGATGCGGGAACGCAGGCGGACGTTGAGAATTTCCGCCCAGGTCAAACCGCCAATGCGAGCGAGCGCGTCGCATTTGCCGTGTGGCTCGAACAGTCCGGACTCAGCGATGAAGCCGCCCGCTACTGGCAACAGCTGATTGCGGAAGGTCTCCCGCCGCCACCGAACAAGTCGGCCAGCGCGAGATAGTTTCACGGCCGGCGCGCAACGTAGATCGCAATAGCAACGACCAACGCCGCTAGTCCGATGCAGAGAATGGCGGGCGGCGCGGCGGACACACCGAGCGCGCCGATAACGCGTCCGACTAGAGGTGGAAAGAACGCCGCCCCGAGCACAGCCCCGCCAATGACGAGCGCATTGGCGTGCGCCGATATCGGCAGCGAGGCCCCGAGCCAAAACAGCGTGGCCGAGAAGATCGGCGCTGTCGCAAACCCGACCAACGCAAGCGCGATAGGCGCGCCATGCGTCACGCTTGCGATCGTCAGCAGAACCACGATGCAGCCGATCCCGCCGATCACGAGAAATGCCGGCTTCACGCGATGACCCAATGCGGCAGCGAGCAGTCGGCAGACTAAGATCGAGCCGAAGAACATCGCCGTAAAATTCGCGGCGGCTGCGAAACTGTAGCCGTTTGCAATTGCCAACGTCGTTGTCCAGCCAGCGACCGAATTCTCGGCGCCGGAGGTGAGGCACATCAGAGCCACGAAGGCGCAAAGCAAAACGCGTGATTGCAGGCGACCCCCCATCGGCCAGCTCGTTTTCGCTTCATTGAACAACGCCCCCGAAGGTACGGCCCTGCCCTTCAGATCAGCCAGAACGTTCACCGGCAAGAGCAGCAGGGCTAACAGCGCCACGCCGCCGAACACGCGCGTGGACGGCTCACCCAACAGCCCGACCGCGACCGGTCCCAGGATCGAGCCGACGCTGAACGCCGCGTTGATCAGTTGGGACATCCTCATCCCGCGCGACCCGAAGCCCGCGACGAACAAGCTGTTCAGCCGAACCACGTGAATCCCAAACCCCAGCGCGAGCACGAACGCCGCCGACAACATCGTCGGCCAGGTCGGCGCAATCGAAATCGCCGCTGCACCGACCAGAATAAGGGCGGTCGCGACGCTGAGCCAACGGTGGACCACCGCAGGAGCGCGGATGAAGCTCGGCAAGAAAATCCCGGTCAGCGCCCCCAGACCATGCGCGGCAAAGACGAAGCCGACATCGCTCGTGGCGACACCGAAGGCGCGTTGCAATCCGGGCAACAACGGCCCATACAGACCCTGGATCGCGCCCAGGAACGCGAACGTCAGAATCCCCGCAATTGCAATCAACGATCGAGCCAGGTCAGGACCGCGCTGAGCCTCAGCGCAGGAACAGCTGATAAACGGTGAGCATGATCTCGAACACGATCAACATCACGATATACCACTCGACGCGCAGCGAGTGTTTGCTACTCAGGAGTTCCACGAGAGTATGCGCGGTTCGCGAGATGAGGTTGAGCTTGCGCTCCAAAGCGGTGTGCCGCTCTCTGATCTCGAACTCGTCTTCCAGCCTGGCGAACAGACCCTCCAAAGCTGCGTTGTCCCATAAAACCTCGGGCTTTTCGGTGATCTCTGCGCGCCCCACCATTCTCTGCTCCACCAGCAACATGGAACCGATGTTCTTCAACAGGTCCTTGGTGTGCCCGCGTATGCGACCCGATCTGTCCAGCTCGGCCGCGAGCGGCTCGATGCGATCGAACTCCCCAGCTACTTTGCTCTCGTAGAGCGACAGCAATACGCTCTTGCTGAGTACGTCGGCAATCACCTGAATGCGTTCGACAGCTGCGTCCTCGAGTAACACGACCCCGCCGACGACACCTTCGCGGCCGCCCGCCTCGATGTGCACCTCGAGCTCTTCGGTTTCCGGCGTGGGATAAGGATTGGCCGCCAGGGGCCGCAGCGAACGGAGAAACGCCACCTCCTCCATCGGCGAAACGTCGAAGAAAACTACCACTCCATAGCGGTGCAGGGTCGCGACCCCGCCGCCCTTCACCTTGACGGTGAGCGGATTGGTGGCCAGCGTGTCCGCCGTGCTCCAGGCTTTGAGGTCGATGCGTTCGCCCACCAGCATAGCCCGGGCTTTGAACGCCTTTTCCACGATGTTGGATGGAATGGTCATGCCCGCTGGTCGATCAAACGTCTCACACCGGCCCGGCCTTTTCTCTGCTCATCCGTGGAAAATCGAGCGCCCGGCATCCGAAGAAGCTGAGCAGGCCGACGAGCACACAGACCGCGAGATCGTCCTGATGAAGCGGGGCAAAGTGGAATACTTCCCTCATCAACGGAATATAGAGCGCGACTGCAAGAAACGCCAGCGACCCGCCCACTACCCACCAAAGCGCAGGATTGCGGGTGCGCACCGCATCCAAAACAGAACGTGACCACGAGCGGTTTGCCAGGATCAGGCCGAGGCTCGCGACGATCAACGTGGTGAAGGCTAGAGCCCGGGCATTGTCTGCGGCATGACCGCTGTAAAGCGCGGCTGCGAATACCGCCAGCACGATCGCCAGGAGAATCGTACCTTGAATCGCGCTGCGTACGAGCAATGTACGGTCGAACAAGGGAGCGTCCGCTGGCCGCGGCGGGCGGCGCATGATGTCTGGTTCTTCGGGTTCGGCTTCGAACACGAGCGAGCAGGCAGGGTCGATGACGAGCTGCAGAAACAGGATATGGATCGGCATCAAGATCAACGGCCAGCCCAGCACAACCGGAACGATGGACAGACCCACGATCGGCACATGCACCGAAACCAGGAACGCGATCGCTTTGCGAAGGTTGTCGAAGATGCGACGGCCCAGCTTGATGGCCTGCACGATGGAGGAAAAATCGTCGTCCAGCAACACGAGGTCGGCCGCTTCCCGCGCGACGTCGGTTCCACGGCTTCCCATAGCGATACCGATGTGCGCTGCCTTGAGCGCCGGCGCATCGTTCACGCCGTCGCCCGTCATCGCAACCACTTGACCGTTCGCTTTCAGAGCGCGGACCAGACGCAGTTTCTGCTCGGGCACGACGCGACAAAAGATATTCATGTTGCGTAGCCGCTGCTCCAGTTGCGCTTCGTCCAGGCGGTCCAGCTCCGCGCCCGTGATCAATCCTCCTTCGCTATGGAGCCCGATCTGGCGGGCAATGTTCAGCGCGGTGGCCGGATGGTCGCCCGTGATCATGACCACCCGGAGGCCCGCTCTCTGACTTTCCCCGATCGCCGCGGGCACCGCTGGACGCACGGGGTCTTCCAGCGCGATCAAGCCGAGGAAGCGGAAATCGAAATCGTGCTGGATAGCCGGCAGCTCGGTTCGGAGAAAGGACGCGCGGGCCACCCCGAGCACGCGCAGCCCGCGGGCGGCGAGCTCGTGGACCTGCGCACGCACGAGCCCTGCGGCATCTGCATCCAGGTGGCACAGATCGACTATGGCTTCGGGCGCGCCCTTGGCGGCGACGACGTACTGCGCAAGATCCGGCGAGCGCCATACGCGAGACATCGCAAGGAGCTCGGCGGACAGCGGGTACTCGTCGATCAGGGTCCAGTCATCGTGCAGGTGCTCGGTGTTCGCAAGCAACCTCAGTCCGCCCTCCCGGATGGCCTTCTCCATCGGGTCGAACGGGTCGCGATGGCTGGCGAGAACGCTGAACTCGAGGAGCTCATGGAACGGTTCCGGCAGCAGTTTCGAATCATCGCTGTCCACCTCGAAGCTGGCGTCGCCCGCGGTCAGCTGTAAAAGAGACATGCGGTTCTGCGTCAGCGTCCCCGTCTTGTCGACGCACAGAATCGTCGTTGCCCCGAGCATCTCGACGGCCGGCACGCGCCGGGTCAACACCTGGCGCATCGAAATGCGCCAGGCGCCGAGCCCGAGAAAGACGGTCAGCACCACGGGCAGCTCTTCCGGGAGCACGGCCATGGCGAAGGTGATGCCTACCAATAGCCCGTTGAGCCAGTCCCCGCGCATCGCGCCGTACGCGACCGCGACGACGAGCGCAAGGCCCAGGCCTATGACGGCGACCTGTCGGACGACGCGGCGCGTTTCGCGTTCTATGCGAGTTGGCTCCTCTTCGAGACCGGTGAGAGCCTGTCCGATGCGTCCGATCTCGGTCCGAGCACCCGTCGCCAGCACACGCGCGAGACCTTTCCCCTGCACCACCAGCGTGCCCGAAAAGACGAAAGGCGAATCCGGACCACCGGGGCGCGACATCTCCGCGATGATCCCCGATGCAGGCGTCTTGCCCACCGAGACGGACTCGCCGGTAAGCAAAGACTCGTCCACCGCCAGGTTAGTCCCAGACAGCACGACCGCATCCGCGGGGACTCTATCGCCTTCGCTGAGAACAATGGCGTCGCCGCGTACGACGTCGCGCCCCGCAATCCGCTTCTGTTGGCCGCCGCGGAAAACCAAAGCCCGCGGGCTGGACAGGTCGCGCAACGCTTCCAGGGCCCGCTCTGTCTTGCGCTGCTGGTACAACGTGAGACCGATCACGACGAACACGAAGCCCAGGAGCATCCACGCTTCCCTGGCGTCCCCAAGCAGCAGGTACACCGCTCCGCACGCAATCAGCAACAGAAAGATCGGCTCGCTGACCACCGAGAACGCGATGGCGAGAAGGCTCCGCGGCTTCGCGGAAGGGAGCTCGTTCGGACCTTCCTCGGACAACCGGCGCGCGGCGTCAACCTCGGTCAGCCCTGCCGGGATGTCGGCCGAAGGGCGGGTGATCATGTCATGGGCAAGCCATGTTGTCCCCTTTCGGCCATCGGGTTACTCCTTGCGCTTGTACCCGGTGAACATCGCCTTAACGAGGTTCTCATGGTGGGACAGGCTCGCAACCACCACTCCGATCAGATGCAGGACGATCAGGCCAAGCGTGATGTTGGCGAGCACCTCATGTACTTCTTCAAGGCTCTCGGCATCTTGCTCGGACATGCCCGCCATCCAACTCGCCAATGGCCCCGCGTGCTGATCTGCACCGTATGTCATGAGCCCGGTCACGGTGGTGGCGAGCAACGCCAGCAGCAATACGAACACCATCGCTCCACCACCTGGACTGTGCCCGAGATAGCGTCTGGCACGAAACCGAACCGCGTCCTTGAGATCAGCTCAAGACCGCTGAAGGGGAGTACGCGAAGTCCGAAAATCGTGCATGCCGGCCACCGACGAACCCCCACAAGATCCTGAACAGCACAAGAGCGAGCACAACGTAGCCTGCCCACACGTGAGCCGGGCTGTCCTCCGGCTCGACCAGGTAAGCGGTGAAGAAACCGACCACCAGCACCCAGTGAAAAACTCTCACCAACGGGTCCCAAACGAACGTTCGTTCCGAGCCGACCATCAGATCCTCCCCGAGAGGTTGTCCGCAATTGCACGAAGCAGAGTCTGGGCGAATGCGGTAAGCGCTCTTTGACCCTCGTCAAACAACGGTATGAGCCGATGTAGAAGCCAGGAGCGTGGGGAACCTGGAGCTTGCTCAGAGGCTGTCCGGACGCTATGCTCGCCGAGACGCGCCAGGCTCTGCCGGCGCGGACCGCTCCGTACAAGGCTCCGAATGTTCCTGTTCAAGCTCGTTCTCGCCCTCGTCATTATCGTTGCGGGCGCTCGTCCTGGTGTTCCGTTTCCAGAAGCAGATCCAATCTGGACGGGGCTCTAAGGCGGACGCCGACAAGAAGTCGGACGAGACGCGCGCGACCGAGTTGGAAGAGTTTATCGCTGCGTACCGACGGGACAAGGCGACGGGACAGCTCCAGCCGAGCGCGACATCAGCGCAACCAGCCGTCGCACCCTTCGCCGCAGCCACGGCGGCAGCCCCCGCCAGCGTGCGGCTGTCAAGGCACGCGCGGCCTTTCTTTCCGGGACCCGCCAGGCTCGCGTTTCTGGTGTTGAAGGCAGGGCTTCCGGACCACCACGTCTTCGCCCACACGCGGGTATCCGACTTGATGGAGGGAACAGCATCCCCGCGCTGGCCAATCTGCCTATCGACCTCCTGGTGTGCAGCAAAGAGCTGGGAATCGTCGCCGCCGTAGATCTGAATAACGGGACGCAGTCCGACGCGCTCCTCGCGCGGGAGAAGGAGCAACGACTGCGCAGCGTGGGGATTCGTTACTTACGCTTCGCCCCCGGCGCCTTCCCCAAGCCGGCGGACGTGCGTAAGCTGATCTACGGAGGGTAGGCAGCGCCGCGCTGCTTCAGCGCTCGACCGGCTCGGCCTCGGCGGTTGGGACATCCACTCGCCACACGGGATGACACGGTGCCGGGGGCGTCCGACGCAGGCAATCGCGGTAAAGCTCGCACATCGGTACAGCTCGATGTCGTTGCGGCTCTCCGGGTAGCGAGAGCAGTTCAGCAGTCCCCAGAAGCGACTTCCGTAGATGTGGCAGCGGGAACGGCCGCCATCGTCGAACTCGAGGAAGAGGCAGCTGCGGTTGAGGCAGCAGTTGCCGCAATGGGTGCATGCGCCGACTATGCGCTCTTTCGGCGCGGCGGAGGCGCTTCGGCGTCGCCGAAGCAGATAGCGTGATATGGCCCGGTCCCGGAGCATGCCCCTGGCGTGCGCCGCGCCGCGGATGACTGTCGTCTTGTAGCGTCGGGTGTAGGAGGGATCGCGCGCGATCGCACTGACGATGAACGGACCGATCGGCAAGAGCACGAACATCAGGCCGGTCGCACCGTATTCCAGGCCGCGCGCTAGCCATGACGCAACGGTTTCGAGCCGTGGCGGGCGGCCGCTTTTCGCGCCATTGAGGCGCGTCGTGCATGACGTCGTCCGGCATCGGTGGTCTCTCGTCAATTTTTCGGGGAGTCTAGAGGGTTCTGACTCGTTTGCCATGCGCGCGACTCGAGGCATCACATCGCGCGCCGCTCTCAGTCATACACTGCGAGTTGTTTGCCGCGCGTCTCGGGCAACAGCGAAACCGCGAAAATCACCACCAGAAAGGCGAACCCGGCAAATAACCCGATCGCCGTGCCCAGGGACATCTTGGCGCTCATGAAGCCTACCAGGGTCGGGAACAACGCGCCGACGGCTCGACCGAAATTGTAGGAAAACCCCTGCCCCGACCCACGCATGCGGCTGGGGTAGAGCTCCGTCAAGAACGCTCCCACGCCGCTGAAATTTCCCGACACAAAGAAGCCGAGCGGGAAGCCCAGCACGAGCATGGCGGCGTTGCTGATGGGCATGAAGGTGTAGAACGCCGCGATGCAGGCCGAGCCCACCGCGAAGATGAAGAACGTGCTACGCCGTCCAATCTGATCGGACAGGTAGGCCGACACCAGGTAACCGATGAATGACCCGACGATGATCACGAACAGATAGCTGCCGGTGCCGATCACCGATAGCCCCCGCTCGGCCTTGAGGAACCTGGGGAGCCAAGTGGTCACCGCGTAGTAACCGCCCTGCATGCCCGTGGTCATCAAGCTGGCGAGCACGGTAGTGCGCAACACCGCAGGCGAGAAGATCTCGAGGAAACTGCCGCCCTCCTCTTTCACGCGTACGCGCGTGGCCTCGGAGACCTCGGGTTCCGCCACGTGCTTGCGCACGTAGAAGATGAGGAGCGCGGGAAGCACGCCAACCCAGAACATCGCGCGCCACGCTAGATCTTCGGGTAACAGTGTGAAGAACGCCGTAGACAGTACGGCGGCAATGCCCCAACCGACAGCCCAGCCGCTTTGCACTGTTCCAACGGCCTTGCCGCGATGCTGCGAGCGGATGATCTCGCCGATCAGAACGGATCCCACCGCCCACTCGCCGCCGAAGCCCAGGCCCTGGAGGCTGCGGGTGATCAGCAGCTGCTCGAACGAGTTGGTGAAGCCACTTAGGAAGGTGAAGACCGCGAACCAGCCGATGGTGATTTGAAGCACGCGGACGCGGCCCCATTTGTCGGCGAGGACGCCCGCGCCCCAGCCGCCGACGGCGGACAGGAGCAGTGCGGAGGTCACCAGCAATCCTGCTTGGCCCGCGCTCATTTTCCATGCGGCCATCAGCGTGCTGATGAGGAACGTGTACATCATGAAGTCGAAGGCGTCCATCGACCAGCCGGCAAACGCGGTCCCCAGCGCTTTCTTCTCCTGACGGCTCAGTTCCTTGAACCAGGCGAGCATGTTCCCTTTTGCAAATGGATGGCGTTGCGCACCATGGCGGTGCTGACCGTGAGACCGTGCCGTCCGGCATGATACAAGGTTGCGCGGCTGGATGACGCCCGCCCTCCCGCTACCGGGGTTGACTCAATCCAGCACGTGCGACACCAGCCCGTCGGCAAGCTTGGGCTCGAACCAGGTGGACTTGGGCGGCATGACCTGCCCGCTATCCGCGACATCCATCAGGTCCCCGATGCTCGTCGGATGCAGCGAAAACGCCGCCGCTGCCTTGCCGCTGTTGACGCGGCTTCTCGAGCTCCTGCAGACCACGAATGCCGCCGACGAAGTCGATGCGCTTGTCGGTGCGCGGATCGTGGATGTCGAGCAAAGGCGCGAGCAGATGATCCGCGAGCAGGCTCACGTCCAGCCGCGCAACCGGATCGTGGATCGGAATGAGCCCGGCATGAATGAAGAGTCGATACCATTGGCCGGCGAGATACAGGCCGAACTCGCCGGGGCTGTCCGGAGCCACGGCGTCCGTCGCTCGGTTCCACATTGAAGGCGGAGCTCAGCCGCTGCAGGAATGCATCGGGACTCATCCCGTTCAGATCGGCGACGACGCGGTTGTAAGGTAGGATCTGCATCTGATGGTGCGGAAACATGACCGCCAGAAAATAGTCGTAGCCCTCGTCTCCGGTATGCTTCGGGTTGCGCGCACGGCGCGCGGCCGCGACGCGCGAGGCGGCGGCGGTGCGATGATGGCCGTCGGCGATGTACAGCGCGGGCATGACATCGAACGCCGCGGTGAGACGCGCGATCCGGTTCGTATCGCGAATCGACCCAGAGGGTATGCCGCACGCCCCCGTCGGCGGTGATGTCGGTGTCGGCCGCTCCGCCTGTGGCCTGCCGCAGGAGATCGTTCGACCTGAGGTGTGGACGGATACGCCATCATGACCGGACCGGTCTGCGCGTTAAGCGCTTCGATCTGGCGCACGCGGTCGTCCTCTTTGTGCGGCTGCGTGAACTCGTGCTTGCGGATGCGATTGGAGTCGTACGCCGCGACCGACGCGACCGCGACGAGGCCGGTCTGGACGTGGCTGCCCATGATCAGGCGATAGGCGTAGTAGCACGGCTCGCGGTCTCGCACGAGCACGCGCTCCGCGATCATGCGCCGGAGATTCTCCGCGGCCCTGGCGTAGACCTCGGGCGCATACGGATCGGTGCCGGGCGGCAGATCGATCTCGGGCTTGGAGATATGCAGGAAGCTCCAGGGCTTGCCGGCCGCCTGCGCGCGCGCCTCTTCGGTCGACAGCACGTCATAGGGTGGAGCGGCAACATCGGCCGCGCGCTCCGACACGGGCCGCAGAGCGGCGAAGGGTCGAATCAGATGCAAGGCTGGTTCTCGCTTGTATGAGAGCGCGATTCTATACTGCCGCGGACAGTCCCAGCGCGGACGGGTGAAGGATGATCGAAAGCGCTTCTCGAGCCTCGACCCGCACGGGTTTCATCAGGTCGCCTACACCGACTGGGGCAACGCCGCCAATCCACATGTCGTCCTGTGCGTTCATGGATTGACGCGCAACGGTCGCGATTTCGATTACCTCGCGCGCGCTCTCCAGTCGCACTGCCGTGTCGTCGTGCATGGATGTCGTCGGCCGCGGCCGCAGCGACTGGCTGGACCACAAAGAGGACTACACATTTCGGCAGTATCAGATCGACGCTGCCGCACTCATCGCCCGCGTTACCGACTACCACGGGCGTTCGGTTCTCCCGCGTTGGGCACGGTCGGCTCCCGCGGATGTGGACGGCAAGGTCGATTGGGTCGGCACTTCGATGGGCGGATTGATCGGCATGCTGGTCGCGGGGCAGCCCCACGCGCCGATCCGGCGGCTGGTGCTGAACGACGTCGGACCGTTCATTCCCTGGGCGCGCGCTGATCCGGCTGAAGGGCTACCTCGGCAGCCAGACGCGATACGCCTCACTCGACGAAGTGGAGCACGCGCTGCGCGACGCCTGCTGCCCAGTGGGGGCCGATTACCGACGAGCAGTGGCGTCACCTCGCCGCGCACAGTGCTCGGCAACTCGAGGACGGCAGCTGGCAGATGACATGCGATCCGGCCGTGGGCGTGGCGACCGCGTGGGGCTGGAGCCCGGACGCCAAAGTGGGCAACCGCAATCTGATGCGGCCTGGAAGTGTGGTCGGTATGGGAGGCGATCCGCTGCCCCACGCTGGTCCTGCGCGGCGCCGACTCCGAGGTGCTCCAGCGGGACACGATCGAGCGCATGCGCGACAGCGGACCACCCACGGAGGTGGTGGAGCTGCCGGGCATCGGCCACGCGCCATCGCTGATGGCGGAGGATCAGATCGAGATCGTGCGCGAGTTCTTGCTGCGCAGTAGGTGAGCGTAACGAGGACTGCGCCTCTCGCTGTCATTCCGGCAAAGCGCAGCGCGAGCGACTCTCGGATCCGGCCTGCGCCCGGATGATGAGACGGTGCATTTTGACTGCTATTGTTTCGGCAATTGCCCGTATGAGAGTAACTCGTGTCCATCAAATCCCTGATCCGCACCATCCCGCACTACCCGAAGCCGGGGTGATGTTCCGCGACATCACCACACTGCTCAAAGATCCGGTCGGTCTGCAGCTCACCATCGGAGAGCTGCTGCAACGCTACAAGGGCCGGCCCATCGACAAGGTCGTGGGCATCGAATCGCGCGGCTTCATCGTCGGCGCGGCGCTCGCCTTCCCAGCTGCGCGCCGGCTTCGTGCCGCTGCGCAAGCGAGGCAAGCTGCCGGCCGAGACGATCGGCCAGGACTACGAGCTGGAGTACGGCGCCGACCGCCTCGAGATGCACGTGGACGCGGTGGCGAAGGGCGAGCGCATTCTGTTGGTCGACGATCTCATCGCCACCGGCGGCACCGCCGAGGCCGCAGTCAAGTTGATCGGAGACGCAGGCGCCAACATCGTCGAATGCGCTTTCATCATCGAGCTGCCCGAGCTCGGCGGGCGCAAGCGCCTGGAGGCGCTGGGTCACACGGTGTTCTCGCTGGTCGCGTTCGAGGGGCATTAGCGGACTGCTGCAACAGCATTTCTGCCGCTCCAGCAGACACGAGGTCGCTCTGCTCTGGGAAAGGGTCCAGGGAGAGGGACGAGGAACGTCTCTCGCGCCGATGCTAGACTGACGCGCCCTATTCCTCACCCCGAGATCGACGTGCTCAGAACGCTCCTGGCCGTATGGCTGATGTTCTCGTGCGTGCAACTCGCGCACGCGGCTTCGTATCCTGCGCCCGTCGAGGGCGACTACGTCGTTCGCGACTTCGCCTTCGCGAGCGGAGAGGTCTTGCCGGAGCTCAAGCTCCACTACACGACGATCGGGTCGCCGGTGCTCGACGAGACCGGCCTCGTGACCAATGCCGTGCTGATTCTTCACGGCACCGGCGGAAGAGGCGGTGTGTTTCTGACCGAGCAGTTCGCCGGCTCGCTGTTCGGCCCCGGGCAGCCGCTCGACGCGCAGCGCTACTACCTGATCCTGCCCGACAGCATCGGTGCGGGAAAGTCGAGCAAGCCCAGCGACGGGCTGCGCTGCGCTTTCCTCACTACACCTACGACGACATGGTCCGTGCTCAGTACCAGCTGGTGGTCGATCGACTTCGACGTCAACCACCTGCGGCTGATCCTCGGCACCTCGATGGGCTGCATGCATGCCTGGATGTGGGCGGAGAACTATCCGCGATTCATGGATGCGCTGCTGCCCATGGCCTGCCAACCGGCGCCAATCTGCGGGGCGCAACCGCATGCAGCGCCGGATGATCATGGACGCCATTCGCAACGATCCCGAGTGGCGCAACGGAGACTACGAAAAGCAGCCTCGCGGGTTGGTCACTGGCGCTGCAGATCAACTTCATCGGCACCTCGAACGCCGAGAAGCTGCAGCGCCAGGCGCCCACCGCCGCCGCCGCCGACAAGTTGATGGACGACTGGGTGCGGGAGCGACTGACGACCACCGACGCCAACGACTATCTGTATCAGTGGGACGCTTCCAGGACGTACGACCCCGGGCCAGGATTGGAAAAGATCCGCGCCGAAGTCGTGGCCATCAACTCCGCCGACGACCTGGTCAACCCGCCGGAGCTGGGCGTCATGGAGCGGGAGATCGCGCGCGTGCGCAACGCCCGCTACATCCTCATCCCCGCCGGCGAGAAAACCGTCGGCCATCGCACGTTCTATGTCACCGACCTGTGGAAAGCCGTCCTCCCCGAGCTGCTGGAAGCACCGGCGAACATTGAACGCTGCCAGAGCGAGTCGGTTTCACCCTTCCCCGCGCGCAGGGGAGGATCGTGGGATGGGGGCCCAACGGCGCTTGACACCCCCTACTGACCCCGGCTACAGTCGCGGCATGCTCCGCTTGCCGCAGACCTGTAATACCCTTCTCCTGGCCCTTCTGGGCCTGGGTCTGCTGCTGCGCGCACCGCGCGCACACTAAACCCCCCCCACATTTTGTAGTTGTCGTTCCCCGGCCTCGCCGAGGAGAGATCTTCTTCGTGCTACACCTCGAGCAACGACAACTCCCGTCCTCACCCCTTGGGGGTGAGGGACCGTATCTCTGCCCGAAGCACAGGAGAAGACGATGTTGACCGACCCCAGCAAGAAGTATCGAGCCTTCGCCCCGATCGCCCTCGCCGATCGCACCTGGCCCTCGCGCGCCATCACGCAGGTGCCCGTGTGGGCCAGCTCGGACCTGCGCGACGGCAACCAGGCGCTGATCGAGCCGATGAACGCCGAGCGCAAGCGCCGCATGTTCGACACGCTGGTGCGGGTCGGCTTCAAGGAGATCGAGGTCGCGTTCCCTTCAGCCTCGCAGACCGACTTCGACTTCGTGCGCCATTTGATCGAAGCCAACGCCGTTCCCGATGACGTCACGATCCAGGTGCTGACCCAGGCGCGCGAGGATCTGATCGTCCGCAGCTTCGACAGCCTGCGCGGCGCGAAGCGCGCCATCATGCACGTCTACAACGCCACCTCGCCGGTGTTCCGACGCGTGGTCTTCGCGCAGGACCGCAAGGGCGTGATGGACATCGCGGTGCGCGCGGCGCGGCTCATCAAGCAGATCGCCGAGGAGCGGCCCGAGACGGACTGGCGCTTCGAGTACAGCCCCGAGACTTTCACGGGTACCGAGCTGGAGTTTTCGCGCGATGTGTGCGACGCCGTGCTCGAGATCTGGAAGCCCACGCCGCAGCGCAAGGCCATCATCAATCTGCCCGCGACGGTCGAGCTGGCCACGCCGAACATCTATGCGGATCAGATCGAGTGGATGCATCGCAAGCTGAGCCGGCGCGACAGCCTCGTGCTGTCGCTTCACCCGCACAACGATCGCGGCACCGGCGTGGCGGCGGCGGAGCTAGGCCTCATGGCCGGTGCCGACCGCGTCGAGGGCTGCCTGTTCGGCAACGGCGAGCGCACCGGAAACGTAGACCTGGTGACGCTCGCGCTCAACCTCTACTCACAAGGCATTCACCCGGGGCTGGACTTCTCCGACATCAACGACGTCGCGCGCACGGTGGAGTACTGCAATCAGCTCCCGATCCATCCCCGCCATCCCTACGTCGGTGACCTGGTCTTCACCGCGTTCTCGGGCTCGCATCAGGACGCGATCAAGAAAGGCTTCGCCGTCCAGCAGCCGGACGCGCTGTGGGAAGTACCCTACCTCCCCATCGACCCCGTGGACGTCGGCCGCACCTACGAGTCGGTGATCCGGGTCAACAGCCAATCCGGGAAGGGCGGGGTCGCTTTCCTGCTCGAGCGCGACTACGGCATCGCACTGCCGCGCCGGTTGCAGATCGAGTTCAGCCAGGCCGTGCAGAAGGTGACTGATACCAGTGGCACGGAGATGACGTCCGAAGAGATTTGGGCACTGTTCAGGCAAGAGTATCTGCAGGCACGCACGCCCTTCGAGTACATCTCGCATCATCTGTCGGAAGACCCCAATCGCCCGAACGTGCAGAGCATCCAGGTGCGCTTGCGCGTGAGCGGCGAAGAGCGCCAGCTCGAAGGCAGCGGCAACGGTCCGCTCGACGCGTTCGTGCACGCGCTCGGCGTGCCCTTCAACATCCAGGGCTACGAGGAGCGGGCGATCGGACAGGGCAGCGACGCGCGCGCGGTGGCCTTCGTCGAGGTAGGTGGCGGAGGTATGCAAGGCTCGTGCTTCGGTGTGGCGCTGCACGTCAACATCGTGACGGCGTCGCTGATGGCGGTGCTGTCGGCGGTGAATCGCGCGATGGTGCGGACGGGCGCAGACGTCACAACGGCAGTGTCGGCGGGAGTACGCCGAGTCGCATAGTCACGGGGTAGGCAAGACATTTCCGGACCGCGATTGTGCTAATTCGGACGCGAACGCTCCTCGGGCTGCGCACCAGCTCGACGTCGAGCCGCCAAGAACCCTGCCAGCAATCCAGATACGAGGTGCGTAGGCGAAAACTCGTACCACCACGGGAAGCTGCTGTGGAGCATGCCCTGCAGGCCTCCAACTTCCGCGAAATACACGAGCCAACCAAAGAAGCTGACACCTAGCGCAGCCAGGTAAGGACGAGAACCAGCCAGTACGGTAGCCAAGAACGACGACGCGAAGAAAAAGACGAAGGAAGCAATCTCGTCTGTTAGCAGGAAGGAAGCAGAGAGCCCGGGTCCACCCGCAAAATACCGCGTATCGGTCACTAGACCCGCGATCCATGGCGCTATGCTCCATGCCAGCACCAGGGCAATAGCGGCAGAAAACAGGACGCTACCGATCAGACGCAGCCACCCGGGGCCGCGTCTGGGGCTTACGTCCCTCACGATGGACCGCGGCGGATCGTATGGGTTGTCCATGTCGGCTTGGCTGTTGCGACAGCCTAGATCGATTACGGATCCGCTAGTTGGGAGTGCCAAGGAATGCGATTGTGTCGCCATCGACCAGCCATGCGCCGCGCCGCGTTGCCACGTACATGGGTTTGCGATGCAATCGACTCAGGAAGACGTGTGTTTCAGTGGGGGCGTCACTCAAGAGATGATTGAAGTACGCGCCAGCCGCCGTGTCCTGCGCTGGTAGGGCCAGGCAACCTTTTGAGAACGGTGTGACACTCAGAACCTTATCGCCCTTTGGTGACACATGAATACGATAGTACCCGCCCACAAGAATACGGCCCGGTTCCGCCGTTGCCGGGATCAAATACACAACCCAACCGGGGAGCTTCAGGGCATCACCCGGAAGCACGACGGTGTTGTACGCGCGGGAGCAGCGGGCCACCTCTGCGGATAGCGCCGTCTTGCGGGCCCGCCACATGGACCGCTGCTCTGATGTCGGAAGCTCTGCGGAGGCCGCAGGTTCGACAACGGGTGCGTCGGACGAGCCGTGCAGATGAACGCGATAAACGGGAAACGGCTCGTCGCCCTGCTCCCCGAAAAAGGTCACAGTCGAAGCCCCGCTGTCGCGGTCGACAAGCCAGCCACGGATAGGCGGGTCGCGACGGCCCGACGCGAACTCCTGCGCCGCGTCTGAGGCATCCGCCGTGTCGTTGTCGTAAAGGTAAAGAAGCTCTCCCACCTGACGCGCGGACTCGACGGCTTGGACAAGATCCCGCGGTATCGGCTTCGGCCGTATGGGGCCGGCCGCAGGCGCGCCTGACACGAGGACAACCTCCGCAAACAACGCGACCATCAGCCACAGGGCTATCCGCCGCGATACTGGTGCAATCCGCTGCATAGGCTATCCTCGTTTGCCCATCTGATCCCCCCGGTCCCCGATACCAGCATACCGTGAGCTCGCTCACCGGTCTCACTTTTCAGGTATGGGTGTTCCCTCCTTTTCTTTGGTATTCACGTCCTCGAGCCAGACGGAAGACTTGTCCGGGCGTTGTTCACCCTTGACGATAGATACACCATTAGGCTCAGGCTGACCTACTTCACCGGTTCCCAGTAGTTGACGAACCCTCCTAGAGTCGCCGTCATCTTGCTGGCTTCCGATACCTCCCCTTCCCATACGATAAATACGGGATCGATCGGATGCTGGTAGGACACGCGGCCGCCCTGCCTGGTAATCGGCATGCGTTTGGTTTCACCGCCCACGGCGTAGACCGGCGGCTTGCCGCTCCCATCGTCGAAGATCACTAGCAACGGTGTCGCAGCGACCTCGTTTTCGGACCACTCCCATTTGGTGATCGCCGATAAGGATGCGGACTTCCCCTCCGGGGTCGGCCAGAACACGATCAGCTGATTCACCCCGTTCTTGGTGCTGAAGCGCCCCTGAACCGTCGGTGGCGTTTGCACTGTGCCGTCTGGCAGCTTGCGCATCACCAACCGCCAGGTGCCATCAAGGTCGCCCGCATAGGCAAATACACCGAGCATCACGGACAAGGTGAAGCCAGCGGCTAGGCGCTCCGACATCGCCCGAAAGAGATGCATGCGGTCCTCCGTCATGAAGGTGTGAGTTTGCAGCCAAGACCAAAGCAACTAGTGCATCACCGGTATCCGTGAGACGTGCTGATCCACGATCTGCCACCGCCCGCCGATCTTGCTCCACACCACGCTGGCGCGCAGGCTCAGCTGCGTGACTTGCCCTTTTGGATCGGTGAGATGCAGGACGAAGTATCCGTTTTGTACGACCAAGTCGTCGCCGTACGCGCGCGCGGCGGGCTGCCGAGCGAAGAGATGGCGGCCAGGATACTGCTGGAACAGCTCGGCGAAGTAGGCCCGGATCGCCTCTTTGCCCTCGATTCGAAACGCCGACAGCGAGGACGTGAGCACGGCGCTGTCGGCAAACGCCGCCGCATAGGCCTCCGCGGTTCCTTCCTCGAACACCTTGCCTCGCGGCGCTGCGATCTGAGCAACGTCCTCGATCGGGCCCGCCCAGGATTCGGCGGTGAACCCGAGAAAGGTCAGAGCCAAAAGTATGCGGATGGAGTCTTTCATGGTGCCTCCCGAATTCAATACTTCGTGCCAGTGGGTAAGACTTCCGAGCCACGATCCGGCAGATGTTGTGACCCGGCTTGCAGAGGGGTACAGGACGTACCGTAAGGGTGGGCGCTGCGGCCCGATGGTGAAACGCGAATGCCAGCTTAGACGCTGGTTTCTTAGCAGTTCTTCGGTCCGCAACGGCGCAGCCAGTGCATCTTACGGTGCGCGGACTTACAGATCAATTACACGAGGGGCAAACGTCGTGCCGAAACCGGAGAAAACCCCGTTCGGTGGTGCCCCAATTCCTGCGGTCTCTAGTTTATGGCTCCGCAAGCGATCAAGCCACGCTCGACGGCAGCCGAGATCGCACTGCGCCTGTCGGGCCGTTGAATGGCTTGCTCTTCCTCTCGGTTCACGATCACGCCGGCTTCCAACAAGACAGCGGGCATTGTGGCAGTTTTCAGTACGACCAGATCGTCGTAGTAGTAGACGCCGTTGTCTTGATCGGCCCACTCTCTGTTCTCGCCCTGGATGCGCTCAGCATGATGGGGCGTGGGATGCATTCCCTGCTCTTTGAGGGCAGCTCCGATGGTACTGGCACACTGGAGGCTGGCTTCAGCATGTGGATTCTTTCGAGATACGAACAGCGAGAACCCGGAGAACTGATCCCCGTAGTCTCTTGCCACGCCTTGCCACTCCCATCGCTGGAGATATTGCGGCTGAGCCGCATCGTGGTGGATCGAGAGGAAGAACGTCGCGCCGGCGTCGGCTGCTGTGGTCGTTCGCATCCGGAGATCGACCATCGTTCCGTCGTCGCCGATCGATACTACGCGCGTGCCACGCAAAGCCAGGGTGTCCCGAATCACCTTCGCCAGAGCGGCATTGAACTCGAACTCCGGCACACCCCGCGCGCTGATCGCTCCAGGATGTTTGTGGGAATGCCCAACGTCGATAGCCACCACGGGCAGTGGCTGGGCAAGCGACTGGGCTGATGCGGCGAACGGTATAGCGAAAAGCAACCAGGAAACTCGAAAGGCGGCGCTGGCAGCAAGCCCTCGAAAACTGAACCTCCCGCGGCAGCTTACCAACCGCCGCCCCCTCCGCCACCGCCTCCGCCGCCCGAGGAGCCGCCACCCGAGGAGCCGCCGCCTCCACTGCTGCCGGAGGAGTCGCCGGGCGGAGTGGACGCCGAGGCGATCGCGGAGTCGAACGAGCCAGCCAAGGACGACGAGAACCCGCTCACGTTGTCCAGATCCCAGCGGTCGCCGCTGTACCACACAGGCGTATAGCCGGCCGCCGCCTGCGTGCGGAACACCTCCGCAAACTTTTCCGACCAATGCTGCGATACGCCCAGCGCCAGCGCAAAGGGCAGGTAGGCTTCGAAGAGGCCCGGTGTCTTGCGCGGTGCGCCGACCAGCTTCAACTCGTCACCCTCGGCCACGTCGAGATACAGCCGAAAGCCTTCGATTTCGTCCATGCGCTTGCGGCCCTCGCGCGTCGGGGCCTTGAGCAGTTTGCCAAACGGGCCGGTGACCACCAGGCCGGTGAGCGCGACGGCAACGGTCGCCCAGCCGCCCGGCGTCACGAGGAACCACTCGATCCCATAGCCGCCATGGACCGCAGGCATGACGATGCCCAGCGGAATTACCAACAGGCCCAAGACGCTGCCCAGGAATCCCCAGCCGCCGTTGATGCGAAAAAAGGTCTTGAGGTACCTCTGCCGCAGTTCCCGCTCGTGCGCCTTTTGCGCGCGCCGCAGGAGAGCGTGATTCTGATCGTCGAGCAGGAGCGAGTCGCCATTCGCGAATACCGTGCGCAGCAGCGCGTCCTCGTCTGGCATCAGCGGCGTGGTGGAGCCTTGCGTGCGACACAAGGTATATTTGCCTTTGCGCAGCAACCCGCTGCCTTCCTGCTCGATGGAGAGATAACCCTTCACCGCGAGGCTGAGGACCGCGGCAACGAAGCAACGGTTGTCGTACTCCATCCGCTCAAGGTATCGCATCGAGGCCGGCGATTCGCCCTCGGGCGGCCGATATTGCGGCACCACCACGACCGCGCGGTGGATCCCGGCCAACGCGTTTCCAGACCACGCAGTAGTAGCCGAGCAGGCAAAGGAAGCCGACCAGGCCGTAGGTCAGCGGCTTGTTGTCGCGCAGGAAATACTGCGCGTAGGCGAGATCGCCCGGCGCAGCTACAACGCCCTTCGGCCAGGTCACGACGATAGTCAGCCCCTGTTGCGGTGGAAGCGCCTTCGTCGTCTCGAACACGACCATGCTGTCTTCCATACGTGCAGCATAGTTCCTCCCCCTCGCGCCCATCGGACCGGTGTATCCCTCCATGTGGACTGCGTCTGCGGTAATCCCTGCCGGCAGCCTGACGCGCGCAGTCGCTACATCGATCGGGAAGACCCAACCTACTCCCGTGACGTTCCAATACAGCTCGTCGTGGTCGGGGAAAAACCCCAGTTGCCGATCGGTGCGGTAGCGGATCTCGTAGCGGTATTCGCCCGGCGAGAGGAAACGGTCCTTGTCACCGATATAGATGGCTACGCCGTTACTGCGTCGCTCCGCGCGATACGGCTCGCTGACCCCATCGCGCTTGATGGACAAGACGTCGAAGCCGACGGTGACGCGGCTCGCGTCGACCCTGGAATATGTGGTGGGAAACTCCCGGAAGATCCCGCGGCGGATCTGCTGACCCTCGGCTCGCACCAAAATGGTCTCGGTGACCTCGAGGCTGCTGTCGGTCCGCACCGTGATCTGGCTGTCGTAGGAGAGGATGCGCTCGTCGGCGCCCGCGATACTGGCGTGCAGCAGCGCGACCGTGAGTATGAAGATTCGCATCAGGCCACCTCCGCGGGTTTTGCTTCGTCGGCGCCGTCCAGCTCGAAGTATTCGGCCGCGTGGAAACCGAACAGGCGCCCGATGAGGAGATCGGGAAATGTATCTACACGGGTGTTCAAGTTGTTGACGGCGCCGTTGTAGTAGCGCCGCGCGTACTGGATCTGATCTTCGGTATCGGAGAGGCTGTGCTGCAGGTCGAGGAAGCTTTGGCTGGCCTTGAGCTCCGGGTAGGACTCGGCAACGACGAGCAGCCTCTGCAGATCGCGCCCGATGCTGCTCTCGGGTCCGCGTTTCTCGGCCGGCGTGCCCGCGCCCAGCGCCTGCGAGCGCGCCTGGACCACCCGCTCCAAGACGCCGCGCTCGAAGCCGGCGTGTTGCTTCACCGTTTCGACCAGCTTGGGGATGAGATCGTGGCGGCGTTTGAGTTGCACCGCCACATCGCTCCAGGCCGCGGCGACACGAGCCCGGTCGCGCACGAAGAAGTTGTAGGCGACGATGGCCCAGGCGCTCAGCCCAACAGCGATCAGGGCGAGAAGGATGATCATGACGGCGGCGTGGCGTTTCCCCCGGCGCCAGGCATGCAGGATTTGCGCCAGAGACGGCCCACGCGGACAAGCGCAGCTGCACCTACCGCCTGCGGGAACCGAAGCGCGTGCTAGACCCCGCGCACCGTTTTCTTGCGAAGTGGAGCCGAGCGTCGCGCTTGCGCTTTCCGCGGTGAGCCCGAGGCGGATTCCTTGAGGATGCGCGTGCCTGGGATGTGCGCTTTACCCCATCGGACCAGTGCCAGCAGGATGTCCCCCAGGGCGGTTCCCTTCTCGCTGAGCGTGTAGGCGTACCGAACCGGACGCTCCTGGTAAGCGGAGCTCACGATGACGCCGGCCTCCTCCAGGCGCTTGAGGCGATCGGCGAGTATGTTGGTCGGGATTCCCTCCGGTGAATCGAGCAGCTCCCCATACGTCTTCTTGCCATGGAGCATGTCCCGAATCACGAGCAATGACCACTTGTCGCCGACCAGGTCGAGCGTGTTGGCAATAGCGCACGGGGACCGCCGAAACCCGCCCGGTTTCTTCACGTTGGTTTTCATCTGCCCCTGACGCCAGTTTGCGTGGTCACTTGCATAATGCAAGTCATTATGCTACGGTACCTCGTCAACTTGCAAAGTGCAAGTGACTACCGTGAAAAGGAGGTACCATGTCAAACGCCACACTGTCTCAATCTAGCCAGCCAAAGTGGCTGGCCGCTTCGGGCACTACATCAGTCGTCGCCGTCGTACTTGCTGCCTGGTTCGTGCTGATTGTCCTGCTTGGCGCGAGCGGGGAGTTCGTCACCCCACCCGGGGTATTGCCGTTGCCGATCGCGATCGGGGTTACTGCCCCAGTCCTTGTGTTCCTGGGCGCGTATTGGATGTCGCGTCAGTTCCGGGAATTTGTCTTGACCGCTGATCTTCGCTTCGTCGCGGGGATACAGGCGTGGCGCGCCGCCGGATTCGGGTTTCTGGCTCTATACGCGTACGGTGTCTTGCCCGGCGTCTTCGCGTTGCCGGCAGGGCTTGGCGATATCGCGATCGGGGTCACCGCGCCCTGGATCGTACTCGCCCTGATCCGCCGGCCCGGCTTTGCGGCGAGCAAGACCTTCGTGGGGTGGAATCTGTTCGGGCTGTTGGATCTCGTTGACGCGATTAGCACTGGGGCACTCGGCCTCGGGACTGGTTACCGACATCGCGGGAGATCACGACGGCTCCGATGGCGCAACTGCCGCTCGTGCTCATACCGGCCTACTTCGTGCCTATCTTCATCATGTTGCACCTGACCGCGCTGTTTCAGGCGCGACGCCTCGCTTCCTAGCGGAGGAGACTCCGGCGAGTTCAAGGTTCCCCGTTCGTGCTGAATGGAGCCGCTCCTCCGCAGAGCAGAGGCATGAACGGGGCAACACTCAGAGTCTGCCCGGCGCAAACGGGGGGCAGCCATGACGCGGACACCTTCTACGTGATCGAATAGCGGATTCCGCCCACGTGGTTAAGAGGTCTATCGCAAGTCCGCCCTACCGCTCCCCCCGCGACGACCGCGGCCGCGTCAGCGACTCCGGCCGCATGATCTCGTCGAGCTGCTCGCGGGTGAGCAGACCTTTTCTCAGTACCAGGCCGTAGATGCTTGCGCCCGTGGCCTGCGCTTCCTGCGCGATCATCGAAGCGTTCTCGTACCCGATGTACGGGTTGAGCGCCGTGACCAGTCCGATCGACTCCTCCACCATGCGCTTGAGCCGATCGCGGTTGGCAGTGATGCCGCGCACGCAACGGTCGGCTAGCGTCAGACAAGCTTGGCGCAGGTGAGTCATGCTCTTGAACAGGCTGTGCGCGATGATCGGCTCGAACGCGTTGAGCTGGAGCTGACCGCCTTCGGCCGCGAAGGCGACCGTGATGTCGTTACCGATGACTTCGAAGGCGACTTGGTTGACCACCTCGGGTATGACCGGGTTGACTTTGCCGGGCATGATGCTGGAGCCGGCCTGCACCGGCGGCAGGTTGATCTCGACGAATCCTGCACGCGGTCCGCTCGACAGCAGGCGCAGATCGTTGCACGTCTTCGACAACTTGACCGCCACGCGCTTGAGCACGCCCGACAGCTGGACAAACGCGCCTGCATCCTGAGTAGCCTCCACTAGGTTGGGCGACACCACGACCGGTATCTCGGAAATGTCGGCCAGATAGCGAACGGCCATCGCTGCGTACTCGGGCTCGGTGTTGATGCCGGTACCGATAGCGGTGGCACCCAGGTTGACCTCCTGGATCAGCACGGCCGCTTCGCGCAGGCGGTGTTCGTCTTCGTCGAGCATCACGGCGTAGGTGCTGAACTCCTGCCCCAATGTCATCGGCACTGCTTCCTGCAGCTGCGTGCGCCCCATCTTGATGACGTCTACGAACTCTTCGGACTTGCGCTCGAACTCCTTGCGCAGTGTAGCCATGGCCGTCACCAGGCGATCCAGGTAGAAGCGCAGCGCGACATGGATGGCGGTGGGATAGACGTCGTTGGTGCTCTGGCTGAGATTGACGTGGTCCATCGGGTGCAGGTGCTCGTACTCGCCTCTTTTGTGGCCGAGCAGCTCGAGCCCGCGGTTCGCGATGACTTCGTTGGCGTTCATGTTGGTGGAGGTGCCCGCGCCACCTTGGATCACGTCCACGACGAACTGATCGTGCAGCTCTCCGTTCCGGATTTCCCGGCAGGCTTGAATGATGGCACCGGCCCGCTTTTCGTCCAGCAGGCCAAGCTCGAGATTGGCGTGCGCGACCGCCTGCTTCACGCAGGCCAGCGCATCGATGAACTCGGGGTAGACGCTGATCGGAGTCCCCGGAGATGGGAAAGTTCTCCAGGGCCCGCAAGGTGTGAATGCCGTAGTAGGCATCGCGCGGGACCTGGCGCTTGCCGAGAAGATCGTGCTCGATTCGATAGGCCTGCTTGGTCATCGCGGCCCTCCATTAGCAAGCTCGCCCACCCCGCGCGCTGTGGCGAGCGCCAAGTTCGTGGGGACGGGATCTGCTGCGATCAGGCCGCGGCCTTGTACTCCAGGGCTCCGGTCATGATCGCAACTGCATCCGACATCTTGATGTCTTTCGCTCTCACCAGAGCCGCGCGCCGGCCGAGGCGCTGAATGTGGATGCGGTCGGACACTTCGAATACGTGCGGCATGTTGTGGCTGATGAGGATCACAGGCAATCCTCGCTCGCGGACACGGCGGATCAGATCCAGAACCATGTTCGATTCCTTCACCCCAAGAGCGGCCGTCGGTTCGTCCATGATCACGACGTGCCGCGCGAATGCGGCGCTGCGGGCAACCGCCACGCCTTGCCGTTGCCCGCCCGACAGGGTCTCGACGGCCTGCTTCATCGAGCGGATGCCGATCTGCAAATCCTTCATGTGCGCGCTCGCATCGGCCTGCATCTTCTTCTTGTCCAGCAGCCGAAGGAGCGATCCCAACCATCCGCCCCGAGTGACCTCGCGCCCGAGAAAGAGGTTCTCCGCGATGGTCATCGCGGGGGCCACGGCCAGGTCTTGGTAGACTGTTTCGATGCCATGCCTTCTGGCGTCGATCGGGTTGTTGAAGTGGACGAGCTGTCCGTCCACGAATATCTGGCCCGAGTCCGGGATGAGCGCGCCCGACAGCGCCTTGATGAGGGTCGACTTGCCCGCACCGTTGTCGCCGATGACAGCGAGGATCTCGCCAGGCAGCACCTCGAAGTCCGCCTCGTCCAGTGCCGTGACGTGGCCGTAGCGTTTGACCAGCTTGCGCGCTTCGATGACGGGGGTGGGAGAGGTAGCGGACATGGTTTCAACCCTTGCGGCGCGACATCTGATCGGTGGCGACAGCGAGGATGACGAGGATACCGGTGATCAGGATCTGGTAGACCGAGGGAACACCCATCAGGGTCAGGCCGTTGCGGATGACGCCGATAATGAGCGCTCCGATCAGGGTGCCGAGAATCATCCCGCGTCCACCGAACAGACTGGTGCCGCCCAGCACAACGGCGGTGATGCTCTCCAGGTTGTCCGTCTGTCCCGCCTGCGGATCGCCGACATTGGTGCGCGCAACGAGCAACAGTGCAGCGATGCCGTAGATCAGGCCGGCGATCGTATAGATACCGACGAGCATGCGGCGCGCGGGAATGCCCATCAAGCCGCGCTGCTTCCGGGTTGTTGCCGAGCGCATACACGTGCCTGCCCGGCGCCGTTTCGCGCAGCACGAACCAGGTGACCAGATACAGGACAAGCATCAGAACCGTGCCGTAGGTAACCGACGTCTCTCCGATCTTGAAGGTATTCCCCAGGAACAACATGGCATCGGGTAACCCGGAGACGGTCTGCGACTTCGAGTAGATCTGCGTGATCGCGAAGGCGATGTTCAGCGTTCCCAGAGTCACGATGAAAGGCGGCAGCCTGACATAGGTGACGAGCGCGCCGTTCAAGAACCCGAATGCGACGCAGACCAGAAACCCGCACAAGATCGCGAGGAAGGGATTCATCCCGAGATCGACCGCGAACTTGGTCATGACGATCGAGCCGAGCGCCATGATCATGCCGCACGACAGATCGATCCCCGCAGTGAGGATGATCAGCGTCTGGCCGATGGCCACGACTCCCACCACCATCACCTGCTGCAGGATGAGCGAGAAGTTCTGGCCCGTCAGGAAGCGTTCCGACTGGAACGCGAAAAACGCGCACGCTATGGCCAGCGCAATGAACGGTCCAAATGTCGCGACCGGCGGCATGTGCGCGAACCACCCACGCACACCGGGGCTGGCGGCTGTAGCGGTCTGGGTGCTCAAGATTCCCCTCCCTAGGGCTCAGACCCTCCCCCGCGAGCGGAGGAGGGAAAGAGACCTCGATAGCTGCTAGCCCCAGCAGGCGCTCAAGCCGAACTTGGTGTCCTTGCTATCAACACCCTTCATGGGCTTGTCGGTGATGAGGGTCACGCCCGTATCGGTGTAACCGGATACCTTCTTCCCGGTCTTGGCGTAGGCGACACCGGCGTCGACGCCCAGCTGCGCCATCTTCAGAGGGTATTGCTGAGACGTCGCCGCCGATCACACCCGCCTGAATGTTCCTGACGCCTTCGCATCCACCGTCGACGGAAACGATCAGCACGCCCTTTTCCTTGCCCGCAGCCTTGAGCGCTTGATAAGCGCCAGCCGCGGCCGGCTCGTTGATGGTGTAGACGACGTTGATGTCCGGCGCTTTCTGCAAGCAGTTCTCCATGGCGGTCTGACCCTTGGCCCGGTCGCCTTGCGTGTCCTGGCTGCAGACGATCATGGCGTCGCCTTCCTTGATGCCGAAGCCTTTCAAGAACCCGTCGTGACGCAGCTGGCCGACGGTGATGCCGGGAGCCAGGTCCAGGGTCGCGATCTTGGCGGTCTTGCCCGCCATTGCGGCCTTTGCGTACTGACCGATCAAGACGCCGGCCTTGAAGTTGTCGGTGGCAAACAGCGCATCGGTCGCGTCCTGAGGATCGGTCGGCGTGTCGAGCGCGATCACCAGCACGCCAGCGGCGCGCGCCTTCTTGACGGCCGGCACGATTGCCTTGGTGTCGCTCGGCGTGATCAGGATCGCCTTGGCACCCGCGGTGACCATGTTCTCGATGGCGGTGATCTGGCCAGCGTTATCGCCGTCGAACTTGCCGGCGGCGCTCATGAGCTTGGCGCCATCGGCTTTGGCGGCCGCCTCCGCGCCCTGCTTCATCTTCACGAAGAACGGGTTGGTTTCCGTTTTCGTGATGAGGCCGACGGTGGGCTGCTGCGCATATGCGAATGCTGCGCTGCACATCAGCAGGCACAGCAACACGGATTTCTTAGCGTTCATGTAGGGTCCTCCCCCTTTTTCGAATGAGTGAAGCAGCACAATCCTCAGCGGAAATACCAGGGACCGCCGATGCTCGCCCGCCTGTCCAACTGCGCGGCCGAGCTTACTACTAAGTCGTCCTGCTTTGGTTTAGGCTGCGCTCGAAGCCAGGGCGATTCGCACACATTGCTCCATGCATCCGATCCGCGTCAATAGGCGCAAGTACTTCGCGCGGCAGCGTAACCGGCCGCATCGCCATGACAGCAGTCTATCTCGGCATTGATATCAGGGACGTCCGCGGTCAAGGCACTGCTCGTCGACGATGAGCAGCGCGTCGTCGCCGAGGCAACACAGGAGCTGTCGATCTCGCGGCCACAACCGTTGTGGTCGGAACAGAATCCCGAGGACTGGTGGAGCGCCGTCGTCCGCGTGGTGATGAATCTGCGCAGGCGGCATGCCGGATCGTTTTGCCGCCATTCGCGGGGTGGGTCTCTCGGGGCAGATGCACGGCGCGGTGCTGCTCGGCCGTGATCGGGACCGTGCTGCGCCCCGCGATTCTGTGGAACGACGGGCGCTCGCACGAGCAGTGCATTGCACTGGAGCAAAAGGTGCCGCAGCTTGGAATCATCGCGGGCGTGCCCGCGATGCCCGGCTTCACCGCGCCGAAGCTGCTCTGGATCGCGCAACACGAGCCGGAGATCTTTGCGCGCATCGGCACGGTGGTACTGCCCAAGGATTACGTGCGTTTCCGCCTCACCGGGGAGCTTGCCACCGATGTGTCCGACGCCGCGGGAACGCTGTGGCTCGACGAGGCCGCTCGCACCTGGTCGGCGGAGATCCTGGCGGCGACTGGATTATCTGCCGCGCAGATGCCGCGTCTGGTGGAGGGCTCGCAACCGTCTGCCGTCGTCACGTCCCGACATCGCGCGCGAATGGGGGATGCCGGAGAATGTGGTTGTTGCGGGAGGCGGGGGCGATGCCGCAGCGGGCGCTGTTGGTATCGGCGCGGTCTCCGCGAGCGACGCTTTCGTTTCGCTGGGCACCTCGGGCCAGTACTTCGTGACCACCGCCGCCTATCGTCCCTTTCCACAAGCCTTCGTCCACGCCTTCTGCCATGCGGTGCCCGATCGCTGGTACCAGATGGCGGCGCATGCTCAACGGCGCGAGCTGTCTCGCGTGGGCCGCAAAGCTGATTGGCAGCGACGACGTCGGGGCGCTGCTGGCGCGCGTCGAGGCAAACTACCGCGGCGCGGGCAGCTTGATCTTCCTGCCGTACTTGAGCGGGGAGCGCACACCGCACAACGATCCGTATGCCAGGGGCGTGTTCTTCGGGCTGGAAGCGGAGACCTCGACCGAGGCGCTGATCCAATCGGTCCTGGAGGGCGTCGCGCTGTCGCTGGCGGAAGCTCAGGATTGTCTGGCAGCCGCGGGAACCACCGTGGAGCGCGTCGCGGCGATCGGCGGCGGCAGCCGAAGCCGTTTGTGGATGCGGATCCTGGCCAGCGCGCTCGATCGGCCCGTCGTCTTGTATCAGGAGGGCGCCAAGGGCCCCGCCTACGGAGCTGCGCGGCTCGCTCGGTTGGCGGCGACCGGCGAGGCGGTGGGCAACGTGTGCGCCGGTGCCGCGAGTGAGCGAGGTGATCGAGCCCGAACCAGCTCTGGTCGACGCCTATCGCTTCGTTGGGCGAGAGGTTTCGCCGTTTGTATCAAAAACTGAAACCGGAGTTCAGGGCGTAAGTGAGCGGCGCTCAAGCCGCTCCACCCTGCTTCAGTTCCTCTACGGCTCGGACCCGAAGCCAGCGCTTGAGCGCAGGCATGGTGATGATGGTACTCACCAGCGCCATCATCACCAGCATCGTGAACACGCTTCTCGGGATAACGCCCAGGTCGTAACCCACGTTGATCACGATGAGCTCCATGAGCGCTCGCGTGTTCATCATGATGCCGATAGCGCGCGCCTGCGTCCTGTCCATTCCCGCCCAGCGCGCTGCCCAGTAGCAGCCGCCGAACTTTCCCAACGTCGCCAGAAGCAATAGCAGCAGCGCCCAGCCCCACATCTGCCATCCGTCCAGCAGACCGATATCGGTGCGTAGCCCTGTGTAGGTAAAAAAAATCGGCACGAAGAACACGCTCACGAATTGCCCGACCCTCTCGCGCCATGCCGCCGCCAGTTCGCGCTGATCGTGCAACAAAACGCCCATCATGAAGCCGCCGAAGATCGCAAAGATCCCGATCTTGTAACGTGACCATCCCGGAGACGAAGGCGACAGCCAGAAGGATACCCATGAGATCGAGTGGGAGCGATCTGGCGGTCGCTCCGAAGCGGCCGATCAGCTTCACCAGCAGTGGTCTGACGATCCACCAGCAGACCGCGACGTAGACAGCCAGCATGGCGACCTTGAGCGCAAACTCATCCGGTGAAAAGTGGGCAACGGCCAAGGCCGACACCACCGCGAGGAGCAACCATCCCGCCACATCATTGATGGCCGCTGCGCTGATGGCGACCACGCCAACCTGGCTTCGGTGCAAGTCGAGCTCCAGCATGATGCGCCCTAGTACCGGCAGCGCCGTGATGGAGAACGCCGTACCGCAGAACAGGCTGTAGCCGAACGCGTTACCTTGCGGAAAGATTTGCGCCGCGGAGAACTGGCCGAATGCGAAGCCCAGCGCAAATGGGAACAGGTCTCCGACGAGGGCAATGCGCAGCACCGCTCGCCGGTTGCGCGATTCCCTCAGATGGGCGAAGTCGAACTCCATTCCGACCTGGAACAACAGCAGGATCAGACCCACCTGGCTCAGGATTGTCATGGGCTCCGGTGGCCCGGAGCGAAACACGAACTCGAAGCCAGTGGGCCATAGCAGGCCGAACAGCGAAGGGCCCAGGAGGATGCCGGCCACGATCTCGCCCACGGCACGCGAGTTGCCAAAGCGCACCGAAAGATTTCCGCAAAAGCGCGCGGCGAGCACGATCACTGTCAGCTGCAGCAGCGTGAAGAACAGCAGGAGCTCGGCCCTGTGCACTCCAGACTGCAGTTGGGCGGCGGGTTCCACGACGCGGACTATCGAATCGAGCGGCTGGCCTGGCCTGCCGCCCTCGGCATTTCTGTGAGTCGCTCCATCGCTAACGTTCGCCTCATTTCGACACCATCACGACTTCCAGATAATCCGCTGACACCATCAGCGTATCGTCGCCAGATCGGTTGAAGCGATTCAGCGTAGCATCGAGCTCTTTCAGGTAGGCCTGGCGGCGCTCGCCTGCGAGCGTCTCGAGCGCCCTGATGATGGGACCGAAGTAAGTGCTGAAGACTTCGATCCAGTGTTTGCTGCTCTTGTATCGGAACAACGCACTCCGCTTCGCAATCCGCATCGACGCAGTCGCGTCACCGAACAACTCTCGCAACCTCCCTTCGGTACCCCATTCAGACGGCGGACGAAGCGGCACCGGAGGCGGGAGGTAGCGCCACTGCAGAGCGAAGGTCTGTCCCCAGAACCCATCCGGAGTCCAGTTGGCCATGCCGATCTTCCCGCCCGGGCGACACACGCGGAGCAGCTCGTCTGCAGCTTTCTGCGGATCAGGCGCGAACATCGAGCCGAATACCGACAGCACAACGTCGAAGGAATCGTCTGCGCACGGGATGGCCTCGCAATCCCCGATTTCAAACCGGGCGGGCAAACGTTCGAGCGTTGCGCGCTGGCGCGCTCTTTCGATCAAGGCGGGTACGTAGTCGATCCCCAGCGCATCACAGCCGCGCCGCGCGGCGGACAAGGCCGCATTCCCACTGCCCGTAGCAACATCCAAGACCGATTGTCCGGCCCTCACCTCTACGGCCTCGCACATCAGTTCGCCCGGAAACACCGTGTTCCAGGCGATGACAGCGAAGTCGCCTGACGCCCAGGCCCGCTGCTGCTGCTCTTTGACGGCCTTCAGATCTTGCATTCGTCTCTCCCGTCCCGTGCAGGGCGAGATGATAACGGGTCTGCCGGACCACGTGTCTGTAGCGGCGTTCTCGCTTGCGGTATCTGCCAGCGGAGCTGCGCGGACGAAGAGCACCGTGTTGCTCACGCCCGAAGAGGTCGACCGAGCCGTGAAGAAACAGGTGAAGTACCGGCCGCCTAGGGCCTAAGAGGTAGCGACCGGACTGCGGGCAGCAGAGTCCGCACCCTGTTCAATGTCCCTATCCACTGAGTTCAGACGACGTGCAGCTTGCGCTGATCTGATTTCGAGCCTCGCGCGTTGTGCTGCAGCTGCCTCGTGAGGAAGGGCGTGAGGTCGGCCGCGGAAGACGGTCGAGCGATGAGATAACCCTGGATCTCCTTGCACCCGTAACGGGCGAGTAGCGCCCGCTGCTGTTCGGTCTCGACGCCCTCCGCGATTACCTTCAGCCCCATCTTCTTGGCGAGCGCGATCACCGCCTGTGTGATCGCCGCGTCGTTCCGATCCGATGTGAGGTTGCGGATGAAGGCCTGATCGATCTTGAGCCGGTGGACAGGAAGGCGCTTGAGGTAGGCAAGCGATGAATGCCCCGTACCGAAGTCGTCGATAGACATGCGTACGCCGATCTTCTTCAGCGCCTCGAGTGTGTCGACGGTCTGCTCGGCGTCTGCCATGGCAACGCTTTCGGTGACTTCCAGCTCCAGATAGTCCGGATCGAGCCCGGTATCCTTCATCACGCGCTCGACCCTTTGCGCCAGGTCTCCGGCGGCGAACTGACGAGCCGAGACGTTGACGCCAATCGCAAACCCCCGCAGCCCGAAGTCCAGCCAGGTGCGTGCCTGCGTGCAGGCAGTGTGAAGCACCCATTCGCCGATCTCGACAATCAGGCCCGTGCTCTCTGCCAGTGGAATGAAGCGGTTCGGCGGGATCATGCCGTGCTCGGGGTGGTTCCAGCGCAGCAAGGCTTCGAATCCGATCAGCACGCCGCTGCGGATGTTGACCTGGGGCTGGAAGTGAAGCGCCAGCTCGCCGCGCTCCTGGGCTAGGCGCAGGTCGGTTTCGAGTTCGAGGAGCTCGGAATACTCGGCGTCCAGCTCCGTTCCGTATCGTCGGTAACCGTTGCCACCGTGCTTGCGCACGCTTTGCATCGCGCGATCCGCACCTCTGACGACGCTTTCGGCGTCCCTGCCGTCGAGCGGAAACAGGCTGCCTCCTACGCTAAAGCTCAGCAGTAGCTGCCGGTCTCGCACCCGGATCGGCTCGAGCGCCGATTCCTGCATGCGCTCAGCCAGAGCATCCAGCGTAGCGGGCGAGCGCACTCCCGGGGCGAAGACCGCAAACCGTGCGCCGTCCATGCGGAAGAGTTGGGCAGCGAGGAACTCGGACCATGAGCCCTGCAACGTCTGGTTGAGCCGAGCGGCGATGGCTTTGAGCACCTCGTCTCCGACGGTGTGGCCATAGCCGTCGACGAACAAGCGGAAGCGATCGAGATTCAGCAGCAAGATAGCGCCGCTCGCTTTTGCGTTGATCGCCTGCGAGAGCCGTTCATGGAATTCGTGACGGTTCGGGAGATCGGTCAACGTGTCGTGATAGGCCTGATGGATGAGCTTTTGCTCGGCCTGCTTGCGCTCGGTGATGTCCGAGAGATAGACGTGGAACAGGTCCTGATCCGGCAAGGGATGAATCTCGCAGGACAGCTGACGTCCGCAGGCTTCGTACTCGAACCGATCGATGTCGCGCCGCGAGCGGCGCAGTGCGTCCAGGCGTTCGACCAGATCGGTGGGCAGGAGACGGGCTGCATCCGCGTTGGAGGCCTCGCAGTCGGCCAGCATCTGGAGCGCGCCGCGGTTGGCATACAGCGGTTTGCCTTCGCTCGACACGCTCAGTATCGGATGCGGATTGCGCTCCGGGAACAGCGCGAGCTGCCGGCGTTTGGTCGATTCGCTGACATAGGCTCGCAAGGAGTAGCCGGTGAGGACGAGAAGGATGAGCGTCGCTACGCTGAATGCCACCACCATGCTCACGATGGTGGCCACCTCCTCCTGCACGAATTTGCCGCGCCTCTCGACGTCCCCGCTCACGACGGCCAACATCTTGTCCACACCCGCGTTGATATCCGCCGCGTGGCGGCTGATGCTCGTGAGCAGGGCATCGGCTTTGGCCGGGTTCAGGGACGAGCTGCCCAGCGTGTTGTCCAGATCTGCGGCTAGTCGGTTCAGCTCTCGAAAGTGACCCTCGATCCCGCCCACGAGATCGGGGGCGACACCGCTGTGCTTGAGCTGCGCCAGGATCTTCTCGATCCTTCTGGCGTTCGCGCCGTGGCTCGAGCGGAATCGCGTTCTGTCTCCCGGTCGCGTAGTAGTCATACAGGATGGGCTCCTCGCTGACGACGGCGAGCTTGAGGTCGAACAGGACGGCGACGCTGGGCAGATCGTGATCCACGAACCCGGTCGTGGTGAGATTGACCGAGCGGCCGTGGAGAGATGTGAAGACCGACAGCAGCAGCGCGAGCGCCACGATCATCGCCGCGAATACGATGACGACCTGACTCCTGAGGCGGTCTGTCCGCGGGGCTTGTCGTTGTGCAACGACGCGAGGGTCTTCAAGCGCCATCTCTCTGCGTGGGCCAGGGTCTCGGGATCGATGCCTCATGCGGGCACGTGGGTGCAGCCGAGGCAAGTCTCGCGCCCGCAGCGCCGAATTGCCCCGCCGGGCGGCACATCGATGTGCGGCAGCGTACTTAGGATCAATTCGGGAGCGAAAAGGCTGGGGCAACTGCAAAATTCCGGTGAACTAGCGCTGCGTTGCTCGCGCAGTCAGGGGTGCGTAAGCCAAAACGATCGTGGGCCAAGACTATCAGCCCGCACTCGCCATCTCGGAGCGGCGTACCGTTTTCGTCACAAGCCGACCCTGGGGAAGCTCTGATCAAGTGGCGTATGCGAGATTCGATCAGAGGTTTCCTAGGCGACGGTGTAGGCGACCGCATCTACCGCACGGCACCCCTCGCCGGCGTTCCCCACGACCACCGGATTGATGTCGAGGTTGATCACCTTCGACTGATCATCGCTCATCATCCGGCCGACGGCGACCGCCGCAGCGCTGAAAGCATCGATGTCCATGGCCGGCTCGCCGCGCACACCCCCGAGCAGCGGTGCAATGCGCAGTCGCGACAACGCGCGGCGCACTGCCGGCGCATCGAAGGGCGGCAACAGCAGCTCGACGTCGGGCATCGCCTCCACGTACTTGCCGCCGTCTCCGACCACCACCACCGGACCGAACACGGGGTCGATGCGCGCACCGATCATCAGCTCCCGCCGCCCCGCCACCATTTTCTCCACCAGGACACCGTCAAACCGCGAGCCGTGCTCGCGCAGGCGGCGCTCGATATCGACGAAGGCGGCGCGCATGTCCTGCTCCGTGCGCAGGTTCAAGCGCACCAGCGCCCAGCTCCGACTTGTGGACCACGTCCGCCGAGCAGCCCTTCGCCGCCACGGGTGCACCCAAGTCCGCCAGAGCCTGCACCGCCTCATCCGAGGTACGGCACAGCCGGTGCTCGACCACGGGCACACCGAACATCGTTGAGCAGAGCCAGGCTGTCCGCCTCGTTCATCATTCGCGCGGTGCTTGCGACGCGCGTCGAGAGCATCCGACTACCCGACCCGGGATGCACCGCGGCTCGCATCAGTTCCAGGTGTGACAGCAGCTGATTGAGCGCCGCTACCGCTTCGCTCTCGGTCGCGAAGACGGGCAGCCCGGCGTCCCTGAACTTCGCCGCGATGCTCGGCTGCGGGGCGGACACCACCAGCGGCTTACCGGTCTGGTCGGTAACGGCCGCGGAATCGCGGGCGAACGCGTCCACATCGTAGCCTTGGCCGGCAACGGGAATCCCGATCAGAAAAGCATCGGCCGCGGGATCGCGCGAGAGCACCGGCAGGATGTCGCTGAACAGCCGGCTGTTGGTGAGCAGCGCAGCGGTGACGTCGACCGGATTGGTGGTTGTGGCGAAGCTCGGAAGGATGCCCGCCAGGGCCGAACGCGTCTCGGCGCTCAACTGCGCCATCGGCATGCCGCACGCGCTGGCGGCATCCGCGGTCATCACGCACACCGCGCCGGAGTTGCTGACGGCTACCAGGCGTCGCCCCTGCGGCTGCCATCCCCTCAGGTACAGCTCGGCGGCATGCACCAGCTCGCCCATGTCCCGGGCGCGCCAGATGCCATGCTGCTTGAAGAACGCGTCCACGACGCGGTCCTCGTTGGCCAGCGCTCCGGTGTGCGAGCGCGCCGCTTCCTGGCCCGCCGCGGTGCGTCCTGCCTTCAGGGCGATGACCGGCAGGCCCCGCCGGTGGGCGACGCGCGCCATCTGCGCCAGCGGAGCAGCATCGCGCACGCTCTCCAGGTACAGCAGCAGCAGCTTCAGATCCGCGCTCTTCGGCCACCACCGACGCGAGCTCCGCCGCGGTCACCTCGCAGTCGTTGCCGGTGGCGTGGACGTGGCGCACGCCGATGCCGCGGCTGCGCAGCAGACCGTAGGGCACGACGCTCATACCGCCGCTCTGGCTCACGATCGCTACCGGCCCGTCCTCCGGTTCAGTCTCGAGAAACATGGTCGAGAAACTGAGCACGGCGCCGGATGCGAAGTTGGCGACGCCCTGCGAGTTGGGCCCGATCACCCGCATACCGCTGGCACGCGCAAGCTCGACGATGCGTTGCTGGTTGGCGCGAGCGGCCGGATCGCTCGTCTCGCCAAAACCGGACGCCATGACGATGGCAACCTGCACGCCGATGCGAGCGCACTCCTCCACGGCTTCCACGGCGAGCTGGCCCGGCACGACGATGACGGCGACTTCCGGCGTTTCGGGCAGCGCCGCCAGGTTGGGATAGGCCTTGTATCCCTGCGCCTCGCTGCGCTTGGGGTTGATGGGATAGACCTTGCCCTTGAAGCCGAAGCGCTGGAGATAGAGCAGCGGTCGGCCGCCGATCTTGTTGGGATTCTCGGAGGCGCCGATGACGGCAACCGATCTGGGGTCGAGGACTTTGCGCAGGCGCGCTCTGGCGGCCTGGTTCATACGGGATCGAAGAAGGGGATGAGTCTGCCCCCAAAGGAGACGAAGCGGCAGCGCACACGCGCACCGATGCCAAGCTGCGGGGCGCCGTGCGCCATCAGCCGGAAGCCCTCGTCCGCGTCAACCAGCACGATCAGATAAGGGGCGTGCGCGCGCAGCGCGTTCGCTCGGGGCACGGGTCACCAGCGTGGCTGCGTGGATCGTGCCCAGGCCCGAGGCTTGCAGTTCGACGGGCGAACCGAAGCCGCAGCGGGGACAGAAATCGCGCCTGAAGTACCAGCGGTGGCTGCAGGCCGGACAGCTCTGGAACGCGATGCCTTCGCCGCCCGTCGTCCAGTCCAACACCGCCGGCGCGGGGGTCATTGCGCCTCCATCACCAGGCTGACATGAGAGGACAAGACGCCGCCATCACCGTGCAGCAGGGCCAGAGAGGCGTCCTTCACCTGGCGCGCTCCCGCGCGGCCGGTCATCTGCTGCTGCGCTTCGACCAAATGCGCCATCGCGCCACCCGCGCCGCAGTGACCGTACGACAGCAGGCCGCCGTGGGTGTTGAGCGGCAGCCTTCCATTGCGATCGAAATAGCCGGCGCGCGTCATCTTGCCGGCCTGCCCGCGCGGCGCCAGCCCGATCTCCTCGAGCAGGATCGTGAGCGTGATGGTGAAGCTGTCGTAGATCGCGGCGTAGCGCACGTCGGAGAGCGTGATCCCTGCGCTCTCGCGGGCGCGCTCGACGCTGGCCTTCGCGCCGAACTCGGTCAGGCTGGGGGCGCCGGTCACGTACTGGTGCGTGTGCGCCTGTCCCGCGCCTCGGATGCGCACGCGGGAGCCGCTGGTCGGCTCACGGCCCACCACGAATGCAACGCCGCCGTCGGACACCGGGCAGCAGTCGAGCAGCTTGAGCGGAGACGCGATCGGCTTGGACGCGAGCACGTCCTGCACCGTGATCGGCTCGCGGAACTGTGCCCCCGGGTGAGTGACGGCATGGCGACGCATCAGCACCGCGAGCTCTGCCAAATCCGCTTCGGTCGTCCCGTGCTCGTGCATGTAGCGCGAGGCCACCAGCGCATAGTACGCAGGGATGGTCGCACCCAGCGGGACCTCGTACTCGGCATGGCCGACCTGCGCCAGCGTTTGCACGGCCGCGTCTCGGCTCTGGGCGGTGAGGCGGTTCTCGCCCGCCACCACCAGAACGTTGCGCACGACGCCGGATTGCACCAGGGTGTGCGCCAGCATCGCCATGGCGAAACCGGTGGCGCCCCCGACCAGGATCGAATGCGCATAGGTCGGGCTGAGGCCGAAGTGCTCCACGAACGTGGTCGAGAGCATCAGATGCGGAAAGGTCGTGGAGTACGCGCAGAGCAGGCCGTCGACGTCGGCGCGCTCGAGCTGCGCATCGGCCAACGCCGCGGCCGCCGCTTCGCTCATGAGGTCGAGCGTGGTGCGCCCTGGATGCTTGCCGAACGGCGTCAGGCCGACACCGGTGACGTAACTCATGCTCACACGGTGGCTACAGGGGTGGCAGGCGAGCCCACGGCGCCGGGCAGGCGCAGCGGCGGCGCGGTGAGGAGAAAACGATAGCGGCCGCGGCTGCGCAACCAGTTCGCCAGCTCGGTCAAGTACCAGATCTCCCCGAGATTCACCCCCAGCTTGAACAGGCAGTGCTCGTGCAGCGGCAGCGCAGCACAACGGCCTCGATGCGACACGGCAGGATGCGTTTCCACTGCGTAGTTGTCGGCGATCAGTGCCACCAGCCCGCTGTCGGTCACCCACTGCAGCAGCTTCTGATCGCGGCCGTCCAGCGCCGCGCACGAGTTCTCGAGAGTGTGCGCGTCGGGCTGCCGGTTCATTTCCAGGAGCAGCTGCGAGAACCCGGTGTGCAGACACACCAGGTCGCCCGTTTCCACTTCGACCTTGTCCGCATCCAGTATGCGCATCAGCTGATCGTAGCCGACGGCCACCCGCTCGCGTCCCACATGCGCATGCAGGTCGATCATCACACCGCGCCCCTGTACGCACTTCACCGCCATGTTCTCGATGCCCAGCGCACCCGCCCTGGACGTGGACTTGGCGGTTACCGTATTGATGCCACCTGCGTCCGCTACCGCAGTCGGGCCGACGATCTCGACTCCCGGCCGATAGCCGTTGTAGAACACCGGCTCGGGTGTGCCGTCGCCGTCGGCGTCGAATAGCTGACCGACATGCGCGAGGCTGTCCCACTGCGTGGAGTACTGCAGGTGCAGGATGGCCACGTCGTCGTTGATGACGTCGGTCGCATCCGGGTTGTCCTTGCGCACCTGGTAGATGAAGTTCGGCTGATCGCCACGGATCGTCGGGCGCAACACCGGTGGATAGCGGCGCGGATTGAGCACGTTGCCGCCGGGGTAGTCGAGCGGCAGGCTGAGGCAGAAGCTCAGCCCCTCCTTCACTTCGGCGACCCCCTGCTTGACCTTATCGGGGGTGAGCAGATTGAGGCGGCCGAGCTGATCGTCAGGTCCCCAATCTCCCCACGTAGAACCTTCCGGACGGCGTTTCCAACGCTTCGATGCGCTCATGGCGGGTGTCTGCGACCTGGGGAGTTGTTTTTGCGCCATGGTGTGGGGGCCGTCCCACCTTGTCAAGGACGCATCTTCTGTTGTGCAATACGCAACCGTCGTCCCAGTATGCGAGACGACGATCGGCAAACCGCAAGGCCGTCGGATAACACAACGACGAGAAGAAAATGGACTCGAGACTTCCTCAGCCGACGTGCCCATAGCCTGGCCGACATGCGCCGACTCGCACAACGGCGCTTACCGCGCGTAGTCTTCGATTTCGTCGATGGCGGCGCGGAGGACGAACTGGCACTGCGCCGCAACGAGACGGCATTGGCGCAGACCCTGTTGCTGCCGCGTCCGCTCGAAGGTACCTCAGCGCGGGATCAATCGGTCGAGCTGTTCGGACAACGCCTGAACGGACCGGTGCTGATCGGGCCTACCGGGCTCGCTGGACTGCTCTGGCCGCGGGCCGAAGCGGCTTCCGCACGCGCCGCCGTAGCGGCTGGTACCGTCTATACGATGAGCCACGCCTCGACCGTGACGATCGAGGACCTTGCGCGCGAGGTCAGCGGCAATCTCTGGATGCAGGTGTTCATGTACCGCGATCGGGGGCTCACTCGCGCTTTCACCGAGCGCGCGCACGCCAGCGGCTACCGGGCGTTGGTCCTGACGATCGACAATCAGGTTCCGGGCTGGCGCGAACGGGACATGCGCAACGGCTTCACCGTCCCGCTGCGGCTGGGTCTGGGAAACGTCCTGGACATGGGCCTGCACGCTCCCTGGTTGCTACGCATGGCGCTGGGTCCAAGGTTCACCCTCGCCAACTACAGCCAGGAAGGCGACTCCGACATCATGTCGTTGGCCGCGAAGATGGGCAGTTTGCTCGATCCCGGCGCAAGCTGGAAGGACGTGGAATGGCTGAGGCGCTTGTGGGATCGGCCGCTGCTGCTGAAGGGTGTCCTGCATCCCGACGAGGCGCGCCGAGCCATCGCTCTGGGTGTAGACGGCATCATCGTATCGAACCACGGCGGGCGCCAGCTCGATGCCGCGCCGGCTTCGGTGGAGGCACTGCCGGGCGTGGTGGATGCGGTGGCCGGGCGCGTGCCGGTGCTGATGGACGGTGGAGTCCGGCGTGGCTCGGACGTCCTCAAAGCTCTCGCACTGGGCGCCAGGGCCTGCCTCATCGGCAGGCCGCAGCTCTGGGGGGTCGCGGTCGCCGGTGAAGCAGGGGTGGCTTGGGTGCTCGAGCTATTGCGCAGCGAGATCGATCGTGTGATGGCCATGTGTGGCTGGGATCGCCTCGCCGACGTCGATCGTTCAGCACTCTTCGGGCCGCCCGCGCACGCCGAGACGCAGCTCAAGCCTACTGCGGCGGAAACTCTACGGGTCGTGTGAGTCAGAGATTGTGACGGCCAGTCTTGCGAGTTGTTGTGAGCCGGGTCAGCACCGACCCAATTCTCAGCGCCTTGAGCGCATCGACTACCGCATTGTTGCCGCGAAATCCAAACGCGTCAGTCGGAGTGGACGACCGCCCATCTGCGCGGTTTGAGCGTGTTCGCTCCGAACTCGGGGATGACGCCGCAATGCATGAGCTTCTGGGGCGCGCTCGAAATACCTAACGGTCGTTTGAGGCGTATCAGGCCGACATCCAGCCCGTTTCCGCTTCGCGACTCGCGCAATGGAGTGGGACGGATACCACGCTAGTCTGAGGACGCGTCGGTGCGAAAGGAGAACGTCTGTCCCAGGCAACGCGCGCCCGGGGGGCGGGACCACACAGCCCAACAGGTGGAGAGGCGGGTGCGGATCGCACGGCGACGCACCCCCCGCCGCTGCAGGATGCAACGCAGCAGACCCTGATCGGCGGCTTGGCCTCCGATCTCCCCTTCGACGCCGACAGAGGTAAATCCACGCGGGCCGGGCGTTAGCCCGCCCCGCGGGAGGCGACCGGCGGGCGTCGCGCCGGCAGCCGGGGATCAAGACGACTTACTTCAGGTGCGCATTGACCAGCTTGGTCATCTCGAACATGGAGACCTGTTTCTTTCCGCCGAAGACAGCCTTCAGCTTGTCGTCGGCGTTGATCATCCGCCGGTTGATTGCGTCCTGCAGCTTGTTCTTCTTGATGTAGTCCCAGATTTTCTTCGTGACCTCGGTCCGGGGCGCTGCCTTGTCGCCGATCACTGCGGCCAGGATGGCGGTAGGGGTCATCGCCTTCATGAACGCAGCGTTTGGTTTGCGCTTCACGCTGCTCTTCTTCTTGGGCGCAGCCTTCTTGGCCGCCGGCTTTTTCGCCGGGGCTTTCTTCGCCGGCTTCTTGGCGGGTTTCTTCGCCGCCCGTTTCTTCGCCGGAGCCTTCTTCGCTGCGGTCTTCTTTGTGGCCATGTGCTGTTACCTCCACTCGAGTCGAATTGCCGTTGTGCGTAACGCCGGAGCCGCCGCAGCATTTGGCTCTGCCGCGGCAGCGACAGAATGCCGAGGGGGGCATGCCATGTCAACAGCTAAATGGCGCGCAGACCCCGACGCGCGGGCACTGCAGCCGCGCGTCGCGACCCAGCTACACGCGCAGTCAGTGTACTCGGCAGGAGCGCGGCCCCGCCGATCTCCGCGCCGGACGGGGCTTCCCGGCTGTCGAGCGCGCTATCCCGCGCGCATAGAAAGGCGCGAGGACAGCGACCATCAGCAGAGCTCAGGGAAATCACCCCTCGGTCACTGGTCAGGGTATCTTAGCGGCGTGAAGCCGACGTCTCGCCGATGACATTGGAAGCGCTGCGGGCATTCCTGTTCGGAGTAGCGATCGCCGCGCCGGTCGGTCCTATCGCGCTGCTGCTGATCCACATCGGTCTCAATCACCGGCTGTCCGCGGCGCTGGCCGCGGCGCTGGGCGTGGCGCTGGCTGACCTCACCTACGCCGTGCTCGCGCTCACGGCGGGGTCAGGCGTGTTTGCGCTCCTGCACGCCCATGACAGAGCCATCCGGCTCACCTCCTCGGGACTGCTGCTCTTGCTGGGGCTCTGGCTGGCCGCGCGCGCGCTGCGCAGCCGTAGCGGCATCCACCGATGCTCGCGGGAACCGAAGACTCGCGCTCCGAGCCTGATCCAGCTCTACCTGCTCACCCTGGCCAACCCCCTCACCATTCTGCTGTTCGTGGCGTTCTCGGGACAGATGACGGCCGGGGCAGGCGTCGGCGCGGTGCTGTACGGTTCGCTTTGGCTGTTCCTGGGCAGCTTGGCCGTGCAAGCCAGCTATGCCAGCTTCGGCGCCGCGCTGCGCCGCTGGGTTGCGACTCCGAGCGCAGTGCGCAGGATCAACGCGATCAGCGGCGTTGCGATTGCCGCGTTCGGCGTGTGGGGGATCGCGTCCGCGATCGGCGGGTGATAATCACGGCACCTTCGCAGCGCCCGGCGAATACTCAGTCTGCCGAGCGCAGTCGCGGACTGACGACACGTCCCTTCGATGCTGCCACCCAAGGTCATAGCCGCCGACGGCGAGCGCCACACTGGCTAGCGCTTCAGTCGATCCAGGAAGGTCTTGCGGAACTTCGCTACCTTGGGCGCCACCACGAACTGGCAGTACGGCTGCTGCGGATTGCGCTGGAAATATTCCTGGTGGTAGCCCTCGGCAACGTGGAATGACTCAGCGGGCGAGATTTCGGTGACGATGGGATCGTCATACACGCGCTCTGCAGAGAGCTCCGCGATCACTTCCTCGGCGATGCGCTTCTGCTCTGGAGAATGGTAGAAGATCGCCGAGCGGTATTGCGTGCCCTCGTCGTTTCCCTGCCGGTTGAGCGTGGTCGGGTCGTGGATCACGAAGAACACGTTCAGCAAGTCCTTGTAGCTCGCGACCTTCGGGTCGAAGGTGACGCGGACCACTTCGGCGTGGCCGGTCGCGCCAGAGCACACGGCCGTATACGTCGGGTTGGCGGTGTGTCCGCCCATGTAACCCGACTCCACGCTCTCCACACCCTTCATCTGATCGTAGACCGCCTCGAGGCACCAAAAACAGCCGCCAGCCAGGGTGGCGATCTCTTTGCCGGGCGGTGGCGTAGTTCGTTCGCTATCTGTCATGACGCGTACCTCAGTCAATGCTGAAGCAGTGTAGCAGGGAGCCCGCGTTGAACAGAAGCGGGCGCCGTGGCTGATTGTCATCGCCCACCCAGCGGTGCGGTTAGAATGCAGGCGTCTAGCCGGCAGGTGCTCACAACGTTCGATGATCGGGCTGCTCCAGCGCGTCAGCCAGGCGCGGGTCGAGGTCGAGGGCGCGGTCGTCGGCGCCATCGGCCCCGGTCTCATGGTGCTGGTCTGCGCCGAACGCGGGGACGGGACGGCGGAGGCCGACCGCTTGTTAGAGCGGTTGCTCAACTACCGGGTCTTCTCCGACGCCGAGGGGAAGATGAATCTCTCCCTGCGCGATGTCGACGGCGGTTTGTTGCTGGTGCCTCAATTCACTCTGGCTGCCGACACGGGTAAAGGTAACCGCCCGAGCTTCACACCCGCCGCGCCACCCGAGCAGGGTCGCGCCCTGTTCGGCTACATGTTGGCGCAAGCGGGTGGCCGTTACCCACGAGTTGCGGGCGGCCAATTCGGCGCGCACATGCAGGTCACGCTCACCAACGACGGGCCAGTCACGATCTGGTTGCGGGTGAGCCCACGAATCAGCTCCACCAAGCTCTCAGATGACTGAACTCTGGACTGTGGGCCATTCCACGCGCGCTCAAGAGCAACTCATCGAGCTGCTGCGGCGAAACGGCATCCAAGCGCTGGCCGACGTACGGCGCTATCCGGCTTCGAAGCGGTACCCGCACTTCAACCGCGAAGCGCTGGAGCGCTCGCTGCCCGTGGCCGGGATCGACTATGTCTGGATGCCGGAACTGGGAGGCAGGCGCGTGCCGCGCAAGGACTCTACCAACACCGCCTGGCGCAATGCAGGCTTTCGCGGCTATGCGGACTACATGGAGACCGCCGCTTTCCAGGATGCCATCGACGCTCTGCTGCAACGGGCGCGGGACCGGCGCATTGCGATCATGTGCGCGGAGCAGGCCTGGCAGCAATGTCATCGCGGGCTGATCTCCGACTACCTGAAGGCACGCGGCGTCGAGGTGACACACATCGTGGACCCGGGCCGCGTCGAGCCGCATCCATGGACCGCGGCGGCGCGCATCGCGAACGGCAAACTCTCCTACACAACCGCGGCGCAACCCGAGCAGGGGCGTCTTGAGCTCTAGACAGTCTGATCAGACTTTCCCGAGGACCAGGACCGCTAGGGCGCGCCCATTTCGCCCCCGCTGCGACTCCAAGCGCCGCCGGCCCTAGAGGTATGACGACCAGGTAGACGATATCAAGAATTTAAGTCGTGCATGGCCTGGCCGATATGACTGCTCGGGACAGCCTGCCGTCGGGCTTGGGCATTGTCCGGCCACCCCTAAACCAAGCCCGGTTTTTCGAGGAGGGATCATGGTGAAGACGGTTGCGAGGTTCCAACTGGCCGTGCTCATGAGCACCGCGGCCGTGTTCGCAAGCTCGGCCGAGGCCGCGGGCCCCGACGGATCGGGCGTCTATCTTGGCATAGGCGCGGGAGTCGGGCATGCCAGTATCGACGAAGGTAATATCAACGCTTCGCTGGCTTCGCTCGGGTTAACCAATCCAAGCACGACCGCGGACCAAAGCAGCGTCGCGTACAAACTGTTTCTTGGCTACAGCTTTAACCGCTACATCGCGATCGAGGGCGGTTACTTCAATCTTGGCAAATTCAGTTTCGACTCGACAGTTACAGGTCCCGGGACGTTGAGCGGCGAAGTGAAGACGTACGGGTTCAACTTCGATGCTGTGGCAAGCCTTCCATTGACGCAGACCTTCAGCATATTTGGACGCGGCGGCGTGCAGAACGCCAAGTCGACGGTGAATTACACGAGCACTGGCTCGGTCACTCCAGTTTTCACCACATCACAAACCAGCGAAACCAAGACCAGCTGGGATGCCGGCGCCGGGGCTGCCTTCGAGTTCGCCAATGGCAAGGTCGGCGTGCGCGTGGAATGGACCCTCTACCGTGTTCCCGACGGCACGGACACCAATAACAAGTCCAACGTCAACGTGTACGGGCTCAGCGTCTACTCAAAGTTCTGACCCCCGCCACCCCGGCGGGACGCCGCGCCCACCAGGACATCGCGCGGCAGGGCTGGTTCAGCGCACCGCGCGGACCTGCGTCTGATCGAGCCTGACGAAACGGAAGCCGCGGGCAAGCAGCCGCTGCACGCCTTCGGAGAGCCCTTCGGCGGTGTCCGACGCGGGCTTGTTCATGTGCGCGATGATGATGTCGCCGCTCTTGACTTGATCCAGTCTGGCGACGATGGCTGCCCGCGGCAGCGTCGCCCCGGCATCGGCGTTCACAGAAAAGCCGGCAATCCGGTATCCCATGGCCTCGATCACCTTGATCGCCGCCGGATCGTACTCGGCTGTCGCCCCGCGATACCAGTGAGGCGCCTCGCCCGTGACCATCGCGACAGCGTTGGCCCCGCCCAGGACTTCCCGCTCCAGATGAGACAAATCCGGATTTCCGGGAATGCCAAATACGCTGCGGCCTGCGCCGACCACCGGCGGCACGTGGTTCGCACCGTGGTCCTCGATCTCGAACAGGTCCGAGTGCTCCTTCAGCAACGCAACACCCGCCGCGTTGCGATCCAACCACCTTTTCGTCGCGAAGATCGTCGCAGGGACTCGATGGACAATCAGGAAATGGATGAGCTCGGCGTCGAATCTCCCGCTGCAGGCGTCGAGGGTGAGCGCGACTACGTTCTCGTCTCCGAGCGCAGCCGACGCAATGACTTGATGCACTTCGATTGGACCCAGCGCAGCCATGGCGCGCCCAGCGCAGACCAGTGCCGCGATGCAAAACAGTAAACGCCTCATACGTGGGATAACGCCCCAGATGAGCTGCGGTTGATCGGTCCGTCGGTGGGAACCACGCTTCACCGACAACGTCTGACAAACATCGCGCCTGTGCCACAATGCTGTGACAAAGGAGATTCGCATGACCGCGTGCCTGCGCTGCTTTCTCGCGTCCGCTGTTCTTTGCTTGCTTCCAGCCCTTGGGCACACGCAAACCGCCGCGCCAGACCTGGAGCCGCTCGGCATCGGCCTCGAAGGCTTCGTTTATCCCTATCCCGTTCAATACCTCCTGCAGCGCATGGAAGGCGAGGATGTGAAGCTGGCCTTCATGGACGTGGAACCGTCCGCGCCCGCCAACGGGAAGACGGTGGTGCTGATGCACGGACGGAATTTTTTCGGCGCCTATTGGAAGGACACCATCGGCTTGCTCAGCGCACGAGGCTACCGTGTGGTGGTGCCCGATCAAATCGGCTTTGGCAAATCGTCGAAGCCGGATGTGCCGCACAGCTTTCACGTGCACGCGTACAACACCAAGCAGCTGCTCGACTACCTCGGCGTGAAGAAAGTCACTCTGGTCGGGCATTCGCTCGGCGGCACGATGGCGATGCGATTCACTTTGATGTATCCCGACTATGTGGAGCGGCTGGTTCTGGAGGACCCGATCGGGCTCGAGGACTACCGCATCAAGGTGCCGTTCGCAACCCGCGACGAGCTTGCGGCCGAGGCACGCGGTCAAACGCGCGAGCGCATCGAGACGTTCATGAAGGACTTCTTCGCGAACTGGAAGCCCGCGTTCCAGATGTTCGCCGACGTCCAGTACCGGTGGACGTTAGGACCGGAGTCGGATCTGATCGCGCGCACCGCCGCGCAGACCTACACGATGGCCTACGAGCAGCCGGTGCTGTACGAGATGCCGCTGATCAAGGCGCCGACGCTGCTGATCGTGGGGGAGAAGGACCGCGCAGCCATCGGCCGGAATCGCGTTACGCCGGAGGTGCGCGCCACGCTCGGCCTATATCCGGAGCTGGCGAAAAAGGCGGCGCAAGCGATGACCGATTGCAAGCTGGTGCTGATACCCGATGTGGGGCATGTCCCCCATCTGGAGGCGCCCGAGCGCTTCCACGAAGAGCTGCTGCGCTTCCTGGAGCACAGAAGTAGGTGTCTCTCACGCCAGAGCTGCCGTCACTGGCGCGGCCTGCCGCAGCGCCCGCCGCCTCTTGTCCACCAGCTGCAGGATCATGGGTGTGAAGATGAGCTGCATCGCGAGTTCCATCTTGCCGCCGGGGACGACGATGATGTTCGGGCGCGACATGAACGAGTCGTGCAGCATCGTCAGCAGATACGGGAAATCGATGCCCTTGGGATCGGCGAAGCGAATCACGACGAAGCTCTCGTCCGCGCTCGGGATGTAGCGCGCGATGAACGGGTTGGAGGTGTCCACCGTCGGCACGCGCTGGAAGTTGATGTGCGTGCGCGCGAATTGCGGGCAGATGTAGTTCACGTAGTCCGGCATGCGGCGCAGGATGGTGTTCATCACCGCCTCGGTGGAGTAGCCGCGCAAGGACTTGTCGCGGTGCAGCTTCTGAATCCACTCCAGGTTGATGATGGGCACCACACCCACCAGCAGGTCCACGTGCCGCGCCACGTTCGACGCTGTCCGTGACAATGCCGCCATGCAGCCCTTCATAGAACAATAGATCGGTCGCGTCCGGAACATCCGTCCAGGGCGTGAACGTGCCCGGCTCCTGGCCAAAGCGCAACGCCTCGGGTTCGTTGTGCAGGTACTTGCGTACCCGCCCGCGCCCGCTTTCGCCGTAGCCGCGGAACAGGCCCTCCAGCTCTTCGAACAGGTTCGCCTCGGGACCGAAATGGCTGAAGTGCGCGTTTCCGTTCCGCGCCGCATCCTCCATCGCTGCCTTCATTTCGGCGCGGTTGAAGCGATGGAAAGAATCGCCCTCGACGATGGCGGCGTTGATCTGCTCGCGTCGGAAGATGTGCTGGAAGGTCTTGGTCACCGACGTGGTTCCGGCGCCCGACGAACCCGTGATCGCGATGATCGGATGCTCTATGGACATGTTCTGCTCCTGGCTATTTGTGTGTTTGCGCGCGCGTGAACAGCGAGTGCGTACTTCTACAGACGCGGCTTCCTGAATACGTGGACGAAGTAGGCGCTCAATCCGGCATCGAATACCTTCAGCTGAGAGCGGCAGGCCGCGACGAAGCGCCGCGCGTGCCGCGGTGACTGAAACCCGAACGGTCTCACCAAAGCCCCAAGCAGCGGAAGGCAGGCAATTTGAGCCAGCGGGCGCAGCGCGGAAGTCGCGATCGCGGAGATGCGCCGCGCCGATTGATAGATGTGACGCGTGGCGTCCTCGACGCGCAGCTACCTCGAAGCCGGCAGACTCGGCGGCTTCTTCGATACTGCTGCGGAGTCGTCGGTAGTGGAATCGTCCACCCGTCGAGTACGTCTTGAATCCACTCCCGTTCGTCCGCGCCGACTGGATCGCGCAGGCTGAAGCCGTCGAACGACACGAGGGTGCGCCCCGGCCGCAGAATCCGGAACAGCTCCCGGAACAACGCTGGTCTTTCGACGATTGGCGTGTACACCAGCGTCTCGATGGCGAATATGCCGTCGAAATGCGCACCGGGGAACGCGGTGCCGAGATAGTTACCTTGCACGAACTCGGTGTTGGTGAGCCCGCGCGCCCGAGCCATGGCCCGCCCGATGTCGAGTTGCTTGCCCACCAGCGACAGCCCGGTGACTTTGGCAAGCGGCAGCATCGCGGCAACCTGCGTGACACCGCCGCCGATGCCGCAGCCGGGCTCGAAGAGATGAGGCTGTTGACAGTCGTCCAGATCGAGCAAGGCCACTGCGCGCCGGGTGGTCTCGAGTATGGCGTCGTCCAGACTCGCGGCAGTCTCGAGGTCCCAGGCATAGTGCAGGTGCGAAGGATGCCCAGCTCTTGCCCACCCCAGCAGCAGGGCGCGTAGCACTGAGCGCGGGCTGCCCCAGAACTTGTACAAGTCCGCGCCGAGGTCGAAGTGCTCGGTGAGCGCCTCCAGCGCAGCGCTGGAATAGACGGAATCGTAAGGGTTGGACATGCCGGGAGAGCGGGAGTCTGGGACTGCGAAATTGCGCGCCCTCTCGGGCGGATGCGAATGATCTTATCATCGTAATTGCCCCGGCTGTCGCCGCCGCGCATTTTTGTCCATAATCTCATGTCGTGGTCGAGAGCGTCGGACGCTGCGCGACAACCATTCGATCGAAGAGACCGGAGATGAAACTTCTGAGCCTGTTTTCACGCCTGTCCGGGCGAACGCTGGTTCGGCGCCTTGCTCCGGCGCCCGAGGCAAGCCCGCGCGCAGCGCGGAAAGAAGCTGCTCAAGGTCGCGCCTATGGGTGGTCGGCCTGGTGGCGCTGTTCGCAGTGGTCGGATTCTTTGCCGTGCCGCCGATCGCCAAGCACTACCTGGTCAAGAGCTTGTCCGAGCTGTTGAACCGCCAGGTCGCAATCCAGGACATCAAGATCAACCCCTTCGCACTGACCGCCTCGGTGCGCGGGTTCTCGGTCAGCGAACCTGGCAGCTCCGAGGTATTCGTGTCCTTCGACGAGTTGTTCGTCGATCTCCAAGCCGAATCCGTCATCCAGCGCGGACCGATTCTGCGGGAGATCCGGCTCGAGCACCCCTTCGTTCACGTCGTCCGACGTGACGACGGTACCTACAACTTCTCCGACCTCCTTGTGAAATTCGCGAGCGGAAAGCCAGCCGCCGCTGATCAGGCGAAGCAGAAAGAGCAGCCGCGCTTTTCGCTCAACAATATCGAGGTGATCGCAGGCAAGGTGATCTTCGACGATCAGCCCAAGCAGGCAAAGCACGCGGTGACCGATCTCGATATCGCCATTCCCTTTCTCTCCAACCTCCCGTACAGGCTGGACCAGTACGTCGTGCCGTCCTTCTCGGCCAAGGTGAACGATACGCCGATTGCGCTGACCGGCCGCAGCAAGCCGTTCGCCACGCCTCCGGAGGCGCAGCTCGATGTGAACGTCTATTCGCTCGACATCCCCCGCTATCTCGAGTACCTCCCGGTCAAGCTCCCGTTCAAGATCCCGTCGGCCCTGCTCGAAACGCGGCTGACTGCGACCTTCATGCTCTATCCGGACAAGCCCCCGCTGCTGGTGCTCTCCGGCAAGGCGGCGCTGGACAAGTTCGCGATGACGCAGCTGGATGGACGCGCGCTGCTCAACTTCGCGCGGCTCGAGGTGCCGGTGCAATCCGCCACGGTCTTTGCACGCGACGTCAGTCTGGGCAATGTCGTATTGCAAAAGCCCGAGGTATTTGTCCGCCGCGAGCGCGACGGCAGTCTGAACTGGATGAGCGTCGTCCCCAAGAGCGCGCCTAACGGAAATGGTTCGCAGCCGAAGGAGACCGAACCAGAGCAAAGCGGGTGAGCCGCAGATGAAGCTTCACCTCGAGGAGGCCCGGATCGAGCAAGGCAAAGTCCACTTCGCCGACGAGGCCGCACCCAGGCCGTTCAAGACCGATATCGAGGGTCTGCTGGTCGTTCTGCGGAAATTCGTGCTGCCGCAAGTCGACCCGGCCACGCTGGAGGTGGCACTCGGCACGACATTCGGAGAGAGCGTCAAGAGCGCCAGCACCCTGTTCGTCTCGCCGCTGAACGTCGACGGTAACCTCGAGGTACGCGGCGTAAAGCCGAAGAACTACTCCGCCTACTATGCGCATCTCATCCGTTTCGACGTCGAAGACGGAACGCTGAACCTGTCCACGCGGTTTCGGGCGGCGCAGGCAGGCCGGGACATCTCGGCGGTGGTGACCGGCTTGGACGCATCCCTCAGCAAACTCCGTCTACGCAAGCGAGGCGCAAAGGAGGATTTCCTCTCTGTCCCGGCGTTCGACCTGAAAGGCGTGGATGTGGATTCGGCGAAGCACACCGCTCAGGTGAGCGAGGTGTCGAGCAAGCAGGTACAGCTGCGCGCGGTTCGGGAGAAAAACGGAACGATAGACCTCACGCAGCTCATGGAGGAAGGCGCGGGCACCAAAGGAACCGCCCCTGTGCCGAATGCGGCGACGCAAAAGCCAGGCCAAGCGTGGCAATGGCTGGTGAAGAAGATCGCGCTCGACCGATACGCGGTCCGCTTCGAGGACCAGGTCCCGACGCAGGCGGTTACGCACGTGGCGGAGCCAATCAAAGTCAACGTGGAAAATCTGTCCAACCGCGTTGGCTCGAATGCCAAGGTGGAAGTAGCTGTGGGTATCAACAAGACGGGCAAGCTGCTCGTGTCCGGGCCGATCGGAATCAGTCCGCTGCAGGCGGATTTAAACCTCGATGTGCAGAGCGTGGACCTGGTACCGCTGCAACCCTATCTCGAGGACAAGCTCAATATCCTCGTGAGCAGCGGCGAGGCGCTGTTGCATGGCCGGTGGGAGCTCACGCCGCAGGAGCCGGGGCCGATGGCTACTCACTTCAAAGGCGAAGTCGGGATCAACAACTTCGCGTCCGTAGACAAGGCCACTTCCGAGGACTTCTTGAAGTGGAAGTCGCTCCACGTTGGCGGAATCGACGCGACGTACCGCGCTCTGGCGGCTGGGAAGTGGCTGTTTGAGAGCTCCGACGCCGATGCCGCTACACGTTCGCAGTTGTTCTCGCTACAGATCCGAGGAAGTGGCGCTTTCGGACTTCTACTCGCGTCTGATCATCTACCCGACCGGCAAGCTGAACGTGCAGAATATTTTGGCAAGCGGTGCGGATACACAACCGACGGACGAGCCAGATACGGCTGAAGCAAAGGCTCAGGTCGGTGCGACGAACCAGACTTCACCCCCGGCAAAGCAAGACAAACCAACGAACCCGGCGCCAGCTCCCGCGGCACGAGGACTCACAGGCTGTGCCACAGCCACCGATCGCCATCGCCAAAGTCACGCTACAGGGCGGCAACGTCAACTTCAGCGACTTCTTCATCAAACCGAACTACTCGGCTAACCTGACCGAGATCGGCGGCTCGGTGACGGGATTGTCATCGCAGCTCGATACCACCGCCGACGTCGACCTGCGCGGCCGCTTCGCCAAGAGCGCGCCGGTCGAGATCAAAGGCAAGATCAATCCGCTGCTGCAGAACCCATACCTCGACATCAAAGCCAACGTGCGCGATATCGAGCTCGGACCGTTCACGCCCTACTCCACCAAGTACGTGGGCTACGCGATCGAGAAAGGCAAGATGTCTTTCGATGTCGCCTACAAGATCGAGAACCGCAAGCTCGCGGCCAGCAATCGGCTCACGCTCGACCAGCTGACCTTCGGCGAGAAGGTCGACAGCCCGACTGCAACCAAGCTGCCCGTGCTGTTCGCCGTAGCGCTGCTCCAGGACCGAAACGGCGTGATCGACGTCAACCTGCCCATCAGCGGCTCGGTAGATGATCCCAAATTCAGCGTCAGCGGCATCATCCTGCACATCATTTTCAACCTGATCGAGAAAGCAATCACCTCGCCTTTCGCACTGATCGGCTCGTTGGTTGGAGGCAGTGGAGAGGAGCTCTCCTACGTTTCGTTCGATCCGGGCCTGGCCGTGCTCGTCCCGGCACAGGAAGACAAGCTCACGAAACTGCAAAAAGCGCTTTCCGATCGACCCGCGCTGAAGCTTGACGCAACCGGTCACAGCGATCTGGAGAAGGATCGGGAAGGGCTGCGCCAAAATCGGTTCGAGCAGCAGCTGAAAGCGCAAAAGCTCAAGGACCTGGTCAAGAAGGGTTCGTCCGTAGCCTCGGTGGAAGAGGTCAAGATTGAGCCGCAAGAGTACGAAATGTATCTGAAGCGCGCTTACAAGGAGGCGAAGTTCCCGAAGCCGCGCAACGTGATCGGGTTCCAGAAGGACCTCCCGAAAGAAGAGATGGAGAAACTCATGCTGACCAACACCGTGGTCACGGACGACGATCTCATCCAGCTGGCCAACCGCCGCGCACAAGCGACGAAAGACTTCATCACCCGCGGGGATCAGGTGCCCGTGGACCGGGTGTTTCTCCTCGCGCCCAAGCTGGACGCACCGAAAGGCGATGAAAAGCTCCCCGGCGCCCGCGTCGACTTTTCGCTCAAGTGAGGCGAGCCGAAATGAAGCAGATTATCGCGATTCTGATCGCCGGCCTCGCGCTGACGGCACATGCGGCGGACCAGAAGAAGCCCGAGGCCGCGTCGGAGCCAGCCACAAAGGACAACTTCTTCGAGCGCGCCGCCAAAGCGATCGGCAAAGACGCCAAGGGTGCAGCGCACCAGGCGGGAAAGGCCTATAGCAAAGCCGGCAAGGACATCGGGCACGGCGCCAGCAAGACGGTCAAAGACGTCGGGCACGCAATGAAGGAGAGCGCCGACAAGACCGGCAAGCAAATCAAGGACACGGGGAAGTAGGCTCGCTGGCCCCTACCCCTCGCGAGCTCCCAACTCTGCAATAGAGCTTCTAGCAGCGAGGCACGAGAGCCCTCCCGACTGGCCAGGGGGTTGCGCAGGACCTCAGAGGCCACGCGTCGTCATCCCTAGCGAGCCGCGTCTTCTCGCGGCCCGCGGTACCCGCCTCCATCTATAACTTTCGGCAAGTTCTGATCTGCTCTCCCCCCGCATAGTCTGAGCGCATACGGCGGAATAGCTCCGGATCGCGTGGCTGGCTAAGCGCTGGATTTCGTTTCGAAAGGCAGATGCTGAATAGACTCCTCCCGTGGCAGATGATCTGGATGCCTCCAGCGTCGGGGTTGTCTGCCTATTTTATTGCTCCCGCGCCCGCATGGACGCGGTAAGACCAACATCAGCCCATAACAAGATTCTCTCCAGCTCAGGAGTTCAACATGGTCCCCTCAGGCCCTCGACCCGAAAGCGGCATCAACGCAAGGCCCGGCGGGACGCCTGGCGTCATTGAGGTGCAAGCCGAGGGACCTGCGGCCCGGGCCAGACCGCCCCAGGGAGACATGACAGCCATCAAGAATGGGCGCAAGATGACGGCGGCACTGGAGCCGCTGCCCATGAGAGTCCTATTGGCCGTCCATGGAGGTCTCTTCGCCGACGCGTTCAGCGGGGCGCTGACCAAACTCGCGCACCGAGTGCAAGTCGAGCGTTGTGACCCTGAGCGGCTCGACGACTTTGGCCCGCAGGACGGCTTCTCGCTGGTGCTGATCGATGCGGACGCTGTATTGGCGCGCGCTGCAAGCTTGGTGCGCGGCTGTCGCGACCGTCTTCCCGGCGTGCCGGTGGTTGCACTGGCCAGCGCTCTGGACGACGGTTTCATTGCCGGCATCATGAACGCCGGTGCCCAGGCCTACCTGCCCAAGACCTATCGCGAGACGCAGGCACTGGGCGTACTGCGGGTAGTGCTCGATGGTGCGAGCCACCGGCCCCACGCGGACGCCGAACACAGTGCGGGCGATGCTCACGTGCCTGCCTTCGCGGCGGACGGCGGAAACGGCCGCCGGGCAGGACCCAATCCGTATAGCCTGACCGGGCGTGAGCTCCAGGTTCTCATGCACGTCTGTGAGGGACGGTCGAACCTCAACATAGCGAAGCGCCTCAGCATCACCGAAGGCACCGTCAAAATCCATCTCAGCAACTCCTATAAGAAGCTCGGGGTAGAGAACCGCACTCAGGCGATCCGTATCGTCGAGCGCCTCGAGCAGGTGCACAACATCTCGCTGCACGAAGCCGAGGAAGGCGTGTCGCTGCGCGATTGGCTTCTGCCGCATATGTCGGACGAATCCCATCACAAGGGAGAGATCCTGTTCCGGAAAGGAGATCCGGCGCGCGCCCTCTACTACATTCAGCAAGGCAAGGTAGCGCTGCCGGAGATCGGCAAGCAGATGGGCGAGGGTACTTTGTTCGGGGAGATCGGCATCTTCGCACCCGAGCATTCGCGCACGTGCAGTGCGCGCTGCGAAACCGACGCCCGCCTCTTCTGCTTGACCGCTGAGCGGGCCAAACGCCTGTACTTCGAGAATCCTCAATTCGCCTATCACGTAATGCAGCTGATCGCACAGCATCTGCTCGACGATCAGTCCCGTCGGCATTGACAGGCCCCTGACCGCGCGCGGCGTAGTGCTGCACGACAGCCGCCATGAACCCGCGCGCTTTTCTGGGTGTACCCTGGCTGACCTGGCGGCATGGTGTCATCGCCGGCCTGGTGCTGGCACTCCTCGGATCGGTGCTCACCGTCCTGCCGGCGCTTTGGCCGCTGCAGGAGAGCTTCGACCTTTGGCTCCTGTTCAAGCTGCGCGGCGGCAAGTCGCCACCCGACGATGTCGTGCTGGTCACGATCGACCAGCAGTCATCAGAGCGGATCACGCTGCCGAGCGATCCCGTCGCGCGAGACCGCTGCGTCGAATCTCAGGGTCGATGACGCGCCCGCCTCCCATGAGAAGCTGCCTCCGCCGCACTTCGTGATGCGCTGGCCCCGCTGCGTGCACGCCCTGGCGGTGCACGCGTTGGCGCAGGCGGGGGCACGCGCGATCGCACTCGATATTTCTTTTCGCCCATTACTGCCGAGCGGATCGGACAAGGGCCAGCGCTTCGCTGAAGAACAGGATCGGACTCTGGCCGAAGCGATGGAATCGGCGGGAAACGTGCTGATCGCGCAATGGCTCGACCGGTCAGGCCAAGTCCGTCCGCAGAGCAGCAGACGAGCAGACCGACGGCGTGGAGCGACCGGCACAGATTAGCGCACTGATCGAATCGTCCGCACTCGGTGCGGCACCCTTACGCCTCGCCTATGGCATGGCCGGCCGTGTCAACGGGTTCGCCGTCTTCAGCCAGGAAGACGGACCGATGTCGAGCATGCCGGCGCTGCTGCTGCACCGCTCCCACGCAGAGGTGCATTCGGACCTCGTCCGCCTGATCGCGAAGGCCAGGCCTGAGGACGCAGAACTGCTGCCGCGGACGGCCGAGGCTCTGGAACAGCGACGGCCACTCCAAGCCACTTCTCTGCTGATCCGGCATCTGGTTCGCTCGCAGCCGATTCTGGCGGACACCTTGCACGATGCTGCTGAACGAGTGAGGACAGCGCCGGATTGCCCGCGCAGCACCGCACCGCGTTGCGGGCGCTGGTCGATCTGTATGCGGGCGACCCGGTGCGGTATCTCAACTTCTACGGCCATCCGGGAACGTTCCGAAGCGTGAGCTATGCAGACGTCCTGAAACCTGGAGCTGGCAGCGCCGAGCAGCTAGCGCGTGAGGTGCGCGGCAGAACCGTGATTGTCGGCTACGTGGACTTCACCCCAGCTCAGCGCGACGATCACTACCCGACGGTCTATACCACCACCGACGGCGTGAAGCTCAGCGGCAGCGAGATCCTGGCGACTGCACTCGCCAACCTCGCTTCGGGCAGCAGCCTGAAAGCTCTTACCGCTTCCGTGGCGAATGCTGGTGACGGCCTGCTTCGGGCTGGCACTGGCGTTGTTGCTCTTGGTCCCGCCGCCGGTGCGCGGACTTGTCGCCGGGTTCGCGCTGTGCGCCGTCTATCTCGGGCTGGCACTCCTCCTGTTCCGGGTCTCCGCCGTGTGGTTGCCGTTGCTGATTCCGCTTGCCTGGCAGGCGCCGGCCGGCATCCTGTATGCGATCGCCTATCACTACCGCGACATGCGGCGCAAGCGCGACGAGCTGCGCCGACTGTTCGGCAAGTTCGTTCCGGACCCGGTCATCGAAGGCCTGCTCGAGAACCGGGCGCGGCTGGACACCGTCAACGAGCCGGTGTACGGGGTTTGCCTTGCTACCGATGCCGAACGGTTCACCACGCTGGCCGAGGGTATGCCCCCATCCCAGCTGGCGCGATTCCTCAACCGATACTTCGAAGCGGTCTTCCCGCCCATCACGGAGAAGCAAGGCGCCGTCGTCGACTTGATCGGCGATGCGGTCCTGGCGCTGTGGACCGGAGACGATGGCGAGAGCAGTCTGCATCTCAAAGCGTCCGGGGCTGCGCTCGAGCTGATGTCGGCAGTCGACCGGTTCAACGCGGCTTCGCCAACGCTCCGACTCCCGACCCGCATCGGGCTCTCGGGCGGCGAGGTGGCCACCAGCCCGATGGGAGCGGTCAACCACTTCGAGTTCCGCCCAGTCGGGGATACCGTGGTCACTTCAGTTCGCCTCCAAGCGCTGAACAAGGAGTTGGGCACGCGCATCCTCGCAGCGGAGCCGGTGATCCGCGGGCTCGACGCGCTGCTGGTGCGGGACCTGGGGGTATTTCAGCTGCGCGGGAAGAACCTGCCCACACACGTCTTCGAAATCGTTGCCGAACGCGAGAGTGCCAGCGCCTACGTCATGCAGCTCTGCCTGGAGTTCGCACTCGCCCTGGACGCTTTGCGCGGGGGCCGCCGCGAGGCCGCCCTGGAACGCTTCCGCGCCATCCAGGAGCGCTATCCCGACGACGGGCCGACGAGCTTCTACCTCCGCTGGCTGGCCGCCAACCCCTCGTGGGGCGGCGGTGCGATCCGACAGGCTGCTTGACTACCGCCTCGCAGCAGCGCCAGGTCACTCCTGTTACGGGTCACTTAGGACGAGCACCACAAGTGGCATACCTATGACCAAAGTCAGCTTGCATACAAGACTGAAAGGGTTTTACATAGAGCTTGCTTTCGGTCGTCATGCTTAGCCTTATGGAACCAGCAAGGTGCCAATGGGAGGGGGTTAAGGATGTCGCGGTCGGGCGTCTCGATCTATGCACGGCTGGCGCTGGGGTGCGTCACTCCGGCGCTTTTGGCGGTGTGCGCAACGCCCACGCGCGCGACGGCTGCCGACGTGCCTCCCGCATGCACGCCCATCGTGGCGCGGATCGTGTCTATGCAAGGCGTCGTCGAAATGCGCCGCGCGGGGCGGCAGGACTGGGCCCCGGTGACGCGCCTGGATACACCCGTGTGCCAGGGTGACGTCGTCCACGCAGGCCCACGCAGCCGTGCGGCGCTGGTCATCCTTCCCGAGAAATTTGTCCGGCTCGACCAGAATTCCACGGTCAGCATCAGCATTGAGGGCGACGAGACGGTAGTCGAGTTCTTCCAGGACGAGACCACGCCCAGGGATGCCTGCGGCGCGGGCTACTTCATCACCCGGTTCCCGCGCAAGTTCAAGGTCCGCACCCCGTTCGTCAACGCGGCGGTGGAAGGGACCGAGTTCCTGGTCAGCATGAGCTGCAGCGCGACTTCGGTGGCAGTGTTCGAAGGCAAGGTCAGCGCCGAGACGCTGCTCGCCAACGCCGAGCGGTTTGTCTTGAGCAGCGGCGAAACGCTCTCGGCTGGCCCCGGTGAGCCGCCTGCGATCAAGGTGCTGGTCAAGCCGGTGGACGCTGTTCAGTGGGCGCTGTACTACCCACCGCTCAGCGCACCCGGGCCGGGCGTAGGACCAGACCAACAGTGCGACCAGTCCGCGCCAGACGAGAGAAGCCGCTGCCTCATGGTGCGCGCCGAGCAGCGCTTGCGGGTCGGACGGGTAGACGAAGCCCAGGCCGACATCGATGCCTCGCTCAAGCTCGCTTCCGGACAACAGCGACGCTGAAGCCCTGCTTTCAGTCATCGACGTGGCCAAGAATGACAGGCAGAAGGCCTTGGCATTGGCCCAGCACGCCACCCAGCTCGATCCAGTCAATCCGCGCGCCTGGATCGCGCTGTCCTATGCGCAGCAGGCCAGCTTCAAGCTGGAGGAGGCGCTGAGCAGCGCCGAGCGCGCGACCGAGCTAGAGCCGCGCAGTTCCATTGCATTGACACGTGTGGCTGAGCTGATGATGTCGCTAGGCAAGATCCGGTCAGCCGTGCGCGCCGCGCAAGCAGCCATCGATGCGAACCCCAATGACAGTCGTGCGCATACGATTCTCGGCTTCGTAAACCTGGCGGACATCGATATCAAGAAGGCCCGCGCAAACTTCGAAGCAAGCAATCGTCCGGGATTCAAGCGATCCGCTACCGCGCTTGGGGCTGGGGCTGACGATCATCCGCGATGGGGATCTGAAGGCAGGACGCGAGCAGATCGAGATCGCCGTCGCGCTCGATCCGACCAACTCACTCCTTCGAAGCTATGTGGGCAAAGCCTACTACGAGGAGAACACACCGGCGCGAGATAAGCTCGCCGCCATCCAGTTCGGCTTGGCTGAGCAACTGGACCCCAAGGACCCTACACCCTGGTTTTATGACGCAACCCTGAAGCAAACACAGAACAGACCCGTCGAGGCCTTGCACGATCTGCAAGAGTCCATAAGCCTGAACGATAACCGCTCGGTGTATCGCTCAAGGCTCCTGCTCGATCAAGATCTAGCTGCGCGTAGCACTGAGCTCGCCACAACTTACAACACGCTCGGCTTTGGACAGCTCGGGTTGATCGAAGGCTCAAAGTCAGTCGATACCGATCCCACCAACTACTCAGCCCATCGCCTATTGGCAGATTTATTCGTCGACTTCCCGCGACATGAAGTAGCGCGAGTAAGCGAGCTCTTGCAATCTCAACTGTGGGCACCACTAACGCTTAACCCACTTCCGCCTCTACTGGCGGACGTGCACCCTTTGATACTTGCAGGTGCAGCTCCGAGCTCGGTAGGAATGAACGAATATGCACCGCTTTTCACCAGCAATTCTGCCCTCGCTCAAGTCTATGCAGTCGCTGGCGGCCAAGGGACTTTGGGCGACCAGATCATCGTCTCTGGGCTCAGCAACAACTTCGCCTTCAGCTTGGGACAACTGCACTATGAGACAAACTACTTTCGCGAGAACAGCAATCTCTCCAAGGATATCCTGAGCGGTCTATTTCAAACTGCTCCCAACTACGATACGAGCCTGCAACTCGAGGTTCGCGCGTCCGAGACGCAAAGCGGTGACCTCGCCTTCCGATTTGATCCTAACAACTTTTTCCCTACCCAGACTACCGTGGCGACGGAATTGGTACGCGTGGGCGGAAGATATCGGGTCGACAGTCAATCTGGCTTCATAGCGAGTCTAACTTCCCAGTCCCGCCGGGAAACAACCTCCTTCCAAGGGTTCCCATTCCTGGATGCCACAGCCCAGACCGGCAGCGGCGAGGCACAGTATGTGTACAACGCCCCCTCCTATTCCGCCATCTTGGGCGGAGGGCTGCTTGACGGTAACCTGAAAGGCGACTTCTCCTTCTTCGGTGCTCCATCCGACAACGATCTGCAAGGCCAAAACTACTACGCCTACGGGACACTGATCGACAGCAAGCTGAGGGCGCGCGTCGAACTCGGGCTCAGCTACGATCACGCCAGCGGTGTGGATATAGGGCCGTCTCAGAATGCAGTCAATCCGAAATTTGGCTTGAGCTGGTCCCCGACGCCTGATCTCCTCTTGCGTCTGGCATGGTTCCGGGCGATGAAACGTCGATTGCTGGGTGAGCAGACACTCGAGCCGACGCAGATCGCTGGGTTCAACCAGTTTTACGACGACTTCAACGGAACGCAGGCGGAAACCAGGGGGATTGGCCTGGATTACGCACCGTCCCAACGCGTCTTTGCAGGCGTGCAAATCTCATCGAGGCGCCTTAAGGTGCCGCAATCGTTCACGCAGTTTACCTATGATTGGTATGAGAACAGCGGTCTCGCCTATCTGTATTGGGTGCTGAGCAAAGCTTTGGTGGTTACTGTCGACTACAGCTATGAGCGATTCGACCGTTCGGCCGATTTCATCGGAGTAGAGAGCTTTACCAAGGTTGTAACCCAGCGCGTTCCAATCTCCGTAAATTGGTTCCCTTTTGGACCGGGGCCGTGGACGATTAAGGTTACCTCCCAGTACGTCAACCAGCAGGGAGATTTTGTTGATGCGTCCGGAACGCCGTTCACGGGACAAAGCAACTTCTGGGTGACGGATGTCGGGATAACGTACCAGCTGCCGCAACGACACGGATCGTTGTCGCTGCAGGTCAGAAACCTATTCGATAAGAAGTTCCGGTTTCAGGAGACGAACTTTGCTACTCCGACCCTCTCGACAGGGCAACTCATATTGGCGCGCTTAGCGCTGCAGTTTTGATGTTTTATGTCCCGAGCATGCGCATTCTATCGTCGTGCAAACAGCAAGACCGCATACTCGGTATCGTCGTGTTGTGCAGACCAAGGGAGAAAGCTATGAGCTTTGACACAGGAAATAGAGTAGCCAATGAAAACGGTTGGGATCGTTCCGAGCGCGCACGTCGCTTTGACTTCCGACCGGCTGGGTTGATGCGACACTTTTGCATCATCTTGTCCACACTCGCTCTCGCGGTGCCTTTGACCCTTCAAGCCGCGGGTACCGTCACAGATCAGAACGGCAGATCGTACGACGTGGAGATCGGCTACTACTACACTGCCGGAGGGAGGACTACTGTTTGCAGAGGAATATGGTTGGAGTTAAACGCACGATTCAGACAGGCTCGTGTTCGTCATGTGCCATTCCCTCGGACGTCGGCGTTCGGTCCCGAGCCGAGTTGTTTGACTACACGAGTGAGTAGACTGGGAGGCTCCGGCAAGCCGGCTGCATTCGTTGTATACGTGGCGCCCGACCCGAAGCGTGGGGTCGCACCCGTCATTACCGGAGCAGCTGGCTGCGGGCGAAACGCGCGGGGTCGACTTTGCAGCAACGGATGAATCCGCTTGCAAAGCGGGCCAACAGTGCATCCCCTGCTTTGGCGGCTGCTGTTGCAGGTGATGCAATGCGCATGTGGTCGGCAACGCACGGGGGGAGTTCGCAAGGCCTAGGGCGACGTCCCCGGATCGCGCTCGTCTGCCCCAAGGGGTACGAGAGCTGGGATGTTCGCCCGAGACTTTAGGGCCCCGGGCCGCGCTGCCGTCCCCGCAACTCGACAAACGTGCGGGAGAGCCGCAACTCTCCCGCCGTCTCCTCACACCTAAGCTAGGAGGACAGAGAGATGGAACTTAATTTCATTGTATGGTTGGCCGCCGGCAAGTCGCTTGATGAGCTAAAGCAGGCACTCCAGGGGCGAGGCCGCGTGTTGAGGCAGCTGAGGATCTCTCCGCAAACCGTTCTGGTGCGACTGACAGAAGGGGACAATCAGACACCGAGCCAAATATTCCAGGCGGTTGGACCGATCGTTGAAAAGTTCGAGCCGGACGTTGCGAATATCCAAAATTTCCAGCAACCGATGTCGATCTCAACCAAGCCTGACTGCTTCGCTATCCAGGCAATTCCGGGGGCGTGGGACTTGCTCAGCCAGCTCGGTAAAGATCGCTTCGGCTCGCCAACACTGTGCGTTGGCGTTATCCAGAAGGACCCCATCGATCCATTGGATCCCCGCCTGGCCGGGACTCTTTCGGATGGGCAGGCGCGCTTACAGCTGGTGGTCGACTGCATCGACAGCGGCGACGTAAATGGCAGTACTGCCTACAGCGCATTTGTGCGACAACATCTGCGCGACTTCTCACATGCTGCGGGCGTATGCGGGATCATCGCGGCGACCCCCGTGGGAAGCTCCCAGGTGCAGGGCATTGCCTCGAACACCCGGCAAGCATTCCTCCGGTACCAGCCCGGAGGCGCGGCTGCATATGCTGAGCTGCTGCTGTGGCTTTCAGGAGTCAACAACTCCCCGCCGCCAGAGTTGGGCTTGGGCCTCGGCACGCTTCAGACACCACGCGCCGACATTATCTGCATTACCGTCGATTCGGTTCTGAGCCTTCCCATGATAGTAGCAGAGGCTGTCGAGCAGGTTACGAGACAAGGCCGGGCGGGCAAGGGAACGATCGTTGTCTGCTCTGCTGGAAACGACGACCGGCAAGTGAATTGGTTGGCGGCTCACCCACGAGTCATTGGTGTCGCGAATTCATGCGTGACATCCGCGGGGAATGAACAACGCTGGGAAGCATCGAACTTTGGTCGCGAGATCGATCTCTGTGCGACGGGGCAAGGTGTTGAAAGCCTGTCGCTCCCCAGCATTACGGGAGATCTCTCGACGCAAACCTTTGGTGGCACTTCCGCGGCTGCGCCGATGGTCGCTGGGGCAGTTGCCTTGATGCTATCCGCGAATCCGCAGCTTACTTGTGACGAGGTCCTCGATATTATCTGCGCCTCAGCCGACAAGATCGACTCAGGAAACCCAGCCGCACGCTGGCAGAACGAAGGGGGCACCCTGTTCAGTCCGTTGTACGGATTTGGTCGGCTGAACGTGGAAAACGCGGTTCGCAAGGCGGCGGGAGGGTGATCCTCTGGGTTGCATAGGACCAGTGCTTGGGAAAGAGGGGGCGGTAGAGGCGATGCTCAAAGTAAACGCGACGCTGCCGCAGCGTTCGAGATGTGTAGCAAGAAAGTCCGCTTGAGTCGACATAAGAGTTGGTCACGGTCGTGCCGATCCAATGAAGGCGAGGGCTCCACGTCTCGCACAGGACATGCTGTTCCAAGCATGTCTCAGCAACTCTTTGGCAGGCGAAGAAGAATGAGGTATCTAGGTGAGCCTTGCTAAGAATGCGCGACCCGAGGGTATCCAAACGCCACTCAACTGGACCGCGGCCACGATCGCGTATTACGAGCAGACGCTGTTCGACTATCGCACGGTCTGGCTGAATCCAAGCAACCTCGCGTTTCATTTCGGGTTCCACGACCACGAGCACCGGAGCCATACGGACGCGCTCGAGAACACCAATCGCACGCTTGCCCGAATCGGGGGGATCCGCGCCGGCGATCGCGTGCTCGACGCGGGATGCGGTCTGGGGGGAAGCAGTTTTTGGCTGGCTCAACACCTGGGCGCTCGAGTCGTAGGGATCACTTTGGCCCAAAGCCAGGTCGATCAAGCTAGCCGGATCGCGGCTCGACGTCGCTTGGCGGACAAGGTCCGCTTCGAGCGCGCCGACTTCACCTGCACACCATTTCCGACAGGCTCGTTCGACGTCGTCTGGGCGGTGGAGAGCATCTGCCATGCGGAAAAAAAAGGCCTCTTCTACCGCGAGGCCGCACGCTTGCTCCGCCCCGGGGGCCGCTTGGTGATCGCCGAATTCATCCGTACGACGCGCAGTCTGAATCAGCACGCTGAACGGCTAATGCGAGAGTGGTTGGACGGCTGGGCAATTCCTGATCTCGACACTGAGCAGGAGCACATCGACGCCGCTGCGGCCGTCGGCTTCAGAAATATCAGCTTGCGAGACTGCACGGTCTTCACTCGCCCGTCCCTCGCAAGATTGTACCGGATGGCGGCGCTGGCTGAGCCGCTGAACGAAGTGCTGCACCTTCTGGGGATGCGCAGTCGGACCCAACATCGCAACGTGATCGCGTCCCTTCGACAGTATCAGGCGCTCGAGACCGATTCGTGGTTCTATGGCGTTCTCTCCGCTACGAAGCAATGACCAGTTCTCTGCAACAGTTCCTGTCCGGGCGACCTGACCCGTTTGTGCCCGGCTACCGCGTTCTAGCACGCGCGTGGGACGATCTGCGCACGATCGTTTTCAGCGCCGAAGACCTGCGGACGGGCGCCCGCGTGCTGATCAAGGTGCCCAGGTCGCAGCATCCATCGGCACAGGACCTCGAGCAGCTGCGGCGCGACTACGAGATCGGCAAATCGATCGACTCCGAGCATGTTGTCAAACCGCTCGCCCACCTCGCGCATGAGGGCGGCCACTTCGTCATCGTCGACGACGACGGCTCACGGCCCATCGGCGAATCTTTCGATGCCGGTGGGCGGAGCCTGCTGCCGTCTCTGGAGTTCGGCGTGCGGCTCGCCGACGGCGGTCGAATCGCTGCACCGCTCCCATGTCATGCACAGGAACCTCAATCCGTACAGCATCTGGCTGCACCCGCGCGACTCGAGTATCCGGATCACGGACTTCTCGCTCGCCTCCAACGCGGCGGTTGAGGGGCCACGGCTCCAAAGCGCTTCGCGGCTGGAAGGAGATCTGCGGTACATCTCTCCGGAGCAGACGGGGCGCGTCAACCGTGCAGTCGATTTCCGCAGCGACTTGTACTCGATCGGCGTGCTGATGTATCAGGTGTCTGCTGGGCGCGCCGCCATTCGACTCACAGGACGTGCTGGAAGTGATACACGCTCATCTCGCGCGCATTCCGCCCTCGCCGCATACGTTGAACCCGGCGATCCCCCCGCCGGTTTCCGACATTGTCATGAAGCTGCTGTCGAAGGCCGCAGAGGAACGCTATCAGAGCGCGCGGGGGTTGAAGGCGGATCTGGAGGAATGCCTGAATCAGTGGCGCGCGCGAGGCACCATCAGCGGCCTGGCAGTGGGCGCGCGCGATTCGTCGGCGTCCTTCCGGGTATCCCGCAGGCTCTACGGGAGGGGAGATCAGCTCGACTTCCTGCTGGAATCCTTTGATCGAGTGTGTCGAGGGATGACTGAAGTCGTTGTGGTGTCGGGCCCGCCCGGAGTCGGTAAGTCGCAGCTGGTCAAGGCTCTGCAAGGACAAGTCCGTGAGCGCGGCGCCTTCATCTCGTCCAAGTTCGATCAGTTCAAGAAGAACGAGCCTTACTCCTTCATCATTCAAGCGTTCACCGAGCTGGTAACGCAAATCCTCGCCGAACACGACCAGCGCATCTCGCACTGGAAGCAAAGGCTGACCGAGGCTCTGGGGGCAAACGCGAGGGTGATCACGGAGGTGATTCCCGAGGTCGAGCTGATCATTGGACCGCAACCGCCGATCCCCGAGCTCCCGCCCAAGGAAGCACGCAACCGGTTCAACCGCGTGCTGCGTCAATTCGTCCGGGTGTTCGCCAGAGATGATCATCCGTGCTCCATCTTCCTCGACGACCTGCAATGGGTGGATTCGGCGTCCTTGAACCTGGTGAAGATTCTGGTGACGGACCCGGAGGTCAATCACCTCCAACTGATCGGGGCGTATCGCGACACCGAGGTTGGTGATTCCCACGACGTAATGCTTGCGCTCAATCAGTTGCGGGTCGCGAATGTCGAAGTGCGCGAGCTTCGGCTCGCTTGCCTCGACGTCGGTCAGGTTACCGATCTGCTGGTGGACACGCTTGGCTGCGAGCCTCACGATGCGCACCCCTTAGCGGAACTCGTACACCAGAAGACGGGCGGCAACCCGTTCTTCGTCAATCAATTCCTCCTGTTCCTGCAGCAGGACGAGCTGATTCAGTTCGACTATCGCGCCGGCAAGTGGGTCTGGGATCTCCGCCGCATCTGGGCGCTGGGGATCACCGACGACGTGGTCGAGCTTATGAATCGCAAGCTCAACACCCTTCCCGCCTCTACACGTGAAGCGCTGAAGGTCGCAGCCTGTCTCGGCAACCGCTTCAATCTGGCCGATATCGCGCTGGCTCTGGAGGAGTCGGTGCACGTGGCCTTCGAGTCGGTTCTCGCAGCCATGCGCGAGGGACTTATCGTCGCCGCGGACGGGGAAGCCGGCGAGGGCATCGGCGAACGCGCTTTCGACCGGATCGTCGACGACGGATCATTGCGCGACACCGCGCTGCGCTTTCTGCACGACCGCGTTCAGCAAGCCGCCTACGCGCTGATCACGCCGGAGGACCGTCCGCGACTTCACTTCAAGATCGGAAGGCTGCTGCTCGCCAGCCTTTCCGCGAGTCAGCGCGAAGCGATCCCGTTCGCAATCCTCGACAACCTCAACTACGGCGCCGATCTCCTGCACAGCAGCCCGGAGCGAGAGGAGATGGCGAGGCTTAATCTGCTCGCCGGGCAGCGCGCTCGAGAGTCGACCGCCTACCAAGCCGCCCTTGCGTATTTCAGGAGCGGCATGCGGCTTCTGGACGACGCCAGCTGGAGCCAGCAGTACGAGCTCACCATGGCGCTTCATATCGAGCGCTTCGAATGCGCCTACATGACCGGGAGCTCCGAGGAAGCTAACGATTTGTTCCGCGACGTCATCGCGAACGCCAGAACCAAGCCGGAGAAGGCAAAAGCGTACTATCTCAAGATCCTGCTCACCACCAGCCTGGACCGAAGCAGCGAAGCGCTGGCCCTGGGGTTCGAGGGGCTGCGCCTGTTCGGCCATTCCTTGCCCGCCAACCCGTCCAAGCTGCATCTGTTGCTCGAGATGTGCAAGGTCATCGCCCTGCTCAGGGGAAGGCGCGCATCCGATCTGTTGCTCCTGCCGCGCATGCGCGATCCCGACCGCCAGGCGACCATCAGCTTGTTCATGAGCATCTGCCCCCCGGCTTATTTCCGCAACACCGACCTGATGGCGCTGTCGGCGCTGAAGATCATGTCGATGTCCGTGCGTTACGGCAACACCAGCGTGTCGCCCTATGGCTATGCGATATACGGTCTGGTGCGCGGCGGTGTGTTCGGCGACTACAAGACCGGCCACGAGTTCGGCCAGCTGGCAGCCAAGCTCGCGGGGGAAGACACCGATCTGGTGCAGCGGTGCAAGGTCCAGCTGCTGTTCTGGGGTTTCGTCAACTACTGGCGCCGGCCCGTCGAAGGCAGTGTCTCGATGCTGCGCGAAACCCTGAAGCTCGCACTCGATTGCGGCGAGCTCCAGTACGCGAACTATTGCATCCTGCAGATCATCTTCTTGAGCCTCGCTCGCGGCGCGAACCTGGATGACGTCTACACGGAGTGCACCGGCTTCGAGAGCTTCGTCAAACAGACCAACGACGGGTTCACGATCGCAAGTCAGTGGATTCGCAAGCGCGGAATTCTCGCCCTCAAGGGCAGCACCCTGGCGAACGACAGCCTCAGCGATGAGGAGCACAGCGAGGACAGCCTGGTCGAAAAGTGGCGCTCGGCAGGTAACCTGACTACGCTTTCCTACTACTACATCGTCAAGCTCCAACTGGGGTACCTGTTCGCCAACTACAGCTCGGCTTACCGCTTTGCGCAGGTCTCGGAGGCGCAGATCAAAGAGGCCCTGAGTCAGATCTGCGTCGCCGAGCACTACTTCTACTGGGGGCTGACGTCGGCCGCGTTGATCCGGCAGCAAGGCAAACGCGATCGGACACTGTGGCGCCGCGTCGCGCGCTGCCGCGCGAAGCTGCGTCATTGGGCAAGGAACTGCCCCGAGAACTTCGAGCATCAGTATCTTCTGCTCGAAGCCGAAATCGCGTCCTTGCGCGAACGGACGGTCGAGTGCGAGCGCATGTATGACCGCGCCATTGCATCTGCTCGGTCCCAGGGGTTCAGTCACGTCGAAGGCACAGCCAACGAGTTGGCCGCTCAGCATTATCTGAGGACCCGGCGGCCTCATATCGCTCGGGTCTACTTCCAGGCGGCGAGGGGCGCGTTCTCGCGCTGGGGCGCAACGGCCAAGGTGAAGCAGCTCGACGCCGAGTTTCAGGGCCGTCTCGTCGAGGGGCCGCAGGGCTCTGCGGCGGAGCCACAGCCCAAAAGTGAGGCGACGCCGCCCGCCTTGGCGAACCTGATCGATGTTGACCTGCTGATGAAGGCGTCGGCTGAGCTGTCAGCCGAGATGGAGTCGGAACGGCTGCTGCTCAGATTGCTGCGCTTGATACTCGAGAGCGCGGGCGCTCAGTCCGGGTGCTTCGTCGTGGACGAGGAGGGTCAGCTGCGCGTCGAGATCGCGTGCCTTGGGGACGGAAACCAGACGAGCCGTGCTGCGCGCCCTTCCGGTGGACGACGCTCATCTCTCCGGTCAAATCGTCAGATACGTCCTGCGGACGGGACAGCAGCTGGTGATCGACGACGCTACGATGGACGTGCGATTTGCCAATTGTCCGTACATTCGCTCCGCGCGGCCGCGATCGGTCCTCTGTTCCCCGCTCAGCAAGAACGCCCAGGTGATTGGCGCCCTGTATCTGGAGAACCGATTGACTCCGGGGGCGTTCACGGCAGAGCGTCTGCCCTCGCTGCGGCTGCTGTCGCAGCAGGCCGTGCTCGCGATCGAAAATGCCACCTACTACCGCAAGCTCAAACTGAACAACGATGCGCTGCAGGCTGCGCTGCAGAAAGTGGAGATCCTGGAGCGAGTCCGCACCCACCTGACCAAGTTCGTCCCGCAATCGCTGCAGCGCCTGATCGAGGCGAACCCTGAGCAGCCCGATCTCGAGGTGCACGACGAAGATGTCTCGATCGTGTTTCTCGACATTGCGGGCTACACCCGCATGAGCGAATCCGTCGACCCGCAACAGGTCGGCACCCTGGTGGAGACCTACTTCTCGAGTTTTCTGGATGTCATCAACAGCAACAAGGGCGACGTCAACGAAGTCCTCGGAGATGGGTTGATGGTCATATTCCGCCACCCTGATCCAACTGAGCATCCGGTGCTGGCTGCCCGCGCGGCGCTCGGCATCCGGGACCGGACCAAGCAGCTCAACGCCGCGTTGCGCGGCACCTTGCCCCCGGTCACGATCAACATCGGGATCAACTCGGGAATCGTGAGCCTGGGCGCGAAAAAGATCCAGAGCACGTTGGGCACGCGCTGGACCTATGCCGCTAGCGGAACGGTGACGAATCTCGCCGCGCGGATCGGTGCGTCGGCGACCAATGGAGCCATCCTGGTAAGTGAGGTTACGGCACGGCGCATGGCGGGGCGCTTCGAGCTGCTGGATCTCGGCCCGCAGCGATTCAAGGGTGTAGCCAAGCCGATCTCGATTTCCCGCATCGTCGGCGAGCGAGCCGAGGAGCGGCTATGACCAAGGTGGTCATTCTCGGGGGCGGAGTCGCCGGACTGTCTGCGGCGCATGAGTTAGTTGCCCGGGGATTCGAAGTGGAGGTGTACGAGAAGCTCGACGTTTTCGGCGGCAAAGCGCGCAGTATCGACAACAAAGGTTCCGGGGTGGGTGGCCGGCGTGATCTGCCCGGCGAGCACGGGTTCCGTTTCTTCCCCGGCTTCTACCGCAACCTTCCGGACACGATGAAGCGCATCCCCTACAAGTTGAACAAGCGCGGCGTGTTCGACAACCTGCTGCCGGTCCCGAGGTGCGAGCTTGCGCAGGATAGAGAAAACCCGCTGGAGATCCCGATCCAGCTGCCGCGCGCGCTGGAGGACATCCGCCGGGCGCTGCGCGCCGCTCGACACTGGAAGCGGACCGGACTCGAAACCAAAGACATGCTGTTCTTCGCCGGGAAGATGTTGCGCTTCATGGCAAGCTGCGACGACCGGCGTCAGAACGAGTACGAAGCAACCTCGTGGTGGGAATACATCGGCGCCGACAGCAGATCGGCGGCGTATCGCAAGTTCCTGGCCGAAGGACTCACGCGCTCGCTCGTGGCCATGAAGGCCAAGACCGCCAGCACGCGAACGGTCGCGTCGATTCTGACGCAGATGAGCCTGGACTTGATTCGAGTTGGGGGAACGCCTGACCGGGTACTGAACGGCCCGACCAGCGATGTCTGGATCGATCCCTGGGTCATGCACTTGCGGGGGCAGGGAGCCGAACTGCACGCGAACTGCACAGCGACCGAGCTGAAGCTCGACGACACACGCGGCCGCATCGACGGGGTGTGGATCGTCCGCGAGCGCCGCGGCCTGCCATCGATCAGGACACTCGTTCGCGGCGACTACTACATCGCCGCCGTACCGGTCGAGGCCATGGAGACGTTGCTCGAAAGGAGCCCCGACCTGGCGGCGCGCGAAGGCTCGCTCAAGGCCTTGCAGGATCTCCAAGTGGAATGGATGAACGGCATCCAGTTCTATCTTAAGCGCGACGTGAGCATCGTCCGTGGGCACACCGTGTATCTTGATTCGCCCTGGGCGCTGACTTCGATCTCTCAGCGGCAATTCTGGGAAAAGAGCTACGATTTTTCGCAACTGGGGAACGGCCAGGTGCGCGGGATCTTGTCCGTCGACATCTCGGACTGGAACACGCCAGGCGACCGCAAGCACAGGAAACCCGCGAGTCAATGCAACGAGAAGGAGATCAAGGAGGAAGTCTGGGAGCAGATCAAGGCCCACCTCCAGTGGTCCAGGGAGGATGCACTGCATGACGACGACCTGGTCGATCCCAAGAACATCGGTTTCCTGGATCCGAGCATCGTGACCCCGGAGGATGTAGACGATATCTTGCGGCTACGGAGAAGACAGACAGCAGGTGAGACGGTACGCTCGCGAGCAGCGGTGGTCCAGGAGCTGTTGCCGGACACCGAGCGATTCAAGAAGGCCGGCGCGAAGGTGTTCAACACGGAGCCGCTGCTGATCAACACCATCAACTCACTAAAGGCGCGGCCCCACGCGGTCACCGAGATTCCAAACCTGTTCCTCGCTTCGGATTACGTCCGCACTTCGACCGACATCGCGACGATGGAGGCGGCCAACGAAGCCGCCCGGCGCGCAGTGAACGCCGTCTTAGAAGCCTGCGGCAGCCGCGAGCAGCCCTGCCAAATATTCAACCTCGATGAGCCTTTCTTCTTCGAGCCGCTGAAGCAGCTCGACAAAATGCTGCTAGAGGCTTCTGCGCAGTTCGACCGATCACGCTTTAAGCGCGATCAGCAGGGCGTCGGAGATTCGCGCAGCACCGGCTAGGGCCGCTCTCTGGAGTCCCTTCCGAACGCGAGGACGCTTCCGATCATCGGCGCCGGGTAGCGCCAACTCCCGATAGCCACCCTGGTTCTACGCGCGACGCGCGACAAGCACTGCGTTGGACCCGCCAAACGCGAAGGAGTTGGAAAGCGCGTACTCGACGTCAGGCGCCGGCCTGCCCTTGCACGGCACGCAATCGAGGTCGCACTCCGGGTCCGGCATGGTTAAGTTCGCCGTTGGAGGAATACGTTGCTTCTTGAGCGCCATGAGGGTAATCGCGAATTCGAGCGCTCCCGCCGCGCCGACCAGATGCCCGTGCATGGATTTCGTCGCGCTCACCGCAAGACGGCGTGCGTGCTCGCCGAACGCCTCCTTGAGCGCATCGATCTCGATCTTGTCCCCTGCGGGCGTCGCCGTCGCGTGCGCGTTGACGTAGCCGATCGCCTCCCGCTCGAGCCCGGCGTCTGCAAGCGCCGCGCGCATCGCACGCACTTGGCCACCAACAGCGGGCTGCGTGAGATTGTGCCCGTCGCTCGACGCACCGAAGCCGACGATCTCGGCAATGGGCTGACCTCCGCGGGCGCGCACCGCATCCGCCGTTTCGAGCACCAAAGTGGCGGAACCCTCTCCTAATACGAAGCCGGTACGGTCTTTCGCGAACGGACGGCTCGACGCCGCCGGCCCGTCTGGATGCTCTTTCGCGAGCACGCCCAGTGCCTCCCAGGCCACAATCGTTCCGTCGTTCACCATCGACTCGGCGCCACCCGCCAGCGCGCAATCCAGGTAGCCATCGCGGATCGCACGAAAGGCTTCGCCGATGGCAACGGCGGATGACGAGCAGGCGATCGAGTAGGTGAGGGAAGGGCCGAGCATCCCAAAGCGCATCGAGATATGGCTGGCCGGCGCGTTCGCCATGATGAGAGGAACGGAGGTCGGCTTGACCTTGCGGCTATGGCGCTGATAGTAGATACGGTAAGCGTCCTGGATCGCGTTTGCGCCTCCCAGTCCACAGCCCATGTAGATGCCGGCAGTGGCGGGACCTCGGTCCTCCGCGAGCAGATTCGCCGCCGACAGCGCACGCTGGGCAGCTATCACGGCTATCTGGGCGACCCTGTCCATGACGAACAGTTGCCCTTTCGGAATCACTCCAGAAGGATCGAACTCGACCGGCGCAAGAAGTACGTCGACGCTGGATTCCTCGGACCCACTGCGAACTTTGCGGATCGCCGACTCCCCCGCGTATAGCCGCTCAAACACGTGATCGGCGTCGCCGCCATGCGGCGAAACCAATCCGATGCCGGTGACGAAAACGCGACGTCGGCCAGCAGCGGTCGTATCAAGCTCCTTTGGCCTGGACCAGCTCGTCGACGAGTGCAGCCCCCTCCCCCAGCGTCGTAAAGTTCGCTCGCTCGTCGGGGATGTCGATGCCGTACTTGTCCGCCACGTCGAACATCAGCTCGGCGATCGAGAGCGAATCAAGCCCGAGCTCTGCGAGCTTCGCGTCGGGGCTGATTACCTCCGGCTTCACGTCGTGCTTGTCGACGAGCAGTTGCTTGATGTAGTCGTACGAACTCATGGTGCGGACCCGTTGGTGGCTTGCAGCTAGGAAGGTGCAAATATACCATGGCAGTCGTGTGACGGCGGCTTGTGCCTGGCCCGAGTAGCGGTGCCTGGCTGGCCCAAGGTTGCCGGCACCTTCAGACCAGACTTGCCGTTCATACACCTGGGCGGCCGGCAGCTCCCAACGCTTGCACTCCATCCGGCGCGTTCGATGCATCTACTGTTCCGAATGATCGCTGCTCTTCCGTTGCGCATTGTGCAGGCGCTGGGCGTAACGCTAGCGCGCGTGGCCTTCGCCCTGTCGACACGCGAGCGGAACAGGCTGGATCAGAACCTGCGGCATGCAGGCTACGACGATCCGGGGCTCCGGGGCGCCGCAATTGCCGAGGCAGGCAAGACACTCCTGGAAATGCCTTGGCTCTGGACGCGGCCCCAGACGGAGGTCGTCAACCTCGTGCAGGACCTGGTGGCGGACGCCTCCGTCTGCGAGGCGATAGCACAAGGCAAGGGCATCATCTACCTCACGCCGCATCTGGGCTCCTTCGAAGTCGCCGCCCAATATGCCGCTTCTCTCGGGCCGATCACGGCGATGTACCGTCCGCCAAGGCAAAGTGGACTGGAGCCCTTCATCCGAGCGGGGCGCGCGCGGGGCGATGTCCGGCTGGCGACGGCGGACATGCAGGGCGTGTTCACCTTGCTGCGCGCGCTTCGCAACGGCGAAACGGTCGGCATCCTTCCAGACCAGGTTCCGAGCAAGGGCGAAGGAGAGTGGACCGAGTTCTTTGGTCGTCCCGCCTACACCATGACACTGACGCACCGGCTGCAGAAAAGCACTGACGCCACTGTGGTTCTTGTGTTCTGTGAGCGCTTGCCCCGGGGGACTGGCTACAAGATTCATCTGGCATCGCTGCCGCCGCCGGTTCCGGGGGAATCCCCAACGCGCCAGCTCAACCGCGGACTCGAGGAGCTGATTCGGAGATGCCCCGCACAATACCTGTGGTCGTACAACCGCTACAAAGTCCCCGCAGGTGTTGCGCCCGCGGAACCCGTCCCAGGAACGGAATAGGCACTCTCGCCAGTCCCGGTGTTAGATTTCGGCTTCGCAGGATCGACACACACGATAGGGGGTGAAGAATGCCGGATCAGGACTCTTTTCAGTCAGCCAAGACGCTGGCTGCAGCGCATCCGCAAAGGTAAGATTACCAGCCAACGGCTGCTCGAGCTCTACGTTGCACGGATGGAGAAGTACAACCCGCGACTAAATGCCATCGTCGTTACCGATCTGGATAGCGCACGCAAACGCGCGCGCGCGGCGGACAGAGCGCTGGCCAAAGGTGAGGTATGGGGTCCTTTGCACGGATTGCCCATGACCATCAAGGAGTCCTTCGACGTGGTTGGCATGCCGACGACATGGGGACTCCCCGACTTGAAGGACAACTTCCCGACGCGCAACGCTCTCGCAGTCGATCGGCTGCTCAGCGCCGGTGCCGTTCTGTTCGGAAAGACCAACGTGCCCACGATGCTCGCGGATTGGCAGACATTCAACGATGTGTACGGGACGACCAACAACCCGTGGGATCCGAGCAGAGTGCCTGGCGGCTCATCCGGAGGTGCGGCGGCAGCCGTCGCAGCGGGACTGACGGGACTAGAAATCGGAAGCGACATCGGTGCGTCGATTCGCGACCCCGCTCACTATTGCGGGCTGTACGGTCACAAGCCCAGCTTTGGAGTCTGCGCCACCAATGGGCAAGCGCTCCCGGGACGCGTCGCCGCACAGGACATCACCGTCATTGGGCCGCTTGCGCGTAGCGCGGCCGACCTGGAAATCGCGCTCAAAGTTATCGGCGGTCCGGACGAGATCGATGCGCGCGGCTGGCAGCTTGCGTTGCCTGCTGCAAAGAAGAAATCGCTGCGTGAGTTCAAGGTCGCGGTCATGCTGAGCGCCGAGACGGCGGAAGTCGATCACAGCGTGCAGGATCGCATTCAGGCGATCGCCGAATTTCTCGCGAGACACAAAGTTAAGGTTAGCGATATCGCCAGGCCGGACATCGACACTGCCGAAGCGCACTATGTCTTCATTCAGCTCGTGCGCGCAGCGACTAGCCGTGGACAAACCGACGAAGTGTTCGCCCGAAATCTAGCGGCGACCGGCAATCTCTCTGCGGACGATCAGAGCTACCGCGCCTGGATGCTGAAGGGCAACACGATGTTCCATCGCGACTGGCTGCAATGGAACGAGCTGCGTCATCGCATGCGGCTCAAATGGGATGCGTTTTTCCAGCAATATGATCTGCTACTGTGCCCGGCCGGCGCGACAGCGGCATTTCCGCACAATCAGAAAGGGGAGCGTTGGGAACGCATGGTCACGGTCAACGGGAAGCCGCAACCTTCGACGACGCAGATGTTCTGGGCGGGATTCTCGGGGATGGCCTATCTGCCTTCGACAGTTGCGCCGGCCGGACTTACATCAGAACAACTGCCGGTGGGTGTGCAGATCGTGGGGCCGCAATACAGCGATTTAACCTGCATCCGCTTCGCGCAATTGCTCGAACGGGAGTATCAGGGGTTTGTGGCACCGCCGGGATATGAGTGATGTGCGCAGTGAACGGTGGTGCCGCTACCTAATCTCAAGGACCGCGCAACGCGCGTGAGGACGCATGTAGACAGTTCTTCCTCCGGCCTACATTCGTCCTGACGATGACCTACTTTGGCTGCGGCCGGACTGCGTCCTTAACTTGGCCGAGGCCAAGTTAGCCTGCGCCTCAGCCGGCTTTCATGCTGCGCATGCGCGCACGGCTGCACGCTGTGTTCCGCGTGAAACGGTCGTCGTCGGCACTCTACAAAGCAAAACGCCCCGAGCTTTTGGCCTAGGGCGTTTTCCTTTGTAGGGTCCTGACGATGACCTACTTTCACGCGGTATACCCCGCACTATCATCGGCGCGACTGCGTTTCACGGTCCTGTTCGGGATGGGAAGGCGTGGGCCCACAGCGCTATGTTCGTCAGGAATTCAGAAGACAGAAGTCAGAGGACAGAGGACAGCAACGGCCACCTCGCCTATGACCCGATTCGGAAGAAGTAATTTGGGTTCGACGATTTACCAAGCCGTCAGGCTCTAGAGGCTTTTCTGACTTCTGTCCTCTGTCCTCTGACTTCTGAACCTTGGGCGCAACGCCCAAGGTTATAGGATCAAGCCGCACGGGCAATTAGTACCGGTTAGCTCAAGGCGTCACCGCCCTTGCACACCCGGCCTATCAACGCGGTGGTCTTCCGCGACCCTTCAGTGGAGTTAACCTCCAGGGACGTCTCATCTCGGGGCAAGTTTCGCGCTTAGATGCTTTCAGCGCTTATCTCTTCCGCACGTAGCTACCCGGCAATGCCACTGGCGTGACAACCGGTACACCAGAGGTGCGTCCACTCCGGTCCTCTCGTACTAGGAGCAGCCCCCCTCAAACGTCCAACGCCCACGGTAGATAGGGACCAAACTGTCTCACGACGTTTTAAACCCAGCTCACGTACCACTTTAAATGGCGAACAGCCATACCCTTGGGACCGGCTACAGCCCCAGGATGTGATGAGCCGACATCGAGGTGCCAAACTCCCCCGTCGATGTGAACTCTTGGGAGGAATCAGCCTGTTATCCCCGGCGTACCTTTTATCCGTTGAGCGATGGCCCTTCCATTCAGAACCACCGGATCACTATGGCCTGCTTTCGCACCTGCTCGACTTGTCAGTCTCGCAGTCAAGCTCGCTTGTGCCATTACACAATAAAGTACGATTTCCGACCGTACCTAGCGAACCTTCGCGCTCCTCCGTTACACTTTGGGAGGAGACCGCCCCAGTCAAACTGCCTACCATGCACGGTCCCCACCCCCGATACAGGGGGCTAGGTTAGAACCGCAATGACATCAGGGTGGTATTTCAACGTCGCCTCCATGAGGGCTAGCGCCCCCACTTCATAGGCTCCCACCTATCCTACACAGATCCCATCACAGTCCAATGCAAAGCTACAGTAAAGGTGCACGGGGTCTTTCCGTCTAGCCGCGGGTAGATTGCATCATCACAACCATTTCAACTTCGCTGAGTCTCGGGTGGAGACAGTAGAGCCATCGTTACGCCATTCGTGCAGGTCGGAACTTACCCGACAAGGAATTTCGCTACCTTAGGACCGTTATAGTTACGGCCGCCGTTTACCGGGGCTTCGATCAAGAGCTTGCACCCCATCACTTAACCTTCCGGCACCGGGCAGGCGTCACACCCTATACGTCCACTTGACGTGTTAGCAGAGTGCTGTGTTTTTATTAAACAGTCGCGGCTCCCGTTTCACTGCAACCGCCTCGGGCTCCATGAGCAAGTCACTTCACCCTACCGCGGCGCACCTTATCCCGAAGTTACGGTGCCAATTTGCCGAGTTCCTTCACCCGAGTTCTCTCAAGCGCCTGAGAATTTTCATCTCGCCCACGTGTGTCCGTCTACGGTACGGTCTGGATGTGACTGAAGCTTAGAGGCTTTTCCTGGAAGCTTGGCATCTAGCACTTCGCACCCAAATGGGTGCTCGTCATCACGCCTTGGCTAAGATCCCCGGATTTGCCTAAGGACCACGCCTACACGCTTGAACCGGGATGTCCAACACCCGGCCGCTATAGCCTTCTTCGTCCCCCCATCGCATCACACCCAGGTATCGGAGTATTGACCGATTTCCCATCAGCTACGCGTTTCCGCCTCACCTTAGGGGCCGACTCACCCTGCGCCGATGAACGTTGCGCAGGAAACCTTGGGCTTTCGGCGAGCAGGCCTTTCACCTGCTTTATCGCTACTCATGTCAGCATTCGCACTTCCGATACCTCCAGGCAAGCTCTCGCTCACCCTTCACAGGCCTACGGAACGCTCTCCTACCGCTTCAGGAGCCAGAAGTCAGAGGACAGAAGTCAGCAACGGCGCGCTAGCGACGCTCCCAACTTCGATACAAGCCTTGCAGCATCTTGGCGATCTCTTGGTACTCGTCGCGCCACGTCTTCCATGTGGCCTCATCGATGTAACCAAGATCCAAGCAATAGCGCACCCACACCCGCATCTCATCCGCGGATCCGAGGGCCATCTGCAAGAAACGTTTGAACTCTGGCACCGAGTAGCTCTGCTTTCCAAAGCCCTCGGCAACATTGCACAGCAGATGGACTTGCTCGCCCGTCGCAACTGGTCGGCTAAACCGTGTTGCTCATGGCCCGGCATCTGAAGACTCTTGCGGTGTATCTCAAGCGAGAGCCGATAGGCTCTCTGAAATACCTCCAAGTCCTCAAACGACCTGATTCCATCTGTCATCTGTCATCTGACTTCTGACTCCTGAAACCCCTAGCTTCGGTTATTGGCTTACAGCCCCGTTACATCTTCCGCGCAGGACGACTCGACCAGTGAGCTATTACGCTTTCTTTAAAGGATGGCTGCTTCTAAGCCAACCTCCTGGCTGTCTAAGCCTTCCCACCTCGTTTGCCACTTAGCCAATCATTGGGGACCTTAGCTGAGGGTCTGGGTTGTTTCCCTCTCGACTACGGACGTTAGCACCCGCAGTCTGTCTCCCGTGCTTCGACTTTCCGGTATTCGGAGTTTGCCATGGTTTGGTAGAGCTAAACGCCCCCCTAGCCATAACAGTGCTCTACCCCCAGAAGCCATACACGAGGCACTACCTAAATAGCTTTCGGAGAGAACCAGCTATTTGCGGATTTGTTTAGCCTTTCACCCCTACCCACAGCTCATCACCTACTTTTTCAACAGTAGTGTGTTCGGCCCTCCAGTAGGTGTTACCCTACCTTCAGCCTGGCCATGAGTAGATCATCCGCTTTCGGGTCTACACCAGCTAACTCATTCGCCCTGTTCGGACTCGCTTTCGCTTCGCCTGCCCTATACGGTTAAGCTCGCTAGCCAATGTAAGTCGCTGACCCATTATACAAAAGGTACGCGGTCACCGCTTACGGGTGTCGGCAGTCTCCCACTGTTTGTATGCATGCGGGGAGCGGTTTCAGGATCTATTTCACTCCCCTCCCGGGGTTCTTTTCGCCTTTCCCTCACGGTACTGGTTCACTATCGGTCGATTACGAGTATTTAGCCTTGGAGGATGGTCCCCCCATCTTCAGACAGGATTTCTCGTGTCCCGCCCTACTTCTCGCACCCTTAGTTCCACACGCTCGTTTTCGCATACGGGGCTCTCACCCACTTTGGCCGGCCTTTCCAGACCGTTGTGCTAACTCGCGCGCTAAATGATGCTGGCTGCTCCGATTTCGCTCGCCACTACTCTCGGAATCTCGGTTGATTTCTGTTCCTCCGCCTACTGAGATGTTTCAGTTCAGCGGGTTCGCTCTACTCTCCCTATGTATTCAGCAGAGAGTGACCCTTGCGGGCCGGGTTTCCCCATTCGGACATCCTCGGATCAAAGCCCGTTTGCCGGCTCCCCGAGGCTTTTCGCAGGCTGCCACGTCCTTCTTCGCCTGTAATCGCCAAGGCATCCACCACATGCACTTATTCGCTTGATCCTATAACTTTGAGCGCTTCAGGAGTCAGGTGTCAGGGCTCAGGAGTCAGGCACTTCAAAACCATTGTCATGGCCCTTTGTGCCCTTGGCCCTCATCCCACACACCCACCACCCGAAACACGGGCTATAGGTTTACTTCAGCGCTTGGTTGCCATCGCCTCATCTTTCAACAAGGCAACGATACAATCATCAAACCCAGTCAATTGGGCTCTCGCTCCAAATCCCAAGGCATGACTACCCCTTGGGATCTCTCGCAAGATCCAATCGATTTACTTCTTCCACATTTTTAAAGAACAGCCGATCTGTACAAGCATCAGGAGTCAACATCCAGAAGTCCGGTCTTTCCTGACTCCTGTTTCCTGACTCCTGACTCCTGATAGTGGTGGAGCTGATCGGGATCGAACCGACGACCCCCGCGTTGCAAACGCGGTGCTCTCCCAGCTGAGCTACAGCCCCCGATCCAGCTATCGTTGGTGGGTCTGGGTGGACTTGAACCACCGACCCCACGCTTATCAAGCGTGTGCTCTAACCAACTGAGCTACAGACCCGCGTCAGGTGTCAGGTGTCAGGAACCACAGGAGTCAGGAGGTCAGATGAGGCGCCTATGCGCCGCGCCTCATTCCTGACACCTGGCTCTTGACTCCCAAAACACCTGACACGATCGCAGCCGATAGGCTGTGGACACTTTGACGGGCTTGAGGAGTAGCGGGAGCTGATGGGCATTGAGTCAGTTGACCTGACTCCTGACCCCTGACTCCTGACTCCTGTTTCCGTGAAAGGAGGTGATCCAGCCGCACCTTCCGGTACGGCTACCTTGTTACGACTTCACCCCAGTCATGAATCTCACCGTGGTCGGCGCCTCCCTTGCGGTTAGGCAACCGGCTTCTGGTGAAACCCACTCCCATGGTGTGACGGGCGGTGTGTACAAGACCCGGGAACGTATTCACCGCGACATTGCTGATCCGCGATTACTAGCGATTCCGACTTCATGCAGTCGAGTTGCAGACTGCAATCCGGACTACGACGCACTTTCTGGGATTGGCTCCCCCTCGCGGGTTGGCAGCCCTTTGTATGCGCCATTGTATGACGTGTGAAGCCCTACCCATAAGGGCCATGAGGACTTGACGTCATCCCCACCTTCCTCCGGTTTGTCACCGGCAGTCTCACTAGAGTGCCCTTGCGTAGCAACTAGTGACAAGGGTTGCGCTCGTTGCGGGACTTAACCCAACATCTCACGACACGAGCTGACGACAGCCATGCAGCACCTGTGTCCAGGTTCCCTTTCGGGCACACCCAACTCTCATCGGGCTCCCTGGCATGTCAAGGGTAGGTAAGGTTCTTCGCGTTGCATCGAATTGATCCACATCATCCACCGCTTGTGCGGGTCCCCGTCAATTCCTTTGAGTTTTAACCTTGCGGCCGTACTCCCCAGGCGGTCAACTTCACGCGTTAGCTTCGTTACTAATGGGTTTAACCCCACCAACAACCAGTTGACATCGTTTAGGGCGTGGACTACCAGGGTATCTAATCCTGTTTGCTCCCCACGCTTTCGTGCATGAGCGTCAGTGCTGGCCCAGGAGGCTGCCTTCGCCATCGGTGTTCCTCCACATCTCTACGCATTTCACTGCTACACGTGGAATTCCACCTCCCTCTGCCACACTCAAAGCTACCCAGTCTCAAGCGCAATTCCTAGGTTAAGCCCAGGGCTTTCACACCTGACTTAAGTAACCGCCTGCGCACGCTTTACGCCCAGTAATTCCGATTAACGCTCGCACCCTACGTATTACCGCGGCTGCTGGCACGTAGTTAGCCGGTGCTTCTTCTGTGAGTACCGTCATTAGTCACAGGTGTTAACTGTAACCGTTTCGTTCCCACCGAAAGAGCTTTACAACCCGAAGGCCTTCTTCACTCACGCGGCATGGCTGGATCAGGGTTGCCCCCATTGTCCAAAATTCCCCACTGCTGCCTCCCGTAGGAGTCTGGGCCGTGTCTCAGTCCCAGTGTGGCTGATCATCCTCTCAGACCAGCTACCGATCGTCGCCTTGGTAGGCCTTTACCCCACCAACTAGCTAATCGGACATCGGCCGCTCCAATCGCGCGAGGCCCTTTCGAGTCCCCTGCTTTGCTGTTGCCAGATCATGCGGTATTAGCCCACCTTTCGATGGGTTATCCCCCACAACTGGACACGTTCCGATGTGTTACTCACCCGTTCGCCACTCGCCACCAGGGTTGCCCCCGTGCTGCCGTTCGACTTGCATGTGTAAAGCATGCCGCCAGCGTTCAATCTGAGCCAGGATCAAACTCTTCAGTTCAATCCGTTAAAACTCGCATCTCAAACGCGGCTCAAGTACCAGGCCCTCTCGAGACCAGTACCAAACCTCATTTCCGTGCGAGCACTTCAATCTCTACGCGCTCCAACTCAAGCTCACCTCGCACCAGACTCGCGCCCAGTCCAAGGCAAACTCAACCCAGAGCACCCACCAAAGTGCCCACACCTATCGGCTGTGAATTTTTAAAGAGCGGCGTCGGCTTCCCGACGAGAGGGGCGCATTATACAGAGTGAACCTAACAGGTCAAGCCCTGAAAAACGGAGATTTTCCGGCATGTTAGGACGGAACCGGAAAGTCCCGCCACGCAAGGCCTCCAGGGCGCGATCAGACCAGCTTGACGCGCGCAAACTTGCGCTTGCCGACCTGCAAGACAACTTCTTGCCCCTTGCTCAACACCAAACCTTTGTCGCTGACCTTCTCCCCATCGAGCCGCACGCCACCCTGCTCAATCATGCGCATCGCCTCGGAGGTACTGGCAGTAAGGCCGACATGCTTGAGGATCTGCGGCACCGTATACATCTTGATGGCCTCAATCGGGTACTCGCGCATGTCCTCGGGCACCTCGCCCTGCTTGAAGCGCGCCTCGAAATCGGCGAGCGCTCTTTCGGCCGCGGTACGATCATGGAAACGCGCAACGATCTCCTGAGCGAACGCGACCTTGATATCCCGTGGATTGCGTCCGTCCGCAACCTCCGCCTTCCATCTTTCGACGACACTCATTGGCTCGAACGACAGCAGTTCGATGTAGCGCCACATCAACTCGTCGGAAACCGACATCAGCTTGCCGAAGATCTGCTCTGGCGGCTCGTTAATGCCTACATAGTTGCCCAGCGACTTAGACATCTTGTTCACGCCATCCAGTCCCTCGAGCAGCGGCATGGTCAGGACGCACTGAGGCGGCTGATCGTAGTGCTTCTGCAGCTCACGCCCTACGAGCAGGTTGAACTTCTGATCGGTACCTCCCAGCTCGACGTCCGCCCGCAACGCCACGGAGTCGTAGCCCTGCACCAAGGGATAGAGAAACTCGTGGATAGCTATCGGCTGATTGCCACGGTAGCGCTTGCCGAAATCATCGCGTTCGAGCATCCGCGCCACCGTGTGCTTGGCGGCAAGCCGAATGACATCCGCTGCCCGCATCGGGTCGAACCAGGTCGAGTTGAACGCGATCTCGGTCCTGTTCGCATCGAGGATCTTGAACACCTGATCCTTATATGTCCTGGCGTTGTCCTCGATCTGCTCGCGTGACAGGGGCGGCCGAGTGGCATTCTTGCCGCTGGGATCACCGATCATCCCGGTGAAATCGCCAATGAGGAAGATCACGTGATGTCCGAGTTCCTGGAACTGGCGCATCTTATTGAGCAGCACGGTGTGGCCGAGGTGCAGGTCAGGGGCGGTCGGGTCGAACCCCGCTTTAACCCGGAGCGGTTGGCCCGATTCGAGCTTCTGAGCCAACTCCTGTTCGAGGAGCAGCTCTTGGCAGCCGCGCTTGATGACTTTCAGGCTTTCCTGTACGCCGAGCATGAATATCTATGAACCTCGTAGATGGCCAACAAAGGGTAGGAGGCTGGTCGAGCGCCCCATCGCCCGATCGTGGCTTTTCTGCTAACCTTCAGCCAGTTGCGCTCGACCGATGGCAAAAAAGGAGAACGCGATTCTAGCGGAAAAGGCTCTTCGCCTCACCCCAGCCAACCTGCAGCGAGGTCGCGTATCGCGGCGCGGGCTGGTGGCACTCGCAGTATTGCCGCTACTCGGAGTGGTCGCGGCCTTCGGCATCGCGCCGAATACGGCGACGGAGACGGTGGTTCTTCACCGGGTGATCCGGGACATGCCTTTGGCGCTCCCGAACGGATACGACAGTGGAGGAATCGGCCCAGTATTGGCGGGAGGAGCGGATCCAACGCGGCGACACGATCGGCTCGTTGCTGGCCCGCCTTCAGGTGACCGACCCTGAGGCGATAGCCTATCTGCGCGGGGCTCGTCACGTGCGTTCGCTGTATCAGCTCGTTCCGGGGCGTACGGTGCGCGCGGTAACCACGGACGATGGCGAGCTGGTCAAGCTGCGCTATCTCCGAGGCGACGGCACCGAGCTGACGGTGGACAAGCGCGGGGAAGATTTCTTGGCCCGTGAACAAGCGCTGCCCACGGAAAGACGACTGCTGATGAGCTCGGGCGAGATTCAGTCGTCACTGTTCGCTGCAACGGACGCGGCCGGCCTCAGCGACGGCGTTGCCGTGCAGCTAGCCGATGTCTTCTCGAGTGAAGTGGACTTTCACCGAGATCTGCGGCCCGGCGATCGTTTCGCTGTCGTGTTCGAGGCGTTTTATAGCAACGGCGAGTTCGTACGCAGCGGCCGCATCGTCGCAGCCGAGTTCACCAATGCGGGCCGCACTTCCCGCGCCGTGTACTACCAGGATCCGCAAGGCCGCGGCGGATATTACACGCCGGAGGGCAAGAACATGCGGAAGAGCTTCCTGCGCTCGCCGCTGGAGTTTTCGCGCATCAGCTCCGGATTCTCTCTCTCCCGTTTCCATCCCATGTTGAATAGGTGGCGCGCGCATACAGGCGTCGACTATGCTGCGCCTTCAGGCACACGAGTGAAGGCAACGGCAGACGGCTACGTACAGTTCGTGGGCCGTCAGGGCGGCTACGGGAATCTGATCGTCCTGCGTCACAGGAACGAGTACAGCACCGCGTATGGACACCTTTCGGCTTACGCCAAGGGAATGCGCCTAGGGCAGCGCGTGAACCAAGGCGACATCATCGGTTACGTCGGCATGACAGGTTTGGCCACCGGCCCGCATCTACACTACGAGTTTCGCGTGAATGGCGTGTATCAGAATCCACTGAAACTTGCAGTTCCTCCAGGGCCACCGATTACGGCCGCGCTACGGCCCGAATTCGAGGACAGCCTGCGGCCGTTGCTCGAACAACTGAGCCTGATTCACGGGTTGAATCTGGCGACGATCAACTGACGAACGACGCACAAACAGCGAGGGGGCCGGAAGGGCCCCCTCGTCTTTTGGAATTAGGCTAGACTCAGGCGGAAAAGGACGAACCGCAGCCGCAGGTCGAGGTCGCATTCGGGTTCTTGATCACGAACTGCGCTCCCTCGATGCCTTCTTGATAGTCGATCTCGGCACCCACCAGGTACTGATAACTCATCGGATCGATCAGCAAGGTCACTCCATTCTTCTCCATGGGGGTGTCGTCTCCGCTGATGCTTTCATCGAACGTAAAGCCGTACTGGAAACCCGAGCAACCCCCGCCCGTCACGAAGACGCGCAGCTTGAGATCGGGATTACCCTCCTCCTCTATCAACTGCTTCACTTTGTTGGCGGCGGCATCCGTGAATATCAACGGTGCCGGCATTTCGGTTACTGCGTTCATGCTTGGACTCCTGGGTCAGACCCACACCTAAAAGATTATCGGCTCGATGGAAGATGGGGTCAACGGACGGGTTAGTCAACAATTCCCCAGATCAACTGCTGGTCAGAGGTTTCACAGCGATCGCCTTGGGCGCTGGGCTCTCCTCTTGATGCACGAGCCGACCCTGAACTACCGCACCGAGTTGAATCTCCAGGGTCCGATAGTGAACGTCTCCCGTGACATTGGATTTGGCTTGCAGTTCGACGTACTCGCCGCCGTAGACGGGGCCAATCACGGTTCCGTTTATCACCGCGTGGGAAACGCGGATCTCTCCCTCTACCCGCGCCCGCTCGCTGAGGACCAAGGTGCTGGGCTGGTCGTCGGCGGTCAAGACATTACCCTTCACGCGCCCGTCGACCCGCAGCCCACCGCTGAAAATAACGTTGCCCTCGACCGTGGTACCGTCGCCGATCAGGCTGTCTATCCGGGTTTGCGGCTTGCTCGTTTTGCCACCAAACATTCGCATTCTCCTAGGAAAGATTAACGGTCTGAGACGACTTGGGCGCTTCGGTCCCGTTTTCCAGTACGCGCACCTGCACGCGTTTGACCGTCGCCTCCGGCGGAACGTGGAATACGCCCTCGACCCGCTGGTAGAACTTAAAGCTCAGGCTGTAGGGGCTGCCTTTCTCGCCGTCGCGCGGAAAGACCAGCACCTGGGTATCGCCATCTTGCTCCAAGTCGACGACGAGTTGCAGCTTCCCCTGGAACTCGCGGCTGCGCGTGCGCGCCTGCACCACCAGCAGCTGATAGCGATACTCGCCCGGCAATGCGTCGGGACGCACGCGGAAGCGGTTGATGCTGATGCCGGCGGCCGACTCCCCGCTCGTGGTCATCAGTGTCTGGAAGAAAGCCAGATCCTCTTTGAGCAGCGCATTCTCGTCGGTCAGCGTCTTCATCTGACTGCCGAGATTTCCATGCGTGGCGCGCTCGATCTGCATCTGGCGCTCCGTGGCCGCGAGCTGGCTGCGCAGCTCCGTGTTCTCGTCTCTCAGATGCGTCACCTCTTCGCTCAGCCGCTCTTGCTCGGCAGCCGCCTGGCTGCTTTGGAATCCGGCAAGACTGCGGCCGGCATCGTAAGTAAACCAAGCCACACCCAGGATGCAAGCAATCACCGCCGAGATGAGTCCCCATCGCAGGTACCAAGGGGCCTGAGTGTGAACCGCAACTCTTGGCGCCGCAATTCCAAACCGGCGCTTCAGCTGTCGGATCAAGGTCACGGCAGCAATGCGAGCATCTCCAGGCCCTTCGTCTCGGGCAATCCAAACATGACGTTCATGCATTGCACCGCCTGGCCGGAAGCTCCCTTCACCAAGTTGTCGATCACCGTTAGTACCACCACCATATCGGCACCACCTGGACGATGCACGGCCATGCGACACTGATTGGCGCCGCGCACCGAGCGTGTGTCCGGGTGGCTACCTGGCGGCAGAACGTCGACAAAGGGCTCCTGCGCGAAGCGCTGCTCGTAAAGCGATTGCACATCCACCTCCTGCGTCAGCCGTGCGTACAACGTAGCGTGAATGCCGCGGATCATTGGGGTTAGATGCGGGATGAAGGTAACGCCGACCTTCTCCTTTGTCACGTGCTGGAGCCCCTGCAGGATTTCTGGAAGGTGCCGATGTCCCCCGACCCCATATGCCTTGAAGTTATCGGCGGCCTCCGAAAAAAGTATATGCACTTCCGCCTTGCGACCCGCACCGCTGACTCCCGACTTTGCATCCGCAATCAAGCGACTCGAATCCACGACACCAGCCTCGACCAGAGGCAAAAAGCCAAGTTGGATGGCCGTCGCGTAACAGCCGGGGACGCCTACGACGCGCGCGCGGCGGATCGCCTCGCGATTCAGCTCAGGCAACCCGTACACCGCCTGTGCTGCCAAGGCGGGACAAGTGTGCCGTACGCCGTACCACCTCTGCCATTCGACCAGGTCCTTGAGGCGAAAATCCGCGGCCAGGTCGATCACGCGTACGCCTGCCTCTATCAACCGCGGCGCCTGCTCCATGGCTACGCCGTGGGGAGTTGCAAAGAAAACCACGTCGCAACTCGAGAGGTCCGCAGCAACTGGATCTGCAAACTTTAGCTCGACGCTTCCACGGAGGCTGGGATAGAGCTCGGAGACCGCCATCCCGGCCTCCTTGCGGGAGGTGATCGCGATGAGCTGCACCTCGTCGTGTCGGGCGAGGATTCTCAGCAGTTCCACCCCCGCATAGCCCGTCCCACCTACGATTCCGACCTTAATCATATATAATATTCCAATTAATCAATACTATACACATCAACCTTCATGTAGCATGATAATCCCAAACGCAGCCACCTTGGGTAACAAAAAAGCCGCCCGCGGGCGGCTTTTCTCCTTGCATGGCGGGATCAGCGTTTTGAGAACTGTTTGCGTCGGCGAGCCTTGTGCAGACCGACCTTCTTACGCTCTACCTCTCGGGCGTCCCGCGTCACCAGCCCAGCCTTCTTGAGAACCGGCTTCAGAGCCGCGTCGTAGTTGATCAACGCCCTGGTGATGCCATGGCGCACCGCACCGGCCTGGCCGGACTCGCCTCCGCCCTGAACGTTTACCGCGATATCGAAGGTGGTCAAGTGGTTCGCCAACGTCAGGGGCTGTCGAACGATCATTCGGCCGGTTTCCCGCGAAAAGAAGTCGTCCACGGGCTTCCCATTCACCACAATCTGGCCCTTGCCGGGGCGCAAGAAAACTCGCGCCACCGCGCTCTTGCGTCGGCCGGTCCCATAATATTGCGGCTGAGGTGCCATGTTCTCTATCCTGGACAAGTCTCTGAATGGCGAAATCTCAGCTTCCGCCGAGCTTGAGTTCCCGGGGCTGCTGTGCTTGGTGCGGATGCTGTGGTCCCGCGTAGACCTTGAGTTTGCGATACATGTCGCTGCCTAGCGGGCCTTTCGGCAACATGCCTTTTACCGCCTTTTCGATGACCCGGGTCGGAAACTTCGCCTGAAGCTTGGCGAACGTCGTCGCCTTGATCCCGCCGGCAAACTGGCTATGCCGGTAGTAGATTTTGCTTTCGGGTTTGCGGCCGGTCACCCGAACCTTTTCGGCGTTGATCACGACGATATAGTCGCCTGTGTCAACGTGCGGGGTGAATTCCGCTTTGTGCTTACCACGCAGGCGCTTGGCAATGTCGACGGCCAAGCGGCCGAGCACCTTGTCGGTTGCGTCGATCAGATACCAGTCGCGTTTGACCTCGTGGGGTTTTGCCGAAAAGGTCTTCATGAACAAGATTTCCTGGGTCCCGGGTGTCCCTGACCAAAGAAAGGGTCCGGATCGAACGAAGGGGCGCATCTTAACGGCTTCTATTAGTGCTTGTCAAACAAGCGGATTTAAGCCCTGTCATCGATCTCTTACAAATCATGGCCGCGTTCCAGTCGCGGGGAAAGGAGGCGGTTCCAGCATATAATTTTGCTTGGGCATCAACCGTCTCTTGAGTAAAGATTCCGCCGCTTATCGCTGCTCCTATGCGCAAGATCTGGCTCGCCTTTGCCCAGGCCACCACCATCGCTCTGGCAATCCTTCTCGTGGTGCAAACCCTGCGTCCAGATCTATTGACTGGGCGCAGCCCTGGTGGCGTGCTCACAATCACTGAATCGCGCGGACAAACCCCTCCCAAGGACGAATCGCCCGTCCCAGGCAAGGCAATCAATTCATACAGTCTCGCCGCGCGCAAGGCGATGCCCTCAGTCGTGAACATCTCCACCAGCAAAGAGGTGAAGCTGAGACGCCACCCATTCATGGACGACCCCTTGTTCCGGCGCTTCTTCGGCGATCAGCTCGACGGCGAGACTCAGCGCGCGTCGAGTCTAGGTTCAGGCGTCATCGTCGGCTCGGAGGGTTACATCCTGACTAACCACCACGTTATCGAGGCGGCGGACGAGATCGAGGTCGCCTTGAACGACGGGCGTCAGGCAAGGGCCAAACTCGTCGGAGCTGACCCGGAAAGCGACCTAGCGGTATTGAAGGTCGAGTTGAAGAACCTTCCCGCAATCACGTTTGGACGCGCCGACCAGGCTACGGTTGGAGACGTCGTATTGGCGATCGGGAACCCGTTCGGCGTAGGTCAAACCGTAACGCAAGGGATCGTGAGTGGGCTCGGAAGAAGCCACCTGGGAATCAACACATTCGAGAACTTCATCCAGACTGATGCCGCCATCAACCCGGGCAACTCGGGCGGGGCGTTGGTCGACGCGAATGGAAACCTGATCGGCGTGAACACTGCGATCTATTCGCGCAGCGGAGGTTCAATGGGGATCGGCTTCGCAATCCCGGTAAGCTTGGCGCGTCAGGTCATGGATCAGATCATCGCCACCGGGTCCGTTACGCGAGGGTGGATCGGCGTCGAGGTGCAAGACATCACGCCAGAGCTGGCGGAGTCGTTCAAGCTTCCCAACGGGAGCAAAGGCGTGTTGATTGCGGGGGTTGTGCATGGTGGGCCGGCAGATCGTGCCGGCGTGAAGCCGGGCGATATCCTGGTGGAGGTTGAAGGCAAACCAGTGCTCGACTCGTCGGCCATGCTCAACCTGGTTGCCGAAGCGCAACCGGGCAAGGTTGCCCTACTCAAGGTCCTGCGCAACAGCACCGCGGTAGCGGTGAAGTTGACCGTCGGCAAGCGCCCGAAGCCACGCCCCCGCCCGCGCGAGGAGGAAGAGTAGGACTGCCGACTACTAGAGCGGCGCACACTTACTCTTTCTGTAGCTCTGTGTCCGCTTTCGCACTGCTCTGCCGGGCCATCAGTGACGCCACCACAAGACCCACTTCGTAGAGCAGGCACAGAGGCAGCGCCAGAAGGACTTGCGAGGTAACGTCCGGCGGGGTGACGACAGCCGCGACAATGAATGCGCAAACGATCACGTAAGGTCGGATCTCCCTCAGCTTTTGCACCGAGACCACGCCCATTCTCACCAGCAGAATCACGACGATCGGGACTTCGAAGGTGACCCCAAAAGCCAGAAACATGTTGGTCACGAAGCTCAGGTAGGTGCCGATATCGGGCATCCATTCCACGCCGGCGGGGGTAAAGGCCTGCATGACGCGAAACACAGTCGGGAAGACCAGGAAGTAAGCGAACGCCATCCCACAGATGAACAGTAACGTGCTGGCAATCACCAGGGGAGCAACCAGCCGCTTCTCGTGCGCGTACAACCCGGGCGCCACGAACGCCCATGTCTGGTAGAGCAGAACGGGCAGCGAAATCACTACCGCCGCGAGAAACGTAACCTTGAACGGTATGAAAAAGGGTGAGGTGATCTCGGTCGCGATCATCCGCCCGCCCTTGGGCAGCTGTGCGAGCATCGGCTCTGAGAGCAGGTGGTAGATGTCCTTGGCCCAGGGTACCAGGCAAACGAACACTACGACCACCGCAATCAGCGACCAAACCAAGCGATTGCGCAGCTCAACCAGATGGGACAGGAAACTTTCTTGGCCCTGCTCGCTCTCGCTCACGGTTTCACACGTAGGGAAGGGACCACCAGGACCGGGGTCGAGCGCATAGGCCTTGGGGGCTAGGCCTGTTTGCGGGTGACAGGCTCGCGGGCAGGATCTAGCACCAATTCCATTTGCGGCGACGCGTCGTCGCCCTCAGCCCGCTGCACGCCCTGGGGCGCCGGCGTGAGAGGTTCTGTCGCGGACATGCCCGACGCGCTCCCGGCGTTGTCCGTCGCTGAGACCAGCGGCGATGGGGCGTCCGCTGACGCTGTCGCACCCGCCAACTGTGCCGGCTGGTCTGGGCCAGCCGCAACTGCCGTACCCATGTGCGGCAACTGCACACCGGAAACGGCTTGTTTCAGCGCATCCTCGGTCTTCTTGAGTTCGGCTCCGGTGTCCTCAAGAGTGGTCTGGACGTCGCGAAACTCCTTCTGTGCATCCTCCATCCCGGTCTTCACGCTGTGCTCGATCGAGCGCGCCGCGTCCTCGACCGACGTCTGCAGCTTCTTGAGCTCGGCGAGTTCCATCTCGCGGCTGATATCGGACTTCACCTCCGCCACATAGCGCTGGAATCGGCCGAGCAGATGGCCAGCGGTGCGTGCCACCCGTGGCAGGCGCTCGGGGCCGATCACGATCAGGGCCACGACGCCAATAAGAATGAGCTTGGAGAAATCGAGATCGAACATGTCGGCGCTTTATCTTTGCCGGGCAGGCCATACTTACAGAATGGGTCTTGTCCTTGACTTCCCCCTCGATCGTTTGCCCAGAACCGGGGTGCTCGAGCTTGGCAGCAACCGGCGGTTGCGCTTTCTCCTCCTCGGTCTTCATCCCGTCCTTGAACCCTTTTACCGCGCCGCCCAGGTCGGTGCCCAGATTGCGCAGCTTCTTGGTCCCGAAGATCAGCACCACAACCACCAGTACGATAAGCCAGTGCCAAATGCTAAATGAGCCCATCTATCGCTCCTCTTCGCTCTAGTGAATCTCTAGCGCTTCAGGTGTCCTTTGGGGCGCGGCAGCATGGACCCGAGCGGCTCCCCGCCGCCGATGATGTGTAAGTGGACATGCTGAACTTCCTGCCTGCCCACCCGCCCGGTATTGATGATCAGGCGGAACCCATCCTCAGCGCCTTGCTCGCGCGCCAACTTGGGCGCGAGCACCATGATGTCGCCGAACAAGTCCCGATGCCCCTCCTCCAGCTCCATCATCGACGCGATGTGCGCCTTCGGGATGATCAGAAAGTGAACCGGCGCCAGAGGGGTTGATGTCGTGGAAGGCCAGCACTTCCTCGTCCTCGTATACCTTCCGCGAGGGGATTTCTCCCCGAACAACCCGACAGAAAATGCAGTTCGCGTCTTGCATACGGCTCTGTGCTATTTGCGGAGAGAGACTTGGTCCCCGCCGACGGGGTGGCTCGGTCCAGATCAACTGACGCTAGGGTAATATCGAACCGCTCCTGGTCTGGGCTAGCCCCGCCGGGAAGCTTTCTCGTCGATCCCGGAGATCCCTTCGCGCCGGCGCAACTCGGCCAGCACATCGTCGGGTCCCAGCCCGTGAAAGCTCAACAAGACCAAGCTGTGAAACCACAGGTCGGCGGTTTCCCGCACGATTTGCAGTTTATCACCGTCCTTCGCCGCCAGGAGAGTCTCCGCCCCCTCCTCCGCGAGCTTCTTGAGGATCGCGTCGTTGCCCTTGGCCAGCAACTGCGCGACGTAGGAGGAACCAGGATCGGCGCCCTTGCGAGACTCAATCGTCTGGGCCAGGCGGTTGAGGATGGATGTATCGATCATCTCGGCGTCTCCAGACACGCTAGCGTCTTTTAGGGTAAATCTCGTCCGCGGGCTTCAGGACTGGATCGGTCACCACCCAACGGCCGCTCTCGTAGCGGCGGAAGAAACAACTCTCGCGACCGGTGTGGCAGGCGATACCTCCTCGCTGCTCGACGCTGAGCAAGATCACGTCGCCGTCGCAATCCAGCCGCAGCTCTTTGACTTTCTGCACGTGGCCAGATTCCTCCCCTTTGCGCCATAGGCGCTGGCGCGAGCGCGACCAATAGTGCGCTTCGCCACTCTTCACTGTGAGCGATACAGCCTCGCGGTTCATCCACGCGGACATCAGGACCCGGTGCGTTACAGCGTCTTGTACGACCGTCGACACCAAACCCTCGGCGGACCAAGCGATTTCGTCCAGCCAATCCCCCACTTCTTCCTGCTCCGTGCTCATTGTGGCGCTTCTCTTCCAGTGGTTGGACCAAATTGCGTCGGGGGTTGGCAGTACTGGCGAGCCGCCTCGCTCTTCGCATCGCAGCGCAGCGTCAGCAAGGCTCACCAGGCGCCCCGCGACGCGCGCCTCAGTTCACAGGGCCCTCCGAGTATGCCGGCCCCTGCTCGGCTCATGCGGCCGCCTCTTCAGTCGACGCAGCATCACCTCGCACAGCGCGTCGGCGTCTGGCGCACTCGCCCTGGTCGCATCCCGCGTAGCGCGGGGGCCCTGCTCCCTGGCTCATGCGCGCACCTCGATTCCGCGCGCGGCCATGTGCTCTTTGGCTTGGCGCACCGTGTATTCGCCATAGTGGAAGATGCTCGCCGCCAGAACCGCGTCTGCGCGGCCCACGGTCACTCCCTCCACTAGGTGGTCTAGGTTGCCCACGCCGCCGCTGGCAATGACCGGGATCTCCAGCGCATCGGAGAACGCGCGGGTTAGCTCCAGGTCAAAGCCGTGGCGCGTCCCGTCCCGGTCCATGCTAGTCAGCAGAATCTCGCCAGCGCCAAGCTCCTGCGCTCGTCGGCCCCAGTCTAGCGCGTCCAACCCCGCCGGGCGGCGACCTCCGTGAGTGAACACCTGCCAGCGCGGAAAGTCCGAGTCGGGCACGCGCTTGGCATCGATCGCGACGACGATGCACTGCGAGCCCACCTTGCCACTGGCCTCAGCCACCAACCCGGGTTGAAGGACCGCGGCGGTGTTGATGCTTACCTTGTCGGCCCCAGCGTTGAGGAGGTCTCTTACGTCGGCTACCGAGCGCACTCCACCGCCAACGGTGAGCGGGATAAACACCTGCGCGGCAACCCCTTCGACGATACCCAAGATCAGTCCGCGCTCGTCCGAGCTGGCGGTGATGTCGAGAAAGCACAACTCATCGGCGCCTTGCTCGTCATACCGGCGTGCGATCTCTACCGGGTCGCCGGCATCGCGCAGCCCGACGAAATTGACGCCCTTGACCACCCGGCCGCTGGTCACGTCCAGGCAGGGGATGATCCGCTTTGCGAGACCCATGCGAGCGTCACTCGTGCTCTGTGAGCGCTGGAGAATAGACCGTCAGTGAGGGAGGTGACTAACTGATGTGCCCGATTGGCGGCAACGAGGGGCCAGTCGGCCGACTAGGACGGCGTCGCGTCCTTGCCGGCTAGCTGGTCTGCAAGCTTCTGCGCTTCCGCGAAGTTGAGGATCCCCTCGTAGATCGCACGCCCCGTGATAGCGCCCACGATCCCTTCCTGCTCCACAGCGCATAAAGCCTTGACGTCCTCGAGGTTGGAGATGCCACCGCTCGCGATGACCGGAACCGATAGAACGCGCGCCAAGCCGACGGTGGCGTCCACGTTGACTCCCGTAAGCATTCCATCGCGGCCGATGTCGGTGTGGATAATCGCTTCGACACCGTAGTCTTGGAACTTCTTGGCGAGATCGACCACGTCGTGACCGGTCATTTTGGACCACCCGTCCACGGCGACCTTCCCATCCCTGGCGTCCAGCGCGACCATCACGTGACCCGGAAACGCGTAACACGCGTCGTGCAGAAAGCCAGGCGTCTTGACGGCAGCGGTGCCGACGATGACGTAGCTGATGCCGTCGTCGAGGTAGCGCTCGATCGTGTCCAGGTCACGGATGCCGCCACCCAGCTGCACCGGGATGGCGTCGCCGAGCGCTTGGACGATGGCTTTGATCGCTTCCTCGTTTCTCGGCTTGCCAGCGAACGCACCATTGAGGTCGACCAGATGGAGCCGGCGCGCGCCCTGTTCGATCCAATGCCGGGCCATCGCGCCCGGATCCTCGGAGAAGACCGTAGCCTTCTCCATGACGCCCTGTTTCAGGCGCACGCAATGCCCATCTTTCAGGTCAATAGCCGGAATGAGCAGCATGCAGCAGCACGGAAGGATGCGGGTATCCGCAGACGGGTCAGGCTGGACGGCGCGGGGCTCGGGCTCTTGGCCTCATGCCTTTCCATCATACAACAGACGCTTTATCGGAAAAAAGCCCACCCGCGCTCACTCGGCGACCAGCGGCATCTCCAGCACACGAGGAGAGGAGGCCAAACGACCGTCCCACTCTACAAAGTTGCTGCAGCAGCCTAAGGCCGGCGTCCTGGCTTTTTTCCGGGTGAAACTGTACGGCGAACAAATTACCCCTGGCTACGGCACAGGTAAAAGGAAAACGATACAAGCTGTAGCCGGCGATGAGCGAACGGTCCCGACGGTACGGGATAGTAGCTGTGCACGAAGTAGAACCGGCTACCCTGGGCGATACCGCGCCACAGCGGATGCTCCAGTGGTCTGCTGTACTTCGTTCCACCCCATGTGCGGGACCTTCAGCTTACTCCCATCAGCTCCGACCATCGACTCGTGATGGGAAGCGAACTACTCGGCCGCCGAGCAGGCCTAGACCCGGCACATTTCCCTCCTCGCTTACGTCGAACAGCATCTGGAGCCCAATACAGATGCCGAGGAACGGCTTGCCGCGCGCCGCTTCGAGCACGGCGGGGCGCAGGCCCCTGGCGTCGAGCTCGCGCATGCAATCCGGCATGGCCCCCTGGCCCGGAAATACGACTCGGCGCGCTCTACGCACTTCGTCCGGATCACTGGTAACCACGACCTTGAGGTCTGGCGCAACGCGCTCTAAGGCCTTGGAGACGGAGCGCAGGTTGCCCATTCCATAGTCGATAACGGCTACGTCGATCATCCTTGCTCCGTTCGGTCGAACGCGCCGTAGAGACCGAAGCGAGCCACCAGCAGACTGCGACCGAGTTCACAAGGTGCCCTTGGTGGATGGCAGCATGCCCGCCATGCGCGGGTCCGGTTCAGCCGCGATGCGCAGCGCGCGCCCAAAGGCCTTGAACGCGGTCTCTGCCTGATGATGCGCGTTGCTACCTTTGAGATTGTCCACGTGCAACGTCACTTGCGCATGGTTGACGAAGCCCTGAAAGAACTCGTGAATCAGGTCCACGTCGAACTCACCGATCAGTCCGCGCGTGAACTTGACGTTGAATTCCAGGCCCGGCCGACCCGGACAGGTCTACCACCACCCGCGACAGCGCCTCGTCCAAGGGGAACGTAGGCGTGCCCGTAGCGGCGAAGCCCCTTCTTGTCTCCCACGGCGCGGGCGAAGGCCTGCCCCAGGGTGATGCCGACATCCTCGACGGTGTGGTGAGCGTCGATGTGCAGATCCCCTTGGGCCATGATCTCCAAGTCGAGCACGGCGTGGCGCGCGACTTGATCCAGCATGTGATCGAAGAAGCCGATGCCGGTAGACAGCACGGCCTTGCCCGTGCCGTCGAGATCGAGCTTGACGGTGATCTGGGTTTCCAGCGTGTTGCGGGTGACCTGAGCCTGGCGCATCGTCGAAGCGGAGGTTACGCGGCCTGAAGCAGGCTTTGCTGCAGGGCGCTGAGAAATCGTTCGTTCTCCTCGGCTGTACCCACGGTCACTCGCAGGCAGTCGGTCAGACTCGGGTGGGACCCGCTCAGATTCTTGATCAGGACACCGCGGGTCTTCAGGCCCGCGAACACCGCATCGGCCCTCGGTCACGCGAAACAATATGAAATTCGCATCAGCTCGGAAAGGCTCGCACCCCCGGCAGTGATTGTAGCCCCGCCAGCAGTCGAGCGCGCGCATCGCGGATCGAGGCCGCCTGCGCATCGAGAATATCCGGCCGCTGCAGCACGCAGGCCGCAATCTGTTGCGTCAGCACGTTCACATTATAGGGCAGGCGCAGCTTATCAAGCTCCGATAGCCACTCCGGTCTTCCGATGAGCATACCCAGACGTAGGCCTGCCAAGCCGAGCTTGGACAACGTCCGCATGACAAGCAAATTCGAATAGCGCGCCAACTCGGGGAGAAAGCTGCGACCCGCGAAAGCGTGATAGGCCTCATCCACCACGACCAAACCGGGGGAGGCTTCGATCAGCACGCGGATCGCGTCGGCATCGAAGAGGTTACCGGTCGGATTGTTGGGGTAAGCAATGAAGGTGAGGGCGGGCTGGTGCTCGCGCATGGCAGCCTGCAGCCGCTGAACATCCAGGCCGAACTCCGGCGTCAGCGGAACGCCGACGTAGCGGATGCCCGTGCAAGCAGCGACCATGCGGAACATGACGAAGGAAGGTTCTACACCCGAGCAACACTGCGGCGGGGCGGTTCACCGCCAGTGCCAGGATTTGGATCAGCTCATCCGAGCCGTTGCCTAGCAGGAGGTCCATCCCATCGGGAATGGCCATGACCTCGCGCAGCTGTGCCTTGAGCCTCGCAGCCCCCGGGTCGGGGTAGCGATTCAAGCTCGCCTCGGAAGCCAGCTCGGCAATCCGCGCGCGCAGCTCTGCCGGCAGCCCGAAGGGATTCTCCATGGCGTCCAGCTTGATCAGGCCCCGGCTGTCCGGGACATGGTAGGCCGCGATCGAGCGGATCTCGTCGCGAATGACGGATCTCGGCGTCTTATCCATGCAGGCGATAACGCGCAGCAGCGCGCGTGGGCCGGCAAGCCTTCGCCTGTGGCTAGCTCGGCTGCAATGGGGCCCAGCTTGCGAGCGCCCGCGCGCGACACCTGGATGACGTTGGTACGTTTCTGGAAGTCGTAAACGCCCAACGGTGAGGAGAAACGTGCCGTGCGGGCTGTGGGCAAGACATGGTTCGGTCCCGCGCAGTAATCGCCGAGCGCCTCCGAGGAGTACTCCCCGACGAACACGGCACCCGCGTGACGGATCTTGCGGCAACCAGGCTTCGGCGTCCTCGACGCAAAGCTCCAAGTGTTCGGGCGCGATTCGGTTCGCGATCTGGCACGCCTCTTCAGGTCCTTGACCTTGATCAGAGCGCCACGCGCCGACAAGGAGGCCTCGATCACATCCCTGCGCGGCATTTCGCCGAGTTGACGCTGAATGCTCTCCGCAACAGCCTCGATGAACCCCGCGTCCGGACATAAGCAGGATGGCCTGCGCCATTTCGTCGTGCTCGGCTTGTGAGAACAGGTCCATCGCGATCCAGTCCGGATTGGTACGACCGTCGCACACAACCAGGATCTCCGACGGGCCGGCCAGCATGTCGATGCCAACCACTCCGAACACACGACGCTTGGCCGCTGCGACGTAGGCATTGCCCGGGCCGACGATCTTGTCTACCGCCGCAATCGACTCAGTGCCGTAGGCCAGCGCGGCCACCGCTTGCGCACCGCCGATCGTGAACACATGCTCGACGCCACAGAGCGCAGCGGCCGCAAGGACCAAGTCGCTCTTTTCACCATCAGGGGTGGGTACGACCATCACGATCTCACCCACGCCCGCGACGCGCGCCGGCATCGCGTTCATGAGGACGGTCGACGGATACGCGGCCTTGCCGCCCGGAACGTAGATGCCGACACGGTCCAGCGGGGTCACCTGCTGTCCCAGCCGCGTACCGTCGAGCTCCGTGAAGCTCCACGACAGGTGTGATCTGGTGCTCGTGATAGGCGCGGATGCGTCCCGCGGCGATGACGAGAGCTTCACGCTGCGCAACAGGCAGCTGCAGCGAAGGCGCGCTCGAGCTCTGCCTTCGGCAGCGCAACGCAGACATGTGTCCCACCTCGACCCGGTCGAAACGACGGGTATATTCCAGCACCGCGGCGTCGCCGCGCCGCTTCACATCCGCCAGGATGGCCGTCACTGTGTCCTCGACGCGCTCGTCCTGGGTGTTCTCGAAAGCCAGCAACCGACCGAGCTCCGATTCGAAATCGGCGCTGCCGGTATCGAGTCGATTAAGCCGCAACATGTGCTGCGCGCCGCTGCACTGCCCGGGCGAATGCATCCAGAAGGGGCTGTAAGAGGTTGTCCTTGAGCTTGAGCGCCGCTTGATTGACGATGAGCCGCGCGCTGACCGGCATGATTTCCTCCACCGCGACCAGATTATTGGCGCGCAGAGTATTTCCAGTGCTGACGAGGTCGACGATGGCGTCCGCCAGACCCGACCAGCGGCGCCAGCTCCATGGAGCCGTAAAGCTTGATCAGGTCGACATGCACGCCCTTGGCGGCAAAGTGCTCGCGGGCAGTCTTCAGGTATTTGCTGGCTACCCGCAGTCGAGCGCCCTGGCGCACGGCCAGCGCGTAGTCGAAACCGTCCGGCACGGCGACCATCATCCGGCACTTGGCGACCTGCAAGTCGAGCGGCTGGTACAAACCCTCGACGCCCTGCTCGTGCAAAGTATCCTTGCCGGCGATCCCCAAATCAGCCGCACCATAGCGAACGTAGGTCGGAACATCGGACGGCGCGCACGATGATGATACTTACGTCTTCGCGGCTGGTGCCCAGGATCAGACGGCGCGAGGTCTCGGGGTCTTCGTCCGGGTAGATCCCAGCCGATGCAAGCAGCGGTAGGGTCTCGCTGAAGATCCGCCCTTTCGAAAGGGCAATGGTGATGCGGTCCACGGTCGGTGAGCACTTTAAAGCGTCGATTCTACTCTAGAGCGCAGCGATACCTCGAACCGCCGGCTGGGGATCAGGATCGCCTGAACAGCGACCGCCACGACGCGCTCAAGCCGCGCCTCAGACGGCGAGAAGCTCTGTCGCGTGCGCGAAAACCTCAGCACTGGGCGGCAGCGTCGCGACGCCGTCACCGGGCGCGCCGTATCCGGGCGCCCAGCTGGCTGAGCTTTTCCTCGATGCACTCATAGCCACGGTCGAGATGATAGACACGGTCGACGACGGTCTGCCCGCTCGCGACCAGACCCGCGAGCACCAGACAGGCGGAGGCGCGCAGGTCGGTGGCCATGACATTCGCGCCGCCCAACGCCCGCACGCCGCGCACCACCGCGGTGTTGCCTTCAACCTCGATATCGGCACCCAGGCGCCGCAGCTCCTGAACGTGCATGAAGCGATTCTCAAACACGGTCTCGGTTATGATCGACGTTCCCTGCGCGACTGCGTTTAGCGCCATGAACTGCGCCTGCATGTCGGTTGGGAAAGCGGGGTAAGGTGCGGTGCGAATGTTCACGGCCTCGACGTGCCCATTGGTTCGCAGGCGCAACCAGTCGGGGCCGCTGTCGACTGCTGCACCCGTCTCAATCAGCTTGCTCAGCACCGAATCCAGCATGTCAGGACGTGTGTCCTTGAGCCGGATCTCCCCTCCCGTCGCGGCTGCAGCCACCAGAAAAGTTCCGGTTTCGATGCGGTCGGGCATGACCCGATATGTCGCGCCATGCAGGCGGGGAACACCCCCAATGGTGATCACGTCGGTGCCTTGCCCCGAAACGTTGGCCCCCATCGCGACGAGACAGTTGGCCAAGTCGACGACCTCGGGCTCACGCGCAGCGTTCTCGATCACAGTCGTCCCCTCGGCCAGGGCGGCTGCCATCAAGAGGTTTTCGGTGCCGGTCACGGTCACCAGGTCCATCACGATCCGCGCACCCTTCAAGCGTTGCGCCTTGGCGTGAATGTAACCCTGCTCGATATCGATCTGCGCACCCATGGCTTGCAAGCCCTTGATGTGCTGGTCAACTGGACGCAGACCGATGGCGCAACCACCCGGCAGCGAGACGCGCGCCTCACCAAAGCGCGCCAAGAGAGGGCCCAGGACCAGGATCGAGGCGCGCATGGTCTTGACCAATTCGTAAGGCGCCACTCGATTGCTGAGCTCGGGCAGCGGTCAGACTGACCACCCCCTTCTCGTCGAGCGAGACCTCGACGCCCATCTGCGCCAGGAGCGACAGAGTAGTCGCCACGTCGCGCAAATGCGGAACGTTCTCCACATGCAGAGGATCGGCGGTCAGGATGCCCGCACACAAGATAGGCAGTGCCGCATTCTTGGCGCCGGAAATGCGGACCTCCCCCGACAGGGGTACGCCGCCTTGGATTACCAGCTTCTCCATCAGCGCCGTCCGGCCCAATCCTCGGGGGTCAATGTCTGCATGGACAGGGCGTGGATCTCTTCGCGCATGCGTTCGCCCAGGGCCTGGTACACCAGTTGATGCTGCTGCACCCGCGATTTGCCGCGAAAGGCTTGGCTGACGATTACGGCTTCGAAGTGATGTCCGTCACCGCTGACCTCCAGGTGCTCACAGTCGAGGTTCTCCGCGATGTAGCGTTTCACGTCTTCCGGTGCAACCAAGATATCCCTCCCGCTAGGTCGAAAAGCAATATTGTATCCAGCTGGTCAGTAACGCAGCTTGTAGCCGGTGTGCAGCAGTCGCAGGGCTAGCGATGACAAGACAACAAGACATCCGGCCACCACGGCCAAACTGATATGGGGAGCCACGTCGCCTACCCCGAAGAAGCCGTAGCGAAACCCATCCACCATGTAGAAGAACGGGTTCAAATGCGACGCGCCCTGCCAGAAGGGCGGCAGTGAATGGACCGAGTAGAACACCCCGGCCAGAAAGGTAAGTGGAATGATGATGAAATTTTGAAAGGCTGCAAGCTGATCGAACTTATCCGCCCAGATCCCGGCGATCACCCCTAAGGCCGCCATGATCCCGCCCCCCAGGATTGCAAACGCCAGCGCCCACAGCGGATGCTGCAGGGGGACGTGAGCGAAACCCGCGGTCACGAGAAGTACGCCGAACCCGACCACCACTCCGCGCACTACAGCGGCCAGGACGTATGCCAGGAGGATCTCAAGGGCGGACAGGGGCGTGAGCAAGACGAAGATGATATTGCCGGTGATCTTTGACTGGATCAGGCTCGAGGAACTGTTGGCGAACGCGTTTTGCAGCAGCGACATCATGGCCAGTCCCGGGACCAGGAAGGCAGTATAGGCAACGCCAGAGAACACCTGGACGCGAGACTCCAAAGCGTGCGAAAAGATCAGCAGATACAGCAGTGCACTGAGGATCGGCGCAGCGATGGTCTGAAAGCTCACCTTCCAGAACCTCAACAGCTCCTTGTACAAGCAGCGTTCGAAAGCCCGACATCAGTGCCTCCGCATCATCTGCACGAATACGTCTTCGAGATCGACCTGCAGCACCTCGAGCTCCTGCACTTCGATGCACTCCTTGCGCAGATCCGACAAGACATTTTCGATCTGCGCGTAGTCGTCGAGCGCCAGGATCCGACTGCTACCCTCGACGGCGACGACTCGAGCGACCCAGGAAGGCGGCAGGCGGTCGGGCGAAAGACGCAGGCGCAGCCGCACGCCGGTTACCCCGCGCAGCAGATTGCGCGTCGTGTCCAGCGCCACAATGAGTCCCTGCTTGAGCATGGCGATCCGACTGCAGAGGGCCTCGGCCTCTTCGAGGTAGTGAGTGGTCAAGACCACCGTGTGCCCGGCTTGGTTGAGCTCGCGAATGAAACGCCACAATCCCTGGCGCAGCTCCACGTCCACCCCGCCGTTGGCTCGTCGAGAATGATCACCGGCGGCTTGTGCACCAGCGCCTGAGCCACAAGTACGCGTCGCTTCATTCCACCCGAGAGCTGCCGCATGTTGGCGTGAGCCTTCTCGGTCAGATCCAGTCGCTCGATGATCTCGTCGATCCAAGCGTCGTTTTCGCGCAGACCGAAGTAGCCTGACTGTATGCGCAGGGTCTCGCGGACGGTAAAGAAAGGATCGAAGACCAACTCCTGCGGAACGACGCCGATGAGCCGTCGCGCACGATGGTACTGCGCGACCACGTCGTAGCCCATGACGCGAAGCTGGCCAGAGTCGGCCCGCGCCAAACCGGCCAGGATGCTGATCAAGGTGGTCTTGCCTGCCCCGTTTGGTCCAAGCAAACCGAAGAACTCGCCTTCTTCGATCTCCAGGCTGATCCCGTCCAGGGCGCGCACGGCGGCGAAGCGCTTATGGACCTGCTGAACTTCAATTGCGGCAGGCATAGCCGGCTAGCGCTCTAACCGCGGTGGGTCAATTCATGCGCCCGGGATGAATTCCCCGACGTCGTAGAGGGAGATGAGCGATTTCAGATTCGGGGGCAGATTTTCGAAGCGCACCCGACGCCCGCTGGCGGCCGGCCTCACGGACCCAGGCCAAGAGCAGCCCGACCGCTGACGAATCGGCCTCGGTAACGGCAGACAAGTCAACGCTGATTTCGGGACCATCCACGAGCCGGCTGGCGTCCCTCAATATAGGCTCAACAGTGGTCAGAGTGAGTGGGCCGCGCACCCGCAAGCGCCGTCGGAGAACTCGATGCTGGCAGTGGTCACGACGCTACGGTTGCCGCTTCGTCCCGAGAGCGGGCGGGCTATTCTTTTCCTGCAAGGACTTGATGAGTCCGTCGACGCCGCTCTGGCGGATCTCTTCCGCGAAGGTGCTACGGTAGGTGGTAACTAAGCTCACCCCCTCCACCGTTACGTCGTAGATCTTCCAGTCCGATCCGGCCTTATACATGCTGTAGTCGACGCTGATCGGCTGCCCACCGTTGGGTACCTTGATCTCCGTGCGGACCTGAACATCGTTGTCGGTGGGCTGCATCCGGACCGGCTTCACGTCGATGGCGATGTCCTTGTACGCGGTGTAGGCGCTGCTGTAGGAACGTATCAGCAAGGACCGGAACTGCTCTACCAACGCCTTCTGTTGCTCGGGCGTGGCTTGACGCCAGCCGCGACCAACGGCAAGCCGGGCCATGCGTTCGAAGTCGAAATGCGGCGCCACCTTCTGCTCCAGCAATTCGGCGAATTTGGCCTGGCTGCCCGCCCTCAGGTCCGGATCCTGTCGCAGGCCGGCGAGCACATCGTCGGCGACCGATTTGACCAGCTTATCCGGCGCTGTCTGAGCCAGCGCCGTGTCGTTCGCGCCGAGCACCAGCGCAACAACCAGGCCGCCCACCCACCACCGTCGTAGTCGGGCAGTGAAATTGCGCAAAACCTCCATGCTGTCACCTCATCACGTCGTTATGGTTGGATCGCCCTCGCATCACCATCCGGCGTGCTGCGCGGGAGGTCATTTCTTCGTTCCTCCCTCGGCCGCCTTGCCATAGAGGAACTGTCCGATCAGCTTCTCCAACACCACCGCTGATTGCGTGATCTTGATCTCGTCACCTTCGTTCAGATTAGTGCTGTCAGCGCCCGCATCGAGTCCGATGTACTGCTCTCCGAGCAGGCCCGAAGTCAAGATCGACGCCGACGTGTCCTTGGGGAACTTGTAGCGCTTGTCGATGCGGATCGTCACTCTGGCTGAGAACTTCTGATCGTCGAAGGAAATCCCTCCCACGCGCCCTACGACCACACCGGCGCTCTTCACCGGGGCCCGCGACTTGAGGCCGCCGATGTTCTCGAATTGGCCGAATACGGTATAGCCATCCGATGCAGACACGGTGCTGGCGTTGCCGACCTTGAGGGCGAGCGTAAGCAGAGCCACGAGGCCTGCGGTGACGAACACCCCCACCCAAAGATCCACTGTCGTGCGCTTCATGGTCAAACCCCGGTGAACATGAAAGAGGTAAGGACAAAGTCCAGCGCCAATACTGCTAGCGCAGAGGTCACCACTGTGCGCGTGACGGCGTAGGACACACCCTCGGCTGTGGGCGGTGCGTCGTAGCCTTCGAACAATGCGATCAGGGTGACTGCCACGCCAAACACCACGCTCTTTATCAAGCCATTGAGAATATCCTCTTGCAGGTCGACGTTGGCCTGCATCTGAGACCAGAAGGCGCCCGAGTCCACGCCGATGATGACCACGCCGATGAGGTAGCCCCCGAACACGCCCACCGCGCTGAATATGGCCGCCAGCAGCGGCATCGATATCACACCGCCCCAGAAGATAGGAGATAGGACGCGTGCGAACGGGTCGACGGCCATCATCTCCATGGCCGATAGTTGCTCCGTGGCTTTCATGATCCCGATCTTGGCGGTGATCGCAGATCCGGCACGGCTGGCGAACAACAGCGCCGCCACTACCGGCCCCAACTCGCGCACCAATGCCAACGCGACGAGCGTTCCCAGCGCTTCGGCCGAGCCGTACCTCTTGAGCGTCTCGTATCCTTGCAGCCCCAGCACCAACCCGACGAACAGCCCGGAGACGATGATGATGATCAGCGACAGCGTGCCGCTGAAATAGATCTCGTTCAGGAGCAGCTGCACCCGACGAACACACTCTCCCGAGCGGCTCACCACGAACCAGGAGAAGCGGGTAGCGACACCGAGTTTCCATACGCCGTCGACCACCATGTGGCCAACGTGTCGAAATCCGCGATCGAACGCACCGATCATGGGTGGCGCTCCACGCCGAGGTCGTCGGCATAGTTTTGCGCGGGGTAGTGGAACGGCACGGGCCCGTCGGTTTCTCCGCGAACGAACTGCTGCACGAACGGCTCCGTCGAACGGGATAGCGAAGCGGGCGTGCCTTCGGCAACGACCCTCCCAGCCGACACGAAATAGACGTAGTCGACGATCTTGAACGACGCCTCTACGTCGTGCGTAACGACAATGGAAGTCGCACCCAGCGCATCGTTGAGCCGACGGATCAGATTGGCGATAACCCCGGTGGAAATCGGATCGAGTCCCGTGAACGGTTCGTCGTACATGATGAGCATCGGGTCCAGGGCGATGGCGCGTGCCAGTGCCACGCGCCGCGCCATGCCCCCCGAGAGCGCCTCCGGCTTAAGCTCGGCCGCACCGCGCAGACCCACGGCGTTCAACTTCATCATCACCAGATCGCGGATCAGGGGCTCCGGCAGGCGCGTGTGCTCACGAAGCGGGAATGCCACGTTCTCGAACACCGAATAGTCAGTGAACAACGCGCCGAACTGGAACAACATCCCCATTCGCCGGCGCAACGCATACAATTCGCGGTGCGACAGTTCGTGGATACGCTGGCCGTCCACCGTTATGGTCCCGCCGCTGGGCTTCACCTGCCCGCCGATCAGTCGCAGGATGGTGGTCTTGCCCGATCCGCTCAGGCCCATGATGGCCACCACCTTGCCCCGCGGGACCGCCATGTCGATACCGGTCAGCACGGGACGGGCGTCGTACCCAAACTCGACTTCGCGAAGTTCTACGAGATCGTCTGCGCTCACAGGAGGATCTGGCCGGGAAGCGGCGGATTGTACCTCGGTTTCAAATGCCGGTTGCGAAATCGCGCGTTGGCTTGTATCTTGCTGGGGTTGCCGCACTGTGGCCGACCTCGGCAGGTGATCGAGAACGGACCGCAAATGGTCTGGCCTTACTGCGCCTGCATACCGACTTACGCCCGAGCTATATGGCACAGTGCGCAACGCCTTGCAAAGCCGCGAATGCTCGCGCCGCGAGTTTTCGACACTCTGCCAACGACCCAATCACACGGTCATGATGACGTCGCCCGATCCTGTCCTGGCTCTCAACTGTGCGCACTCTAAGCAAGCGCTACGGCTCCGCGCTAGCGCTCAACGACTTTTCGCTCGCCGTCGGGGCGGGCCAGACCTTCGGTTTGGTCGGGATGAACGGTGCCGGCAAGACCACCTTGATCAAGTGCTTGCTCGAACTTTTCCGAACCGGACAATGGCCAAGTCGAGATTTTCGGCGTGTCGAACCGGTTAACCCGCTCGCGCAGTCGCCTCGCGTTCCTGCCGGAGCGCTTCAACCCGCCCTTCTACCTCACGGGGAAGGATTTCCTGCGCTACATGCTCCAGTTGCAGGAAGTGGTGTACCGAGACGTAGATGCCGAACGGATGTTCCTCGCCCTGGACTTAGACTTGTCCGCGCTGGCGAAGCCGGTGCGCGCGTTCTCCAAAGGCATGACGCAGAAACTGGGATTGGCCGCGTGCCTGCTCAGCGGCAAGGATCTCTACATCCTCGACGAACCCACCAGCGGCCTGGATCCAAAGGCGCGCGCACTGCTGAAAGAGCAGCTCAGGGCCACGCGCAATGAGGGTAAGACCATCTTCTTCACGTCGCACGCGCTGGCCGACGTGGACGAGCTGTGCGACCAGATGGCAGTGATCCATCGCGGAGAACTGCGCTTCGCCGGGACTCCTGACGAGCTACGTAATTGCACTCGGCGGCGAGTCTGGAGCAGGCTTTTCTCGCCTGCATCGAGGACCGTGCGGCGGCCGCGTAGGCGGTCGAGTCTCCTAGGAGCGCATCGGGCGATCTGGCAAAATGTTCTGCTGCCCTCAGTGAGCCGCGACCACACGACGTGGACACTGCCGCCCCGATCAAGCCCGACCTTCTCATCGTCGACGACGATCCGTTGATCACGGACACGCTGGATTTCGTGCTCGGCCGAGACTTCAGCGTGTCACGTGGCCGAGTCGCGCGCTCAGGCGAAGAGCGTGTTGCGCCAACTCGAAACTCCGCCCGAGCTGGCGCTCGTGGATTTAGGACTGCCGCCCGACACCGCATCGCCCAGACGAGGGCTTCCGGCTGATCAACGAACTGCTGGCGTTGTCGCCGGACATCAAGATCCTGGTGCTTGTCGGGCCAGAACGACGAAGACAACGCCCGGCACGCACGGGCGCTGGGTGCGATTGAGTTCGTGGCCAAGCCCTGCGAGCCACATCGCTTCAAGGAACTGCTGCTAAAGGCGCGCACGATCACGGCCGCCGAACGAGTGGCAGAAGGAGTCGAACCCGGTATCGTCGGCACTGGGACCAGCCATCGCGAAACTCAAGCAGCAGATTCGCCAATACGCGGATTCGCCTTTCCCGGTGTTGATCGAAGGCGAGTCCGGTAGTGGCAAGGAGTTGGTGGCCCTCTCGCTGCACCGGCAAAGCCCGCGCGCCATGAAGCCTTATCTCGCACTCAACTGCGCCGCCATCTCGCCCTAGCCTCGTGGAGGCTACGCTATTCGGCCATGCGAAGGGCGCGTTCACCGGAGCAAGGACAGCTCGGGCGGGCTACTTTGAGGACGCGCGCGATGGCAGTCTATTCCTGGACGAGATCGGCGAGCTGCCGCTGGAGTTGCAGGCAAAGCTGCTGCGTGTGCTGGAGAACGGAGAGTACCAGCGCGTGGGCGAAACTCAGACCAGGCATAGCCACGCGCGGGTGATCGCCGCAACCAACCGCGACCTTCGTCAGGAGGTCAAGGCTGCCCGGTTCCGCGCTGACCTCTACCACCGACTCAGCGTCTTCACGGTAACGGTGCCCACCGCTGCGAGACCTGGGCGAGGACAAGCAGAGACTGCTCGCCCATTTCGCCGAGTTCTACGCGGGGCAGAGTGGAGCAGCCCGGTTCACGCTCGATAGTCGCGCCGGGCAGTTATGGATGGACTACACGTTTCCGGGCAACGTGCGTGAGCTTCGCAACATCGTGATCCGGCTTACGACCAAGTATGCAGGCGAGTCCGTCAACAGCGAGCAGTTGCTCGCCGAACTCGATCCCGAGCAGGGACAAGATGTGTCCGCCGACGCACTGCCGGTTGTTGATCACCGGAGCACGGTGGAAGCCGCAAAACGCCAGCTCTCTGACCGCAAGAAATTTTCGCCTGGACGAAAGTCTGGAACGAATGGAGCGCAGCTACGTCGAAGCCGCGCTGGCCCTCACCAGCGGCAATCTGAGCCAGGCCGCCAAGTTGCTCGGCATACACCGTACTACGCTGTACAGCCGCATGCAGAGCTACGGCGCCGTTGCCGATCGAAACGCGCCCGACCAATGACCGACCGCCGATGTACTACACCTTCTTCGGACTGAAGCAGCCACCATTCAAGATCACCCCCGACACCGACTTCTTCTTCGAGGGCGGCAACCGGGGCGCGGTGCTCGAGGCCCTTGATCTACGCCATTACCCACGGCGAGGGCATCATCAAAGTCACCGGTGAAGTGGGCAGTGGCAAGACCATGCTGTGCCGCGTGCTTCAGGCGCGACTGCCGAAAGTCGGTCGAGACGGTCTACCTCGCTAATCCGAGCGTCTCACCCGAAGAGATCATGCATGCTATCGCCTTCGAGTTACAGCTGCCGATTGGACGCGATGCTGGGCGGCTAGTGGTCATGCAAGCGTTGAATGAATACCTGGTCGCGCGACATGCAGAGGGTCGGCAAGTTGTGATCTTCGTCGAGGAATCGCAGAGCATGGCGTTGGCTACTCTCGAGGAGATGCGGCTTCTGTCCAATCTCGAAACCAAGCAGTACAAGCTGCTGCAGATCGTGCTCTTCGGACAACCCGAGTTGGATGAGAATTTGGCTAAGCCGCAGATTCGCCAGCTGCGCGAGCGAATTACTCATAGCTTCTCCCTTGGACCCCTCAAACCAGAAGAGGTCCGTGCCTACATTTCGTTTCGTCTGCGGGCAGCCGGCTACCACGGGCCGGATCTGTTTCCTCCTGCCGCTATCCGCTACATGGCGCAGGCTACCGAGGGTCTTGACCCGACGCATCAATATCGTAGCCGATAAAGCCCTGCTGGCCGCTTTTGCCGACAACACGCATAACGTTACGCCCAAGCATGTCCGCGCCGCCGTACGTGATAGCGAGTTCAGCGGGAAGGCTGCCGCCCAGGCAAAGCGCCGTTGGTTAGCGCCCACTGTGGCGTTTCTCCTCGGGGCTATTGCGGTCGTTAGGCCTCTACCGCGCTTATACTCAGCTCACAGAAGCCAACCGCCCGTCCGCGTGGTAGCGACTCAGCCTCGATAGGTTCCTTACCCGCCTCCGTCCGCGGCAACTAAGCCGACGACGAGCACCGATGCGTTCGCGACAAACATGACGGCAGACTCGGAAGCGCCGCGGACCCGGGTAGCCCCTGCTCGAGCCCCAGATGGTGCAGGAGCCCACTCGCTACTCGCTCCCGGTACCCGTCGTCCGGCGGTCGCGGCGGCGACCGGCGAGCAGGACCGGTCCAGGCTCTCTGATAGCGCGTCCCCTCCCAAGTGACCTGTTGGAACAACGCTTGCTTGCGACCGAGCGCTGGTTGGCAGAGGCCCAGGGCGCAGACTTTCAGCATACAACTGCTGGGCTCTAACGACCCTGTACTCTTGAGGAACTATTTCGAAACCCTGGCCAAATATATTGAACTAGAAAAGGTTTTTGTGTACCGTACCCTTGCGAATCAACAGCCGTCCATGACGGTTTTATACGGGGCTTTCGGCAGCCGAGCAGATGCCGTCAAATCGCTCGAAGCACTGCCAGATGAATTGAAAGCCAACCGGCCGTACATTCGCACGGTGCAGGGCGTTCGATCCGAGATCGGCCTGAGGCAAACCGTCCTGAACGGACGCTAAGGCCTCGGCGGGGCAGCGGCGCAGATTGCAGCCGCGTCGCGAACGACACAACAGAAACCAGTCCTGCAACTTGGCGAAAATGCACAATCGCGGCTTTGGCTACTCCGGAGGCACGTTGAACGCTTCACTGAACAGCGGCTCGCGGCGGGCCGGCGGCAGCCCAAGGCAGCTGAGCGCTTGGCATGCGGCAATGGGGCTGACTTTCCTGCTCGCGGGATGCGCTTACAAGCCAACTATCCCACCGTCGCAGGGCCACATTAGCCACGAATCCGTGCCGCCCGCTGGGGACGCCGATAAGATTCTGCCGCCGGTCACCAACGGCACCTATGTGCCGCCACCGAAGCCACGCGTAAAGACTCCAACATACAGCGTCGTTGTACATGAAGTTCCGGTTAAGGAACTCCTACTGGCTTGGCTCGGGATACCAAGGAAAACATCGACATCCACCCCGGCCTGCAGGGGCTGGTCAGCCTAAACGCCGTCGATGAGACTCTGCCGTCCATCCTCGACCGGATGTCCAAGCAGGTGAACATGCGCTACCGCCTCGAGGGCAAGACCATCGTGGTGGGTCCGGATACACCCTACTTCAAGACGTACAAAGTCAACTACGTCAACATGACGCGGGACACCACCTCCGCCATTGCGGTCAGCGGTCAAATTAGCGGGGGTACGGGTGCAGGCTGACTGCTGCGAGCGGGGGCACGTCCTCGACCTCGGTCAATACCATCTCGAAGAACAATTTCTGGGAGGTCCTCTCAGAAAACCTACACAGTCTGCTCAAGTCCACGCGGGCACTTGCCCAGAGCGCGGAGGACCGTCAAGCGCAGGCCGAAGCCGCGCGCACGGCAAGGGAGGAACGGCTGGCTCAGGCGGAGGCCGTGGCGCGTGCAGGTCAGAAGCGCTACCAGCCTTGTTCGACAAGGTATTCGGCTCCTCGTCTTCCGGTGCTGTCACGGATATAAAGCAGGACATCGTCGTTAACCAAGTCGCAGGTACCGTCTCCGTCATGGCGACTGAGCGGCAGCACCAGCTCGTGCAACAGTACCTGGACACCATCGGGTCATCGTCACAACGCCAGGTGCTCATCGAAGCGACGATCGCAGAGGTTTCGCTATCCGATCAGTATCAGGCGGGGGTGGACTGGAGCAAATTGGCAATCGGTGCAGGCTTTGGCGTAAACCAGTTGTTGAGCGGCAGCACCGTCGTCGGTGGCGCCCCCGGCGACCGGGCTGACGCTCAGCTACCTGAGCAATACGACTGGAAACGGTGTGTCGATCACGGTCAAACTGCTGGAGCAGTTTGGAAAGACGCGTGTGTTGTCCAGCCCGATGCTCATGGCGATGAACAACCAGACCGCGCTTCTCAAGGTCGTCGACAACGTGGTGTATTTCAGATAACCAGTCGCAGATCAGCCCAAGGGACCACGATTGGCGCAAGCAACCTTCAGTCTGTCACAACCACGCCGCAGACCGTAGCGGTTGGCTTCATCATGAGCATGACCCCGCAGGTCAATGACAATGGTGTCGTCACGCTGACCGTGCGTCCCACCATCACTCGGGTTGAGAAGTTTGTGCCAGATCCGAACCCGGCGCTTACGACGGCACCGAACGGTGCGCCTCTGCCGAACGCCGCTGAGCAATCTCGTGCCACAGATCACTGTGCGCGAGATGGAGTCAGTGCTCCAACTGGTAAGCGGGCAGACCGCTGTGCTGGGCGGGCTGATAACGGACGATGTCCAGCGCAACACCGCCCAAGTGCCTGGGCTTGGGAACATTCCCCGGGTAGGCGAGGCGTTCCAGTACCGAAACGATAACGTAGTGAAAACCGAGCTGGTCGTCTTTATCCGACCAACGGTGGTGAAGAATCCCTCACTCGACAGCGACGAGCTCAGGCGCCTGCGCAAGTTCCTTCCGGAAGTGGACCAGACCGGGCAGAACCCATGAGCCTGCTGCTCCAAGCGCTGCAGAAGGCGGCGAAGAACCGCGAGACCGGCGCGCCAGCACCGGATGCGGCCGGCAGAGAACGAACCCGCCGAGCCTCAGCGGACAGAGAGCACGCTCCCAGCCGAGTTGAGCGTCGAACCGGCCCCACTGGAGGAGAAACCGGGCGAGCGCAGGGCTGGCACTTAGAAGAAGAGGATTTGTTCGAGTCGGAGGAACTGGCCGCCGCACCCGTCGCCGAGCGTTTCGAGCCGTTCGCGACACCGTCGGCGTCTTCAGCTCAGGCCGCCACGATCCTGCGGGCCAGCGACACCCAAACCACGGGCTGGGTCGACTGGGTGCGCGATCACCCGTGCACACCTTCGCCGGGCTTGCTGCCGTGTTCGCGAGTTTTCTACGGCACCTACCTCTATCTCCAACTTTTCCATCCTGCCGTACTTCGCGGAGAACTCTGGTCCAAGCCGCTTACCGCAAATGCGCCACCACCTCATACGCCACCAGTCGCCCCGACTCCGGCGCCAGCACCCGCCGCGGCACGGCGCCTGAAGCCGGAACAGCCGGTCAAGCAGCGAATGGTCCGGCCCCAATCGGCACCGCACGTCGCTACCCCAGCCTGGCGCAAAGCCCACCGCGCTGCTTCTCCCGACGCCCGACGCCGACTGCGCAATCGCAGGCATGCCCCAGACGCCCAGACGAAAGCCCACGAGGAAGGAGAGCCGAGTCACCGTAGCCCGGCGGCCCGAGCCAGCACCTCGCAGCTTACCGCAGGTCGACCCGATGAATCCCTGGCGCAATCGCCGACACTAGAGGATCACCTGTCCAGCAGACCTGCCGAGTCGGGACGCGCCGCTCTGTCACCCGGAATCGCCGACGCCTACCAGGCTCTCCAGGCCGGCAAGCTCGACCAGGCAGAGTCGCCGCTATCGGGCTGTGCTGCAGGCCGACGCACAGAACGTCGATGCGTTGCTCGGGTTGGCCACCATCGCGGCTCGCCGCGGCAATGCGCAGCAGGCCATTGGCTTCTACGAGCAAGCGCTGCAGGTCGAGCCGCGCAACGCCGTCGCCCAGGCCGGTATGATCGACATCATCGGGCAAGCCGATCCGCAGATGAGCGAAACCCACCTGAAGCAGCTGATCGCTCGTGAGCCGTCGGCGTTCCTGTACTTCAGCCTGGGGAATCTGTACGCGCGTCAGGCCGTTTGGCCGACCGCCCAGGCCGCCTACTTCCAGGCCTACAACCTGCAGCCCGATAACCCGGACTACGCGTACAACCTAGCAATCGGACTGGAGCATCTGGAACAGCCAAAGCTTGCGCTCACGTACTACCGAAAGGCGCTCGAACTCAGTTTCCAGAAGGGCCATGCAAACTTCGATCAGAACCGCGTGATCGAGCGCATCGGCCAGCTCGCAGCCCGGGTCGACTGACCCGGCACAGCCGTCCAAAAAAGCTATGGCCGAGCAGCGGAAAAAACTTCGCCTGGGCGAGCTATTGATCCAGCAGGGGCTGATCACGGCCGATCAGCTGCGCATCGCCCTCACCGAGCAGAAGAACCACCAGATGCCGATCGGGCGGCTTCTGGTGCGCCTCGGGTTCGTCACCGAGGCGGTCATCCGCGACATCATGGCCCGCACCATCGGCCAGGAGAGCATCGACCTAAACCAGGTCGTGGTTGACGCCGATTCGATCAAGCTGGTTCCTCAGGACTTCGCGCGCCGCCACCGCGTGCTGCCAATCGCTTTCGACGGCAACGAACGCTCGCTGACCGTTGCGATCACCGAAGTGTTCAACGTGGTCGCGCTGGACCAGCTCCGCGCGACGCTGGGACAGAACGTCAAGATCAAGACGGTCCTCGCGAGCGAAGCCCAGCTCGAGGACTCCATCGACCAGTTCTACGGCCACGAGCTGTCGGTGGACGGTATCCTGCGCGAGATCGAGACGGGCGAGATCGACTACCAGAGCCTGCAAGTCGGAGGCGATGAGTACACCCAGCCGATCGTGCGGCTTGGTGGGCGCGTTGCTGGTCGATGCGGTCAAGCGCGGTTCCTCCGATATCCACTTCGAGCCAGAGTTCGCGTTCCTGCGTATCCGCTACCGCATCGACGGCGTACTGGAGCAGGTACGCAGCCTGCACAAGAATTACTGGCCGGGCATCGCTGTGCGCTTGAAGGTGATCAGCGGAATGAACATCGCGGAGACACGCGCGCCCCAGGACGGCCGCATCTCGCTGAATCTCAACGGCCGGCCAGTGGACTTCCGCGTTGCAACGCAGCCCACTATCCACGGCGAGAACATCGTGCTGCGCGTGCTGGACCGGGAGAAATCCATCATCAGCCTGGACCAGATGAAACTGCCCAAGCACGTGCTCAACACGCTGTCGCTGATGCTGGCCCGCCCGGAGGGCATCCTGGTCATCACCGGACCGACCGGCAGCGGCAAGACCACGACGCTGTACTCGCTGCTGTCGCAGCTCAACGTCGAGTCGGTCAACATCATGACGCTGGAAGACCCGGTCGAATACCCGGTAGCGCTCATGCGTCAGACTTCCGTCAACGAAGCAGCCAAGATGGACTTCGTGAACGGGATCCGTTCCATGATGCGCCAGGACCCCGACATCATCCTGGTAGGCGAGGTGCGCGACAAGGACACCGCGGAAATGGCTTTCCGCGCCGCCATGACCGGTCACCAGGTGTTTACCACGCTGCACACCAATTCAGCGCTCGGCGCGTTTCCCAGGCTGTTCGATATCGGCATCCTGCCTGACATCATCGCCGGGAACGTCATCGGAATCATTGCGCAGCGCCTGGTGCGCATGCTGTGCACCCACTGCAAAGAGGCCTACGGTCCGAGCAAAGAGGAACGCCAGCTGCTCGGGCTGTCACGCCTGACGCAAACATGAAGATCTACCGGCCCACCGGCTGCAAGCACTGCAACTTCCGCGGTTACCGGGGTCGCACCGCGATCATGGAGATTCTGCGCATGGACGGCGATCTCGATGAACTCGTCGCGCGCCGCGCAACCGCCAAGGAAGTGCGCACGCTGGCCGTGGAAAAAGGCTTCCGGCCGCTGGTCGAAGAAGGCATCGCGCGCATCCTCGACGCCAGTACCAGCATCGCCGAGGTCGCTCGCTCGGTGGATCTTGACCCAGCGCTTCCGCTAACGTCGGCGCAGCGCACCCTCCAGACCCTTTCCCGACGCCCAACGGCTCGACTCCCATGCCCGCGTTCCAGTACAAGGCCATCGACAAGCTGGGTCGCCCAGCGCGCGGCAAGCTGGATGCTGCGAACGACGTAGACCTCGAGCTGCGCCTGAAGCGCATGGGCCTGGATCTGATCACCTTCCGGGCGATCCGCAGCGGTCACACGACATTGGCCAAGGGCAGCGTAACCCGACGCGACCTGATCGCGTTCTGCTTCGACTTGGAGCAGATCTCTCGCTCGGGCATCCCGGTGGTCGAGGGCTTGCGGGACTTGCGCGACGGCACCGAGAACCCTCGCTTCCGCGAGATGCTGTCGTCAGTGCTCGAGGACATCGAGGGCGGCAAGATGCTCTCCCAGGGGCTGGCTGCGTTCCCCAACGTTTTCGGCTCCGTGTTCGTCAGTCTGGTCAGAGCCGGGGAGCAATCCGGCCGCGTTACAGAGGTTTTCGAGAGCCTGGGCGCCGCGCTGAAGTGGCAAGACGAATTGGTGTCGCAGACGCGCAAGCTGCTGATCTATCCGGCGATGGTGTTCATCGTGGTAACCGGCGTCACAATGTTTCTGCTCCTCTACCTCGTGCCGCAGGTCGTGACGCTGCTCAAGAGCATGGGCATGCCGCTGCCGCTGCAGACGCGGATCCTGATCGGCATCTCCAACTTTACCGTCAACTACTGGTACATCGTCCTCATTACCCCGATGATCGCGGTGGCGCGGGATCGCCTATTTCATCAAGACCGACCCCAAGGGTCAGTACTACTTCGACTACATCAAGTTGCGTCTACCGATCACGGGAGTGATCCTGCAGAAGATCATCCTGGCGCGCTTCGCCAACTTCTTCGCGTCTCATGTACCAGTCCGGCATCACGATCTTGGACGCCATCAAGACCAGCGAGGAGATCGTGGGAACCGGGTCATCGCAGACGGGCTGCAACGCGCTGGCCAGCAGATCAACGCTGGAGAGAGCATGAGCGAGGCCTTCGGCAACCTGGGGCTTGTTCCCGCCGCTCGTCATCCGCATGATGCGAGTGGGCGAGAACACCGGCGCATTGGACACGGCACTGCTAAACATCAGCTACTTCTATACGCGCGACGTGCGCGAGGCGATCGACAAGGCACTGAAGTTGCTTGAGCCGACGATGACACTGGTCCTGGGCGGGATCCTCGCGCTGATCCTGTTCTCGGTGCTCACGCCGATCTACGACATCTTGGGCAAGATCAAGATCTGATATGGCCCGCAAGCTCGTCCTCTGCGCCTCCACCTCGCACCTCACGGCCGGGATCTGGACCGGTCGTCGTCTCGATCGGGTACATAGGTTCGAGGATAGCGAGCGAGACCAGCAGGCTTTCGCAAATTTCCTGCAATGCCGCTCGACGGTGTGCCGGCCTATCTGATGGCCGACACGGTGGACGAAGACTATCGCTTCGAAACGCTGCCGCACACGACCGGCAAAGATCGCCGGGACATGGTCGAGCGCAAGCTCAAGCAGCTGTATCGCAGCACTCCCATTCTACGGCTCCAGCCTGCAGGATCGGGAGGACAGCAAGCGGCGCGATGACCGCTACCTGTTCGCTGCGCTGACCAACCCCGAAGCGCTCAATCCATGGTTGCGGACTCCTGACTGCCAGCGGCCTGCCGATCGCCGGGATCTTCCCCGTGCCGATGGTCAGCCTCAGCCTGATCAAGAAACTCGAACTCAACCAGCCCAACCTGCTCCTCGTGTCCAAGCACGAGGCGGGGTGCGGCAGACCTTCGTCAAGGACCAGCGCTTCCGGATCAGCCGGCTGACGCCGATACGGGCGGGCGGCGGCACAATCGAGTCATGCGCCGAGGAAATTCGCAACACACGGATGTATCTAGACGCGCTCAACGTCACGCATGTCGACGATGTCCTGACTGTGGTGATCCTGGATCAGGACGGCGCCCTTGCCACCCTGCGCGAGAGCGTGGTTCGAGGCCGGCGCAATCTGCGCGCGCTTGCATGTCAGCCCCCAGGACATCGTGGCCAAGGTGGGCATCCACCGCGCCGCCCTGGAGGCGAGCGCCGACGCGTTGCACCTGTTCCTGCTGGGACAGCAGAAGTCCCTGGACTTCAATCTGGCGCCCCCGACGTTCACCAGTGGCTTCACGCGTCACCTGGTGAGCCGGGGCATCTACGCGGGCAGCATTGGCCTCGGCGATACTGGCTACGGCCTGGTGCGGCTTGAATCTTTATCCAAGCCGCCGGCCTGAAAGCGGCAGGCGCGCGAAATCGCCGAGAAGCACGCGCGCAGGAGCAGGTGAAGTATCAGAAGGTCACGCGTAGCTTCCCGCCAGCGCCAGTACCCTCCGACAAGCTGCAACTGACGGTGGACGTTGCGGGACGCATAGCCTCGATCGGGCGCCTGCCGGATACCGTGTTCGCGCAATCAGCCAGGCGCTCGACAAGTATCCGACGATCCGGCTCAACAGCGTGCAATGGCAACTCGGCCGAGCCGGCCTCGAAGGTGGTAATGCGGCGGCTACGTCCGACGCCCCTGTCCCAGTCGGCCACGCTCCAGATGGAACTCACGGCTCAACCCGGCGACATCAAGGGCGCGCTGGCGAGCATCAACAGCTTCGTGCGCGAACTAGGCAAGAGCGACAAGGTGGCCGAAGCAAAAGTCGCCAGGATGCCGCTCAACTTTGCTTCTACCGGAAACCTCTCGGGCAGCACCGCCAATCCGCGCCTCGAGAAACCGCAGACGTCGCAGTTCGACGTCGAGGTGGTGTTCAAGCCTGGCGTGTGACCTCATGCTGAACCTCTCGCGTCAAAGACTGGCGCGCGCTCTCTCGGCCCCTCGTCGTGCTCGCGGTGGTGGCAGTCGTCAGTGCAATCGCGGTGGTCTATGCGGGCAGGCTCGGTCAAAAGCGCGCAGGCTGAGGTCAAGACAGGAGGACAGTGCCTTGATCGAGGCGCGCAACCGGGTCCAGCAGTCGGGGCAGGAAAAGCGCGTTATCGAGCAATACGTCGAACCGTACAGACAGCTGGAGCGTGCCGGCATCGTGGGCGAGGAGCAGCGCATCAGCTGGATCGATGCGCTGCGCACCGCCAACCAGGAGGCGGATCTGTACGGCGTCGAGTACAACATTGGTCCGCAGCAGCCCTACTCTTTCACGAGCGAGGTCAACGCGGGAGCGCTGTCCGTGCATCAGTCGATCATGAAGCTGCACCTCGGGCTGCTGCACGAAGGCGACTTGTTCCGCTTCTTCGAGGCGCTCGCCGCCCAGAAGGTCGGGCGGTTTTCGGTCAACCAGTGCAGCCTGAAGCGTCTGCCTGTCGATCTCACCGTACCGGTGAACCAACCCACGCTCAACGCCGACTGTGAGGTAGCCTGGATCACGATCGCCGGCCCCAGCACCGAGGAAGGCAAATCATGAGGCGGCTGATCGTGGCGGCTCTTGTTGGTGGCTCTGGGGACCCCCGGGATCGCCCAGGAGCCGTCGCTCGGACGGCTGTTCCTCACGCCCGAGCAGCGCGCGGCACTCGACAACGCGCGCCGGAACCGAATCCGTGCCGAAGCCCTGGCAGCAACGGTCGACAAGAAACCCAAGATACCGCCGCCCGGAGCGTGACGATCAACGGCATCGTCAGCCGAAGCGACGGCGAATCCACGATCTGGGTCAACGGACATCCGACCGAAGGGCAGACCGAGGATGGTATGCGCGTGACGATCTCCCCCGGTTCGCAGTCATCCGTTGTGCGTGCGCGAGCCGGAGAAAGGAAGGCGAGTTCGCCTCAAGGTCGGTCAGAAGGCAGACCTCATCAGCGGCAGAATTCAGGAATCCTACGAGCAACGCAGAGTCCCGGTTGCACCGCCTCCGTCCTCGGAGCCTAACGCCGCGGAGCACCCTCGACGGGCCGGGAAGGGAACGCGCAGAAGGGCGGCAAGTCGCTTCGCGCCGAGCCGCGAGGAGCGCGGCCCGGGAAGGCGACCGGGATGGCGATGGTGCGCCCTCGGCTCGACGAAAAGGCGCCTGAGCAGTGACCCGTACTTGTCCCTATCTGCATAGGCACCAAAAGGGCGTGGCCCTTCTGGTCCTGCTCGCATTGCTCGGCATCACGGCAACGGTGCTCATCATGAGAATCAGCGCCAGCGCCGCGGACACGACCGATCAGGATCGCAGGACCGCTGAAGCGCTCGGATTGGCCAGGGAGGCATTGATCGCGCGAGCTGCGAACGATGCCACCAGCCCTGGCAGTCTTCCCTGTCCCGACCTTGTAACCAACATCGTCGGTAACGTTCCGAACGATGGCGTCGCGGACCTTTTCGCCGGACCCAATTGCCCGAGCTATATCGGGCGGCTTCCTTGGAAGACTCTCGGACTGCCCGATCTCCGCGATGGATATGGAGAGCGGCTGTGGTATGTGCTGTCACCAAACTTCCGGGATAACCTGGCCTTCGTACCGATCAACAGTGACATCTCGGTCAACTGACAATCACGGGGATCACGCCAGCCAACAACGTGATCGCGATCATTTTTTCACCCGGACCCGCTATCGGCAATGAGCAGCGCGATGCGGCAAATGAAAACACCGTGGCGAACTATCTCGAGGGTTCGAATGCGGACGGCGAGCCCCTCCCGGCCCCCCTAACAACTTCAGCTACGCTGCGCTGCAGCCCAGCGGCACGTTCAACGATCGATCTTCTGGCCATCACCAGCGACATGCTGTTTCCTGAGGTCGAGCGGCGCGTCGCACGCGAGGCGCGCGAGTGTCTCGACGCGTTCTCGAAGCAGCCACTCGCGAACAACCGCTATCCGTGGGCCGCGCCTCTAACCGACCTCGTCAACTTCGCAGATGCGCCGAACACTCGCTCGGGCCGTATTCCGAAGACCTTGGCAAACACTCAGGCTTCACTCGACCCCGCGGTCACCTGGGTCAGTCCGATCCCACCGCTCAGCCAACCGTGCTTCGGGGCGGGAACTTGGTGGGACAACTGGAAAGAGTTGCTGTTCTATCAGGTGTCGCAGGCCTACGAGCCGAGCACGGCTCCTACTGGTACTTGCCCGGTCGACTGCCTGACCGTGAATGGCGTGGGCTCGGTCAAGGTGGTAGTGATTGTTGCAGGCCATGCCTTCACCTCCGCTCCAGACCAGTCGACGCGGGCGACTGAACAAGACCATTGCCACCAATTACCTTGAAGCGAATCCTAGCAGCGGCGTGGACAACTCTCTAATGAACGGGATCTACGCGAAGGCACCAGTTACGCTCGCACCCACGGCTCATTTCAACGACCGGTTGGAATGCTTGCACGAGACCGGAGCATGGCCGTGCTAGGTTTTCGAACAACCGGCGCTTTGACGCTCAGGTTGCGCGGCCGTCGGTTTCAATCCCATGACCGTGGATTTACGCTGGTCGAGCTTGCCGTGGTCGTGGCAGTGATTGCTCTGCTCCTGGGCAGCCTACTCGTTCCTCTGACGACCCAGGTCGAACAGCGTAAGGTCGCGCAGACACGATCAGCAACTCGAAGAGATCCGCCAAGCCCTGATCGGATTTGCGATGGTCAATGGCCGTCTGCCTCGGCCGGCCAATTCGAGTTACGGACGGCACTGAGAAGGCAACCTGTGCAGTACCGACTCCCGTACAGGAGTGTACGGGATACCTGCCTTGGGTCACGCTCGGCGTAGGCCAGACAGATGCATGGGGAAAAATGTTCCGCTACAGCGTCTCACCGGAGTTTGCCAGTAACGCCGGCTTCAATCTCTCGACCGTCGCGGCATATCCCAAGATCAGTCCAGACCCGGGATGCAGGTGGTGCACTAAGTTCCACTGGCCAACAACATCGTTGCCATTGGTCATGTCCTACGGTGCCAACAATTTCGGCACGACGGTCGATGGCACGGCTATGGCGAACTCCTCGACCACCAATACGTCGACGAGCAGAACAACGATACCGAGTTCAATACGCTGCGGCTGGATGGCGAACTGCACCACCTTCTTGGGACGTCCGGTCGCGACGAATACCGGCGCGGCGGGAGGAGAGTTCGACGACCGCGTGGTCTGGGTTTCTCGCGAATCTTCTCTTCAACCGTATGGTGACTGCGGGGAAGCTTCCGTAACGATCTCCTTGGCACCGCCGGCATCATCGCGAAGCACACCTTGCCTTTGACATTGCTCGCAAGCGCGAGACGATATCCTCCTGCGGTGGCCTGACGTGCGGACTGATACGAGACCTACGCCCAGCCCCTGCAGGGAAGGCACCGGTGCGCTGAACAGGTGCTGCGCGATCTGCTCGCTCAGGGCATCGCCGCTGTCGCAAACGCTCAGCGTGCAACCAGCTTCCCACGCGAGCGTGGCACGGATGCGGATGCCCGGATGCGAACGCCGTTTCGCGAGCGCGTTCTGCAGGAAGTTGTCGGCGACGCTGTCGAATAGCTCGACCGGCACCTCAGCCTCGGCGGGCAGGCTGGCGTTGTCGAAGAGAACGCCTTCGTGCGCATAGCGCTGCTGAACTTCTCGCCACCAGTCGATGGCGGAAGCAGCTTCCTGACGTGCACCGTCCGGTGCGGCTCAGCTTGTCCAGCGTACTTTGCAACCGCTGGGTAATCTGCGGAAGCTGGCGCTGCACCAGACGGCGCACGGCGACGGCGTCGTGCTCGTCGCTGGTCTCGACGGCCGCGCACAGGGACCCGAGGGACTGAAGGAGGTTTTTCACGTCGTGGGTAAGGCGAGATCCGGTCTCGTAGATCGCGTGCATATAGGCGTTCTGCCGTTGCTCTCGCTCGCGCCGCTTGGTCTCGTAGTAGTCGGCCAGGAGTCGGCCCAGCAGACGAATGTGCAGCACGAGCGCAGGACTCGGAGACCAGCGGGTGTACAGGGTCAACTGCAAACCACCAAACGAACACTGGGTACCGTTGCGGGAGAGGTGGCCCGTCATGCCGCGGTTGTTCGAGGTTTGCCAGTCAATCCCCTGGACCCACGGAAATGCCGCCATTTCATCGACCGCGAGCGACACGAACCGGTCCGGATCACGCTCTCGGTCGGCCAAGTTGGCGAGGCTGTGCATCCACCGCTCGAACGGCATGCCGACGCTGAGGAAGTAGCGCGTAAGCATGTGGCCGATACCTGCGAACCCAGCACGCGGGTCCCACAGCCAGGACACCGCCACCAGGATACCGCCGATCACGAGCAGGGCCTGCGCCAGGGCCACTACGTAGTTGCCGTGGCTGACCTGACGAATCACGAAGGCTCCCAGCACAAGTACCACGACCATCAGGAACAGCAGAAGGCTGTAGATCAGGTCGACGACGTAAGCCGCTGCACGCGGCGCCCGCTCGGTCTTGATCAGGAAGATGAACGTCAGTGGCGCCATCGGTCCGTAGCGGACGACGCTCGCGAACCGGCCGCCGAATTCAGTTTCCGCGAACAGGTGCGGAACGACCCACACCAACAGGATCGCGAGCAGATAGGTCGCGGCGATAAGCGAGACAGCGCGTTGACCGAAATGCTTGATCGCCGGCACTTCGCCGCCGATCAAGCCAAACAGCACCGAGAGCCAGAGCGCCATGAGCCACCAGCTGGCGGAGGTCACCAGGAGCGCCGCTGCGCCAACAATCAGCAGGGCCTGACCCACGTAAACCTTCTGGTCGCCACGCCACACCGGTTGCCACAGCAGGAAACAGCCGAAGTGAAACAACAGAAAGGCCTTGGAGATGGGCATGTCGATGCCGAAAGCCAGCGCGACATGCAGGCCAAGCAGCATGAACGCCAGCCAGTCTTGCTGGCGCAAGGACAGGAGCAGGCGCAGGACCGCGGGCTGCGGGTCAACTCGATTCACAGCGATATCACCCGCCCTTCCAGGGGGTCGAGCCGGGCCGCCGCAAGTTACGCCCTTCTTGCCGCCATGTCTTCTCGCCCATGCTAAGCAAAGTCCTCACTATCGCGCGCTTCACACTCCTGGAGGCCGTTCGCACGCGCCTGCTGTGGATCGTGCTGGTCATTCTTGCATTGCTGTTTCTCGGCAGCGTGTTCGTGCAGCACATTGCTATCACCGAGACCGAGCGCATGCAGGTCGGCTTTCTCGCCGCCTCTGCACGTATGGCGGCGGTATTGATTCTTAGCCTGCATCTGGCTGGCAGCGTAGTTCGGGAGTTCAACGACAAGGTGGTCGACCTGTTGCTGTCTCTCGCATTGCCCAGGGCTGGTTACTATCTGGGCAAGTTTCTCGGGTTTGCCGGAATCGCGCTGGCCATTGCTGCGCTTGCTACTCTAACGATCTTGGCGGTGGCCCTATTCGACATGGCCTGGGCAAAGCTCATCACGCACAGCAACACAGGTAACATCTCGGCGCTGGTGTCGGGCCCGGCTCTCGCACAATGGGGCACGAGCCTCGCGTTGGAGCTGACGCTGGTCGCGGCGCTGACGCTGTTTTGCGTGATCACCTTCGCGCAGATCATGCCAGCCATCAGCTTCGTCATCGCATTCTACCTGCTCGCCCGCAGCATCAGCGCGGTGCGTCTGCTGAGCACCTCGCAGCTGTTGGCACCCAGCGATTGGAACAATCGCGCGATTGCGCATCTCGTCGACGTGCTCGGGTGGCTTCTGCCGGACCTCGACCGATTCGCCTCCACGGCTTGGCTGGTGGATCACTCCGGCGCGCTGAGTGACCTATACCTGAACGCGCTCCAGACACTAATTTACGGCAGCCTGCTGCTGGGCGTGGGTTTGTTCGATCTATACCGTAGAAATCTCTAGTGCTCGATGAAACAACGTCGCCTCAGTGTTGTTCCTCGCCCGGTTGGCGCACTGGTCATTCTCGCGCTCGCAAGCCAGATCGCGTTTGCAGTCATTCAGCCCCGTCCGCAGGCGCGCGCCGAGGAGCTTCCTGCCCCACCCCAACTCACCGCACTTCGAGCGATAAGCCTGGGAGACCCGATTCCGTTGGCGCAACTCTCGACGCTCTGGCTTCAAGCGTTCGACAACCAGCCCGGGATGAGCATTCCGTTCCTGAATCTCGATTACGGCAAAGTGGAAGCATGGCTTCAGAGCATCCTGCAGTTGGACCCTCGCGGGCAGTACCCGCTGATGATGGCCTCCCAGCTGTATGCGCAAGTGCCCGACGAGCGCAAGCAACGGCAGATGCTCGCCCTTGTTTACAGGGAGTTCCTAATCGACCCGAACCGACGCTGGCCGTGGATGGCCCATGCGGCCATCATGGCCAAGCACCGGCTCAACGATCTTCCGCTCGCGCTGGAGTATGCGAAAGCACTGGCCACGCACGCGACCAGCGCGGACGTGCCGCACTGGGCGCGTCAGATGGAGATCTTTCTCTATGAGGACATGGGCGAGTACGAAACCGCCCGCATCCTACTCGGTGGACTGCTCAACAGTGGCGCCGTACAAGACGCGCACGAAACGCACTTCCTCATCGAGAGACTGAACGCTCTGAAAGACGCTGAGAAATCGTCATCGACGTCGGAAAAATGACTTCTCTCGTGGAGGTGCCAGCAGACGTATTCATGCCTAAGAATCAGCTGGTTATTTGCGCCGGTAGAGTTCGGGCGGCGATCAGTTTCGGGTTTGTCTTATGAGATATCTTGCGAAGAATACCTTATAAACTGTTTATTCTAAAGAAAATAGAGGTGTGGCACGCTTCTGGCTAAGCTGTCTGCAAGGCCGCCACTATGAACCTGAATGAACACCTATCCGCAGCGGGGATTCACGCTCCTGGAGATCGTAATCGTGTTGCTGATTGTGGGATTCCTTCTCGCAGGCGTGCTTAAGGGGCAGGAAATGATCACCAGCGCAAAGGTGAAGCGGGTCGCTGGCCAATTAGACGAGATCCGTGCGGCATATCTCGGATTCGAGGACCGCTACAAGGCACTCCCTGGGGATTACGCGGACGCCAACTCGACCCTCATTTGCGGCGGAACCTGTCTGTTCGGCAACGGCGACAGTCGGATCCGTGCCGGTGAGACCCCACTCAACGGCAATCAGGCACACGAGGACATTCTGGTTTGGGCCCATCTCGCCAGCTCTGGGTTTCTGAAGGGCGATTACCGGATGACCAACGGCGAGTCTCAGCCCACCGATCTCAACTCTCCCAAGAACCCGTACCAGGTCTACATGCAAATTGTATTCGACGGGCGCTACGGAATCAGCGACGGCGGCAGGTTGCGCCACAACCTGAAAACGGGTGGTCAAATGCCCGTCAATGTGCTGCAGGAGCTCGATCGCAAGGTAGATGACGGGAAACCATACAAAGGCGCTCTGCAGTTCTCAACCTACCAGGGAAATAGCGCAGCCAGCCCGACCGAAGGAGGACCGACTGGCTGCACAACAGCCCTGGATCCGGAGGCGGATTGGAATCTCCAGAGTGGGAACACCAACTGCGGGGCGGCGGCCATGTTTTAGGAAAGCCAGGATCTTGCAGCAATGGACGAGGGGTTCAAGATTCGGACCGAAACGGAAGCGGAAGAACGTTCAGGGAACAGCATCAGCTCTACACATCGAGCCAAGGGGGCAAATCATGAAACGTTATGCGAGCGGATTTACATTGATCGAGATTGCCATCGTGCTGGTCATCATCGGCCTGCTGCTCGGTGGCGTGCTCAAGGGACAGGAACTCATCACCGGGGCACGGGTACGCAATCTGATCTCCCAGCAGGACGGCATCAAGGCCGCGTTCTTCGGCTTCCAGGACCGCTTCCGCGCCCTGCCGGGTGACTACGCCTCGGCCAGCACCAACATCAACAACGTCACGCTCAACGGCAACGGCAACGGGCGTATCGAAAACAACGCTGTCGCACCCGCCTTCACCCACGAGGAGCTCCTGGCGTGGAACCATCTGACCGCGGCCGGCTTCCTCAACGGCAGCTTCACCGCGGCCAGCGGCGACACCACACGCGACCGATACCAACAACCCCAAGAACCCCTACAGCGTCTACATCCAGATCATGTACGACGAGGTGTACGGAACTGGCACCGTTGCCGCACCGATCACAGCCAAGCACAACCTCAAGACGGGCAGCCAAGTGCCGGTGGAAATCATGGCGGAGGTCGACCGCAAGATCGACGATGGTCTGCCGTATGCGGGCGGGTTCCAGTATTCGGTCTACGTGCCCAACGCCGGTACGCCGCTGACCCCGAGCGGACTGCGTCACCGTGGCCGTACCGCCGGCAGGGTCGACGTGGAAGATCGGTGGGAGCAGCACGAACTGCGGTGGGGCAAGCCTCTTCTAACGGTCGACCGCTAACCATAGGGCGCGCGACCGGCGTCGCGCCAGGGGCGAGCCTGGCTGACCCCGTTGAAAACAGCGCCCGCGGGAAAGCGCATGGCCCGCGGGCGTTTGCGTTGAAGTCAAACCGGGCAAAGATAAGCAAGCCCACTGTCCCTCTTTGTACGGGGGGCAAACTCTGTCAAATATTCACATCGGGAGCGAAGCTAACCCTGCATGAGCATGGCTTCCGCTAGGGCCAGGTTCTCTTCGACTCCGCGCAACACCACTACATCACCTTCCAGCAAGCGGGTTTCGGGGTCCGGGTCCGGGCTGCGAATGTTGCGCCGGCGGATTGCCGTAACGGCGACGCCGATCCGTGTCAAATTCAGCTCGCGCAGGGTCTTGTTCACTGCAACCGCACCCTGCGTGATCATCACCGAGTGAAGGCGTGGCTGCAGGCGGTCGCGCTCCTCTCCTGTTTCGTCTGTCACGCCGCGGAAGAAACCACGAAATAGATCGTAGCGGTGCTCGCGCGTCTCGCGGATCCGCCGCAGGACGCGGTTGAATGGCACCCCCACCAGCATGAGCGCGTGCGACGCGAGCATCAGGCTGCCTTCCATGATCTCGGGGACTACCTCGGCGGCTCCCGCCTGCTTGAGGCGGTCAATGTCGCTGTCATCCACGGTACGCACCACTACCGGCATGCCCGCGCGCAGATCGTTCACCACGTGCAGGATCCTCAGGACCGAGGCCGTGTCGGCGTACGACACGACCAGAGCACTGGCGCGCATCAGGCCAGCTGCGATCAGCACCTCCCGCCGGGCCGCGTCGCCGAACACCACGCTCTCGCCCGCGGCCGCAGCCTCTCGCACGCGCTGAGGGTCGATGTCGAGCGCGATAACAGCGATGGCCTCCTGCTCCATCAATCGCGCCAGGTATTGTCCACTGCGTCCGTAGCCACAGATGATGACGTGCTTCTCCTCCGCCAGCGTCTTCGCAGCGATGTTGTGGAGCGCCATTGCCCGGTGCATCCAGTCTGCGGCGCTGAAGCGCCGGACCAAATGCTCGCTGTGCTCGATGATGAACGGCGCGAGCAGCATGGACAGGATCATCGCCGCCAACACCACCTGCGCCGTGGCCGGCCCGAGTATGTGGAGACCGGCCGCCTGTGATAGAAGGACCAGGCCAAATTCGCCGGCGGCGCACAGCGCCAGCCCGGTGCGGAGCGCGGCACCTGGGTCCGATCCGAACAGCCGGCCCAGGCCGGTGATCAGCAGTGCCTTCAACACCAGCATCGCTACCAGCACGACCACCACCCAGAGCAGATGGCTCGCCACCTCCGCGGCATCGAGCTGCATTCCGATGGTCACGAAGAACAGTCCCATGAGCACGTCCTGAAACGGACGGATGTCCTGCTCCACCTGGTAGCGGTACTCGGTCTCCGAGATCAGCATGCCGGCGAGAAACGCGCCTAGCGGCAGGGACAGGCCGGACCGCTCGGTGATCCATGCAAGGCCTAGCGTGAACAGCAGCAGGTTCAGCATGAACAGCTCGGGAGACTTTTGCCGCGCTACGAGGTGGAACCAGGGGCGCATGAGCCGCTGCCCCAGGAAAAGCACTGCACCGAGCACCACCGCGGCCTTGACCAGCGCGAAGGAAAGCAGTTTGGCCAGGTCTTCGGCTCCCTGCGCCAGTGCGGGAATCAGAATCAGGAAAGGAACTACTGCCAGATCCTGGAACAGCAACACGCCGATGATGGCGCGGCCATGCTGGGAGTTCAGTTCCAGCCGCTCGGCCAGCATCTTGGCCAGAATAGCGGTAGACGACATGGCTAAGGCGCCGCCCAACACCAGGCCGGCCCGCCACCCCAGTCCCAAAGCCAGACACAGCAGCAGTGCCAGCAGTGCCGTGGTCCCGACCTGTGCAGCACCGAGCCCGAATACGACGCGCCGCATGGTGGCGAGCTTGGGCAGACTGAACTCAAGCCCTACGCTGAACATCAGGAACACCATGCCAAACTCGGCCAGGTATCGCGTCTCGTCGCTGCCGGCAACCCAACCCAGTGCGTGCGGTCCGATCATGATCCCGACCAGCAGGTAACCGATCAAAGCTGGCAGGCGCAGCTGACGAAAGACCACCACCACGAGCACGGCGGTGGCGAGCAGAACCAGGACGAGTTCCAACATGCTGTGCATGGTGGTTGCAATGGAGTGTGAGCGCTGCCGGCGGCGATCGCGCTCAACTGTAGCACGCCCCTATTGCACCGCAGGCGCCGCGGTATTTGCCGACAAGGGCTAGGACGCAGCCCGGCTGGGAGCGCCAGCCGGTTCGGGTATACTGCGCCTACGAAATGAGCACACTCCCGGAACGCGCATCTGCCGCGTCGCCGTTGCAGAGCGCGCGGCGTACCCTGGAGATCGAGGCGCGCGCAGTGGAGGCCCTGGCGGCGCGGCTCGACGACAGCTTTACGCGTGCCGTCGAGTTGATCCTCGTGTGCACAGGCCGGGTTGTGGTCGGCGGAATGGGGAAGTCCGGCCACGTGGCGCGCAAGATCGCTTCCACACTGGCCAGCACTGGGACTCCCGCCTTCTTCGTCCATCCCGCCGAGGCGAGCCACGGTGATCTGGGGATGATCACGCCCCAGGACGTGCTGATCGCTCTGTCCAACTCTGGTGAAAGCGCCGAACTGCTCGCCATCGTTCCCCTGATCAAGCGGCAGGGCGCACGCCTGATTGCAATCACAGGTAAGCCCGGCTCATCTCTAGCGCGGGAGGCAGACGTACACCTGGATGCCGGTGTCGCGGAGGAGGCCTGTCCGCTGGGTTTAGCCCCTACGGCGAGCACAACCGCCGCGTTGGCGCTGGGCGATGCACTGGCCGTCGCACTGCTGGAGGCGAGAGGATTCGACGCAGAGGATTTCGCTCGCTCGCACCCGGGCGGCACGCTGGGCCGGCGCTTGCTCACCCACGTTTCCGATGTCATGCGCACAGGCGAGGCAGTGCCCTCTGTTCCACGCACTGCGCTTCTGCCACAAGCGATCCTCGAGATGTCCCGAAAAGGCATGGGCATGACCGCGGTCGTGGAGGCTGACGGGCGCGTAGCGGGCATCTTCACCGACGGCGATCTGCGCCGTACGTTGGAAAAGCCTATCGATGTGCGTACGCTGCCGATCGAAAGTGCGATGAGCGCGCGCCCGCGAACGATCCACCCCGACCGGCTCGCCGCGGAAGCGGTGAAGCTCATGGAAGACCACCGGATCAGTCAGCTGCTGGTCGTCGACCAGAACTCTCGTTTGGTCGGAGCGCTCAACATGCACGATCTGTTTCAGGCGAAAGTCCTGTGAAGCTGTGACTCCCGATTTGCGCGCCCGTGCGCGCGGCGTCCAACTCCTGATTCTGGACGTCGACGGCGTATTGACCAATGGTCGACTTTACTACGGCGCCGACGGCGAGGAGCTCAAAGCATTTCATATCCACGACGGGCTCGGACTCAAGATGCTGCGCGCGACTGGTGTGGAGGTGGCTATTGTTACCGGGCGGACTTCGCGCGCAGTTGAGCTGCGCGCCAAGAACCTCGGTGTCATCCACGTGTTCCAAGGGGTAAGCGACAAACTCGCGGTGTTCGAGCAACTGCTGAAGCAGCTGACCCTGCCTCCAGAGGCGGCCGCGGCGATGGGTGATGATCTGCCCGATCTGCCGGTCCTGCGCCGTTGCGGGCTCGCCGCGTGCGTGCCCGAGGCACACGCCACGGTTCGGAGCCATTCTCACTACATTGCCGAGAGACCAGGGGGCGGCGGTGCAGTCCGTGAACTGTGCGAGCTGCTGATGGCCGCACAAGGCACCCTCGAGGCAGCCATGCAGGAGTATCTGAAGTGAAAGACCGCTGGCGCGCATGGGTCCCAGCGCTGCTGCTGTCCTTGCTCGCAGCCTTGACCTGGTGGCTGGATCAGAAGGTCCAACCTGTGGGACCGCACGACGGCGGATCGGGCGCCGATCCCGATTTCATAGCGGAGAATTTCGAAGCCAAGCGCATGAACGAGGATGGCACCGAGCGCTACTCCGTGATCGCGAAGAAGATGGAGCACTACCCGGTCGACAACAGCGCCGTGCTGGAGGAGCCCCGGCTTACTCACTTCGATCCCGACAAAGGGCCGGTCAGCATTCGGGCCAATCGGGCCGTAGTGTCCAGCAATGGCGAGACAGTGGACTTTCGCGATGCTGTGCAAGTGCGGCGAGCGCCTTTCGCTGGCGACCCCGAGATGACTTTGACGACCAGCTTCCTGCACGTGATCCCTGATAAGGATCTGGTGTCGACCGACCGCGAGGTCACGCTTACCCACGGCAATAGCACGGTCAAGTCGGTTGGCCTAGAATTCAACAACAAGACGCGCCAGCTCAAGTTGCTTTCTAACGTGAAGGGTCAGTTGCAAACACCGCAGAAGGAAGGCCGGACCTTGCCCTTCGGCCGCAGGCACTGAGATGCATCGGACGGCACTCAACACTTTTCTGCCTGGTCTATTGGCGACCGCGCTCGCCCTATCCGGCGTGGGACTAGCCGAGCAGACCGACCGTGAAAAGCCGGTGAACATCGAGGCAGACAGACTGACCATCGACGACATCAAGAAGGAAAGCGTGTTCGAAGGCAATGTGACAGTGAGTCAGGGAACGTTGTTGCTCAGGGCGGACAAGGTGGTCGTCAAGCAGGACGCAGGTGGATTCAACTACGCTTACGCCTATGGAAAGCCAGCGTATTTCAAGCAAAAGCGAGACGGTTATGAAGAGTACATCGAGGGCCAGGGCGAGCGTCTCGAGTACGACGGAAAAGCCGACAAGATGCAGGTTTTCACCAACGCCGAGATCCGCAAGGGGGCGGACGAAGTCAAAGGAGACTTCATTGCCTACGACGCAAAGACGGGGTTCTACCAAGTCATGGGCGGCCCCTCGGTCGCCACGTCCGTGAATCCCAAGGGCCGGGTGCGTGCCACTATCCAGCCGCCAAAGAAAGCGCGCGGACAAGCTCGGGAGTGTCCCGGGCGGCTGGATCGCCGCTGCCGCTGAAGCCGTCCACCTCGCTGCCCGACAAGCCCGAACCATGACACGGCGCCGCTCAAGCGATCGGCCGGGTCTGCCGATAACCACTTGGTCGATGAGCGAGTTGCGCGCTGAACAGCTGCAGAAGCGGTTCAAGTCCCGCACCGTCGTCAAGGACGTGTCGCTGCAGGTCAAAAGCGGGGAGGTCATCGGGTTGCTGGGCCCGAACGGCGCGGGCAAGACCACCTGCTTTTACATGATGGTGGGCCTGATCCCGTCCGACGGGGGCAGCATCTACCTCGATGGGCAGAGCCTCAACCACATGCCGATTCACCGCCGGGCGCGTAAAGGACTGGCGTATCTGCCACAGGAGGCGTCGATCTTCCGGAAGCTCACCGTCGCCGAGAACGTGCAGGCCGTGCTCGAGTTGACAGGGCTTGACAATGGCACCATGGAGGACAGACTGACGGAGCTGCTGAACGACCTTCACATCGGCCACTTGCGCAACAGCCCTGCGGTCAGTCTGTCGGGCGGCGAAAGGCGGCGGGTTGAAATCGCGCGCGCGTTGGCCAGCCATCCTCGGTTCATCCTGCTGGACGAGCCGTTCGCCGGGGTAGATCCGATCGCGGTGCTGGACATCCAGAAGATCATCCGCTTCCTCAAGGAGCGCAGCATCGGCGTGCTGATCACCGATCACAACGTGCGCGAGACCCTAGGGATCTGTGACCGCGCCTACATTATCAACGATGGCTCCGTGCTGGCTTTTGGGGCGCCAGAGGAAATCGTTTATAATGAAAGCGTAAGGAAGGTCTACTTGGGTGAGCACTTCCGCCTCTAGCGAACCGCCAAGATGCAGGGGCGTCCCATCATCGCGCCAGTGCCCCGGCGCTCAAAATCTTCTCGATGAAGCATTCGCTACAGCTCAAGCTGTCCCAACACCTCACGCTGACGCCTCAGCTGCAGCAGTCGATCCGACTTCTGCAGCTGTCGACGCTGGAGCTGAACCAGGAAATCGAGCGTTTCCTGCAGGATAATCCGCTGCTCGAGAGAGACGAGGGCACCGAGGAGGATGGGCCACCGGCGAATGCGACCGCCACGCTCCCCACGGATTTCAGCACCTCGACGACCACTACTACGCCAGCGACAGAGGAGAAGGAGGGCGCAGCGAACGACACGCCTGAACCGGAAACGGAATGGCGTGAGGAAAGCGGGGGCAGCTACAGTGGCCACGACGATGGCGAGGACAGCGATTACCCGCAGCTTGCTGCCGACTCGCCCTCGCTGCGCGAGCATCTGCTTTGGCAGGTGAACTTGCTGCAGTGCCCGGACCGGGACAAGAGGATCGTCGCACTGCTCGTGGACACCCTCGACGACGACGGCTACATGACCCAGGACCTCGAGGAGCTGGCTGCCATGCTCCCCGCCGACCTGGAGTTCGATCCTTCCGAGCTGGCGATTGCGCTCGCGCATCTGCAACACCTGGAGCCGGCAGGTATCGGCGCCAGAAGCCTGGGAGAGTGCTTGGCGCTGCAGCTCGAGGCGCTGCCAGTCGACACCCCGTTCCGTGCCGATGCGCTGCTCACGGTCCGCACTCACCTCGATCTGCTGGCCGCACGCGACTTCGCCAAACTCAAGAAGCTGCTCCGCTGCAACGACGACACCCTGCGCGGGGTTCAGAGCCTCATCACCCACCTCAACCCACGGCCTGGGGCTCGGTTTTCCAAGAACGAAGCGCGCTATATCATCCCCGACGTGATCGTCAAGAAGGTCAAGGGTCTGTGGCGTGTGTCTCTCAATCCCGACGCGATGCCGCGCCTGCGCGTGAACCGGATGTATGCGGACATCCTCCATCGCAATCGCGACGCCAGCCTGCAGCAACTTGCCGGTCAGCTGCAGGAGGCGAAGTGGTTGATCAAGAACGTGCAGCAGCGCTTCGAGACCATCTTGCGCGTGTCGCAGGCCATCGTAGACCGCCAGCGGCACTTCTTCGAGCACGGCGAGGTGGCCATGCGCCCGCTGGTGCTGCGTGAGATCGCTGACACCTTGGGCTTGCACGAGTCGACGGTGTCGCGCGTCACGACGCAGAAGTTCATGCTGACTCCGCGCGGCATCTTCGAGCTGAAGTACTTCTTCGGCAGCCATGTCACTACGGAGACCGGCGGTGCCTGCTCGGCGACCGCTATCCGCGCGCTGATCAAACAGCTGGTGGGCGAAGAGGACACGCGCAAGCCTCTATCCGACAGCCAGATCTCCGAGATCCTCGGCAAGCAGGGCATCGTCGTGGCCCGCCGCACGATCGCCAAATACCGTGAATCTTTGCAGATCCTTCCTGTCAATCTGAGAAAATCCATCTAAATTCCGATTGGGACCCGCTGGGGTCCTCGAACCAGGAGGCCTCGATGAATCTGCAACTGACCGGGCATCAGCTGGACATCACCCCCGCGATCCGCACCTATGTAACGTCGAAGCTCGAGCGCATCACGCGTCACTTCGACCATGTGATCGACGTCAATGTGATCCTGTCCGTCAGCAAGCTCGAGCAGAAAATCGAAGCCAAAGTGAACGTTCCGGGCGGGGACATCTTCTGCGAGAGCTGCGAACCGGACATGTACGCCGCCATTGACAGCCTGGTGGACAAGCTCGACCGCCAGATCATCAAGCACAAGGAAAAAATCATCGAGCACCGCCAGAACGGGGCAGCGCGCAACCGCGCGGCGGGGTAGGCAGCGCCGCGGCGACAGGGATCCGCGACAGAGGCGCGCCGGCAAGCGTGCGCAGACGGCATCGACGCAGCGCGATTGATGAACCTCGTCTCTTCACTTCTCGAACTGTCGCACGTTGCGCTGGACGTCGAGGCCAGCGATAAGAAGGCACTGTTCGAGCGGGCAGGCGCCATGCTCGAGGGCGCCTCCGGACTAAGCCGGGGACACGTGATGGAAAGTCTTCTGGCCCGGGAGCGGCTGGGCTCCACCGGTTTGGGCCAGGCCGTTGCCATCCCGCACGGTCGGGTCAAAGGCTCTACGCGCCGCGGTTGGCGCGTTCTTGCGTTTGCGCGCACCGATTCCCTTCGACGCGCCGGACAGTCAACCGGTGAGCCTGGTGTTCGTGCTGCTGGTTCCGGAGCGCGCTTCCGATCTACACCTGCAGATCCTGTCCGAACTGGCCCAAATGTTCAGCGACCGCGAGCTCCGCCGTCAACTCGCCGCCGCACCCGACGCGCTCTCCGCCCAGCGCTTGATCGTCGGCTGGCAGACGCACGCGCCGAAAACCTAGGCCATGCCGCAGGTCATCCGCCGAGACTCCCACCCGCTATGCCCCAAGTGACGGTGGGCCAGCTGTTCCAGGAGAACCGTGAGGCGCTGAAGCTGTCCTGGCTGGCCGGCGAAGCGCATGCCGGGGCCCTGCTCGACAGCCGGCAGATCAACGCACAGAGCCAGGGTTTGATCGGGCACCTGAACTTCTATCACCCCAACTGGATCCAGATCTTCAGCCGCACCGAGGCGAGCTATTTCCAGGCCATGGAGCCGGCGGCGCAGGAGCAGGCGCTTGCGCGCCTGCAAGACGGCGGGTTGGCCTGTCTGATGGTGAGCGACGGCGAGGAGCCGCCGCCGACCGTGCGTCGCTTCGCGGAGGCGCGCCGGGTACCCGTGATAGCATCGCCGCTGCCCAGCCTGCAGATCATCTGGGTGGTGCGGACCTATCTCGGTCGCGCGCTGGCCGAGTTCGTGACGCGCCACGGGGTGCTGCTCGACGTGCTCGGCATGGGTGTGCTGCTCACGGGGGAGAGCGGGGTTGGCAAGAGCGAGTTGGCGCTGGAGCTCATCACCCGCGGCGGCGGCCTGGTGGCCGACGATGTGGTGGAGCTCTACCACATCGCGCCAGAGACGCTGGAAGGGCGCAGCCCCGAGCTGCTCAAGGACTTTCTCGAGGTGCGCGGGCTTAGGCATGCTCAACATCCGCACCATCTTCGGTGAGACGGCGGTGCGCGTGCGCAAGAACCTCAAACTGATCGTGCAATTGGAAAAGCCGGTCGGCGGCACGGTCCCGGGACTGGAGCGGCTCCCGCTCGAGGCGAGCACCGAGGAAATCCTGGACGTGCGCATCCGCAAGGTGGTGTTGCCGGTCGCTGCAGGCCGCAATCTCGCGGTGCTGGTGGAGGCCGCCGTGCGCAACTACGTGCTGCAGCTGCGCGGCATCGACAGCACGCAAGAGTTCATCCATCGGCAGGAACAGCACTTCGGACGCGGATCATGAGTACGGGCGAGCCGGCGGTCTCGAGCTCAGCTCGCGGCGCGGAAACTGCGCCCGGCGCGATGCAGCTGGTCCTGATCACCGGCATGTCCGGTTCTGGCAAGAGCGTCGCGCTCAAGGTGCTGGAGGACAGCGGCTACTACTGCGTGGACAATCTGCCGGCGCATCTGCTGCCCGGACTCGCCGATTTCCTCGCCGGCGCCAATCAGACACGCGCGGCGGTGAGCGTGGACGTGCGCAGCGGACACACGCTGGAGGATCTGCCGGCCTGGGTGATTGAGTTGCGGCGGCGTTCCATCGACCTGCGCGTGCTGTTCTTGGACGCCAAGACCGACACGCTCGTGAAGCGCTTCTCCGAGACGCGCCGGCGCCACCCCCTGTCCGATGACACGCGTACGCTGCCCGAGTGCATCGAAGCGGAACGCGAGCTACTGGCCGAAGTCAGCGCGCTCGCCCACCACGTGGACACCAGCGACTTGAGCCCGCATGCGTTGCGCGCCTGGGTCAAGGACTTCGTGGGTCTGCCGGGTTCGGGATTGACACTGCTGTTCCAATCCTTCGCCTTCAAGAATGGCGTCCCGCTCGATGCCGACCTGGTGTTCGACGTTCGCTGCCTGCCCAACCCGCACTACGACCCGCTGTTGCGCCCGCTGACCGGGCTGGATGCACCGGTCATCGAGTTCCTGCGTGCGGACCCCATGGTGCAGAAGATGCACGCAGACATCTGGCACTTTCTCGACGAGTGGCTGCCCTGCTACATCCGGGACAATCGCAGCTACCTCACTGTGGGCATCGGCTGCACCGGTGGACGGCATCGTTCGGTCTATCTCGCCGAAGTCCTGGCGCCGCGCTTCCGCTCTCTGGTGCCGGTCCTGGTGCGCCACCGCGAGCTGGTGTCCGCTTGAGTGCGGGACAGAGCGCTGTCATCGCGCTGCACTGCTGCATAGCTTGCCTGCGGTTGCCATGAGTGAGGCACCTCACTCTCGCACCGTGACTCTCGCGCTAACCGGCGCGTCGGGGATGCCCTATGGGGTGCGACTGCTCGAGTGCCTGCTCGCGGCGCGCATCCGCGTGTATCTGCTCTACTCGCAAGTGGCGCAGATCGTGGCACGTCAGGAGATGGATTTGGCGCTCCCGGCGCGCGCCCGCGAAGTCGAGGAGTTCTTCGCGCACCGATACGGCGCTTCGGAAAATCAGCTGCGGGTGTTCGGGCGTGAAGAGTGGTTCGCCCCGGTGGCCTCGGGCTCCAACCCGGCCGACGCGATGGTCATCTGCCCCTGCACTATGGGTACGCTCGCAGCAGTCGCTTCCGGGCTGGCCGATAACCTGATCGAGCGCGCGGCCGACGTAATGCTGAAGGAGCACCGGCAGCTCGTCCTGGTACCTCGCGAGACCCCGCTATCGGCGATCCATCTGGAAAACATGCTCCGTCTCGTCCGCGCGGGCGCAGTAATCCTGCCAGCTAATCCGGGCTTCTATCACCACCCTGCGAAGGTCGAGGACCTGGTCGATTTTGTGGTGGCGCGTGTGCTGGATCAATTGAGCGTACCGCACCAGCTGATCGCGCGCTGGGGTGAATCGCAAGCGAACCGGGGCGAGTGAAGGTGCGCGCAACTCTTGAGATTCCAATCTTTCCACTGGGCACGGTGCTCTATCCCGGCGGGATGTTGCCGCTGCGCGTCTTCGAGCAGCGCTACCTCGACTTGACCAAGTTCTGCATCCGCGACAACACACCGTTCGGCGTGTGTCTGATCCGCGAAGGCCTGGAGGTCGGCACCGCCGCCGTACCGCATGCCGTGGGCTGCACCGCGCGAATCGCCGAGTGGGACATGCCGCACCTGGGCCTATTTCACCTCGTTACGCACGGCGAATCCGTGTTCCGTATCCTCGAGCAGTGGACGGCAAAGAGCGGCCTGGTGCAGGCCCAGGTCGAACTGGACGAGCCTGCACCGCCGGTTCCGTTGCCGGAGGAATACAAGGAACTCGGAACAGTGCTGGAGAAGATCATGGCGAAGGTGGGTGCGGATCGGTTTCCTTCACCCGCGCAGCTGGACCAGGCCGGTTGGGTTGGTTACCGGCTGGCGGAGGTTTTGCCCCTCGACGTGGAAACAAAGCAGCGTTTGCTGGAGGCACGCGACCCGATTGCGGCGCTAAACGAAGTCAGGGGATTTCTCCAGTCCCGACAGGTTGTTTTGTGACCTGATGCATATCGCGTAGTTCGCCCAGAATCCGTTTCACCGGCGCGGGGATGGCAGCGCCGAGCGCGTCCTCCACGGTAAGCCAGACGAGGCCAGGCTCCTGCACGGCCGGCGGCCTCGTTATCTGTGCCAGCACCGGACGGATACGCAGCTTGAAGTGTGTGAAGCCATGTTCCACCACGGCGAGTCGGCGGAGCCGGTCTGCTCGCGCGCCATAGCGCGATGCCGCATCCTCGATCCCGTCTTCGCCCGCCTCGGGAAAGCTCCACAAACCGCCCCAGATTCCCGACGCGGGGCGTTTCTCCAGCAGCACCTCGTCCCCGCTCATCAGGATCAGCATGGCGGTCTCACGCTGTGGCAATGTCCTGGTCGGACGGGGACCGGGCAACTCCGCTGTCAATCCGTCGCGCCGTGCGATGCAACTCTTGCCCACTGGGCAGACAACGCAGTCCGGGCTGCTCCGGCTGCAGGGGCCGGCACCCAGATCCATGAGCCCTTGCGTATAGGCCTCGATGCCGCTGGTCCGGCAGCAGCGATTCCGCCTGTTGCCAAAGCTGTTCCTGGACCCGTTTGTCTCCCGGATAGCCGCCGATGCCCGCGTGGCGCGCGAGCACACGTCTCACGTTGCCGTCCAGAATGGCGCGACGCTGGCCGAATGCGAAGACGCAGATGGCCGCAGCGGTGGATCGCCCCACGCCGGGCAGTGCGTGAACCGCTTCGAACTCGCGCGGGAACGCGCCCGCGTGGCGCTCGACGATCAGACGCGCGGCCTGATGCAGATTGCGCCCGCGTGCGTAGTAGCCCAACCCGCTCCAATGCGTCAGCACCTCATCCTCGTCCGCCGCGGCCAGCGCTCGGACGTCGGGAAAGCGAGCGATGAAGCGCTGATAGTAGGGGATCACCGCGCTCACCTGAGTCTGCTGGAGCATGATCTCCGACACCCAGATGCGGTACGGATCGCGCGTGTTCTGCCAGGGGAGATCGTGCCGGCCGTGCTTGCGCTGCCACTGGATGATGCGCGTCGCGAAGGTCGTTCGTTCGTGGCTCGTCGCTTGACGGCCGTGATTCGTGACTCGTGATTCGTGATTCGTAACTTCCCACTTCGCTTTGGTTAGCCCCAGGACTCGCGCTACGGGCTTTTCTTGATGTTTTTCACAGTCCGTTCGAATCCACGTCCTACGAATTCACGAGTCACGAATCACGCCGCCCTAGCGAAGCAGTCCCTTCAGCTTCTCTTTCAGCTCGTCCTCGGGCTTTTTCTTCGCGGGCGCAGCTGGCTGCGCCTGGTCGCCGTTCGCGGGTTGCTCACCCGATGGCGCGGGCGCTTTCTCTCCACCGAGGAGCGCCTTGCCCAGATCTTTGAGCTGAGCCTTGCCACCCTCCTTGAGGACATCCTTCGCCATCTCCTTGAGCGCCTCTTTGTTGGCCCCGCTGAGCATCTGGCTGAACTGCATTTTGTACTTGAGCGCGTCGTAGGGTCCATAGATGCGCACGGGCAGAGTCAACCCGGTAAGCTCGGCGCGTTCCTTACCGCCCTGACCCGCGGTGCTGGCCACCACCGCTGCCTTCACCACATAGTCGAGATTGTCTTGCGCGATGTTCACGTCGCCCTCGCCGGTAATGCGCACGAACGGGGATTTCGCGCTGAGATCGCCGTTGTGCGCCACGCCGTTCTTGATGTTGAAGCTGGCGGTCAGCTCGGTAAAATCGGTTTTCTGCGCCGTGTTGCTGGCCTGCTCTGCATCCGGGCTACCCAGCTTGGACTTGATGCTTCGGATCGCACCGGCCAAGTCCACGCCTTTGATCGCACCATCCTTGAGGTTGAGGCTCGCGGTGCCGTTCAACGCCTGCTTGAATACGCTGACGGTGTTGCCCGCCGTGGTGAGATCGAGGTCCACATTACCGCGGCCTTCGAGGATGTCCTGCTTGGCGGCATCACGCAACAACGGACCGATGGAGATGCCGTTCAGCGCCTGCTTCACCGCGATCTGATTGGTGTTGGCGTTGACTCTAGCGCTGCCTTTCAGCGAGCCTTGATACAGGTTGGCCTGCATAGGATCGACGTCTAGCTTGCCGCCTTTGGCGCGCACGTCAACGCGCACGTTGGTGGCCTTGATGTTGTTCGCGACCAGATCTCCAATCTTGATTCGGCCGTCGAGGTTGAGCGCCTTGAGCGGCGAGAAGTCGATGGGCTTCTCCGCTTCTTTTTCTTTCGGCTTGGGCGCCGGGGCGGTGGATTCAACCGGTTTGCTCCCTTGCACGGCCTTCGGCTTGGACGACGTGTATTTGTCGAGATTCAGCTTGTCGATGTCGATGTCGAAGTCGTAAGCCGGCGACCCGAACTGCGTTATGCCGAGCTTCGCCTTGATGTGGCTCTCGTCGAGCTGCGTGGCGATATTGGCAGCCACCCGTTCTTTGCCGAGATCTGCGCGCACCGTTCCCGACAACGGCACCTTCATCGTCTTCTGCGGGATCGACGGACTCGTCACCGTGAAGCCAGCGTCGAGCTTAGGAAGCTCGAATACCTTGGTCTCGAGGTTGGCCAAGATCGGAGTGCTCAGTGTGCCCTTGACTGCGTTGTCCTTTTGCTTCGCGTCGATGTCGAGCACCAGCGCTGCGATCTTGAGCGCCTTGGCAGAACCTTCCACCGCCGACAACTTCAGGGTCAAATTCGCGTCGCGCTCGGTGCCGTCGAGCTTGGTCGTGAGCAGCACCGATTCTCCACTAGCCTTGTCGCCGCTGACTTCCAGCTTCGGCACGCTGAGATTGATGTTCAGACTATCCGCGCCGAGCTTGCCCTTCGCCGCGAGCCCCAACCCTTGGACCTGGATTTGATCGGTGCCTAAGTTAACGCGCAACACGGGCGCTTTGAGGGTGCTCTCGGTCAGCGTCATCCCGCCGACAGTGCCGGTAGCGGACGCAGTCAACGCTTCGACGGAGAGCACCTCGGGGCTCGATTGCATGCTCGGCGTCGAGAGCTTCACATCGAAGCGGTCCTTTCCTCGATTCCCCTTGGCATCGAGCTTGAGGCCACTGACCTTGACGAGTTGCTTGGCGCCGTCGGCTTCGATATCGGCGTTGAGCGCCGCAGCGATGCCGGTGAAGTCGAGCGCGGCACCACTTAGCTTCGCATCCAGCCCTTTGAAACCGTAGTGCTGGTTTTGCAGATCCAGGCTCAGTGTTCCCGACGCCTTGACTTGCAAGTCGGCCTTGGGCTTGACGCCTTTGAGTGCCACATCCAACTGGACCGGGCTCTGCACGCCCTCGGCCAGCCGCCCGGTCTTCAACTCCACGAGCTCGATAGCCACGTCATTGCCATTGCTCTCGTCACGCCAAGTCACGCGCGAGTTGGTGATCCGGACGCCGCTGACATCGAGCTTGACGCTTCCCTTGGCCCCCGCCTGCGGTTTCGGCGCCTCGGGTCGCGGCTGCTCAACGTGCTTCTTCTCACCTGCTTCGCCACCGCTCAGATCCGAGAAGTTGGTGCTCCCATCCTTGTACTTGATCAAGTCTGCGCGCAGTCCGTCGAGCCGGAGTTGGTCAACCACCATCTGCCGGCTGAAGAGCGGCATCAGTGCTACGTAGACTTGCGCACCGTCGACACCGGCAAACACCTTGTCGCTGTTGCGTTCTGACAGTGTGGTCTTGCCCACCGCGGCCCCGATCTTGGGAAAAATCTTGAGCTTGATGTCGCCGCTTATCGTCAGCGTGCGCCCGGTGCGTTCCTTCACCAACTGGACGATCTGCGGCTTGTAGTCGTTGGGATCGAAGACCGCGAATACGATGCCGATCGCCACCAGCAGCAACACAATCAGTGCGCCGAGGACATAGAGCACGTACTTCAAAGCTTTCATGTATCGCGGTCCCCGTGTCTTTTTCCTGTGTTAGCCCGCATTCTACCCGGGGCCAGCGGTCTCGGTCGCCGATCCACGCCAGGCGGATCTTTATGCGCTCTTCACAATTTGGCTGCACCTTTTTGCACCTTTTTTATCTGTATCGGCATAGATTACTCCCGTGGGCGACGTATGCCTTGAGCTGAACGTATTTGAGTGCCGCAGAGGGAGTCGTGAAAATCGCAGCAGCAGGGTTCATTGGCGCAACGGCAACGAAGCAGGACCGTTCGCACATCCGGCCAGTGCTAATCGCTGACTGTGTCAGGTGTCGTGATCTGTTGGTTTCCATCTGGATGGTGGCTGATCGTGAGCATCGTTAGTCGTCTTCTATCCAGCGAGGACGTCGTGCTCGGACTAACCGCTACCGACAAGAAAGGCGCGCTCGAAGAAATCGCCGCGCTGGTCGCCCGTCGCCATCAAATCGATCACACGCTGATCCTCCGAGCGCTGTGGCGCCGGGAACAGAGTGGATCCACTGCCCTCGGGCATGGCTTTGCGATTCCGCACGCTCGCATCCCTGGCGTTCGGGAACCGATAGTAGTCTTTGCGCGTCCCAAGCTTCCAATCGAGTTTGACGCACCGGATCACCAGCCCGTGTCGGTGCTCTTCGTAATCCTGGTTCCCGAGCACGCAAACGCGGAGCACTTACAGGTGTTAGCGACCGTATCGGAAATGTTTTCCAGCAAGCGCTTTCGGAAGCGGCTGGATGCGGCCACGGACCCAGCTGCAATCCAGCGCCTATTTGCCGAATGGGCGAGCGATGGTGATTCGAGCGTGAAGTAGGCCCCTTTCGGCTGCACGCTCTATTCGCGTCAAACAGCAGAGGGGCTCCACACCTGTAGCGCACCGCTCCGCCGTGCTATCCCTTGGTCCTCGTCGGCTTTGCCCGTACGGACCACACGTACCGGCGTCTCGTTGCCCGTGAGCTTGCTTTGATCTCTATCAAGTGCCGTTCATCGCGCGTGAACTATAAGAGCTCGCCTATATCGTGAGGAATGATGGGGGCGCGTGACGAATGATGGGGCAAGGCCTTTACAGCATTTTTATGCGGTGGCCCCTGAATATTGGCACCATTTTTATGCGCGTTTGCCTAGGATGCTCGGTATACCTGTGAGGAGGCGACAATGATGGACGCAGTGTATCTCTTGATGCTGGTCGGGTTTTTCGTGCTGTCGGCTGCGGTTGTCTACGGCTGCGAGCGCCTGAGGAAGCCATCATGAGCTGGCTTTATGCCCTCAGCGGGATCGTGGCGCTCGCAATCACGATATATCTCGTGATCGCTCTGCTTTTTCCGGAGAAGTTCTGATGAGTACCAATGGCTACCTGCAACTGATCGTCTACATCGTCGTCTTGCTGGCGCTGGCGAAGCCGCTTGGCACGTACATGGCGCGCGTCTTCGAGGGCCAGCCAGCGGTGCTCAACACCGTGGGCGGGCCCTTTGAGCGATTGCTCTATCGGGTGTGCAGTGTGGACCCAACCAAAGAGATGCACTGGACGCAGTATGCCCTGGCCATGCTGGCGTTCAATCTCCTGGGCGCCCTGGCCGTCTTTGGACTGCAAAGGCTACAGGTGTACTTGCCGTTCAATCCCCAGGGCTTCGCCCCGGTATCGCCGGACTCGTCGTTCAATACGGCTGCCAGCTTCGCCACCAACACCAACTGGCAGGGGTACGGTGGGGAGAGCACGATGAGCTACCTGACGCAGATGGCGGCGCTCACCGTGCAGAATTTCGTGTCTGCCGCGACCGGTATTGCCGTGCTGCTGCCCTTGATTCGCGGCTTCGCGCGCCAGAAAGTGGACACGGTCGGCAACTTCTGGGTCGACTTGACCCGGACGACTCTGTATATCCTGCTACCGCTGTCTCTGATCCTTGCCTTGGTGTTGGTATCCCAGGGTGTCGTGCAGACGCTCTCGGCGTATCAGACCGTGCCTCTGGTCGAGTCGATCGAGTACGACACGCCGAAGCTCGACGCCGCGGGTCAGCCGATGAAGGATGCGCAGGGCAACCCGGTGACCGAGAAGGCGACGCAGAAGGAGCAAGTGATTGCCGTCGGCCCCGCCGCCTCGCAGATCGCTATCAAGCAGCTCGGCACCAACGGCGGCGGTTTCTTCAATGTCAACTCTTCGCACCCGTTCGAGAACTCTACGCCGCTGTCCAATTTCCTGGAGCTGCTGGCCATCCTGGTGATTTCAGGGGCGCTCTGCTACACGTTCGGAAAGATGGTCGGGGACACGCGCCAAGGCTGGGCGATCCTGGCCGCGATGACATTCGTATTCGTCGTTCTACTTGCCCTGTGCGTCGGGTCCGAGCAAGCGGGCAACCCAGCACTCACGAAGCTCGGCGTGGATCAGACCACCACTGCGATGCAGTCGGGCGCCAACATGGAAGGCAAGGAGACCCGTTTCGGCATCGTCAACTCAGCGCTGTGGGCCACCGCCACGACGTCGGCTTCGAATGGCTCCGTGAACTCGATGCACGACTCGTTCACGCCACTTGGAGGCTTGGTGCCAATGTGGCTGATGCAGCTGGGCGAGGTGATCTTCGGCGGCGTGGGCTCGGGCCTTTACGGCATGTTGATCTTTGCCATCGTCGCCGTGTTCGTCGCAGGCCTGATGATCGGCCGCACGCCCGAATACCTCGGCAAGAAGATCGAGGCATTCGAAATGAAGATGGCCGCCATCGCCGTGTTGATCCCTTTGATCATGGTGCTCGGATGGACGGCGGTCGCAGTTGTCGTGGACGCTGGGAAAGCAGGCGTTGCCAATCCCGGTGCGCACGGCTTCTCCGAGATCCTCTACGCCTTCTCCTCGGCCAGCAACAACAACGGCAGCGCCTTTGCAGGCCTCAGCGCCAATACGCCGTTCTACAACACGACGCTCGGCATCGCCATGCTGTTTTCCCGTTATTGGTTGGCGATACCCGTGCTCGCGATCGCTGGGGCGTTGGTCGCCAAGAAGAAAGTCCCGGTCAGCCTTGGCACGCTGCCGACGCACACGCCCTTGTTCGTGGCGATGCTGATCGGCGTTGTCATCATCATCGGGGCGCTCACCTTCTTCCCGGCGCTGGCGCTCGGACCGATCGTAGAGCACCTGATCATGGTTGGTGCGCAATGATAGTCCCGCGTCGCAACGAGCATCGTCATGGAGTATTCGCTATGAGCACCCAAGTCAACGCTCCGACACTGTCTCCGGTCCCTGCGCCGCCGCGCAGGTTAGTAACCAAGAGCATCTTCCAGCAGGCGCTGGTGGATTCTCTGGTCAAGCTGCTGCCGCAGCATCAGTGGCGCAACCCGGTGATGTTCGTCGTGTACATCGGCAGCATCCTGACTACGTTCCTGTACTTCCAGGCGCTGGGGGGGAAGGGCGAAGCACCGGCCGGATTCATCCTGGCGGTCAGTCTCTGGCTGTGGTTCACGGTGTTGTTCGCCAATTTCGCCGAGGCGGTGGCAGAGGGGCGCAGCAAAGCCCAGGCAGCTGCGCTGCGCGCGGTGAAACGCGAAGTCGCGGCGAAGAAGCTGAGTGCCGCGCGGCGTGATGCGGCGATCTCCTGGGTGCCTTCGAACGATCTGCGCAAGGGAAACTGGTTCCTGGTCGAAGCCGGGGAAGTGATACCGGCGGACGGGGAGGTCATCGAGGGTGTGGCTTCGGTCGATGAAAGTGCGATCACTGGAGAGTCGGCTCCCGTGATCCGCGAGTCGGGCGGAGATTTCTCCTCGGTCACCGGCGGCACCAGGGTGCTGTCGGATTGGCTCGTGGTGCGCGTGACCGTCGATCCCGGCGAGTCCTTTCTGGACCGCATGATCTCGATGGTGGAGACCGCCCGCCGGCAGAAGACTCCCAACGAGATCGCGCTGTGGATCCTGCTGGTCAAGCTGACGTTGGTCTTCCTGTTGGCAACCGTGACGCTGCTTCCCTTCTCGCTCTATAGCGTGGAAGTCGCCAAAGCCGGCAACCCCATCACGATCACCGTGCTGGTGGCGCTGCTTGTTTGCTTGATCCCGACCACCATTGGCGGGCTGTTGTCGGCCATCGGCCTCGCCGGCATCGGCCGCATGCTGCGGGCCAATGTGATCGCAACTTCCGGACGTGCCGTCGAGGCCGCGGGAGACGTCGATGTCCTGCTGTTGGACAAGACCGGGACCATCACGTTGGGCAACCGTCAGGCGACGAGCTTCCGGGCTGCGTCCGGCGTCACTGAGCAGGAGCTCGCCGATGCGGCGCAGCTGGCGTCGCTGGCCGACGAGACGCCCGAAGGCCGGAGCATCGTGATATTGGCCAAACAGAAGTTCTCATTGCGTGAGCGCGATGTGGCTGCGCTCGGGGCTTCGTTCGTCCCCTTCTCGGCACAGACTCGCATGAGCGGGGTCGATCTATCCGGGCGTCAGATCCGCAAGGGGGCGGCGGAAGCGATTCGAGACTGGGTCGCCTCCAAAGGCGGCAGTTTTCCGACGGAGGTGGTCGGCTTCGTCGATACCATTGCGCGGCAAGGCTCCACGCCATTGGTGGTGGCCGACGGTGCCCGGGTGGTCGGCGTGATCGAGCTCAAGGACATCGTCAAGGGCGGCATCAAGGAGCGCTTCGCGCAGCTTCGCCGGATGGGAATACGAACGGTCATGATCACCGGCGACAACCGGCTGACGGCAGCCTCCATCGCCGCCGAGGCCGGTGTCGACGACTTCCTCGCCGAGGCCACGCCCGAGGCCAAGCTGAAGCTGATCCGCGAGAATCAGGCGGGCGGGCGTCTGGTTGCAATGACCGGGGATGGGACTAACGACGCTCCGGCTCTCGCGCAGGCAGATGTCGCTGTTGCGATGAACACGGGCACCCAGGCGGCGAAGGAAGCCGGCAACATGGTGGACCTGGATTCCAACCCCACCAAGCTGCTGGAGATCGTCGAGATCGGCAAGCAACTGTTGATCACGCGCGGCGCGCTCACGACTTTCTCCATCGCAAATGACGTGGCGAAGTACTTCGCGATCATTCCTGCCGCGTTCGCGTCCACCTACCCGCAGCTCATCGCACTGAACGTCATGTACCTGGCAACGCCGGCGAGCGCCATACTCTCCGCGGTGATCTTCAACGCGCTGATCATCATCGCCTTGATTCCGCTCGCGCTCAAAGGCGTGAAGTATCGCCCGGTGGGCGCCGGACCGCTGTTGCGCCGCAATCTGTGGATCTACGGGGCTGGCGGGATCATCGTCCCGTTCGTCGGGATCAAGGCGATCGACCTGCTGCTCGTGGCACTGCACCTGGCGTAAAGGAGAACTTCCTGTGTTGAGAGAACTCAAGCCCGCGTTTTTGATGCTGGTCGCCTTTACGGTGCTGACCGGCTTGGTCTATCCGTTCCTGGTGACCGGACTGGGTCAGCTGCTGTTTCCGCGCCAGGCGAATGGCAGTCTCATCGAGCGCGACGGGAAACCCTTAGGCTCCGCGCTGATCGGCCAGTCGTTCTCCAGTCCCAAATATTTCTGGTCCCGGCCTTCGGCGACTTCACCCTACCCCTACAACGCTGCGGCGTCATCCGGATCCAACCAGGGTCCGACCAACCCCGCGCTGTCCGATGCCGTAGCGGCACGGGTCAAAGCGCTGCGCGACGCAGATCCGGACAACAAGGCGGCGGTTCCAGTAGACCTGGTCACCGCGTCGGGGAGCGGCCTCGATCCGCACATCAGCCCGGCGGCCGCGGAATATCAGGTCAACCGCGTCGCGAAAGCCCGCGGGATCGACTCTTCCAAGGTACGGGCGCTCGTAGCCCAGTACACAAAGGGACGCCAGCTCGGCTTCTTCGGAGAACCCGGAGTGAATGTGCTCGAGCTGAACCTGGCGCTCGACGCTGGCAAGTAAAGGGAGACCTTTGGCAACGGAGGCTGTTATGGGTCTGAGTTTACAGACTGTGACGAATAGCGGAGCCGCGTTCACGCTGGAGCGCGAGTCGCGGTCTCGCAGCGGTTCTTACGGTTCGCAGGAGCGTCGCTCGAGCGGCTCGGTACACAGAGTCGAGAGCCGGTACCTTGCGACTTCAGAGACGCAGCGGGTCATGCTCACTCTCACTGTGGACGAATCGGAGTGGGCGCGGGCAAGGGCAATCATCATGCGCGGCGGGGGCAGCGACATCGAAGTTCTGAGGGTTGTGCCCGTGGCAAGGACGTCGGATTTGCGTATCCAAATCGGCCTCGAGTCGGACGCTCTCGATGCGACCATGTCGCGCATCATGCGCTCGCTCAAGGCGGCCGAGTTCGGTCGAGTGGTGGCTATCCGGCACCGCGAGCTATCCGATCAATCCACCGCGGCCTCGCACTGATCGACCAACTTGGCCCGTCCCCGTGCCCAACGGGCATCTCGCCCGTTGTGCCTAGAACTTCAAAGGCCCTAACGCAAGAGAACGATACATACTTCCACAAGCGAAACGGAAGACCTATGCTCAAGCGCAAACTCATCATCGTAGGACTGCTCGCGGCCAGTGTGCTCCCGGGCGTTGCATTCGCCCAGGACGTGACTAAGCCGGCTGAACCTGCCAAGGCCCCGGAGCCGCCCAAGCCGCCGTACAGCCTGACCGCCAACATCTATATCGTTTCGGACTACTTCTTCCGTGGGATTACCCAGACTTGGGACAAGCCCGCTGTCCAGGGCGGGTTCGATTTCGTGCACGATTCCGGTCTCTACGTCGGCACTTGGCTCTCCAACGTAAGCGGAAATGAATACCCAGGGGGCTCGTTGGAATGGGACTTTTACGGCGGGTACAACTACAAGATCAATGACGACTTCACAGTCGGAGCGGGTCTGTACTACTACTACTACCCGGGTGCGAACTTCGATAAGGCGGCGGCGCCGGTGCCGGGTGTGAGTCAGACTTTCAACACCTTTGAAGGCAACATCAGCGCTGCCTGGAAGTTTGTGAGCTTCAAGTTTTCGTATGCGTTTTCCAACTACTTCGGCGCGACTACTACCACGGGCTTCACGGATAGTACCAACGGTACCTACTATCCTGAGCTGAACATCTCTTATCCGCTTTCGGCGGTCGAAGGATTGTCGCTCATCGGGCACGTCGGTTACACGCATTACTCGGCCAAGCTTTCTGCTCCCGAACGTGAATGGCCAGACCGACCCGAGCTACACGGACTGGAAGCTCGGCGCAAGCTATACGTGGAAGGATGGGTGGACAGTCGGCGCGTACTATGTCGGCACGACGAACACCGACTACTACAAGAATACGACCTCGTTCGCTAACTCCGACGTCAAGGACTTGGGTGGTTCGGGCGGTTACATCACTGTCGGACGGACGTTCTAGGCTGGAGGGGACGCGATTAACGCGCTCTGAACGGGAGATCACTGACCTGTGAATATTCTCAGTAGTCTTCTCTCTAGCGAGGACGTCGTGCTCGGGCTCATGGCGACTGACGACAAGCGCGCGTGCGAAGAGATCGCCCGGCTCGCTGCTCGTCGCCCGCATGTTGATGACAAACTGGTCTTCCGAGCTCTATGGCGACGGGAGCAGAGTGGATCCACCGCAGTTGGACACGGCATCGCGATCCCACATGCTCGTCTCCCCGGCATCACAGACCCAGTGATACTCTTCGCGCGTACCAAGGTCCCAATACCGTTTGACGCGCCAGATCATCAGCCGGTGTCGGACTTCTTCGTGATCCTGGTCCCCGAGCACGCGAACGAGGAGCACCTGCGGATCTTGGCCACCGTATCGGAGATGTTTTCCGATAAGGCATTTCGCGATCGACTGCAAGCTGCGACGGAACCTCTTGCAATCCAACGTCTATTTGGCCAGTGGGCGGGGTCAAAGGCAGCGTATTGACGACCTCGGCGGATCCGGGCTACGGAGCATGCGTTTCATGCCCCGGGCTTATAATCGTGAGCGTCACCCTCGTCTTTGACGAGGTGAGATAGGCCGTGCCCACACCCGAACGCGATCGACCCGACCCGGACGCTCTGCTCGCGCAGCTCCAGCAGGAGGAGGCGCAGGCAAAGCGCGGGAAGCTGCGCATCTACTTTGGCGCTTCGGCCGGTGTAGGCAAGACTTATGCGATGCTCGCGGCGGCGCGCAAGCTCGTGGAGGAAGGACGCGGCGTTCTGGTCGGCGTCGTAGAGACCCATGGCAGGAGCGAGACTGCCGCGCTGCTCGATGGCCTTCCCGTCCTACCGCTCAAGGAGCTGGAGTACAGGGGCAACCGGCTCAAAGAGTTCGATCTAGATGCGGCCATCGCCCGCCATCCGGAACTCATCCTGGTCGACGAGCTGGCGCACACCAACGCGCCGGGTTCCCGGCACCCCAAGCGCTGGCAGGATGTGGAGGAGTTGCTTGCCAGCGGCATCGACGTCTTCACCACGCTCAACGTCCAGCACCTCGAGAGCCTGAACGATGTCGTAGGCGGCATCACGGGGATCCGCGTCTGGGAGACGCTGCCCGACACCTTCTTCGACCGCGCCGAAGAGGTGATGCTGTGCGACATCCCGGCTGACGAGCTACTCGGCAGGCTCAAGGCCGGCAAGGTCTATATCGCCGAGCAAGCCGAGCGCGCTTCCAAAAACTTCTTCCGCAAAGGCAACTTGATCGCCTTGCGCGAGCTGGCGCTGCGCCGCACGGCTGATCGCGTCGAGGAGGATGTTCAGTCCTACCGTGCCAAGCAGGCAATCGACCGCGTCTGGAAGACGGAAGCATCGTTTCTGTGCTGCATCGGTCCACGCCCCGGCGCAGAGCGTGCGGTGCGCAGCGCGGCACGCCTGGCCACGCAGCTCAACGTCGAATGGACTGCGGTCTACGTCGAGACGCCGGCGCTGCAAAGGCTGTCTTCAGCGCGGCGCGAGCGCATTCTCCAGACCGTCAAGCTGGCGCAGGATCTGGGTGCAAACACGGCCATCCTTTCCGGCAGCGACGCGGCGACGGCGATCGTCGCGTACGCGCGCAGTCACAACATCTCCAAGATCATTTTCGGGCGCACGCCGCCCAACCGATTTTCGCTCTGGAGACCGTCTTTCGGGCGGCGTTTGGCAATGCGGGCTCCCGACGTCGACCTCATCGAGATCGGGCGCGGGGACGCCGTCGCGACCGCTCAGGAGCGAGAAGAATTCGACGCCGGGGCCGCCGGCGACGATGCAAAGCTCAGACAGCGCGTGCTGGGCTACGTTTTTGCCGCGGCAGCGTGTGTATTGCCGACGCTGGTCGGGACCCTGTTGCTACCGTACTTCGATCCCGCCAACATCGTGATGCTGTTTCTTTTCACGGTGGTCGTTGTCGCCGCGATGTTTGGCCGTGGTCCTGCGGTGTTGACGACTTTGCTGAATGTCGTAGCGTTCGATTTCTTCTTCGTGCCGCCGCGCCAGTCCTTCGCGGTCAGTGATGTCCAGTACCTCCTCACGTTCCTGGTGATGCTCGCGGTGGGCCTGACTATCGCGCAGCTCACGGCGGGCTTGCGCTACCAGGCCCGTGTAGCCTCTTTCCGGGAAGAGCGCTCGCGAGCGCTGTACGAATTTGCACGCGATTTGTCGAGCCCGCTTCGGGCAGAGGACGTCGTCGCGACAACTGCCGACTTCATCGGTCGCACCTTCCGTGCCAAGGTGGCGCTGCTCCTTCCCGACCCCACCGACCGGTTGACCTACGCGCCCCACACCTCGCACGCGCTTCCCATCGATCTCGGCACCGCTCAATGGGCCTTCGACCGCGCCCAGCCCGCAGGCGCTGGAACGGATACTTTGCCGGGAAACGAGTTTCTCTACCTGCCTCTGCGCGCCCCTATGCGCACGCGAGGCGTACTCGCGATCCGGCCCGACAGCCGGCGGCTGCTGCTGGTTCCGGAACAGCGGCGGCAGCTCGACACCTTTGCCGCTCTGGTGGCCATCGCGCTGGAGCGCGTTCACTACGTGGAGGTCGCCCAGCAAGCGCTGATCAAGATGGAGTCCGAACGGCTGCGCAACTCGCTGTTGTCGGCCCTTTCGCACGATCTGCGCACGCCGCTGGCGGCCCTGTTCGGGCTCGCCGATTCGCTGAAGTTGACCAAGCCGCCACTATCGGCGCAACAGGAGAACATCGCTGACGCCATCCGCGAAGCCGCCCGCGGAATGAGCGCACTGGTCAACAACCTGCTGGACATGGCGCGGATCCAAAGCGGCGAGGTGAGGCTGAACCTGCAGTGGCAGCCCCTCGAAGAAGTGGTGGGAAGCGCCTTGAAATCGACGCAGACCACCCTCGCCAACCACCGCGTTGAGGTCGATCTCGACAGCCGCCTCCCGCTGATCCAGTTCGATGCCGTCCTGATCGAGCGCGTGCTCGTGCAACCTGCTGGAGAATGCCGCGAAGTACACGCCGGCGGGCAGCACGGTGCGGCTCGCTGCAATCACTTCCGGCAAGGATTTGCTGGTTTCGGTGGTGGACACAGGTCCCGGCCTGCCGAGGGGTCAGGAAGAATCCATTTTCGAAAAATTCACGCGCGGGGCGCGCGAGTCAGCGACATCGGGTGTAGGTCTGGGTTTGGCGATCTGCCGTGCCATCATCGAAGCACACAAGGGTCAGATCTGGGCAGAGAACCAGCCCGCGGGCGGAGCGCGCTTTTCGTTCACGCTGCCGCTCGGAACACCGCCGGAGATGCCCCAGAGCGTCGAAGAGCAGGCACAGGCCACGGCCGCGCAGCCATGAGCGAGCCACAGCTGGTCGCGGTGCTGGTCGAGGACGAGCGGCAGATCCGCCGCTTCGTGCGCGAGGCCCTGGAGACTGAGGGTTGGACAGTGTTCGAGGCCGAGACCGTGAAGCGAGGCCTGGTCGAGGCCGGGACGCGCAAGCCGGATCTCATCGTCCTCGATCTCGGACTCCCCGATGGAGACGGGGTGGATCTGATTCGCGAACTGCGCGGCTGGTCTCAAATCCCGATCATCGTGCTGTCCGCCCGGGCCGGCGAGACTGACAAGATCGAGGCACTCGACGCGGGAGCCGACGACTATCTGACCAAGCCCTTCGGCGTGGGCGAACTGCTCGCGAGAGTGCGAGCCGCGCAACGCAGGAGGCTGGTTGCAGCGGGCGCCGGCAAGCCCTCGGTTCGCTTCGGTGATGTCGAAGTCGATCTCGCCGCCCGCATCGTGCGCAAGCGCGGCGAAACCATTCATTTGACGCCGATCGAGTACCGGCTCCTGGCCCTGCTAATCGCAAGCGCTGGCCGCGTGCTCACCCACCGGCACATCTGTCGCGAGGTCTGGGGCCCGGCGCACGAGCAAAGCGCCCACTACGCCAGGATCTACATGGGTCACTTGCGGCAAAAGCTCGAAGATGATCCCGCCCGGCCCAAGTACATCGTCACGGAAACGGGGGTAGGCTATCGCTTGAGCTCATAGCTGCGGCACGGTTGAATCGCGCGACACGTTGCGAAGAATTCGGCGCACCGGCCCTGATGGGATGCCTCGCCAGATGAATAGCCCCGATCTCAACGTCACACCCACCGTCACTCAGTTCCGGGAGGTGGTGATGTGGCCGGTGCAGTTGCTGCCCCGCCACGAGGAAGTCCAGATGCAAAGGCACTGGGAATGCCTCATGACGCCCGAGTGCGCGTCGGTGTGGAAAGAAGTGGTGGACGAGTTCACTGGCGACGCAACGCAGTTCGGTGAACGCCACTACAAGGAGCTCGTGACGTTTCTGCCCTACGTGCAGCGCTTTCTCTACGGCGAAGGCGACGACAACGACGGGTCCGGATACGGACGATCCCCGATCCGGGTGTTCCGCCGCGACGATATCGCACAGGCGCGGATCACCTTGCCAGGCGATGCCGCGCCTGTGACCTTCGACATCGCGCATGTCGATCTCTATTTCTTCTACGACATCGACATCGCCATACTCGTGGTCGAGATCGTGGGTGAGAATCTGCCCCTGCGCCGGGCGATGGAGGTCCTGTATCGGTTCGGTCGCGCCTATCCGACCCATTGGGAGCCGAGCGGTCGCGGCGGGCATTGCGCGGAACGCGTCGAATGGCTGTCTCGCACGGGTGTCGTGCTGGCCGTCTCCGACTACGAAAACAAGGACCGCTATCTAAAGTTTGTTTGTGAACGCCGCGTGCCGTGTGTCGCATCTCACTGGGAGTATTTGCTGCGCCCACTGGTGCTCCACCACGCAGATGAGGAGGGTCCCATCCGCTATCGCGAGATCGAGTATCAGCGCATGCCGCTCATGAGCTTCCTGGCACTCGATGACAAGTCCCGGCTGACGCGCGGAGATCTGGTCCGGCTCGGCTTCGTGACCCGGCCCGGCGACTCGCAGACGCTGCCCTACTCAGAACGGTTTCTGCAGGACTTCGAGAGCCGTTACTGCTACGACCGGTACTGGGAAGAGGCGCGGGAGCACGACTGGAGCGATACGCGCTTCATCTGCAACGGCCATGCGTTTACGGTCATTGGTGACGCCAAGGAACCCTTTCTCACGGACCCGGTTAGCGGGGTGCTCAGCCAGTTCCGGCATCAGTATTTCCTTCTCGGCCTCATCGCCCACTTCCACAAGGCAAGCCTGCTGATGCTCTCCGACCGGCTCGGGGTCGCTCTCAGCCGCCTGGATATCCGGCGGCCCGATTCGGTGCGGGCATTCAAGCGCAGCGTCCGTCAGACCATGGAAATCTTTCTGCGTTTCACGCATCGTTACTGGTTCGAATCGGTGTCCGACCAGGCGCAAGCGCGGGATCTGTTCAAGATGTGGACGCGCCATCTCGGCACCCAGGCTCTCTACAAGCAGACGCGACGGCGGATCCTGGACATGACGCACTATCTGGACAGCGATCAGCTGCGCCGGCAGGCCGATACCGTTGTGCGCCTGACCGTGGTCACCACTTTCGGTCTGATCGGCACGGTGTCCACCGGCTTCCTGGGCATGAACCTCATCGCCGAGGCCGACAATCCGTTCGGCACCAAGCTGCTCTACTTCGCATTGGTGTTTATCCCCACGCTGGCACTGACGCTGTACACCATCGTCAAGTCGAAGCGGCTCTCCGAATTCCTCGAAGCCCTGTCCGACGAGCGCCTACAAAGGCAGGACAAGCTCAACATCCTGCTCAACGTATGGAGATCGAAGGGACGCGCACAGCGAGGCCCCGTGAGCCGCCCGGCCGATTCCCGTTGACCTTATGGAACTCCTCGTCCTTCTCCTGCTGATCCTCATCAGTGGCGTGTTCGTGTTGTCTGAGATGGCAGTCGTTTCCGCACGCAGGGCACGCCTGCAGCAGTGGAGTGACGAAGGGCGCGCGGGCGCGGGCGCGGCGCTGGCGTTGGCGCACTCGCCCGCGCACTTTCTCTCGACCACACAAATCGCAATTACCGTCATCACAATCCTCACAGGCGCGTTGGGCGAGGCCACCTTGTCGGAGCGACTTGCCGACAGCTTTTCTCAGGTGCAGTGGCTGCAGCCGTACGCACATAGTCTGGCGTTCTGGATTGTCGTGATCGGGATTGCCGTTTGCGCACTGGTCCTCGGCGAGCTCGTGCCGAAGCGACTCGCATTGATCAATCCCGAAGGCGTCGCAAGCGCGATTGCGCGCCCCATGGAAGTTCTGACGAAGGCGATGTTCCCCTTGGTGCGGCTGATGAGCTTTGTCACCGAGCTTGTCCTCAAACTGCTGGGGGTGCGCGTCTCGGTGGACGCTCCAGTCACGGAGGAAGAGATCAACGTGCTCATGGAGCAAGGAGCGGAAGCCGGCGTGTTCGAGAAGCACGAGCAGGCAATCGTCTCGCGGGTCTTCCGTCTGGACGACGAGTTGATCTCCAGCGTCATGACACCGCGCGGCGATATCGTCTTCTTCGACCTCAACGAACCGTTCGAGATCAATCGGGAAAAACTGCTGCACAGCGGTCACTCGCGCTTCGTAGTTTGCCGAGGCAGTCTCCAGGACGTGGTCGGCATCCTGCGCGCGAAGACCCTCCTCGACGCTGCGTTCGCAGGCAAGCCTCTCGATTTCGCGAGCGACGTTGCCAAGCCGCTGTTCGTGCCCGACACGCTGACCATGATCGAGCTGCTCGGCGCGTTCAAGCAGCACCGGCAACACCTCGCGCTGGTGATCGACGAGTACGGGGAGGTTCAGGGTCTGGTGACCATGAACGACATCATGGAGGCGCTGGTGGGCGATGTCGCGTCCGCCGACGACTCGGCTGGGGCCGATATCGTGCAGCGGGACGATGGGTCTTGGCTGGTCGACGGCGCCATGGTCATCGAGCGCTTCAAGGAAGCAATTGGTCTTGACCAAGACCTGGCCGACGAGGACGGCCACTCCTACCGTACGCTGGGGGGATTGGCGATGAAAGTGCTCGGGCGCGTGCCGCAGGTCGGGGACCGGTTCCTGAGCGGCGGGCTTCGTTTCGAGGTCATCGACATGGACCAGAACCGGGTCGACAAGCTGCTTGTCAGCCGTCTCGACGACGCCAGCACACCCATCAGGAACTAAACGGCCCAAATCCTCTTGGGGCGATGTGCCGCCGAGAGATCGAGCAGCGCAGGAGGATGACCCCGGCGTTGGTATCGGCTACTATCTCGGTCGTGGCTCCAGGCGGACTGCACGGAGGGGGAGCGCTGCCATCAGTCAAATCGATCCGCCCGCTGCATTCCATCGCCATTCAGAGAGGAAGGACAGAACATGCGTACGTCGAACTTCACGCGCAGGACGTTGCTCGGCGCGGGCCTTGCCCTGGCTGCAGCCACGGCGCTTTTCGGCTCGGGCGCCGCATTGGCCCAACAGAAACTCAAGGTAGCGGCCATCTACACCGTGCCGGTGGAGCAGCAATGGGTATCCCGGATCCATAAGGCGCTGAATGCCGCCAAAACCAACGGCGAGATCGAATACGTGTTCTCCGAGAACGTCAGCAACGCCGACTACGAGCGCGTCATGCGCCAGTACGCCGAGCAGGGTAACACGCTGATCGTCGGCGAAGCGTTCGCGGTCGAAGCGGCTGCCCGTAAGGTCGCTAAAGACTATCCCAAGGTCAGTTTTCTGCTCGGCTCCTCCGGCAAACCGCAGGAGCCCAACTTCTCGGTGTTCGACAACTACATTCAGGAGCCTGCGTATCTGACCGGCATGATCGCGGGGGGCATGACCAAATCCAACCTGATCGGCATGGTGGGCGGCTATCCGATCCCGGAGGTCAACCGGCTGATGCACGCCTTCATGGCCGGTGCCCGGGAAACCAACCCCAAGGTTAAGTTCCTGGTGACGTTCATCGGCTCCTGGTTCGATCCGCCCAAGGCCAAGGAAGCCGCTTTCGCCATGATCGACAAGGGTGCGGACGTGCTCTACGCGGAACGCTTCGGCGTGTCCGACGCGGCCAAAGAGAGGGGCAAGCTCGCGATCGGCAACGTCATCGATACGCAGAGCAAGTACCCCGACACCGTGGTGGCGTCGGCCCTGTGGAACATGGAACCGACCATCAACCTCGCGATCAAGAACGTCAAGGATGGCAAGTTCAAGGCTGATGACTACGGCAAGTACTCGACGATGAAGTACAAAGGTTCCGAGCTCGCACCGCTCGGCACCTTCGCGAGCAAGGTGCCCGCAGATGTCGCGAAGAAAGCGAAGGCGAAGGAAAAGGCGATCGTGGACGGCGCATTCACCGTCGAGGTCGTGGAGACGGAACCGAAGTCGTCGATGTAACGGCATCTTCTGTCTTTGTCGCCAACGCAGAAACATACGCGTCGGGCTTCATTTTCCTTCCCTCGCTTGCGGGAGAAGGCCAGGATGGGGGCGTGCGTATGCACGCGGGCCGCGACCCAATAGCCGAAACAAGCCAGGGCTTGTGTATCTGACTTTTGCCCCCTACCCAGCCCTCCCCCGCCCTTGTGCGAGGGAGGGAGGTGTGCGCCGCGGTTGATGGCGTCGCGCACCTCGCGATCGTCGAGACTGTGCCTCATCAACCCGTCCTCCGCCTCTCGGGCATCACCAAGCGTTTCGGCACGCTTGTAGCCAACGACGACATCTCGCTCGATCTCGCGAGCGGCGAAGTGCTCGCGCTGCTGGGCGAGAACGGCGCGGGCAAGAGCACGCTGGTCAGCATCCTGTTCGGTCACTACGTCGCCGATGCCGGCTCCATCGAGGTCTTCGGCCGGCCGCTTCCGCCGGGCGATCCCGCCTCCGCGCTGGCCGCCGGCATCGGCATGGTGCATCAGCACTTCACGCTGGCCGACAACCTGTCGGTCCTCGACAATGTATTGATCGGCACCGAGAAGCTGTGGCAGCCGTTCTCGCGCCGGCGCGAGGCGCGAGCGCGACTGGCCGAGATTTCCAAGCAATTCGGCCTCACCGTCGATGCCGATGCGCGCATCGCCGATCTGTCCGTCGGCGAGCGCCAGCGCGTCGAAATTCTCAAGGCGCTCTACCGCGGCGCGCGCATTCTTGATTCTCGACGAGCCGACGGCCGTACTCACACCGCAGGAGTCGGAAGCGCTGTTCGCCACGCTCAAGACGCTGGTCGCGGACGGCCTGTCGATCATCTTCATCTCCCACAAGCTGGATGAGGTGCTTGCCACCAGCCGGCGGGTGGCAGTGCTACGCCAAGGCAAGCTGGTCGCGATCCGCGACGCCGCGTCAACGAGCAAGGCCGAGCTTGCCGAGCTCATGGTCGGGTACCGGATAGACGCGCCGGTGCGAACCGCAACGCATCGCGATGACACATCGGACGTGCTGCTCTCGGTGCGCGAGCTTGCCGCCGGCGGTAAGCTCAAACGCGCCAATTTCGAGGTTCGCCGCGGAGAGATCTTCGGCATCGCGGGTGTCTCTGGCAACGGTCAGGCACAGCTCGCCGACGTGCTCTGCGGTCTGCTGGCCACCAACCAGGGTGAAATCCGGATCAACGATGGATCCCGTAGACGCGAAGCCAAGGACGTTCGTACACGCTGGGGTGGCGCGCGTGCCCGAAGACCGCGGCGCGGTCGGCATCATCGGCGATCTCGCCATCTGGGAGAATGCGATCTCCGAGCGCTACCAGGAACGCCGGTTTTCTCGTGTGGGGTGGCTGCTGCGCGACGCCGCGAAGGCGCAGGCGCAGCAGATCGTCGAGCAATTCGACGTGCGCTGCTCCGGTCTGGACGCGCCTGCGCGGTCGATGTCCGGCGGCAATGTCCAGAAACTGATCCTCGGGCGCGCTCTGGTGAACGAGCCGCAGGTGATCGTCGCGAACCAGCCGACCTGGGGACTGGACGTGGGCGCGGTGTCCTACATCCATACCCAGCTGCTCGCGGCGCGCGAACGCGGGGCGGCGATCGTCCTGATCTCCGAAGACCTCGATGAGCTGTTCGCCATCGCCGACCGCATCGCTGTAATGTTCCACGGCGTACTGTCCGATGCACGCAACGACTGGACAGTCTCAGAGATCGGGCTAGCGATGGCCGGCGGCGGAGAGCCGTTGCGTGCCTAGGGAATCGACAGAATGACCGTTACTCTTCGACAAGCTCAGAGCGAACGGGTCGGTGGGAACGGCGTTACGGGTCAACGCAGGAAGCCTGTTCGCAGTGAGCACAGGAACGGTGTTCGCGCTGCGCGCGGCAAAGCCGTTCGCGGTGAGCCTGTCGAACCGCGGAATGCGTCGCCCCCCGAGAGCGCAGGATGAGGCTCGAACCGCGCGCACGCGTACCGGTGGCTATCGCTCTCGCCTCGCCATTCGCAGCGGTGGCGTTCACGCTGGTGGCCTGTGCGGGACTGATCGTCTGGGCCGGAGCACCGGTGGGCCGCGCATATTGGCTCTTGTTCGACAGCGCTTTCGGCTCGCGCTTTGCCATCGGGGAAACGCTCACCCGTGCCACGCCATTGATACTCACAGGCCTCTCTGCTGCGGTGGCGTTCCGGGCGCGCTTCTACAACATCGGCGCAGAAGGGCAGCTCTACCTCGGCGCGCTCGCGGCGGTCGCGGTCGGTGGTGGCACCATCGCCCTGCCCCCGGCCCTGCTGTTCCCGCTCATGGTTGCCGCAGGCATGGCTGCGGGCGCGCTGCTTCTGCTGCTTCCCGCGCTGGCCAAGACCCGTCTCGGCGTGGACGAAGTCGTCACAACGCTGCTGCTGAATTTCATCGCTCTGTTGTTCGTGTCGATGATGCTGGATGGTCCGATGAAGGATCCGACGGCGATGGGCTGGCCGCAGTCGGTACCGATCCGTGCCGAGCTGGAGTTCGGAAAGCTGCTCGAGCGCTCGCGCGTGCATGCGGGCCTGCTCATGGCCGTTGTGCTCGCGGTGGCGCTCTGGATCGTGAACGCGCGCACGACCTTCGGCTACGAGATGCGCGCCGTCGGCGCCAACGCCCGGGCCGCGCGTTTTGCCGGGATCTCCGTCGATGCGGTCATGCTGAAGACCGCGCTGCTGTCAGGCGCCCTGGCCGGGCTTGCCGGCGTGGGTGAGGTCGCAGGTCGCGCCGGATATCTGACGCTGGACATGTCGCCGGGCTACGGCTATTCCGGAATCGTGATCGCGATGCTCGCGGGCTTGAACCCGCTGGGCGTCGTGCTGGCGGCGCTGTTCGTAGCCGGGCTCATCGTCGGCGCCGATTCTATGAGCCGCGCGGTTGGTGTCCCAACCTATCTCGCCGACGTGATCGTCGCGGTGTCCCTGCTCTCGATGCTGGTTGCGACGATGCTCGCCCGCTACAAGGTGCGGCGGTCATGAGCGACATGCTGGACATCGTCGTCTCGGCACCGTTCTGGATCGCCGTCCTGCGCATCGCCACACCACTGATCTTCGGCACGCTCGGCGTCTTGCTCTGCGAGCGTGCCGGGGTGCTCAATCTCGGGATCGAGGGCATCATGGTCGCCGGAGCGTTCGCGGGCTGGTTGGCCGTGTACAACGGAGCCGGTCTGTGGACCGGAGTGCTGGTCGCCGCGGGGACGGGCGCCGTTTTCGGATTGCTGCATGGCGTGCTCACCGTCGTGCTCGCGCTATCGCAGCATGTCACCGGCCTCGGCATCACCCTTTTTGCGACCAGCCTCTCGTACTACGCGTATCGCGTAAGCTTTCCGAAGGTGAGCTCGCCGCCGACCGTCACGCCGTTCGGCGAGACACATCTGTTCGACGGCGTCCCGGTGATCGGCGCGGTACTCGGCGCGCAGACGCCGCTCACACTCCTGGCCTTGGTGATTGTCCCTGTGCTCGCCTATGTCCTGTACAGGACGCCTGCGGGTCTGGCCGTGCGGATGGTCGGGGAGAATCCAGCCGCAGCCGAAGGTCAAGGGCTCAGCGTGAGCGGCGTGCGCATCGGAGCCATCGTCGCGGGCAGCGCGCTGATGGGCATCGCCGGGGCATTCCTCACGCTGTCCGCGTTCAACGCCTTCTACTTCAACATGATCAACGGCCGCGGTTGGATCTGCGTCGCGCTCGTCGTGTTCGCATCGTGGCGACCGGGCAAGGCTTTGCTCGGCGCGATCCTGTTCGCGGCTTTCGACGCGCTTCAGCTGCGCCTGCAGCAGGCCGCCGGCGCCACGCTTGCCCTACCAGGTGTATCTGATGATGCCCTACGTGCTGTCCATCCTCGCGCTCGCGCTGGTCGCCCGCAAGGCGGCGTATCCTCAGGCATTGATGAAGCCGTACCGGAAAGGCGAACGCTAAGGGCAGGAGCCCTTCGAGGCTCGAAAGTGATAGCGTTTCGTTCGGGCTCAACCGGTCGAGGACACAAGGTGTAGGGTCCCGTTCGGTCTGAGCTCGTCGAAGACCGCAGGTATTGCCCAAAGAAGAAGTCATATCAGGAACCAGCATGATCGATCTGCTCGTTCGCAACGCCAACCTCCCCGACGGCCGCGAAAAGGTCGATATCGCGGTGAACAACGGACGCATCACAGAAGTGGCGCCCAACATCGCAGGCGAGGCGCGAGAAACGCTCGACGCCGCCGGCCAGCTCGTTTCGCCCCCGTTCGTGGACGCGCATTTTCATATGGATGCGACGCTGAGTTATGGCCTGCCGCGCATCAACCAGAGCGGCACGCTGCTCGAAGGCATCGCGCTGTGGGGGGAGTTGAAGCCGCAGCTCACGTTCGAGGCCATCGTCGAGCGCGCGATGACCTATTGCGATTGGGCGGTGGCAAAGGGGTTGCTCGCGATCCGCTCGCACGTCGACGTGTGCGATCCGCGGCTCCTCGCCGTCGAAGCGTTGCTCGACGTGAAGAAGCGCGTGGCGCCCTATCTGGATCTGCAGCTCGTTGCTTTCCCTCAGGACGGCGTGCTGCGCTCGCCCGGTGCGCTTGCCAATCTGGAGCGCTCGCTGGAACTGGGCGTCGATGTGGTGGGCGGCATTCCGCACTTCGAGCGCACCATGGCCGACGGCGCGGAAAGCGTGAAGCTGCTCTGCGAGCGGGCGGCTCGGCGCGGGCTGCGCGTGGACATGCACTGCGACGAGACCGACGACCCGATGTCGCGGCACATCGAGACGCTGGCCTTTCACACGCAGCGGCTGGGGCTTCAGGGCCGCGTCAACGGCTCGCATCTCACGTCCATGCACTCGATGGACAACTACTATGTGTCCAAGCTGATTCCGCTGATGGCCGAGGCGCAGGTGAGCGCGGTCGCGAACCCGCTCATCAATATCACCATCCAAGGCCGGCACGACACCTATCCCAAGCGCCGCGGCATGACCCGCGTTCCCGAGCTGCTCGCTGCGGGCATCCCGGTGGCGTTCGGCCACGACTGCGTCATGGATCCCTGGTACAGCCTGGGCTCGGCCGACATGCTGGAAGTGGCGCACATGGGACTGCACGTCGCGCAGATGACCGGCCAGGACGCGATGCGCGCCTGCTTCCGCGCCGTTACGGAGACGCCAGCCGGCATTCTCGGTCTCGAAGGTTACGGCATCGCACCCGGCTGTCACGCCGATTTCGTGTTGCTGCAGGCGCGCGACCCGGTCGAAGCGATCCGATTGCGAGCAACCCGGTTGGCGGTAATCCGGCGCGGGAGGGTGATCGCACGCAGTCCCGCGAATACTGCAAGCTTGCAGCTACCTGGACGACCGGGCTCGATCAGTTTTCAGCGTTGAGCCGCGGCCACGTGATTATGCGACTTTCCCAGTACTAGCACGGCGCTTGGCCTGCTCTGCGTCGTGGCTGATGACTATGGCAGTTGCGGCTTTCGACGCCCTTTCCTGGCAACATACCGCTGAGGCATTGGTTATGGGCTTCCCGTTTGACTACCCTTGATACCGCGAGGTAATGCTTGTGTGTAGAAGCATCAAGACCCTCTTCAACTTCGAGCCACCTGTGACGGAAGAAGAGATTCGCTCGGCTTCACTGCAGTTCGTCAGAAAACTGAGCGGCTTCAACAAGCCATCGAAGGCAAACGAAGCTGCATTCCTTGCAGCGGTTGACGAGGTAGCGGCAGTTTCCAGAAACCTTTTGAGCTCACTTGAGACGAACGCACCACCGAGGAATCGAGCCGACGAGGCCGCCAAGGCACGAGCTCGCGCTGCTCAAAGGTTCTCCACTTGAGATGGTTTGCCATCGCCCCTGTATTCGAGTGCGGAGCGCTCAACGGCGTGACGGCGCGCCGTCCAATGGAGATCTCGTTGCGCATCACGGGAGCGCGCTGGAAGATTCGTGCGCGGCGCTACATCCAAGGGAACCCGATGATCCGTTCCGTAGCACTGCTGCTCTTTGTTGTCGCATTGGTCAGCTCTGGTCTTCGCCCACTTCGGCGCAATCCCCGAAGAGAATCCCGGTCGTGGGCGTTCTCACCGTCACCGCTGGCCCCTCCGATCCGGTGGCGACGAGCTTTCGAGAAGGCCTCAGGCAGCTCGGGTACATCGACGGTCAGAACATCAAGATAGATCACCGCAACGCCGACGGCCGAGTGGACCAGCTTCCGCGGCTGGCGGAGGAACTGGTACGCCTGCCGGTGGACGTAATCGCCGTAGGCGCCGAACCGGCCCTGAGCACTGTGACCCGAGCCACTACGACGATTCCTATCGTTATCGTCAGTGTCGACCAAGACCCCGTGGCCACTGGTCTCGTGAAGAGCCTGAGCCATCCCGGAGGGAACGTTACAGGGATCGTTGCGCTGCAATCTGAGCTCAACGTCAAACGCCTGGAACTGCTGAAAGAGACTGTCCCCGGACTTACGCGCGTGGCCGTGTTTTGGGACCCCATCAATCGACAAGGGGTGTCGGACATCGAGGCTGCCGCGCGGTCGCTGGGCCTCGCCATCCGGGCCGATTGACAGTGCGGGCCCCGTACGACTTTGATAGCGCTCTTCGTGTCGCGAAGAAAGACAAAGCGGGAGCGGTCCTTGTGCTGTTCTCCCCTGGCTTCTATATCCAAAGAGTACGGCTCGCGAAAGCCGCACTCGACGCGCGCATCCCCACAATGTTCAGTGACGAGCAGTTCGTCGAGGTCGGTGGGCTGATGTCGTACAGTGCGCCGGTGGCAGATTACTGGGGGCGCGCCGCATATTTTGTCGACCGCGTGCTGAAGGGCGCCAAGCCGAGCGAGCTTCCCATGGAACAGGTCTCGCGGTTCAAGCTGGCAATCAACGCGAAGACGGCAAAAGCGCTCGGTATCGCCTTCCCAGAGTCGATCCTGGTCCGGGCTGACGAGGTAACGAAGTGAGGCGAGAGTGAGAGGGCGCAGCGCAGGCGAGTGGTTGGCCGTTAGATGCGACGAGTATGCTGAAGTTGAGAAGCGGATTGGAGTTGCACGATTCCCGTGTGAGCCAGATCGATCTGTCGGATGGGTTTGCTGCGATCTACTTCTCGCACGCCTACATTCACAAGTCATCAGGAACGCCGGGCAGAGATCGCGGCACAGGCTGGAGTCAGGAAGCGCGGTTGGTCCTCGCAGAGGCGGTTGCCTTGGGGCCTTTACCGGTGTTGCCCAATACGATATTCGAAGGATTTCTCGAGGTCGGAGGCATTCGGCACGAACTCATTCCCCTGCCGTTTCGGCGCAAGGTCGCTGCGAAGCTCAACTTGGTCTTTGTCGATGGCTTCCAGATGGAGTTGACGGGCAAGAGGCCGTATATTGAACTCCTGGGGGCCGCGATCTACCTCGAGGATGTTCCCTGACGCTAGCAGTAACTAGCTCGCGAGCGCGCATCTCGAGTCAGGCTATGGCTCGCTCCAACCGCCGCACGATCTCTTGCTTCGGTTGCGCCCCCACGATGCGGTCGACTTCCCGCCCGCCTTTCATCACCAGCAGAGTCGGAATGCTGCGCAGGCCGAAGCGGGAGGCGGTTTGAGGGTTCTCATCCACGTTGAGCTTTGCGATACGCGCACGCCCTACCATCTCCGTCGCGAGTTCCTCAATGATGGGTGCGATCATCCGGCATGGCCCGCACCAGGCAGCCCACGCGTCGACCAGCACAGGCATTGGTGAACCCTCCACGTCGGCCGCGAAGGTTCCGTCCGTCACGGTCAGCGGTTCGAGGTGCATCGGCAGCGGGTTCTTGCAGCGCCCGCACTTCGGCGTCAGCCCTTGCTCTAGCTTTTCTCGCGGGATTCGATTGGTGGTACCGCAGGCGGGACAGCGAATTATGAGCGGCTCGGCCATCGGAACACCTCCGCAGTCTACAAAATGGGCAACGAACGCGGAGGAGAGCCGAGCGGGAATGCTGCATCGATTCGAGCGAGCTCGGCGCGGCTTAGATGCAGATCCCCGGCGCCGGCATTTTCGGCGGCGTGTTCTGGAGTGGAAGCTTTCGGGATCGCGAAAACCGAAGGCCGCCGCACAAGAAAGCCGAGCGCGACCTGGCGAGGAGTCGCGCGATGCGCCTCGGCGATCTCCTGCAGCACGCGGCCACCGGCGGTGCGGGGGCCCGGAAAGCTTCCATGACCGAACGGGCTATAGGCGACCACGGCTACGCCGTGCTTTTCGCACCACGGGATCACTGCATGCTCTATCGCGCGCTCCTGCAAATGGTAGAGCACTTGATTGCAGGCGATTCGCCCTTCGCCGGCGATCTCGCGCGCTTCTTCGAGATCGGACACATCAAAATTGCTCACGCCCCAGGACAAGATCTTGCCTTCGCGCTGAAGCTGCTCGAGCGCCGCGATCGTGTCCTCCAGCGGATGCTGTCCGCGCCAGTGCAGGAGATAGCAGTCGAGGCGGTTGGTCTGCAGCCGGGCCAACGACCGTTCGCAAGCTAGCATCGTTCCCTTGCGAGACGCATTCTGGGGCAGGACCTTGGACACGAGAAAGACTTCGTCCCGCCGACCGGCAATCGCCTCTGCGACCACCTCTTCCGCAGCGCCCGACCCGTACAGTTCCGCGGTGTCGATATGCGTCATGCCGAGATCGAGGCCCCGCCGCAAGGCGGCGATAGCCGAGGCGCGCTTGGCGTTCTCGATGTACCAGGTTCCCTGGCCGATAACCGCGACCTCGTTGTCGGTGCGACCGAACCGCCGCCGCCGCATGCTTGCTCCTCGTTGCATTGTGGATACGAACACCGTGGTCTGATGTGAAGGCCTAAGGATACTTCGTGCTGCGCAGTTCTGCAGGCCCCCGCTCGCCTTCCCTCGTGCACTGAAGCACGCCAAGCGTCGTGGTCATTTGATTGGCGCTCGCTCAGCCCTCCACTGCCTTCCTACCTGATCCCCGACTCGACCGGGCCCAATCGCGCCTGAGGTGCAACTCCTGGGAGCTGTCAGCCAACTAGGTTTATGCTATTGGGAACAAGTTCCTAGCTTTGGTACCCGGGTACTTATGTCAGGCCCCTAACAGGGGGCCATTTCTAGTTGGGCGCTTAAGAGGCAACGTGCGGATTCCTGAATTCTTCTTCGCGGTTATCAATCCGACCGTTACGTTGCTACTACGGTCACCTATCCACGGGTTCTGGAGCAAGAGCCTTATGCTCATTACGTTCACGGGGCGCAAGTCGCAACGGGTATTCACCACACCTGTTCGCTATCTTCAGCGTGGTGACGCCGTATGGGCTTTTACTTCGGCCGAGAACAAGTGGTGGAAGAACCTCAAGGGTGGGGCAACGGTTTCCCTTCGAATTCAAGGTAGAGACCGTCACTATCGGGCCGAAGCTACAGCAGATGCCCCCGCTGAAGTACGCGAAGCCCTTCGAGAGTTTCTCTTCCAGTTTCCGCAGGATGCGCCGTACTACGAAGTCTCTCTAGGGTCGGATCGGCGGCCATCCGAGAGCGATCTGGAGAAAGCTGCAATAGGTACCGTTTGGGTCAAAGCCTACCCACAGTGAATAGAACGCCCAACACGCGATTCGATGCGGACGCTCAACAGCGGCGCTTCGCCTCGCTGTCTCGGGCCGGTCAATCGCCACGTTGAGTCTGTAGAAAAAGGTAGAACCGAGTGCTTGTTGCGTTGTCCATGCATGTAGCATAGATAGCTCGGGGGACGGGCGATGGCACGCTACAAGCACTACGATTACGGTCAGATGAAGCTGGTGCCGGTGAGCTTCGAGCAGCAGATTCTGCCCGGGACCTTCGAACACACCCTGAGCGAGCTCATCGATCAGGAGTTTGATCTGACGGTGTTCGAAGCGCAGTACCAGAACGACGAGACTGGCGCCCCGGCCTACGACCCGGCGATCCTGCTCAAGATCATTCTGTTCGCCTACTCCAAGGGCGTGACCTCCAGCCGCGAGATCGAGCAGTTGTGCCGGGACAACGTAGTGTTCATGGCCTTGTCGGCCGACAGCGCGCCCGCACTTCACCACCATCGCCAACTTCATCAGCCGCCAGCAGGACGAGATCGTGTCGATCTTCCGCGACGCGCTGCTGGTGTGCGACGAGCAGGGCTTGATCGGCAAGCAGATGTTCGCAGTCGACGGGGTGAAGCTGCCGAGCAACGCCTCCAAGGAATGGAGCGGCACGTTGGGCGAGTTTGAGAAGAAGGCGTTGAAGCTGGAACAAGCACTCGAGAAGCTGCTGCATCGGCATCGGCAAGTCGATAGCCAGGGCGAAGAGCCGCAGCTTCGCGCCGCCCGCGCCAAGCAGGCCGCCACGCTCAAGGCGGCGCTGGTCAAAGTCCGGGGGTTTCTTCGATGTGGGCAAGACAAAGTTGGTGCGCAAAGACGAGTAAAGAAGAGCAACATCACCGACAACGACAGCGCCAAGATCAAAACTGCCAAGGGCACCTTTCAGGGCTACACCGGGGTGGCTCTGGTGGACGCCAAGCACCAGGTGATGGTGCACGCGCAAGCCTTCGGCGAGGGGCAGGAGCATGGGCTTTTGATCCCCATGCTGGAGGGGGTCAGGCAAAGCTATCGCGCGCTCGAACTGAGCGCGGATGTGCTCAGCCAAACCAGGCTCGCCGCCGACGCCGGCTTTCACAGCGAAGCCAACCTGAAGTACCTGAGCGAACACCACATCGACGGCTATGTAGCGGACACCTTCTTCCGCAAGCGCGACGTGCGTTTTGCCAACGCGGCTGGGCATAAGCCAAGCAAGGTGCTCGACCCCAGCGCTTTGTTCAGCCCGCGCGAGTTTCGCTTGGCCGAGGATCTGTCGCACTGCATCTGCCCGGCGGGCAAGCGCTTGTATCGAAACGGGGCCAATGTGGTGATCAACGGCTACGCCGGGGTGAAGTTCCACGGCGCCCAGCGCGACTGCCTGCCGTGCAGCTTACGCGATCGCTGCTTGAAGCATCCTGAGCGCACCAAAGCACGCCAAGTGGTGTTCTTCAAAGGGCGCGCGAAGGGCAAGCCGCCGACCTTCAGCGCGCTCATGAAGGGCAAGATCGACAGCGAAGAAGGCCGCTACCACTACAGCCGCAGGCTGGCCATCGTCGAGCCGGTGTTCGCCAACATCTGCAGCAGCCACAAGCTGCGGCGCTTCTCGCTGCGGGGCACACGCAAGGTCAACAACCAATGGCTGCTCTACAGCATGGTGCACAACATTGGCAAGATACAGCGATACGGGAAGCTGGATAGCCCCAGTAAACGCAGCTAAACAAGCAAGCGAGAAACGGCGCAGCGACCCCATCGCCACAATCCCATTCGCATCTACGTCGAGACGCCTCATCGAGGCAGTGATACCCTAACCTTATGACGCTTTTTCTACAGACTCGTTGAGCCCCGTAGGCAGCACTCGATGATCAACCGCGGAGTTCTAATTGTCCGCCCCAAGCAGCCGTTTCTCGACTGGGCTGCCGGTCTGGATGATTCAGGCATCCTGCCTGACCCCAGCGGGGAGCAGACGGTATATCTCATCCCAAATTTCGACAGCTACGAGGAAGCGTGGGAAATCATCGAGGACGTGTATCTCGATGTATTCGAGAACGAGCTGGAGGGATGGCACACCGACGAGTCGGCGTGGCCGACGAATCGAGACATCGAAACCTTTCAGAAGTGGTTTACAGTCGAAGCGCACTCGGTCGTGGAGGATCTTTGCGACTACGAACTCCTGGAGGAGGATGAAGACTGAGCCAAGACGGTTGCGTTCTCGGCAAACACCGTGGTCCAACCCGTCGCTCGAGCGGAGCGCCCAACGGCAGCGCTGTCGGGTACCCGCCGTGCTACGCACGCCGGCGCGCGTTCAGCTGGGTCGTTAGAGCACATGAGACCATCGATCTGCCTGATTCTGTGGATCGCATCGTTCGGCGCCTATGCACAGACGTTCGAGGAGCGGGTTGAACGAGCTAAGGCCGCGGAGCGGAATGTGGATACCTGGTTCTATGAGAAGGTCATGTTCGACGCTGTGGGCGCGCACCTCGCGACCACTATGCGCGCTTGCTTTGCGCAGAGCACGAACCCCCAGACGGATCCGTTCGTATTGGTGGCCGGTCTAAGCCCGGAGGGAAAGGCCGTGAATGTCGAGGTCAGACCAGCAACCGAAGTTGCGGTGTGTTTCTCCGAGGGGTTTTCTACTACTGCGTTTCCGATCCCTCCTAAGGTTCAGGACCAGGCTAACTTTCCGGTAGTCATTGAAATGCGCATCAAGGAATAGGGCGAGAATGTTGTGCTCTAGACCGGACCGCCCAACAGCGTTGGGTACCTTCCGCGCTCCGCGCTCCGGCGCCGGTCTAGCTCTGCCGTGCGGCGGCCAGTCCTTTAGCATCGCCCTTGCAACGGACTAAGGTGATGAAGCCGGTAGTCAAGATCAGCGTGGTTGGGGCTGGATACGTCGCCGCAATCATTCTCGCTTCCACAGCTGTTGCTATCCGCGTCGCTCGCATGAGCGGTCCCGACGCACAGGCCGCGGGGGGCATGTACGCCTTTGGCGACTCGGTCCTCTTCGTCGCAGTGTTCGGTGTCGCCGCTCTCATACCCACGGGCGCAGCGCTTTTCTTCCTAAGGCCCTATCGTGCGTTTTGGTACGCAATCTCAGGGCTGGGTCTCCTTGTTGCGGTCACGAGCGTCGTTGCAGCCGGCCTTTACGCGTTCGGACGACATATGCCAGAGTCCTCCCCATTGGCCATTTGGGCTGCGCTCTCGGTGCTCCGCATCCTCATTGCGCCACTTCTCGCCCTCACCTTTCTAGTGTCCACAGTTCTGTCGCCGTACCGGATCTCCCGGCTGGCGTTCCTGGCGGCGACCGTCATGGAGGCTTCCGCCACCGCCTACGCGGTGGTTGTGTGGTTCGTCCCTTTGCTCTTCAACCAATGCTAGACAGGATCCGCTTCACCCATGCAAATGCCACGTATAGGACTCATTTCTGACACGCACGGCCTGTTGCGACCGGAGGCGGTGGCGTTTCTGCGCGGCAGTGACCTGATCATTCATGGAGGCGACATCGGGCACGTTGGGATTCTGGAAGGGCTCGCGTCTCTTGCGCCGCTTACTGCAGTTCGCGGCAACAACGACACTGGCCCTTGGGTCGAGGGAGTGCCAGAAACCGCGGTGCTCCAGGTCGGAGAGGTATTCATCTTCGTCCTGCACAACATTGCCGAATTAGATCTCGATCCGATCGCAGCCGGATTTCAGGTGGTCGTGTCAGGGCATTCGCACAGGCCGTCTGTCGAGGAGCGCGATGGGGTGCTGTACGTCAATCCGGGAAGCTCCGGCCCGCGACGTTTCAAGTTGCCGGTAGCTGTTGCCGAGCTCGTGGTCGCAGGGAAATCCGTGCGGGCTCGAGTGGTGGAACTCCCCCTAGCTGATGCCGCCTAGCGGAGTTCTTCGCGCGCCCCAGAAACACCTTAATATGCATCCTATGAACGACGAAAAAATTACCGTTCGCGTGACCGAAACCGGCCAAACCATGGAGGTTGTAGTTTTGAGCAAGCGAGCCGAGCGGATACAGGTTGTGCTCGGCGAGGGCGTTCACAGCGTCAGGTGCGAATTGACTCCAACTCGAACCGGGCAAGCCTACGCCGGCAGCGTGATGGGGCGCGAGATCGTATACGAGCGCAGCCGCCAGCAGGTTCAAGCCGATATCGACAGGCTTAACCCCGTCGTCGGCAAACCCAGACGTCGCTGATTGCGTTTCTGCAAGAATCAGCGATCGGAGAACGTTTGTATGGCCGATGCGTCGAGGAGCAGCGATTCGGGGCGCTTAGCCGCCGGTCTCGAAGGCGTAGTCGCTGACGCGGCAGGTGCTCTTGGGCTCAGCTTTGGATAGCGGAACAAACCGCTCTCCTGTCGCGCTGTCACCAGCGTGCGCAACTGATCTCACGCAGAGCCGCCCCAGGCTGAATTCCGCAAAGACAAAGCGCCGCCTCTTGGCGTGCCATCGTGCGACCGCCGCCCCCCCCAACCCAAGCGTCCCGGCGTAGTAAGCCCCGTGCTCTAGTGTCTCTGAGACCAAGCCCACAGGGGAGCTCAATGCCTGCTCGGCCGACACAAGAGGCGCATGCAGCATGAAAGGCGGTCCATCTGGCAACACAAAGTGGCTCATATTCCTTGCTCCCCGCGGCGTCTGTCCGATCACTGAGTTAACCGTTGGGGCGCGCGGATTTATGCGTCCACGCAGGCCGACGATATCTACTTAACGCCCGCCCACGCGCGAGGTTAAAAGAAGCTGCCGAACGGTCGATATGGCGCCGCAAACGGTACTGTTGAGCCGACGTATGGCTGCTTCGATGGTCAGCTTACTCGCAGCTTGCGGAAGAGCAGCGAAACGCCCAGGAAAGGTTTGGTGGTGACGAGGGCTCGAGACGTCGCCCCATCACCTCTGACGCCGCGGTCGAACTCTTTTCTGGCTGGACCTTCGTCTTCCTTCGGATCTGCCGGGAGGGTCCGCAGCATGCGACGCCGGTGGCGCCGCGAACTGGTCGAGGAGTTCGCGGATAGGTTCGGATTCGAACAGGTGGCCCGCGTCCGAGTAGACGGCGGTCACTCTCGATCGCCATTCCTGCAGTGATCTTGAGGCCTCGACGATTTCTTTGATCTCCTCGCTTTGCCCTCTGGGGTCGTTTCGAAGTTGCAGCGACTCCCCAAATGTTTTCATTGTGCTCGAAATCATATCGAGCTTCTCGCGCAGACGTAACTGCTCCCTCTTTATCTGTCTGAATTGAAGACCAATGCCTGACAGTTCCCGGAGCCCGACAAACGTGCGATCCGCTGTCCGAGCAACTTCGAAGAGGTTGCTCTGGATTGTTTGGACAGAGCGCCTCAGCGCATCCAATTCCAGCAACTGTTCGCCAATTTTTCTCGTGCGCACCGCTATCACGAGAACGCTCAACAGAAGTGTAATCGCGGTTGCGGCGGCGGCAAGCAGCAGCAACTGATCCGATGCGACGATGTCCATTCTCGGGAAGCGGTGGGAGGCTTGGCGATGTACAACAGCAAACGACGGATCACGGCGTCGTGACGAGAGCGCCGTTGCCGCGTTGTCAGGTATTCATGCCGGTTGCGTAGCCGATCTCGTGATTCCGGGCTGGGTTTCGATCGCAGCAGTGCCGGCAGCTGGCACTCGACGAACGATCATGCCGGGTCTCCTTTGTTGTTTGCGCACTTGGCGCGCTCACTTCTAGTCGGGTACGAACCTACACCTTACAGCGTGTCGCGCCAACCATTGCTAATCTGTGTTTGAGAACTGTGAAACACCTGCATGAGCAGAATTTGGCTGATCGGCCGCTGCGGGTGCTGGCACAATGGCTGGATGAAAAACTTTGCAAGCGCCGCTGCGGTGAAGGCAGCCATCAAAGCGCACCTTGTTTTCCACAGTCACAGGCCCAATGCGTTTGTGGACGTGCAACTGATGCCTGGCGGAAAGCAAACGGTCTACGTGATCACCATCGAGGCCACTCTCCTGCCACCGGTGCGGGCACTGCTCGAGGACCGTCTGAGGCGCAAGTGTGAGTATGTCCAGGGATCGTTCCTGGTGTATGGTAACGAGGTCGACCGATTGCTGGGCCAGTGAGCGCGATGAGACGGCTTACCCCATTGGTTGTTCGGACCATGTTTCTTGCTGGATTGCTCACGATGAGCGCGTGCCCCGTGCATGGTCAAGTGCCCGTCGGCCGTGTGCCCATGTTGGGGTGGCCCTATGACCCTACGCTAATGCCATACGGGGGCTACTGGAGTAGCCCCTGTTACCCGTTTGCGTCCTGCTGGACCTATCAACAGTTCCAGATCCTGGAGCGACGTCGAGCGCGATTCGAGGAGTTGGCTCGCGGACAACAGCCGCAACTACCAACTCGGAATGGCTTCCCACTAAATCGCCATGACGCGAAAACATTCACCGACGCGGACGTGCAGCCTGCTTTTATCGAAAGCGGTCAGGTTCGAGATGAGTACCAGGAAAGTGGCGACTTCCTGCCCGAGTTTCTCCACGGCAGAAGGCGTTGACGTTGGTGCTCTAGCAAAGGGGCCGGATTGCGAGGCTAGAGTCGCGCTTGGCAGGCAGCTTCGATGCCGCCCGGACCCGGAATGAAAGCAGTACGCTAGCCCAGAGCACAGCGTATGGACGATGGAATTGAGAACGGTAGTCGCCAAAAGGTACGTCACGCCACTGCGAGAAGGTGGCTCCCTTCCCGCCATCGTCGAGGCAGATGATGACGGGACGTATGTGCTCAAGTTCCGCGGGGCGGGTCAGGGACCCAAGGCCCTGATCGCCGAACTGGTCGCGGGGGAAATCGCCCGTGCAGCAAGCTTACCGGTGCCCGAGATCGTGTTCGTCGAGCTCGACCCCGAGCTCGCCCGCACCGAGCCCGACCCCGAGATACAAGAGCTGATCCGGGCCAGTGCCGGACTCAATCTCGCGCTGGACTTCCTGCCCGGCGCGGTGACGTTTGATCCGGTCGCCTGGAAACCCGATGCGGATTTTGCCTCCTCGGTCGTCTGGTTCGATGCCTACGCGACCAACGTCGACCGCACAGTGCGCAATACGAACATGCTGGTGTGGCATCGAAGGCTCTGGCTCATCGATCATGGGGCGGCATTCTATTTCCACCACGCCTGGAGCAACGTACTCGAACGCAGCCGGGATCCTTTCCCCGTGATCAAGAACCACGTGCTGCTCGAGTTTGCCGGCTCTCTGCCAGAGGCTGACGCGAGAATGACCGGGCTCATCACCGCCGAGATCATTCACAGCGTCGTCGGACTCATTCCGGACGCCTGGCTGATTGGGGACTCTCCTTTTGAAGGGAGCACCCGGCATCGGGCTGCTTATGCGGAGTACCTGTTGAGCCGGCTCGAGCAACCTCACGCTTTTCTGGAGGAGGCGATCCGTGCGCGCGCACTGCACGTATGACTACGCCGTAATTCGCGTCGTACCCAAGGTCGAGCGGGAGGAGTTCGTCAACGTCGGCGTGATCGTGTCGTGCCCGGCCGGGAACTTACTCGAGGCCCGGATCGAGCTGGACGAGCGGCGACTAGTGGCTCTGGATCCGACGCTGGATCTCGAAACGATCCGAGCTCACCTCGCGACGATACCCGTCATCTGCGCTGGCGGAGAGGAAGCCGGGCCGATGGGCAAGGCATCACAGAGAGAGCGATTTCATTGGCTCACTGCGCCGCGCAGCACCGTGATCCAAACCTCGCCCGTTCACACCGGCCTATGCGACGACCCGGCCAAGGTGCTCGAGCATCTGCTCGAGACGATGGTGCGCGCCTCGCGGGGGTAGTCGACTTCCAGTCAGCAAGTCGATTGGAACTTAACGCTCCGCGTGAAGATTCCAGAATCACTGCTTCAGCGCGCGGATCAGATCATCGAGTAAGCTATGAGGAAAGGACAGTAACCGGGAGGGTGCCGAAGTGATTACGACCAAGGAAACGCCTGTGGATTCGGACTCCGTTGGAGATCCCTCGTGCTTCTTGTCGCTCAGCGATCTGGAACGAGAGCTCCACGAGCTGGCCCTCTTGCCGGCGGACAAGGGGCGTGTCGCTTTGATCGTGAGGCGAGGTGCAGGCGGGCGGCGGGAGATTCTGGATCGGGTCGAGGTCTCGGCCGATGCCGGGGTTACGGGGGACGCTTGGGCTCGACGTCCGCAAAGAGATCCGGACATGCAGATCGCAGTGATGCAAACCGATGTCGCGAAGTTGATCGCGAATGGTCAGCCGCTCACGCTGTTTGGCGACAACCTCGTCCTGGACCTGGACCTGTCCACGTCGAACCTGCCGGCGGGGACGCGTCTGCGAGTCGGGGGCGCGCTTCTCGAGGTCACGCCGTTTCCTCACAACGGGTGCAAGAAGTTCCAAGCCCGATTTGGGCCGGACGCGCTGCGGTTCGTGTCGATGAACGCGCTGCGGCACCGCAATCTGCGCGGGATCTACATGCGGGTCGTGGAGCCCGGCGAGTTGCGGCCGGGAGACTCCGTGGAGGTATTGGCTCGTGCACGTGCGGCGGAGTCGCAGAGCGCCTAAGCCGGCCGCAATGAAGGAGGTAGTTCGTGAGGGCTTATCCGAGAGAGCGCTTCTCCTCCGAGGTGAAGCTCACGCCCGAGATCGTGGGCGCCTTCGCCCATTCGGTCGGTGACGACAACCCGGTTCACCACGATCCCGAATTCGCGGCTGGGACGCGCTACGGCCGCGTGATTGCAAGCGGCACCCACACCACGGCGTTGCTGCTCGCGCTCACGGCGTCCCACTTCTCGAAGAAAGGCGCGGTAGTGGGCCTCGAGTTCTGGGTCCGATTCCGGCGTCCCGTCTACGCCAACGACACCGTTCGCCTCGAATGGCTGGTCGTGAAGGTCACAGCGAACGAGAAGCTCAGAGGCGAGGTCGTCGACCTGCGCGGCCGGATCAGAAACCAGGATGGCGAGACCGTGCTCGGTGCAAAAGGCCGGGTCTTGGTTACCGATCAACTTTAGGTCAGACCCATTGGGCGGGCTCTAAGCGAGTAGAGCTACGCGCGCAGAATCCGACGCCAGCGGAGCGTCGGAGGACGACCAAAGAGCCGCAGGCGTCCCCTCCCCGGCTCCCCGTCGGGGACTAAAACTAGGCAGTGTCAGAACCAACCACCTTCCGAGCCATCCAACGGCTGGACTTGCTGCAATGCAGAATCTCTAAACTAGTTCCTGGTCAAGACGATATTATTGTTTTAGGTGTGTGATACTGCATCGCATATAAACAGCACCTTCACAACAAAATGCTCAGAAAGCTGACCCGATTAGGCAGGCTCTACCCGGCGAGCTGGCCGACGCAGGCACGTCGGAGAGAGCGGAAGCAAGATCTCCTTCCTCGCAGCGCGCAAGCCGCGACGTGGCGGCGCCAAAACCATCTTGCTGATTCACGGCGCGGGGATGAGCGCGCGATCCTGGGCCCTGCAGATCCAAGGACTGAGCCCCAGCCACCAGGTGCTGGCAATGGATCTTCCTGGGCACGGTGCCTCGGATCCGATCGTCGAGGCTTCCGTTGAGAGCTACACCGACGCTGCGTGCAGCTTGCTTACGACGCTCGGCATCGGCCCGGTATTTGTCGCGGGTCATTCCCTGGGGGGCAGTGTCGCTCTCGTGCTGGCAGCACGTCGCCCGGAGCTGGTGAAAGGCCTCATCTTGATCTCGAGCTGCGCCAAGACTCCTCAGAGCGGCGGCACTTTCAAGGCACTGCTCGGCTCACTGCCGGTGCCGTTCGGTCGAATGCTCTTCTCCTCCACGGCGAGGAGCTTCCTGTTCGCACTGGGCGCTAACAAAGCCGCCGTTCAGCTAGCGCTCAGGGACCTTCGCAACTGCCGCCCCGAAACGGTCAGAAAGGACATGGCGGCGGCTGAAGCGATGAACCTGGAGAACGCGGCACAGGATCTTCGTACTCCGACTCTCATCCTCTGCGGCACCTCGGACATCGTCACGCCACTCCGACTATCCGAGAAGCTGACCGAGCTCATCCCAGGCGCGCTGCTCCACGTGGTAGACGGGGCTGGACACATGCTCCCACTGGAAGCTCCGGAGAGGGTGAACCAGGAGATCTCGGAGTTTGTCGCGAGCGTGGATGAAGATAAGGCGCGCCAAACGGGATCTGTCGTAGGGGTGGCGAAACGGCACATTGCCCGGCTCCTCGCCGATCGAGTCCGGAGGTTCTGTCGCGGGTAGGAGGTTGAAGAAAGGTTGTTCATACTGCCCATCGACGCCGCTTCGACTCTGTGAACTCATGCCATATCCCGTTCGTCCTGAGCGGAGGGGGCGCCCCGGAGTCGAAGGATCAGCGCAAGCGGATATCCTGTACGTCCCACCGACGCGCGCCAGCACGCGATTGCTCTAAAGGCACGGCGGCTGCGACGGTTGCATCAAGCTCCCAGCAGAAGGAGACGAGAGTTCGTGCCTCATAGCGTGTCATTGATCACTACGATTGCCGCCGCCCTGGGGCTCGCGCTGGTTATGGGTTTTCTAGCCACGCGCCTCAAGCTCCCGGTCTTGGTCGGTTACCTCGTCGCCGGCATACTGATCGGACCCGCCACGCCGGGCTTCGTGGCCGACATCGAGCTCTCGCGCCAGCTCGCCGAGATCGGGGTGATGCTGCTGATGTTCGGCGTCGGCCTGCACTTCTCCTTGGACGACTTGCTCGCGGTCCGCCGGATCGCGCTGCCCGGCGCAATCGCTCAGATCGCCGCCGCGACCGCGCTCGGCATGGCTCTCGCAGCTTTTTGGGGTTGGAGCGTCGGCGCCGGTCTCGTGTTCGGGCTCGCGCTTTCCGTCGCGAGCACCGTGGTATTGCTCAAAGCGCTGGAAAGCCGCGGCGTCATCGACTCGGTCAATGGCCGCATCGCCGTCGGCTGGCTCATCGTCGAGGACCTCGCGATGGTCCTGGTCCTGGTGCTGCTGCCACCGCTTGCAGGGTGGCTCGGTACAGGGTCGCACGCACCCGCGGAAGCAGCGGGAAGCCGCCAGCTCCTTACAACGCTGGCGTTCACGCTCGGGCAGGTTGCGATCTTTGTTGTGCTCATGCTCGTCGTCGGCAAGCGGTTGTTCCCCTGGTTGCTATGGCAGGTTGCGCGAACCGGTTCGCGCGAGCTGTTCACGCTGTGCGTAATTGCGGCGGCCGTCGGCATCGCCTACGGCTCCGCCGAGCTGTTCGGTGTTTCCTTCGCGCTGGGCGCATTCTTCGCCGGGATGGTCATGAGCGAGTCCGATCTGAGCCATCGCGCGGCGGAAGAATCGTTGCCGCTGCGGGACGCTTTCTCCGTTCTGTTCTTCGTCTCGGTCGGCATGCTGTTCGATCCTCAAGTCCTGATCCGCCAGCCGCTGCAGGTGCTCGCTGTGGTCGCGACCATCATGATCGGCAAGTCGCTCGCCGCCTTCTTTTTGGTGCTGGCTTTCCGTTATCCCCTCAACACGGCACTCACGGTATCGGCGAGCCTGGCGCAGATCGGCGAGTTCTCGTTCATCCTGGCGAGCCTGGGTGTTTCGCTGGGGCTGCTTCCGGAAGCGGGTCAGAATCTGATCCTGGCGGGGGCACTGATCTCGATAGCGCTCAATCCGCTGCTGTTCAAGGCGATCGAACCGGCGCAAGCCTGGATTCGATCACGCTCAAAGCTAGCCCGCATCGTGGAACGCCCTGAGGATCCGCTCGCGCAGTTGCCGACGACCGTCGACTCCAATCGCCTCGCCGGACAGGTCGTGCTCGTGGGCTATGGGCGGGTCGGCCGACGGATCGGTGAAGCGCTGATCGAGCACGGCGTGCCCTTCGTCGTAGCTGAGCAGAATCGTGAGCTGGTCGAACAATTGCGCGAGCGCGGGCTCTGGGCTGTCTCCGGGAATGCTTCAGACCCAGCGGTGCTGATTCAGGCGCATATCGCCCGAGCACGCATGCTGGTGATCGCCACACCGGATACCTTCGACGTCCGGCGCATGATCGAAATCGCGCGCGCCCTCAATCCCGGCATCGAAACGGTCGTACGCACGCACAGCGACGAGGAGGCAGCACTGCTCCGAAGTGAGAATGCCGGGATCGTGTTCACAGGCGAGCACGAGCTCGCACTCGGCATGGGACGCTACGTTCTGGAGCGCATCGCAGCTCCCAGCGCATCGTCTGCAAGCCACTGAGGGTGTCGATCGAGAAGCTCGCAGCTGCCGAGCCAGAAACGCGATGCTAAACTTCCTCATGGTCTGACATTACCGATGGATGCCGCCGTGCCCGAGGTCATTTATTACGTTGCAGCAAGTGTCGACGGTTACATCGCAACGATGGACGGCGGGATCGAATGGCTCGCGCCCTTCGAGGGAACGGGCGAGGACTACGGCTACGCGCAGTTCTACGACTCAGTTGAGGCGGTGCTCCTTGGGCGGCGAACGTACGAGACGAGCCTCGCGTTCGACGAATGGCCATACCCCGGCAAACCTTGCTGGGTGTTCTCGCACGGAAACATCCGCAGCCTTTCGACCGATGTCGTCCGCACGGCGCAGGCCCCGGTGGAGGTCATGGACCACATCGGAAAATCTGGCTTGAAACGCACGTGGCTAGTCGGTGGCGGGGCGCTTGCAGCCTCGTTCCGCGCCGAAGGCCTCATCACCGAATACATTATTACCATCGTTCCGGTGGTACTGGGGGCAGGCGTGCCTCTGTTCGCGGAACCGGGTCCCGTTGAGCGTTTGCGGCTCGTCGACGAAAAGTCCTACCCTAAGGGCCTGGTGCAGCTTCGGTATGTGCGAGCCGAGGACAAGTAGCCAAAGACCGATCTAGCAGTCGTCGGACACGGAGCAACCCATGAGATTCTTGTCCGCAGCACTGATGTTCGCCTCGATTGTCGCGCCAGGCCTCGCCGCGGAAAACGGCATCGCAACCATCCCCAGCAATCACTCAGTGTCAGAGACGCTGGATCGTCTGGAGTCGATCGCCAAGACGAAAGGCATTACAATCTTTGCCCGCATCGACTTCAGCAGCGACGCCGCTCGAAACGGTCTCGAGATGCGTCCCACGCAGCTGCTCATCTTCGGTAATCCGCAGGCGGGTACGCCGCTGATGGTCGCTTCGCCCAGCGTGGCCCTCGACCTTCCGCTCAAAGCGCTGGCCTGGGAGGACACCTCGGGCAAAGTCTGGGTGTCCTACAACACGCCCGAGTACATTGGTGCGCGGCATGGGGTAGCAGAAGCGCTGCTGCAGAATATTGCTGGGATCAAGACGCTGGTGGAGATGGCGGCGCGGTAGTTCTTCTTCACCCTTGACTTCGTGCCCCCGCGGTCGCGTCCGACTGCACCGATGCTCTCCACTCCCGGCCCAGCTTCACTCAAGCACGTATGCTTTTCCGGTCCACCGCAAGGTGTCGAAGTCGGAACATTGCATACATCGGTACCAGCGCAGGACATTGTGGTCGGCGCGAAGCGCGCTAAAACCGGGGACCGCGCCTTCCCGAAAGACCTTTATGGGCGTCTGGTCCTGAAGGATGGCAAGGAACCGTCCTTTTGTACCGTCGTGGCTTTCATAGACACCAACGTAGGCATCTACGCGTGCGCGGCTCTTATTGCGCTCTAACCGCTGTTTGAAGGTAAACCCAGAGGCCAAGAATTCTCCGAGCTCACTACTAGAGATCCGCCCTCTAAGGTCTTCGAGACTCAGAAGCTTAGCCTTTTTCCAATCCTTGGAAAATTGGATCACGGGGACGCTATTTAAGGTTTCTTGGTCTGGTGTAAAGCTCATGTCGAGCCACCACGCAGCTGCAGGCTGCTGGTCGGATCGACTCAAGCAAGGTGAGCTTACGAGTATCACCAACGTCAGATAGAACAGCGCTTTCATCGCCGGGCTCATGCAAAGGGTCGTCCTAGAAGAGCGTTACCAATCCACATGCCAGTGTCGTCCGCCGGCAGCGCGGGGCTCGCGAATAACGTGGCCACCCAACTCATTAATGCGGCGCTCGATATGATTCAAAGCCTCATGCGAACCTGTGGGCCAACTAATATCACGAGCCGAATCGGACAAATGGTTGGAAACGACTGTTCCACGCGCTACGGCTCGACGAATAATCCGCTCAAACTCGGTCGTCGTTTCCTCCAGAGTTGCTCTGGGATGCCGTTGAGTCCAGCGATCCATCTCGACGATGTGAGTACGTCTGAGGTAGGTTCTGAGGAATTCCTGTCTATCTTCGCGAATTCTCTCAGCCATGAGTTCGGCTTGACGCCGTGTCGTTCGGGCGCGTCCCGTGATCCGTATCCCAGCCGCAGGAAACTCGCGTTGTATCATCGCGACCAGAGCATCAATGGTCGCCGGCCTTCGGGCAGTGATAGATGGAAGTCGAGAATCAGTGGACGCGGCCATATACATCCTTGTTCGAAAAAGTGCTTGCAAGAGCCGCCGGCTATTCCACCGTCAAAAAGACCCTCTTCAACCCATTCGCGTTGAATACTGCGCGGATTAGGTTTTGGCCTGTCGGTATTTGGAGCGGGCGACGGGAATCGAACCCGTGTCTAAAGCTTGGGAAGCTTTCGTTCTACCATTGAACTACGCCCGCGCGTCGGTGCATTTTACGCCAGTTCAAGAAAAACGATCGGCTCCTGCCGTCGCAGATCTGGGTAAGCGAGACCCACCGTATCACCCGGGATCCCTCCTATGTCCTTTCGGGTATTTGCGAGGCGCGTCTGAAAGCTTAGCGTGCCGGCAATGGACCCCAGGAGGGCACAATGACCGACCAACTCGTGATCAACCCCTACGCGCCACCCAAGGCCAATCTGGATGCATCGTCAGACGTAACGACCGTCCAGGCTTTTCCCCGTTTCAGTACTTGGTGGGTGCTTCTGTTGAGCTTCGCGACATTGGGCGCCTACCTGGTGTACTGGCTTTACACCCGCACCAAGATACTGAACCGGCTCACACCCGCCAACCCGATACCCATGGGCTTCGCGGCTGCCGCGGTTATTATGCTCCTCGTCAGCGCGGCAGCGAGCGTCCTGGATGGTATGTACCCGCACGCCATCGGTTTGAGGCAAATGTCATCAGCCATCAGCATGATCTCGGGCATCGTAAACCTCGTCTGGGCGTTCATGTTTCGCCACCGTTTGAACGAGCACTTTGTCCCGCGCGAGGACGATCGCTATTGGCTCAATGGGGTGCTCACTTTCTTCTTCACGGTGTTCTATGTGCAGTGCAAACTCAATGAGCTGATCGATCGAGAGAGGGCCGCAGCCCCGGTGGACCCACTGGCGGCGGGTGCAGCGGCGTGACCCTCTTCTGCCAAAGCGGCCTCCAGGGCCGCGTGGCAAACCCGTTTGCCGCAGGTCAGTTCATCCAAGCATCGCCACCGCTTCGATCTCGACCAGCAGGTCGTCTTCGACCAACTGGTCTATCCCGACCATCGTCGCGGCAGGCGGATGCGTCTGCGAGATGTGGCGGTTGCGTACGCTCATTACGGCTTTGCGCGCGTCGGGCGTCAGGTTCTTGATGAAGATGGTGAACTTCAGCACGTCCTCGAACGTGGCACCCACGGCGCCTAGCGCGAGCTTCAGATTTTCGAACACTTGAACGGCCTGGGCCTGGATGTCTCCTTTCCCGACGACCTTTCCCTCAGCATCGACCGCGACCTGCCCGCTGATGAAGACCAGGGTCCCGCCCTTCGCGCAAGCGACATTCGAATACATCCCCAAAGGCTTGAGGCCGGGCGGGTTGATAAATTTCTTCTCTGACATGGGCCGCTCCTCTGCTTGGTTTGGTTGTGTCCAACTCCGTGACAACTGTGATCATACCGCAGGCGTGTGAGCGACAAACCCATCCGCCAGAAGGAGCAGGCTGATCTAGCGTATAACGCCCAACATAGGTTGATTTAAGATAGGCTAATAGAAGGTCTCTTGTGGGCTACCAACCCGCTCTGCCAACCGCACAAGAATCTCTTGTCATGGATGCGCCGCGCCTGTGTCCGCGAGGCGGGTTTGCGTTTGTGCAGCGTCCTTTATCGGCTACGGGAGATAAACGTGACCAGGCGTACCTACAGCGAAATTAAAGAGCTGGTCGAGAAGCACAACCAGTCCACCCAGCTCTCGAACGAATTTGTAGTCTGCCAGATCTGGAAGGAGAGCGGGTTTGACGATGCCGTGAAAAATGCGGAGAGCTCCGCTACAGGGTTGATGCAACTCACCAAAGCCGCCGTGATCGACGTCAATAAGAAAATCGCACCTGAGGGCGTGAGCTATGCGCACACGGAGATGACTGATGCCGCCAAGAACATCGAGTGTGGAACCTACTATCTCGATCTGCGCATTAGGTGGGCCAAGGACAAAACGAAGGGTATTGACGGGTTTGGTACCGGTCCTGGGTACGCAAAGGACATCTTCAGCTGTGAGGAATGCATGCGAAAGGACGCTGAGCATTGGCAAAGCTGTCTGCACAAGATTCACAAGTGAAAAGCCGAGGAGCAGCTACCATGAGACGAGTTTCGCTGGTTATCGCTGCGATTGTCCTCCTCGCTGTCACATCTCATCTAACAGCAGAAGCCGCACCACCTTGGGGAGACCTTAACGACTGGGTAGGAAAATACCCCACCGATCGAAAGGCGAATCCGACGAGACGCCTGTTCGATTTGGCTCCGATCAGAGATGGCGTACGCCAACTTCTCAACTCCTCTGATCTCAAGCGGCTTACGTCCCTGTACACGGTCGAGAAACCGATCGTGAAAATCGATCATTTTGTCGTGGTAGAGAAGTGCATGCCACACAATTGTCCCAGCGCTCATGCGGTCGTCGTGCTCGATACTGAGGATCGGCGCCTATGGGTAGGGTTTTTTGACCGGACTGACAAAGCTGTATCGACTCGCTGGTATGGGACAGATGACCATCTCCTCCTTCCTCAGCCCATTCTTGATGAATTCCGCCTCTCGGGAAATTGATAACCGGGTTGGGGTTGAAGCCACAGCGCGAACGACAATCATTTGACAGCTCCGGCGCTGGGATATTTTCAGGATGGACGCGCCGCCTAGGTTTACTTTGTCCAAGTGTCCACCCCCATCGCCAAATTGACCGACATGATCCGCGCTGCCAAGCGCGCGGTCTGCTTCACTGGCGCGGGCATCAGCACGGAATCCGGCATTCCAGACTTTCGCAGCCCTGGCGGTATGTGGTCGCGCGTGCCGCCGATCGACTTCCAGGATTTCATCGCTTCAGAGGAAATGCGCAGAGAGGCGTGGCGCCGCAAGCTCGTCACCGACCGCGCGATGCGCGTGGCAGAGCCGAACCGCGGGCACCGGGCTGTAGCGCAGCTGGTAAGCAACGGCGTGTGCGCGTGCGTGATCACCCAAAATATCGACGGGCTCCATCAACGCTCCGGCATACCGGACGACAAGATCGTCGAGCTGCACGGCAACAGCACCTACGCCGCGTGTCTCGGCTGCGGGCTGCGCCATGAGTTGGATCCCATCCTTTCGGCCTTCGAGGAGAACGGGACGTTGCCGCTGTGTGCGGACTGCGGCGGCATCGTCAAGACTGCCACGATCTCATTCGGCCAGAAGATGCCGCTGCGAGCCGTGCAACGGGCCGAGCAAGAGGCCCTCGCCTGCGACTTGTTCGTCGTGCTCGGCTCGTCGCTCGTCGTCTTTCCCGCCGCCAATCTGCCGCGCGTCGCGAAGGCCAATGGCGCGCGGCTCGTGATCGTGAACCGCGAAGCCACCGATCAGGACGATCTCGCCGACCTCGTCATCCACGCCGAGATCGGACCGACCATCGGCGCAGTGATTGGCGTTCAGTGAGGTCCGGCGGCTTTGTCGCGGTCTCAGGGTTCGCGTGACGCGGTGTACGCGGCGATCGACACCATGTCTTCCTCGCTCAACTGGGCGACCACCGCCTTCATCAGCTCCGTCCACGAGCCGTTGCGAACCCCGTGCTGGATGTCGAAGAGCTGGCGGACGATGTAGCTCGGAGAACGTCCCGCAAGTCCGGGTACGGGTCCGAGGCCTTTCAGGTCGGCGCCATGACAGATCGCGCACGGAACCGTCTTGCCCGCGCCGCCTGTGGTGACCAGCGCCTCGCCTTTCTCGATGCTGCCGACCGGCACGTAGGCGACAAACCCGGAAGCTGAGTCTCGAAGCTCGGTTCGCTCCAGATTTTCCGGCATCTCGATGATGCGCTGACCGATGGGTTCGGTAACGCCAGCCTGTGCGGCGACGAGCATCCATCCGGCGACCTTGGTCTTCGGCACCGTGTCGGTTTCGACCACCCTGATCCAGGGCTGTGGCTTCAGGGCGGCAAAGTACTCCGCCGCCGTCTTCACTTCATCTTCGGTCGCACCCTTCGCAACGCCGACCATCAGCGCAATGGGTAAGCTCGCTGGCTCCGAGGTTTTTCTGGCACCGCTTTTGAAATCGGCGACCTGCTGCGCGATATATGCGGCTGGCAGACCGGCGAGACTGGAGTTCTCGGGGCGGCCGAGCCCGTTCGGGAGGTGGCAGAAGCCGCACGCGAACACACCCGGTCTTGGTCCATGCTGCACGGGCCCGGGCATCGGTGGATGATCGTCGGGATGCCAGTCCGGCACGTTGAAGAGGTCGCGGAGCTGCGTAAGCGTGAACGCGGCGCTGCTGCCGGGAACATGTCTCAACGTACCGTCGTCCGGCGCGGGCTGAGTACCCGGAGGATTGACGGGATACGCCCATGGCGGCGGAGGAACCGCCGAATCTGCGAGAGCTCCGGCGCCCATCGCCGTCGCGACACCAACCGTCAGAGCTGCCACCAGCTTCCTCATGCATCCTCCGTCTTCGTTGCTCTTGATTGGCCAGGAATCTCAGCCTTCGTCATCCCCTCCTTCGCCGCAGCGGGGGAAGGAGTCCTCTTACGCGCCCAGATACGCGCGCTTGACTTCGGGATTCTGAGCGAGCTCGCGCGCCGGACCGAATAGAGTCACGCGGCCATTCTCGAGCACGTAGGCGTGATCGGCAAGCTCCAACGCGACAGTGGCCATCTGTTCGACCAGAACGATCGTAACGCCTTCGTCGCGCAACGTGCGAATGGTGCGCGCGATCTCCAGGACCACGAGCGGCGCCAAGCCCATCGACGGCTCGTCCATGAGCAGCAGCTTGGGCTCGGACATGAGGCCGCGCGCGATGGCGAGCATCTGCTGCTCGCCGCCCGACAGCGTTCCGGCGAGCTGCCGGCGCGCGCTTGCGCAGGATCGGAAAACGGTCCATCTCGCGCTCCATGAGCTCGCGCACGCGCGCGCGATTCCGGCGCAATCGCGTGTAGGCGCCGAGCAGCAGGTTGTCCTCGACGGTCTGATCGGCGAACAGCTGGCGGCCTTCGAGGATCTGGGTGATGCCGAGCGCGGTCACCTGGTGCGCCGGCGTGCGCGTGATGGTCTGTCCTTCCAGCAGAATCTCGCCGCCGGTGACCGGCGCCAGCCCCGAGATCGCCATCAGCGTCGAAGTCTTGCCTGCACCGTTGGAGCCGATGATGGCGGTGATTTCGCGCGGGCGCGCCTCGAGATCGACGCCCCGCAGAGCCTGGACGTGGCCGTAGTCGACGCGCAGGCCGCGCACCTAAGCATGAGCGCGCCTCCAGGCCGGCGCCGAGGTAGGCCTCGATCACCTTCGGGTTGCGCTGGACCTCCGCTACCGTTCCCTCCGCGATCTTCTCCCCGAAGTCGAGCACCGACACCACGTCGGAGATGCCCATGATCAGCTCCATGTGGTGCTCGATCACGACCTGCGTCACGCCGGCGTCTCGGATGTCTTGAATGATCTTCGCCAGGCGCTGGATCTCGGTCGGATTGACGCCGGCGGCAGGCTCGTCGAGCAGCAGCAGGCGCGGCTGCAGCGCGAGCGCACGGGCGATCTCCAGCAGACGCTGCTGGCCGTAGGGGAGGTTCTGCGCGAGTTCGTGCGCGCGCTCGGCGATGCCCACGAACTGGAGCAGCGCCATGGCCTTGCGGCGAAACGCCACCTCCTCGTCGACCGCCGCCCGGGTCTGCAGCAGATGCTGCCAGATTCCCGCATGCAGGTGCAGATGAAATCCGACCATGACGTTGTCGAGCACTGACAGTTCGCCGAACAACCGGATGCTCTGGAACGTGCGCGTGACGCCATAGCTTGGCCATCTGGTGCGGCCGGATGCGCGCCCAACGGTCTGCCCTGCATCAGAACGCTCGCCGGCGCTCGGCGGATACAGCCCGGTAAGCACATTGACGAAAGTGCTCTTGCCGGAGCCGTTCGGGCCGATCAGGCCGTGCACGATGCCGCGGCCGCACGGCGATGCTCACGCGATTGAGCGCGCGGATGCCGCCGAAGTCCCGCGTCAGATTGCGGACTTCGATCACCGGTTGCTCGTCGTCGCGTCCGCGCGAGAAGATCGAGCCCACCTCGGGTCAGGCTCGACTTGCGTCGGCGGCCGGCGCCAGCGCTGCAGAAGCGGAAGCTTGAGCAGGCTTCCGACGATGCCATCGGGCAGGAAGATGATCGTCACCAGGATGATGCCGCCGTAGATATAGAGGTGATACTCGTGCAGGCTGGCGAACACGGTCGGAATCAGATTGAGGATGACGCTGCCCACCAGCGGACCGTACAGCGTGCCGCTTCCGCCCATCAGCACGGAGGTGAGGAACGAGACCGAAAGCGCGAACACGAACGTGTCGCTGTTGATGAAGCCGTTCTGGTGGGCGAAGAAGACGCCGCCGATCCCCGCGTAGACCGAGCTGATCACGAAGGCCAGCACCTTCCAGCGGTAGACGTTGACGCCGACGCTCTGTGCGGCGATCTCGCTGCCGTGCAGCGCCAGCAGCGTGCGCCCGACGCGCGAGCCCAACAAGTTGTTAGCGAGCAGCTGACACAGCAGCGCCACGCCGGCGATCAGCCAGAAGTACTGAGCGGGCGTCATCTCCTCGCCGCCGGGAAGTGTCGGCGCCGGGATCGCATGATGCCCATCGGCCCGCCGGTCAGCGATTGCCAGCGGTTCGATGTCACCTCGATCATGAAGCCGAAGGCGATCGTCACCATGGCGAGGTACGGTCCTTTGGCCCGCAGCGACGGGATGGCGAGCAGCGCGCCCGCTACCCCGGCGAGCACCACGCCGAGCGGCGCGCTCAGCCAGAACGGCCAGCCCGGCTCGCGTCGCGAGCAGGCGCTGAGGTGTAGGCGCCGATCGCGTAGAGGCCCGCGTGGCCGAGTGAGATCTGCCCGGTCCAGCCGACCAGGATGTCGAGCCCCAGCGACACGATGAAAAGATAGGCGAGCGACTGCATCACGAGGATGAAAAACGGATCGTGGAACACGAGCGGGAGCGAAAGCACCACTGCCGCAGCGACAAGGAAGCGGATCCAGTCCCGCGGCCCGGTGTAGGCGAAGATCGGGAGGCGCATCAGACTTTCTCGATCTCCTTGCGCCCCATCAGCCCGGTCGGACGGACGGCGAGGATCAGCAGGACGAAGAGGAAGGTGATGCCTTCCTTCAGGTTCGAGTTGATGATCCCGAAGAACTGCTCGAGCACGCCCGACCACGAGGCCGCCGATCAGAATGCCGATCGGATTCTCCAGGCCGCCGAAGATGGCCGCCGCGAACGCCTTGATGCCCGGGCACCGTGCCCATGTACGCCCAGGCGAAGGTGATCGGCGCGATCAGCATGCCGCCCAGACCCGCCAGCGCCGACGACAGCACGAAGGCCAGCACCACCATGCGCTGCACGTTGATGCCCATCACGGCTGCCGCGTTGCGGTTGTAGGCGACCGCGATGAGCGCCTTGCCGAGCACGGCGCGCTTCAGGAAGAACTGCACCAGCAGCACCGTGCCGATCGCGCCGAAGATGATGAACAGCTCCTGCGGGAAGATGCCGGCCGGGCCGATGTGAATCACCTCGTCGCCGAACGGAGAGGGGAACTTGATCTGCTCGGGGCCCCAGATCTGCACCGCCGCGTTCTTCAGGATGATGCTGACCGCGACCGTGCTGAGCACCCATGACAGCGACAGCGCATGGCGCATCGTCGGTGCGGATGGCGACGCGCTCGAGCCCGACGCCCATCAGCGCTGAGCAACACCACGGCCCCGACGACGGCAATCGCGTACGGCAGCCCGAGCGTCACGTAGCAGGTGAGCCCGAACAGCGCGCCGATCATCAGGAAGTCGCCCTGCCCGAAGTTGAGCGCGCCGGTGGTGATGAAGGTGACGTAGTAGCCCTCGGCAATCAGGGCGTAGATGCTGCCGATCGACAGGCCGCTCAGCAGCGCTTGCCAGATTTTGCCCAGCACGATCAGCTCCGCCTGCCGCAGGTGCCGAGGCGAGCGCTTCGAGGTTACTGCGCGCGAACTACCTTGCCGTCACGCCAGACGGCGAGGAAGCCGCTGTCGCGGCCGAGCGATTCGTGATTGTCAGGGGTGAACGGACGCGGCTTCATCTTGGTCACGGGCTGCGTGAAGTCGTCGATGCCTTCGACCGCGTCGCGGATCTGGCGGCGCACGTCTTTCAGATAGGCGCGATCCTGCAAGCGGGCGGGATCGGGCCCGACCTTGTCCAGCGCCGCGCAGCACCAGGCGCGTGCCGTCGTAGGTTTGCGCGGTGGCGACCGGCCAGAAGTCGCCGCCTTCGGCTGCATACTCGCGCTCGACGAGAGCATGGAACTTCTTGGCGTTCTCGCTGTGGTCGACGGTGTAGGACGTCACCGCCATGACCCCGTCGGTGAGCTCCTTGCCGCCCAGCTTGAGAAAGTTGGGCGCGATCAGCCCCCAGGTGCCGGTCCACGGGACCTTGAGCCCGATCTTCTGCATGCTCTTGGCGATCTGCACGCCGGCCGGTGCCAGCGAGTAGGCGATGATGAAGTCGACCTTGGCTTCCTTCATCTTGGTGAGCTGCGGCGTCATGTCGGTGTCGTTCTGGTCGAACACTTCGGGGCCCGGCCAGCGATCGGAATATTGGCCTCTTTGAGCAGGCGCAGCGCCGTGTCGCGTCCGCTCTGGCCCCAGCCGGTCGAGTCGTGCATCAGGCCGATCCGCTTGTAGCCTTTCTTCTGGATGTAGTCGAGCATGAACGACGTCTGGATGCCGTCGTTGAGCGAGACGCGGAAGATGTAGTTCTTCGGCTGCGTTCGCGTAGCGCTTGATGATCTGCTCGGCGGTCGCGATCGTGTCCATCAGCGTCACCTCCTTCTTCTGCACGATGTCGATGATGGCCAGCGCGACGCCGGAATTGACCGGGCCGACGATGGCGAACGACGTTGTCGCGGGTGATGAGGCGGGTGACGTTCTCGACGCCCTTGGCCGGCTTGGTCTCGTCGTCGTAGATCACCGCCTCGACCTTCTGGCCCTTGTAGCCGCCCTTGGCGTTGTACTCCTTCAACGCCAGCTTGAAGCCCATCAGGGCGGCCTTGCCGTAGTCGTCGGTGCCGCCGGTGAGCGAAACCGAGAAGCCGATCTTGATCGGGTCGGCGGCCAGCGCGCAGCTGGCAGCGACCAGCCCGAATCCAGCGATCAGACCGCAAGCCGCCTTCAGCGGCCAGCCTCGTGCGCGCATACGTGCTCCTCCCCGTTTGCCGGTCCTTTCCTGCTGCATCGACCGAGGGCCGGCAGCGGAAGACGCGGTTTACTTTATGGTTTTTTGAACATACGCGCAGCTTTAGGAGGCTGTCAAGCCGATCACGGCCCGGGGGTGTCGCTTTGAATGTCGGCGCCCGGACCTGGAACCAGATGGGTCCACGGCGCCTGCGGCCAACTCATGCTCCAGATGCAGATGGAGCTTGAAAGCATCGGCTGATCAACGGACGCGGCAGCGCGGTCGGCACTCGCCGTTTGGTCTGTGGCTCAGCCCTTGAGCCACTCTCGGCAGTAGCCTGCGAGCCTTAGTCATCTTGAGGGTTGCGCCATGGACTACACGCGGGGCGGTTGGGAGGACACGGACTGTCCGCAAACGAAGGTCGAGCGTGCGCTCGCGGGCGGGGCAGTGGGAGGTTTGATTGGTCTAATCTTCGGCCCACTGGGGACATTGGCATGCACCGTTATCGGCGCTGGAGTTGGCTACGCGACGTCTTGGTCTTGGCGCGTCAGTCCCAAGTAGACGGCGCGCGGTGAGGCCGCATTCAAGCCCTAAGCGGATCTAGTCCGGCGATAGACCGAGGGACCGATCGAGAAGCTGGCGCATGCGCTGCCAGTGAGAACCCTCCCAGTAGATCCGGTCGCACCCTTCGCACCAGGCGTAGCGCCGATAGACTGCAGCCACGCGTGGCGGCAGCCGATCCGCCACCGCCTCCTTGCCGATGAAGAGCAGCGGCAAGTTGCAGTGGAGGCAGAGGGTGAAGGGTCTGGCGCTCGCCGTCAGCTGCAACCGGTCGACCACTTCACGCAACTGATCTTGCGGCCGCAGAGAGTGGACAAAGCAACCGTGAGTGATCGTGCGAGCACTTGAGCAGTTCGCGATCCCGCGTCAGCACCACCCGCTCTTCGATCTGGCTGATGGCCCGGATCTGTCCGTCGGTAAGCTCGTTGCTGTACAGCGTATCGAACCCTAGCATGCGCAGCAGCCGCGCCAGGCCCCCGAGATGCGCATCGGCGACGAATTTGATGATCGCGTAACGGCTCTTCGCGCACGCGCAGCAAATCCCGGATATCGAACGCTTCGAACTTGGGGTAGACGCTGATGCGGTCGCCATCGCGCACTAGGTAACTGAAATCCACCGACTCGCCATTCACCAGGATCAGCTCCACCTCGGTGTGGGGTACGCCCAGCGCTTCGATGGCGTTCTTGATCGTCGCCGCTCGCGCACAGCGGTAGTCGAAATCCCGCTTGCGCCGATCCCGCGGCAGGAAGTCGTTCAGCTCCTCGTAGAAACGGAAGCGCGCCTGCGCTCGGCCCGCGACCGGGATTAGCTCCTCGATGGACATGCTTGGAAAGATACGGCCGGCACTGCGCCCCCGCAAGTGGCTAGCACACTGAAGTCAACCAATTCAGCAGGGCGAGCGCGAATCGCATTTCATGGGCTGCTGCGCAGGGTCAACCAGGTGGTACATTGCAGCCGACATCTTGAGGAGCGGGTAAGCCGGCGAGGCGGGCGCACAGCCCTGCGGGCGGCCAGGGATACGGAACTCACGTGCTTTGTCCATATCTCTGCGGCCGCAAGATCAGCTGCGTGAGGTGGTCGACGGGACCGAAGGAGCCCATAAGTAAGTGGATTCCTACAATCCAATGAGACCTTGGCGGATACAAGCGGAGATTGGCTGCCGGTAAACTAGCAGCCCGGCGCGTGTGCCGACTGGGTTTACATGGCCGTCAAAAGGTCAACGGAGAGCGTATGTCGAGGCAGAGAAAAGAGGTCGAGCCGGAGCTATACCGACGCTCGATGGAGCAGACGAAGGACTATGCCTTGTTCCTGCTCGACACGCAGGGGCGAATCATCAGTTGGAATGCCGGCGCACAGCGCATCAAGGGCTACGCGTCTGAAGAAGTCATCGGCAAGCACTTCTCGATCTTCTATGCGCACGAAGCAGTAGAGAGCGGCTGGCCCGCCCACGAGCTGAAGGTCGCAACCAATGAAGGGCACTTCGAGGACGAGGGCTGGCGCATCCGCAAGGATGGATCGCGCTTCTGGGCCAATGTAGTGATCACTGCGCTGCGCGACGATAACGGGAAGCTTTTAGGCTTCTCGAAAATCACCCGCGACGTCAGCGAGCGAAAGCGCCAGGAAGATTCGTTGCGTCTAAGCGAGCAGCGGTTCAGGCTGCTAGTCGATGGCGTAGTGGACTATGCGATATACATGCTCGATCCGGACGGCATCGTTACCAGCTGGAACGCTGGCGCCCAACAGCTTAAGGGTTACAGCAAAGAGGAGATCGTCGGGAAGCACTTCTCGCGTTTCTATACTCCAGAGGACGTGAATGCGGGTAGACCATGGGAGGTGCTGGCTGCGGCGCGGCGCACCGGGCGCACATCGGAAGAAGGCTGGCGGCTCAGAAAAAACGGCGAGCGCTTCTGGGCGAGAGTGGTCGTCACCCCCCTATACGACTCCGGAGGGCTCTTGCGCGGATTTGCCAAAGTGACACAGGACTTGAGCGAGCGCCGTCAGGTTCAACAGCTCGAGCAAGCAGCGAAAAATGTCCATCAGTTCATCGCCATGCTGGCGCACGAGCTAAGAAATCCGCTCGCCGCCGTCCGCTATGGCGTGCATGTCATGAGCCAGGCTCCCCCTGGCGATCCGGCTCACGGAACCGTGCTCCAGACGATTGACCGGCAAAGTGCCCAGCTGGCTCGAATTGTCGATGACATGCTGGACATTTCGCGGATTACCCGGGGCGGGATCAGTATTGAGCGCAAACACGTAGATATGGCGGAAGTGGTCCGCGGCGCCATAGAAACCGCGGCGCCTATGATAGAAGCAGCTCAGCACAAAGTAGACGTCGACGCTCCGGAAGGTCAGGTGTTCGTACAAGGAGACGTTCAGCGCCTGACGCAGCTGGTGGCGAACCTTCTGATCAACTCCGCGCGCTACACTCCGAAGGGTGGAAGTATCACGGTGAAAGCACGCGCAGAAGATGGGTTTGCGATATTGCGCGTTCGCGATACCGGCATGGGGATAGAGCCCCACATGATCGAACGCATCTTCGACCTGTTCGCGCGCGGTCCCCAGCCACTGCAACAGGTCGGAATCGGCCTTGGGGTCGGGCTTGCCGTTGCGCGCAGGATTGCAGAGCTGCACGGCGGCTTGCTGGAAGTGCATAGCGAAGGACAAAACAAAGGGAGCGAATTTACCTTGCGACTTCCGCTTTCGGATGTGCCTAAGGCCTGGGCTGCCAGCGCGGCTGCTGCGGCCGAGCCCGAGGCAATGCTACTCGTGCCGCGTCGCGTTCTGGTGGTAGATGACAATGTGGATGGGGCGACGGCCCTGACGCTATTGCTCGAGTCTCTCGGACACGAAACATGCGTGGTGCATGACGGGATTCAAGCGCTCAGGGCGGCGGTCGATTTCCGTCCCGACGTCGTGCTGCTCGATATCGCCATGCCGGGTATTGACGGTTACGAGGTCGCCAGACAACTGCGCGCGATAAAGAAGGATTCTCCGCTGCGAATCATTGCAGTCACGGGCTACGGCCAGGAATCGGATAGACAAAAATCCCGAGAGGCAGGCTTTGACGTGCATCTCGTCAAGCCAGTAGAGGTCAATGATCTGGCGCAAGCCCTGGGCGAAAGAAACGCAGCTACTCTGCACTGAGCCAGCCTCTCAGATCAGCCCAGCCGCGATATTGACCACCAACGCCAGCAGTGTCGTATTGAAGAAGAACGCGATGACCCCATGGACGAGCGCGAGCCGGCGCATGGCGCTGGAGCGATATGGTCACATCCGAGGTCTGAGAGGTGGTGCCGAGCACGAAGGCGAAGTACAGAAAGTCGAGGTATTTCGGTTCGGAATTTCCGGGAAAGTCGAGGCAACCCTGCTTGGTGCCCGGCGTGTCCTCGTAGAACTCGTGCGCGTAGTGCAGTGCGAAAGCAGTGTGGACGAGGAACCAGGAGCACAGAATCGTGACGACGGACAGCGCCAAGTGCAGATGCTGCTATGGGGCGAATAGCCTTTTGCCCCGATCAGCTCCAGCACGATGGCCGCAAGGCTCGCTAAGGACGCAAACACCGTGAGCGCCAGGACAACCACCGCGCCGTCGTCCTGCTCCTTGGCCCGCCGGCGCATCCGCTCAACGTTGGCGCGCAGCATCATGGCCCAAGCGAGCACGAGGTAAAGTGCAGCCCCGATGTCCCATGCGATCAGCGCTCGAGTCGTTGGTAACAGCGTGGCTGGAAGCACTGCCAGCGTCGACAGGCCGAGGATCGTCGCGATAACCAGGCGCGGCCGGGCACGGATCTGATGGAAAAAGACTCGGGCCGGGTTCATGGTTCCGTCGGATCGCTCGCAGGTATGTATGCCGAAGGAGTGCTGCGCGCGCCGCCATCCTATCATTCCGGCGACCGTGGCTAGTTCGCGGTCTTTCGGTCCAATGGGTCGCTGACAGGCCCGTGCGGCGCCTCGATTGACGCCCCCAGACGAATTGGGCAACATCCAAGCGCCGACCCATTGCGGCGCTCGACGCCAGCGGCAGAGTCATTCTCAGGTGAGGCTCGGGATCCCGTGTTAGCGTTCGTTCTACGGCGGCTGGCGCAAGCGCTGCTCGTCATGCTCGCCGTGGGTCTGATCGCGTTCGCGCTGTTCCGCTTCGTGGGCGATCCGGTCGTGTTCATGCTGGGCCAGGACGCCACCCCGGAAGACCGCACCCGTATGACCCGGGACCTCGGCCTCGACCGGCCGTTTTACGTTCAATACGCCAGCTTTGTCGCGCGCGCCGTCAGAGGCGAGTTCGGATTGTCGCTGCGCCAGCTGCGTCCCGTGTCCACGCTGATCGTCGAGCGGCTGCCGGCCACGCTCGAGCTGTCGCTGGTCGCGGCGCTGCTGGCGCTGGCAGCGGGCATCCCGATGGGAGTCTACACGGCGCTCAGGCGCGGCTCATTCCTCTCGCACTGTCTGCTTGCGGTGTCGCTGGCCGGGGTGTCGCTGCCGACGTTCCTCATCGGGATCTTGCTGATCCTGGTGTTCGCGGTGAACCTCGGCTGGCTGCCGTCTTTCGGCCGCGGTGAGACGGTGGCCATCGGCTGGTGGACGACCGGGCTGCTGACGATATCCGGTCTGAAAGCGTTGATATTGCCCTCGATCACGCTGGGCCTGTTCCAGATGACACTGATCATGCGGCTGGTGCGCTCCGAAATGCTCGAGGTGCTGCGCACGGACTACATCAAGTTCGCGCGCGCCCGCGGCCTGAGCGAGCGCGCCATCCACTTCCGCCATGCGCTCAAGAACACTTTGGTGCCGGTCATCACCATCACCGGTCTGCAGCTTGGATCCATCATCGCCTTCGCCATCATCACGGAGACCGTGTTCCAGTGGCCCGGCATGGGGCTGCTGTTCATCCAGTCGGTGACCTTCGCCGACGTGCCGGTGATGGCCGCCTATCTGTGCCTGATCGCGCTGTTTTTCGTCGTCATCAACCTGGTGGTCGATCTGCTCTACTACGCGGTCGACCCGCGCCTGCGCCTGGATCGGGTTGCGGCGGCACACTGAGGGAAACAGAAATGAGCAACCCCGTGGAACACATCCGCACTTACCACACCGACCTCACGGCGTTTCGTCGGGATCTGCACGCCCATCCGGAGCTGGCATTCGAGGAGAGCGCGCACCTCTCAGCGCGTCGCAGATCAACTCGCTGGCTGGGGCATCGAAGTGCACCGCGGGCTGGCGAAGACCGGCGTGGTGGGCGTCATTCCGGGACGCAAGGCGAGCGCGAGGGCGATCGGCTTGAGGGCGGATATGGACTGCCTGCCCATGCACGAGAGCGGCCGCGCGGCCGCACAAATCGAAGAACGAAGGGCGCATGCACGCCTGCGGTCACGACGGCCACACCACCATGTTGCTCGGGGCTGCACGGTATCTCTCGGAAACGCGCGGGTTCGAGGGCACTGCCTACGTGATCTTCCAGCCAGCGGAGGAGCACGGCGGCGGCGGGAACGTGATGGTGCAGGAGGGGCTGTTCCAGCGCTTCCCCGTGGACCAGATCTATGCCCTGCACAACTGGCCCGGGCTCGCAGCGGGCAGGATCGCCGTGCGGGCCGGTCCGATACTGGCCGCAACCGACGAGATTCGGATCGAAGTGCGCGGCATGGGTGGGCACGCGGCGATGCCGCACCTCGGCGTGGATCCGGTTGTCGCCGCCGCGCACATCATCACCGCGCTGCAGACTATCGCCAGCCGCAATGTGAGCCCGCTCGACGCCATCGTGGTCAGCGTGTGCTCGATGGAGACCAGCCAGCTCGGCACCTTCAATGTGATTCCGGACGCGGTCAAGCTGGTCGGCACGGTGCGCACGTTCCGCCCGGAGACGCAGACGCTCGCGGAGACGCGCATCCGGGAGATTGCTACGGCCATCGCCTCTGGCTTGGGCGCAAGCGCGCAGCTCGAATACATCCGCGGCTATCCAGCCACGGTGAACACCCAAAAGGAAGCCGAGTTCGCCGCGCGCGTGGGCGAGCGCATTTTCGGGCGGGACAACGTGGTGCGAGAGTTCGACGCGACCATGGGCGGCGAGGATTTCTCCTACATGCTGCAGGCGCGACCGGGCGCTTACGTGCTGCTCGGGCAGGGCGGCGAAGGCAAGCGGCTGCTACCTGCATAACCCCAACTACGATTTCAACGACGACGTGATTCCGCTCGGCGCCGGCTATCTGGCGGCGCTGGCGGAAGAGGCGCTCCCATTGAGCTAGGAGATCTACATGCCTTGCGTTGTACTGCGAATCACCATCGGCCTCGTCTGCGCCCTCACGCTGGCCGCGGCACCCGCCCAAGGCAAGACCTTCCGCTACGCCGACCAGGGCGATGCGCTGTCGATGGATCCGTACATGTTCAACGAGGCCGTGCAGCTCAGCTTCACGGCAACATGTACGAGGGGCTCACCGGACGCGGCAAGAAGCTGGAAACGGTGCCTCAGCTCGCCACCGACTGGAAACAGACCTCACCGACGGTGTGGCGCTTCAACCTGCGCAGGAACGTGAAGTTCCACGACGGTACGCCGTTCACCGCCGACGACGTGCTGTTCTCGCTGGAGCGCGCGCGAGGCGAGGGCTCGGACGTGAAGATGTACGTCGGAGCGGAGATCAGGAGATCCGCAAGATCGACGCCTACACGGTGGACATCGTCACCCATCGACCCATTCCCCATTCTGCCCAGCATGATCGCGACGTGGTACATCATGTCCAAGGCCTGGTGCGAGAAGAATGGCGCGGTGCAACCGGTGGACGTGCGCAAAGGCACCGAGAACTACGCCAGCACGCACGCCAACGGCACCGGTCCTTTCGTGCTGAAATCGCGCGAGCCCGGAGTGCGGACGGTGCTCGTGCCCAACCCGACCTGGTGGGACAAGCCCGAGCACAACTTGACCGAGGCGGTGTTCATGCCCGTCGCCAACGCAGCAACACGGGTTGCAGCGCTCATATCGGGTGAGATCGACATGATGGAGCCGGTACCGCTGCAGGACATTCCGCGCATCCAGTCCAATCCCGATCTCAAGGTGCTGCAGGGCATGGAAGCCCGCATCATCTTTCTCGAACATGGACCAGAAGCGCGACGAGCTGCTGTTCTCCAACGTGAAGGGCAAGAATCCGTTCAAGGACAAGCGCGTGCGCCAGGCCTTTTATCAGGCCATCGACATCGATGCGATCAAGTCGCGCATCATGCGCGGCACGTCCGTCCCAACCGCGCTGATGGTCGCGTCGATGGTGAACGGCTACGCGCCGGAGCTGGACAAGCGCCTGCCTTATGACCCGGAGGCGGCTAAAAAGCTGCTGGCGCAAGCCGGTTACCGGGCGGGTTCGAAGTGGGGATGAACTGCCCCAACGACCGCTATGTCAACGACGCGGAGATCTGCCAGGCAGTCGCCGGCATGCTCGCGCGCATCGGCGTCAAGGTGAACCTGATCGCCGAAACCAAAGCGATCTTCTTCCCGAAGGCCCTGCGCCGGGACATCTCGTTCGGCATGCTTGGGTGGACGCCCGCGACGCTGGACAGCCACAACGCGCTGTTCGCCCTGATGGCTACTCCAGGCGAAGGCGGCCAGGGTCAGTTCAACCTCGGCGTCTACTCCAACCCGCGCGTGGACGAGCTCGTCACGCGTATCGCCTCCGAGAACAACGCCGGCAAGCGCAACGCGATGATCGCGGAAGCGTTCAAGATCCACGCCGAGGACATCGGTCACCTTCCCCTGCACGTCCAGCCGCTGGTCTGGGGCATGAAAAAGAGCGTGGACATGGTGCAGCTCGCCAACAACTTCATCCTGCTCAAGTGGGTAGTAGTGAAGTGAAGGCTGAGAGCGCAAGTGAGTGACGACGTTGCATCCGAATCTCTGCCTGCGACCGCGAACCGCGGATCTCTCGGCCAAACTTGGGATTCCGACCTGCTGTACAGCTTCCGGCACTCGCCAGCGACGGTTGTTGCCGCAGTGCTTACGCTGCTGTGTTTGGGCGGCGCTTTGTTCGCCCCCTGGATTGCGCCGCACAACCCGTTCGATCTCGCCTCGGTAAACCTGCTGGACGCTCTGACGCCGCCCGCCTGGACCAGCCAGGGCAAGGCGGCACACCTGCTGGGTACCGACAATCAGGGACGCGACATGCTGTCCGCGATCCTGTACGGCACTCGCATCTCGCTGGGAGTGGGCGCAGCCGCGGTCCTTTTCTCGATGATCCTGGGCGTGAGCCTGGGCCTTCTTTCCGGGTATTTGGGTGGGCCGGTGGATGCTTTGCTGATGCGCATCGCCGACGTCCAGCTCTCGTTCCCGGCGATTCTGATCGCACTGCTGATCGACGGGGTCGTGCACGTCGCATTGCCGCGCGTTTCGCAGGGCAGCATGGCGGTGTACATCCTGATCGTGGCGATCGGCCTCTCCGGCTGGGTGCAGTTCGCCCGCACCGTGCGCGGCTCGACGCTGGTGGAAAAGAGCAAGGAGTACGTCCAGGCGGCCCGAGTCATCGGCCGCCATCCAACAGCCATCATGCTGCACCACGTACTGCCCAACGTAATGGGACCGGTACTGGTGATCGCCACGATCCATCTCGCCACCGCGATCATCACCGAGGCGACGCTCTCGTTCCTGGGCGTGGGCATGCCGCCGACTACTCCGTCGCTCGGCACCTTGATCCGCGTAGGCAACGATTTCTTGTTCTCCGGGGAATGGTGGATCGCCGTCTTTCCCGGGACGGCGCTCGTGGTGCTGGTGCTGTCCGTAAACTTGCTCGGCGACTGGCTGCGCGATGCGCTCAATCCCAAGCTGCGGTGACTCGTGAACGGACCGCATGCCGCTCTGCTGGAGGTCAGGAACTTGCGCGTGGAGTTCCCGACGCCGGCGCGGCACCCTGGTCGCCGTGGACGATGTCTCCTTCGCCATCGCTCCGGGCGAAGTGCTTGGCGTCGTAGGCGAATCGGGCGCGGGGAAGTCGCTCACCGGCATGGCGATCATCGGTCTGCTCGAGCCGCCCGGCCGCATTGCATCGGGCGAGATCCTGCTCGAGGGCAGCCGCATCGACAACCTGCGACGCGAGAAGCTGCGTGAGATCCGCGGACGGCGCATCGGCGCCATCTTCCAGGACCCGCTCACCTCGCTCGACCCGCTCTACACGATCGGGCGCCAGATCACCGAGACCATCCTGACGCATCTGCCCGTCTCACGGCGGGAAGCGCGCGAGCAGGCCATCGCGCTGCTCGCGGAGGTGGGCCTGCCAGCCCCGGAGCGGCGACTGGATCAGTATCCCCACCAGTTCTCGGGCGGGATGCGGCAGCGCGTTGTCATCGCGCTCGCGCTTTGCGCGCGACCCAAGCTGATCATCGCGGACGAACCGACCACCGCGCTGGACGTTTCGACGCAGGCGCAGATCATCACGCTGCTCCAGCGGCTGTCGCGGGAGCACAGCGTCGCCGTCATGCTGATCACACACGACATGGGCGTCATCGCCGAAACCGCGCATCGCGTCGCCGTCCTGTACGCCGGGAGGATCGCCGAGATCGGGCCGGTGCGCAGCGTTCTCCGCGCACCGAGCCATCCGTACACCGCCGGCCTCATGCGCTCGATTCCCAGGGTCGCATCCACCGGGGCGCCTCTGGCTCAGATCGACGGCAGCATGCCACGTCTCGACGCGATTCCTCGCGGCTGCGCCTTCCACCCCCGCTGTCCGCAGTGCTTCGAGCCCTGCGACCGCGACCGCCCCCCGCTGTTCCACACCGGGGATCGGCTCGCGGCATGCTGGCTGCATGGCGACGCCCGCGCAAACTGAAGCTGCACGTCCGCTCGTCGCGCTGCACGATGTCGGGCGTGATTTCGATGTCTCCAAGCCGTGGCTGAACCGTGTTGTCGAGCACACGCCTCGACAACTCCTGCGGGCGGTGGACGGCTTCTCCCTGGAGGTGCGCCCAGGCGAAACGGTGGCTCTGGTGGGAGAGTCCGGCTGCGGCAAGTCCACCGTTGCGCGGCTGATCGTCGGCCTGTTTCCGCCCTCCCGCGGGCGAATCGAGTTCGACGGAACGCCGCAGACGACATCCGCGGCGGGCATCTGGAGCCGCGAGGTCCGGCGCCGGATGCAGATGATTTTCCAGGATCCCTACGCCAGCTTGAATCCGCGCTGGCGCGTGACGGACATCGTCGCTGAACCGCTTCTTGCGCACGGCCTGCTCACCAGGCGCGCTGACCTGCGAGCGCGCGTCTCCGAACTGCTGGCGCAGGTGGGGCTTGCGCCAGCAGACGGCGACAAGTACCCGCACGAGTTTTCTGGGGGCCAGCGGCAGCGCATCTCGATCGCGCGCGCGCTGTCCTCGGCGCCCGAGTTTCTGGTGTGCGACGAGCCGACATCGGCGCTGGACGTATCGGTGCAGGCGCAGATCCTCAACCTCATGAAGGAGCTCCAGGAGAGGCTCGGCCTGAGCTATCTATTCATTTCCCACAACCTCGCTGTCGTCTCGCAGATGGCGACGCGCGTGGGTGTGATGTATCTCGGGCGATTGGTGGAGCTGGCCGACGCCGCGGCCCTGTTCGGGCATCCACAACACCCCTATACCCGTATGCTGCTGGATGCGATCCCTGACCTGGAGATGAGCGGGCGTCCGCGCACGCCGGTAGCGGGGGAAGTGGCCAATCCGCTCGACCCACCCTCCGGCTGCGCTTTCCATCCGCGCTGCCCGCTGGCGAATCAGCGCTGCCGCACCGAACGCCCCGAATTGAAGGCAGAACCGCAAGGGGCCCTGGTCGCGTGCCACGCAGTGGAGGAAGGCCGCATTCCGGCGTGAATGCAATCACTCGCTCCGCTCGGCGCAGCCCGCATCCTGATAGAATTGTTCGACTCAGTCTGCCCGCGCCACCGCAAATGATCTCCCTCACCGTCAACGGTGAACGCCGCCGGTTCGATGCCCCGCTCACCGCCGCTCAGCTGATCGCCAGCCTGCAGCTTACGGGCAAGCGCGTTGCGCTCGAGCGCAATGGTGAGATCGTGCCGCGCGGGCAATTCGATCAACAGCCATTGTCCGATGGCGACTGCATCGAGATCGTAGTCGCTGTCGGCGGCGGCTAGCTGCGAGGATTCTCAAATGGACTCGCTCGTCGTGGCAGGCCAGACCTACTCCTCACGTTTGCTGGTGGGGACCGGAAAATACAAGGATTTCGCGCAAACGCGCGCGGCCGTGGAAGCGAGCGGCGCCCAGATCGTCACCGTCGCCATCCGCCGCACGAACATTGGACAGAACCCGGGGGAGCCCAGCTTGTTGGAGGCGCTCCCGCCCAGCCGCTTCACCATTCTCCCCAACACCGCCGGCTGCTACTCTTCGCAGGACGCGGTGCGCACGCTGCGCCTGGCGCGAGAGCTGCTGGACGGACACTCGCTCGTGAAGCTCGAGGTGCTGGGCGACCCGCACACGCTGTATCCGAATGTAGTGGAAACGCTCGACGCCGCCCGCACGCTGGTGAAGGAAGGCTTCCAGGTCATGGTCTACACCTCGGACGACCCGATCATCGCCAAGCAGCTGGAAGAGATCGGTTGCGTTGCGGTGATGCCTCTTGCGTCGTTGATCGGCTCGGGCATGGGGATTCTCAACCCGTGGAACCTCCAGATCATCATCGACAACGCGAAGGTCCCGGTGCTGGTGGATGCGGGTGTGGGCACGGCCTCTGACGCGGCTATCGCCATGGAGCTGGGTTGCGACGGTGTTCTGATGAACACAGCCATCGCGGCCGCGAAGGATCCAGTGCTGATGGCAAGCGCGATGAGGAAAGCAGTCGAGGCAGGGCGCGACGCCTATCTCGCGGGCCGCATGGCGAAGAAGCTGTACTCTGCCTCCCCCAGCTCGCCGACCACCGGCGCTATCGCACCTGCGCGGAACAAGGCGGCATAGCGGTACACAGCATCGGCGTAGCGCCCCGATCCGGCGCCAAGCCGCAGCGACCGTTCAGAATCGGCTTGCTGCATCCAGGAGCTCAAGCATGCGCATCGTTTCCCTTTTGCCCTCCGCCACCGAGATCGTCGCCGCGCTCGGTCTGACGGATTATCTGGTCGGAATCTCCCACGAGTGCGACTATCCGGAGGAGATCCGTGACCGTCCCCGCGTCACGCGCTGCGAGATCCACGGCAGCGACCTACCGAGCCAGGCGATCGACGCGTGGGTCCGCGAGACGCTCGCGGCTCGCGGGACCCTGTATACCCTGGACGAGGAGTTGATCCGTGATCTGCAGCCGGATTTGATCCTGACCCAGCAACTCTGCGATGTCTGCGCCGTGAACTACGGGTCGGTCGCAGCCTTCGCCGCCACACTGCCGGTGCGCCCCCGCCTGATCAACCTCGAGCCTTCGCAACTGGCCGACCTCTACTCAGACATCCGGCTCGTAGCGCAGGCGTGTGAGGTGCCTGCGCGAGCCGAAGCGGTGATCGCGGAATTGCAGCGGCGCGTGGACTCGGTGGTTTCGCTCGTCGCGCGCGCCGCGGACCGCCCGAAGTGCTTTCTGATGGAATGGGTCGAGCCGCCGTACTGCGGCGGGACACTGGAACCCGGAACTCGTGCAGCTGGCTGGTGGTATCGATCCGATTGGACGCAAGGGCGAACCCTCCCGCCGCGTCCCCTGGGAAGAGATCCAACGCGCCGATCCTGATGCGATGTCTGCTTGCATGCTGCGGTTTCGGAGTAGAGCGGACGCTGCGCGAGACGGCAATGCTCGCAGGCAAACCCGAGTGGGAGGGTCTGCGTGCGGTCCGGGAAGGTCACGTGTACGTGGCGGACGCCAACACCTATTTCAGCCGGCCTGGCCCCCGTCTCGTCGACAGCCTGGAGATGCTCGCACACATGCTGCATCCGGAGGCCGGGGTCGCAACCACAGGACGGCTGGTTCCTGCCCGCGCGCAACATCGCACTCGCGCGAGCGCGTAGCGGCACGACCCGGCCCATATTGACCTTACGGAGGCGGAAGATGAAGACGTGCGCTGCTGATTTCGATTCTGTTGTCGACGGCGCTGCGGGTGCAACCGGCGCTAGCCCGCAGACAGCGCCGAGGGCAAGAAGCTGCACGACGCCAACTGTACGACAGTGTCACAGCACGAGCGTCTACACGCGCCAGGACCGAAAGGTCAAGTCGCTCGCCGCGCTCAGCAAACAGGTCGCCTCGTGTACGCACATGGCGCAAGTCACGCTGACCGAGGATGAGCAAAAGAGCGTAGTGGAGTATCTGAACCAGCAGTTCTACAAGTTCAAGTGACGGCGGGATGGCCGATCCACTTTCGCAACAGTTGGATCATCAATCCCCGCGACGCCCGATCCGCAGCTACGTGCTGCGGCAAGGGCGTATGTCCAACGCCCAGAAGCGGGCTTACGAGCAGCTGCTCGATCGCTACGCGCTCGCGTATTCGCCTCACGCGCTCGACTTCACCGTCGCGTTCGGCCGCGCTGCCCCGACCATCCTGGAGATCGGCTGCGGCATGGGGGAAACGACCGTGGCGATCGCGCAGGCTCATCCGCGCAACGACTATCTCGGCATCGAGGTGCATTCGCCCGGCGTGGGTAGTTTGCTCAAGCTTATCGAAGAGAAGCAGCTCGCCAACGTTCGCATCATCCAACACGATGCTGTCGACGTGGTGGAGCAGATGATTCGGCCTGAGAGCCTTGCGGGGATTCACATCTTTTTCCCCGATCCGTGGCCCAAGAAGCGCCATCAGAAGCGCCGGCTGATCCAGCCGCGTTTGTGCAGCTGCTCGCTTCGCGTCTGATGCCTGGCGGCTACATTCATCTGGCCACCGACTGGCAGGACTACGCCGAGCAGATGTTGGACGTGCTGGCGAACGAGCCGTCTCTGGAGAATACCGCTGCCGGGTTCGCGCCGCGGCCCGACTACCGGCCGCCTACGAAATTCGAGCAACGCGGACTCAAGCTCGGACACCACGTATGGGACTTGTTGTTCCGGCGTAGCCTCTCCGCGAGCGCCGCCCGGCTGACATAGAACTTGCTTCCCACCTTCGGGGCGAGCGCTGCGCAGGCCTCAAGGCGGCGCCCCGCCAGGCCGATACAGGCCTCTGAATCCGCAGGTAAACCACCTGTTTCTGAACTGGAGTAGCACACCGTGGGGTTTTCGGAACCCGTCCTCGCTGCGATGATCGGCGCGACCGCGACCATTGGCACCGCGATCTTTCAACTGGTCATGAACTGGCGCAAGCAGTCGGGAGACCGGCGCGTGTCGAAGGGCGGTCTACGATCGCTTCTATGGATGGTGACGTTGATGCTGGCTTCCGGCGTCGGCGGCTTCGCTTACTCGGAGTATCTCAGCCAGGCGCGGCGCGAGGATGCGCATCAATTGCGGCAGGAGCTGCAACAGCAACTGGCGACGCTGGCCTCCTCAACGGCGAAGCTGGAACAGGTGCGGCTGAATGCGCAGAGCGTCGTGGATGCTCAAACGCGCCAGGCCGAAGAGCGCCGTCGGGGCGCGGAGGGCGTGGAAGGATTGGTGCAGCTTCCCGCCTGCAAGGGACGGGCCGCCGCCTCAGGCGGTGAACGGCCCGCATGCGCGGAGGCCGACGCGCAGCGAGTTGCGGTGTGCGCCGTGGTCCCGGCCAGCGCTCAGGTGACGGAGGTGCAGCTGTTCACCCGGTCGGACGACTCGCAGCAGAGCTGGGGCGAAAGCCGCGTGGAAGCCAGTCAGGAAGCCGGCAAGGCAAGATTCGTAGATACGCCCTTCGAGCGCCCCCACACCGACGGCAGCAAGGAAGTCTGCTTCAACTTCGCGCACTGGGGCGCCGACAAAGGGCGCGCGGCGCGGATCGTGGTCAGATACGTGATCTGACCACGTGGGTCGTGGTTCGTGTTTCGTGGCTCGTAACTGCAGACCCACCTTGTAGCCCGGATAAAGCGCAGCGTAATCCGGGAGGGTCCTACATACCTATAAGGCTACCTTCGCGCTAGATTGGCCCTGGGTTATTTCGAGCCACGAAACACGAGCCACGAGTCACGGCTTTTCACGACTCACGGCTTCCTGGTTGCAAGCACCGTAAACCCCTCCCCGATCACGCTGCGCTCGATTGGTCCCGTCAGTCCGGCATCGCGCAGCAGCTTCTCCTGTTCTTCGCGCGTAGGCAACACGTTGCCCCACACCATCTCCTCGAAGCCGGTCATCAGCGGAAACCGGAACTCGGGTTTGCGCAACTCCTCCAGGGTGGAGGGGTAGGTCTCGTCCACGATCAGCATCCAACCGCCGGGCTTGAGTGCGGCCGCGCTTTCGTTGATCACCGACGGGCGCATCTTCTGCGCGATTTCGTGTAACACCTCCACCATCACGACCGCATCGACACTGGACGGCGCGACCGTCGCGGCCACACTTCCCTGACGCGCCTGCGACGCGCTCGGCGAACCCTGCCTTCTCGATCCGGCCGCGCGCCAGCGCGAGGCTTTCCGCATCGATGTCCACACCGACGACATTCGCGCGCGGGAAAGCCTTCGCGAGCTGTACCAGCAGGTTGCCCGTGCCGCAGCCGACTTCCAGCACGGTCCCGCCCGCCTCGAGGCGCGATGCGAGGCCGTCCAATGCCGGCAGGATCTTCTTCACCGTCACCACCTGCAGGCCCCAGGTGGACTCGGCGACGGCCTGTGCGAAATCGTCGCCGCGGCCTTGGAACGGTTTCACTTCGCCCGTACGCAACGCCGTCGCGCAACGCTTGAAGTCCTCCGCGGCTACTTCTGTACCCAGCCTCACGTAGCCCCCCAGGTAACGAGGGTGCGTCGGCGCGGCGAGGATGCTGTCGAAGAACGGCGCCAGACGATAGCGCGGCCCATCGTCCGCATCCAGCAGTTCCATTCCGTAGGCGGTCTTGCACCACGTTTCGACAAACGGAGCGTGCAGGCCGAGCTTGTTCGCGAGCTCGGACGCGCTCGCCCCGGGCGACTCGGTCAAGCGCTTTGAACAACCCCGTGCGGATGCCGACGTCGATGAGATGGATGGTGTTGAAACCGCGGCGCCATTCGAAGATTCGCGCGACCTGCGAGTCGGCGGTGATTTCTTTGCTTTGCATCGGATTTCCTGGACTGTAGACGAAGAGCTTACGGTTCACGCAGAAACAGCTGCAGCAGGTCGTTGAGGAAGCGCTGGCCGCGCACGGTCGGGACTATCTCCCCGACGGTTCGCGTGATCAACCCCAGCTGCTCGGCCTCGATCCAGTTCGCGCCGCACCGTGATCAGCGGCAGTCCGGTCCGCTCTTCGAACACGCGGGCGGAAAAGCCGTGCACGAGCCGTAACGCGTTCATCATGAACTCGAACGGCAGCTCGGCCGGGCTCACGGCATTTTCCTGCTGCACCGGCTGGTCCGCCGCCCGGTCCAGATACTCACGCGGATGCTTCCAGCGCATCTGCCGGACGATGCGGTCGGCAAAGGAGATCTTGCTGTGCGCTCCGGCACCGATGCCGAGATAGTCGCCGAACAGCCAATAGTTCGAGTTGTGCCGCGACTGGCGGCCCGGGCGCGCGAAAGCCGAGGTTTCGTAGTGTACGTAACCGTGCTCCGCCAGCAGGCTCTCGATGGTCTCCTGCATATCTGCGGCCAGGTGTTCGTCTGGAACCGGCGGCGGATAGCGGTGAAAGTAGGTGTTCGGCTCGAGCGTGAGGTGGTAAGCGGAGATGTGCTGCGGGGCGAACTCGACCGCCGTCGCGACATCGGCCTCCGCGTCGAGCAATGTCTGCTCGGGCAACGCGTACATCAAGTCGAGGTTGATGTTGTCGAAGTAGGTGCGCGCAGTCTCGATCGCGCGCCGCGCCTCGTGATCGTCGTGGATGCGGCCGAGCGCTTTCAGGTGGCGCGCATTGAAGCTCTGCACACCGACGGACAGCCGGTTGACGCCCAGGCGTCTGAACTCGGCGAACTTGCCCGCCTCGAAGGTGCCGGGGTTCGCTTCCAGCGTGACCTCGGCACTCGGGGTCGAGAGGCACACGCGCACGAATTCCCGACAGGATCTCGTCGAGCGTTTTCGCCGACAGCAGGCTCGGCGTCCCGCCGCCGAAGAAGACCGTGTGCACGCGTCTTCCCCATATCGAAGGCAGCGCCCGCTCCAAGTCCGCCATCAGCGCTTGCGCGTACTGCTGCTCCGGCAGATCCCCACGCGCCTCGTGCGAGTTGAAGTCGCAGTACGGACACTTGCGCACACACCAGGGGATGTGGACGTACAGCGACAGCGGCGGCAGCGCCGCGAGCGCGATCTTCGGCTCGCGCGACGGGAGGGAAATGGTGGCTGTGGTCATTCCGGAGTGGGCAGATCGCGACCAGACAGTAATTCTGACACACGTGGGCACGGGAGTGAACGAGTAAAGCTGCTCAGATCCGCGCTCTTGCGCTCATTCACCCTTCGCGCATTCACGATCCTCGCAGCCTCTCCACCAACAGAGCCAACGCCTTGCCGCGGTGGCTGACGCGGTTCTTCTCGTCCAGCGGCAGCTCGGCGCCGCTTCTGCCGAGCAACGGATCGAGGAACAACGGGTCATAGCCGAACCCTCCGGTGCCGCGCCGGTCGCGCAAGATCTCTCCGCGCCACTCGCCTTCCGCGATCAGCGGCTGCGGGTCCTGAGCGTGGCGCATCAGCACCAGCACGCAGTAGTAATGCGCCTTGCGGTTCTCGCTGTACGCGAGCAGCTCCAGCAACCGGTCGTTGTTGCGTTCATCGGACCTGGGCTCGCCCGCGAAGCGCGCGGAGTGAACCCCGGGGCCGCCGTCCAGCGCATCGACGCACAGCCCCGAGTCGTCCGCGAGCGCCGGCAGGCCGGTGAGGAGGCTGGCATGGCGCGCTTTGGTCAAAGCGTTCTCGATGAACGTTCCGTGCGGCTCGTCCGGCTCCGAGACATCCAGTCGCGCCTGCGGGATCACTTCGATGTGCAGCGGCGCCAGTATCCGGCGGATCTCGCGGATCTTGCCTTCGTTGTTGCTCGCCAGCACGAGCTGCTTCATTTCACGCCCAGCGCAGAGCGCTGTGCAGCGATGAGTTGTCGTATGCCGGTCCCGGCAAGATCGACCATCGCGTCGAGCTGCGCGCGGCTGAAAGGCGCGCCCTCCGCCGTACCCTGGACTTCGACCAGGCCGCCGTCGCCGGTCATGACGACGTTCATGTCGGTTTCACACTGCGAGTCTTCCGCGTAGTCGAGGTCGAGGACGGGCACACCCTCGTAGATCCCCACCGACACGGCGGCGACGAACTCTTGCAGCGGCCAGGCTGCCATCGCTTGTCTGTCCGCCAGCAACCGCACGGCATCGTGTAGCGCAACGAATGCGCCGGTGATGCCGGCTGTGCGGGTTCCGCCATCGGCTTGAATCACGTCGCAATCGATCTGGATGGTGCGCTCGCCCAGGGCGCTGAGGTCCGCCACCGCGCGCAGGCTGCGCCCGATGAGACGCTGAATTTCCTGGGTACGGCCGGACTGCTTTCCCGCCGCCGCCTCACGCTGCGTTCGGGTGTTGGTCGCGCGCGGGAGCATTCCGTACTCAGCGGTCACCCAGCCCTTTCCCTGGCCCTTCAGGAACGGCGGCACCTTCTCGTCGATGCTGGCTGTGCACAGCACGCGCGTCTCGCCGAACTCGATGAGCACCGAGCCTTCGGCGTGCCGGGTATAGCTGCGGGTGATGCGCACGGGGCGCAGTTCGTCGGGTTTTCGTCCACTGGGGCGCATGCCTCGATTCCGATCGCCCGGCCAAGGGGCGGGGCTTTGATTATGTGCTATCTTCTGCGCGCCGTTGGCGAAGCTCTTGATCAAGTCTCAGCGGTGCAGCGTTAGCATTCTATAGGAGCCTGGATGATCTACAGCATGACCGGCTACGCCACGGTGTCCGAGGAGCTTCCGCTCGGCACGCTCAGCGTTGAAGTCCGTTCGGTCAACCATCGCTACCTGGACGTCCAGTTCCGTCTTCCCGACGAGCTGCGCTCGTTCGAACCCGGCATGCGCGAGCTGGTCGCCGCGCGGCTCACGCGCGGCAAGGTGGAGTGCCGGGTTAGTTTCCAGAAGACGCCATCGAGCGACGTGTCGCTCCAGCTCAACGGTCCACTGCTCGACCAGCTGGTCGAGCTCGAGCGCAGCGTGCGCGCCCGCCTTCCGGCGTCGCCGGCGCTGACGATCAGCGATGTCGTCCGCTGGCCCGGAATGATCGAAGCCGGCGCGCTGCCGCTCGAGCAGCTGCGCGAACAGGCGCAGGCGCTGCTGGAGCGCGCGCTCGAAGACTTCAGCGCCGCGCGCGCGCGCGAGGGCGAAAAGCTCAAGGCCCTGTTGCTCGAGCGCGTGACGCAGATGGAAGCGCTGGTCGAGAAAATCAAACCGCGCGTCCCGCAGCTCGTGGCAACCTATCAGGAGCGGCTGACTGCGCGCCTCAAGGACGCGCTCAAGGAAGCCGCCGCCGCGCTGGACGAGGACCGGCTCCGGCAGGAGCTGGTGATGTACGCGTCGAAAGTAGACGTGGAAGAGGAGCTGTCGCGGCTGATCGCGCATCTGGCCGAAACGCGGAGGATACTCACCCGGGGCGGCGCGGCCGGCAAGCGCCTGGACTTTCTGATGCAGGAGCTCAACCGCGAGGCGAACACGCTGGGCTCCAAGTCGGTGGACATCGACGTGTCGCAAGCCTCGGTCGAGCTGAAGGTGCTCATCGAACAGATGCGGGAGCAGGTGCAGAACATCGAATAAAGCGGCCCATGGGCCCAGCCGCGGCCGCACGTCGAGCAGAGCTTCCCTACAGGCCAAGAGGTCTACCAAGCATCCGCATGAACATCCGCAGATGACCGCAGGCAATCTCTTCATCATCTGCGCCCCCTCGGGGGCGGGCAAGACCAGTCTCGTGAACGCGCTGCTCGAGCGCGAGCCCGACATCGAGCTGTCGATCTCCTACACCACCCGCGCGCCGCGCCCGGGTGAGAGCCACGGTCGCAGCTACCACTTCGTGTCGCGCGAGCAGTTCCTGGCGATGGCCGCCCGGGGTGAATTCCTGGAGAGCGCCGAGGTGCACGGCAATCTGTACGGCACCTCGCAGGCGTGGATCACGGCGCGGCGCGCGGAAGGCAAGGACATCCTTCTGGAGATCGATTGGCAGGGGGCTGCCCAGGTGCGACGGCTGATACCCGACGCCGTGGGCGTGTTCATCCTGCCGCCGTCTCCGGAGGCGCTGCGCAGACGACTGGAGGAACGCGGCCAGGACGCTGTCGAGGTCATCGAGCGGCGATTGCGTGCCGCCCGGGAGGAGCTCGCCCATGTCGAGGAGTTCGACTATGTTATTATCAACCAGAGTTTTGACGTCGCGGTGGCCGATCTCGTGAGCATCGTGAGGGCCCAGCGGCTGCGGCTGACGGCACAGCTCGAGCGCAACCGCGACCTGATCAACCGGTTGAAGTAAGGACGCTTCCCGCGAGGACATCATGGCACGCATCACCGTCGACGACTGCCTGAAGCTCATCCCGAATCGCTTCGTGCTGACCCTTGCGGCCACCTACCGTGCACGCCAATTGTCTCAGGGCGCCTCGCCGATGGTGGAGGGCAACAAGGACAAACCGACTGTCATTGCGCTGCGTGAAGTCGCCTCGGGCAAGGTGGGCCCGGAGATCTTGAACAAGGGACAGGCCTGACCCATCTAGAGCCTATCCAGTGACGTTCCGCAAGCCCGCTTCGAACTGAACGCCAGTCCAACTCCAACAACCCCTGGTAGGAGCGGGCCTCTTCGCGACAGGCACGAGTCGAAGATGTCCGAGGCCCAACTACTACTGCGCGACGCATCCAGCTACCTCAAGCCGGAGGACGTGCGTCAGATCCAATCGGCCTACGAGTTCTCGGAGGCCGCCCATGAGGGACAGTTCCGCCGCTCAGGCGAGCCTTACATATCCCATCCGGTCGAAGTCGCCAAGATCCTGACGCAGTGGCACCTCGATTGCCCCGCGCTCACCGCGGCGCTGCTGCACGACGTGATGGAAGACACGGCGGTTACCAAAACGGAGATCAGCGACAAGTTCGGCAAGATGGTGGCCGAGCTGGTCGACGGCGTCTCCAAGCTGGACAAGATCGAGTTCGAAAGCCAGGAGCAGGCGCAGGCGGAGAATTTCCGCAAGATGTTCCTGGCCATGGCGCGCGACGTGCGCGTCATCCTCATCAAGCTCGCCGACCGCCTGCACAACATGCGCACGCTCGACGTGATGCACCCCAAGACGCGGGCGCGCATCGCGCGCGAGACGCTCGAGATCTATGCGCCCATCGCCAACCGCCTGGGCCTGAACGCGCTGTATCAGGAGCTGGAGGAGTTGTCGTTCCAGAACCTGTATCCCAACCGCTACCGGGTGCTGAAGAAGGCGCTGGAGGCGCAGCGCGGCAACCGCAAAGAGGTGGTGGACAAGATCCTGGAGAGCATCAGGCAGCGTCTCGCCGACAATCGCATCGACGCGCTGGTCACCGGCCGGGAGAAGAATCTGTACAGCATCTACAAAAAGATGCAGGACAAGAATTTGTCCTTCTCCAAAGTGCTGGACATCTATGCTTTTCGGGTGATCGTGAAGGACCCGCCAGCGTGCTACCTCGCGCTCGGTGCACTGCACGGCTTGTACAAACCCATCCCCGGTAAGTTCAAGGACTACGTCGCCATCCCCAAGGGCAATGGCTACCAGTCGCTGCACACGCACCTGTTCGGTCCGTTCGGGACGCCGCTCGAGATCCAGATCCGCACGCAGGAGATGCACAGGATCGCGGAGGCAGGCGTAGCCTCTCACTGGCTGTACAAGAGCACCGACGCCCAGCTGTCCGAGCTGCAGAAGAAGACGCACCAATGGCTGCAGAGCCTGTTGGAGATGCAGTCGGAAGGGGTGGACTCGGTGGAGTTTCTCGAGCACCTCAAGGTGGATCTGTTCCCGGACGAGGTGTACGTGTTCACGCCCAAGGGCAAGATCATGGCCCTGCCGCACGGCGCGACCTGCGTCGACTTCGCGTACGCCGTCCACACCGACATCGGTAACCGCTGCGTGGCGGCCAAGATCAACTACGAGCTGGTGCCGCTGCGCACCGAGCTGAAGAACGGCGACCGGGTCGAGATCATCACGGCCGCGCATGCGAAACCGAACCCGTCCTGGCTCAACTATGTGGTGAGCGCGAAAGCACGCCATCACATCCGGCATTTCCTCAAGACCATGCAGTACGAGGAGTCGGCGCATCTCGGGGAGCGCCTGCTGGGCCAGGCGCTTAGCGCGCTGGGTTCGAACCCGCGCAGCATCACCGAGGCCGATTGGGAGCGCCTGCTGAAAGAGCTGAGCGCGACGACGCGGCAGGAAGTGCTGGCCGAAATCGGCCTGGGCAAGCAGCTGGCCATCGTCATAGCGCGCAAGCTGATGCCGGCAGGCGCGGAGGCGAAGCAGCTGGGCATCGCTGGGCCGGTAGTCATTCGCGGCTCGGAAGGCATGGCTCTCCAGTTCGCCAAGTGCTGCCATCCGATCCCGGGCGATCCGATCATCGGCTTCATCAAGACCGGCCGCGGCATGATTATCCACACCCACGACTGCCCGGTGGTGGCGAAGACGCGCAAGGATCCGGACAAGTGGCTGGACGTCGAGTGGGCGCCCGACACGAAGAAGCTGTTCTCGGTGAACATCAAGCTGGTGGTATCCAACCAGACCGGGGTGCTGGCCAAAGTCGCAGCCGAGATCGCCGAGAACGGATCGAACATCGAGAACGTGAGCCTGGAGCCAGGGGACTCCAGCGTCTACACCGACATCCACTTCACCCTGCAGGTCAACAACCGCCTGCACCTCGCCCAGATCATGCGCGGGCTCAGGCGCCACCCCGAGGTCATCCGCATCAATCGCCTCAAGGGCTAGGGAAGCTCTAATCAAGAGCTCGCCCCGCACCTCACGTAACGCGCATCGCGAGAATAGATCAGAGCTTCCCTGGGGAACTCCCCGGCTCCGAAGCGGCCCAACCCGTCGCGGTCGGCCGCGGATCGAACGACAAGATGGATCTCCTGTCTCCCCAGTTTTTCTCTGCGCTGTTGGCCATCATCGTCATCGACCTGGTTCTGGCCGGTGACAACGCCATCGTCATCGCGCTCGCCGCGCGCAGGCTGGCGCCCGAGCTTCGGGACAAGGCCATCGTGTGGGGCACAGTGGGCGCGATCGTGGTGCGCGCGGCGATGAGTTTGGGCGTGGTCGCGCTCCTCAAGATTCCCGGGCTGCAGGGCGCCGGTGCGCTGCTCCTGGTCTGGATCGCTTACCGCCTGCTGGCGCCTCCCGATGACTCCGATGCAAAAGGCCCGGAGGGGATGCAAGTCACCGGCTTCTGGGCGGCTATTCGCACCATCGTCATCGCCGACGCGGTCATGGGCCTGGACAACGTGCTGGGGGTCGCCGGTGCAGCCCAAGGCAGCTTTCTGCTGGTTATTCTGGGTTTGCTGATCAGCGTTCCGATCATGGTGTGGGGAAGCTCGCTGATCCTGCGGATCGTCGACCGCTATCCAGCCGTCATTTATCTAGGCGCAGGCGTGCTGGCCTGGACCGCGGCGGTCATGTTGATCAACGAGCCGCTATTGGAGGACTGGATCGCCGCGCGGCGCTGGGTGCCGTGGGTCGTGTATATGCTGCTCGTCGGCGGCGTGCTGTTGGCCGGGTGGCTGCGGAACCGGGCCCGCGGCGGGCGCGGCGCCAGGTCGGACAGCACCTCCGGCGTTTGACCTGGGTCAATGCAGCGCTTCGCCGGTGCGCGAAGATGCGTCAGATGCGTTATAGTGGACAGCGAGCGCGATAGACGGTGATCAAAGCTATGCTCTCGAAGCGAATGCTTGCGGTGGCGGCCGTAGCAGTGGCTTGCTGCCTGCTGTGGCCAAGCGCATGGGCCGCGGAGTCCGACGATTCATCGCCTCCCAAGGCGAGCAAGGCGCCCAACGACTGGCTGCACAGCGGCAGCCTGGAGATCCCAGGGGTGACCGCCTGCCACCAGTGCGAGTGGCGCCCCAAGCCGCACCAGATGGGCGCGGCAGATCGCTGTGGCGTGGATCCCGACGGCAACCCCAAGATGGCCGAGTTCGAATGCGGCTACTCGGAGGATTGCCAGCGCGTGTGTAATTTCACGCGCTGCATGACGCCTTAGGCGGCACGCGAGAAGGTGGAGGGAAGCGAGCACGGCGGAGTTTTCGGCGCCAGTTCGTTGTGCACCTCCAGATCGCTTCCAAGCGAGCCAGGTAAGACGCAGATCCCCGTCGCCCGGTCCAGACGGATTCGCTCGCTGCGCGACTCTCCGCTGCAGCCAAGTCCCTGACGAAAATCAATAATGTCGTGCTGGTACGGCCGTTGCAAGCACACGCGCGCAGCTATTTTTTGCGTGCAGACAGCGAGCAATGGACCGGATGAACACGCACAAGCCAAATGCATCCGTGCAACACGGAGCCGGCGGGTTGATGGCAGATGCCTTCAGCTTCGCGCTGATCTGCCTCGTGCTGCTCGGCCTTGCGGGCGTGCTGTACAAGGCGCTGGCGCCTGGTGGATGGGTGAGCGCGCTGCTGGATCAGCTGTGGAACAAGAATCCCGGGCTGGTATGGCTCATCGGGTTCGCCTCCGCCTCTGCGCTGGCCGGGGCAAAGTGGTGGCTTGGCCGCAACCCAGGCGCCGGGCAGCGCAGCGAAGTGCTCGCCTACGCCTTCATGGCGCTGGGGCTGTTTTTCTTCTTCAAGCTGATGGTCACCGGCTCGCTGTAGAGCGCAATTCGGCGTGCGGCGAGGCCTGTTGCCGCGCACAGACGGACACCGGCACATGCCCCGCGCGCTACTGCGACGGCCCCGCTCGCCCGCAGAGCGACGCGAAATTGGAAACACGGCAATCGAAGCCGTCGCCCGCGGACCACGCCACGAGTCACGCAACTGAGGCGCCTACCGGCTAGAGCTGTGCGCCGCGCCGGAAGGGCTTTCGACAGACTCTAGGGTCGCTGCATCTTGCAGGTGGTCGGCATCATCGTGTCGGCGGCCTCGACCCGGCCCTCGGTGCGAAAACCGAAGCCCGTGCGCTCCGAGTCGAACTTGACGCCAGGCGTCCCCGCCTTGGCGAAAGTCGAGATGTACATGGGCTGCAGAAGCTGATGGTTGTCCGCGCGCATGGTGACCTCGCCCGTGTACCCCTGATACTTCATGCCCTCCAGAGCCAGCGCCACTTTCTGCGGATCGGTCGACTTGGTTTCGTTGATGGCCTTGATCAACATCTCCATCGCATGCTTGAGATCCAACCAGCTGTAGTCGTCCTTTAGATCCGGGAAGCGCTTTCGGTACTCCGTGACGAGCGCGTCGGACTTTGCATCGCCTACATTGCTGTGCCAGTGGCTGACCTGCTTGACGTGGCCCTCGCCCGCCTCGCCGATGGCCACAGGACCGCCGGCCAAGCCAGCATAGTAGGTGTAGTAGTCCACTTTCAGACCCGATTCCTTGCTCGGCCTTGATCAAGAGCGCCAGGTCGGCGCCCCAGTTGCCGGTAACGACGCTGTCGGCACCCGACGCCTGAATCTTGGCAACGTATGGCGCGAAGTCTTTGACTTTGCCCAGGGGATGAAGATCATCGCCCACTATTTCGATGTCGGGCCGTTTCTGGGTCAGCATCGCGCGTGCGGCTTTGGAGACCGCCTGGCCGAAGGCGTAGTCCTGATTGATCAGATAGACCTTCTTGATCTTCTTCTGTTTGGCCATGTAATTCGCCAGCGCCTGCATCTTCATGTCCGCATCTGCGTCGAAGCGGAAGTGCCAGAAGTTGCAACGGTCGTTGGTGAGTGCCGGGTCGACCGCCCCGTAGTTCAGAAACAGAATCGTCTGCTCCGGGTTGCGGCTGTTGTGCTTGGCTACAGCATCGGATAACGCACCGGCGACGGCCGACGAATTGCCCTGAAAGAACAACCGTACACCCTGGTCCGTGAGCTGTTTGAACGCGTTCAGCGCCTCTTGTGCATTGGCCTTGCTGTCGAGCGCGATCAGTTCGAACTTCTGCCCGTTGGCGCCACCGCGCGCGTTGATGTCCTCGATCAACATCTGCAGGTTGTGCTGGCCCAGCTCGCCGACGTTGGCGAAGGTACCCGACAGCGGGTCGATGAAGCCGATCTTGATGGTGTCCGCCGCGAAGCTGGACCCGGCGAATGCGGCCACGGCGAGCGCCCCCGCCACGAATTTGCGAAACAGCATTTGCTTCACTCCCTCCAAGGTTTAGAGATATGGACTTACCGATTGAGACACTGACCTTCGACGTCACTCACACGCCGATCGAGGCCAGCTCCACATAGCCTACGCCGCTGCGCCTGCGCACCGGATTAGACAGCGAGCCGAGCCCTCCGATGCGGCACTCGGCCGTGTCGCCGGACTCGATCACCACCGCTCCCGGCGTGCCGGTGCTGATGATGTCGCCCGGATAGAGGGTCATGACGTTGGAGTGGTACGCCACCAGATAGTGCGGCGGAAAGGCCATGTTGGCCACCACGTTCTCCCGATGCAGCGAGCCGTTCTTCCACGTGCCCACCTGCAGGCGCATGACGTCCAGCACCTCGTCCGGCGTGATCAGCTCCGGACCGAACGAGAAGAAGGTGTCGAAGTTTTTGGCGCGCGTGAGAAACCGCGGGTTGCGCTGGAGAATGTCTTCCGCGGTCATGTCGATGATCAGGCAGTAGCCCGCGATGTAGGCCGGCACTTCGTCTTCCCGCACGAAGCGGCATCGGCGGCCGATGATCAACCCGAGTTCGGCTTCCGCCGTTACGCGCTCGGATTCGGGCGGTAGCTCGATCACGTCGTTTGGCGCCGATGATCGTCTGGTCGCCTTTCATGAATGAGGCCGGCTCGGTTGGATAGGGCGCGCTGAGATCGGCCGCATGGTCTTTGTAGTTGAGACCGATGCCCCAGATCTTGCGCGGATGGCGGTACGGCGGCGCGTACTGCACGGAGGACGGAGCAAGCGCCCCTGGGGTGCGCTCGGCGTCGCGGTGCAGCATGGGACTGAGGCCGGCTTGGATCAGCGCATACAGATCCGTGGGCCAGGCCCGACCGAGGTGCGCGTTGATCCGCTTCACCGGAACGATGCCCGCGGCGGTGGCCACAGCCGCGCTCTCGGCGCCATCCAGCTTCAGAGTGCACAGCCGCATGCCCTTCCTCGCCTCCTCCGTCCGGTGTGTCGTCGATCGGAGTCGGCATTCTACGCTAGCGGCGCGCCCGTAGAAACGCTGAACGGATGGTCAGCTGTGCAGGAAGAACACCCCAAACAAGTGATCGGGATCGGTCCACATCCGGATGCCGGGGAAGCCCGCCGCACGCGCCATTTGCCCGAAGGCTTGCGGGGTGTACTTGTAGGAGTTCTCGGTGTGGATGGTCTCGTCGGCTGCGAAGGCGAACACGCGCGAGCCGATGCGCACGCGCTGCGCGCGCAGGCTGCGCAGGTGCATCTCGATCCGGCTGCAATCGACGTTGTAGAACGCATGATGCTCGAACGCGGCGAGGTCGAAGTCCGCGCCCAGCTCGCGGTTGAGCCGCGCCAGCAGGTTGAGGTTGAAGGCCGCGGTATAGCCCTCGGGATCGTTGTAGGCGAGGTCGAGAATCCGCACGGGCTTCTGCAGGTCAACACCGATCAGCATGCCGCCGGTGTCGCCGACGACTGCACGAACTCGCCGCAGGAATGCCAGCGCCTGGTCCGGCTCGAAGTTGCCGATCGTGGAGCCGGGAAAGAACACGACCCGGCGCGCGTACGCGGGGAGGGTGAGCTGCGATTCGAGCTGGGAACCGTAGTCGCCGATGACGGCAATCACTGCCAGCCACGGATAGTCCAGCGCCAGGCGGCTGCTGGCCTGCACGAGCTGGTCGCGCGAGATGTCCAACGCGGCATAGACCGTGGGTCGCAGACTCGGCAGCAACCGCCGGATTTTCTCGATCTGGCCGGCGCCGAACTCGATGAGGACCGCGTCGGTGCCGATCTCACCTGCGATCTCTACCGCGCGCCGGTCGAGAATGGCGTTCTCGGTACGAGTCGGGTAGTAGGCCTGCGTGCCGCAGATCGCGCCGAACAGTGCGGCGCCGCGCCGGTCGTAGAAGAGCTTCGGCGGCAGCCGCTTCTGCGCCTGGCTCAAACCGTCGCATACCTCCTGCAGGATAGACCCCACGGCCGGCGCGAGATCCACTATCCACAGGTTGCGGGGCTCCGATTGCAGGGCAGCGCGGGAGCCGAATTTCACAGCAGGACCTCCTCGCTGAGCGAAGTGCGCGTACACAGCGCGTCGAACGCGGGCTTGACCGGTGCCCCTCGCAACTATGGGCAGATTGCCACGCCGCGCCGGCGTGATTAGACTCCGAAAGACGACACCTTCCAGAGCATGATGAGCTCATGATGGCACAACTTCGGTGAGGCCTGCTACCTGGTCGCAGATGTGCGCAAATTTCTGACATATCGGTGAAATGATCGCCCGCGCGACCTCTACAACTCGGCCTGATCTGCGTGCGGGTGCGAGCCTGCTCGACGCATATGCAGCGGTACGTGAGCTGACCGCCGAGCTCTGCCGCCCGCTCGCAGTCGAGGACTATGTCATCCAGAGCGCGCCGGAGTGCAGCCCGGCCAAGTGGCATCTCGCGCACACCACCTGGTTCTTCGAGAACTTCCTGCTCACGCCCTTGCTGCCCGGCTACCGCGCTTTCCATCCGCAGTACGGATATCTGTTCAACTCGTATTACGAGACGGTGGGAACATTCTTCCCGCGGCCTATGCGCGGCTTGCTTTCGAGACCCACGGTGGAGGACGTCTTCCGTTACCGCGCGCACGTAGACGAGCACATGCGCAGCCTCATCGCCCGGTTGGATCCGCAGCGCGATAACGAAGGCGTGTCGCGCGTGACGCTCGGAATACACCACGAGCAGCAGCACCAGGAGCTGCTGCTCACCGACCTCAAGAACCTGCTCGCGCTCAACCCGCTCCGCCCCGCCTACCGTCAGGCGGCTGACGAGCCGCCCTCCGATGCAAACAAGCTCGCGTGGCTCGAGTTTCCGGCCGGAATCCACAGCGCCGGTTCTGACGGCAAGGGATTCACCTTCGACAACGAAACGCCACGCCACCGCGTGTTTCTCGAGCGCTTCGCGCTCGCTGCGCGTCCGGTGAGCAATGGCGAATACCTGGAGTTCATCGAGGCCGGCGGCTACCGCAACGCGGCGCTATGGCTTTCGGACGGCTGGCGCAAACTGAACGAGGCCGGTTGGCAGGCACCCCAGTATTGGGAGCAGATCGAGGGGCAGTGGTGGCACATGACGCTGTCCGGCTTCCGGCGCATCGATCCGCACGCCCCCGTGTGCCACGTGAGCTACTTCGAGGCAGACGCATTTGCGCGCTGGGCCGGCAAGCGCTTGCCTACCGAGTTCGAGTGGGAAACCGCCGCCGCCTCGCTGCCGGTGACCGGGCAATCTACTGGATAGCGGCAGGCTGCATCCCAGCGCCGCAGCTAACCCCTCCCATCAGCTTTTCGGCGATGTCTGGGAATGGACCAGCAGCGCTTATTCGCCCTATCCCGGCTACAAGCCGCTCGCCGGTTCATTGGGCGAGTACAACGGCAAGTTCATGGTCAGCCAACTCGTGCTGCGCGGAGGTTCCTGTGTTACGCCGCGCTCGCACATTCGCGCCACTTACCGCAACTTCTTCTACCCGGCCGACCGCTGGCAGTTCATGGGGCTGCGGCTGGCAACATCATCGGCTAAGCCTAGGGAAGCTCTGATCTATTCTCGCGATGCGCGTTGCGTCAGGTGCGGATGACTGCAAGGCGTCGCGACGAAGCCAAGGTAGGTCCTTGGCGAGGAGCGCAACGATGCAAGCGCCGCACCTGACACAACCCGATAATATGTCGTCTCTTTCGAGGGACGGGCGATTCGGGCCGATGCCTGCGTCGGCTCCTCCTTGTGTAGGCCAGCTACACGGCGTCCTCGCCGTCTTGCCCTCGGCCCGAATCGCCGCGGTCGCGCACGTGAGAATAGATCAGAGCTTCCCTAGGAAGCTCGAGCGCCAGAAACCTGACGCCGGGACTGGGTTGAAAGCATAGGGCGCCGTTTCCACAAAGCCCAATGCCGTGTACAACCCCTGGGCCTCGTGCATCGTCGCCAGCGTGTCCAGGACGACGCGCTCATACCCGATGGCACGGGCGTCGGCTAGCGCGCGCTGGGCCAGCATTCTGCCGATCCCGCGCCGACGATGCGGGGGCCGCACGTACAGCCGCTTCATCTCACAGGTTTTCTCACCCAGAGGCCGCAGGGCCGCACAAGCAGCCGGCTCGCGCGCCTGCAAGGCCAGGTACAGCCGCCCGGCGGGTGGCGCGTACGCGCCGGGAAGCTCCGCCAGTTCCTGAGCGAAGCCCTGAAAGCAGAGATCGATGCCGAGACTTGCCTGATACTCCTGGAACAGCGTACGGACCGACTCGACTGCGGCACCCGCGTCGACATCCCGCAGCTCGAAGGGCAGAGCGATCTCGGCTGACGGCATCGTGTCTTGATCTCCTGAGGTCAGTGTGCGTCTACTCCGTGACGGCTGGGCGCGGTCCGATCACAGCCGTGGTGCGGGCGCGCAACCGTGCCCACAGCGCTCGGGCGCGCTCGGCGCGAGCCCACCAGGCACGCACGGCACGAGGCGTTGCGCCGGCATCGACGACGCGCACCAGCGACGGCTCGAGTGCCGTCAGCAACGTCCGGCCGCGGGGCAAGAGCTCGAGCGACTCTCCCGGTGCGAGGAACAGATCGCGCAGGTCACCCTGCTGCGTGATCCACACCACACCGGACAGACAAGCAATCTCCACCCGCGTCCCGGGTTCGACCCGCAGAGACGTCTCGCGTTCCAAGGCAATCATGGCGGCAGTTCCATCGATACGCATCAGGGGATCGTAGGTCAATCTCCTCGCCGCAGTACAGATATAAAGGACTAGAATTTGAACCGGTACAGATCCGGCAGACCCTCATCTGTCATGGTCGAGGCGTGCGGGGTCTGTGCCTGTTCGGCTGCGCTTCGTTGCGAGAATATTTCCACATGAGCGATACATCGAGCCATTTGTACGAATCCCTCGCTACCCGCATGGCGGAGGCGATCCAGGCCGGAGCGTTGAAGGCGGGCGATCGCCTGCCGTCGGTGCGCCGCGTGTCCACTCAGCATCGCGTCAGCATCGCCACCGCGGTGCAGGCCTATCGGCACCTGGAGAACCAGCGGCTGATCGAAGCGCGGCCAAAGTCCGGATACTTCGTTCTCAGCAGGCCGGTCACATTGGCTGAGCCTGCGACCTCGACGCCACCCAGCACGGCGCGCATGGTGGGGGTGAACCAGCTTGTCATGGAGGTGCTGGAGTCTGCATCGCAGCCCGACAGCGTGCCGTTGGGCGCGGCCTGCCCCGCGCCCGAGCTCTTCCCCACCAGCAAGCTGCTGCGTCTGGCGCACGCGGAGGGGCGCCGCAAGCCACAGCTGATGAGCGCATATTCGATGTCGCGGGGGCATGACAAGCTGCGTTCCATGATCGCCCGGCGCTCCGTGGACTTTGGCTGCAAGCTCAGCCCGGAAGAGATCATCGTCACCAACGGCTGCATCGAAGCGCTCAACCTGGCGCTGCGAGCCGTGGCTCGTCCCGGCGATACGATCGCGCTGGAGTCTCCCACCTACTTCACGCTGCTGCAGATCATCGAGAGCCTGGGGATGAAAGCGCTCGAGATTCCCACCCATCCCCGCGACGGGCTGTCGATCGACGCGCTCGACTTGGCGACACAGAAGCCGGGGGCGGTGAAGGCGGTGATCGCGATTCCCAACTTCCAGAACCCGCTCGGCAGTCTGATGCCCGACGAGAACAAAGCATCGCCTGGTGCAACTGTGCGAGGCACGCGGCATCGCGCTGATCGAGGACGATATCTACGGCGACATCCACTTCGGCGCGTCGCGCCCGCGCGTGGCGAAAGCCTGGGACCGAAGCAACAGCGTCATCCTGTGCTCGTCATTCACCAAGAGCCTCGCGCCGGGGTTGCGCATCGGTTGGATTGCGCCAGGCAGGCTGTTTCAGGAAGTGGCCATGCTCAAATTCATCAGCTCGGTGTCCACCCCCGAACTGCCCCAGGCGGCCATCGCGGAGTTCATGGCCAACGGCGGCTACGATTATCACTTGCGCCGGTTGCGCGCGGGTTTCGCGCGCCAGGTGCAGCAGACTTCGCACGCAATCGCCGAGTACTTCCCGGCCGGTACCAAGATCACCCGGCCCGCGGGCGGCTTCGTGCTATGGGTGGAACTGCCGGCGAAGGTCGACGCGTTGGAACTGTTCCGTCGCGCACGAGCCGAGCGCATCAGCATCGCCCCCGGCCCCATGTTCACGACCACCAAGCGCTACCGCAACTGTATCCGCGTTGGCTGCGGTAATCTGTGGAGCGCGAAGATCGAGATGGGTCTGATGCGGCTGGGTAAGCTCGCGGAGGAGTTGGCATAGGCCTATTTCTGCAGCGCGTATTTGACCCATACGAACACGTTGCTTCCCGGCGTGTTGTAGCCCTGCGCCAGCTCATAGCTCTTGTTGAACACGTTGTTCCAGCGCACGTCTACGTTCCAGTCGCGGCTGAGCTTGTAGGACAAGATCAGATTGAAAAGAGCGTAGCCGCCCATTCGACTGCCCGGCGATTCGTCGACCGAGTCGAAGCGAGCGCCGGCGCCGACGACCTCCGCACCGACGTTGAAGTCTCCAAAGCTGCGGGCGATGCCGGCGTTGCCGAACACCTTCGCGCGCCGCGGCAGCTGCGCTCCGTTGGTGTCGTTGACCGGATCCTGAAAAGTCAGGCGCGCGCGTAGCTCGAATCCGCGCAGCACGCCGTCATAGGCGAGCTCGAGGCCTTGGATGCGTGCTTCGCCCACGTTCATCGGGTGCGAATGTGGTCGAATCGAACACGATCAGGTCCGTGATGTTGCTGTCGAAATACGTGGCGCTGAACCGTTGTGCGCCGACCTTGTAGTCCGCACCCACCTCCCAGCTCGTCCCCTTCTCAGGCTGCAGGTTGGGGTTGCCGAAAACCGGGAAAGTACAGGTCGTTGAAGGTGGGGGCATGGAACGCATTCCCGCCGCTGGCGCGAAGCCTGAATTCCGGCGTCACCGCGAACGCGTAGCCCAGCGAGCCGGTGGTGTGGTTGCCAAATTGGCTGTTGTCGTCGTCGCGCACGCTCGCGTACAGCGTGTTGCGGCCGAGCTGCGCCGAGTAGCCTGCGAACAGCCCGTAGATCTCGCGCGCATCCACTGCAAATGCTGTGGTGCCGCCCACGGTCTGCTGCAGGTAGTCGAGGCCCGCGATGAAAGTACCGATCGACGTGGAGAAGTCGTTCTGCCAGGTCACTTGCGTCTGATCGGAGCGGAACTGTCCGGGGAAGGCCCCTGTGACCACAGAATTGTCCTGGCTCAGGCCGACGCGCACCAGGCTCTGCCACCAGTCCGTGAGGCGGTTGCGGCTGTAGATCGAGTACACGCCGATGGCTTCATTGTTGACGTCATCGGTGGTCGGCCCGCTGTCGAAATGCGTGTTGCCTTGGGTATAGAAGGCGGTCATCCCAAGCTCCTGATCGGGTGCAAAGCGGTGGACGACACTGCCGGACACGTTCGTGTTGCGGTAGCCATCGTTGTCCGGGTTGAAGCTTCCGAAAGCCACGTTAGGGTTAGTGGCGGAGAAGCCGCGGCTCTGTATGTAGCCGGCATTCACGGTGAACCCGGTGTTCTGCGTCCCCGCCGAGACGCCGCCGTACACGTTGCTCGTGTCGTAGCTGCCATAACCCGCCGCGCCGGTCACGGCGGGAGCATCGGGCCAGCGGTGGGTGAAGAACTGGATCACCCCGCCCAGGGCGTCCGAGCCGTACAGCCCGCTGAACGGGCCCGGTACGACCTCGATGCGCGAAAACTGCGGCGTCGGCAAATTCTCGAAGGAAACGCGCCCAAGCCCGGCATTGTTGACCCGGATGCCGTCGATCAGCACGAGCGTATGAGCTGGGATTGGATCCGCGCAGGAACACGCCGCTCGGTCTGCCCGATTCCACCGTTGGAGGTGATCTCCACGTTGGCCTGCGACTGCAGCAACTCGGTCATCGTGTCCTGGCCGGCCTTCTGGATCTGGTGCTCGGTGATGAGCTCTATCGGTTGGATGATGCTGGACAGAGGTTCGGGGGTACGGGTGGCCGTGACGACGACCGGCTCGACTTTCGCGCCCTCGGGCCGTTGCGGCTCGTCGGCGAGCGCGCGGGTCGCGGCCATTCCGGCCACGATCAATGCGGCAAGTGATTTCAAGTTGGTCTGCTCCCTGCGATTGCACATGCCCGCCGCATGCGCGATTGGATCGCACGGGGAAACGCTGGAGGTGCTGCTGGGCCGGATCGATGCTCGTCCTGGACCCCCGCCGCCCGCGGTTCCTCACATGATCCAGGCCGGTCTTCGGACTCGTGGGCTTTGGCGTGTCGCCTTCCCGTGATCGCTCACAGTGGCATGCAAGACACGCCCACGCCCACCTACCGCTGCGGGGGCAGTGCAGGACTTGCGTCGCGGGCGTAATTTCCCAGCGCGACGCGCACCTGCTTCCCGATTATCCTTTCCGCCAGAACGGCGTACGGGCACCTGGACCGAGAAGCATATCCGCGATCGGATGGGTGTGCAACTCGCCGCCCAACCGCCAAGGACTCGAGGTGAACCATGCCGCGGAACATTCTCGACGAAGCGCACATTCACCTGCGATTCACGAGACCATCGCCCACAAGCACATCGTTCTCGAAGTTAAGGCTGCGATCGCGGCCAACGCCGTTGTAGTCGTCGGGATGGCGCAAAACCCGGTTCCCGGAAGGCGCGCAAAATCCTCGATGCGCACCGCATCCCTCACAAATACCTCGAATACGGGAGCTATTTGAACGCGTGGCGCCGCCGCAACGCGCTAAAAATGTGGACCGGATGGCCCACGTTTCCGATGGTGTTCGTCAAGGGCGTGCTGGTAGGCGGAGCCAGCGATCTGGAGGCGCTGATCGCCACGTCGAGCTCGCAAATGCTGGCGGCCTGAAGCCGAGAGGAGTTGGAGCCGCCGTCGAAGGTTGAGCCGGCAGACGACGTCAGGGGCATGCCGCTGTTACGCTGGGGGCGCTACCACAACGTCGCTGGGACGACCCTGCAGGAAGTTCTGAATGTTCTCGACCGCGCGCAGCAGGCCGTCGCGAATGACCTCGGGCGTCTGTCCGGCGTTGTGCGGCGAAAGCACTACGTTTGGCAGCGTCAAGATCGGATCGTCGGCTTTGAGCGGCTCGTCGTGGAAGACGTCCAGGCCCGCCGAGAGCCTGCCCTCGCGCGAGCGCGTCGAGCAGAGCAGACGCGTTCGACCAGCGCGCCGCGGCCGGTGTTGATCAGAATGGACGGGCGCTTCATGAGAGACAGCTCGCGCTCGGCAAGGAAGCCGCGGGTCTCGGGCGAGAGACGCAGGTGGAGCGTGACGACATCCGCGCGCGCAGGATCTCGTCCTTGGACGCGGAGCGAGCGTTTTCCGCAACGCCGCCGCGAGCGCTCCAGGCCAGCACCTCCATTCCCAGCGCACGTCCCAGTGCGATCACGCGCCTTCCGATCGCGCCGGTCCCGAACACACCGAGCGTTTTCCCCAGAAGCTGAGTCAGCATCTCCCGCGGCCACGCGCCGGTGCGCATTTCGCGGTCGATCTTGGGGATGCGGCGTGCGACAGCCAGCATGAGCGCGATCGCGTGCTCGGCCACCGCGTTGGCGTTGACGCCTGGCGTGTTCGCATACGGTGACACCGTGCCGCGCTGCCGATTCGAGATCGATGTTGTCCGTTCCCGTCCCCCAGATCGACACCAGCTTCAGCTCGGGACAGGCCGCGAACACGCGGTCCGTGAAACGCGCGTGGGCTCGAATGTTGATCGCGGCGCGCGCGCCATTGAGCCGGCGGATCAGTTCCGCTTCGTCGTCGGCACCGCGCTCGGAGTATACCCGCGTTTCTCCCAGCCGCGCGCAACGCTCTTCGGCAGACGTGCCTTTGAAGATCGAGGGGAAATCGTCGGGAACGACGATAAGAGGCTCGGCCACGCTCGAAGGGTCCGGATCAGACGATTGGAATAGGCCCAGAAGAATACCCAGCACCGGCCGCGGCTTCAAGCATCCGCGCGACTTGTCCTAGTGTCCAAGTTCTTCGGCGAATTCCGATGCCGGGGGAGCGACGGGATGGGCGAGCTGCAAGCAAACTCAGTATTTTGCATTCCCCGGCGTCCGAGGAAACGGGATAGCATCGCGTACGTTGGACAGTCCCGTGACGTACGCGACCGTTCGTTCGAAGCCGAGGCCGAATCCCGCGTGCGGTACCGTGCCGTAGCGGCGCAAGTCGCGATACCAGCCGTAGTGATCCTTGTCGAGCTTGGCCTCGGTCATGCGAGCGTCGAGAACTTGGAGCCGTTCCTCACGCTGGCTGCCCCCGATGATCTCGCCGATCCCCGGAGCCAGCACATCCATGGCCGCGACGGTCTTGTCGTCGTCGTTGAGACGCATGTAGAAAGCCTTGATCTGCTTTGGGTAGTTCATCAGGATCACCGGCTTCCCGACGTGTTTCTCCGAGACGTAGCGCTCGTGCTCGGACTGCAGGTCCATGCCCCACCTGACCGGGAACTCGAATTTTTCCTTGGTTGCTTCCAATATCCGAATCGCCTCGGTGTAGTCCATGCGCACGAACTCCGAGTCGACGATCCCCTGGAGCTTGGCGATGACTCCCTTCTCGATGCGCTCCTCGAAAAAAGCCATGTCGTCGGGGCGCTCGCTGAGCACCGTCCTGAAGATGTGCTTCAACAATGCCTCCGCGAGCGTGGCATCGTCGCCAAGATCAGCGAACGCAATTTCGGGTTCGATCATCCAGAACTCCGCGAGATGTCGGCTGGTGTTGGAGTTTTCCGCGCGGAAGGTCGGGCCGAACGTGTAGACCTTCGACAGCGCGAGGCAGTAAGTCTCGACGTTCAACTGTCCGGAGACGGTGAGGAAGGTCTCGCGGCCGAAGAAGTCGTGGGCGAAGTCGATCCTCCCCTCGGGGGTGCGCGGCAAATTCATCAGGTCCAGCGTGGACACACGGAACAACTCCCCGGCCCCCTCCGCATCGGCCGCGGTGATGATGGGCGTGTTGACCCAGACAAAGCCGTTCTCGTGAAAGAAGCGATGGATCGATTGCGCGATGGTATGGCGGACCCGAGTTACCGCACCGATGACGTTGGTTCTCGGCCGCAAATGAGCGACGTCGCGCAGGAATTCCAGCGTGTGCGGCTTCGGCTGAATCGGATAGGAGTCCGGGTCCTCGACCCAGCCCACAGCTTTGATCGCACTGGCTTGCATCTCGAACGGTTGTCCCTTGGCCGGTGACGGCACGATGGTGCCGGTGACTTCCACCGCGCAACCGGCGGTCAGACGCAGCACTTCGTCCGCGTAGTTCGGGAGCGTGCTGGGCGCCACCACTTGAACCGGATGGAAGCAGGAGCCGTCCGACACGTTGACGAAGGAAATTCCAGCCTTGGAGTCGCGCCGCGTGCGTACCCAACCCTTGACGGTGACGGGCGTGTCCTGCGGTCCCCGGCCCGCCAGAATTTCTGCACAGCTGAGCGAAGTCATGTGAAGTCCAGGCAGCCGAATGAGTGTGTTGTGCTGCTATACTACACAGCATTCGATAGGAGGTAGCACGTGTACGCCATCGCCGCACGTCGGTTGCACCTGCCGGCACTCGTTGCGGCCGCGACGTGGGCAGTATCGGTTGCAGCGATCGCATGCGTAGAGGGCGACGTCCGCGGCGAAGCCGTGACTATCGAACGGGAAGTGGGCACCACAGCATCGGGCGAGGAGGCGGCGATCCGGGTTCTGGGCGCAGGGTGGTTCCGCGCCGCCGAGGTGGTCAAGCAGGGGGGCAGCACCGACAACACGTACGTCACCCTCGAGCTCGACGGCGAGCCGATGATCACGATCTCCTTCGCCACGCTCAAGAATCAGTGGAGCCAGCTCGAGACGCCGTTTATCGTGGCCAAGGTCAGCACCGAAGGAGACACGAGCAGGATGACCATCTGGTACTCGCCGGAGCTGAAGTTCAGGGGAATGGCGACGCTGCGCGTCGAAGTAGGGGAGGACGGGGTCGGCAGTTTGCGGCTGCGCACCGTCATGAACAAGCCGGCTCCGCACGAGCACCTTGCGGGACAACCCGGAGGCATGCCTGGCCTGCCGGCATTCAGATAACGCCTCAGGGCCCTATTCCTTGTAGGGTTCTACCTGGCTCGCGTGCAGCGAGCATCCGATATCGATCTCGGCCGAGCAGTGGATCAAGCACAGCGACTTCCTCATAGCGGCCGTGGACATTCGTCAAGTTGTCATATCCGTATCGTCATGCCGTCGGCCAGCGAGTACCGGTAGATGCGATACGCAGGGATGAACCCAATCAGCACGCCCGCAGCAGCCACGAGCGCCATCAGCGCAAGCTCATGGGCCGAAGGCGGGCCTACGCCGATCAATAGTCCGAGCCGCGATTCCAGCCAGGGCTGGCAGGCAAGCAATCCCAGGTACAAGGCCGCTAACCCGACCGCAATGCCAGAAACGGTCAGGAACGCCGCCTCGCCCAGGATCAACCCAAATACATGCATGGGTCGAGCGCCTACCGAACGCAGAATAGCCATCTCCCTGCGGCGCTCGCTCAGGCTCGTGAGCAGCGCGACGAGCATGCCCGCCAAGCCCACGACGACCACGAGCGCGGAAACCGCCAGCAGCGTCTTCTCCGCCGCGCCGACGATGTCCCAGACCTCCTGCAAGGTCGGGCCCGGCAAGATAGCCGTGAGAGGCTCCCCGGCGGACTCGTTTACCAGCCGCTGAACCGATAACGCCGCGCCGCGCGACTTCAAGCCGACCAGGAACGCCGTAATCGCACGTTTCGATCCTGTCGCATGCGCCTCGTGTTCGCTGTCGGATTCGTGACCCGCGCCGGGAACGTCGCGGCGCCCAGCCTCCTCCTCGACTGCGTGCATGGCCGCGGCCAGCGGGTCTGCAGACGCCTCGTTCTGTTCGGCATGGACCGCGTCCATCCCGCCCAAAGTCACGTGCACCGTGCGGTCCACTGGTGTACCGGTTCGAGCCAGGATGCCGACCACCCGGAACGGATGGTCCTTGTGCAGCGAGAAACTGACATCGCCGGCGCCGTGCGCGATCACGATCGGCTGGCCTGGTTTGTAACCCAAAGCCTCCGCGACTTCAGCGCCCAGCACGGCGTCGTGCTCATCCTCGAACCGCTTTCCTTCCGCGAGCTCCAGCTGCCGGCCGTGCGCGAAGCGGAAGTGCTCGAAATAGTCGTCAGTGGTGCCCAGGACGCGGAAACCGCGATGCGAATCGCCCAGAGACAACGGTATAGTCCACGCGACCTCGGGGCGGCTCGCGAGTGCGGTGTAGCTGTCCCAGCTGACGTTGTTGGTCGCATTACCGATCCGGAACACCGAGTACAGGAGCAGGTGCACCGGGCTGCTGCGCGCGCCCACGATGAGGTCGGTCCCCGAGATGGTGCTGGCGAAGCTCTCCCGTGCTTCGCTGCGGATGCGTTCGACGCCGAGGAGCAGCACGACCGCCAGCGCGATGGACAGCACGGTCAGCGCCGCGGTGAACTTTCGGTTGCGCAGGCTCTTGATGGCAAGCCCGAGGATCACCTGCGGTCACCTGCAGGGAGATGCGCGTCCACTTCAGGCGTGGCTCCGCGGTTGATGTCGACGAACTCGATGTTGCGGTCGAACAGCGGCGCCAGGGTCGCATCATGACTCACGAAGATGAGCGTAGCGCGTTCCCGTTCGCACTCTCCGAACAGCAGGTCGATGAATGCGGCACGACGGTCCGCGTCGAGCGAGGAAGTCGGTTCGTCGGCGATCACCAGCTCGGGCGCGCCGATCAACGCTCGGGCCGCGGCCACTCGCTGCTGTTGCCCGACGCTGAGCTCCGTCACCGGGCGGCGCAGTACGTCCGCCGCACCCATGTCCAGGTGTCCGAGCAGGCGTACGGCTTCGCCCTCCACACTCCCGCCCGCGCGCATCGCATTCGCCTTGCGCCGTTGCGAAAACCCGCACGGCAGGCTCACGTTCTCCACAACCGACAAGTACGGAATGAGGTTGAACATCTGGAAGATGAAGCCAATGTGATCGGCGCGAAACCGGTCCCGCTCGGCACTGCTGAGGACACCGATTTCGCGCCCGAGGACCCGCACGCTGCCTTCCCGTGGCGTGACAACACCCGCCAGCAGGCTGAGCAGCGTAGATTTGCCGCTGCCGCTCGGACCGCGAAGAAACACGCGCTCTCCGCACCCCACCTGCATAGCCTTGATGTCGATCACGAGCGGCGGCGCTCCGGACCACGAAAAACGGACGCCCGACAGATCGACGACGCTCTCCGCGGTGCTGTTGTCCGGGTCGGAAGCTCGCGCACTTGCTGCAACGAGCGCGGAGCTGTCGCGGAGCGAGCTCACGTCAACGCGGGCTCGATGGCGAGTTCGCGAATGTCGCGCACGCCGTCGAGTGCCATCAGGCGCGCGTAGAGAGCGTCAGCGTCGATGTGCTCGGCGCCGGCGACGCAATCGAAAAATTTGGCCTTCAGCTCGTCCTCGCCCAGCGGCAGCTTCGCATTGCCACGCGCAAAGCGAACCTCCCCGCTGTCGAGCGTTCTGCCGTCCCTCAGCCGAATCCGCACGCGGTCACTGTAAGCGAACGCGGGCTCGATCGGGCAGCTGCTGTCAACGGGGGAGATCTCGACTCTCTTCATCGCCTCGCGCACCGCCTGGGAATTGACAAACTCTTCGGTCAATTGCGCTCGTCCCACCGCGCGGGCGACGAGCGCCGATGCTACCGCAAACTCCAGACTGAATTTCGCTTCGAGGGCCGTTTCCGGTGCATGGTTGCGCAGCATGGAGGCTTGCCCGAGGCCGATGGTCGCATGCACCGAGCTGACCTCCTCCGGGTGGAGGTTCCCAGTGAGCGCGAGGTCGATGACGGCATCGATGACGCGATGAGTCGCATAGCAGATCGGGTATTTCTTGACACTCAAGCCAGAGTCGAGGAGACGTAGCGATCGGCCGAGACCGTCAGTTGAGCGCTCCAGATCGACATTTCCCTTCGGGGAAATGGCCTGGAGAAATCCCGCGTGGTGCTCGATGGCGTCGGACGATGCGGTCATGCCGCGAAGAGCGAGGCGCACGGCGTCGACTGCAGCCCCGGCTGCGCGACCTGCGTGAAAGGGCTTCGTCATGGTGCCAAAGTTGGCGACCAGACCCGCAGCCATGCTCGCGGAAAGCGCGATGGCATTGCGGCACATATCCACGCTCAGCCCACGCAGGCAGGCGAGCGCAGCCGCTGCCCCCACCGTACCGAACACCGCCGTCGGATGCCATCCTTTGAGGTGGTACGGATCCGCGTCGCGGCTGACGAGCTCGGCCCATACCTCGTAACCCACCAGATATGCCCGCATCAGCTCGGCGCCGGACGCCCCGATCGCCTCGCCTTCGGCCAGCAGCGCCGGGACCAGCACAGCGCTCGGATGCCCAGCCAGCGCCACGTCGTCGTAGTCGAGAGCGTGCGCCGCCGTGCCGTTGATCAGCGCCGCCTCCTGGGCGGGGAGTCGCTCTGGGCCAAGCAGCACGCTCGCCTCCGGCGCATTCGATAGGCGGGCTTGGACATGCTGCCTGACGATCCGCACCACAGACTCGTTGCGCCCCGCAATCATCGTCGCGAGGGTGTCGACAAACCCGTTCCGAATGATCCGCGCGGCGGCCTCCGGCGCGGCTGTGAAGGCAGGCCCGCTGGCAAACCGGGCCAGCATCTCTGTCAAGCGGATCATGGGTACCCCCGATGGAATCGACGCAGCGCTGAGCACGCTGCATTGCCCATGATCTTACACCGCAAAAAACGAACGACCCCGCCGCGGCGGGGTCGAGACGGAGATTTGTGAGGTTTAGGGAGTGCGGGCGCTGTGCTACTTGGAATCGCTGTCCGTCGGCGCTGGCATCGGATCGGTTGTGGCGGAAGCGTCGGCCGAGGCGGTATCGGTGGGCGTATCGCTCGCGGCTGCGGAGCTATCGCTGGCGGCTGCGGCCGTATCAGTGGTGGCAGCAGTCTGCGTGTCTTCCTCGGCCAGCGCCTGCATGCCTATGCCGAGCGCGAACACCGACAGGAGCGTCAACATATATCGTTTCATGGTCACCTCTTAATTAAATGGTCTGTTGGGAGTTGGAGCTGCAACCCGCTGTGTCGCAACGGCGCGAACGCATGGCGTCGTCGCGATGCGCGTCGCATTTCGTGTGCCAGATGGCGAGAGTGAATTGGGTCAACGAGTTAGCTCGAAGATGGCGGCGGCGAACGAGCCAGCGTGGTGCAAGCGGCAAGATGGTGCACCATGGGTGCGCTGCCCGGTAGTAAGCTATCTGTAAGTGGCCGCGCCCGCACGCGGCTGAGGCTGTTGAGCCCGGCCCCTGGTCGGGTACGGTGGTTCCGTGAAAGAGCTGTCCGCTTTGAACCGAGGACATCGACGTTAGAATCACAGTCCGGTTACTGTTAGATCGAAGAGGAGTGCGAGGTCGTGGACCCAAACCCCTACTCGTCGTCAGTCTATTCGAGCGCGCTGCGCAAAGCACTCACGCGGGAAGAGATTGACGCATACCGAGACGGTGGCGCTGCTGTCATCCGCGGCGTCCTATCCCTCGCCTGGGTGGAACGCATGGGGCATGCGGTCGATCGCATCCTGGCGAACCCCGGCAGCGCTTCGGTCGAATACACCCCAAAGGAAAATGCTGGCCGCTACTACGGGGATTTCTTCGTCTGGCTGCGCGACCCCGACTTCAAGGCACTGATGATGGACTCGCCGCTGCCGGAGCTCGCCGCGCAACTCATGGGTGCGTCGCGCGTGTCGTTCTTCTACGATCAGTTGCTGGTGAAGGAGCCAGGTACTGCAGAGCCCACGCCCCTGCATCAGGACCTGCCCTATTGGCCGGTCAAAGGCAGCCACATCATGTCGGTGTGGGTGCCCTTCGACCCGGTCCGCTTCGATTCGGGCGCGGTGCAGTACGTTCACGGCTCGCACCGATGGGGCAAGCTCTACGCGCCCAAGACCTTCGCCCAGAACACCGGCTTCGGCGCCATGTACGCGAAGTCAGCGTTCGAAGAGATGCCCGCGGAAGCAACGCTGCTGAACGGGCAGCGCATCCTCAAGTGGGAGACCGAACCCGGCGATGTCATCGTGCACCATCCGCGCACCCTGCATTTTTCAGACGGCAACGCACGCAACGACCTGCGCCGCCGCGCATTGGCGCTGCGCTACCTGGGCGAGGACGCTTTCTTCGACGCGCGTCCAGGGACCTTCATGGAGAACCCCAAAGTGCGCGCACTCCTCCCGCGCGGCTCGTTCGACTTCAAAGACGGTGATGCGATGATCAACGTCGCGTTCCCCCAGGTCTGGCCGCGCAGGCCGTCCTAGCTTGACCCTGCAGCCGAGCGCACGTTAGGCTGGGACCTCGCTTCACATTCCCCTCTCGCATGCAGTGCCCCCGCTGTCAGCACGAAACCGGCGCAACCGCGAAGTTCTGCCAGGAATGCGGTGCCGCGCTCGCTCGAAGCTGCGACATCTGCGGCACGCCGCTGCCCGACAAGGCCAAGTTCTGCCCCGAGTGCGCGCATCCCATCGATGAACGCACCCCGGCTGCCGAGACACCGGCAAAGCCCGCTACGCCCGAAGGCGAACGTCGTCAGGCCACCGTGGTGTTCGCCGACATTTCCGGGTACACCAGACTGTGCACGAGCATGGATGCAGAGCACGTGCAGAGCCTGCTGAATCGCTTCTATGCCCGGATAGATCCCGACGGTCGCCGCGTTCGGCGGCAGCGTGATCGACCATGCCGGTGATGGGATCCTGGCGGTGTTCGGCGCACCCGTGGCCCATGGCAACGACACCGAGCGGGCGGTGCGTGCCGCAGTCGAGATGCACCGCGCCGCTGGCCAGGTCTGCGACCCATCGGGCGAGCCGCTCAAGCTGCACATCGGCGTCGCCAGCGGCGAAGTGGTAGCCGCCGTCATGTCCGGAGGCGCAACTCCAAAGTACGCGGTCACTGGAGATACCGTGAATCTCGCTGCCCGGCTGGATGCCCTGGCCGAACCCGGCGACACTCTGCTCTCGGAAGCGGCGCATCGCAGCGTGTCGAATCTGGTGGATGCGGAAGATCTGGGCGAAAAAATGGTCAAGGGATTCGAGGCACCCGTTCGCGTCTATCGCGTGCGTGGCCTTCGGTATCGCGCGCTCGATCGCTTGCCCTTCGTCGGTCGGCAATCTGAATTGCGTCAGCTCGCTGGCGTGCTCGACAACGTCCAGGAGACGAGTGCGGGAATCGCTGTCGTCGTGCGTGGCGACCCTGGCATCGGCAAATCGAGACTGGTAGAGGAGCTGCTTCAGCGCGCTCGGCCGCGAGGGTTCGCCTGCTGCGTGGCGCAGGTTCTGGATTTCGGGGTGGGAAAGGGGCAGGAAGCGCTGCCCGCGGTGGCTGCCAGCCTTCTTGGGTTACCTAGCCATGCGTCGGAGCCGGTGCGGCGTTCGGCGCTGGAGCGCGAGCTCAAATCCGGGCTCGTCGCGCCGGAGCACGAGCCGTTCATCTCCGATCTGCTCGACCTCGAGCAGCGCAGCCACACGCAGGCGATCTTCGACGCGATGGACAACGCCACGCGTGCGCGCAGAACCGCGGAAGCGGTGGCCGATCTCGTCGCAAGAGCTGCCGCTAGGCAACCCCTGCTGATCGTAGTCGAGGATATTCACTGGGCCTCACCCCTGCTGCTGAGCTGCCTGGCTGCCATGGCCGTGGCGACGCGCACGTGCCCGCTGGTCCTGGCGATGACGACGCGCTTCGAAGGCGATCCGCTGGATCGCCACTGGCGGGCTGCCAGTCACGCCACCTCGCTGCTCACCATAGACGTGGGACCGCTGCGCCCGGAAGAAGCGCGCATGCTGGCCGGAGGCGTGGTGGAGTCTTCCAATCGTTTCGCCACGCAGTGCATCGAGCGCGCCGAAGGCAATCCCCTGTTCCTCGAGCAGCTGCTGCGCAACGCGGCGGAGAGCGAGAGCGGCAACATCCCCCCTACCATCCAAAGCCTGGTCTTGGCGAGGATGGACCGACTTCCGCCGCGGGACAAGCTCGCCTTGCAAGCCGCCTCGGTGATCGGCAAGCGGTTCACTCTCGAGGGATTGCGTGCGCTGATCGAAGACCCCGGGTACAGATGCGACGCCTTGGTGACCATGGATCTCGTCCGGCCCGACGCGGGCGACTATCTCTTTGCCCACGCGCTCATCCAGGAGGGCGTCTACTCGTCGCTGCTGAACAGCCGCAAGCGCGAGCTGCATCGACAAAGCCGCAACGTGGTACGGCGAGCGTGAGCCGGTGTTGCGCGCAGAGCACCTGGATCGCGCACAGGATCCGGAAGCGGCCGCGGCGTACTTGGCTGCAGCCCAGCAGGAGGCACATCGCCTTCGAAGCGACACCGCACTTCGACTGGCGCAGCGCGGTTGGGAGCTCGCGCAGGAGCGTGAGCTTCGCTACGCGCTTGCCATGCTCCGTGGAGAGCTGTTGCGCGAGGTCGCGCGCACGCCCGACTCGATCGAAGCCTTCGAGCAGGCACTGGAAACGGCAACCGACGATGAGCAGCGCTGCCACACCTGGCTGGGCGTCGCTGCCGGATATCGCATCATTGGCGACTCGGCCCACGCCACGGAAGCGCTGGATCGGGCACAGCCCATCGCCGAGCGCCTCGAGCTGTGGGAGCGTGTGTTCCCGCATCCACAGCACGCGCGGCAACCTTTACTTCGCACAGGGCAAGGTCGGAGCCTGCGGTGCCGAGCACCAGCTCGCGCTCGACTACGCGCGACGCGCCGGCGATCTGGAGTGTGAGGCGGTGGCATGGAGCGGTCTGGGCGACCATTGCTACGCGCGAAGGCCGCATGAAGACCGGATTGGGCTATTTCCAGCGCGCCGTCGAGCTGTCTCGGCAAGCCGGCCTATTGCGTGTGGAAATTCCCAACCTGTGCATGGTCGGCCATTGCCGGGCGTGGACCGGCGACGCGGATGCCGGGTTGGTAGACATACGCAAGGCGGTGGCACTGTCGCAGCGCATCGGACTGGCGCAGATCGAAGTGATGGCGCTCGAATCTCTCTCGTTCGCGCTGATCTTGCGCGGCGATTTCGCCGAAGCCGAATCCTGGCTCGGACAGGCAACCGCTGTTGCGCGTCAAGCGACCGCCCGCCGCTATCTGGCGGTGAACCACCTGCTGATGGCGTCGTGCCGGCGCGCGCAGGGGAACTTCGTCGCGGCGCGCGAGCTGGTCGACGAAGCGTTCGAGATTTCAAAGGAGATCGGCATGGCGTTTCTCGGACCGTCGCTTTTCGCCGCGAAGGCGAGCGCCACTCAAGACCCCGTCGAGCGACGGCGCTGGTTGCAGGAAGGAGAGGCGATGCTCCAGGCTGATTGCTTGGCACATGTACGCCTCATGTTCTACCGCGACGCCATCGATATCGCCCTGGAGGAGCGAAGCTGGGAAGAGGCGCTGCGGCATGCAGACGCTCTCGAGGAGTTCGTGCGACCCGAGCCATTGCCCTTTGCCCAGCTTGGTCGCTGCGCGGGCTCGGGGACTCGTTGCGCTCGGGCGTCGAGGACCCGAACCCGAGATCGTGGCCGAGCTCACGAGCCTGCGCGATGAGGCCCGGCGCGCCGGGCTCGGCGGGCTCGTGCCCGGGATCGACGCGGCCTTGACTTCGGCTCTGCGCGAGGGAATCGCCGTTGCAGGGGACCGGCCCGAGATAGAACGGTTCTACCTGACTACGTATGCCGTACCGTCGGGAAGCTTGCGAAACACGAACGACGGCTTGAGCAGCAACGGGGTTAGCAGGCTCGCATCCGCGTTGACGTAGACCCACAAGACGCCGCCCTTCTCCTCTCGGACGATCTCGAAGTCGAACTGCACCTGGACTCCGTCCACAAACTCGGAGAAAGAAAACTGCTCGCCGGGCTCCAGGAAAGATTCGTAGGATCGCTTCGCGAGCGCGCGACCCGCGGAATCGACAGCTCGCCGAAGCAGCGCATAGTTGCGGCTGAAGCGAACCAGCAGTTCGTCGAGCGTCACTTCGACCGGTCAGGGAAGCTAGGCTGACCTGGCTGCCCAGGCCATCCCGCGCCGCAGGATGGTGCGCATCTGCGGAACCTCGAATTCCGCTGCGACATGTCCCAGCGAGCTGTAGAAGACACGGCCTTGCCCATGGCGCCGCTTCCACACGACCGGCATCACCACGCCCTCGATCCACGCAGCGTGTTCGCCTGAAAACGTGGTCGTTGCCAGCACTTCGTTGGACGGATCGACATGCATGTAGTACTGCTCCGAGCGGTAGTCGAAATCGTCGATGCCCTGCATCACGGGATCGTCGCGACGCCGGACGTTCACTCGGTAATCGATGATGTTGCCTGGGTGCGCAACCCACTGACCCCCGCACATGAACTGATACTCGGTCGCCTCGCGGAAAGCGTCGCACATGCCGCCGTGGAAGCCGGCCAGCCCGACGCCGCCGCGCACCGCCTTGGACAGATTCTCGAGCTGGTGCTTCTCGATCTTCGACGCCGTGACGATCGGCACGACGAGGTTCATGGCGGCGACGCCCGGGTCGGCGAACGCCTCCGTGCTCTTCTCGATGCGGGCCTTGAAACCCTCCTGCTCGAGCATTTCGCGCACGATTGCGGCGCAGCGCTCGGGCTCGTGGCCGCTCCAGCCGCCCCATACGATCAATGCTTCACGCATCCATATTCTCCTTAGTCCAGCTCGCCACGTGCGAGATCGGTCGGCAGCATCGCCGGCCGCTGCGGTCGACTCTCGATGCCGACATGCATACCGCCCTCGGACGAGACTTGAAACGCTTCCATCACTTCGAGGACGTGATAAGCCAGCTCCCCGGACGCGCGATGAGCACGCCCAGAGCGGATCGCCTGCGCCAGGTCCGCCACACCGATGATGCGGTAGTTGCCGTCCGCGTAGGCATGCTCGATGGGCCGCTCGGACCAGGTCTTGTTTCTGCCGATCTCGATTGCGCCGCCGAAGCGGTTCGGGTCGGGCACCAGGAGGGTAGCCTCGGTTCCGTATAGCTCGATCGGCGCATGTCGATGCTGGGGTACGTCGAAGCTCATCGCGATCGTAACCACAGCGCCGGAGACGAATCGAAGTGTTCCCGCAACATGCGTTGCGACCTCCACCTCGATCGTTCGCCCAGCGAGCGGCTGACTCGTGATGGTGCGCCGGTCGCGCAGACGTGCGGTCACGCCCGCTACCTGCTCGACAGGCCCGAGCAGGTTTACCAGCTCGGTGATGTAGTACGGACCCATGTCCAGCATCGGACCGCCTCCCGGCGCGTAGTAGAACGCTGGATTCGGGTGCCAGCTCTCGTGACCGGGGCACAGGAAGAAAGCGGTCCCGGCGACGGGGCGGCCGATCGCACCCTCGTCCACCAGCTTGCGACAGGTCTGGTGAGCGCCACCCAGGAAAGTGTCCGGCGCGCATCCGACGCGCACCCCGCGCGCAGCCGCGAGCTCGAGCAGCGACCGCGCCTCCCGGGCGTGGACGCCGAGAGGCTTTTCGGAGTGGACATGCTTGCCCGCTTCAATGGCGCGCAGCCCCACTTGGACGTGGGCCAAAGGGGGCGTCAGATTCACGACGATCTCGATCGAGGGGTCGGCGAGAAGACTCTCCACCGTCATCGCCTTGAGTCCGAACGCATCAGCGCGCGCTCGCGCGGCCTCGGGACGTAAGTCCGCGACACCGCGCACGTCGATGATTGGGAACGTCGGTGCGGCTTTCAAGTAAGCCTCGCTGATGTTTCCGCAGCCGATGATGCCGATGCCTACGCGTTCCACGCTCTGCTTCCTTGACGGGAAAGTAACCGTTACAACGTATTGAACTCCAAGAATCCTCCGTTTACCACAGCAACGCCAAGGTAGACGATCTCCGGGTCACTCGACGCCGCCTCGCTGGCGCACTGTTGAACCTTCCCGCACTGACTTCCTGATTATCGCCGGCCGGCCTGACCCTTGCATGTGTCGGCTACTTGGCCTTGTGCGGAAAGGGCGGGAAGACGGGATGCGTTGGTTCACTGGAAGTACGATACAGGCTTTGGTGCCGCTCGCCCTCGTCGCGCTCTGCCTGCCTTGCGGTGGGGCGCAAACGGCCTACATCCCCGATCACCACCGCACCCCGGGCGCTGTCAATCCAGAGATTACCCAGGAAAACATCGCGCGGACCGTCTGCGTTCCGGGCTACACAAAGAAGATCCGCCCGCCATCGTCCTACACCAATAGACTCAAAGCACACCAAATGCACGAGCTGGATCTCCCGGGCACCGCGCGCGATTACCACGAAGATCATCTCGTGCCGCTATGCGTCGGCGGCCACCCGAGCGACCCGCGCAATCTGTGGCCTGAGCCGGTCGCGGGCCGCTGGTCGACTAGCGTAAAGGATCAGTTGGAGTCGAGCGTGTGCCGGCAAGTATGCCGCGGCGACATTACGCTCGAGGAAGGGCAGGCGATTTTCCTGGCGCGCGATTGGACGCGGGAGTACGTGAAGTATTTTGGGGCGGAATAGCACTCACTCCCCGACTTAGTCGGATCGCATTTCGACCGCGAGTGTACAGGTTCGCGCACCGCCTTCCTTGACAAGCAGTGCATCCGAAGGGCACATTTTATCCACAAGGCGCTCAGCGATTTCACCTCGACCGGAGACCAACCAGCCCTGTGATGCGCCTGATCCGAATAGCAGCAACCGCGCTCGCTCTTCTCGCAAGCGCGTGGACTTCGGCTGCAGCAGATGTCACCGTCAAGGTGTTGCACGTCGAGCAGAATCCGCAAGCCAGCGGGTTCTGGAACGACATTGCTCGCAGGTTTATGGCGGAGCACCCTGGCGTCAAGGTCGAGCTTCAGTACCTGGAGAACGAGGCCTACAAGAAGAAGCTGACGACGCTCCTCCAGTCGCCGGACCGTCCGAACATCATCTACAGCTGGGGCGGCGGGGTTTTGCGCGAACAGGTCAAGGCCGGCGTCATCGAGGATCTGTCCTCGGACATGACCGCCGATTGGCGCCAGCGCTTCATTCCCGCGGCAATCCAGGCCTATACCCTGAACGGCAGGATCTATGGCGTGCCGATGCTCGTCTCCCAGGTCGGTTTCTTCTACAACCGAGACCTGTTCGCGAAGGGCCGGCGTCGATGCGAGCGCAATCAAGACCTGGGCCGAGCTGCTCGCGGCAGTGAAGAAATTGAAAGGCGCCGGTGTGACCCCGATCATCGTCGGTGGCGCCGACAAGTGGCCGATCCACTTTTACTGGACGCATCTTGCGATGAGAAACGGCGGCAAGAGCGCTTTCGACGCCGCGCTGCGCGGCGAGGGCGACGGCTTTGCTGCCGCGCCATTCATCAAAGCGGGCGAGCAGCTCAAAGAGCTGGTCGATCTCGAGCCGTTCCAGCCCGGTTTCCTCGGCGTCACGTTTCCGCAATCGTCGGGCCAGTTCGGTGACGGCCGCGGTGCGATGGTGCTGCAGGGTAACTTCGTGCTCAACAGCATGCGTGCGAATTCAGCCGACAAGAAAGGCATCCCGGACGACAGACTTGGCTGGTTCCCCTTTCCGATGACGCCCGACGGCAAGGGCGATCCCTCCGATACACTCGGCGGGCTCAACGGCTGGCTGGTGACGAAGGGCTCTCCGAAACAAGCGATCGAGTTCCTGAAATTCTTCTCGCGTCCCGAACTTCAACGCGAAGCCGCCGCGCGAGGCTTCTACATCCCAGTAGTCCAAGGCACGCAGGACGCGATCCAGAATCCGTTCCTGCGCCGTATCGCCGAGAACCTCGCACGCTCGAAATACCATCAGATCTTCTACGATCAGATGCTGGGCCCATCAGTCGGTGCGGTCGTGAACGATGTCTCGGCCGACATTGCGGCGAAGGTGATGACGCCGAAGGAGGCAGCGCAGGCCGTGCAACGAGCCTGGCAGCTTGCCAACTGAGCATCTTCTCTTGAACGGAAAGCTGGGAGTCGCCCTCCTCTTTGTTCCGCCGGCGCTCTTTCTATTCACCTTGTTCGTCGCAGTGCCGATGGGCGAGGCCGCCTGGTACAGCTTCTACGACTGGAACGGGTACGGCTCCCCACAGGTCTTCGTCGGCCTCAAGAACTACGCGCTGCTGCTCCACGACCGTGGCGTTCGAACTGCGCTGATCAACAACCTTGCGATCGTCGTCGCGTCGCTGGCAATCCAGCTGCCGCTCGCGCTGATCGCGGCGATCCTTCTGGCGGACCGCATCCGCGGCGCCGTGACGTTCCGCATGATCTTCTTTCTTCCCTACGTTCTCGCCGAAGTGGCGGCCGGCCTGATCTGGCGCTTTGTCTACGATGGAGACTACGGGCTTCTCGCAAAAGTGGCGACGACGTTCGGCTTCGCCGCACCCTATGTCCTCGCAGATCGCGATCTCGCGATGTACGCCATCCTGGTGGTGATCATCTGGAAGTACTTCGGCTTCCACATGATGTTGTACATAGCAGGTCTTCAGCAGATCGATCCGAATCTGTATGAGGCGGCGCATGTCGATGGCGCGACCGGCCGACAGATGCTCTGGCGCGTGACGCTGCCTCTGCTGGCGCCTACGATCCGGCTTTCCGTGTTCTTCGCCGTGCTGGGTTCGATCCAGCTCTTCGATCTGATCATGCCGCTCACCAAAGGCGGCCCCTCGGACAGCACGCAAACGATGGTGACGTATCTCTATAACTACGGCGTGACGCGCATGCGCATTGGCTTTGGCAGCGCGGTCGGCGTAGTTCTTTTCGTCATCTGCGTCGCGTTCGCGTTCGGCTACAACCGGGTGAAGACGCGCTATGACTAGATCCGTCCACTACGACACTCCCGTCACGATGGCGCCGGTCGTGCGCTATGCGGTTCTGTTCGCGATCGCGGGACTGGTCCTGATGCCGCTGCTGGCGACCGTCCTCGGCGGATTCAAGTCGCTTGGTGAGTTGCGCGTCAACCCATTTGGGCTGCCGGCGGTATGGGAATGGGGCAATTACTGGTCGATCCTCTCGGGAACGCGCTACTGGCAGCTGCTCCTGAACTCGCTCGTGATCGCAGTCGCGACGGTGGTCCTCACGCTGATGGCCGCGTCAACGGCTGCATTCGTATTCGCCCACGTGCGCTTCTTCGGTTCGAGGTTTCTGCTTCAATACTTGCTGCTCGGTCTGATGTTCCCGGCGGCCACGGCGATCCTCCCGCTGTTCATCAAGATCCGGGATCTGGGGCTGCTGGACACCTATTGGGGCGTGGTGCTGCCTCAGGTCGCCTTCGGGCTGGGCATGAGCATTCTTCTGTTTCGCAACTTTTTCCGGCAGCTGCCGGGAGAGCTCCTCGACGCCGCCGAGATCGATGGCTGCGGCTACATCCGGTTCTTCCGGCACGTGACGCTGCCGCTGTCGCGACCGATCCTGGCAACGGTAGGGGTAATCGTCTTCGTGCATAGCTGGAACAACTACCTTCTGCCGCTGGTGGTTCTCAACCGCGACGACATCTATCCGTGGCCGCTCGGCATCATGGCCTATCAAGGCGAATACTCGACGGATTGGCAGCTGGTGCTTGCCTTCGTGACCCTTACGATCCTGCCGGCGATCGTCATGTTCATCGTGGCGCAGAAGTACGTCGTCGCAGGGCTCACGGCGGGCGCGGTGAAAGGCTAGCCGCCTACATAGCAGCTGTCTTGCTGCTCCTATCGACTGACCGGCCCGCCGAATTGACACGCGCCTGACTCTCCCCCTACCCTGCTGCGCACGAACAAGTTCCCGGGTGCGAGGGAGAACCACGATGAGATTGCACCGCGTCACAACCGTCGCTTCGCGATCACAGTCCTTCTGCTCGAGCGCGATCCTCGTGGGCGCAGGGCTTGCCGATCGCGGCGCCCGAATCTGGTCGGCATGTCGGGGCAACGGCTTACCCGCATCGGCGACGCATTCAAGCAGGAGATCGACAAGGGAAACATGGCCGGGGGTCGTCGTTCTCGTCGCCCGCAAAGGGCATCTGGTGTACTCCGCCGCGCTCGGCTTCCAGAACAAGGAGGCTGGGCAAAGCGATGTCGAAGGATTCGATCTTTCGCATCTACTCGATGACCAAGCCGTTGGTGTCGGTGGCCGCGATGATGCTGGTGGAGGACGGCAAGATCGAGCTCACCGATCCGGTGTCGAAGTTCCTGCCGGCCATGAAGGGCGTGCAGGTCAGCGTCCCGAAGGCAGACGCGGTATTTGCCAAGATGACCTACAGCCTGGTCCCGGCAGATCGCGAGATGACGGTGCAGGACCTGCTTCGGCATACGTCGGGCCTTGCCTACGGCGAGATCACGCAGAACGCTCCGGTGAAAGAGGCGTACGCGAAAGGCGGCGTCTACAAAACCGGGATCGACTACGACGCGAGGGACCTGTCGCCGACCGAGGAGGTGGAGCGCATCTCCAAGGCCCCGCTGGCGCACCAACCGGGGACGGTATGGGAATACAGCCTCGCCAGCGACATGCTCGGCCGCGTCGTCGAAGCCGCCTCGGGCAAGCGGCTCGCCGATTTCCTCGACGAGCGCTTGTTCCAGCCGCTCGCGATGAACGATTCGGGTTTCTGGGTCCCGAGCAGACAAGCTGAGCCGTCTGGCCGAGCCATTGGCAGTGGATGCGCCCAGCGGCAAGCCCAACAAGCTCATCGATGTGTCGGCGGCGCCGAGCAATGATTCGGGCGGCGCCGGCGGCGTGTCGACTCCCGTCGACTATCTGCGTTTCGCGCAAATGCTGCTGAACGGGGGCCAGCTCGACGGCAAGCGCGTCCTGAGCCGAAGCACGGTCGCGCTGATGACCTCCGATCACTTGGGCACGCGTATCGAAGCGCCGATCACCCCCGGTGAGCTCTTGCTGGGCACGCCAGGCTATACGTTCGGTCTCGGGTTCGCGGTACGGCAGGGGGCGGGCGTGGCCGGCGTGCCTGGTTCCGCGGGTGAGTTCATGTGGGCGGGTTACGCTGGAACCTATTTCTGGGTGGATCCGAAGGAACAGATCGTGGGGGTCTACATGACTCAGGCGCCGAGCCCGATCCGCGCGTACTACCGAAAGCTCTTCAAGCAGCTCGTGTACGCTGCGATCGTCGACTAGCGCGGCGCTATCGAGGTTCCGGGGCGAGTTTGATGCAGGTATTGGCTGGAACGAGCGGTTATTCCTATAAGGAGTGGAAGGGACCCTTCTATCCCGAAAAGTTGCCCGCGGACGAAATGCTGCGCTTCTACGCGGGGCACTTTCGTACGGTAGAGATCAACAACACGTTCTATCGGATGCCGGACGAGGCAGTGCTGTCGCGTTGGTCGGAGCAGGTACCCGATGATTTCGCCTTTTCAGTCAAGGCACCGCGCCGGATCAGTCACGATAAGCGGCTGCGGGAGGCCGAGCCGGACGTAACCGAGTTTCTGCGGCGCACGTCCGTGCTGGGCAGCAAGCTGGGCCCCGTCCTGTTCCAATTGCCGCCATTCATGAAGAAGGACCTCCCCAGGCTCGAGGATTTCCTTGCCTTGCTCCCCGCGACGCTCCGCGCCGCTTTCGAGTTTCGCCACGCGTCGTGGCAGGATGATTCCGTGTACGAAACGCTGCGTGCGCATGCGGCAATGCTATGTATCGCTGATACGGACAAGGGCGAGACGCCTTTGATATCGACCTCGGACGCCGGGTATCTGCGTCTGCGCCGGGAGCAGTACGACGATTTGGAGCTGCGCGCCTGGGTCGAGCACATCGCAGCGCAGCCGTGGAATCGCGCGTACATCTACTTCAAGCACGAAGATGCGGGACTCGGCGCGAAGTTCGCGCAACGCTTCAATCAGCTCTGGATCGAGAGATAGGGAGCGGTGCGGGAACTCGCTTCGGAGATCAGAGGAGAATCGGAGCCGCACTGGCCTCCATCATGAAGACGACTGACCGGAGCGCTAAGCGCCCTGCGCGGCAAGCGGACCCAGGCGCTCAGAGCGAAGCCCGCACGCTACGGGACTACGCGAACAAACGCGCGTTCGAAGCTACGCCGGAGCCGCCGCCGCAGGCGGCATTGAAGAGACGCGGCCCGTTGCTCTTTGTCGTTCAGCAGCACTCCGCGCGACGCCTGCACTATGATTTTCGTCTCGAGCTCGACGGCGTGCTCAAGTCCTGGGCCGTGCCCGAGGGACCGTCGCTCGACCCCAGGGTGAAGCGGCTCGCGGTTCCGGTGGAAGACCATCCATTCGACTATGCATCCTTCGAGGGCGTCATCCCACCCAAGCAATACGGCGCGGGCGAAGTGATCGTGTGGGACTGCGGCCTGTACTCCCCCGATGAGGGCAAGCAGTACGCCTTCGGTGATCGCGAACCAGCACAGCAACGCCTGCACGCGGAGTACGAGAAGGGAAAGATCAGCATTTTTCTGCTCGGGGCGAAGCTCAAGGGCTCGTGGACGCTGGTGCGCACGAAGGATAAGCATTGGCTGCTGATCAAGCACAAGGACCGGTTCGCCCGCGGCGATCTGGATATTCGCGACAGTGCCAATTCGGCCCTGTCGGGCTATAGCGTTCGCGATCTCAAGACACCAAAGCGGCTCGTGCGCCTGGACGCCGAGCGGCTGATCCCCAACGGCCCAGCCGAGCCAACGCCCGCAAAGCTCGCCCCGATGCTGGCGACCCCGGCAGACGCTGCGTTCACCGATCCAGCATTCCTGTACGAGCCCAAGTTCGACGGATACCGCTGCCTCGCCTTCCGGCGCGACGGCAAGATACGCCTGCTATCGCGCCGCGGATTGGACCAAAGCGCGCAGTTTCCGGAGATCGTTGCCGCTCTCCAGGATCAGGTGCTCGACGACATGATCCTGGATGGCGAGATCGTGGCGCACGATCAGACCGGCAGGCCTTCGTTCAATGCGCTGCAGAACCGGGCGCAATTGAAGGGCGAGCACGAGATCGCTGTAGCGCTGCGCAACGCGCCCTGCGTGTTCTACGCCTTCGACGTCCCGCATCTGTGCGGCATGAATCTGCGCGGGGCCGAGTACCAATCCCGTAAACGCTATCTCGCCCAATGCGTTCTGCCGTCTCAGCACCTGCAGATCGTTCCCGCCACGGAAGCGGAGGGCGAGAAGTTCTACTCCGCTGCGCTGGAAGCGGGATTCGAGGGAGTCATCGCGAAAAGACGCGACAGCCGCTACGAGGCTGGCGTGCGCTCGCCCGCCTGGCTCAAGATCAAGGCCACTCAAAGCGGTGAGTTCCTGGTTTGCGGGTACACGGTCGGCAAAGGCCAGCGCGCGAAAACGTTCGGAGCCTTACTTCTGGGTCATCGCGATCCGTCCGGAAAGTTGCTATTCGCGGGACGAGTCGGCAGCGGCTTCGACGACGATTCACTGAGTGCGATGGCCGATCGGCTGAAGAGTCTGGAAACCAAGCGTCACCCGTTTGCGGAGGCACCCGATATCGACGTTCCAGTCGTGTGGTTGAAGCCGGAGCTCGTGGCGGAGGTCAAGTTTGCGGAATGGACCCCGGACGGCTCGCTACGGGCCCCCGTATTCCTGCGGCTCAGGGATGACATTCCGCAGGACGAGGCGGCTGTGGAGCAGATCGTCCGCGTCGCGGGTGAGAAAGCGCGCGCGCCTGCGCGGCCGACCGGCGATCAGGCTCATCAGATTCTCGAGCAGCTCCGGGGCACCCAGGACGACATGACGCTCGAGGTGGGATCGGAACGACTGCGCCTCACCCATCTGAACAAGGTGCTGTGGCCGAAGCAGCCGAAGCTGAAGCAGCCCGCGATCAGCAAACGCGACCTGCTCATCTATCTGACGCTTGTCTCCCCCTACATGCTTCCGCATCTCGCGGATCGCCCGTTGACGATGATCCGTTTCCCCGACGGGATCACCAAGCACCAGTTCTTTCAGAAGCACTGGGAGCACAAGCTGCCCGAGTTCGTAGAGACGATTACGGTCTACTCCGGAAGCAAGCAGGAAAACGGAGAGTATCTGCTCGGCAACAACCTTCCCACCTTGCTTTGGCTGGGGCAGATGGGAACCCTCGAGTACCACGTCTGGCATTCGCGCGGCAGCCTGTACCCGGACGCGCAATCGTCCAGTACGGATTTCGCCGATAGCGCCGAAAACATCGATGGCTCGATCTTGAACTTTCCCGATTACGTCGTGTTCGATATCGATCCGTATATCTATTCCGGGAAGGAGGCGCCAGGTGCCGAGCCGGAGTTGAACACGAAGAGCGTTCGAGAAAGGCAAGGAGGTAGCGTTCTGGTTGAAGGAGCTCCTGGAGCGGCTGGGGCTGCAAAACCCGGTGGTGAAGACATCGGGCAAGACCGGACTGCATATTTTCCTGCCGATCGTGCGCAACCTCGATTTTGCTGCGGCGCGCCAAATCTGCGAGACTATAGGCCGTTACCTGATGCAGGAACACCCCGATGTGATTACCATGGAGTGGAGCATCCAGAAGCGCACGGGCAAGATCTTCATCGACAGCAACATGAACGTTCGCGGCAAGACTTTGAACAGCGCTTATTCGCCGCGGGCGCTGCCCGGCGCGCCGGTGTCGATGCCGCTCACCTGGGATGAGTTGGCCAATGCGCATCCGATGGATTTCAGGATGTGGAACGTTTTCGAGCGCCTGCAGCGGCAAGGCGACGTGTGGCAGGATGTCATTGCGCTAAAGACGGACCTGCATAGCAAGTTCGGTTAGTTTCATCCGTATCGACGGGCAACAAAAGGATCAATCCAGAAAAGGGACGAACATGGCACGCTCCATTGCATCGGCAACGATCTCCTTTGGCATGGTCTCCATACCGGTGGACATCTATCCGGCTACGCAGAGCAGCGCCGGGATCTCGTTCAATCTTCTGCACAAGACCTGCGGCTCACGGCTCAAGCAACAGTACGTCTGCATCAAGGAAGGCGTCGTGGTGGAACGTGCCGACATGGTCAAGGGCTACGAGTTCACCGAGGATCGGTACGTCACCTTCACCAAGGAGGAGCTCAAAGCGCTCGAAGAGCCCCCGACCCAAATGATCGAGATCACCGAGTTCGTCGCCGCCGAGGCAATCGATCCCGTTTACTACGACAAGGCCTACTACCTCGCACCCGGCAAGGGCGGCGCGAAGCCCTATGCCCTGCTCCGGCAGGCGATGCAGGAAGAGCAGCGTTTCGGTCTGGGAAAGTGGGCCTCCCGCGGCAAGCAGTACATCGTGGAGCTGCGCCCGATCGCGGACGGGATCGTGCTGCAGCAGCTGCTCTATGCGGATGAAGTGCGCAGCCTGAACGAGCTTGGCATCGACAAGGGGGAGGTGCGCGCACCGGAGCTGAAGCTGGCCCGGCAGCTGATCGAGCAGATCAGCGCGGACAAGTTCGATCCCACGCACTATCAGGACGAAGAGAAGAAGCGGATCGAAGCGGCGATACAGAAGAAGATCGAAGGCGAGCAGATCGCCGTTTCTCCGGATGAGGGCAAGGGCAGCGCCCAGATCATCGATCTGATGGACGCGCTGCGCGCGAGCCTGGAGAAGGGCGGCAAGCCGGCGCCGGCAACCAAGGTCACAGAGCGCAAACCGCCGAAGCGCGCCGCCGAAGCCAAGCCGGCGCAGAAGGCCAAGGTCGGCAGGAAGTGAGAGCTGGAGCTTGATCCCACGGTGTCGGTGAGCGAGTACACCATCCTCGACGTGCAGCGCACGCTCGGTTTGTCGCGCGGTATGATCCTTGGCCTGGTCGAGTCGAAGTACGTCACGCCCAGGATCGGTCCGCGCCGAGGCTATCGGTTCACCTTCAGCGATCTGGTCGTGATGCGGACGGCGCAGGAATTGATCCAAGCGAAGGTCCCGGCCCGCCGCGTCTCCCATACGTTAAAGCGGTTGCGTGCGCAGCTGCCGCAAGACGTTCCGTTGGGCGGGTTGCGGATCAGGGCAGAGGGCGACCGGATTGTGGTGCAGGATGGTGCGAAGCGGTGGGAAGCGGGCACCGGGCAATACGTCCTCGATCTCTCGGTCAGCGCGGAAGACGGAAAGCTCTGCGTTCTGCCCACGCTAAAGCCGTCGGGCGGCACGGCTGACGAATGGTTCGCTCGCGGCTGCGAAATGGAAGATGAAGGCAACCCAGACGCCGTGGGTGCGTACGAGCGCGCGATCGATGCCGACCGTTATTTTGCCGATGCATATGTAAACCTTGGGCGCCTGCTTCACGAGCAAGGCCGTTTGCCTGAGGCTGAAGCGGTTTACCGCAGCGGCATAGCGCAGTGTCAGTCCGACGCGTTGCTGCGCTACAACCTGGGCGTGCTGATGGACGAAATGGGCCGCAGCCAAGCCGCGCTGCAGGTCTACCGTGAGGCGCTGGCCCTGCAAGACGACCTGGCGGATTGCCACTACAACATTGCGCTGCTGTACGAAGCGTCGGGCCATCCCCGCGCAGCCCTACGTCATCTCAACGCGTACCGACGACTGCAGTCGGGCTAGGGAAGCTCTGACCAAGTCTCGATCAGAGTTTCCCTACAGGTTGCTGCCTACGGCTGGACCTTCACCCGAATGACATTCCAGGACGCGGGCTGAAGTATCCCGCGGAGATCCGCCCCCTGCGCTCGCACCGTCGTGAGCGCTGATGGCTTCACGCGCTCCGGCTGCGTCCTCGTATTGGTGGCTTTGAGGTCAGGGTCGCACAGCTGAGATCCTTGTTCGACCTCGAGCTCTGAAAACCCTTCGGCAGTCACGCGCAACGCCATCTCGTCGGTCAAGCTCCGGTTGAGCGCAAACAGCGTGAGCGTGCGGGCCCGCTCATCGTGCACGGCGGCGAGCTTCAGATAAGGCACTTGCGGCAGCGGAAAATACAGGTCCTGCGTGCCCCTTGGATCATAGTAGGTTGCCGAATAGGTCGGCGCGTCGACTTCTGCACGCAGCACGCGCCCGCGTCCGAAGTTACTGAAATGCGCGAACGGCCAGAAGATGGTCTGGCGCCAGGTAGCGCCGCCGGTCTCGGTCATGATCGGTGCTATGACGTTGACGAGCTGCGCCAGACAGGCGGTTTTGACGCGGTCTGCGTGATTCAACAATGCGATGCACATGCCACCGAAAACCAGGGCGTCCTCGACGTCGTAGACTTCCTCCAGGATCGGCGGTGCCGCCGGCCAGCCGGGCTGCGTACGCGCCCCCTGCGTACGCCGGGTGCGATACCAGACATTCCATTCGTCGAAGCTGAGCCAGATGCGCTTGCTGGATCGCCGGCGCGCGGCAACGGCGTCGGCGATCGCGACAACTTCCTCGATGAACCTGTCCATCAGATCCGGGCTGGCCAGGAAGGCGGCCGCATCGCCCGCATAGTTGTTGATGTAGGTATGCAGAGAGATGTACTCGACGTGATCGAATGTGTGCTCGAGCACCGTGTCTTCCCAGCGGCCGAAGGTCGGCATGTTCCTCCCCGAGGACCCGCAAGCGGCTAGCTCTATGGTCGGATCGACCCACCTCATCATCTTCGCCGCCTCGCTGGCGATGCGTCCGTACGCCTCGGCTGTCTTCGATTCCATCTGCCAGGGCCCGTCCATCTCGTTTCCGAGACACCAGAACCTTACGCCGTGCGGTTGTTCCCACCCGTGATTTCGGCGCAGGTCCGATAGCGCAGTGCCTCCAGGGTGGTTGCAGTATTCGACAAGGTTGCGAGCCGCATCGGCTCCGCGCGTCCCGAGATTCACGGCCAACATGGGCTCGATTCCAGCCAGCTGGCACCAGTCGATGAACTCGTTGGTGCCATATCGATTTGTCTCGGTGGACAGCCACGCCAGATCCAAGCGGCGCGGGCGATTCTCGACAGCGCCGACGCCGTCCTCCCAGTTGTAACCGGACACGAAGTTGCCGCCCGGGTAGCGCACGATGGTAGGCGCAAGCTCGCGCACGAGCGCGAGTACGTCGTGCCGGAATCCGTGGCCATCTGCACTGGGGTGATCCGGCTCGAAAATGCCGCCGTAGATGCAGCGGCCTAGATGTTCGACGAAGGCGCCGAACAGGCGATGATCGGTCTCCCCGATCGCGAAATCGCGGTGAAGATGAACGCTGACTTCACGCATTTGTCGCGTGGAGGCTACTCGGTCCAGACTAATGGGTCAACAAATCCGCTGACAGCGCAGGCCGCGGCTGACGGCCGGTCAGAGACTGGACGGAAGCAGCTCGCTGTATCCCAACGTCGAGAAAGCCGCGTTCGAGCGCTCTATTCCAGGGTGCCACGACAAGCGCTGCGGCATCGTGGCCGCGCAATGCAGAGCGCCAAGGACGGCGCGATAGTATGGAGTCTTCGCGGCGTAGAAGCCGCAGTCGGCCTTGCGGCTGGCCCACGCCAGTTTGCACACGGGCAGACCAATCAATTGCTCGACCTCCTCGCCTCCGTGCCAGGTGTTGCGCTCCTCGGCGTCCAGGATATCTTCCAGGATGAGATTGTCAGCCAAGAAGAACTGACGGACCTCTACACAATAGTCCTTTTGATTGTCGCCGTGCACGCTGAGCACTCGGAGATAACGCTCGCTCGAGGCAGCGCTCACACGCACCTCCAAAGCGAGCACGCACAACGCTGCGTCCGGATGATGGCGGCCCGGACTGGTCCGGCGCTCACCCGCATAGAACACGTCCACCAGCTCCGCTGAGTCGAACACCACCATTGTGGCCGGGACCTCGAGCCGGAGGTCAGCTCCGGCGATTTGCACAGGCGTTGCCAGCAGTTCGCCGCACGCTTCCGAACCGACATGCAATGTGCGCTCTCCATGCGCTCGCAAATAGAGCAACGCTTCGTAGGTCCAGTACTGTTGGGTAGCCCTTTGAACTAACGCTTCGTGAAAGGAAGGCGTTTGCTGGAACCGCTCGAACTGCTCCGCGCTCATGCTGGACGCCAGCGCGTGCTTGAACTGGACTATGGCATCCTTGACGTAGCGGCCTCGGCAATCAGCCAGGCTCGCGTCCTCCGCCACCGGAAACAGCGAACCCGCGTTTTTTAGTCTCGTGATGTCGTCGTCCAATACGCTCGCGAGCTTCAATCGCGAGTCTGCAAGCAATCTCTCGTAATAGGTCGCCTGCATAGAAATCCCTCCTCTACGAAGAGAAGCGCAATGCAAAGGCCGGGTACTCACCGCTCTAAACGATGGGACGGATAGCCGCCTGGGTGCTCGGCGCACACACGGGACAGTGTCCCGCACCCGGGAGGGTTAACGACATCAACGACTTAAGCTTAAGGGCCTCGGATCTGGGCCGCCAACCTGCATCTGCCATGCAAGCGGAGCGCGTGAATTGACAGGCGGTGGAATCTGGCCGTACCCTGCGGCGCACGGTCGAAAACCTGTCATCAGACGCGACCCATGGCCTTGATCAAATGTCCGGATTGCGAAGGCGCGCTCTCGGACGGCGCGAGGTTCTGTCCGCACTGCGGCTGGGAAAAGGGAACTTACCTCGACGCCAAGGGGAAGGTTCGGACGGTATTGCCGAACCGCATCTCGGTTGCAGACGTCGACCTGCCGTTTTGGTCCGTCGTCAAGGTCGCGATCAAGTGGGCGGCCGCGTCAGTACCGGCCGTCCTGTTGCTGGTGCTGATCGTCGTGCTTGTCATCCCCATCTTTTCCATGATCGTCGAGCAACTGCATCTCCCGGAGCTTCTCGGGAAGTGATCTGGAAAGAGTGGATTAGAAAGCGCCTGGCACACCGTGCTGCGCTGTGCGACTCGCGCTGTCCCGGCGCGCGGTTGGTTCGACGCGCTCGAGACCAGCGCTGGTCATCTACACGGCAGGTGTTGGACTCGTGTCCGCGGTCCCGCCGCAGTCAATGCCGCTGGAGCGATCGACCCGGTCCAAGCGGTAGCCATAGCCGTAAACCGCTACCAACCGCCAGCCATGCTCCGGCACCAAATGCAGTTTGCTTCGGACCCGGCTGACGTGGGTATCCAAGGTGCGCGAGCTGACAGGATGATTCAACATCCAGACGGTCTCGCGCAGATGGCCACGCGACAGCAGCCGGCCCACGTTGCGCAGAAACAGCACCGACAAGTCGAAGTCTTTCGCCGTAACCTGTAGCGAAACGCCGTTCCGCAAGATGGTTCGCATCTCGAGATCGATTCGAAAGACGTCGATCTCGATCGCACCCGTCTGCGGCTGCGGTTCGCGGCGGCGCTGCGCCAACGATTCCAACCGAGCGAGTAGCTCTTGCCTGCGCACCGGCTTGGTCACGTAACCGTCCGCGCCCTCGTGTAGAGCTCGGACGACATCCTCTTCGCGGACGCGGGCGGTGCTGAACATCACGGGAACCGCGGACTGAAGGCGCTGCCGGAGATGTCTCAGCACATCGATGCCGCTCATCTCGGGGACGTTCCAGTCCAGCAAGAGCACGTCGAAGGTCTCGTGTTCGAGAGCGCGAAGCAGACCTGCGCCCCGATCAAATAGATGAGGATGATGGCCGGCGCACTTAAACCAGTGACTAAGCAACTCAGTCTGCGACGGATCGTCTTCGAGGATGGCAATGCGCATATGGACAGCGATTAGAGAAGAACTTTCGGATAACGGATGGGGTTACTCCGGCAATCCTCGCGAGACTTTGAATTCCCGGAAGACGGCTTCCAACTCTTCGTCCTCTAGTAAGGCATGAAACTTTGGACCCAGGTCGTCATCCGCCAGGAATACCGGCCGCTCTTGCCACGGCTCCCCTGTGCGAACGAAAAGCGCCAGGAACTCTTCGGTGAGCATCATAGCACTTCTTCTCCAAACCCGACTCGGCGGCCACTGGAAACGCCAATGTGCCGCTATAGCCTTGGTCGCTAGGTTCCGCGAAGATCGCGGGATGTAGAACTCGACGAAAGTTATAAGGGGGGCGAGCGGACGGCGGGTCTGGCAGAGCAATGCGTCCGTGTCGGGCCGCGCTCGCTTTGCTCTCGATCCCCTAAAGGGGGCGCCTCGTCGGGTAGCCTACCGCGGGCCTCCTCTTCTCAACGCCCCGCTATGCATCAGCACCCGAGCCGGCGTCGGGCCGCGCTCGCTCTACTGTCGATCTCCTAAAAGGGGCCCCTCGCCAGGTAGCTCAGGCGGCTACCTTCTGAGACTCCGACGCCTCTGCGATTAGAGCGGCCGCAATCTCGTAGAAGTTCACGCGCAACAGCAATCGCGGAATCAGATCTCCGGCCAGGCCTTCGACTGCGGGGAGCGTCTCGACGACTGCCTCATATAAGGCGGCCGATATCTTGGGAATCGCCGCGGTGCGTTCGTTCCTGACCAGTGCGCTCGCTGCCAAACCCACCCAATAGCGGCGGCGTTGCTCGTCAGACTCGATCCAGTTGACGACCGTGGTCGTCTCGGCACTCGTAAAATCAACAATCACTTTCTTCCCTCCAGTTTCGGATCCCGTTGTCTGCCCTTAGTTGAGCTCGCGCTTGCGGATTTCCTCAAGCTCACACAGCTGAAACAATATAGCTGCCCGGCGAATAGCTTTGGTCCGAAGGGTTAGCAGGAACCGTTCCTGTTTCTCGTGCTCGAGCAATCGGGGCGTTGAGCTCAGGAATCCGCCGAGGAGTTTGGATCGCGTGATACGCCATTCGCACAAAGGAGAACACGCGCGCGCTGCAGGATCACGGGCCAAGTGGGTGCGTCACGTCAATTCGATCGGGGTGCTCTCACACATGCGGGGGAACACGCACTCCGGTTTCTTCCCAAAGCGCCGCGTGCACCGGAAACATTCGTATGACCATTCTGGACATTGCATACACGGGCCGGATACTAGGCGGTACGAAAGGCGGCTGGACCTGTTTCCAGCATCGTGTCGACCGTCGATCATTGGGAGGCGCATCGCAATGGGCACCAGAGAGTTCAGGTCTTATGCACGCATGGCTCGACCGATCTTCACGGAGCGAGACTACGAAACCGTGCGCAAGCTCGTGACACAACGCGCTAGAACCTTCTTTTTCGTCGAGGCAGAACGACTGGAAGCCCTGATTCGCGAACTCACCGACTATGAGGGTCGATGCGCCGAGACGGATCCCGGCTGCTCCGTCGGCTGGGCCGAGTGGGCGCTCGTCCCGGAGGCTGACGGTGACGCCCGGCCGCGCCGACGCTGGTCCGACGGATCGCACCGAGGGCCTGCCACGACTGGGGCTTGAGCAGGTAATCTAGGGCCTCCTGCCGGCTGCGTCGGGACACCCCTTCCCGCCCGCCGGGCAATCCTTAGAGGCCGCACGGCGTATGGACCTTCTCGCATCCGGGATCGACCCTGTGGTTTGGCTGGGCGGGGGAGCGATCCTTAGCGTTATCGCCGTGACACTGGCTGTCGTCGCGCTGAGTCGGCGGCTGGACCGCCTGGGCGAAGATCTGAAGGGCCTGCGCAAGCTCGGGATCTCCCTCCCCCCATCGACACCGAGCAAGCCAATCTCCCAACCGCCCTTGCTTCAGCCGCGGGCGCACTGCCGCAGCCCCCCGACCTCAAACTCCATCTTTGGCAAATCAAGCGGCAGCAGCTCATTCTCACGGACAGGATCGCGAGAATATCCAGCGCGCTTTCGGATCTGCGCACAGTGCCGAGCGCTTTGGAGGAAATCAAAGACGAGCAAGCGCGGGTACTCGAGGCGCTCGTTACCATCTCCGCCGAGCTGGAGGACTGGATCGCGCGGTTTGACGATACGAGCTCGGAGCTAACCCACCTGCTGGAATCGGAGCCGGTGGTGGAATTTCAGAACAGCCTCGGCCCGAAGTAAGCTTCTTCGCCTGCCCCGGTTGGCTACGTCGGTCGCGGTGCCTCAGCGCGTCAGAGTCGGACCAGGAACAGCGGCGCGGCAAGAATCCCCTGCACGACCGCCGCGAGCCCATACAGCAATGAGGTGGCAGCGGCCAGATCGCTGGGCACGCCCACCACCCCCAGTACCACCACCGCCGCGAGCTCGCGCGTTCCGAAACCCGCTACACCGATCGGCAGCGCCGCCATGATGAAGATCGGCGCCGCCGCAGCCAGCATGACCGGATACGGCAGAGGTACGCCCAAGGCCAGCCCGCAGACCCACAGCGTACAGGCGGACAGGAACTGCACGCCGAGAGACTGCCATACCGATGCGAGCAGCGCGGGCCGAGCCTGGCGCAGACGTCCGCGTAACCGCTCCCACCGCGAGGCCAACGTCGAGATCCAGGCAACGTTCGAGCGTTCCAGCCTGCCGAACGGCAGCGGAATAAAGGGGACGGCGGCGATCCCAGCCAAGATCAACAGGTAAGCGCTCATCTGGTTCGGCGCGACATGGGCTCCGTGTCCCAGGGCGCCCCACAGCGTAATGCCGGATGCAGCCAGCAGCGAGAGTATGCACAGCACCCACAAACCGCTGAAACGATCCAGAAACACCGACAGCGCACAGGCCACGAACGGGTTGCCCAAGCGCGAGAGCTGAACGCTGCGCAGCAAGTCACCGGAGAGGGTGGCGCCGGGCAGCAGCATGTTCGTCGTGATCCCGCGCGCGTAGATGATGACAAGCTTGCCGCTGGGCGCGGCCAGACCAAGGCCGCGTGCTATGACGGCCCACCGCAGCGCCGACAGGGAGTTCGCGACTGCCGACAGCACTACCGCGAGCACCACCAGCCGCGGGTCGGCCCGGCTCAACTTGGACCACAGCGCTCCCGGGTCGGCATACCAAACGACCAACACCAACAGCAGGGCACCACCCGCGATGCGCAGCACGAGCCGTACAACGCCGCGCCGTTTCGCGGATTGCGCCGGCGGCTCGATAGATGCGTCCGACTCAGCGCGGAGTCTCGTCGGCCTGCTCAGAGACGGACCTCCGGCGTGCACGGGGCTGCGGACGCAGCACGTATTGAGGACGCCCTTGCGGCTCGTGATAGACGCGAGTGAGCAGCTCGCCGAGCACCCCGGTTGCCACCAGCTGCACGCCGATGAGGGCCAGCAGCACGCCTAGCAGCAGGAGCGGACGTCCGCCGATATCGTGGCCGAGAACCAGCTTGTCGAAGCTGAGATACAGCAGGATCAGCGACCCGAGGCCGAGCAATCCCAGTCCCACACCACCGAAAGCCTGCATGGGCCGATGCAAAAAGCGCATGAAGAACTTGATCCACAACAGGTCGAGGATCACGCGGAAGGTGCGGTCGATGCCGTACTTGGACGTGCCACGCGTGCGCGGATGATGATTCACCGGCACCTCGATGATGTTGGCGCCGACCTCCGCGGCCAGCGCCGGAATGAAGCGATGCAACTCGCCGTAGAGCTTGATGTCGCTGATGATCTGCGCCCGGTACAGCTTCAGCGCGCAGCCATAGTCGTGCAGCGGCACCCCGGTCACTTTGGAGATGACACCGTTGGCGATCATCGAGGGGAGCCTGCGCGAGACGGCTTTGTCCTGACGGTTCTTGCGCCAGCCGGAGATCACGTCCACGTCCTGGCGCTCGTCCATCAGCTCCAGCAGGCGAGGAATGTCGGCCGGGTCGTTCTGCAGGTCACCGTCGAGAGTCACGATGATCTCGCCGCGGGCCTGGTCGAAGCCGGCCTGCAGTGCCGCCGATTGGCCGTAGTTGCGAATCAGATAGAGGGGCTTGAGCCAGCTGCGCGCAGAGGCAAGCTCGGCCAGGATCGCTGCCGAGTCGTCCTTGGAGCCGTCGTCCACACAAATCAACTCGAAGCCGCGACCGGTGCGCGACAGGGCGCCGCCGACACGCTCGACGAGGTCGGGCAGATTCGCTTCCTCGTTGTAGATCGGGATGACGACGGAAACCTGCGGATGCTCGGAAGTCATCGGTGGCGCCGGAACGGGCTGCGACCAGGAGAGAGGTGGGCGGATTCTATCATCCTGGCGTCGCACGGCTGCCGCGCCGAGTCAGAAAGGTCGCGGCGAATGCCATCAGGCATGCCGCTCCGATCGCGCGTTGGAACCAAAGTGCTTGCGGGTAGTCGGTCGGGTAGCCTATCAGCAGCGTCACCGCGCAGCCGGCCAGAGCCGCGGAAATGGGCCATTGCACAGTCGGACGCAAGCCGAACGGCATCTGAGCGGCGGCCTTCAACCCGAGCGCCGCGGCGAGCCAGCCCCCGAACGCGCCGCCTAGCACGTCCAACGGCCAGTGCACGCCTACCGCGCAACGCGATATACCCACCAATGCGGCAACTGCGATAGGGACCACACTCCACGCTCTGAGCCGGAAACCGAGCACGCACAGCGCGGCGAGCGCAAATACCGTAGTCGCGTGGCCGGAAGGGAAAGAGTGGAAGTGATAGACCGGGCCTATTACGTGGATGGCGTCGGCTCCGAGCACGGCTGGCGGGCGCGGCATGGCCAACAGATGCTTGAACGCGCGCGACCACGCCGTGGCCAGCAGCGCCGCCGGCACCACCGCCCACAACAGGTCTGGGCGGCGCCGAGCCAGAACCAGGCCGAGCGCGAGAGCGACGGTTGTGTCACCGAGAACGGTGATGTTGGCCCACAGCGCGTCGCTCGTCGCCGGTGCCAGATGGTTCAACAGCAGGAACACGCGCTCGTTCGCCCCGGCCATGACCAAAGCCGCAGCACCCAACAGCGCCACTGCCGGCACCAGCCAGACGCGAGGGCTGCGCCAGGACCAGTCCGCAGCCACCGCTCTCATCCGGTCACTCGAATGAGCACGATGCCGTTCTTCGCATAGAGCACCTCCGAACCATAGCCGGGAAGCTCGGCAAGGCGCTTGGCCTTAGTGAGCACGATATCGCCTGGCCTTGGATCGCGGCTCGGAGTCGGGCGGCCATAGTAAACGCTGAAGCTGGGCGCGTTCAGCCGCCACATGATCACCTCATACCCCTTCTCGCGCGCGAGCAGCGCAGCCTCCTTGATCGGTTCCTGCTGCACTCGCGCGCCCACCGGGACTACGAACGCCGACAACCCGACGACCGCGACAATCCCGCTGATCACGAGCTTGCGCGGAAGATCGAAACGGCGCTCCAGCATGAAATAGACGGTCAGCAGAGCAGCTACCACAGCGTATGCGTAGTACCCAGGCCCGAAATACTGCCCGACGTCAGCCAGCGCTTCGCGATAGTAGGCGTCTTCTACCCAGGGCAGCGCGCGAGCCGCCAAGAAAGGCAGCACCAGCAGGAACAGGTAGAAGAGCAGCGGCGGCAGCAAAGCCCAGAAACGTCGTTTTACTTCAGGTCCGTAGATCGCCATCAGGATGAAGAGGCCGGTCATCCCGTATAGCAAATAGTGCGGAAGCTTGGTCCCCGACAACGAAAAGAAGACGAACACGAAGCCGAACCACAGCCACAGATAACACTGCAAATCGTCCCGCCATGCCACGCGAGCGCGCTGCACGGTGCGGAGGAAAAATGCGGTGAACGGTAGCGTGCCGATCAAAACCACGGGAAAGAAGTACACCAGGCTACCCGCATGCCCCTGGAGGGGTCCACCGAAGCGACTCAAGTTGTGCTTGAGGAAGAAGCCCTGGACGAAGGCCCAGCCATCGCGTTGCAGAATAAAAACATACCAGGGCAAAGCGATGGCCGCGAACAGCAACAATCCGCGCCAATCGAACGTCGCACGCACCCAGGTTTTCAGATCACGGCGCAGGAAGCAGAACGCAAAGGTCACCGCAAACGGAATCAAAATGGCCACCGGGCCTTTGGCCAGAAATCCGAGGCCAATGCTGGCAAAGGTCGCGTACGACCATACGCGCTTGGCGGTTTCCAGGTACAGCCAGGCTGCGAACATGGAAGCAGCAATCAGCATGTTGAGCAATGCGTCCGCAGTCGCCGCACGTCCGATAATGTATACCCCGAGCGAAGTCGCCATGAGCGCGGCGGCAAGGAGCGCGGTGTCGGGACCGAGCCGCCGTCGCGCGAACAAGAACGTCAGCAGCACCCAGAGCGAAGCACACGCGGCGGAAGGGAAGCGGAAGGCAAACTCGTTCACGCCGAACAGCATCACGCTGGCTGCTTGCAGCCAGTAGACCAGAATCGGTTTGTCGTAGCGCGGCGCACCGTTGAGATAAGTGGACAAGAAGTCGCCGCGTTGGAACATCTCCATCGTAGCCTGGCTGAATGCTCCTTCGTCCACATCGAACAACGGCGAACGGCCGAGTGCGAAAAAGAAACTCAACAGGATTGCCAGAAGCGCAAGGACCAGTAACGGTCTGGATGCAGCTTGCGCGGGACGTTGATTCGGAAAATCGCTGGACATGGTGGAATGAGCACAACCGCGGCTCCGGGTCGGATCGCCGCGGGGTCGCGCCGTATTCTACCCGCCCCGCGCGTGCGCAACCGGCAGCCCGCCGGCCCTCGTGCTAGCCTGGGGGTGCGTCCGCCACTGTCGAATCGAAGGTGTCATGGCACACCCATGCCGACGGCAAACCGACACAGGCAGCGCACACACCAAGGGAGAATCGGGTGAGGGCAGCCGAACTGTTCGTGAGGTGCCTCGAGAACGAAGGCGTCGAGTTCATGTTCGGGATTCCGGGCGAGGAGAACATAGACATCATGGATGCGTTGCTCGAGAGCCGCATCCGGTTCATCACTACGCGGCACGAGCAGGGCGCTGCGTTCATGGCCGACGTCTACGGACGCCTCACGGGGAGAGCAGGCGTGTGTATCTCCACCCTCGGACCTGGTGCAACCAATCTCATCACCGGTGTGGCAGACGCCAACATGGACCGCGCCCCGGTGGTCGCCATCGCGGGTCAGGGCTCGACCAGGCGCATGCACAAAGAAAGTCACCAAATCCTGGATCTGGTGAACCTGTTTCAACCGATCACCAAGTACAGCAGCCAGATCCGCGAACCGGACATCGTGTCCGAAGTCGTGCGCAAGGCCTTCAAAGTCGCTCAGACCGAGAAGCCAGGCGCGTGCTTCATCGACTTCCCGGAGAACATCGCGGAGGCCGACGTCGGCGGGCGCAAGCCGATCGAGGTGCAGGCGGCCTACACGTCCGCACCGCCAGAGTTCAAGATCGCGGAGGCGGCCCGCATCATCTCCGAGGCCAAGTGCCCGGTGATCCTGGCGGGCAACGGCGTGATACGTCAGCACGCTTGCGATTCACTGTCGAGCTTCGCCGAAGTGCTGGGCATCCCCGTGGCCACCACCTTCATGTCCAAGGGCGCGATTCCATTCTCCAGCGACTACTCGCTGGGCACGATCGGACTCAAGTCCCGCGATCTGGTTTCGTTCGCCTTCGAACGGGCCGACGTGGTCGTTTGCATAGGCTATGACATGGTTGAGTATCACCCCGAAGAATGGAACCCGAGCGGCGACAAGATCATCGTCCACATCGACGCGCTGCCGGCGGAAGTCGACGAGCGCTACATCGTCGCAACCGGCGTCCTGGGCGACATCGGCGAGGCGTTGCGCGGGATCGCCTTCGCTGCCAAGCCGAAGCACCGCTCGCCGCTCAAGGCTCTGCGTCGCGCGATCGTCGAAGAGTGGACCCGCTACGCGAACGATCAGGCTTTCCCGGTGAAGCCACAGAAGATCGTGTGCGACTTGCGAGAAGCGCTCGCCGCCGACGACATCGTCATCTGCGACGTCGGCGCCCACAAGATGTGGGTCGGCCGAATGTATCGGACCGAGCGCCCCAATACCTGCATCATCTCCAACGGTTTCGCCTCCATGGGTATCGCCGTGCCTGGCGCATTAGCTGCCAAGCTCGCCAATCCCGACCGTAAGGTCGTAGCGGTGACAGGCGATGCAGGGTTTCTGATGAACTCGCAGGAGATCGAGACCGCCTTGCGCTGCGCCACACCGTTTGTGATCCTGATCTGGAACGATGCCGAGTACGGGCTTATCACCTGGCACCAGCTGCGGCACTTCGGCCGGACCAGCCATGTGGCGTTCAAGAACCCGGATTTCGTGAAGTACGCGGAGAGCTTCGGTGCCCGCGGCTACCGGGTGGAAAAGGCCACCGACCTCGTTCCAATTCTTAAGTCGGCGCTCGCTGAGGACAGGGTCGCCATCGTCGACTGCCCGGTCGACTACTCGGAGAACATGAAGCTTACAGAATGGCAGAGGGCGCTGAAGAGCCCACTCTAGGACCGGCGCAGGCCTCCTCTAGAGTATGGCGACGCCACCTTCTCGCCACGAGCGGGTTGCTGCCTCCGCCAGCTCCAGTGCCTTGACGCCGTCCTCGAGAGTGGTGCGCACCGGGCTGGCCTGAGTCAGCGCATCGAAGAAGTGGCTCATCTCGTTGGCGTACGCGCTGCGGTATCTCTCGAGGAAGAAGTGTTCGGGCTTGTCCTCGCAAACACCAGTTGCAGTCTGCGCGACGACCTGTGTGGGCGTGTGGTTGCGGGCCTGTAGGAGTCCTTGGCTGCCCAGCACTTCAAAGCGTTGATCGTAGCCGTACGACGCGCGACGGCTCGTGTTGATCTGGCACAGGCGGCCCCCGCGGGTGCGAATGGTGACGGCAGTCGAATCCACGTCACCCGCCGCGCCGATCGCAGCGTCGACCAGGCAACTGCCGGTGGCGAAGACGCTCTGCGCTTCGTCTTCGAGCACCCAGCGGAATACATCGAAGTCGTGAATCAGCATGTCTTTGAAGATCCCGCCCGAGACTTTGATATAGCTGACAGGAGGCGGCCCCGGATCTCGGCTTGTGATGATCAGCATCTCCGGGTTGCCGATCTCGCCGGCATCCAGCCGCTGCTTCAGAGCGGAGAAAGTGGGGTCGAAGCGCCGCTGGAATCCAATCATGCACAATACCCGCGCTTTCGCAACGACCTCCACGCAAGCGCGCGCACGCTCCAGCGCCAGATCGACGGGTTTCTCGCAGAAGATCGCCTTGCCCGCAGCGGCAGCGCGCATGATCAGGTCGGCATGCGTGTCGGTGCTGGAGGCGATGACCACGGCCGAGACGGTCGAATCATTGAGCACCGTGTCGGCGTCCGCGGCACCAGCCGCATAGCGCTGCGCCAATTCTGCAGCAGCGGGAGCGCTGACGTCGACGACGTACTTCAGCTTGACGCCGGGCTGCGCAGCCAGATTGCCGGCGTGAATCTTCCCGATGCGGCCGGCGCCGAACAAAGCGACTTCGATCATGGTGCCTCCTGCGTGACTGCGGCCGCCCGGCGGTCGTGTGACCGCGGGGCAGCCGCAGGGAGAGCGCTAACTGAAACTACTTAGCGATACAAGTGGCCGCGGTCGAGGGCTCACAAACGTCGAGACCCGTATAGATGGGATCGTCCACTTTTTTCCCGTTCACGATGTCCTGCAGGATGAACATCGACTTGTAGCCCATGTCGAACGGACGCTGGCCGACCTGGCCGCTGCTGTAGCCCGCCTTCATGAGATCCATCTGGACCGGAAGCGTATCGGCAACGACCAGGATAGTCTTGCCGCTCTTGATGCGCTCCATGTTCTTGTCGACGACTTGCTTGTACGCATTGGGCACGAACTGCGGGAACCCGCCCGTCGGTACAAACGCGGTCAGGTTCGGATACTTCGCGAGGATCTCACCCATTTGCTTGACCGACAGCGGGAAATCGTCGTTCGTATACAGCGGACAGCCCTCGACTTCGGTCCATCCATTCTGCCCGGTCAGACGATCGCCGGGTGGTTCTTTGGACTTCTTACCCGAGATCGTGTCGCGGATCCCCTGCATGCGCTCGTTGTGGTTCGCCGCCGCAGGACCGCCGGACTGGATGCAGATCGTGCCGCCCTTGGGCTTGAGCTTCATGGTGATCTTCGCGAGATTCACGCCGATGTCATAGTTGTGGGTCCCGATATACGTCTTGCGCAGACCTTTGTCCGCCGGAAGCAGATCGGAATCCCACGTCGTCACCGGAATGCCCGCGGCCTTGGCGCGCTCCAATACCTTCGCCATGGCGGGTGCATTCGAGGGCGAAACGGCGATGCCGTTCACCTTCTTGGTGATCAGGTCCTGCACCACCTGCACCTGTTCGTCGCCGCCGCCATGCTCGCCCGGCCCGATGTAATAGCACTCGATCTTGCCGCCGCTTTCCTTCTCGGCCTTCTTGCAACCATCGCGCGCTTGATCGAAGAACGGGTTGTTCATATTTTTGGGCACCAGGGCAAAGACCATCTTGCTCTGGGCACTGGCCAAGACAGGCGCACCGATCAGCGCCAGGGCAGCAGCTGCCAGAAGGGTCTTCTTCATTGACTTTCCTCCTCGTAGTTATAGAAACCGGGGTTTAACCCGACCGCATTCCGCGGAATTTGCTCAACATCACCGCGAAAACTATAAACAAGCCCACAAAAGTCCCTTCCCAATTGGCATCGACGCCCGCCAGCAACAGGCTGTTGCGGATCACCTCGATCAGCGCCGCCCCGATGAACGCGCCGTAAGCTCCGCCCGCGCCGCCCATGAGGTCGGTCCCGCCGATGACCGACGATGCAATCGCCCGCAATTCGTAGCCCGTTCCCATAGCGTTGATGGCCGCACCCTGCCAGCCCACGAGGAGCACGGCGCAGATGCCGGACATCAAGCCGGACAGCATGTAAACCGAGAGCTTTACGCGGTTGACCGGAACGCCGGTCAACCGTGCCGCGTGCTCGTTCCCGCCGATCGCGTATACCCAGCGTCCCCAGGTGGTATAGCGAAACGCAATCATAAAGACGATCGTCAGCACGAGCAACACGATGAAAGTATTGGCGATCCCCAGGACGCTGCCGCCGCCGATCTCCTCGAACAGTTTCTCGTCGGGGCCGAACTGATAGATCATGCGGTTCTGCGAGAGCACCTGGGCGAGGCTGCGGGCGACCGCGAACATGCCCAGTGTCACGATGAAAGACGACAGATTCAGGTAAGCGACCAGCACGCCGTTGACGAAGCCGCACGCTACCGCGGCCAGCAAGCCCGTTCCGATCCCAGCCCACCAGGGGTAGCCCGCGTTGAGCACCATCGCGCACACGATCCCCGATACGCCGACGATGGACCCGACCGATAGATCGATCCCGCGGGTGATGATGACCGCGGTCATTCCCAGCGCGAGGATCCCGATGAAAGAAAAGTTGCGTGTGACGTTGAAGAAGTTGTCGTCGGTCAGGAAAACGTCCGATACTTTGCCCATGACCCCGCACATGATCGCTAGCGCGATAGTCACCCAGAACGGCTGGCTCATGACCATCGCACGCAGCAGTCCGTGTTCACGCTGGCTGGTGACCTCCTCGACCGCGACGCTCATACGCTCTCCCTTATTCTTTGTTTTGCGATGTCGATCCGGTCACGCCGTCTCGATGGCGCCCGTGATGAGCCCCGTGACTTCTTCCGGCGAGGTTTGGTCGATCGGCTTGTCGGCAACCACCCGGCCCCGCCGCATGACGGAGACATGGTCGCACACGGCGAATACGTCAGGCATGCGATGGCTGATCAGAATGACGGCGATCCCCTGGTCTCGCAGGCGCCGGATCAGATCCAGCACTTCCGCGACCTGACGCACGCTGATCGCTGCCGTCGGCTCGTCCATCAGGACGATGTCCGGGTCCGAGAGCCGCGTGCGGGCGATGGCGACGGCCTGGCGCTGGCCGCCGGACATCTGTTTCACCAGATCGCGTGGGCGCGTCTCGGATTTGAGTTCCGCAAAGTGCCGCGCTGCCTGACGGAACATTTCGGCATAGTGAATGAACTGAAACGGCCCGAATCTGCGCTTCGCCTCCCGGCCGAGAAAGACGTTTTCGGCGGCAGTGAGGTTGTCGCATAACGCGAGGTCCTGGTAGACCACTTCCACGCCCTTGCGGCGGGCGTCAACCGGATTGTGGAACTCGACCTTCTCGCCCTTGAGTCGGATCTCACCGCCGGAGGGCGGAAAGTTGCCGGCCATGATCTTGATCAGGGTCGATTTGCCGGCCCCGTTGTCTCCCATCAGGCCCAGCACTTCCCCGGCATCGATCTTGAGATCGACGCCGCTCAACGCCTGGATGGCGCCGAAATTTTTCGAGATCTGGTGCAGCTCGAATAAGCGCATCACGCTCCTCCAAAGGGGCGTTTCCTAGGACTGTGGCCGAACGATGCCCTTTTTTAGAATCAGGTTTCCATACAGCCGCCGCTCGCCCGTCGCCACCACGGCGAAACACCCCCTCACCCGCTGGTAAAACGCGAACCGCTCGATCCCCTCGAGCCTGGCCATCTTCGGCTCCAAGCGTTCGAGCGACGCGCGGAACTCCGCGAAGATGGGCATCTGAGCCATCGGGTCGTCCACGACCTGCATGTGGAATGCGGCGCAGGGCACGAACTCGTCGAGCGGCATGAGCGACAGCACCGCCTCCAGAACGCGCGTGGCAGTCGCCACTCCGTCCAAGCGGATGAGCGGTCTTCCGCTCGACGCAGCCGGATAGTTCGCGTCCACGATCGCGAGCTCGTCGCCATGCCCCATGGCCCGGAGCGTCGACAACAGCTCGGGTGAAAGGACTGGATCGATATTCTTGAGCATTTCCGGCTCCTCCCCACCCCACCGGCATCGCCATCGTCGTGCCGCAACGCATGGTGCGCCGCACGATGGTTCGCGCGCATCGCCGCAGCGCCAACGCGCATCTAGTATCCTCAGGACACTAGCGGGGAGCTGCCCATCGCTATGCTAGCATGCAAGCCCAGCGCGCAAGGGTATCGAGGACGGGTATGGAGCTGCAGCAGAAGTCGCTTGGCCGCGCAGGCCTCAAGCTTTCCACGCTCGGGTTCGGCGGCACGGGGCTCGGCAACATGTATCTCGCGATGTCGGAGGACGCCGCCATCGAGACTCTGGACACCGCCTACGCGTCCGGCCTGCGTTACTTCGACACGGCTCCGCTCTACGGACATGGCCTATCCGAGCTGCGTCTGGGCAGCGGGCTGCGCCGCTTCGCCGATCCAGGCGCCGTCGTATCGACCAAGGTCGGATGGCGCCTCAAGCCCACGTTCGGCGAACCTTCCGGTGCGGGACTGTTCCAGGACATCACCGCATTCTCGCGCTTCAACGACTACAGCTACGATGGCGTCATGCGGTCGTTCGAGGACAGCCTGAACCGCTTGGGCGCCGAGCGCGTGGATATCCTGTTGATCCACGACGTCGACCGCCGCAACCAGGGCGATCGGCTGCCGGAGGTATTCCGGGCCGCGATGACGGGCGCCTACAAGGCTTTGCTCGCGTTGCGCGAGCAGAAGCTGGTCAAGGCAATCGGATGTGGTTTGAACGAGTGGGAGGCTTGCCAGCAGTTCGCCGAGGCTGGGGATTTCGACTGCTTCTTACTGGCGGGCCGTTACACGCTGCTCGAGCAGGAATCGCTCAAATCCTTCCTTCCGCTGTGCGAGCGCCGTGACATCGGCATCATTCTCGGCGGACCTTACAACTCCGGGATCCTCGCGAGCGGCGCTGTCAAGGGCGCCTGGTTCGACTACGCTCCGGCCAGCGATGCCGTGTTGTCCAAGGTCGCCGACATCGAAGCAGTCTGCGCGCGCCACGACGTGCCGTTGAAGGCAGCCGCGATTCAGTTTCCTCTGCAGCACCCTTGCATTGCGAGCGTGATTCCAGGAACCCGCAGCCCCGACGAGCTGGCAGAGAATCTACGCATGCTGCGCACGCCGATTCCAGCCGACTTCTGGCGAGATCTCAAGTCTCGATCATTGCTGGACCGTGAGGCCCTCACCCCATAGGGTGCTTCCAGCGGAATGCAGTGCTTTCCGAGACGACGCTTCGAGCCAGTGATCATCGACGCACATCATCACCTCTGGCAGCGTTCGCGCGGCGACTACGATTGGCTCGACGCCAGGATCAACCCAGCGCTGGCTCCCATCGAGCGCGACTACCTTTTGGAAGACTATCGGACGCTTGCCGCTGGCCATGGGATCACCGGAAGCGTGCTGGTGCAAGCAGCACAGACCGAAGCCGAGACGAGATGGTTGCTGGCGCAGGCGCATGCGTCCGACCATCTGATCCGGGGCGTGGTCGGTTGGATCGACATGGCTGCACCGGGCGCGGCCGATGTGCTCGGCGCCTTGGCGCAGAACCGGCTCCTGCGTGGTATCCGCCCCATGCTGCAAGACATACCGGATGTGGACTGGGTGCTCCAACCCCGCCTTGACGCGGCGTTTCGCGCGCTCATCGAACTGGACCTGTCATTTGACGTGCTGATCCGGCCCGCGCACCTGCGTAGTTCGCTGACCCTGCTTACCCGCTATCCAGATCTGCGAGCCATCGTCGACCACTGCGCCAAGCCGGATATTGCGCAGCGAATGTGGCAGCCCTGGGCCGACGGGATGCGTAGCATCGCGCTCGAAACGGGAGCCTGGTGCAAGCTGTCCGGATTGGTAACCGAAGCCGGCAAGGATTGGAAAGTGAACGATCTGCGCCCATATGTGGACCACGTGATCGAGTGCTTCGGGCCGCATCGCATCGTCTGGGGCAGCGATTGGCCGGTAATGACCCTCAATGCCGATTACGAGGGGTGGTTGCATGCTACGAGGGAGCTGATTGCGCCGCTGTCGCCGGCCCATCAGTCCGCGATGATGGATCGGAACGCTGCGCGCTTTTACCGGCTGGATGGCGACGCGCTGGATTGACTCACCTGGGCTCGCGTGTTGGCCCAGCGCGACCTAACTTTTGCTGGATGAGGATTGGGACAATGTCGGAAGAGCTATTCGAGGTGCATGGGCCCGAAAAGCATGCGGTAGAGCATGCGGCGCAGGGCGGAGACAGCCTGGCTGGCCGGGTGGCGGTCATGACCGCCATCCTATCCACCGTGGGTGCTGTGTTCGCTTACCAGGGCGGTGCGACTCAGAACGATGCGATGATGTACAAGAACGAAGCCGTGCTGCGGCGGACCGAAGCCTCGGACCAATGGAATTTTTATCAGGCGAAGAGCAACAAACAGCACCTGGCCGAGCTGGCGGCGGTCATCGTGCCGCCCGACAAGAGAACCGCTTACGAAGCCGAGGCCGAGCGTTACAGGCAGGAGAAAAAAGAGATCCAGGCCAAGGCCGAGGCGCTGGAGGCGGAGACGAAGCGGTTCAACGAGCTTTCCGAGCATGCGTTGCACCCACATCATCGGCTGGCCCAGGCGACGACCATGGTGCAGATTGCCATTTCGCTCGCCGCCATCACGGTGCTCACGCGCAAACGCTGGCTGTTCTGGATGTCGGGCGCCGCGGCAGCCATCGGCGGAGCACTCTGGGCATTGGCCTGGCTCCTGGTCTAGTCATGCCCCTAGTGTCCTGAGTCGTGAGTTGTGTCCCTGGAATTGGCTGCGTTCTGAGTGCTTTTCCATGGATTGCTGGTTCTTCCCCACGGTGACGCCGCTCGACGACGTAGGACTGAGGCTGACAGTCTAATCAGGCTTGCACTTATAGGCTGGGTTGAAGACCAGGGGCATGATAGGCCTCACTAGCTGGCGAGGCTTTGCGCCGGCGCTCCCAGGAGGAGGCTATACATGTACCAAGCGAGTTCCCAGATCGATAGCGGTGCGCTATCGCTGCCTTTCATGGAAACGCTGGCGCGCATGGTGGTGGTGCCCAAGGTGGCCAAGTCGGCCAAGCTCACGCGCTTCGGTCTGCTGTACGGCTCCTCGCCGGGCATGCGCCAGGTGTACGACCTGATCGAGCGCGTGGCGCAAACCGAGGCCACCGTGCTCATCGTAGGCGAGAGCGGGTCGGGGAAGGAGCTGGTGGCCAATACCATCCATCGCATGAGCGCGCGGGCCAAGGAGGCGTTCGTGGCGGTCAACTGCGGGGCGATTCCGGCCACTTTGATCGAAGCCGAGCTGTTCGGGTATGAAAAAGGCGCTTTCACCGGTGCGGCCAAGACCCATCGCGGGTACCTGGAGCGCGCCAGCGGGGGCACTTTGTTTCTGGACGAGATCACCGAGATGCCCCTGGAGATGCAGGTGAGGCTGCTGCGCGTGCTGGAAACGGGCAGCTTCTGCCGGGTGGGCGGGGATCAGGAGATCCGGGCCGCAGCGCGCATCATGGCGGCCACCAACCGGGATCCGGCCACCGCGGTGGCCGACAATCGGCTGCGCGAGGACTTGATGTACCGCCTGGCGGTGTTCCCGATCACGCTGCCGCCGCTGCGCACGCGCGGGGACGATGTGGAGTTGCTCGCGCGCCAGTTCCTGGCCGATCTCAACCACGAGGCGGGCACCGACAAGGGCTTCTCCAGCGCCTCGCTGGCGCTGTTGCGCACCCATCCCTGGCCGGGCAACGTGCGCGAGCTCAAGAACTGCGTCCAGCGTGCCTTCATCCTGGCCGATGAGGAGGTGGAGCTCAAAGAGCTCGCCCCCGCGGTGCGCGCTTCGCTGTCCGAGCACGGGTGTTTGAAGTTCAGCATCGGCACCTCGCTGGCGGCGATGGAGCGCAAGACCATCTTCGCCACCCTGGAGCACTGCAGCGGCAACAAGCGCCGCGCTGCCGAGGTGCTCGGGGTGAGCCTCAAAACGCTCTACAACCGCCTCGCCGAGTATTCCGCCCATTCCACCGAGCTCGCACCGCCAATCGCTTACGCCATCCCTCGTGACAACACTGTTGGAGGATCTCGCGATGAATACCGGCACCGACAGCAGGCGTACCCGAAGAGAGACAGATCCCTCCGGGATTTTCGATTATCATGCTCCCAGGCGGAGTCCCGCACCGTCCGCGGACGGCAGCGAGAGCAGCACCCGGGAACAGCCCCAGGCAGCAATACCCTCCATGATCAGGATCCTCATTGCGGACGATCACGCGATCGTGCGGGCCGGACTCAAGCAGTTCATCGCCGGCGAAAAAGACATGATGGTGTCCGGCGAGGCTGCAGACGGTATGGAGACGCTCGCGTGCGTGCGCAAAGGCGAGTGCGACGTCGTTCTGTTGGATATCTCGATGCCTGGTAAGAACGGCATCGACACGTTGCGACAGCTCAAGCGCAGCCGTCCCGATCTCCCGGTCTTGATTCTGAGCGCATATTCCGAGCAGCAGTTTGCAGTCAGCTTGTTGCGTGCCGGGGCCAGCGGTTACATCAGCAAAGAGAGCGCATCGGAGCAATTGGTCACGGCCATACGCACCGTGATCAGCGGCGGAAAATACGTGAGCCCGAGCGTCGCGCAGGTGCTCGTCAGCGACTTGTCCAGCGACACCGACAAGCCGCTCCATGGAACCTTGTCCAAGCGCGAGTTTCAGATTTTCTACCGGCTCGCGTCTGGCGAAAGCGTCTCGAGGATCGCGGAAGAGTTGTTCCTCAGCGTGAAGACCGTGAGCACCTATCGTGCGCGAATACTCGAGAAGATGCAGATGAGCAGCAACGCCGATCTAACCTATTACGCAGTCAAAAACAATATCATCGACTAGCCGGCCGTGCAGATCGCATCGATTGTTGCACGAATGCAAACACTCCTGCACGGCGGACATCCGGCGCATGTAGGAGAAACGCCGACAGCGCCCGTGGGTCGTAGCTGTTAGTGTAGGGAGGCTTAGTCGATATTGGACATGCAGGTTGTGGAACCTTCTTCTCGGTCAGAATCGGGCGCAGAAACGACAAATCCGCTCCGCGTGTTCCTCGTCGAGGATTCGGCGGTCATTCGCGAGCGTCTCACCGAGACTATCTCTTCCCTCGAGCATGTCGAGGTGGTAGGTCATGCCGAGACCGAGGCCGACGCCATCGCAGCGTTGCAAGCTGCGGCCTGCGACGCGGTCGTGCTGGACCTTCAACTCAGGGAAGGCCATGGTTTCAACGTCCTCAAGGCCCTGCGTAGCGCCTCCGCTCGGCGCCGGATCATCGTTCTGGTCCTCAGCAACTACGCTACACCGCAGTATCGCGGGCGCAGCATGGAGATCGGTGCCGATTATTTTTTCGACAAGTCACGCGAGTACGACCGGCTGTGCGAAGTCCTGGAAGAGCTTGTCGCGCGCCGCACGCAGGACGGGGGCCACGAGATCCGGTAGATTCTTTCCCTTTGCGCGGGTAAGCGCGCATACTGGGGCCCGGCATAACGCGGCGCAACGCTGCCGGTCTCGCGTGTATGCGTTACACGCCTCTCTGTGGGCGCTTCTTGTGTCAGCGATACTCCATTCGCGCAACTACCAACCTGATTCACTGGCATAACTGCAGGTGCCGGGCGCGTGGCACAGAAGCTGCGCTCAATGTAATGGGTTCGCTTTCCCGCTTGGGTCGGCTGAGGGCCACAGATCCGAAACGCGCCGAGATCCTGCCGCAGGGCAGTGAAGCTTCGGCGATCACGGACGCAAGCTGTGCGGTCGATCCTGTTGTCACTCCGGTGCAGGCAACAAACCAATTCGCGCGAGCTCCTCGCCGGAGCTGTCGATGGCTCGACCGCGCATCAGCCATAGGTGACCAGAATGAAATTGCGAGACGGTGCGAGCAACAACGCGAAGGGCTGGATCTTGTTCTGGCTGCTGGGATACCCGATCGCGGTCGTGGCGTTCATAGCGCTGTTGCACCTGTCACCGCTCTAGCTCCGCAGAGCCGTTGAGCCCGGGTTCCGTTAGGAGCCGCATTCTGCGCCGTTCTGTCGAATCGCTGAGAACGCGTCCGCGCGCGTGGTGTCGGCGCCCCGTGGAGGTATGGCCTTGATGTTGCAGTCGCTGCGAATCCTGGGCTCCTTTGTTCGTCTTCCCCGCAGCCCCGGCCAGGCCGACGATCCGATCCGTGCCGAGATCTACAGCGCAGAGCGCCTGGAGCTTCACGCCGAAAGCGTCGCCGCGCGGCAATCGGTATACGAAAGCTACTGGGGCGGGTACGACCTCGCAGCAGAAGCGCGTCATACCGGTAGCATATTGCTCGAGTGCCATTCCGCCATCGCGGAAGCCGCTCGCGAGCACCGCGCGATCACGCCGGCAGCCGAATGGGTCCTCGACAACTTCCACGTCATCGACGAACAGCTCAAGAGAATCCACCAGGAGTGCACGCCGCGCATCTCTCGGTCATTGCCTAAGGTCGCCGACGGGCCACTACGCGGACGCCCACGGGTCTACGGTCTGGTGTGGGACTTCGTCGCCCATACCGATAGCCGCCTCGACCCCGATCTGCTGAAGCGCTTCGTGCACGCCTATCAGCGCGTCGCGCCATTGAGCATGCGCGAGTTGTGGGCCGTACCTGTGGTTCTGCGCTGCATCATGATCGACAATCTCCGGCGCTTGGCGGTACGCATTGTCGGTTCTCAGGCGGGGCGCCGCGATGCGGACGAGGTGGCAGACGCGCTGGAAGCCGCCGACCGCCAGACGCCGCCGGACCTTTCGGACGTCCTGCGGGGCATCGCCGAGCGATCTCTGTCCCGCGCGTTCGCGGTGCAGCTGGTTCAACGCCTCCGCTATCGGGACCTCCATCTGCCGGATACGCTGCGCGCGTTGAACGAGCGGCTTACGGAGCAAGGCGTAACCTGGGAGCGCCTGATTCAGCTTGAGCACGCGAGCCAGTCCGCCGCCAATATGACGGTCCGGAACCTGGTGACCAGCATGCGCGCCATGTCGGCATTCGACTGGCAGGCGTTCTTCGAAGATGTCAGTCTGGTAGACGCCTGGCTTCGAAAATCCTCTGCTTTTTCGCGCATGGATTTCCTCACACGGGATCGATACCGGCATGCGATCGAGGATCTGGCCAAGGGGACGCAGCGTTCAGAGCTGGACATCGCCACAGCGCTGCTCGACAAGACGCAGTCCGCTGTCGGGCACGAGCCGCCGCAATCCGGCTCTGGCGAAGACCAGTGGCGTGATCCGGGCTATTTCCTGATCTCGACCGGACGCATCGCTTTCGAGCGAGAGCTCGGCTATCGCGTGTCAATCAAGAACCGCCTCCTGCGCGCCTATGTGACACACGCCGCTCAGGCCTACCTCGGCAGCATTGCGGTCGTAACCATGGTCTTGGCTGCCCTGCTGCTATGGGCGAGCCGCAACGCCGATGTCTCGACGGGAGGAATGCTGCTGCTGGCGTTGCTCGCGACGGTCCCGCTGTCCGAGATCGCAGTTACGCTGATCAACCGCTGGGTAACTCGAACCCTCCCGCCTCGACACCTGCCGCGCTTGGATCTGAAGGAAGGCGTACCGCTGTCCATGCGGACTTTCGTGGTGGTCCCCATCATGCTCTCCGGTGAGCCAGCCGTCGCGGAGAGCGTTCAGCGTCTCGAGATTCACTTCCTCTCCAACCCCGACGCCGACGTGCGTTTCGCACTCCTGTCCGACTGGTTGGATGCGGACGTCGAATCTATCCCGAGCGACGCCGCGCTGCTGCAACTCGCCGTGCAAGGCATCGCCTCGCTCAACCAGCGCCATGGTCCTACCGCCGATGGCGGTCAGCGCTTCTTTCTGTTTCATCGCCGCCGCCGATGGAGCGAGACGCAGCGGAAATGGATGGGGTGGGAGCGCAAACGCGGCAAGTTGCATGAGTTCAACCGGTTCCTGCGCGGCGCAAGAGACACATCATTCTTACCCCTAGACGGAAAGCTGCCGACCCCGCCCGCAGACGTACGCTACGTGATCACGCTAGATGCGGATACGAGGTTGCCTATTGCGACGGTGCGGCAACTGGTCGGCACCGCCGCCCATCCGCTGAACTGGCCCCGCGCCGACCCGAAGAGCGGACGCATCGTAGAAGGCTACGCCGTGCTTCAGCCTCGCATCACACCGCGGCTTCCCTCTCGAAAGGACAGCTCCGTTTTCCAACGTCTGTTTTCCGCACCACCGGGCATCGACGCCTATGCCGCGTCGGTCTCCGATGTATACCAGGATCTATTTGGCGAGGGCAGCTATACGGGAAAAGGACTGTACGACGTCGATGCGTTCGAGGCGGCACTTGCCGGGCGAGTACCTGAGAGCGCGGTTCTGAGCCACGATCTCCTGGAAGGAATATTCGTACGTTGTGCTCTCGTAAGCGACATCGAGTTGTTCGAGGACTTTCCCTCGCACTCGGAGGTCGCCGCCACCAGAACTCACCGTTGGACGCGCGGCGACTGGCAGCTCCTACCTTGGATCTTCGGTCGCGCTGGCCGTGACGTTCCCACCATTGGTCGCTGGAAACTGCTGGACAATCTGCGGCGTTCGCTGGTGGCGCCGGCCTGTCTTGGCCTCCTGGTCGCAAGCTGGTCGGTCCCGCAAGCGCCCTGGGTGGCCTGGCTAATCGTGACCATTCTGACGCTGTGCCTGCCGGCGATTCTCTCCGTTTTCGACGGCTTGCTGCCGCCGCGATTGGGGGTTTCTCTGCGCCATCACATCCGCATGGTATTGGACGACGTGCGCGCCGCCTCCGTCTATCTCCTCGTTTCGCTCACTTTTCTGGCGCAACAAACCTGGCTCGTTCTCGACGCCGTTGTGCGCACTCTCTGGCGACTGGTTGTCAGTCGGCGCAACCTGCTGGAGTGGGTCACGGCCGCACAAGTGCAGAGCACGACGGGTCTATCGCTGGAGAACTTTCTTTGGGCGTTGCGCAGCGCCGGTGTCGTGGCGTTCGGGGCAACGGCCTCAGTTCTGTACTTCAACCCCGTGGCGGTTCCGATCGCGGCGCCGTTCGTCTTGCTGTGGTGGGCGTCTCCACTGATTGCCCGCGCCATCAGTTTGCCTCCCCAAGAGACTGCGACCAAGCCGCTGGGTTCGGCACAAGCCGTGCAGCTGCGCCTCATTGCGCGCCGCACTTGGCGGTTCTTCACGGCGTTTGTTACAGCGACCGAGAATTGGCTTCCTCCGGACAACTTCCAGGAGGATCCGCAGCCCGTCGTCGCACACAGAAGCTCTCCCACCAACATCGGGCTGTACCTGCTGTCTGTGGTGGCCGCCCGCGACTTCGGTTGGCTCGGACTCCAGGACATGGTCGAACGCCTCGAAGCGACCCTCAAGAGCATGCATGCCTTGCCACGCCATCGGGGACACTTCCTCAACTGGTACGACACGCGTGCGCTTCAGCCGCTCACTCCGCAGTACATCTCCTCGGTGGATAGCGGAAATCTGGCGGGCCACTTGATCACTTTGGAGCGGGCCTGCCGGAGCTTGATAGAGAAGCCGCTTTATGACGCTTCCTCCTTGAGCGGCATCGCCGACTCCGTATTGCTTCTGCGCCACTCCATCGCAACCACCAGCGATCGGCGCCGCACTCTGACGGTCGACGTCGTCCAACTGCATGCCGCCCTCGACGAGGTGGAAAGCCTGCTTGTCGCGCAACCGGCCACCGCGTCTCAGTGGGACTCGCTTTGGTGGGACCTGGAGGTCGCCAGCGGAACACTGCTGGACATCGCCCAGACCTTCGCCGACGAACGGGCAGACGCAGCGGATAGCGAGGTCCTAGCTTGGGCCGGCGCACTCCACGCGGATGTCATGAGTCAACGAAAGGAGGTGCGACTGTTGCCGCGTTCGCCCACCACCGGCACCACGAGCGAAAGGCCAGCAGACACGAAGAGTGTGCCCGCGCACCAACCTGAATCTGCAGGACAGTCGATACCCATTCCTGCGTTAGGCGACATCCCGGATGAATGCGGACGACTCATCGCCGCCA